>CATXKN010000003.1 GCA_958370785.1 uncultured Collinsella sp. | reverse complement strand
TTCTGGCCAAGGACGCCATGGCCGACGCCTGCTTCCCGGGTAACCCGCGCGAGGCGACGCTCGACGACGTCATCGAGCTCTTCAAGAAGATCTGCCCGGCTGCCTAACCTAGTTTGGTGGTCCTTCGCCCGTAGGCGTATGGTCTTTTGACTTGCCGCTGGCCCCGCCGCGCTACGCGCGGCGGGGCTTTTTGTGCCTCGTCGATACCCCGAGATGGGCAAAACCAAGGCATGCTGCCCGCTGCGGATAGGTGGTGCACTTCCCAGCGTGCATTTTTGGGAGTATTCAGCAGGCTCTGACAAATGCATAACGTTGTGAATGGGCCGTAGCGGCCCGCAGGCGCTTATCGACAGCCATTGCGGACGGACTATCGATGAGCGGAGGGGGCTGTCGCCGCGTTTTTGGTTTGCGACGACCTGCAACCATGCTGCAGCCGCGTCATTTTGTTGTTTGTGATGGGGCCGTTGGGAGCCGCGGTGCTGAATACTCCGTTTTTTGCACGGTCCGGGGTAGGGTACCTTGGGATGAGAGAAATTGATGCCTCATATTTATGCATATACCGATATTATTTATGCAAGATTTGGATTGATAACCGGGCGTATGCGCGAATCGGTGCGGGAGCGTCTGGGGACGGCTCGGCTCCCAGGGCCTTGTGCGTGCAGAACGGTTAAAATCGGGACTCGGTCTTAGTTTTACTTGGAAGGACGCATATGGCTTCTAATATCGATGCTTCTCTAGAGGAGACGCTCTCCTATATCGCGGGACAGCTTAAGACGCTGACTTCTATCGCTTCGCCTACGGGCTATACCCGTGCGGCGACTGATTATCTGATGGAGACGTTGCGCGATATGGGCTTTGGGCCCGAGCGCTCCAATAAGGGCAATGTGCTCGTTGAGCTTGGTGGTGAGGGTGAGCCGCTCGTGTTGGCGAGCCATGTCGATACCCTGGGCGCCATGGTACGCTCCATTAAGGACAATGGTCGCCTGCGCCCCACAACCCTCGGCGGGCACCAGTGGTCCACGGCCGATGGCGAGAACTGCACCGTTTATACGCGCGACGGCAATGTCTACACGGGCGTGGTCCTCAATACCGAGCCTTCGGCGCATGTGGCCGACGAGCCGGTCAAGACCATCGAGAAGAACATGGAAATCCTGCTCGACGAGAACGTTGACAGCAAGGACGATGTGCTCGAGCTGGGTATTCAAACCGGCGACATCATCGCTATGGATCCGCGCACCACGGTGACGGAGAGCGGCTACATCAAGAGTCGCTTCCTTGACGACAAGCTGTCCGCGTCGATTCTGCTGGGTTTGGCCCGCGCCGTCGCCGAAGGCGAGGTGACGCTTTCGCGCAAGGTTTCGTTGCTCTTTACGGTGTACGAGGAGGTCGGCCACGGCGGTGCCTTTGTGCCGGCCGACACACGCGAGATGATCAGCGTGGACATGGGCTGTGTGGGCGATGACCTGGGCTGCACCGAGCGCATGGTTTCGATTTGCGCTAAGGATTCGGGCGGTCCGTACAACTACGACTTGGTGACCACGCTGTCCAACATCGCGCGCGAGCTGGAGCTCGATTACGCCATCGACGTGTACCCGCACTACGGCTCAGACGTTGAGGCCACGCTCTCGGCCGGCTACGACATTCGCCATGGTCTGATCGGCCCCGGCGTGTACGCGAGCCACAACTACGAGCGCAGCCACATCGACGGCGTGCGCAATACCTACGAGCTGGTTCGCGCCTACGTTCAGCGCTAGGGGAGCAGCGGCCTCGGCTGACACAGCAGTACCGACCGAGGCCGTCCTCTCTAAGTTGCGGTGAAATAGGGACTGTTTGGCGGTTTTAAACGCTTAAACAGTCCCTATTTCACCGCAACTTATGAAGGGGATGGGGCTACTTGATGGCGCCGGTCACCGTGCCGCCGCCCAGGACGACGTCGCCGCGGTAGACGACGACGGCCTGGCCGGGGGCGATGGCTCGTTGCGGCTCGTCAAAGGCCAAGAGCATCTGCCCGTTTGCGCCGCGCGTGAGCACTGCCGCCTGGTCTTTCTGACGGTAGCGGTACTTGGCACCTACGCGAATGCCGCCGGCGTCGAGCTCCGCCTCCATGCGCTCTGCCGGAGCGCTCCAGATCCAGTCGTTTGCCGTGAGCGCTGTGGCCGCCAGGTCCTCGGCCTCGCCCAAATGCACGGTGTTGCTGGCGGCATCGACGCCCGTCACATACACGGGATGCGCCATCGCGACGCCCAGGCCCTTGCGCTGGCCTATGGTATAGCGCAGCGCGCCGTTATGGCGTCCGACCACGCTGCCGTCGCGCCACACAATGTCGCCCGGTGCAGCGGGATGTCCGCAGCGGCGCTCGATATAGCCCGCGTAGTCACCGTCTGGAATAAAGCAGATGTCCTCGCTTTCGGCCTTCTTGGCGTTGGTAAAGCCCTGCTCGGCGGCTATGCGGCGCACGTCGCGCTCTTTGTCCAGGCCCGCCAGCGGAAAGATCGTGTGTGCCAGGCGCTCCTGCGTAAGCGAATACAAAAAATAGCTTTGGTCCTTTTTGGGATCTTCGCCGCGATGTAGCTGCCAGGTGCCGTCTGCCGCCTGGCTTGTTTTGGCGTAATGTCCCGTGGCGATGTAGTCGCAGCCCATGTCCAGCGCCGCATCGAGCAGCGCGCCAAACTTAATGTGGCGGTTGCAGATAATGCACGGATTGGGCGTCAGCCCCTCCTGGTAGGCGTTCACAAAGCGCTCGATAACGTTGCGGTCGAACGTCTGCTGCAGGTCGAGCACGTGGTGGGGTATCCCCAGGCGCTCGGCGACGGCCTTTGCATCGGCGATGTCGCGGTCGACCTTACTCATACCCGTGGCGGGGTCGGGCGCGGGGCAGGTGAGGCGCATGGTGGCGCCGACGCATTCGTAACCCTGACTTTTGAGCAGGTACGCGGTCACGCTGGAATCGACGCCGCCGCTCATGGCGACGAGCACGCGCTTGTTGTGCATGGGGAGGTTCTCCTTGGTGGCATGTGGCCAAAAAAGAAAAGCGGCGCGGGAGGCTGGTTCCGCGCCGCAGACATTGTAGCAAGTTCGGGCGTCATGTGGGACACCCTGTTGGGATGAGCCCAGGCTGCCAGAAGAGAGGGGAGACCGGCGTGCCTTGGACTCGTTCTAAGAACGAGAAGCTCTAGTCCTGGAACAGTGCCGTGGACAGGTAGCGCTCGCCCGTGTCGGCAAGCAGGGCCACGATGGTCTTACCCTCGTTCTCGGGGCGTTTGGCCAGCTGCAGTGCGGCCCACACGGCGGCACCGGACGAAATGCCCACGAGCACGCCCTCCTTGTGGCCCACGGCGCGGCCGGTGGCAAAGGCGTCCTCGTTCTCGACGGGGATGATCTCGTCGTAGACCCGGGTGTCGAGGACGTCGGGCACAAAGCCGGCGCCGATGCCTTGGATCTTGTGCGGGCCGGCCTGACCCTTAGAGAGCACCGGGGAGGTGGCGGGCTCGACGGCGACGACCTTAATCTCGGGGTTCTGCTCCTTGAGGAACTCGCCCACGCCGGTCACGGTACCACCGGTGCCAACGCCGGCGACGAAGATGTCGACCTTACCATCGGTGTCATCCCAGATCTCGGGGCCGGTCGTGGCCTTGTGGATGGCGGGGTTGGCGGGGTTCACAAACTGACCGGCGATGATGCTGTTGGGAGTCTCCTTCTGCAGCTCCTCGGCCTTGGCGATGGCGCCCTTCATACCCTTGGAGCCGTCGGTGAGTACGAGCTGTGCGCCATATGCCTGCATCAGCTTGCGGCGCTCGACGGACATGGTCTCGGGCATGGTGATGATCACCTTGTAGCCGCGGGCAGCCGCCACCGAGGCGATGCCGACGCCGGTGTTGCCGCTCGTGGGCTCGATGATGGTGTAGTCGCCGCCGCGCACGAGCTTGCCAGCCTTCTCGGCCTCGTCAATCATGTTCTTGGCGACGCGGTCCTTAACGGATCCGGCGGGGTTGAAGTATTCCAGTTTGACGAGCACGCGAGCCTTGAGGTCCTCGTCGGCCTCAAAGTGGGTGAGCTCCAGAAGCGGGGTGTGGCCGATAAGCTGATCGATGGACGTGTAAACCTTGCTCATGGTGAACCTCCAAAGTGTTCAAGTTGCTGGTTGCCGTGTGGTTTTACGGCGTGTCTAGCAGCTAAACCCATAAACCTTATAGGTTGTTCGTTTAGCTGTTGGCAAGCATAGTAGACACTAAAGCCTAGTAATGCAATAGGAAATAGAAGATTATTACAAGCTGATTAACCATCTTGACCGGAACGGGTATTTTCAAACCCAATTTTTCGGCTAGAATTTCAACGGACTAAAAGACCGAAAGGCAGCACTATATATGTTGGTTTCCACTAAGGGCAGGTACGCCCTGCGCGTTATGGTTGACCTGGCCGAGCACCAGGCGGCCGGTCGCATCCCGCTCAAAGAGATCGCGGCGCGACAGGGGATTTCCGAGAAATATCTCGAGAACATCTTGGCGACGCTCGTGCGCGCCAACATGCTCTCGGGCATGCGCGGCAAGGGCGGTGGCTATGTGCTCACGCGCCCGCCCGAGCAGTACACGGTGGGCGAGATCCTGCGCTTGACCGAGGGCAGCCTGGCACCGGTCGCCTGCCTGGATGGCGACTGCAAGGGCTGCTCGCGATCTGATGAGTGCCCCACGCTCGATGTGTGGAAGAACCTGGACAAGCTTATCAACGACTACCTCGACGGTGTGACGCTCGATCAACTTGTCGCTCCCAACGAAGGCTACGACTACGTCATCTAGCCCACCTGCTATGTGGGGACGGGGGGAAATGATAGATTTTCTTGCCGTCTGAGATTTGGCAAATTAGAAGGCCGCCCATTTTTGCGATGGGCGGCCTTTGATTTGGTCCGATGCGTTTGTGTGTCGGGGGTGTTCTACTCTTCGGCAAGACTATCGAGGATGCTGCGCATGATGGACACTAGGATGCTGCCCATAAAGGCCGAGCCAAAGCCGGCGATGGAGATGCCGACGCCCAACAGGTTGACCGACAGGTAGCTGGCGAGCTCCAGCATAAAGCTGTTGAGCACGAGCTGGAAAATGCCGAGCGTAATGATTGTGAGCGGCAGCGAGATGACCGTGAGGAACGGTTTGACGAACGAATCGACGATGTTGAGGAACAGTCCCACAAAGGCAAAGCAGACCCAGGCCTCGGCAAAGCCGAAGGGTTGGATACCGGGGACGAGGAACGTGGCGATCGCGATGGCGATCGAGGTGAAGAGCCAGTTAAGCATAAAGCGCATGGCGTGAATCCTTTCTTGCGCCGGGGTTGCTGGCGTCGCGTGAAGCGGCTTGCGACGGCGACTTGGATGGTTGCGCGGGCGCGCCGCGGTGTTTGGGCGCCCATTGTCTCAAATATTCGTGGAGCTTACGTGCGCATTCGGTTTCTAAACGGCGTTCGTCCTGAAAAACGTGCCGCTGGCAGAGAGTCTTGTCGCTTTAGTTTGGTGGTGTGCTACACTGCTACGGGCAAAAGGCCCATGCATAGTTTTATTGCATATTACGGGCGAACGATGCCCGATGTCAGTATCAACTTCGATGCCTTATGGCGGGTTTGGCGGTGATCGATGAATATCGAGAACATGTTTGACAAGCCTGATGTCAAGCAGCTGGTCCACGCATTTAGTCTTTTGGACGACGAGAATGATATTCAAGCGTTTTTAACCGATATCTGCACACCGCGCGAGATCTGCGATCTTTCTCAGCGTCTGCAGGTCGCGCGCTATCTGGATGAGGGCGAGCCCTATGTTGAGGTTCAGGCCCGCACCGGCGCTTCGTCCACCACGGTGAGCCGCGTGTCCAAGGCACTTAATGGCGAGTACGGTGGCTATCGCAAGATCCTCATCAAGCTGGAGGATGGCGAGTAGGCCAACGGCAACAAACGAATTGCGCAGAACCGTCCCTTCGGGGGCGGTTTTTTGATCCCTCGGGGACGGAGGAAATCTGTTGGCGTGGGGCAAATCTGTCCGCGCGGGCGGGTAGGATGGATGCATTGATTATTGCGAACGGTTTGAGTGGAGGACCATGCCTGTTCGAATCTATACCACCAATACCGGGACGGACTTGAGCGATGCTGAGGCGGCGTTGCTCGCCGACCTGGTTGCCCGCCACGGGCGTGCCGTTTTGCTGGCGCCCTCGTTTGCCGAGCTCGACCTGTGCCGTCACGATGCTGCGGTTGCTGGCGCCTCGCTGGGCGTTGACTACAAAACCCCCGCGTCGTGGCTTCGTTCGCTGTGGGAGCTTATGGGCGATGGTCGCAGCTTCGTCGACAACATGCAGCGCCAGATGCTGTTCTCGGACATGATCGCCCGTCGCGACGATGCCGACCTGCAGCCGCTTTCGCGCAGTCAGGGCACGGTGCGCATGCTCGCGCGCATGGCCCGCGATGTGCTGCCGGGCGTAGCGGGGACGGGTGCCGAGCGCTGCTGCGGCGACGTTCGCCGGCCCGATCCCAAGAGCGACGCCGAGGCTCGCGTGTTCGAGCTGTTGAGTGCCTATGCGAGCGGCTTGGACCGTCGAGACATGGTCGAGCCCTGCGAGGCGGCTGATATTATGGCCAGTGTCCTGGCCGATAGCCTGCCGGCGTGCACCCGCGCGGTATGTGTGCGCGGCATCACATCGTTTACGCACGGCCTGCTCGAGCTGCTGTCGGCCGTGGCGAACAATGGGGGAGAGGTCGTTGTGCTGCTTGCCCGCGAGCAGGCGGCAATGCGCGAGGAGCTTGCTGCCGCCTTTGATGCCCGCGGTGTGCTGTTTGAGGCCGCGCCGCTGGGGGAGGGCGCCGCCGCGCCCCAGACTGCCTCCAAGTCTGCCGCTCAGCCTACCTTTGTAGAGGTTGCCGGCCCTCACTCCCGCGCCCACGCCTATGTGGATGCAATCGATGAGATGGTAAAAACGTGTGAGGACGCCGCGGTCGACGGCGGTGTCACGGCGTCCGCGGACCCCGTGCGCGTGCTCGTGGTGTCTGCCCGGGCGCCCCAGCTGTTCGGTGAACTCGCTGCCCGTTTGGCGGCACGTCATATTGCGGCCGAGACAACCGAGTTCACGGCGTTTTCCCAATCCATCGCGGGCAGGCAGTTCACGGCGCTCGCCAATCTGATCGAGCGCATGAAGGCCGCCGACGAGGGCACCGCCTCCAAGACCGAGTGGTGGCCCGCGCCGGAGCTTGCCGACTGGATTTATAGTCCGCTTTCGGGTGCCGATGCCGCCAGTGCGCGCACCTTCGACAAGAACATGCGCCTGTCGCGCGGCAAGACCACTGCGGGCGTCAAGAGCTTGCTGCAGAGCGTGCAGGGCCAGGTGAGGGGTGCCCGCAAGGCTGCCAGTGATGAGAACTGGTTTAAGAACGTGCCGTGCGTGGTCTCGGACGTGTTCCAAGCGCTGTGGCGCGACAAACCCGTGACGGCACTCAAGGCCATGCTCGCCGTCGCCGAGGCGTTGCCCGATCGCGCCCTTGGAGGCTTTGACGGTCAGGCTCGTCGCCAGGCGGAGACCGCCCTACTGCGACATGCCATCGACATCCTTATGAACGACGCCCGCGCGCTCGACGTGTCGCAGGCCGCGACCGTGCCCGTGCTCGACGGCGTTCGTACCAAGGTGGACAAGCGCAGCACCGCATACGATTACGAGACCTACGAGGTCGACCGCGCGCCGCGCGCCCAGGTGCGCTTTGCGTCGCTTGCCGATGCGGCAGCCCTGCGCCCCGCCAGCTACGATGCCGTGCTGTTTACCGACGTCGACCTGGACAGTTATCCGCTTTCGCACGAGGAGGGCCCGCTGGCCACGCTGACGGCGGAGTTAGATCGCAGCGGTGTGACGCTTGAGCCTGCCGCCTTGTTGCGCGTGCGCTTTGGCCGCGTGATGCAGGCGGCGCGCGGCCCCGTTGTGCTCGCCCGCGTGACCCACGATCGCCAGGCGCGCGAGTGCTACCCGGCTGCCGTGTGGACCGAGCTGCGGGCGCACGCCGAGGCTGCCGGCGCCGCCAAGGTTGCATGCGTGGGCGAGGGCGGTATCGTCGCCGATTTTGATCCAGCGGCCGGCGAGGGCATCGAGTACAAACGCGTCGTGTGCGAGGCTCCTCAGCATTTGAGTGAGGCGGCTGTGCCGTACCTGGTCCTGCGTCGCCGCGATGGCGAGGGCGAGAACGCGCCGCTCGTGCCGCGTCTGACGTCCGCCTCGCAGATTGAGGCGTACTCGACGTGCCCGCTGTGCTGGTTTGTGTCGTATCGCGTGAAGCCCCAGTCCATCGACGCGGGCTTTGGCAACATGGAGAAGGGTAACTTTGTCCACGACGTGTTGGAGCACCTGCATGCTCGTCTGCCCCAGGAGGGCATGGAGCGTGTGACGCCCGAGAACCTGCCACGTGCTCAGGAGCTGCTGAGCGAGGTCTTTGACGAGACGTTGGCCGAGCACGCCGGCAAGCGAGGCACGGAGGGCCCGCTGGTGCCGCTCTCTGCGGTGGAGGGGCGCCAGGTGGCCGAGATTCTGCCGCAGCTGGAGGGCGTGCTTGCCTACGAGTCCGAGGCACTTGCCCCCTTTGCCCCGCGCTACCTGGAGTTTGCCTTCAACGAGCTCAAGGTCGAGTATGCCGGTTGGCCGCTTGGCGGACGCATCGACCGCGTGGACGTGGACGCCGAGGATCGTGCCGTGGTGATCGACTACAAGCATCGCACGGGCGTTGAGGAGTTTAAGCTCGCCGACCCCACGGTGCGCGACGAGGAATCGGGCACGGCGCCCATCGACGACCCGCGCTGGTTGCCGCCACATACCCAAACGCTCATCTACGCCCAGGCCATGCGCCGGGCGCTGGATCTGGACACCCGCGCGGCGCTCTACTTTTCGACCAAGGGCGGCAAGCCGGCGTTGCGCGGTGCCGCGAGCGCCGAGCTGCTCGAGGAAGAGCGCGGCGACGGTCGCATCCCGGGCCTTAAGAAAGGTTTCCCCGGCGAGGGTGGCAGCATGGACTTCGACGCCCTGCTCGATCGCGTGGAGGCCGGCATCGCCGAGCGCCTGCGCGAGCTCGAGGCAGGCAACGTTGCTGCCGTCGACCCGACGTCGGCTCAGGCCGCGCATGCGCGCTGCTCGTATAACCACGAAGGAACGTTTGTAAGGAGGGACGTGTAGACCATGGATCTTTCGACCTTGATGCCGCAACAGCTGCAGATCGTCAAAACGCTCGACCGTCCGCTGTTTGTCTCGGCGGGCGCCGGTTCGGGCAAGACCTTTACCCTCACGCGCCGCATCGTCTACGCGCTCTCGCCCGAATCCGGTCCGTTCGTTGAGCATCTGGACCAGGTGCTCGCCATTACCTTTACCAAAGATGCCGCGGCCGAGATCCGTGACCGCGTGCGCCGTGCGCTTATCGACGAGGGCATGGACGAGGAGGCCCTGACCGTCGACGATGCGTGGATCTCGACCATTCACGGCATGTGCTCGCGTATCCTGCGCGCACATGCGTTGGAGCTGGGCATCGATCCCGAGTTCACGGTGCTCACCGATACCGACGAGCTTATGGACCAGGCTGTTGAGCATGTGCTGGCCCGCGCGACGGCGCCCGATGCTGCTCCCGAGCTCGCCGCCTCGCTCAAGGCCCTCTATGCCTGGTATCCCATGGCGGGCGAGGGCGGCCCCTTTGGCGCCGGCACGACCATCAAGGGCCTGGTGCGCGAGCTGCTGGAGCTCTCGAGCCAGCTGCCGGGCGGCATGGACGACGTGCGCGTGGCACGCGGCCAGGCCGACACCTCGGCGCTTGCCGATGCCTATCGATCGGCGTTGGGTGCAAGCAAGGCGGCGACCGAAAAGGCGCAGGTGGCGCTCGATGCCATCGATGCATTCGAGGCCAGCGGCAAGACCATGGCCGATGCGGCGCGACTCATGATGTCGTGCGCCATGCCGCGCGCGAGCAAGGCATTCCCTAAGGAGCAGGTCGAGCTGCTCAAGGCCGAGGCCGCCGATGCATTTATCAATATCGTGCTGGCCTGCGGTGGTCCCGCGCTCGATGCACTGGTGGGCTTGGCCCGCTCCGTGGAGGCCGAGTATCGCGCGCTGAAGGCCGGCCAGTCTGCCCTCGACAACAACGATCTGCTGCGCATGGCCTACGAGGCCCTGCGCGATTACCCGGCAATCCGAGCGGCATACGAGGGCCGCTTTAAGATGGTCATGATCGACGAGTTCCAGGATACCGACCAGATGCAGGTCGACCTGATCCGCTACCTGACGGGTGCGGGGGAGCGCGCGCTGTGCACCGTGGGCGATGCGCAGCAGTCGATCTATCGCTTCCGCGGCGCCGAGGTCGAGGTCTTCCGTCGCCAGGAGCGCAAAGTGGGCGCCTCGGGGACGGCCGAGGCAGCGACCGTCGCTGGCGCCGCTGTCGATGCTCCTGCTGGCGAGCTCGTCAAGCTCGTGCGCAACTTCCGCAGCCATGACGAGGTGCTGCGTTACGTGGCACGCGTCTTCGACGGCGACAACGGCGGCCTGATGCAGGGCTTTTTGGATCTTGAGGCGAGCGACGGCCGCAAGGACACGCTGGTGGCAGACGCCTCGCGTCGCCAGGCCCTCTTTGTTGCCGGCGGCAGTACACAGGAGCGCACGCAGGCCAAGGCCCGTGCGATCGCCGAACGCTTCCGCGCACTTGCCGATGCCGGCCAGCCCCAGGGCGGCATGGTGCTGCTGCTGGGCCGCATGACCAACGCAGATGTCTACGCGCAGGCCTTCCGCGACCAGGGGCTCGACTGCGTCATCGCAGGCGGCTCGGTCTTTGCCCAGGCAGCCGAGGTGCAGACGGTGCGCGCCCTAGTCTGCGCGCTCGCCAACCCGGCCGATACGGCGCAGGGCCTTATGCCGCTGCTGGCCTCGCCGATGTTTGCACTCGGCGCCCAGGAGTTTTTGGCGCTGGCGACCAAGCTCGACGAGCAGACGGGGGAGACCTCGCGTCGCAACATCGATGCGGGCATCATGAGCGATTCCGATGTGCCGGGCCTGCAAGACCTGCCGCTCGTGACGCGCGCCCGCGAGGTGCTGCGCTATGCGCTTCGTCGCGTGGGTCGCGATTCGTTCGCGGCGATCGCGCGCGACGTGGTCAATGCTTCGGGCTGGTTCGTGCGTCTGGCGCAGCGTGGTCCCGAGGGCAAGGCCATCGCCGCCAACGTGCTCAAGGCGCTCGATGCCGTGGCTGAGGCTGAGGCCGAGTTCGGTAACTCGCCGCGCTCCATCGCGCTTGCCTTCGACCGCTTCTTGGCGGGCAAGGAAGCCCCAGGCGCCCTCAACGAGGAGGGTGACGGCGCGGTACGCATCATGACCGTGCATGCATCCAAGGGTCTGGAATATCCGGTCGTGGCGGTCGCCGAGTGCTTTGGCGTGCGTAAGTCCTCGGGTGCGGCACAGATGGGTCGCGTCGAGGGCGGAGCGCAGGTCGTGGCACTGCCGGCACGCTTCGACGGCGTTAAGCTCGCCGACGGAACCTTTGTGAAGGGCGACGACGTCAAAAAGCAGTTTGAGCATGCGTTTAAGGGCAAGGGTACGTCGCTGTGGTTGCCGCCGGAGCTCATGGAGGACGTCTGTGCGACGGGTTCTCCCGCCGAGGCATTTGCTCGCCTGCGCAACGACGACCTGCAGCTTTCGCTCGAGGAGCGGGCCCGCTTGCTCTATGTTGCCATGACGCGTGCGCGCGAGCTGGTGATCTTGGCGATGGATGCCGGCGTGAGCCGTGGCAAGGTGACGGCGCCGACCTTCGACGTCGAGACCGATCTGACCTATGACGTGCTGCGCCGTATTTTGCCGACCGACGCTCTGGACATGCCGCAGCTCGATGCCGACCGCCTGGTGTTCGACAACTCCCAGCCGGGCGACTACGAGCTCATTTCGCTCGCGGACTTTACCTTTGGCGAGCAGGCGTTTGAGGCCAACGCTTCGCTGGATGCCGAGGGCAGGCTTGTCCGCGGCGATGCGGAGCCGGAGGGTGCCGGTGCAGATGCCCGTGCCGCCGTTCCCGGTCCTGCCGACCCCGAGCCCGATGCGTTTGAGCTCGTGTATCCCCAGGCGGTGGGCGTGCGCATGGGTATCTGTCCGTATCCGGCGCGCGATTCGTACAGCTACTCGTCAATTGCCGCGGCGCTGCATGCCGAGTCCGAGGACCGTGCCGCCGAGGCACACGTGCCCATGGACGAGGCCGGCGATGATGCGGAGTCGGATGGTTCCGAGATGACGGATGCAGACGTGGCCGCCGTTGAGCCTACCGGCAACCCCATGGCGCTGGGCTCGGCCTTCCACGCTGCCTGCCAGTGGCTTATCGAGATGGGTGCCGATGCGCTGCCCGCCGCGCGTGCCGATGCGCTGGCGCGCCTGTGGCGCCTGACGCCGGAGCAGCGCGAACGCTTCGACGTTGCCCTGGACCGCTGGCTCAAGTCGGCTGTTCGTGCCGACCTGCTCGCGTGGCCGTGCGTTCGCGCCGAGGTGCCGTTCTTTTCGCTGGGCTGCGAGGACGAGGACATCGCTCGCTACGGTGCGTATGCCGAAGGCGCCATCGACGCTTTGGCGACGAACCCGGCGGATTCGTCACACGCGCTGGTCATCGACTACAAGACGGGCGGCACGCCGGACGAGACGCCGGAACAGCTGCAGGAGAAGCACGCCCTGCAGGCGCGCGTCTACGCCGATGTTCTACACAAGGCGGGCTTTGAGGCCGTGACCGTCAAGTTCGTCCGCGTGGAACAGGCCGATCCGACTCTCTTCGTTGAACCCGCTGAGCCCCAAGTAGTCACCTACAACTTCTAGCCCTCAGATAACTTGCGGTGGAATAGTTCCTGTATTGCGGCCCAGATGGCCCAAGCGGGAACTATTTCACCGCAACTGCAAGAGGAGCCGTGTGGGTTTGGCTAGGTTCGGGTGCTGTCCGTGCCGTGGGGTAAAATCGTTCAGTCAGAACACGAACCCGCATCGGAGCTCATCACATGGCATTCGTCCATCTGCACAATCACACTGTTTTCTCCATGCTCGACGGCGCAACCCGTATCCAGGATATGGTCAATCGTGCCGTTGAGCTGGGCATGCCCGCCGTGGCCATTACCGACCACGGCTACATGTATGGCGTGCCCGATCTGGCGCTGGCCTGCGACGCCGTCAACCACAATACGCCCGAGTACAAGACGTGGAGCCACGACAAGGCCTTCTTGGAAAAGGACCGCCGCGACGAGCTGGTGGAGCCCGATCCCGAGGCAAACCCGCGCGAGCATGCCCAGTATGTGAAGGACATGGCCATGTGGGACGAGAAGGGCAACATCGACGAGCTCAAGCCGCCTCTGGTCATCAAGCCCATCTTTGGCTGCGAGGTCTACTTTACGCCGGACGAGACGCTCGCCCGCGACCACAAGCCCGAGCTCTACCACATGATCCTTCTGGCTAAGGACCAGGAGGGCTACGTCAACCTGATGCAGACGGTCTCCGAGGCCGCCGTGCAGGGCTTTTACTACAAGCCGCGCGTGACGCTCGACAACCTGCGCCGCCACGCCAAGGGCATGATCTGCACGAGCGCCTGCATCGCCGGCATCATCCCCAAGTACATCGACCGCGGTGACATGGAAGGCGCCATCAAGTGGGCCGAGACCTTCCGTGACACCTTCGACCCCGGCGACTTTTATATCGAGATCCAGGAACACGGCATTACCACCGATAACGGCCTGACCGACGAGCAGATGGACCGCACGCTCATCGATATCGCCAAGCAGGTGGGCGTCAAAGTCATCGCCACCAACGACTTCCACTACCTGCGCCGCGAGGACGCGCCCGTGCAGGACGTCATCATGTGCATTGGCATGAACGCCAAGGTCGACGACCCCAACCGCATGCGTATGACCGGCTCGGAGTTTTACATGAAGACCGAGGAGGAGATGCGGGCGATGTTCCCGTATTGCCCCGAGGCCTGCGACAACACGCTCGAGATCGCCGACAAGTGCTACGTGGAGCTCGACTGGGACTCCATCATCCTGCCGCGCTTCCCGTTGCTCGACCCCGGCGAGACGCACGAGAGCCAGTTCCGCCGCGAGTGCGAGAAGGGTCTGCGCCAGCACTATGGTGACGACTGGGCCACGCGCGAGATCGGTGGCGTCAACATCAAAGAGCGCTTTGAGTACGAATACAAGGTCATCTGCGACAAGGGCTTTGCCGCCTACTTCTTGATCGTCGCCGAGTACGTGCAATGGGCCAAGGACAACGGCATCGGCGTCGGCCCCGGCCGTGGTTCGGCCGCCGGCGCTATCGTCGCCTACGCCATGAACATCACCGCGTTCGACCCGCTCGAGAACGGCCTGATGTTCGAGAGGTTCCTGTCCCCGCAGCGTACCGAGATGCCCGATATCGATATGGACTTCGACGATGAGCGGCGCCTCGAGGTCGTGGAGCACGTTCGCCAGCTCTACGGCCCCGAGAAGGTTACCCACGTCATCACCTACTCGACCATTAAGGCCAAGCAGGCCATCAACGACGCCGCGCGCGTCCTGGACTACCCGGTCTACATGGGCCAGCGCCTGTCCAAGATGGTCTCGAGCGACCCCAAGGTCAAGCTCAAGCAGGTGCTCGACAAACAACCCGGCAAAGAGGATCTGTTTAACCCCGATTTTGCCGAGGCCTATAAAAAGGACGACGACGCTCGCCGCATCATCGACACGGCGCTCTCGATCGAGGGCCTCACCCGTGGCGAGGGCGTGCACGCGTGCGCCGTTCTGATCTGCCGCGACCCCGTCAACGAGCACGTGCCCACCAAGCTCGACACCAAGGGCGGCGTCGAGATTACCCAGTACGAGGGCCATACCGTTGCCGACATGGGCCTGCTCAAGATGGACTTCCTGGGCCTGCGTACGCTGACGGTTATCTCCAAGGCCAAGGCAAACATCAAAAAGAACTTTGGCATCGACATCAAAGAGGAAGAGATTCCCTTTGACGATCCCGAGATCTTTAAGCTCATGGGTTCCGGCCACACCGCCGGCGTCTTCCAGGTCGAGTCTGCCGGCATGACGGCCACGATCAAGAACATGAAGCCCACCGAGTACAAGCACGTCGTAGCATTGATCGCCCTGTACCGCCCGGGCCCGCTGGGCGCCGGCATGGTTTCGTCCTACATCAACCGTATGAACGGCAAGGAGCCGGCCGTCTCCTACGACGACCGCCTGGACGACATCCTGGGCGAAACCTACGGCACCATGGTCTACCAGGAGCAGGTTATGCTCATCTCCGTCGAGATGTGCGGCTTCTCCAAGGGCGAATCGGACTCGCGTATCCGTAAGCCCGTGGCTAAGAAAAAGATTAAGCTGCTCACGTCGACGGTGCTCCACTGGGAGGATGGCTCGGACGAGACCACCTACGACCACTGGATGAATGGCGCTATCAAGAACAACTACACGCGCGAGGTCGCCCAGAAGATTTGGGACGATGTTCTCGAGTTCGCGTCCTACGCCTTTAACAAGTCGCACTCCGCTGGCTACGCCATCTTGGTTATGCAGACGGCGTGGCTCAAGGCGCATTATCCGCACGAGTACATGGCGGCCGTTCTGACGTCCTATACGGGTAAGACCGACAAGATCGTGCACTACGTCTCGGCATGCCGTCACGACGGCATCCCCGTGCTGTCGCCAGATGTCAACGAGTCCGGCACCGAGTTCACGGCTACCAAGGAAGGCGTGCGCTTTGGTCTGGCCGGCATCCGCGGCGTGGGTACCGGCGTGGCGCAGGCGATTATCGCCGAGCGCGAGGCGGGCGGCCCGTTTAAGACGCTGCACGACTTTGTCGAGCGCGTGGACTCGAGCCAGGCCAACCGCCGCGTGATCGAATCGCTGATCAAGGCAGGTGCCTTCGACTCCACGGGCTATCCGCGCCGCCAGATGATGCACTTTGTGGACAAGAACAACCCCGAGAACATCATCGACGCCGCGATAAAGCGCCAGAAGGACCGCGCGAGTGGCCAGACCTCGTTCTTCGACATGTTTGGTGATGTTGAGGGCTCGGGCTTTGAGGTCAGCGTGCCCGATCCGGACGGCCAGGAATGGGACCGCCACCTCAAGCTGAGCCAGGAGAAGGAGGTTCTGGGCATCTATGTCTCGGACCACCCGCTGCGCCCGTTTGAGTATGCGCTCAGCAAAGCGCGCGACTTCTCGTTCTCGCAGATCGATACCGGCTACGAAGTGCAAAACCCCACGGGCGGCACCATCAACCAGGAGATCCCCGAGGGCAAGGCACTGTGGTGGGCCGGCATGGTCTCGAGCGTGTCCAAGCGCGTGACCAAAAACGGCGACCCCATGGGCATCGTTCAGCTCGAGGACATGGAAGGCGAGGCCACCGTCGTGGTGTTCCCCAAGACCTACAAGGAGGCCGAGGGGTACCTGTACGGCGAGGTCGATCCCGAGACCGGCGCACAGCTGTCCGATGCGTTTGTTCGTATTAAGGGCAAACTCGAGCGCTCGGACCGCGGCGACCAGATCATCGCGCAGGAGATCGTGCCGCTGGAGCTCAACGAGGAGAACAACAAGCCCAAGGTGTTTGAGGTCATGGTGCCCAACAGCCGCTTTAGCCAGGGCAATATGGCGCGCCTGGCCACGGTTCTCACCACTAACCCGGGCGGCGACCGCGTGGAGATCTTTATCGAGCAGGTGGACGGGCGTGTGCTGCGCGCCGAGGTACCTGCTAAGGTCAACGCTCGCTCGATTCCGCTGCTGGCCGAGGCCAAGGCCATCGTGGGTAACCAGGGCAGAGTGACGGTGATCTAAAGGCGACCTTGCTGGTCCGCGCGAGATTGGAGGAAGTGATGGCGCAGGGGACGTTTGTGCAGGCGCTCCGGAAAGAGGCGGCGCTGAGCGGCACCTTTATGAAGGGCCGCTCGCTCATGCTCAACGGCGCCGTGCTGTCGATTGAGGACAACGGCTCGCGCTTCTCCAAAAACGTGACGGTTGAGGGTGCAGTGCGCGGCTCGCGCGGCGACCTGTACAAGACACACGTGGTGCTCGACATGGACGAGCACGAGGTAATCGACTACGACTGCGATTGCCCCGCTGCCTATCGCTACCCCGGCATGTGCAAGCACGCCATCGCCACGGCGCTGGCGTACCTGGACGCCGGCGGCATCGAGCCCGTCGAGGGCCTGCGCACACCGGTTCGCACGTTTACGGCGGCGCCCAAGCAAGCCGTGCGTCCCGCGTTCGCCGCACCGGCGGTCAACCCTAACTTTCCCTTCCCGGCGCCCGTTCCCACGAGCCCGAGCCTCATGAAGGCGCTCTCCGATCTTTCGGACGCGCGCATGGATGAGTTGGCGGGCATGCGCCGCAAGCTCGCCGGCGCTGTCGACCCCGATGCCCCCAAGGCGGTGTTGGAGCCCTCGCTGGTGCCGTACTACAATCCGCTGTTTGCCGACCGCTTTAGCTGGGCGCTCGAGCTTCGCATCCGCTGCGGCTCGGTGTCCTACGTGGTCAAGGATATCGACGGCATGGCCGCCGCCTACGCGCGCGGGGGCACGTTCTCGTACGGCAAGAAGCTCACGTTTGTCCATGCGCCCGAGGCCTTCGACGAGGTTTCGGTGCGCCTGCTCGACCTTGTTGTGGCAACGGTTGTGTATCTGAGCGACATCACGAGTTCGCGTTCGGCGTCGTACGATTTTGCACGCAGCGGCTTTGTCGCCGAGCGTCAGCTGCCGCTGTCCGAGCATGACATCGTATACATGCTGGACCTGCTGCGTGGCCGGACCATTTCTTTTGAGCCCGCCTGGTCGCGGGGAACGACGACGCATCGTTCCTACGAGGTAGCGGTTGAGTTGTCGCCGGTGGGGGAGGACGAGGCCTCGGCAAAACAACCACCGCTCCTCGCCGCCAAGATTGCGCCGACGGCTGGTGGCAGCTACGATCTGCGCCTGCCCGCCGATATGTACTGCTTTGCCTCGGGCGACGTTGCCTATCTGGTCGACACGCACCGCGCGCGCCGCGCCGATGCGGCGTTTGCCCAGCATGCCGCACCGTTTCTGTCGCGTCTGCTGCCTTGTCGCACGCCGGTCCATATAGCCGCCGAGCAGGTGGGCGAATTCTGCCGTATGGCACTGCCCGTGCTGCGCGAATATACCGACCTCACCGCTCCCGCCGTGCTCGACACCGTGGCGCCCGAGCCGAGCTTTGCCATGGCAATCGGTGTCGACGACGGTCTCGTGACCTGCAAGATTACGGTAGCCTACGGCGATTGGTCAGCAGATCTCTTTAGCCTGGGTGCTCCGGGAAGCCCCTTCGAAGAACAGCGCCCTGGTGTGCCGCCGCGCGACGAGATAGCAGAGTTTCGCGTTATGGACACGGCGGCCCTGTATTTCGACTTTTACGAGGGCGGCCTGGCGTTTGAGGAACGCGATGACGAGAGCCTGTTCTGCCTGCTCACCGAGGGCCTTGCCGCCTTGTCCGAGCTGGGCGAGGTCATGCTCAGTGACCGCCTGCGTCAGATCTCGGTGCGCCCTGCGCCCAAGCTTTCGGTGCGCGCGACCGTCAAGAGCAACCTGCTCGATGTCGAACTGGGCGCGAGCGGTCTTTCGGCGGCAGATCTTGCCATCTATCTGGACTCGTACAAGCGCCACCAGACGTTTGCGCGTCTGACGTCCGGCGACATCGTACGCTTGGACGAGGGTGCCCGCGCCGCGTTTGGTCTTGCCGAGGACCTGGGCGTCGATGCCGTCGATCTGCTCGACGGCGTGTCGCTTCCCGCGTCGAGTACCCTGTTTGTCGACAGCATGCTTGCGCGCACGCCCGCGCTCGAAGCCGATCGCGATGCTGCATTCCGTCGCACCGTCGAGCGCCTGGATACGCTCGGCAAGATGGACTTTACGGTGCCGGCATCTCTCAAGGCCACGCTACGTGGCTACCAGGTCGATGGCTACCAGTGGCTCGGCTCGCTTGAGCACCTGGGTCTCGGCGGTATTTTGGCCGACGACATGGGCCTGGGCAAAACGCTGCAGATGATCGCACATATCCTGGCGCGCGTGGAGGCGGGGGACACTAAGCCCACGCTTGTGGTGTGCCCTGCGTCGCTTGTGTACAACTGGACCGCCGAGCTGGAGCGCTTTGCGCCTTCGCTCGACGTGTGCGCCATCGTGGGTGCCAAGGCGCAGCGCCGCGTGCAGATAGCCGGCGTGCCCGAGCATAACGTGGTCGTGACGTCATATGACCTCATGCGCCGCGATATCGACGAGTATGCCGAGCAGGACTTTGCCCGCGTTGTGCTCGACGAGGCCCAGTACATTAAAAACCCGCTCACGCAGGTAGCGCGCGCCGCCAAGCGCCTGCCGGCCGGTGTGCGCTTTGCCCTGACGGGCACGCCCATCGAAAACCGCCTGTCCGAGCTCTGGAGCATCTTCGACTTTTTGATGCCGGGCCTGCTTGGCACGCGCGAGTCGTTTGCCAAGCGCTTCGAAAGCCCGGTCGAGCACGCCGAGGGCGATAGCGCCGCTCGCCTGCAGGCGCTCGTGTCGCCGTTTGTGCTGCGCCGTGTTAAGGAAGACGTGGTGGCCGATCTGCCCGAGAAGATCGAAGACACCGTCATGGCACAGCTCACCGGCGAGCAGCGCAAGCTCTACCTGGCCAACCAAGACCGCATCGCCCAGCAGGTACAGCACCGCGAGGCATCCGAGTTTAAGAAAGACAAGCTCAAGGTGCTCGCCGAGCTCACCAAGCTGCGCCAGATCTGCTGCGATCCGCATCTACACTACGAGGACTACAAGGCGGGGAGCGCCAAGCTCGACGCTTGTATGGAACTCGTGCACGGTGCGCTCGACGGCGGGCATCACATTCTGCTGTTCAGCCAGTTTACGGGCATGCTCGATATCATTGGCAAGCGCCTGGCCAAGGAGGACATCGGCTTTCTTAAGCTCACGGGCGCTTCGTCCAAGGAGAGCCGCGCCAAGATGGTCACGCAGTTCCAGGCGGGCGAGGTGCCGGTCTTTTTGATCTCGCTCAAGGCGGGCGGCGTGGGCCTTAACCTGACGGCGGCCGACGTGGTCATTCACTACGACCCGTGGTGGAACGTGGCCGCGCAGGATCAGGCGACCGACCGCGCGCACCGTATTGGCCAGCAACATACCGTGACCGTGTACAAGCTCATCGCCAAGGACACGATCGAGGAGCGCATCATGCAGATGCAGGAGTCCAAGCGTGACCTGGTCAACAGCGTGCTCGGCGGCGACGGCATCTCCTCGGCGCTGTTTACCCGCGAGGATGTTCTGGCACTGCTCGGCGGCGACGGGCGCTAACCCGCTCGGGTGGGGCCGCCAGGGCGGATGGCGCACGTTGCCCCATCGTCCCCGCTCGTTATGTGTTCATTTGCGATGCCGTGGATGGTTCGCTTGCCTTTGGGCATAAGAAGTATCGAGAACATTGGCACATCAGCAAAGGAGAACATCATGGCGAAATTCTTTAAGGACCCCGACGGTAAGCTTATCGCCGCTCTTGGCAACGACGTTGCAACCCCTGCCGGCTGCACGGAGCTGACCGCGAACACCGAGGACGCGGCGCACGAGAAGCACGTGCCCGTCGTCGAGAGCGAGCGCGACGGTCATGTGATCCGTGCGCGCGTGGGCTCGGTCGAGCATCCTATGGTGCCCGAGCACTATATTGAGTGGATCGCCCTTGAGGCCGAGGGCCGTCTGGAGGTCCATTACCTCCAGCCCGGCATGAAGCCCGCGACGTTTTTTGCCGGCGGCTCCAAGACCGGTACCGTCTATGCCTATTGCAACCTGCATGGGCTGTGGTCCGCGACGTTCTAGGAGCGCGCCCCCGCTCGGGGTATCATAGCTAGCATATGCACATGCAAGCGCCGACTGCATCTTGCGGCCGGCGCTTTTACTACGACAACGATGGTTTACGACGGAAAGGGCTGAGCCATGAAGCTCGCACTTGCACAGATCGATATGCGCCTGGGTGATATTGAGGGTATCTGCGGTCGCATCGAGGACCAGGCGCGCTTGGCCCACGAGCGCGGTGCGCGCGTGCTGTGCGTGCCGGCTCCGCTCTTTATGGGAGCCCTGCCCGGCGGCCTGGTGGGCGCTGCCGACTTTGAGCACGACATGCTGACGGGTCTGACCGGCGTCGCCGAGCGTATCCAAGAGCTCGATATGATCTGCATCGTGCCCGCGGCGGTCTCGTTTGAGGGCCAGCCACTGCTTGACTATATGATGCTTAAGGACGGCCATGTGGTGCCGGCCCGTTCGAGCATTGCCCTGCAGCGCGGTGGGACCGGCGATGCCCGTTGGGCGCCGCCGGTGTTTGACGTGGACGGCGTGCGTATCGCCGTGATCTTCGACTTGGACCGCGAGCTCGAGATGCTGCCGACCGGCGTCGACCTCATCGCCTATTTCCAGTTCAACGCGTTTGATATGACCGACCGCGAGAGCGCTGCGATCGCCGCCGTGCGCAGCGGAGCCTACCGCAAGATCGCATCCAAGCGCAGCGTGTGGTTTGCCTGCATGGCGCCGGTCGGTGCGTACGACGAGTCGGTGTATACCGGCGGCTCGTTTGTGCTCGACGACTGCGGCCGCGTGGTGGCCCAAGCGCCGTGTTTTGAGGAGAGCCTACTGGTTCAAGAGATCCAGCGCGGCGTGATGCTCGATGCCTTGGAGGACCACGAGCTGCCCGAGTTTCGCTCCGAGGAATGGCTGTGGCAGGCGCTGGTGCTCGCCGTTCGCGATAACGCTCGCGCCCGCGGTACGTCGCGCGCCGTGGTGGCGCTCGAGGGCGACTTGCCGTCGTCCCTGCTGGCGGCGCTTGCCGTCGACGCCCTGGGTCCGCGCAATGTGGTCGGCCTGGTGCTGGGGCGCAACCGCATCTTTACGCCGGCGCAGGAAGAGGCCGAGGCTGCCCGCTGCGCCGCCGTCCGCGCCATTGCCGAGCGCCTGCATATTCGTACGGTTGAGCGCGATGCGCCGGATGCCGCGCGTGTGCTCGACCGCGATGTGTCGGCGGGCGACGCCGAGCGTCTGCGCTCTCGCACGCTGGGCCTCATGCTGGAGGATACGGCGCTCGAGCTGGGTGCGATGGCGTTGAGCCCGCTGTCCAAAACTGAGTACGCGCTGGCGGCGCCCGCGCTTTGCGGTGGCTACCAGGGCGATTATGCGCCCTTTGGCGATGTATACCTGTCGACGCTCGAGTTTGTGGCGCGCGTACGCAACCGTACGTCTGCCGTGGTGCCGCAGGAGCTCGTGACGCTCAACGCGGTGGAGGATTGCATGGAGCGCGTGCTGGCGCAAGCGCTCTCGACGCTCGACGGTCCGGTCGATATGCTCGACCGCGCGGCGCAGCTGCTCGGCGGGCTTGAGCCGGGCGAGGTCGATGGCACGCTCGAGTCACACGTCGACCGCAACCGCCCCTTCGACGACATCCCAATGGCCGCCGGCAAGCCCGAGGCCTGCTCACTGCTGCTGATGCTCGTACGTCAGGGCGAGGCCGCTCGCCGCATGCTGCCGACGGCGCCGATTGTCTCAGCCCGTTCGTTTGTCGAGCGCGCCTGGCCGTACATGCTTGCGTGGTCCGACCTGGGGCTGAGCGGCAAGGAACGCATGACGGTCGATTCTCTGGCGCGTGCCGAGGTGAATCGCTTTGCTGACGAGGATACAAGCGAGCGCATGCGTGGCGAGATGATGGGCATACTGGGTGACCTGTTGGGCATTTCGCCCGAGCAGATGGAGGAGCTGCGCTCCGAGGATGGCCAGCGTCGCCTGCATGAGGGCATGAAAAAGTTTGAGGGCGAGGTCCAGGACGCCATCGAAAAGATGATGGGCGGCCAGGGTGGCCCGCAGGGTGGGCCCCAGGGCGGACCGATGCCGCACCCGCCGGTTGATCCCCGACAGTTCCCATTCTTCTCGCAGAACTAAACTAGGGATGGGATTCGCTTCCAACCCCGATACTTCAACTAAGCATCTCAGCCCCGTTGTGTTATTCTAGAACAGACGTTCGTGAATAGTGCGCGGGGCCTTGCCTTGCGCTGCACTTGTGGCGAGGGGAGGTTGGCTTGGTCATTTTGGGTATCGACCCCGGTTTGGCCCATACGGGTTGGGGGATTATCGAGGAACGGCGTGGTGAGGTTCGCTGTCGTGCCTACGGCTGTATTGAGACCAGTGCCGGAAGCCCGCTCGCGGTGCGCCTGTCGCATATCGCCCGCGACCTCAAGGGCGTCGTCGAACGCTACCGTCCCGATACCGCGGCTATCGAGAGCATCTACTTTGGCGCCAACGTTCGCTCGGCCATCCCTACGGCGCATGCCCGCGGTGCTGCGCTCGTGGCGCTTTCGGAGTGCGCGCTCGAGATTGGCGAGTACACGCCCATGCAGATCAAGCAGGCCGTGGTGGGCACGGGCGCTGCAGATAAGCGGCAGGTCGCGTATATGGTTCGCACGCTCACACAGCTCGATCACGACCCGCATCCCGACCATGCCGCCGATGCCCTGGCCTGCGCCATCTGCCACGTTAACCTCAGCCGCACCCGGGCGCTTACCGGCGGCGAGTTCTATCAACAGAGAGGAACCGGATACTGATGATCTCCCAGCTCCATGGAACGCTTGTCGAGGCCACGATGAGCTCGGCCGTCGTCGATGTGTCGGGCGTGGGCTTTGAGCTCGGCATCTCGGGCAGCACCGCGGCCACGTTGCCGACGCCTGGCGGCGAGGTTCGCCTCTACACACGCATGCAGGTGCGCGAGGACGCCATGACGCTCTTTGGTTTTGCCTCCAAGGACGAGCGCACGATGTTCGATCGGTTCGTGTCCGTCTCGGGCGTCGGTCCGCGCCTGGCGCTCGCCGTGCTCTCCACCTATACCGTGGGCCAGTTGTATTCCCTGGTAATGGCCGAGGATGACAAGGGCATGGCCAAGGTGCCCGGTGTGGGCAAAAAGACCGCGCAGCGCCTCATCTTGGAACTCAAGAGCACCTTTGCCAAGGACAAGGGCTTTGTGCCGGTCGACGTGATTCCCGGACAGGTTGCGATGCCCGTGCCCACTGCCGCTCCCTCGGCCATCGATGATGCCCGCGCGGCACTCCTTTCCATGGGCTTTAGCCCGCAGGAGACCGATGTTGCCCTGAGCGGGTATGATGGGCAGGATATGCGTGTCGAGGATCTGCTCGGCGCGGCGCTTAAGCGACTTGGAATGGATGCGTGATGTGGGAAGCCGATGATTCTCAGGACCTGTGGTCGACGCCCGGAAACTCGCCGGCGGCATCCATGGCGCATGGCGAGCGCATGGTGGGCTCGGAGCTGACGCCCGAGGACCTTGATGTCGACCGTACCCTGCGTCCCCAACGCTTGGATGACTACTGCGGTCAGGAACATATCAAGCAGAGCCTTCGCGTGCTCATCGAGGCGGCACAAAGCCGCGGCGAGACGCTCGACCACGTGATCTTCTCGGGCCCTCCGGGTCTGGGCAAGACCACGCTGGCTACGGTTATCGCCAACGAGTTGGGCGCTCAGATTAAGACGACGAGCGGTCCGGCCATCGCGCGCACCGGCGACCTGGCTGCCATCCTGACTAACTTGCAACCGGGCGACGTGCTGTTTATCGACGAGATCCACCGCCTCAACCGCTCGGTCGAGGAGGTCCTGTATCCTGCGATGGAGGACTTTGCCCTCGATATTGTGATCGGCAAGGGTCCGGCTGCACGCTCGATTCGCCTGGATATCCCCAAGTTCACGCTGGTGGCGGCAACGACTCGCTCGGGCATGTTGACCGGCCCGCTACGCGACCGTTTTGGCATTTCGTATCGCCTGGATTACTACACCGTTGAGGAGCTCGCTCAGATTGTGACACGCTCGGCGACCATTCTGGGTGTGACGATCGACCACCCCAGTGCACTCGAGATCGGCTCGCGTTCGCGCGGTACGCCGCGTCTTGCCAACCGTCTGCTCAAGCGCGTGCGCGACTACGCGCAGGTGCGCGGCGACGGTCCTATTGAGCTTGACATTTGCCGTCAGGCGCTCGAGTTTTTCGAGATCGATGAGCTTGGTCTGGACTGGATGGACATTCGCATCTTGGAGACGCTTGCCAAGACGTTCTCCGGTCGTGCCGTGGGCCTGACGACGCTTGCTAGCGCGGTGGGCGAGGACCCGGGAACGCTTGAGGATGTCTATGAGCCCTATCTGCTGCAGTGCGGCTTGATGATCCGCACGCCCCAGGGCCGTCAGGCAACCTTGCGCACCTTTGAGCATTTGGGTATTGAACCGACCCTGTAGGAATGGGCTTGTTTTAGCGCATCTGTAGGCTATCGCTGGGCATCGGGTAAACATATCGCCGTTCGTCGGTTACGGGCGTTTTACTATTGCGCGCGCGTGCTATGCTGGATTGGTCTTTTTCTCATCCGGTAACGAAAGGACCGCCCATGCCTACTGACATCGAAATCGCACGTTCTGTTACGCCGCTGCCTATTACCGAGGTGGCCAAGAACGCCGGCGTCGACGTTAAGCATCTGATTCCGTACGGCTTTGACAAGGCAAAGGTCGACTATTCCCTGCTCAACGAGCCAACTGATCACCAGGCCAAGCTTGTCCTCGTGACCGCTATCAATCCCACGCCCGCAGGCGAGGGCAAGACCACCACGACCATCGGCCTGGCCGACGGCCTGCGTCGTCGCGGCGTCAAGAGCGCCGTGGCCCTGCGCGAGCCTTCGCTCGGTCCCGTGTTTGGCGTGAAGGGCGGTGCCGCCGGTGGCGGTTGGGCCCAGGTCATCCCCATGGAGGACATCAACCTGCACTTTACCGGTGACTTCCATGCCATCGGTGCCGCCAACAACCTGCTGGCAGCCATGCTCGACAACCATATTCAGCAGGGCAACCAGCTCGGCATCGATGTTAAGCGCATCACCTGGAAGCGCGTTGTCGACATGAACGACCGTCAGCTGCGCCATGTTATCGACGGCATTGGCGGCAAGGCCCAGGGAGTGCCGCGCGAGGATGGCTTCGACATCACTGTTGCCTCCGAGGTCATGGCAATCCTGTGCCTGTCCACGAGCATCAACGACCTCAAGGAGCGCCTGGGCGAGATCGTTGTCGGCTACAGCTATGCCGGCGAGCCCGTCCGCGCCCGTGACCTTAAGGCTCAGGGTGCCATGGCGGCACTGCTCAAGGACGCGCTTAAACCCAACCTGGTTCAGACACTCGAGGGTACGCCTGCGTTTGTCCACGGCGGCCCCTTCGCCAATATTGCCCACGGCTGCAACTCCATCATGGCCACCCGCATGGCCATGCGCTTTGGCGATGTCGCCATTACCGAGGCCGGTTTCGGCGCCGACCTGGGTGCCGAGAAGTTCCTCGACATCAAGTGCCGCATGACGGGCGTTCGCCCCAGCGCTGTCGTGGTCGTCGCCACCGCCCGTGCGCTTAAGTACAACGGCGGCGTTGCCAAGGCCGACCTCAACGAGGAGAACCTCGAGGCCCTTAAGGCCGGTATGCCCAACCTGCTGCGTCACGTCGACAACATCCAGAACGTCTACGGTCTGCCCTGCGTGGTCGCCATCAACCGCTTCCCGACGGACACCGAGGCCGAACTCGAGCTCATCGAGTCCGAGTGCCAGAAGCTCGGTGTCAACGTTAAGCTGTCCGAGGTCTGGGCCAAGGGGGGCGAGGGCGCGCTCGACCTGGCCGATGAAGTCATGCGCCTGATCGAGCAGCCGAGCGAGCTCAAGTTTGCCTACGAGGACGGTGCCGATGTGGCCGACGCCCTCGAAGCCGTTGCCACCAAGGTCTACCGCGCCGACGGCGTCGACTTTACGCCGGCTGCCAAGCGCCAGCTCACCGAGCTGCGCGAGAACGGCTTTGGCAACCTGCCGGTGTGCGTGGCCAAGACGCAGTACAGCTTTAGCGACAACGCCAAGGCGCTGGGCGCTCCCGAGGGCTTCCGCATCACCGTGCGCGAGCTCAAGGTTTCCGCCGGTGCCCACTTTGTGGTCGCGCTGACCGGCAGCGTTCTGACCATGCCTGGCCTGCCTAAGGTTCCCGCGGCCGAGAACATCGACGTCGACAACGACGGCAACATCACCGGCCTGTTCTAAGCCTGCTGCTCATAGCCGCTTACCCGCCCCGCCGTGCCTGCCAAGGCCCGGCGGGGCTTTTTGATCCGCATGTGAAGGAGGAAAACGGATCATTTTGTGGCTGTCGGGTCAATGAGGCCATCCGTATGGGGTCGTTCGTCCAAAACCATGCCGGTTTACTACGATGAATCGGTATACCTCGACCATATCTGGATTTTCCGATAATGACCGATTCGTCTACCTGCGGTTTTGTTTTTCCAAAAAGCGTCGTGCTCGCCCCTAGCCGATTCAGCGTAGTAAACCGGCATAGTTTTGGGCGCGGTGGCAATGTTGCGCAACAAGAATCGCGATTTCTCTCGTACGGTGTAGTTGGAAGAATTGCGCGGGCGCATTGCGGCTGCGACGAGAGACGGGAGATGCGATGTATTGCACCAAGTGCGGAGCTCAGATACCCGATGGCTCCACGTTTTGCACGAGCTGCGGCGCTCGCGTGGGCGGAGTTGAGGACCAGGCGGAGCCTGTGGCGTTTCCGGTAGGGGATGCGCCGGCGGCCGCTCCTGCGGGGCAGCACGCTCCTCAGGGTGCCTCGGCTCATATGGCGGCGCAGTCTCGTTATGAGGAGCCTATGACCGAGCCTGCTGAGGCCGCTCAGCCGTTTGTTCCGACGCCACAGCCCACGAAGCCCAAGCACAGGGGTCGCATCGTCGCGGCTGTTATCGGCGGCGTGGCCATTGTCGCCATTGTCGCCGCCATCGTGATCGTGCCGCGCATCGGCTCGTCGTCCGAGGTGACTTCGGGTGGCAAGGGCTACGTTGTCTGCGCATGCAAGACCAAAGTGCTGCCCAAGAACAGCAAGGGCAAAAAGCTCAAGAACTATACCGTCGAGCTGGCGCCAGCGAATGGCAAGGGCAAGAGCTACACCATTAAGGTCGATGGCGAGGACGGCTTTGCCATGGAGGACTTTGGCGAGCTGCCAGATCAGAAGTACCAAATGACCATCACCTCAGGCAAGGGCAAAAAGAAGAGCACGACCACCATGAAGGTGGACTATGCCAAGGAAGGCTCGGACGCCCCTAAGAACGTTGAGCTCACGCAGTCCAAGAAGGAGGCCAAAGCCTCTGCCAAGGCGGCGGTCAAGACGGCAAACGAGCTGTTCACCGATAAGATTCTCGAGTACCAGAAGAAGCACGGCGAGGGTGAGGCTGTCGGGTTCGATGAATATGCGTATGGAGCCCAGGGCGTTGCTTACGCCAAGCTCATTGACTTTGATGGCGATGGTCAGGATGAGCTCTTGATTGAGTATTCCGATGAACCGGTGGACCGTGGGGATAACGCAGCCGCTGCGCATCTTGAGGTCTGGGCGTATAAGAATGGCGAGATTGAGAAGGTCTACACGCCAGAGGTAAACGTATCTCATCAAGAGGCGTGTGTGTCTGTCTGGCTTGATGAATACGAGGGCAAGATTGGTTTTTCGCAGTGGTATGACCATGGGACAGCAATTAAGCAAAGCGGTCTCTCTGGCGAAAGTGGTCCTTCTGCTCACGAATACCAAGTTAAATTCATTGGCTACGACGGCAAGTCATTCAAAGCCATGACCGACCTTGTTGCCCCGAATGAAGTCGGTTCTGCCTCTTTGGGCGGTTTTGGTTTCTTGTATGCCGACGAGAGCTCGGTTAACAGCACTATTGGCACGGTGGCCACGACGCTGGAGCAGCTGAAGTCGAAGGACGCTGGCGATGATGCGCAGGTGAGCTACGAAGCCGTTTCTGCCACGCAGGATGTCAGCTTTACGGCGCCGGTGGGCGAGGGCGCGCCTGACCCCGACGTTACGTGCCAGATTTCGGCTACGTGGACCTATCCTCAGGTAAAAGGCCAGAGTGTGGGTGTCGCCAAATTCAACAAGGATATGATTCAGCTCGTCGCGGATGCGCTTGATGCGAGCAAGCAGGCAACGCCATATGATGAGAACAATCGTGTGACCACGATGTATTACGCTGAGATTGTCTCGATTGATGGCGATATTGCATGCGTGCGTACCTACACCGATAGCTACATTCCTCCGTATCGTTCGGAGCAGGTGACGAGGTCGGCATACTATAACCTCAAGACGGGCGAGCAGGTTTCGCTTGAGGACTCGCTTGCACAGCACGGGCTCTCGTTTGACACCCTCAAGAGCGAGGCCAAGCAAGTGATCGGGGCGGCAAAGCGAGGGGCAGATTCTATAGTTGATGACAGCCTCGAAGATGACGATAACTTTACCGAGGACCATTTCTACTATGACGGCAAGGGTTATATCGTTGTTCTCGATACTGGTTTATTTGACTGCATGGCATGGGGTACACACGATCTGGTGGCGCATCCTTTCGATTCGAGCTATTCCGGCGGCCAAGATGTTACGCCCGATTATCCTCGTGCCACATATGTGCCTAACGAGTAAGGAAAGCTACGGATCGTGAATAGAACAGTCCCCGGTGACGCAAAACGTGGCGCCGCCGGGGACATTTTGATGCAAATTGGCTCCGAAACAAGCTATCTGGACCAGCCGCGCCACGAAAAGCGCCCATCTACTACGTTTGTCAGGGTTGGACCGACCATGGAGCGTTTTTTAACAATGCGGCAAGACGTTTACCTGCGGTTTTGTTAACACAAATATGGCCATGGTTGGCACCCTTGGGTTAAATGTAGTAGATGGGCGCATTTTTTGGTACACAGCCCAAGAAGGGATCATTAGCCGCGCTGGAGGCCGAAGAGTTTGGCGTTGCGCTCGGCGACCATCATGTTGATATCGGCGATTTCCATCTCGCCGTCAATGTAGGGCTGGTAGGTGCCGTACGGGTCGCCTGCTCCCAAGCTGCAACTGCCGCAGTTGTCGCAGCTGCCGTTGCCGCAGCCAGCGAGTGCCAGCTTAATGATCTCCTCGCGCTCGGCGCGCGTTGTGTCTTTGATGAGCTTGCTTTTTGCCATGACGTTCCTCGATTCGCTTGTGACCGTCGGCCGCGCATGTCTTGTAGATACCGACGGGCTTTGCCCATCATAGGCTTTTGCGCGGGTAGAATGCATGGATAACTTGATGCTTACGGGCGACGGAAAGGAATCGTTGCATGGACCAGGATAAGACGACCGTAATGGGTGGCTACGGCTCCCCGCGGACGGGCAATGGCGCCGATGAGACCCGCGTCGTGCCGAATCCCGGCTACGCTGCCCCCGATACGACGCAGGCGTCGGCCGATCCCACGCGCGTTGTGAATTACGGAAACGCAACGCGGGACCCGTATTGTGCCTCGTCGCAGAGCCCCTACGGCAACGCGGCGGCAGGCCCTTATGATGACCTGCTGCAAAATCCCATTCCGCAACCTCAGCAGACGACATATATGCCGCGCACAGCACAGCCGCGCTACGAGTCGCGCGACCGATATGCGCGCGAGCCGTATCGTGAGTATCCCAAGTCCATCCCTCAGTATGGCGAGGACGAGGAGAAGAAGCCTTCGCGTTCGTCGAGCGTGATCAAGAAAATCCTCATCGTGCTGGCGATCTTCTTTGCCTTGTCGGTTGTGTTTGCCATCGTGTCGGGCATGCTCAACAAGCGGGGCACCACGACTGATACCACGGCCGAGCAGACTGAGACTACCCAGTCCGGCACCGTCGACCTGAGCGATATCCCGGGTCAGTACTGGTCCAACGCCAAAAAGCTCCTCAAGTCGCGCGGGGCTGATCTTTCGAACGCCGTAATTCTGACCGACGACGGCTCGACGCCCGTTGTCGATGCCAACTGGGTCGTGACGTCTGCCTACTATAACGACAACGGTAACCTCGAGATTCAGCTCACGCGCAAGGACGGCTCGTCGGGTAATGCGTCCGGCGACCAGGGCGGCGCGGACAGCTCGAGCTCTAACACGCTGGAGGACCTGAGCAACAAGGCCCAGGAGCTTGGAGATAAGGCCCAAGAGCTGGGTGACACGGCTCAGAATCTCGGCGATACCGCACAGAACCTGGGCGATATGGCGACGAACGCCTGGGGTGCCCTGCAAAACGGCATTTCGGGCGCGCAGGGGAACTAGCGGTCGAGCGGCTAGAGCCTTAGCAGTGCAAGCAAAAACGGGGCGCAGGATCGCGTGACCGGGCGCGTAGGCGCGTTGGTCGGCGGTCCTGTGCCCCGTTTTGCTGCCGATTACAGCTGCTCGGCCGGACGGTCGGGCGAGCTGAAGCCCGAGTCAAATGTGACGACGCACGAGACATCGGGCCGGCGCTCGTGCACGATGCGCGTGACGAGCTCCAGCAGCTCCTCGTCGGATATGTCAAAGCCGTCGGGACGCACCAGGTCAAACGAAACAAACCCGTCGTGCTCGTGCAGGTCGTGGATGGAGAGCGCGGGATCGATCTGCATGACGCCGCGCTTGACCCAGCCACGCAGGTCATCGCCGTTCGTGGCGATGGGGTCGCAGTGTAGCGTGATACCGATGCCCATCTGATGCTTGATGTCGTGTTCGATGGTGTCCAGGATCTCGTGGTGCTCAAAGGCGTCGCCCTCGCCGGGCATTTCCACGTGCGCGCTGGCAAACTGACGACCGGGGCCGTAGTCGTGCAGCATCAGGTCGTGCGTGCCTAGGACCTGAGGATACGACATAATCTTGTCGCGGATTGCCTGGACGAGCTTGGGGTCGGGCGCTTGCCCCAACAGCGGGCTGATGGCGTCGCGCACCAGGCCCATGCCGCTGATGCAGATGAAGATGCCCACGCCCAGGCCTGCCCAGCCATCGAGGTCAAAGCCGGTCGTCTGCGAAATAAGCGCTGCGGCCAGGACCGAGGCTGAGGCAATGACGTCGTTTTTGGAATCCTGCGCCGTGGCGATGAGCGTCTCGGAATCGATGCGGTTGCCCAGCGTGCGGTTGAATGCCGCCATCCAGAACTTGACGAGCATGGAGAGGACAAGGGCCGCCATGGAGAGCGCCGAATATGCGGTGGGAGAGGGCTTGACGATCTTGGTGACCGACTTCAGGATCAGGTTGATGCCGACGGCGCAAACGAGAACGGCGACAAACAGCCCCGCTAGGTACTCGTAACGGCCGTGACCATAGGGGTGCCCCTCGTCGGCCGGGCGGCTGGCAAGGCGGAATCCGAGCAGGCTCACGATGTTGCTCGAGGCGTCGGAAAGGTTGTTGAAGGCGTCGGCGATAAGCGAGACGGAGCCCGCGAGCAGACCGGCTATGCCCTTGGCCAGGCACAGCGTGATGTTGAGGCAGATGCAGATGAGGCTTGCGGCAAAACCCGCGTTGGTGCGGCAGGAGGTATCGACCGGCTCGCTTTCGCTGCCGGGAACAAGCGTATGTACCAGCCGATTTACAAATAGCATAACGATCGTCCTCACAATCATGTTTAAGGGGATAGTGTAGCTCGCACGGACGCAACGTGTACCGATGCTTAGAAAATGCAGCATTGGTCTGCCGGCGCTAACGGGCGCGAGGCGGGGGGCGACTGCCCGCACGCCTTCGAGTTCACTGCGCCTTGCCGTCCGACCGAGTGGTCCATTTTGGGCCACATGGGTATGGGCACGCGCCGATTTGCTCGACATACTTAATGTCGACAGCCCTGTGCAAAGGAGGACGTTTCCATGGACGAGATGTTTGCCATTAAATGCCAAAACTGCGGCGGCCCCATGTATTCGCACCAGGCAAAGCGCAGCTTTGAGTGCGCTTATTGCGAAACGGTTATTCCGTGGCAAGCGGACGCCGGAGAGCCCAAGAGCGCCCTGGGTATCCGTCATACGCCGCTGACGGTGGTTGACGGGCTGCTCAAGCTCACGCACGTCTCGCAGCTCGAGCGCCCAGAGGACCCGGACTGGTATTTCTTCAATTCGCACTGGCGCAATCAGTCGGTTTTGGAGCATCTGCTGTGGGAAGATCGAGGAACGGCGCAGGAGTTCCAAGAGGCGACGCATGTGAGCATTCCCTGTCCCTTCTGCGGCGCGTCCTTTGAGGGCGAGTCGACCCAACGCGTGTTTGAGTGCCCGTCCTGCGGCAATAAGATCGGCGTTGCCGACCTGCTCAAACCCGGTACGTTTAGCAAACGCCTGACCATGGGCGTGGGTGCCGAATACGTTCCCGAACAGGGCGTCCCCTGTGAGATATCGCCGCAGCAGGCACGTGCCAACGCGCTGCAGCTGGTGCGTCAGTATCCCGATGCCTTTGCCGGGCACGATGTAGAAGACGCGATCCAAAACGACATGATGCTCTTCTATTTCCCCATGGCGTTGGCGGACCTGCGCATGATGGCGTCCTTCCCGGGCAAGGGCCTGAGCAAGGAGACCCTGGTGTACTACGAGGTGCTCGACTGGGCGTATCCGCGGGCAAACTACCTGGATGTTCGCCTTATGGGCATTTTGGAGCCGTGGGATTTTGGCAAGGTGGGACCGTTCGATCCCGCTATGCAGGAAGGCGACTTCCGCGTCGTTTCCGTCGATGCGTCCACCAAGGACCAGGTGATTATTGATAAGCTGGCGCTCGATATTGCCGGCAACGATGCCGAGGCGGTGCTGGGGCTCAATAAAAAGAGCATCCGCGCCTGGGCGCGCAAGGCCCGCAAACATAAGGACGGCCTGGTGATGGTACCGGTCTACTTTGTCGATCGCTCGGCGTCGGATAGCCGCGACGGCGAGCAGGTGCGCATTGCCGTGAACGGCCAGACGGGCCGCGCGGCCGCGGTGGTGTTTAGCGACAAGCGCGAAACGCATGTGGTGGCACCGCTCAATCCCAACGTGATGCTGTCGAGCGAAAGCACCGTGCACGCCACGCCCATCGAGGTCAAATACGTTAAATCGCCCTTCCTATACCAGATCGTACGCTGCGGAGGCGGCGAGCAGCCGCGGCAGGTTATAGCCGCAGCCGAGGGTTCCTACCGAGAGGAGAAGCCCAAACGCAAGGGCCTGTTCGGCGCGATCTTTGGGAAGTAGGGGGGGGCGGTGCTGGTTGTTGCTGCAACGTGATGGCCGGAGCTACGGGGCAGTTCGCAGGAGCGCGGGCTGCCCCGTTTTTTGTATTGCGGGGATATGGCATCCGAATGGTCGTAGGGTTTCAGCTAAATGGCTATTTAGAAGAACTGTTCGACTTGATCTTTCAACGTTTAATAGACGACGCGGGTTCTGATTGGGATACTGCTTCTTTGCTGGACATTGCTGACTATAAAAACGGACTTGCAATGCAAAAGTTCCGCCCAGACACTGGAGATGAAGGTCTGCCCGTGCTGAAAATTCGCGAACTGGGACAAGGCTTTTGCGGAAGCGATGCCGAGCGTTGCAAGAGTGGCATTGTCGATAGCGCCAAGGTTCACGACGGTGACCTCATTTTCTCTTGGTCCGGGACCCTATTGCTGGATTTTTGGGCGGGCGGGAACGCCGGTCTAAATCAGCATCTGTTTAAAGTGACTTCTTCTGCGTATCCAAGCTGGTTCTATTATGGCTGGACCAAACATCATTTAGCACGATTTATTATGCTTGCCAAAGACCGTGCAACGACAATGGGGCATATCAAGCGCAGCGCGTTGGCAGAGTCCGAAGTTGTTATTCCACCTGAAAATATTCTTCTAAGCCAAACTCAGCTTATGCAGCCGATTATTGATCAGTATGTCATGAGTAAGATTGAAGCTCGAAAGCTTGCTGTTTTTCGCGATAGTCTTCTCCCCAAACTCATGTCGGGCGAGATTGATGTTTCAGAGGTTAACCTCACGCAGCTAAATAGCCATTTACTTCACTATGTACAACGCGCCGTCCACACTGTGGCTATCGTACTCGACGAAAGGATCAGCGTGGAAACTGTCATCAATACCGTACTTTCGGAAATGCAGAGCCTTCTCGACCCACACCAGCTCAAACATCTAACCATTACGCTTAGACGGGCACTCGGACCGAAACAAACAGAGCCAGGGCAAGATCTGCTTGCGCTCTTTCTCACCGCTAAAGAGGTCGAGGGATGCTCTCCTAAAACCATTGCATACTATGAGGCAACCTTACGGCATGTGAACACAGCGCTTGCTAAGCCCTATACCCAGGTTGATAGCGACGACTTGCGCCGCTATCTCAATGATTACGAGGTGAAACGCGGTTCTAGTAAGGTCACAATCGATAATATACCTCGTATCATGTCGAGCTTCTTTTCGTGGCTTGAAGATGAGGATTACATTGTGAAAAGTCCTGTAAGGCGCATTCGTCGCGTCAAAACTGCTCAAGTAACCAAAGAGGTGCTTAGCGATGAGGAACTGGAGGTATTGCGAGACGCCTGTGAGTCCAAGCGAGATCTTGCCATCGTTGATTTACTCGCTTCGACGGGCATGCGTATTGGCGAACTTGTGCGACTCGACAGGAAGGATGTTAATCTGCACGAGCGCGAATGCCTTGTAATGGGAAAGGGAAATAAGCAGCGCCCCGTTTACTTCGATGCGCGCGCTAAGCTTCATCTTACGGAATATCTTTCGAGCCGTGCTGACAAGAGTCCTGCATTATTTGTCGCGCTCGATTCCTCAGCTCGACGTATTACGGTGGGGAGCATAGAACTCCGTTTACGTGACCTAGGCAGAAGCGCCGGTATCAACCGCGTTCATCCGCATAAGTTTCGCCGTACGCTTGCCACCCATGCCATCGATAAGGGAATGCCCATAGAGCAGGTGCAAAAGCTGTTAGGCCATGCGAAAATAGACACCACCATGCACTACGCCATGGTGAATCAGAGCAATGTGAAGGCTTCGCATAGGAAGTATTTGGAATGAGCTGGACGCAAAAGACCTTGGGAGAGATTGTTAATCTAAAAAGGGGGTTTGACCTTCCCTCCAGCTGCAGAGTTGATGGCCCCTACCCTGTTTTCTCATCTTCGGGACAAACGGGCACGCATTCGGAAGCCGCCGTTAAGGGGCCATGTGTCATAACTGGGCGTTATGGAACTATTGGGCAAGTTTTTTACTCCGATGCGGCTTGTTGGCCGTTAAATACGTCTTTGTACTCAACGGAGTTTAAGGGCAATGATCCTAAATTTGTTTATTACCTACTCAAGACTCTTCCATGGCGAGACTACTTAACTGCAAGCGCCGTGCCGGGCATAAATCGCAATCACGTTCATCTATGCCCGGTCTGTGTTCCGGATTACGAAACACAGACCGCTATTTCTGGCGTCTTGGGTTCACTGGACAATAAAATTGAACTCAACACTAAGCTAAATGGCTATTTAGCTGCGTAAAATTGACCCTTGAAACGTCGATCTTGCCCGACATAAGTTTGGGGAGAAGAGCGTCACGAAGAGCAGCCAGTTTTCGGTTCTGTGTCGAATTCTGAACAATCTGTTCTCTCAATGGCTCTGCAATAGTATTAAACCTCTCGAGATCTCCTCTTGCAGGAATAGGCACGTTCAACGCTTCCAAATCGCCTTTTCCCATATGCGCGACGGTAGTACCAGAGGCGTAGTTCTGGATGAAAGCCAACAATGGGTTCAATGCCATAAGCAAATAACTTCTTGAAACTCCCGAATTGGCAGCGGGCTCGAACAGGCAAACTCGCTGATTCAGTACAGCCGTTTCACCCTGCCAGAGACATGGCGTGAATTCGGCATCCATTCCCGCTAAAACGTCACCAGGATGTACGAATACCCTTTTTGGATGAGCCTCATTTGTCCAATACTGCGGAGAGAAGGTGCTCAAATCACGTATGCGGATCAGAGGATACCCTACCTTTTCCTCGTTAAACAAGGCAGACTTGAACGCTGCTCCATAAACAACATCAGCAATGTCATAAATTGACCCGAGGGTTAACTTGTTGCAGCAGAAGGAATGTTGGTACTGAACATTCATCAACTCAAGTAAATAGCCATTTAGCTTAGAGTTTGCTTGCTGCTTTGCATATATCGCGTCAAGTATTGAAACAATTTGATGCTGAACCTCAGTTTGCGGTAAATCGATTTCGATTCGTGCCACGTCTTTGGGATGGACACGGAATACCTTCATACCTCTCGTGTACTGCCGGAGCTCTCTGATAAAGCGCGGAGAGCTCATAAGATAGTTGAGGTAAGCCGGCACGACGAGGTCTCGGCGATTGACGCGCACGATGGTTGTTTCGGTGCCTGAAATGGTAGGCTTTTCCTTTGGATTGTTAAACAAATAGGCATGACCAAGGTCATCGACTGTCTCTGAGGTCAGCACATATACGATGTCTTGGTCTCTGAGACGCTGACTGTCCTTTATCTTTTCGTTGTTAAGGATGTATGGGATGGGTTTTGCGGGGTCTTCAACGTCGATGTGTAGGTCGAAACCTTTGTAAAGATCTCCATAGTGAATGTAAAGATAGGCACCCTTATCGTACATGCGGGTACGGGGGACGCTGGCGCCGCGGTAGAAGCTACAAACGTCACCAAGTGCGACTCTACATCCCATAACCAATCGCCTCCAGATTCTTCTTAATCTGCTCCTGCAAGCGGTTGGACTCTTCAAAGCACTTTGCAATCTCGCTAGTCAGGCGTGCCATCTTCTCATCAAACGGCTCACCGTCGTCTTCGACCTCGGCAATGCCTACGTAACGACCGGGCGTCAGGATGAAATCTTGCTTGGCGATTTCATCCAAATCAGCTATGGCGCTGAACCCCTTCACGGGCTCGAACTCGCCCTTGCGGAAGGAGTCGAACGCGGATGCAACTCTGTTGATGTCCTCTTCGGTAAACTCGCGTAGTTTGCGAGAGACCATGGTGCCCATTTCGCGGGCATCGATGAATAGCGTCTTGCCGGACTGAGCCTTCTTCTTGTTCAGGATCCACAGACACACGGGAATTTGGGTGCTGTAGAACAGCTGCCCCGGCATGGCTACAATGCCCTCGACCAAATCGTCCTCTACGATAGCGCGTCGAATATCGCCCTCGCCGCTCGTCTGGCTCGAGAGCGACCCGTTTGCCAATACGAGGCCAATCTTGCCCGTGCCGTTAAGATGCCAAATCATATGCTGCATCCAAGCGAAGTTGGCGTTGCCCGTGGGCGGCATGCCGTACTTCCAACGTACGTCTTCCTGCAGCGCTTCGCCGCCCCAGTTCTTGAGGTTGAAGGGTGGGTTTGCCAACACATAGTCAAACTTTTCATTCTTGTGCTGGTCGGCGCTGAAGGTGTCTGCATAGTTGCCCAAATCGGCCTCGATGCCGCGAATACCGAGGTTCATCTTTGCGAGCTTCCACGTGGTAGGGTTGCTCTCCTGGCCAAAGATGGTGATGTCCTGTACCACGTTGCCGCCATGGTGCTCGACGAAGGCGGCGGACTGCACGAACATGCCTCCGCTGCCGCAGCAGGGGTCGTACACACGACCGTGGAAAGGCTGGAGGATTTCAACCAGCGTGCGCACGATGCACGACGGCGTATAGAACTCGCCGGCGTTTTTGCCCTCCATTGATGCGAATTTCTGCAGGCAATATTCGTATGCGCGCCCTAACAGGTCTTTCTCGCTCTCGTTATCGGTCATTTGTACGTTTGTGAATAAGTCAACGACGTCGCCCAAGCGCCTCTTGTCTAGTTCGGGACGAGCGAAGTTCTTGGGCAGCACGTCTTTGAGTTTGTCGTTCTCGCGCTCGATGGCGCGCATGGCATTATCAATGATCTGGCCAACTTCGGGCGTATGCGCCGCCTGCGAGATATTCACCCAACGTGCTTCTTCGGGAACGAAGAAGACGTTCTGCTCCATGTAGCAGTCGCGATCCTACTCGTCGCCGTAACCCTCTGCGACGAGCTCTAGGTAGCGTTCGTCGAAACGGTCCGAGAGGTACTTCAGGAAAATAAGGCCTAACACGACGTTTTTGTACTCGGCAGCGTCCAAGTTGCCACGCAGCACATCTGCAGCGTTCCACAGTTGATCCTCAAAGCCAACGTCGGCCGTGTTCTTCTTGGTGTCCTTAGCCTTGCTTTTAGCCATGCTGTTTTAACTCCCTATGCTGCATTGTCGGCCCAGAGTTCGCACTGATCCATCACGGTGGCCAGTGCCGACTCCATGCCCTCTGGCGGATACTTATGATGTTTGAGCAGGCGCTTGATTGCAACACGCATGGCAGCACGAGCACTTTGCTTTTTCTGCCAATCGACCGTGCGCATTTCGCGCATCTTCGCGGCGAGCTCTTGCGTGATGGCGACCAGCTCGTCATTTCTTTCGCGATAATAATCAGCGACTGCTTGCGGTTGTGTTAGCGCCTCGTAAAACGCAAACTCCTCTTCGCTAAGCCCAAGCGCCTTTGCCTTTTGGTTTTCGGAAAGCATCTCTTTCGCCATCTTGAGCATTTCTTCGAATACCTCAGCGTTTGTGAGCTGCCCGTTGAGATAGCCATTTACCATGCTTTGCATGAGTTCCGAGTACTTTTTTGCCTGCGTTATGCTCTTTCTGCGGTAGCCCTTAATCTGGTCGTCGATGAGTTTTTTCAACAGCTCGTAAGCCAGGTTCCTCTCTTTCATACGCGAGAGGCTCGACAGAAACTTGGGATCAAAAATCGAAACCGTTTCGTCTTCCACCTTAAACAAGTCTATTACGCCGTCGGTATGGACGATGTTCTGTTCGAGTAGTGCATTGATGCGGTCATTTACCTGCTTAAGGGTAAGTTTGCCTCCGTTTTTGCTGCGGGTGCCGCCCTGCTCGGTGAGCTGAAGGATGAGCTCTCGAACAACCTGGAAATAGCCGGCCTCAATGCGCTGCATGTCTGTTGCGCGACTTTTGGCGAGTCCATAGGCTTTGAGCATGACTCCTGCCTGCTCAACAAAGTCGCGGGTGATATCTTCGTCGCCGGGTGCAAGGATATGATTTACTCCACCCGTTATGAGTTCGCTTCGACGTGCGGCGGACTCGGTGCTCATGAATTCCGAATAATCGTAACCAAACATTTTGTCGCGACAGACCGCCAGTTTTTCCAAGAACTTGGGATAGGCGGTTTTCCCGATATCCATGTCGCCGTATTTCTTTTGGTCGCGCTTGGTGTAGTCCTTCATGGCGCGTTTAAGGGCGTTAGCTATGCCTACGTAGTCAACAACCAGTCCGCCAACCTTGTCTTTATATACTCGGTTTACGCGTGCGATTGCCTGCATTAGGTTATATCCGCGCATGGGTTTATACACATACATAGTGGCAAGGCTCGGCACGTCAAAACCGGTGAGCCACATGTCTACGACGATTACGATTTTGAGCGGGTCGGCGTCATCCTTAAAGCGCTTTGCCATCTCCTTCACATGGGCCTTATTACCTACGACGTCGAACCACCACTCGGGGTCCTGATTGCCCATGGTCATGACAACGCCGAGCTTGCCCTCGTCCTTCCAAGAGGGTCGCAGCTCGCATATACGTTGATATATAGCCATGGCAGTGGGGCGCGAATACGCAACGATCATTGCCTTGCCGGTGAGTTCGTGCGCACGGTTGGTCTCATAGTGCTCTACGATGTCCTGACATAGGGCATCGATGACTTCTGGTGCACCTAGAACGGCGTCTAGATTTGCAAAGTTACGCTTGCTTGCGTCAATGGTTTCGGCATTAGCCTGCTCGGTGAGCTTTTCGTACTCATCGTCAACTTTTGCAAGGATGCCCTGATCCAGCTTGAGTGCGACAACGCGGCTCTCGTAGAACACGGGTCGAGTTGCGTCGTCCTCTACTGCCTGAGTCATGTCGTAGACGTCAATATAATCGCCGAAAACCTCGCGAGTCGATCGATCTTCGGCAGAAATAGGGGTACCGGTAAAGCCGATGAAAGTCGCATTCGGAAGGGCGCGGCGGATGAGCAACGCGGTGCCCGTGTGCTTCTTGCCGTCACGGTCGTATTTCTCCTCGAACCCGTACTGCCCGCGGTGCGCTTCATCTACCATCACGACGACGTTCTTGCGCTCGGAGAGGGCGATGACCTCCTCCTCGAACTTCTGCATGGTGGTGAAAATGATACCGTTGGCGCGGCGACTCGAGATCTGCTGCGCAAGGTCGGCGCGGCTCTGCGCCTGAACGGGCGTCTGGCGCAGGAAGTCTGAGCATCTGGAGAACTGCGCGAACAGTTGCGAGTCGAGGTCGTTGCGGTCGGTGATCACCACGATGGTGGGGCTGTCGAGTTTCTCTTCGAGCAGATGGGCAAGGAAAACCATTGAAAGCGACTTGCCCGAGCCCTGCGTGTGCCAGAAGACGCCGCCCTTGCCGTCGCCGCCGATGGCCTCATGCACGCTCTCGAGCGCTTTGTTCACCGCGAAGTACTGATGATATCCCGCGAGGATTTTCGCGTCCTCGGAGAACAGAATGAAGTTCTTCAGGATGTCGATGAGCCGCTCCTTGGGGAACATGCCGTCCAGAGGGGTTTTCCAATCGGCGTACTGGGTGGCCTCGTAGCTCCCATCGACGCTCTTCCACTCAACGAAGCGTGACTCGTTGGCGGTGATCGTGCCAACCTTGGTGTGAAGCATGTCACTGGTGACGCAGAAAGCGTTGTACACGAAAAGCGATGGAATCTGTCGTTTGTAGTTTTGAATCTGTTGGTAGGCATCTTCGCTGTCAGCGTCGGCTCGAGCGGGGGACTTCAATTCAAAGAGAACGAGCGGAAGACCGTTAACGAATACGATGACATCTGGACGTTTGTTGGTGCCACACTCGATGTAGGTCCACTGGTTAACAACGTGGAAGCAGTTCTTTTCGGGATTGTCGTAATCGACCAAGCGCACGATGTCCGTATGCTCTTCTTTGCCGTCAAACCAGCTTGTCTCCACACCGTTCTGGAGCATGTCCATAAAGATGCTGTTCTTGGCGATGAGGTCGCTGCCCTCGATTTCCTTTAGTCTGGTTATTGAGGCATCAATCGCACGTCGATTGAGCGTGGGGTTAATGCTCTCAAGAGCGGGCCCAATGACGTCAGGTAGGAAGGCGTCGTCAAACGCGTCGGAGGAACGAGCGACATCGGGTCCATAGAGGTGCTCGTACCCCAGGCTCGTTTGCAAGTGGTCAATGATGCCTTGTTCGAAAGCATCCTCATTAAATGACGTTGAGGAGCTGTAGTCGACAGCAATCATGCGCACTCCTTACCTTATGCTTCCACGACGTTGGTGAGCCTGTCCACCATTGCATTCTAGCAGTTAATCTTGCGTATATTGGTATATCTGACACCCGTTAGTTGCCATTTGACCTATTGGCTGATCGTGCCTGAATGACAATTGGTGGCAAGGCTCTCTTACTTATTAATTGGCCCCTATTTATGGGCGCTCGTGTTGCGACAGTTGCCCAAGCGCTTGCTTGAAGCTGTTGTTGGTGATCTTGAGGTCGTTTCCCGCTTGCATTTTTATGAGTGTCGGGCCGGAGGCGATGGCGGATGTGGTGCGATGGTGTCAAGAAAAGCGCCTAGACCTGGGTGGGGAACCGAGGCCGCGGGCGTTTTTCTATTTCTTTGGTCGCATGGATTGTCTGCTCTGTTGGCCGCGCCGGCGTTGTTTCTTTGCTCTCGTTCGTGCGGAATCCGCTTGTGGTGGTAGATGTAAATAAACGGTGGAGCGGCTGCAAAAGATCCGCCTCGCTGGGTAAAATCAGGTTGTGCCGCGGAACCCGCTCCTCAGCTAGTCACACTTCGGAAGCGCGGGCAACGCAGGTATTATCGTCTAAAGGGCCGGCTGCAACCGGCCCTTTTCATGACTCCCTTCGCTATCCGTTACTGCTTATATTCCCGCCAGATTGAGTAGAGGTTCCGGGCAATGCCGGTCGCATACATCGAGAGGCGCAGGATTTCAAGAAACAAGTTCATAGGCTTCACCCCAATCGGAGATCGGAGCGTTGCCCGCAGGCGGATTCCGCAGCAGTCAAGATTTTACCTCACAGGCCGCGGTGGGAGGCATCTTACCCATCCCATGGTTTGGAGCAGTGTCGATCTAACGGGCGATCAAACCTCTAGTACTCTTTGAATTGAGCAAGCATCTGCCCGAAGAAGCTTAGTTCGGATGGCTCATAAATGAGCGAACCGCCGTCCGCGGTCCTGTAGACCCCGCAGGGGAGGTAACGCCCATCGGGGAGGACATAAAGGTTGGCTTCTTCCTTCAGCCCTGCTGGAAATAGCGGAATCCCGTTTTCGTCCACTTGGAACTCGTCTATATTTGCGACCTCTCTTTCCATGGTGCCCCCTGGTCAGTTCCTATCGTATGTGAGCCCTAAAACAAACACTGCTCAATCAGCTCTTTACCGCGCAGGGTGTCAATCCACTCCTGCGGGATGGCTTTGAGACCGTATGCCGTGCCGGCGAGGGCGCCGGCAACGGCTGCGGTGGTGTCGGTGTCGTCGCCCAGGTTGACGGCGGCAAGGACGCAATCCTCGTAACTGTTGGTGTTGACAAAGCACCAGCTGGCGGCCTTAAGGGTGTCGCGCACGAAGCCGCCAGACCTGATTTCACGCTCGGGCACGTCTTTCAGCTGGAGCACCCATGAGGGAAGCGCGCCTTTCATCACGCTTCTCATCAGCTCGACAAATATGATGCACGCGTCGGTCGACGTTCTGTGGGCGTGCGTAATCGCGGAGACCTCGCTGATCTCTTCGTCTGTCGCATCGGTGAACGCCAGGGGAGCGATGCGCATGAGCGAACCGTTACCGTTGTCGCGTTCGCCGGAGCCTCCTTTGCCGGTGTGCAAGGCGCGGGCGGTCGTGCCGCCGTAATCGAAAACGCCGTCGATCGTATACTCGCCACGGGCAATCCAGCCTACGAACTTGTCGCGCATGTCTGAGGCGTCGATATGCCCGAGCTCCCTAATCGAGTCGCAGGTAGCAAGCGTCATAGATGTGTCGTCGCTCCAGGTGCCGGCGGGCTGCCCGTGCGTGCCGTAGCCAATCATGTCCGCGCATTCGAACGTGCCACGAGGCCTGAACTCGTAGGGAACGCCCAGTGCGTCGCCGACGGCAAGCCCATAGATGCAGTCGCGTAGCGCTGGTTTCGACGTGTATCCACGTTTCGTTGTAGGGGGCGCTGGCGAGATGAGCCGAAATCCCTCCGAATCGCTCTTGCGTCGTGTGGCCATGTCCTCGGCAGAACGCACTTTAGGTGCGCTTTCGGTGATGGCCTGATTGATGCCTGTCATGGAAAACTCCTCTTGCACTTCGGATTGGAGATGCGTGGCAATCAGCGGCAATATGTTCAGTTCGATTCGCGACGCAGTGCGTCGCGAATCGAGAGAACTCAATGGTCAATATGTCAAAATGGTATGCCTAGACGTCCTTTACACGGCAACAGGCATTTCTTTCGGGCGCCCTGCCTTTGGTGCGTCGGCGAGTCGTGCCTCGATGGAAGCTTTGGACACCATGCGCTTGGTGCCGTCCTTCCATGAATCCAACATTCCTGCATTTATCAGTTGCGATACCCGTGCTGAGCTAACACCGAGCATACGCGCGGCATCCGCTGCGGTGACGGCGGGGATGTCGCCGAGCTCGCGGCTGACGGCCACGGCGATAATCTTGCCGCCGTGTTGTGGCTGGTGTCCAAAGTTCGGCGCGGGAAGATCGACGCCGCCCATAAGGTGATCGTCGACCATACATGCAAGAAAATCAGCTGCGCTTTCGATAGCGTCGTTTAGATCGGAGCCAAACGTTCCTCCTCCGCCCAGCGAGTCACATGGCACAGCATCGACAATGCCGTCCGAATCAAAGAACTCGAATTCCCATACGTAAACCACGTAAGACCTCCTCCGATGCCGGCGATTTGAGGAACATCCTAAGAGCCCACCAAGCGCATCGAACATTTTTATTTTCTTTAGTTTAAAGCCTCGTGCGGACACGATTTGGTGCTCTGCGCACGACCGCGAAAAGGGTTTGCGGTGGCTAAAATGTGGTCATAGAGATGGTTTTATCGAACTCCATGGGGGTGGCGCGCGTGGATAACAACACGTTGTTGTTTCACGATAAGGGTGCCGGCGTTTTCAAGGGAATAAGCATCTATCCCAATCGCATCGAGGCGGTCGTGAAGAACGACTTCTTCGGTACCCATACCAAGATCGTCTACCTCAAGGACATTACGGGTGTCAACAGGGTCAAGGGCAAGCGCGTGCTCCTCCGTAATAGGTTGCTGACCGACTGTTCCTACAGGCTGAGCAGTCACTCCCAGGCTCAGGAATTCGTCAGCGTGCTCAATATGGTGATGTGACCGGGCGCTTTCGAACACAAAAAACCGGGATGCAAGGAGTCGCACCTTGCATCCCGGCTGAGCTAAAACGGCGCTGCTGCATGCCGTTGGAGCTTTAGCGCTTGATCTCGATGTCGTCGAGCTTGACGTCCATGGCCTCGGTCTTTGCCTTGGCGATGTCGTCGGCAAATTCCAGAGACTTCATCATGGTCTCGACGGCGTCCTTGTGCTCCTCGACGTTGTCGATGCGCACGTAGACGCTGCCGCCGCCTGCTTCGGTGAAGTACTCAGTCGTCACGCCGCCCGAGTGTGTATAGGAAGCGTTGCGCCAAGTCTTGCCGTTGTACTTGACGGGGTCATTCTCGGTCCACTCAAAGCTGGCATTCCATTTTGCCTCGTAGTCGAACAGCTCGTCAGCGTTCTTGTCAGAGTCGAAGACAGGGATGAAGCGATCGCTGGCGTGCTCGCTCTCGGTGAACTTAAACTGGGCCCTGTCGGCGGTATCGCCTGCGACGTCGGTAATCTCGACGCCCTCGGGGACCTCGACCTTAAACCAAATGAAGTCGGTCCTCATATCCACGGCTGGCTTTTCTGCTCCGCCGCCACCGCCACTGCCGGTAGCGCCGCCGCTTCCGCCACAGCCCACCAGGGCAACCGCGGCAAAGAGACTGATGCAGAGGGTGAGAATCGCAAAGGCCTTCTTTTTCATGGTCGTGTCCTCCTCGATCTGTAACCGCCCATGGATTACCTGCCTTTACTGTACGCGCGGACGGCTCGCTAGGGTGGGCCATGTGTCCCATTCTGAGTGCCGGATTTGCGCCGTTAAGTGGCAATATGCGTGGATGCAAAAGAGGGGAGGGCCGGTGCTGTCGGCCCTCCCCGGGGTTGGGGCCCGCGCTTTTAATGGACGAGTGCGCGGACGCGCGCGGGCACTTGCTACTTGATCTCGATGCTCGAAATCTCGACGTCGCGTGCCTCACTCACGGCCGCCTTCATGTCATCGGGGAACTCAATGGAGTTGAGGAGCGCCTCAGCTTCTTTCTCGTGAAGGTCGACGTTCCTAATCATGATGTAGATGCTTCCCGTGTCGACGTCGGTAAAGAGGTAGGTATAAGTACCGCCATTGTCCTTACACGTTCCGGTGAGCCATGTTCTGCCGCTGTATTCGACGGGGTCGCCGTCTTCCCACTGGAACGTACCAGTATGCCTTTCGGCCTGCTCGGCAAAGGACTCTTCGGCCGTCATCTTCTCTTGCCAAACGGGGATGAAACGGTCGACCGCGGTGTTCTCGTTCTCGGGGAAGGTGAGCTGGACCCTGTCGGCGTTCTTGCCGGCGGAGTCGCTTACGCCAACGCCCTCGGGCATCTCGACCTTAAACCAGATAAAGTCAGTCTTTTCGGCGACGGGGGCCTTTTCCTTGCCTTCGCTCTTTGAGGTGCTGCCGCCTCCGCCCGATGCGATCCCGCCGCAGCCGACAAGGGCAAACGCGGCAAAGAGGGCGATGCACAGGGAAAGGATCGATAGGGTCTTTTTCATCATGGTGGCGTCCTCCTTGTCTGTCGGTGACATCACGGCGCCGTATGCTGTTGGGGTACTGATTGCGCTGGCGGCGGATGTCTCTGTGTACTGTGCGGCTTATGCCTCCGTTCATCGCTTGTGGCCGTTGAGCGGCCGTGCCCCAACGGGTTCCTTACTTATAGATATGCCCCAGCTTGTGCTGCCCGGGAGTCTCGAAAGGTGGGCCAGATGTCCCATGTTTGCGTGTGCGGGCTTGCCGCAAGGTGGGCCTGGCGCTGGGCAAGCGTGCGGCTTGGTTGATGCTCCTAATGTTGCGCAACAGCAATGCCGGCTTGAGGTTTTAGACTTGGCTGTGACAAAAGCTAAACCACGAAAGGTCGAACGATGTTCTGTCAAAAATGCGGACAGCAAGTTCCCGATGGATCGACGTTTTGCACGCATTGCGGGGCGTCGCTTGCGGGTGGTTCCGCGCCGACGTCCGCGGGCGTTGGTCCTTCCTCTGCCCCGGGCCTAACCCAATCGATGCCGCCGGTTGCACCTGCGCCTCAAAAGTCCAAGAGCAAGGCGCCGATTGTCATCGCGGTGGCGTGTGCCGCCGTGGTACTCCTTGGGGGTGTCACGGTGTTTGCGCTTACGGTGCTCAACGGGTCAAAGAACTCCGGCACGCAGATTTCGGTGATCGATACCGGGTCTTCGGACGAGAAAGATTCTTCTGCCAAGAAGAAGAGCGACAAGTCCAAGTCCAAGGAATCCTCGTCGTCCGATGACGAGGCCGTTCCCGAGGACGAATCGGCATACTACGGCTCGGGCGATTCGGACGATTACCTAACCGACGTGCATACGTACACGAACGACATGCATCCTTATAGCATGTCGATTCCCAATCGCTTTGAGATGGAAGATACTCCCAGCGGCAGCAGCACAAGGTACGAGGATCCGGAGACGGGTTTTGTGATCGGCCTGTCTGGCTACGTCAACGTTAACGACGAAACCGCACACGAGATGTTCGTCGACGCGGACACCTCGGGCAAGGCCGACCTCTATACCGCAGAGGGCGACAACTGGTACGTGGTCTCGTGGCGCGAGGGCGACACGATCATTTACGAAAAGACGATCGTCACGGATTCGACGATTGCCGCGGCGCATTTGGAGTACTCGACTGCAAACCGCGACATGGGGTCGAAGATTATCGATACGCTGTTGCCGACGTTCCAGGTGGACTAGGCGCCCGTGCCTATAGCCGGCAATCGGAAACGCCGATAGCCAGAGCTCCTGACAGCCTTTGTCTTATGGGCTAGACTGGCTTGGACAAGATCGATGAATGGGACAACCGCTTCCTGGCGTCGTTGTCCCATTTTTTATTATGCGTGCGGCCCGTGGTGGCCGGCGCGGTGGGCAGAGGTGTTTCGATGAGCCAAGAGATGATGGATAAAACCTGTCGCGGTTTTGCCGAGGCGCTTGCCGCGCGCGAGCCCGTTCCCGGCGGCGGCAGCGCGAGCGCCTTTGTGGGCGCGCTGGGCGCCTCGCTTTGCGGGATGGTCGCGCGCTATGGCGCGACGAACCCCGCGCTTGCCGATCGCGCGGACGATCTGACACACGCATTTGCCCAGGCAGATGAGCTGGCTCAGGAGCTTGTGGGTCTGGTCGCCGAGGACGTTCGTGCGTACGGCCAGGTGTCTGCGGCATACGGTATTCCGCGCGATGATCCGGCTCGACCGGCTGCGATTCAGGATGCGCTGCACGTGGCAGCCATGCCGCCGTACCGCATTATGGATGCGTGCGGGCGTGCGCTGGCGCTGCTCGAGGACATGGCGGACAAGGGCTCCCGACAGCTGCTGTCCGACGTGGCATGCGGCGCCGTGTTCTGCCGCGCCGCCATGCAGGGCGCGAGCTTGACGCTCTTTGCGAACACCACGTCTATGAAGGACCGTGCCCGCGCCGAGGAGCTCGAGGCGGCGTGCGACGATCTGCTCGATACGTGGCTGCCGCGCGCCGATGCGCTGGCGCGCCGCGCCGCTGACGCCGCAAGGAAGAGGGGATAGCCATGGCTGAGCTGTTGAAGGGCGCTCCCGTCGCCCGCGCGTTGACTGAGGAGCTTGCCGATCGTTGTGCTGTTCTGCGCGAGCGCGGCGTTGTTCCGACGCTTGCTATCGTGCGCGTGGGCGAGCGCGAGGACGACCTGTCCTACGAGCGCGGCGCCCTCAAGCGCTGCGAGAAGGTTGGCATTGAGGCTCGCCGCGTATTGCTTCCCGCCGATGTTTCGCAGGATGAGCTGCTGGCGGCTGTCGAGGGCATCAATGCTGACCCTGCTGTTCATGGCTGCCTGATGTTTCGCCCACTGCCCGTTGGGCTTGACGAGGATGCAGTTGCCGCGGCACTCGATCCCGCCAAGGATGTTGACTCCATGACTCCGGCCTCGCTGCTTACCACGCTTTCGGGGCGAGGCGAGGGCTTTGCCCCTTGCACGGCCGAGGCCGTGCTGGCGTTGCTGGACCATTACGGCGTTGAGCTGGATGGGGCCAAGGTCGCGGTCGTCGGTCGATCGCTGGTAATTGGGCGTCCCGTTGCCGCCATGCTTACGGCACGCAATGCCACAGTGACGACGTGTCATACGCATACGCGCGACTTGGCTGCCGAGTGCCGTTCTGCCGACATTGTTGTTGCCGCGGTTGGACGTGCGCGCACGATTGGCGCGGGTGCGGTTCGCGAGGGCCAGACGATTATCGATGTGGGCATTAACTGGGACGAGGCCGCTGGCAAGCTGGTCGGCGACGTCGATTTTGATGCTGCTGAGCCGGTTGTCGGCTCCATCACCCCCGTGCCGGGCGGCGTGGGGGCTGTGACCACTGCGATTCTCGCCAAGCACGTGATCGAGGCGGCGGAGCGTGCATCGAAATAGGCGTTTTGGGCTGTTTGAGGGGTTAGCCATATACCACGTGGTCAAAAAACGCCAAATATGAGTACTGTTGCCAAGATAGTCACATATTTTTTATGAGATTTGGGCTCCCTAGCGATATCCATTATCGTTAGGGAGCCCATTTTATTGAACCTATGGGGAATAACGTTGTCTTGCTTTTGGACAAATGGGGATTTCTGACACTCGTTACAAGGAAATTTGCTACTACTAAATTGGTGACAGTACTCATATTTGGCATTTTTTGACCACAGGGGTTGCCGGAGCTGTGGCTTCGCCCTTTTTGAGCCAAAGCGATACACTGTTGCCATTTAATTTCTTCGCTCAAGGAGGATGCGCATGCCGTGCACAACGATTTTGGTTGGTAAGAACGCGAGCTACGACGGGTCGACGCTGGTTGCCCGCAATGAGGACTCGTCCAACGGGGTGTTTGAGCCCAAGCGCATGCGCGTGGTGCATCCCGACGAGCAGCCGCGCGTCTACACGAGTGTCCTGAGCCACCTGTCCATTGAGCTGCCCGACAACCCCATGCGCTACACGAGCGTCCCCGACGTCGTTCCCGGTCACGGCATTTGGGCCGAGGCCGGTTTCAACGAGCTCAATGTTGGCATGTCCGCAACCGAGACGCTCACCACCAACGAGCGCGTCCGCGGCGCCGATCCGCTCGTGGACTACGTGCCCGCCAAGGGCAACGAGGGCGAGGACGGCTATGTTCCGGCACAGCCCGGCGGTCTGGGCGAGGAGGATATGGTGACCCTGGTGCTGCCGTACGCTAAGTCCGCCCGCGACGGCGTGCGCATCCTGGGCGACCTGCTCGAGCGCTATGGCACCTACGAGAACAACGGCATTGCCTTTAGTGACGTTGACGAGATCTGGTGGCTCGAGACCATCGGCGGCCACCACTGGATCGCCAAGCGCGTGCCCGATGACGCCTATGTGACCATGCCCAACCAGCTGGGTATCGATAGCTTTGACCTGGACGACGCCGAGGGCACCCAGGCAGATCATATGTGCTCCGCCGACCTGCGCTCCTGGATGGCCGAGTGGCATCTGGACCTGACGTTGGGCGTCGAGGGCGACGGCCCGGCCGCGGTCTTTAACCCGCGCGAGGCCTTTGGCTCGCACAGCGACAGCGACCACGTCTACAACACGCCGCGCGCCTGGTACATGCAGCGCTGTCTCAACCCCAGCGATGTGTGGGACGGTCCCGAGGCCGACTACACGCCCGAGAGCGACGACATCCCCTGGAGCCGCGTGCCCGAGCGCAAGGTGACCATCGAGGACATCAAATACGTGCTTTCGAGCCACTACCAGGGCACGGAGTACGACTGCTACGGCAGCAAGGGTACACCCGCCACACGCGGCGCCTATCGTCCCATCGGCATCAATCGCAACAGCCAGCTCGCCGTGCTGCAGCTGCGCCCCTATGCACAGCCGGCGTATCGCGCCGTACAGTGGATGGCGTTTGGCTCCAACTCGTTTAACGCGCTCGTCCCGCTGTATGCCAACGTCGAGACCATGCCCGAGTACTATGCCGACACCCAGGCGCGCGTGACGTCCGAGAATTTCTACTGGGCCAACCGCCTGATCGGTGCCTTGGCCGATGTTCGCTTCCATGAGTGTGGTCGCGCGGTCGAGGACTATCAGGAGAAGGTCGGCGGCATGGGCCACAAGCAGATTCACGACGTTGACGCTGCCGTAGCCGCGCTGCCCGAGGCCGAGGTGCCCGCCGAACTCGCCCGCGCCAACGAGGCCTTTGCCGAGCTCGTACGCGTGGAGACCGATGCTCTGTTGGGCAAGGTGCTCTACACCACGAGCTGTGCCATGAAGAATTCCTTCGCGATGAACGACAACGTGAGGTAAAGACAACCTTGCAACGAGCGAGCGGGACAAACGCCGTCAAAGGCTTTGCCCCGCTCGATTCCTATCTTGACGGTAAAACGATTTTGTGTCGTTCGCCCAATCTTGGGTACAAGAAGGCCAATGCAATTGTTCATGATTGGAGCCAACCATGGTTATGAAACTCGATCAGCTTGTTAACGGTGCCATCAACGTGGGCTTTGGCGCCGCCGCCGTTGCCGTCGAGGGCGGCAAGAAGGTCCTTGACGACCTGGGCACCAAGGGCGAGCAGGTTCGCAAGGATGCCGGCACCCCTGATATCGCCCGCAGCGTGTCCGACATGTTCGAGCAGGCGGGTGGCACCATCTCCGACCTGACCGAGCGCCTGGGCATGCAGGGCGAGACCGCGGCACAGCGCGTGCTCGACGAGCTTATCCTGGCCCGCGTCCGCGTCATGACCGCTCCCGAGCGCACGGCCTTTTTGGCCCATGTGCGCGACATCGTCGATTCGGTCGAGGACAACGTGACCTCGGTGCCCGTCGAGTCTGTTGAGCCCGACGACGCAGAGGACGCCGAAGAGGCCGAGTAGCAGCGCAGATGGCAGATTCCACCACCGATTACAACAATTTAGATCCCTTGGGTGACGAGACGGCGGTTGTCGATGAGGTTGAGGCCGCCGTCTCGGGCGCTCGCAAGAAGCCGCGCGCTGTCGATATGGTCCCTGAGGAGCCCGACGCGATGGCGCCGGACGAGGAATACCAGCTCACGCCGGCGGGCCGCCGCGAACGTATCGGGCAGATTGTTCGCCTGATCAAAAAGTACCGCGTGTGGGACAACCTCACGCCGGTGCGCCTACGCCGCCTGCTCGAAGAGCTCGGCCCCATGTTCGTCAAAATGGGGCAGATTCTGGCTAACCGCTCCGAGATTTTGCCGCAGCGGTTTTGCGACGAGCTGCGTCGCCTGCGCTCCGACGTAGAGCCGGTGCCGTATGAGGTAGTGCTCCGCTGTCTGGAAGAGGAGTACGGCCAGCGCTTGGGGCAGATGTTCGACGCGATCGACCCCAACCCGCTCGGAAGCGCTTCTCTTGCGCAAGTTCACCGTGCCCGCCTGGTGACCGGCGAGGATGTGGCCGTTAAGGTCCAGCGCCCCGGCGCACAGCAGGTCATGGCGCAGGACATCGACATCATCCGTTCGGTGGTGCGTATCGTTTCCAAGTTCGTCAACACCGACCAGTTTGTTGACTTACACGCCGTCGTCGAGGAGCTGTGGGCCTCGTTTCGCGAGGAGACCAACTTTTTGGCCGAGGCCAAAAACCTCAACGATTTCTATGAGTTCCATAAGAGCGTTCATGGCGTGTCGTGTCCCAAATCCTACTTGGACCTTTGCACCGAGCACGTCGTGGTCATGGATTATGTAGACGGCATCTCGATTGCCGATCCCGAGCGCCTGGTGGCCGAGGGCTATGACCTGGAAAAGATCGGCTCGGCGATTGTCGAGGACTATTCGACGCAGGTGCTCGACGACGGCTTTTTCCATGCCGACCCGCATGCGGGAAACATCATCCTCAAAGATGGCATCGTTTACTTTATTGACCTGGGCATGGTCGGGCGCATGTCGAGCCACGACCGCGGTATCGTCAAGGACATGATTTTCGCCGTGGCCGAGGGCGACGTGCCCAAGCTCAAGGATTCGCTTATGCGCTTTGCCGTGACGCGCGGCGACTCGGCCGAGCTCGACCATTCGGCCTTTTTGTCCGATCTGGACTTTATCGTCGCCGACTTTGCGGGTCTTGACCTTAAGGATCTTGATATCGGCGAGTTTTTGACCTCGCTGCTAAACCTGGCGCGCAAGAACGACGTTGAGCTGCCGAGCGTGGTGACAATGTTCGCGCGCGGCATGGTGACGCTTGAGGGCCTGCTGACCGAGTACATGCCCAACGTCAATATGATCCAGATTATCCAGACGCACATCAAAAACGAGAAGAGCACCTATGCGCGCGTGCGCGAAATGGGGCGCGATCTTGCCGCGAGCAGCTATCGCGCGGCAAAAGGCTCGCTCGAGGCGGCCGAGTACCTGGGGCTGGCGTCGCGCATGCTCACGCGTGGCCAGCTTAAGGTGAACACGCAGATCATGAGCAGCGATAAGGCGCTGCGACAGCTGGGTGGAATTATCGACCGCATGTCGATGGCAATTGTGGTCGCCGGTCTGTTTATCGGTTCGTCGGTGGTGTACTACGCGCGCATCGAGCCGGTTGTGTTTGGTATCCCGGTCATTGGCTTTATGGGCTACGTGAGCGCGTTGGTGCTGGCGCTGATGCTGGGCCGCGAGATCTGGCGCAACAGCCACGGCGGCAAGCGTTAACGATTTCCCGGGTCGGGGGGACGGGCTATTTTGCCTTGCGTCGCGTCGACGTGGGCTGGTCCAAACAAAACTATGCCGGTTTACGGGGCTGGAGTGCCGAACCTCGACCATGTCGGAATCCGTGCTTTTAAAACCGCAGGTAGATGAGTCGCTGGTTTTCGAAAATGGCAGATATGATTGCGAAGTGCTGAATCAGCCCCGTAATCTGGCATAGTTTTGAAACGGGCTGTTCTTGCAAGGTCCGACGACAGTTCTTCCTATCGCAAACCATAGCTTTTACCTTGGGCTTCGCCTGTGTGCGGGGCCCTTTTGCGTGCTACCATATCGACAGTAATAATCGATGGCCTAGATGGTGGTGCGGAGACGCACGAATGCGCGGTTTTCCTGCGCGTTTGGGAGAATCGGGGTGCAAGTCCCCGGCTGTACCAGTAACCGTAATTCCTCTTGGCCCGGGATAGTCGCGTCGCAGATCGGACGATGCGCCCGGGTCGGTAAGGTTAAGTCGGATCGCCTCCCATCTTGTGCGCGGCCGTGGCGAAAGCCGCCGGTGCGCGTTGGGCTCTGGAGGGAAGGGGGACCCCGATGGGGGTACTCGAGCGCAATGTGCGCGATGACGTGGGGCAGCCGCTGGGCAATGTCCCAAGTTCAGACAATAGGAGACAAATGGATATGTTTGAGGACGAGTGCCAGCGCGCCTCGTGGCGTCGTCATGGAGCGATTGCCCATGGCGTAGCCAAGCGCGGTCTGGTGGCGTTCCTGGCTTTTGCCATGGCTTTTGGCACCACGCCGGCGCAACTTTGGGCCGAGGGCGCCGAGGGCATTGCCGAGGCCGTGGCTCAGGCTGCGACGGGCGGCGAGGGCGCGGCGGCCGACGATGGCACCGGTACCGACACCGGCGCGAACAGTGCGGCGGCGAGCGCTGCTGCCGATGGCGCCGACGCGGATCAGGGCGCAACTGCGAGTGCCGCGAATGGCGATGACACCGCCGCAGACAACGCGACTGAGTCCGAGAACTTCGCTGCGGCGTCTGCTGCTTCGGAGCAGAAGAACGCCGTTGCCGCCGCGTCCGCCACAACGCTTTCGAGCGAGGCCAAGGTCTTCATCCAGGACACCAAGGATAAGGACAGCTCCTATTCCACGAAGTCGGGCGCGCTCAGCGCGGGCGATACGCTCTGGGCAAATATGTACGATGAGGTCGAGGACGACTGGTACGGCACTTCGACTGAGTCCGTTGCCAATCCCGGCACCTGGACTTACACCTGGCTCGCCGGCACGACCAGGGCCAGCAGCAATGTCGCCGACTACACCGAGGTCGTAGGCCGCGAGCAGTCGCTCACCGTCACCGCCGCGATGGAAGGCAAATACTTCATCTGCAAGGTAACGGTTGATGGCAAGGATTACTTCGGCCCCTCGGTTTCGTACGGCTCGGGTATCAATGCCAACAACATCCCCGGTCCCGTGCTGGGTGCCGGGCAGATGGAGCTTAACAGCGTCAAGCTGAATAGCGACACGCCGAGCATAGGCGATACCCTGACGGCGACTCCGTACATAAGCTATTATCAGCAAGCCCCCGCCGACGCCAAGGTTACCTACACGTGGTCCGCATCCACCTCGCAGTACTCGGGCTTTACCAAGATCGAGGGCGAGACGGGTGCTTCGCTCGTGGTGGGCGACGACCTTGAGGGCAAGTACATCAGGGTCGAGGCCAATGCCGGCGTCAACACGGTGAACAAGACCACTTCCAGCAAGGTCAAACAGGCTGGTGCGGTCGAGCTTTCGGCCGTGTCCATCGTTAACACCAAGGACAACACGAGCGTCTTTGCGGTGGGGGATACCGCTAAGGCTCGCGCCAAGGAGAAGGGCGGCGCGTACGGCGCGTTCGTCGACGCGAGCAAGCTCAACTATCAGTGGCAGAGCTCTGACACCAAGAGTGGTACGTATACCGATATCGCGGGCGCCACGGGTGAGACCTTCGAGCTAACCGATGCTTTGGGCGGCAAGTACCTCAAGTGCAAGGTGTCTTCGAAGATCGGCTCTTCGAGCTTGACCAACTCGACGGGCGCTCTCGTTGCTGCTGCCGGTTCAATTAATGTCACGAGCGTGACTATGAGCCCGACTTCGGGCAAAGTCGAGGTTGGTTCCACGATTACGGCGACCGCCAAGGCGGGTTCCACCGACGTCACCACCGATTCACATGTCACGTGGCAGTGGTATAAGGGTACCTCGAACACCGCAAGCTCGTGCAACACGCCTATCGAGGGCGAGACCGGTAACACCCTGACGGTGACCGCCGCCCTTAAGGGCTGCTACGTCGTGGCTAAGGCCAACGGCGGCTATGGCGAGCAGAAGCCCTACTATGCGGCGGGTCCCGTTTCCGTCGCTGGCCAAGTTGAGCTTTACGACGTGCAGTTCGAGGGCTCTCCCGCCACCAGCGGCGTACGTGTGGGTGATACGCTCAAGACTAAGGTGCGCAAAAAGGACGGCTCCAACTATCACTATATCGACCGCACCGATAACGTGACCTACCAGTGGCAGTATGCAAACAGCAGCTCGAGCTACGACTCCGCCTATACCGATATCCCCGGTGCTACCGAGGCCGCCTATACCGTTGACGCCGCCTATGCTGGCAAGTACCTGCGCGTGAAGGTTACGAGCGAAAATACCGTTTCCAGCACGCAGAAGAAGAGCTCCTACGGCGGCACGCAGTCCGTAGCTCCGCTTGGTCCGGTGACGCTCAAGGGCCAGTACAAGCTGGCGGGCATTGAGCTTGCCGATAAGAACGTTACACTCAGCGTGGGCTCAAAGATCACGCCGAGCGTGCAGGTTCCGGGTAGCTGGTCGGGCTCGACCAAGGACGTGCCCGAAGATGCCGAGCTCACCATGGCGTGGTATGCCAAGGGCGAGGGCGATGCCGAATGGACCGAGCTCTCCGACGGCATTGATACGACCGATGGCAGCCTGACCATTTCGGACGCGCTTGTTGGCAAGCGCATCAAGGTCACGGCGAACGCTCTCGACAACACGGTTGAATGGGTTTCGTCGGACAGCGTTACCGCGGCGGGGGAGTATAACCTGCTGCGCGTGATTGCTAGCCCGCAGATTAATAGCGATTCGACCCATCTCGTCTCGGGAGATAGCGTTAAGGCGACGGCGCAGGCCAAGCGCGCCGACGGTTCGACCACCAACGGTATCGACGTCACCGGTCAGGCGACTGTTGCCTGGTATGCGGCGGACGATGCGAAGGCTCCGGAGGCCGACTGGACGCTGCTGTCTGATATGTCGGGCGCCGAGGCGACTGTCTCGGCTTCTGCCGCGGGCAAGTATCTGAAGGCTGTCGCCACGAGCGGCAGCTCGACGGTCGAGCTCGTCGCTGCCAACCCCGTGATCGCCGCAGGCTCTCTTGAGGCCGCAGTTCAAAAGCTCAACGATGCTAACAAGCAGATCGCTGTTGATTACAGCGCCAAGGGCGGCAACGTCAATGATGCGCTGAAGGCGCAGCTTGCCGATTTGGGCTTTACCGATATCGACGTCAAGATCTCTGAGGGCGGCGTTGCCTTTAAGGCTGAGGATGACAAGGCCACGGTCGGTATCTCCGACGCCCAGGATAAGACCAACGGCGATGTGACGTTCTTCTACATCGATCCCAACGACTACACCGGTTACAACATCGACGGTCTGCGTAACGCCGATGTGGCGTTTGAACTATCGCGCGATGGCAAGACCGAGTATTATCTGCCCAACAAGTCCGTGCAGGTTGCTTGGGACGAGGCCAAACTGCAAGACCTTCTTGACGGAGCCGCCGAATCCCTGCAGATTGGCTACGCGTCGGGCGAGTCCGCCGATGGCGTGACCCAAAATGTCACGCTTCCGTACAAGGCGGGTTCCGCAAAGAAATTCTCTGTTGAATGGACAAGCTCCGACACCGAGCGCCTGTCTGTTTCTGGTTATAGCTGGGAAGATAAGACGGGTAAGGTTTCGCGCGCATCGAGCGATCGAGACGTGACGCTGACCGCCAAGGTTACGGTTACGAGCGGCGACATTAAGCTTGCCGGCTCGCATGACTTTGTCGTGACGGTCAAGGGTGATCCTGAGAAGGTCGCCGCCGACAAGAAGGCGCTCCAGGAGAAGGTCGATGCGGCCTTTACCTACGACAACATCAAGTACTCCGGCACCGACACGGTCGCCAACAAGGATGGCTTGACCGCCGACCTGCAGATGCCGCGCACGAGCACGCTCAATATCGACGGCAAGTATTACGAGGTCAAGTACTCTGCCAGCACCGATGACATTACGTTCAACGGCTACAAGGGCACGGTCTATCAGCCGCTGCCTGGCACCGAGGCGGCGAAGACCAAGATCACCCTCACGGTGACCGACAAGTCGAACTCCGAGGTCACGGCAAGCAAGACCCTCGATTTTGCGATTGCTCCGCAGGACCAGGGCGAGCTCGATGCCGAGCTTTCTCTTATGGAAAAGGCGAAGGCCGGCTATGCTGCCGCCATTCTGAATGGCCAGGACGCCAATGCCGTTTCGGCCGACATGCACGCGTTCCAGAAAGCGTATCTGGATGCTGACGGCAACCTTGCCTGGAGCTACAACAAGGCAACGACCGATTCGACGTCCCTCGGCATTGTTCCGGTAGACCTGCCTGGTTATGACGCGATGTCTGGACAGGACTGGCGTCTGTTTAAGTCGAGCAACAGCTCTATTGTCTCTGCTGAGAACCTCAAGGTCACGCAGCCGCAGTACAACACGAAGGTTGTCGTTTCCTCGCGCCTGACGAGCGAGAAGTACGCTCGCTATGCTGAGCGCTATCCCGACAATGCCGCGTATGCCAAGCTTGCCAACCAGGATGTCTCGGCAAAGATCACGGTTCTGGGCACGAGCGGTCAAAACGATCCCGAGGTTACGGCGACGTGCACGGTTATCGGCGTCGATTCCAAGGGCAAGCAGCAGACGTGGGCTGCCGCGACGCAGTACACGCTCAAGAATGGCTCGACGGCCGCCGATCTTTCCGAGGAGCTCTTTAAGCAGGCCGGCCTCAAGGCCGACTATGATCCCAACGGCTCTTGGGGTTGGGTACTCAATTCCATTACGTCGCCTTTCGATGTCGATCGCACCCTTGCATACGACCATACTACGGGCGCCTATTGGCAGCTGTTCATCAACGGCACGGCTGCATCGGTGGGCGCTGGCAAATACACTCTCGAGGCGGGCGACTCTGTCGTCTGGTGCTACTCGAAGTACGGTGACGCTGCGCCCACCGACCAGCTTTCGGTAAGCTGCACCGTTATCGGCCGGGATGCTTCAGGTGCTCAGCAAACGTGGGCTCAGCCTACGACCGCGCTGGTGGAAGAGGGCGCAACTGCCGCCGATCTTTCCGAGCAGGTCTTTAAGCAGGCCGGTATTGGCGCCGACGTCCAAACCGGTTCGTACGGTTGGTTCCTCAATTCGCTGACTTCCCCGTTCAATAAGAACGTGACGCTTTCGACCGTACAGGTTAACGAAAGCACCTGGAAGTCCTGGCAGTTCTTCGTTAACGGCAAGATGGCCAATGTCGGCGCCGGCAACTACACGCTTAAGGCCGGCGACGAGGTTACCTGGGTCTATGGTTCCGATGGCGCCATGCCCGGTCAGGTCTCCGTCTCGATGGAGATCATCGGCAAGAAGGACGATAAGGCGCAGCGCTGGACCGATCCTTCGACGCAGGTGTTTGTTGAGGGCACGACGATTAAGGACGCCACTGCCGCCTACTTTGATGCTTTGGGCATCAAGTCCGAGATGTACGATCAGCTGGGCTTCTGGGGCGTTCACAGCCTTGTCTCTCCGCTTGACGGCACTAAGTTGGCCGGCGCTTGGTCGTTCTTTGTTAACGGCGTTCCCGGGTCTCAGCTCGATAGTGACTATGTGCTCAAGTCGCGCGATACGATCGTCTGGGCCTATGCTGCTGGCGACACCGTGCCCAACCCCGATGGGGTCGTCGTAAATCCGAGCGCCCCGCGTCCGACCGATTGGAAGTCCGATTGGGACGGCAAGTCCAATACAGCGGTCGAAAACGTTTCGACGCCTACGGGTGCGCTAGCGAGCTCCTGGACGTTCGATTGGAAGGCGTATTCTGGTTCGGCGTATCCCAACGCGAGCGAGCCTATTGTCGTGAACGGCAACGTATACCTTGCCGTCAACAAGCGCTTGCTAAAGATTGACGCCGAGTCGGGCAAGGTCCTTGCCGAGTCGAATCTTAAGACTGCGGTCGGTTACACCTCGCGCCCGATTTATGCGAACGGTTTGGTCATCGTTCCGCTTGACGGCGGTGCGGTCCAGGCCCTGACGGCTGACGCGCTCACAACGGTTTGGGTTACTGGCTCCGTGAGCGGGACTGCTCAGTCGAATTCTCAGCTGACGGTTGATGGCAATTACCTCTATGTCGGCACCGTTGATGTCGACTATGGAACGAGTACGTACAATAACGGTCATCTGACGCGTATTAATATCCTGACCGGCGCTGTTTCTTGGCAGCATGTCAATGCCGACGAGGGTTATTACTGGACGGGCGCGACGGTGGGCGATGACTTTGTCTTGGTTCCCACCAGTGCCGGTACCGTCGAGATGCTCAGCAAGTCTTCGGGCGATGTGCTCGGAAGTGTTTCGATTGGCGCTGTTGTCAACTCAACCTGCGCGCTTTCGGCTGACGGTAGCCATGCCTATCTCATCTCGCGCGACGGCAAGCTGCACGTCTTGGCGATTTCTGATGGCGACTCACGCGATGCGGATGCCGCTTCGCGAATTACCGAGGAGCGCGTAGTTGACCTTGGCCTTACCGGCTGCGCGTGTGCGCCTACGATGCAGGACGGCAAGCTGATTGTCGGCGGCGAAGCCAATGGCAGCGCGGCGCTCGCTATCATCGATCTGAATAACGACTTTGATACGACGCTGGTCACGACGGCGGACGGCTCTCAGCTGCCAGCCGGACATGGTGGCATCAAGGGCGCTCCGCTCGTGAGTATCCAGGGCAAAGACGCGTATGTCTACTTCACGGTTAACTACGGCGAGAGCTCTGATTACGTTAACTACACCTCGGGCGGTGGCGTATATCGTTACAAGTTGGGTGACACTGAGGCTTCTGGTGTGTTTAGCGCAACGGGCCACAACAACTACTGTGACTCGCCCATCGCTTGTGATGCCCAGGGTAACCTGTACTACATCAATGACTCTGGCGCGTTGTTTAAGCTGAACGCTGGCATGAAGGTCTCGTTTAACACTGGCGAGGGATCCAAGGTCGATTTCCAGACCACGACTGCCAACGGCTCTGTCACTAAGCCTGCCGATCCGACGCGCGAAGGGTATGCCTTCGCTGGCTGGTATACCGATGAGGCTTGCACGGAAGCATACAAATTTGACGCTGCGGTGACGGCTGATATGACGCTGTATGCCAAGTGGACCAAGAAGGCTGTGAATCCTGGCAGTAACGGCGGTTCTGGCTCCAATGGCGGCAATGGCGGTAACTCCGGCAACGGCACGAACGGCCAACAGTCTGGCGGCGCCGTTGCTCCGGGTCAGAAGCCGGTCTCCACGACCACCGCGACCGAGACCAAGGACGGCAAGGATTCCAAGAAGGATTCCGATAAGAAGGACAAGGACTCCGACAAGAAGGACAAGGAGTCCGACAAGAAGTCCAGCTCCAAGTCCGATACGGGTTCGGCCGTCGCGACTACCGCCAAGAAGTCCTCTGAGGCTCCTGTGCAGCAGTCTGGCTTCAATCCGCTTGCCGTCGTTGGTGTTGCGGCCGGCGTGATTGGTCTCGCCGTCATCGGCGTGTTCGTATTCACCAAGCGTCGGTAGGTGAGGGCCGTGTCCAATAAACCTCAGGACGCCGAGTCCAAGCAGCCCGACTCGTCGTTCATTCAGCTTGACGATACAAAGCAAAAGGGCGCCGCTTCGGCGGCGTCCGCCCCGCGGCGCAAGGCACTTGTTGGTGTTCTGACAGCCGTCTGCATCGTCTTGATCGTTGTGTCGCTGGGTTTTGTCTATCCCTCTGCCGGCAGTGCATGGTCCATCGACTGGATTGCGCGGGCTGTGACGGGGGAGAGCGTCGTTGCCAAGGATGCGTCGGTTTCCGGCTCGACTACCGCTTCGGGTAAGACTGCGCCCAAGGACTCCAAATCTTCGGACAATGCGAAGGACGAGTCTGAATCTTCGGACAAGAAGTCTGACAAGGATTCGAAGGAGAAGAAGTCCGAAGGCAAGGGCGGTAAGAAGTCCGGGGATAAATCGGGTTCGCAGAATTCTGGGTCCACTGGCGGATCAAGCGCTTCTGACGGCTCATCTTCGAGCGCTGGCTCGACGACCGGCGGTGGTTCTGCATCCAACGGCGGCGGCGCCTCTACGGGCGATCAGGGCGGCTCGCAGCAGCCTAGCCACGTCGTCACGGTGACGGTCTCGGTCACATCGAGCGCCGTGGGTAACCCTGTCTCTTCTGGTGGCACGTTCACCTTCAATGAGGGCGCAACTCCTTACGACGCGCTGTGTGCGTTGGGACTTTCTATCAATGCGCGCCCTTCGTCGTATGGTACCTATGTTGCCGCGATTGGCGGTTTGGCCGAGAAGGAACACGGCGGCACGAGCGGCTGGATGTACTCCGTTAACGGCAAAACGCCCAATACCGCCTGCAGCAATTACATTCTCAAGAATGGCGACACCGTCGTGTGGTATTACGTAACGGGCTAGAGGCCTCGACATGGCGCGCCAAACGGGCGGTTCGGACCAACATCCGAGCCGCCCGTTTTTATGCGAATGGGACGCCGTTTCTCGCCTTGTGCGCCTTCCTCGGCAGGCTCTGCAAACAAAAAACCGGTTGGAACGTGAATTCCAACCGGCTGCGAAGCGGGGTTATGTTGGGCCGTCTACGACTGCGCGCCCTCGAGGAAGAAGCGGCGGCTAAAGTAGTTGTACCAGGTGACCAGGAACGTGGCGATGGCCTTCATGGCCTGGTAGCCGATGCTCAAAAACGTGACGCCCACAAACATGTACAGGTCGTTGAGACCCAGGCCAATCACCGACAGGATGGTGAAGATCGTGAACTCGCGCTTGCGGCTCATGCCCTCGCGGTGGTCGAACACGTACTTCATGCTGAGCCAGTAGTTGACCACGACGGACGTGATAAACGAGATCGTGGTGCTCATCAAAAAGTCGAGATGGAACAGCTCGACGAGCGCAATGAGCATGCCCCAGTCGATGCCAAAGGAGATAAGGCCCACGACAGCGAACTTGAGGAATTGCTTAGTATGAGGTTGTGCCAGTGCCTTGCGCACGTAATCACATCCAATGCGTTGATGAATCGAGCAGAGGATACTTTAGAGCTTTTGCAAGGGAAACGTAAGGTCTTTGGCAAGAACTATATGAACTCGCCAAATTTGCAAGAGACAATCCGCAAACGTTGTAAATCCTTCCGTAAACGAGCAAGGCCCACGAACAACGCAGCGCTCGACGCACGTCGTCCGTGGGCCCCGTAGTGCAACGAGGAGGCCGAGCTACTTGGTCTCCTCGCCCTCCAGGAAGATCTTTCGGGTCACAAAGTTGTAGACCATAACAAGCGCGGTGGCGCAAATCTTGGCGATATTGGCCTCGAGCCCCAGGCCGGCGTTGAGCGCCAGCACGATACCGTCGTTGAGCGCCAGGCCGATCACGGACAGCACGACAAAGATAATGAACTCGCGGCGGCGGCTCATGCCCTCCTTGTGCGCAAACACGTACTTCATGCTCGCGACGTAGTTAAAGATGAGCGAGACGATAAAGCCGCTGGTATTGGCGATCAGGATGTTAAGGCCCAGACCGTAGTGGAGCAGATTCATGATGCCAAAGTCGATGACCGTGGCGACGACGCCGACGACGCCAAACTTCATGATCTGCGCAAGGAGCTTTTGCATGGTACCTGCCTTAGGGTGGCGCCGGAGCGCCGCGGGGATGACGAACTCAGCAAGTTTAGCCAATCCCCGCAGGCGGGGCTAGGCGCGCTCCTCGATAGCACCGTTTCTATATGCATCGAGCAGTTGGCGTAGGTCCTGGATCTGGCTGCGGATCTTGGCACCGGTATCGGTGTCGCTCACCATGCGGCGACGGTCGGCCTGGTCAAAACGGTTGGTCTCGCTCTCGATGTCCACGTTGCGCGTGAGCGCTTCGGCAACCGTTGTAAAGGCCCGGTGCGACTTAAGGCGACAGCCGCGTGAGCTCGAGATAAGCGTGTAGCCGGCGATGCCCGTCTTGGGATGGTAGGCGCGGCAGAAGCCGCCATCGATGACCAGTAGCTTGCCGTCGGCTCGGATGGGCTGCTCGCCTTTGGTCGTCTTGACGGGCGTATGACCGTTGATGATGTGGCCGGTCGGCGAACATGCCATGGGGGCAACGCCGAACTCGCGCATGATGTCGTCGCAGACCGAGGGCGACTTGGTAAGCGTAAAGTACGGGTCCATCGGCTCGACCCAGGTGCTCTTATCGGCGATATAAGCGCGTTCAAAGGTACGCACCAGGCGCCCGCTGGCGGGTGAGTTAAAGCCGATCCACAGGTACCACATCCAGTCGAGGGCGTCGCGGTCGCCCACGCGCCAGGCGCGGCGGGCGATATGGTCGCAAAAATCGAGATAATCGCGGCCTGCGTGCCAGGTGCCCAGGCAGTTCATGCTGCTAAAGGTACCATCCTCGTTGAGCGGCACGCAGCCATGGAACAGCAGATTGCCGTTGGTGACCTTGTACATCGAGCCGTGGGTGTAGAGGAAATCGATATGGCGATGCAGGTGGTCGGCGGTGACAAACTCGGACACGAGCTTGTCGATGATGTGTTGCTCCTGGGGCGTGAGCATGTAGGGGTCCGTCGGGTCGACGGTGGGGAAGTCGTTGGTCGTGAGCGGCCACACGCTGCCGTCGGCAAGCGTGACTGTGCCGGCGTCGTGATCGATCTTGTCGAGCAGCAGGCGGTCGGTCATGTCGAACTCGGGGTGGCGCTGGATAATCTGGCCCTCGAGCTTAAAGAGCAGGACGTTGATGGCTTTAATCAGCGGGCTGATGGGCTCACCGGCGGTATAGGTGGCATCGGCAAAGGCGACAAGCTCGCGCAGCGAGATGCCGTAGTCGTTCTCAAGGATCTCGTAATTGTCGTAGCGCAGGTTGTTGCGCAGCACCGTGGCGATGCAGGCGGGCTCGCCGGCGGCGGCGCCCATCCACAGCAGGTCGTGGTTGCCCCACTGAATGTCGAGCGAATGGTAGGTGAGCAGGCGGTCCATAATCTTGGCCGCACCGCCGCCGCGGTCGAAGATGTCGCCCACCAAGTGCAGGTGGTCGACGGCGAGGCGCTTGATGAGCGAGGCGAGCGACTCGATAAAGTCGTCGGCGCTGGCGGTCTCCAAGATGGATTCGATAATGCGCTCGTGATAACGCACGCGATAGTTGTTCTCGTCTGGATGCGTGTGCAGCAACTCGTCGATGATGTAGGCGTAATCGCGCGGGATGGCCTTACGCACCTTGGAGCGGGTATAGCGGCTCGAAAGCGAGCGGGCGACCACAATGAGCTGGTCGAGCATGGTCTTGTACCAGGTGGGCGAGTCCTCGCGCCGGCTGCGGACCAGCTCGATCTTCTCGCGCGGGTAGTAGATAAGCGTGCACAGCTCGCCCTTTTCGTCAAAGGTGAGCGTGTCACCAAAGATCTCGTCGACATGTTCGCGCACGACGCCCGAGCAGTTGTTGAGGATGTGCATAAAGGCTTCGTACTCGCCGTGCACGTCGCTCATAAAATGCTCGGTGCCTTTGGGCAGGTTGAGAATGGCCGAGAGATTGATGATCTCGGTAAACGCGGATTGCTCGGTGGGAAATTGTCTCGACAGCAGACGCAGATACTTAAAGTCTTGCGGATTGCGATCGAATGCGACCATGAAACACCTTCCAATATGGTTGGTAAAACTGATAAACATCGTCAAACGTTTATCAGTATGCGCCGGCTTTGTTTCGATTTAGCGCCGGCGGCTGAATTGTTAGCTGAACGGTTTGCTAAATCGATTTAGTTGAGGTTGATGTGTCGGTTAAGTGGAGACGAAGGGCGTGATTTTGCCCATGCTGGCCCATGGCGGGGATGGGGATGTTCATGATAAAGATATTCAATACAAATGGTTCGTATTGGTAAATAGTGGACATTTGTATCGTATTTAGGCTTGCTGTGCGATAATTTGCACAGCAATACTTAAGGAGCCTCATATGAGTGATTTTGTCCTGACCTGTGAATCCGCCGCCGATCGAACCCGTGAGTTCTTTGCGTCGCGCAATATCCCTGTCGTGTGTTTTCATTACGAGATTGATGGTGTTGTCCATACGGACGATCTGTATCAGTCGATTACGCCGGATGAGTTTTTTGCTCAGATTGCCGCGGGTGCCATGCCCAAGACGTCTCAGGTGAGCGTGGGTGAGTACGAGAAGTTTTGGGAGCCGTTTGTTGCCGAGGGTAAAGACGTGCTGCACCTTACGTTGTCGTCGGGTATTTCGGGCACGTATGGATCGGCCTGCGTTGCGGCGCAGATGCTCGCGGATCGCTATCCCCAGGGCGGCAAGGTGCGCGTCATCGATTCGCTGGGGGCGTCTTCGGGCTTTGGCCTGTTGCTGGAATATGCTGCCGACGTGCGCGATAGCGGGGCTTCACTCGACGAGACGGCCGCTTGGATTGAGGAGCATAAACTCAACCTGCACCACTGGTTCTTCTCGACCGATCTGTCGAGCTACCTGCGTGGCGGTCGCATTTCGGCCGCGAGCGCGATCATCGGCACGGCGCTTAAGATTTGCCCACTTATGACGGTAGATTGCGAAGGTGGGCTGTCGCCACGTGAGAAGATCCGCACCAAGAAACGCGCGATATCCGAGATGGCCAAGACCATGATGGCACACGTGCAGGATGGTGTGGATTATTCGGGTAAGTGCATCTTGTCCCATTCGGCGTGCCGCGAGGATGCCGAGGCCGTTGCGGCGCTGATTGAGGAACAGGTTCCGCAGCTCAAAGGCAAGATTGAAATCAATAGCATCGGTGCTCTGATCGGTTCGCACACCGGACCTGGTACGGTGGCGCTCTTCTTTATGGGCGACAAGCGCGTGGATTAACTTGGCCCATCACGTCGCTGCATGATTGCTCAAGCGAAAAAGGCCCGTCCCGTTGTTTGCGGGACGGGCCTTGCTGTTGCAGCTAGCGTTTCTTTCCGCGGAAGAAGAAACCGTGCAGCGAGGGCTTGAGTCCGCGGTTGGCGCGACGCTCCTCGATATGATCGTGGATCGAAGCGACGCGTTCGATGACTTCGTCGGGAATCGGCACGTCGGGATTCATGTTCTCGACCTGGCTGACCTCGGCGGCGGCGACCTGGTCGATAATGGGCACATCGTCGCGCGAGATGACGGGCGTGGCGTCTTCTTTCATCTTGCGGTAGCGCTGCATCATGTCGGTCTGCAGCTGCTGGGCCGAAGGCGGCGTCCAGATGATGGCGTTGGCGCCGGCGGCGATGGTCTCACGGATGCTCTCGGGCGTCTTGCCGCCCGGTGCGATGAGCGGCAAGTTGGGATAGTGCTCGCGCAGTTCACGCAGGACCTGGGGCGTGTTCTTGCCGGCCGCGATGTTGAGGATCTTGGCTCCGGCGCGCACTTTGGCATGCGCATCATCGTCGCAGCGAACGACCGTGGCGATGACGGGGATATCGGCGATGTTGGTGATGTGCTCGACCATCTCGGCGGTAGCGGGGGAGTTGACCACGCAGCCCGCCGCGCCCTGCATCTCGGAGACGGCTGCCATCTGTACGGAGCGCTTGCCGGTCGTAGTTCCGCCGCCCACGCCTACAAAGACCGGGCACTCGGCGACGGTCAACAGCGCCTGCGTAATGGCGGGCTGCGGCGTGAAGGGGTAGACGGCAAACACGGCGTCGGCATTGGAGTTGCGGATGACCGCCACGTCGGTGGTGTAGATGAGCGATTTGATGCGGCGGCCAAAGAGCGTAAAGCCGCTGGCCTCCTCGATCTCATCGGGCATACGGAGGGCTGCCTTGCGCAGACGCCCGTCGATGGGCAGCGGCTCCATGGGCAAAAGGCCGTTGGGAGTTACGGCCACCTGGGGCTCAGTAAATTCGTCTGCAAGCTCAACCTCGGAGAAGTCGACCGAGGCGACGATGTCCTCGTGAACCTCGGCGGGAACATCGATGGGGGCTTGGTCGTTAGTCGCGGCAGGCGTCTCGAAGGAGCTGGTGCCGACAAAGGCGTCGACGCGCTCGTTCAAATCGTTGAGAGTATCCATGGGGGCTCGATTCTATGCGATGGTGGCTGGCAGGGTGCCGACAGCGTTGTACTTGCTAAATCGTTTGACGAGTTGATTTTTCCCCGCCGCGCCATCCGTTAGACCGAAGGACCGGCGAACGTGAAGGAGCTGTGGTGGCGGGTATTGAGGTGCTATCTTGAATGTCCCGTTTAAAAGAGAGGTGACGCGGTATGGAATTCACAGCAATGTTGGGCTCGATTGGCCTGTGTGTGGGCGCAATCGTTGCCGCCGCGATCATCTACTTGGTGGTCACGGCCATTAAGGGCAAAAGAGCCGAGCGCAAGGAACGCGAGGCGCTTAAGCAGCACCGTGACCAGCAGGACAAGCGCGCACAGAGATAGTTTGTTGAGTTTTGAATCCGTGCGCTAGCTGCGTTTTCGGATCAGGGCGATGTAGAAGCCCTCAAAGTCGCGGCTGGGCGGAATGGTCAGCGTGCCGGGCATTCCGTTGGCGACGGACGAGACGTGGCCGGCGGCGATGGCCTCGGTGAGGGCGTTGCACTCGACGCGCGGCTCTTCGCCAGCTTCCTGAGCACGGCGCGTTTCACTTTCGCTCGGCGTGCCGTCGAGGGGGATAAGCTCGCAGTCCATGTGCTTGTCGAGGGCCTCTTGCAGGGCGTCCTCGTTTTCCTGCGGCAAGATCGAACAAGTCGAATAGACGAGCGTGCCGCCCGGTTTGAGGGCTCCCATGGCGCGGTCCAGAAGTGCTCGCTGCGAGCGGGCGCACTTGCCGAGCAACTGCTCGGTGAGGCCGCGCAGACTCTTCTCGTTGCCGCTGATGACGGTGCCCGTGCCGGTGCAGGGAGCGTCGAGCAGGATGCGGTCAAAGCGGAAGAACTCGTCGAGCTCGCGTGCGTCGATGCGCATGACGGGCACGTTTTTTGCGCCTTGGCGGTGGAGGTTGGCTTCGAGCTTCTCGGCGCGGGGATTGCTCATCTCGCAGGCCGTGAGGTGTGCCTGGCCCTGGGTGAGGGCGGCGATCTGCGTCGTCTTGCCACCGGGGGCCGCGCACATGTCCAGGATGTCCTCGCCGGCCTGAGCGCCCAGGACCAACGGCGGCATCATGGACGACAGGCTTTGCAAGTAGATTTTGCCGTCACGGTAGATGTCGAGGTCCCATAGGTCGGAAACCTGGGCCTCGGGCAGGATGAAGACATCCCGGTACCAGGTAACGGTTTGGTGCGCGATGCCGGCCTCGTCGAGTGCGGCGGCGATGTCTTCGGCAGTCGCCTTGAGCGTGTTGGCGCGCAGCGTGACCGGGCGTGTGGCCGCAGCGCCAAAGCCTTCGATCATGAGCTCGGCATCGGAGGGGGCATAAGCACCGGCGACCGTGTCGACCATAAAGCGCGGCAGGTCGGCGGCGGAGTGTTGGGCGGCAAGCGGGTCGGAAAGCTCGGTAGCAGCAAACTGCCTAAGCTTGAGCTCGGCCTTGACCTGCTTTTTCTGCTTACGACGACGCGGCTTGGACATCCGTCTTTCCTTCCCATTCCATTACATGTCGAGTGTTGTTTTAGTACTGGCTCTCGTGCTTGCTGAAGAAGTCGAAGCGCGGGGGCAGCGGCTTCACGCGGTGCTCACCGGGCTTCTCGCCCAGGCTCTCCACGAACTCGTCCGTGGAGGCAAAGATGTTGTCCCAGCTAAAGAAGGCGACCGGATCGACGTCGAAGTACTCGCAGATGAGCTCGCAGCCGGCCGGGACGATGCCGTGCATGAGCACGGTCGCTACGCGCAGCTCGGTAAAGGCGTCGACGAGGGCCTGCGTCATGGCGGCGTTGGCTGGCTCGCCCTCGAGCTTGTTGGCGGCCTTGGAGGCGTCGCTCCAGCGCTTGTTGGCGGCGCGCAGGTAGTCGTCGCACACGGCGAGCGCTCGGTGCGTCTCGAACTTGTACATGGCCTGCTCAAAGGCGAGGGCTGCCTGCTGGGCGGCTTCGACCACGGTGTCAGAAGCGGCACCGGCGGGGATGCAACCGTTGCGATAGGGGCTCTCGTCGCCCTCCTTGATGGCGACGCCGTAGAAGCAGCTGCGGGCCAGGCGGTTGAAGACGCCGGTCAAAAGGGCGCTCTCCTTAAGGGCCGGATCGATGACGCGCTTGTCGTCGCAGGCGCGTACCTCGTTGCCGTCCTTGTCCTTGCCGGTCACGCGCGTGTCGTATGCCTTGGGGCTAAAGCTCACCGGCTTTTCGGACAGGCCGAGCGACAGCCAGTGCGCGCGCATCTGCTCGCAGGTGTAGTGGTTGAGCAGGTCGTCTGCCGGCGGGGGAGGCGTCTGCGAGGACGAGCTTGCCTTTTTGCCCATGTAGAGCAGGTGGTAGCAGGCGCTGACGGTGCTCTGAGTAAGGTCCCAGCCCAGGGCCTCCCACATGGCGGTCTGCGCGATGCAGTAGAAGTAGATGTTGTCCTGACCGATGAACTGGTAGATCTGTGCGTCATCCGAGCACCACCAGTCGCGCCAGTCGAGCGAGCTGTGCTGGTAGGTGGGCGCGGGGACCTGCGTGGAATCGGCGGCGGGCTCGCCCATGAGGGCGGCATCCTGGGCGGCGACACCCTCGGTCACGCCGGCGGCGCGGGCGTCGCGCGCGAGCACGGTGCGCGTATAGCTGATGGGCGCCCACAGGCTCTCGGGCCAGCACCAGCAGGTGACGTCGTTCACGCCGTCGACCTCGGGCACCGGAACGCCCCAGTCGATGTTGCCGGTGATACGGAAGGGCACGAGCGCCTTGCCGCTGCGGAAGCGCACGCCGCCGTTGGCGAGCACCGCGTGGGCGTCGTCGCGTTCCTTCCAGCTGGGGAAGGTGACGGTAAAGCTGCTCTTGTTGCCCTCGGGCTCCAGTACGGTGTGCTCGGGCAGCTGGTCCTCGACGGCGTCGAAGGCCTCGCGGAACTTGTTCTGGATGTAGAGCTGAGCCGGCAGCAGCCACTCCTCCATGGTCTTGGAGACCACGGAGCGAACCTGCGGGTTCTGGGCGAGCTTGGCGGTATAGGTCTTCATAAAGTCGAGGTAGGCCGGCAGGTCGAAGTAGAGGTTGTCGACCGGGCACAGCTCGGGCACTTCGCCGGTGAGCTGGCTCTTGGGTGCGATGAGTTCCTCGGGCTCAAACTGGTGACCCAGGTCGCACTCGTCGGCATAAGCCTTTTCGGATTTGCAACCTTGGATGGGGCAGCGGCCGATGACCTGGCGACCGTTGAGGAACGTTCCGGCCTTGGCATCGTAGAACTGCAGGGTAGAGCGCTTGGAGATAGTGCCCTGCTCGTGCAGACGCTCGATAATCTCAGCGGTCACCTCATTATGGATCTTGGCCGCCGGCTCAAGGCCCGAGCCGGCGTAGATGTCGCAGCTGATGTTGTAGTTGTTGAGGGTCGCGGCCTGACGGGAGTGATTGGACTCGACGTACTCACTAATGGACTTGTCGTAGCCCTCGTTCTCCTTGAGCTTGCGGTAGCTCTCCATGATGGGCGATCCGTAGCAGTCGGTTCCCGAGGTGAAGATGACATTCTCGCGGCCCAGGCGGTCGCGCAGGAAGCGGGCGAAGAAGTCGGCCGGGACAAAGACGCCGCCGACGTGGCCAAAGTGAAGGCCCTTGTTGCCGTAGGGCTCGCCGGCGGTAACGATGGCGCGGCGAGGCCAGCTGGGACGGTCGTTCATGGAGTATTTGGATGCCATGGGACTCCTTCGCATATAGTAAGGGCGCGGCCGGGCGCAAGGCCTGGCGACGCGGTGGTCAATTCGTGCATATCGTTCGACATTATCGCACATGCGGACGGGTACGTGGCAGGGGCGCTATCCTAAGATGCTATGAATGAGATTTCCAACATACATGCGTTTGAGGACGAGGATTTTCTGCACGCCTGCTTTGTGTGGGGGATGGCCGTGCTCGGCGCATTTGCCGTGTGCCTGGTGCCGGTGTTTATGCTGATGGGCGGGCCCGCTGACCTGGATGCGGCTGACGCGGGCGGTTGGACGGCCGTCTTGGGCTGGATAGTCGGCTTGGCTGCGGTTTCGGCGGCGTCATTTGCCGTTCACGAGCTGGTGCACGGTGTGTTTTTTAAGCTGCTGGCGCCTGCGGGCGCGCAGGTGACCTTTGGGGCAAATCTCGAAACCTGCATGATTTACGCCTGCGCCGAGGGCGTGGTGTATTCGCGCCGGCGGTACGTGGTGGTTTGCCTGGCGCCGACGGTTGTTGTGACGGCGGCGTTTACCCTAGGGTTTGCGCTCTCGGGCTATCCGCTGCTGTGCTACCTGGCGGCTGGTCTGCATTTGTCGGGCTGTGTGGGCGATTGGTATTACGTGCGAACCATTCTGCGCGACCGTCGCATTGTCGCCTGCGAGGACACGTCCTTTGGCGTGCGCTTTTTCGCAAGGTAGTCTTTTTTTGGGATGATTTTTCTGGGATGGGGATTAAAAAATCATTGTGGGAGAGGAGATGTTGATGAAGCCGTTGCTGCTGCATGCTTGCTGTGCGCCGTGCTCGCTTGAGCCGGTCCGCCTGCTGCGCGAGGAAGGGTTTGAGCCCACGATTTGCTGGACCAACCCCAATATTCAGCCGCGCGATGAATGGCGGCGCCGCCTGGACGAGCTGCGCCGGTGGTGTGCCGACGGCGACATTGAGCTCATCGAGGCGGGGGAGGACCGCGATCGCTGGGAGGCCGGTGTGGCCCCGCTGGGCGCCGATCGACCCCGCCGCTGTCGTGCGTGCTATGCCCTGCGTCTGGCCGAGGCATGCCGTGTGGCCCAGGAGCGCGGGTTCGAATATGTGGGCACGACGCTCGCCGTCTCGCCGTATCAGCTGTTCGATACCTGTAATGACGTGTTGGAGCGTCTGGCTGCCGCCCGCGGCCTCACTCCGGTCATTCGCGATTTTCGCCCGTATTACCCCGAAGCGACACGCCGTTCGCGCGAGCTGGGCATGTATCGGCAGAACTACTGTGGTTGCCGCTTCTCTGCTGTCGAGGCGGCCATGGACCGCGCTCGCATCCGCGACGAGCGCAAAGCCGCCAAAAAGTAGTTCTTTTGGGCTGGCGGCCTGCTAGGATGTAGAGCGGACTTTATCTATATAAGGAGTATCCGACGTGTCTATGCGTACCGATGATTTTGACTACAACCTTCCTGAGGAACTGATCGCCCAGGCTCCTGCCGATCCGCGCGACTCCTGCCGCCTGCTGGTGGTGGATCGCAAGGGCTCCGAGGCGGGAACGCCGCTGGAGCACGGCGGTACCGTTGAGCACCGCATCTTCCGCGACATCATCGACTATATCGAGCCGGGCGATGTGCTCGTCATCAACAAGACGCGCGTGATGCCGGCCCGCCTGATTGGTCGCAAAGCCGGCTCGGGTGGCGTGGTCGAGACGCTGCTGCTCAAGCGCCGCGAGGATGTTGACCCGCTGGGCCATGTTTGGGAGTGTCTGGTCAAGCCGGGCAAGCGTCTGAAGCCCGGTGCTCAGATTGAGTATCGCACCGGTGGCGCCCATGCGCCCGAGGGCGCGCCCGTGGTGCTGACGGCCGAGGTCATCGACTTTGTCACCGATAGCCGTGGCGGCCGTCTGGTGCGCTTTGAGCCGGCCGGTTGCAATGCTGCCGGCGAGCCGCGCACGCTCGACGAGGCCATCCACGCCGCCGGTCACGTGCCGCTGCCGCCCTACATTACCGATTACGAGGGCGACCCCGAGAAGTACCAGACCGTTTACGCCATGAAGGAGGAGCACTCGGCTGCCGCTCCTACGGCGGGCCTGCACTTTACTCCCGAGCTCATGGCCGCTATCGAGGCCAAGGGTGCGAAGTTTGCCGCTGTCGAGCTCGAGGTCGGCATCGATACCTTCCGTCTGGTGGAGGAGGACGACCCTACGCAGCACGTCATGCACACCGAGCGCTACCACGTATCGCAGGAGGCGGTCGACGCCGTGCATAAGGCTAAGGCCGAGGGGCATCGCGTGATCGCCGTCGGTACCACGGCGGTGCGCTCGCTCGAGAGCGCGTTTGACGCGGACGCGCCGGTGTCCGATCCGGCTGTGACGGCGCGCTATTTTGAGGGCCGTGAGGACGGCGCCGACACGCTCGGCCGCGGTGACATCGTGGTGCGCGAGAACGCGACGACGCAGCTCTACCTCATGCCTGGCTCGACCTATCACGTGGTTGACGCGCTGATCACGAACTTCCACGTGCCGCGCTCCACGCTCATGATGCTCGTAAGCGCGCTTGCCTCCCGCGACCAGATCATGGATGCCTACGCCGCCGCCATCGAGGAGCGCTACCGCTTCTTCAGCTTTGGTGACGCAATGCTCATTCAGTAGGTTACGGCGTTTTCCAAACGCCGTAACCGGCCGACGCTGCAAACGCCCCTAAGCGGCAATCTGACGTTCGATCGTCGGGCATGACCAGAAGGTCAATGCCCTCCTCTTTCACGTCACCTTGCTCGCTTAGGGGCGTTTTCGCTGACTTCGCCAAAACATTGGCGTTGCCTTTGTTGTCGGGTAGTCGTTGGGGACGTTCTTAAACGACTACCTTGCATCAATCTAATAAGTTGCGGTGAGATAGTTCTTGAATTGGCCTTTTTGAGGGCTAAACAGGAACTATCTCACCGCAACTGCGTTGGGGCGTTTTTGGCAACCGGCTTACTTGCTCGCGAACAGCCAGATTGCGATGATCACCAGGATTGCTGCGATGATGCAGGCGATGGCTCCGGTGAATTTGACGCGTGAGTCGCGGGTTCGCTTGCGAACGTCGTCTTCGGCGGCCTCGAGTTGGGCAACTTCGCGCTCGGTCTCGGTATGCTCGGCCTTGTCGCGCGCCAAGGACCCGGCGAGCGATTCGGTGATCTCGGGATGGTCGTGCACCTCGGTCGCCTGCTCGATAATCGACTGCGCATGCGCGGCATCTGCCCGGGCGTTTGCGATGGCCTGCTCTTGCTCGCGGCGTGCCTTGTCCTGCGTGGCGATCTTTTCGCGCAGCTCGCGCTGGCGCGTCGCGGCGGTAGTTTTTGCGGACTGCAGCTCGTCGCGCGCGGCATCTGCCTCAGCCGTTACGGCCTGGTGCGCGCGTTTAGCGTCGGCGATGGGGGCCTGTGCCTGCTCGACGGCCTGCTCGGCGGCGGCAAGTGAATGCTCAAGATCGGCAGTCACGCGCGGAATATCTTCCTCGGCCTTGCGGAGGGCGTCGGCAGCGTCGGAGATTTGCATAGACAACTCGTTGGTGCGTACGGTGTAATTGGCGGGATTTGCCGAAGGGTTGCGCTGCAGCTCGGCATACTCGCGACGCAAGGTCTCGAGCTGTGCGCGCGTAGCATCGGCAGTTTGTCGTGCGGTGGCGACACCGGCATCACGCTCAGCCTTCACTTTGTCGCGGATACGCTTGGAATCCTCAAGGCGACGAACGAGGCGGTTGCCGGTCTCGCGCGAGCTCGCCTCGCGGGCTTCCACGGCGTCGAGTGCAGCCTTCAGGCGGAGCTCGGTCGCATCGTCCTCTGCCTTCATTTGCTCGAGCTGACCCTTGAGCTCCGTCGCTTTGGCGGCATGGGCATCACGGTTACTTTCAGCTGCCGCAGCGGTCTTTTGTGCCGCGGCAATCGCCTGGCGTTGATCGGCGATGATCTGATCGTAGCGGCCTGCGATGTCCTGGCGCGTCTCGAGCTCCTCTGCCTGGTCGGCGATGCGCTGCTCAAGCTCGGCTAAATGGGCGCGGGCATCGGCGAGTGCCTTCTTGGCGGCGTTCATCTCGCGCATGGCCGACGCGCCCTGGGCGATAAAAGTGCCCACGGCGTTAGCGGTATTTGAGACGGCGCTCCCCAGGTCGCGGCTCGTGGCGGGGGCGTGCGAGGTGGTCGGGTGTACGGCCTCGGCGGCATTCGTATCGGCAGTCTGCGGCGCGGCGATATTGCCGGTGCCGCCTTCAATCACGGAAAAGCCCGCTGCATACGGGTCGACCGCATCGGCGCCGATCGTGGGGTGCTCGAGTTGCAGGAACGAGGGCATGGTGCTGCCCTGGTCGGCAACCGGGGTCTCGCCGGGCACAAACGTCGAGGCAGCCTCGGCGGCTTCCTCTTCCTCGGCGTCGACATCGGCATCGGCGACAGCGTCCTTCATCGCTTTGACGGCATCCATCATGGAGTCCATGACGGCGTCGAGCTCTTCTTCTGAAGACACCTCGATGGGGCCCGCTGGTTGCGGGGTGGCGTCCTTTTCGGGGGCGTCGTCCTGAGCGGCCGAATCGCCGTTTTGCTCGTCGGCATCTTCGGTCGCAGGGGTTTCCGCCGCAGCGCCGTTATCCAGAGTGGCGTCGTCGACGTCGGTATCATTGCAGGTCGCAGCGTCAGTATCTGCGGCGACGTCTGCGGAATCATCAATATGCTGCTGAGTCTGGGGGTCCAGCTCGTCTGTCATAGGCATGTGCTCCTCATCGTTGTTTGTCACCCTATGATAAAGTCTCGCGCCGACATCCCGCGCGCCGCAGCAAAGTTTCAAAACGTGTTCGATGGCTCGCGTCGATAGCAAAAACTCGGCCACTTTATCCAGTTTGTACTTGACAATCCCTTCGCCGAAAGACGTTATGCCGTTCGCCTGCCGAGGCCTTTTCTTTTCACTTGAAGAAGCTAAAGTTGCATTTCAGCTTTTGGCGCGTTTATTTTGGATGCGCGCAGTCGGCGGGCGTGCCCGTCGCGATTTTGAAAGGACTTCGTATGGGACTTTTCACTGGTAAGACCGTGATCGTCACCGGCGGCGGCAAGGCCACGCTTAAGGACGGCTCTGCTGGCTCCATCGGCTACGGCATCGATATCGCTTTTGCCAAGGAGGGCGCGAACCTCGTCATCACCGGCCGCAACGTCGCCAAGCTCGAGGCCGCCAAGGAGTCTCTTGAGGCCGAGTACGGCGTCAAGGTTCTGCCTGTTCAGGCCGATGTCTCGGCTGGTCAGGACAACGAGGCCGTCGTGCAGAACGTTATCGACAAGGCGATTGAGGAGTTCGGTCGCATCGACGCCGTCGTCAACAACGCTCAGGCCAGCGCCTCGGGTGTGACCATCGCCGACCACACTATGGACCAGTTTAACCTGGCCATTTACTCTGGCCTGTATGCCACCTACCTGTACATGCAGAAGGCCTATCCGCACCTGAAGGAGACCAAGGGCTCCGTGGTCAACTTTGCCTCGGGCGCCGGCCTGTTTGGCAACTACGGCCAGTGCAGCTATGCTGCCGCCAAGGAGGGCATCCGCGGCCTGACCCGCGTCGCCGCCAACGAGTGGGGCAAGGACGGCATCAACGTCAACATTGTGTGCCCGCTTGCCTGGACTGCTGCGCTCGAGAACTTCCAGGATGCCTATCCTGAGGCGTTCAAGGCCAACGTCCACATGCCGCCGGCGGGCCACTACGGCGACGTCGAGAAGGAGATTGGCCGCGTGGTCGTTCAGCTCTGCGGCCCCGACTTTAAGTACATGAACGGCGAGACCGTCACCCTCGAGGGCGGTATGGGCCAGCGGCCCTAAGAGTTACGGCGTTTTACCAAACGCCGTAACGGGCCGACGCTGCGCGGTCACCAGAGCGACAATTTGTCATTCAAAGAGGGCGGCATGACCAGAAGGTCTATGCCGCCCTCTTTTCATGCCAACTTGTTCGCTCTGGCGACCGCTCGCTGACGTTGCCAGAGCATCGGCGTTGCCTTTGTTGATGTAGCCGTTGGGGACGTTCTTAAATGACTAGTCGAAAGGGACACTCTTGCCGGCACTTGGGGACAGTCCCTGAGTGCCGGCAGATTGGGACACTCCTTTGTAAGATGGCGCTGAAGACTGTCCCCGACGACTAGTCATTTAAGAACGTCCCCAATGACTATGACCCCTTTGCGCCAGTTTCTGTCGAGTCGGTGCTTCTTGCGGGTTGCCCGTATAATGGTCTGCGTATGAACCGCAACCAAGGAGTTCCAGTTTATGGACCAGAACCTTTTTAAATTCGACCTGATCGCCGAGGATCCGACGACGCACGCGCGCGCCGGCGTGCTGCACACCCCGCACGGCGACATCGAGACGCCGATCTTTATGCCCGTGGGCACCAAGGCAAACGTCAAGGGCATCCCCACCGAGACCGTTAAGCAGCTCGGTGCGCAGATCGTGCTCGCCAACACCTACCACCTGTCCATGCGTCCCGGCGAGGACACCATCGCTGAGCTGGGCGGACTGCACAAATTTATGAACTGGCATGGCCCCATTCTTACCGACTCGGGCGGCTTCCAGGTGTTCAGCCACAACGACGCTGTCAAGCTCACCGACGAGGGCGTGCGTTTTATCGTCAACGATTACGACGGCCGCCACGTGTTCTGGACGCCCGAGGACAACATGGAAATCGCCATGAAGCTCGGCTCCGACATCTGCATGCAGCTCGACCAGTGCCCGGGCTATCCCGCCACGCGCGCCTACGTTGAGCGCGCCGTGGAGCTGTCGAGCATGTGGGCCGAGCGCTGCTACAAGGCTCACACCCGTGATGACCAGGCGCTCTTTGGCATCGTCCAGGGTGGCATGCATCTGGACCTGCGCCTGCGCTCGCTGCGCCACCTGGAGGAGTGCGGCGACTTCCCCGGCTATGGCATCGGCGGCTACTCGGTGGGCGAGGACCACGAGACCATGTTCGAGACGCTGGCGCCGCTCGCGAGCGAGTACATGCCAAAGCACAAGCCGCGCTACCTCATGGGCGTTGGCAACCCTACCACGCTCGTGCGCGGCGTTGGTGTGGGCATCGACATGTTCGACTGCGTGCTGCCGACGCGCACCGGCCGCATGGGTACGGCGTTCTCCAGTGAAGGCCGCCTTAACTTCCGCAACGCGCGCTTTGCGCACGACGACGGCCCCATCGACCCCACCTGCACCTGCCCGGTGTGCACGGGCGGCTACAGCCGCGCGCTCATCCGTCACATGGTCACGCAGAAGGAGATGCTCGGCGGTATTCTGCTGTCGATGCACAACATCTACTACCTGCTCAACCTTATGCAGCGTGCCCGCCAGGCCATTATCGAGGGCCGTTACGGTGCGTTTGTGAGCGACTGGATGAACAGTCCTGCGGCGGTGGATTACTAAGAGCTGCGCGGGCGCTTGCAGAGCGCGGGCAACGGCAAGGGGCGAGCGCCGGCCGGTCATCACGTTCGCTAACACCGTCTGCGCGACCGCTGACCGATAGCTTGCAAGCACTTGATGCATCGTGGGTACCATACCGAATAGTTGATGTTCGGGCGGGTGTTTGGCGCATGGCGTCGACCCCGCCCGTTTTTCTTTTTCTCGATAGGAGTACCCATGATTAAGAACGAGAATGTCGAGGGCGAGCCTGCCTACGACGAGACGTACCGCCGCGGCCCCGTGGTTATGCGCGGCCCCATGATTCCTAAGGACAACACCTACGCCAACCTGCTGGCGCCCGAGGAGTCGACCGACTGGCTGCATGCTGATCCGTGGCGCGTGCTGCGCATTCAGGCCGAGTTTGTCGATGGCTTTGGCGCGCTTGCCGAGCTCGGGCCCGCTGTGACCATCTTCGGTAGCGCTCGCACGCCCAAGACCGATCCGCTCTACAAGGCGGCGCGCACCGTCGGGCGCAAGATCGCACAACATGGCGTGGCGGTCATCACCGGTGGCGGCCCCGGCATCATGGAAGCGGCCAACAGGGGAGCGGCGAGTGTCAACGGCAAGTCAGTTGGCCTGGGCATTGAATTACCGCACGAGCATGGGCTCAACAAATACGTGAACCTCGGCATGGACTTCCGTTACTTCTTTGTGCGCAAGACCATGTTTGTCAAATACAGCTCGGGCGCCATCGTGTTTCCCGGTGGTTTTGGCACGCTCGACGAGATGTTCGAGGTACTCACGCTGGTGCAGACGCACAAGGTTAAGCGCATGCCGCTCGTTTTGGTAGGCACCGAGTACTGGCAGGGCCTGTTCGACTGGCTCAACGGCCCGGTGATGGACGCCGGTATGATCAGCCCGCTCGATCCGGAGCTGGTGCACATTACCGACGACCTCAACGAAGCCGTCGACATTGCGCTCGGCGGGCTGATGTAGAGCAATCGTGCCCACCGCGACATGGATCTGCATGGCAATCTGATGCTATCTAACGGCAGTTTGCCATCTAAACTGGGTATACTGATGTAAAAGATGAGGCGAGGAGGTCGCGTATGTCTACTGCAACGGTTAAGCCCACGACGGTTCGCATCGAAGAGGGGCTCAAGGAACAGGCGACTGAGTTCTTGGACTCAGTTGGCTTGAGTCTCAATTCGTATCTCAACCTTGCTGTTCGGCAGCTGGTAAATCAGCGAAAGATTCCTTTTGAGATTGTAGGAAGGGCGGAGGTGCCCAGCGAGGCGACGAGGCGTGCCATGGTAATCGCCGAGGCTCATGAGTTGGGGATTTTGCCGGACGATAGCCCGTCATTCAACGACGCTGATGAGCTTATGTCATTTCTTGATGAGGAATAGCGATGTTCGAGATCAAAGTCGAGGCTCAATTTAAGGCGGACTACAAACGAACGATGCGCATGCATCCGCAGTTAAAGAGTGAGTTTAAAGCGGCGGTTGCAGAGCTTGTGGCTCATGGGTCGCTTCCGGCGGAGTACGGCGCCCACGAGCTCTCAAACCCGGGCGGCAATTACAACGGCCACATCGAGTTCCACCTATCCGATGGCTTGGTCGATGTGGTCGTTCTATATCTGCCCCATAAGACTAACCCAGTGATCAGGCTGGTGCGAATGGGCACTCATCAGGAGCTTTTTCAGGGTCCGCTGGGCTGATCGCCGATTTCTAAGTTGCGGTGGAATAGGGACTGATTTGCGGCTGATAAGCCAAAAACAGTCCCTATTCCACCGCAAGTGGTAAAGGTGCCCCTAGTGAATGGGCTGGTAGCGGGGGCAGTAGCTGATGGCGATGGCGTCGACGCCTACGTGGGTGGCGATGGTGCAGCCGATGGGGCCGGTGCCGGCGTCTACGTAGTTCTGGCCTGCGAGCGCCTGGTTGACGAGCTCGTGCTCCTCGGCGGCGCCGGTCGTGAGTACGCGCACGCTCGAACCCGGGTGTTCAGCCAAAAACGCGAGGCAGTCGGCCATGGTGTTGGCGACGATGCGCTTGGCGCCGCGGCCCTTCTTGATGGCCTTGATCTCGCCCGATTTCCACTCCGGCGAAACGGCTAGGCGAATGTTGAGCATTTGCGTGAGCTGGCCGGCGAGTTTAGGTGCGCGGCCGTTCTTAACGAGGTTTTCGAGCGTGCGGGGAATCAGCAGCAGGTGGGCGTCGGGCAGCGTCGCGCGGATCTGCGCCTCGGTCTCGTCCAGGCTGCGGCCGTCCTCGCGCATGGCGAGCGCATACTCCACCAGCAGGCCCTCGGCACCCGAGCCGGTGCGCGAATCGATGCAGCGCACGTCGAGCTCGTGGGTATCGGCCGTCAGGCTGGCGTTGGCATAGCAGGCAGACCACTCGCTGCATAGCGAGATAAAGATGGCGCTGTCGTGGCCGTCGGCGCGCACGCGGTCAAAGAGTGCCTTGAACTCGCCGGCGCTCGGCTGCGAGGTGTGCGGCAGCTGCTCGGTGCCGGCCATGCGCGCGACGTACTCCTGGGCGGTAATTTGCACCTGGTCGAGCAGGTCCTCGCCCTCGATAATCACATGCAGCGGAATCACGTAAATGCCGAGCTCTTGGGCGCGGGCGGGGGAGATGTCCGACGTGGAGTCGGTTATGATGGCAAAAGACATAATTGCACCTTTCATTGGGGCGCTTGCGCGCCGCCTTCTGAGAGCAAAGTGCGACAAGTATAGTAGAGTCGTTCCACATTACTAGGTTCAATTGTTGAATAGTCAACAGTTTGAAGTGTCGGTGTGGAAATCGTCAACTGGGGAAGAGGAATGCCGATGGAGGCGTTGGAGATATGCAGACGGCCGGTCGTGCTGTTCGATTTTGACGGCACGGTGGCAGATACGGGCCGGGCGGTGATGACCTCGACGCGCAAGACGCTGGCTGCGCACGGGCTTTCTGAGGCGCAGATGGGTGACCTGCGCCGCATGATCAGGCCACCCCTGTGGAAGAGCTTTCACGACTTTTACGGCTTTTCCCGCGAGGAGTCGCTGGTTGTGGCCGATGAGTACCGCGCCTATTTTGATGAACTGGGACCGGAAGAGTACCCCGTGTTCGATGGGATTCCCGAGCTGCTGGATGGGTTGACCGCCCAGGGCAAGCGTATGGCTGTGGCAACGTCGCGCATGGAGGCAAAGTGCATCGACATGGTGCGTGAGCTCGGGCTTTCTCAGTTTGAGGCGGTGATTGGCATGAATCCGCCGCAGGGGCGCGAGACCAAGGCCGATTCGGTCCGCGATGCCCTGGCGGCTCTGGGTGCGGCGGCCGACGATGCCGTGATGATCGGCGATCGCTTTAACGATGTGGAGGGCGCGCACGCGATGGGTGTGCCGTGTATCGGCATCTATTCGGGCGCGGCGGCGCTGGGGGAGCACGAGGCCGCGGGTGCCGATGCGGTGGTGCACTCGGTGGCCGAGCTTGCTAAACTTTTCGCTATATAAGTATGTGATGTGAGGGGCGGGCACGCTCGCCCCTCATTGGTAAGGAGGTCGTCCATGAATCAGGTGGAGCAGAGCGTCGCTGAGTATGTCGACGAGGTCTGGGAAGATGTCGTCGCCGATATCGAGCAGCTGGTGAGTTATCCGTCCGTAGCCGTTGCTGCCGACGCAGAGCCCGGTGCGCCGTTTGGCCGCCCGGTCCGTGATGCGCTCGATTGCGCGCTCGGCATTGCGCAGAAGCTCGGCTACCAGACGAGCGACGACGAGGGCTATGTGGGCATTGCCGATATCCCTGGCCGCGGCGACAAGCAGCTCGCGACCATCTGCCACGTGGACGTGGTTCCCGCCGGTCCCGGTTGGAACACCGACCCGTTTGCGATGGAGCGCCGAGAGGGCTGGCTGCTCGGTCGCGGCGTAATCGACGACAAGGGCCCGGCGGTGCTGTCGCTCTACGCCGGCGCCTATCTGCTCAAGCACGGCATTACCCCGCGCTATACCTTCCGCGCGCTGCTGGGATGCGATGAGGAAGTGGGCATGTCCGACGTTCACCATTATCTGGAGAACCACGCGAACCCCGACTTTCTGTTTACGCCCGATGCCGAGTTCCCGGTTTGTAATGCCGAGAAGGGCCAGTTTGGGGCGACGTTTGTGAGTCCCAAGATCGACGGCGGGCGCATTGTGTCCTGGAGCGGCGCCGAAGCGAGCAACGCCATTCCGTCGCAGTCTATCTGCGAGCTTGCGATTGCCGCCGATGAGCTGCCGGCGCCTGTTGAGAACGCCGACCGCCTGGAGATCACGGCGCTCGGCAACGGGCATGCGCAGATTTTCGCCCACGGCATTGGCGGTCATGCCTCGATGCCCGAGGGAACAATCAATGCCGTCGGCCTCATCGTGGCGTATCTGCGCGAGGCCGAGGATGCGTTTGGTGCGCGCGACGAGCGCCTGCTGACGCCTGCCGAGCACGAGTTTGTCAAGTTTCTGGCCTTTGTGCATGCGGACGCCTATGGCCGCGGCCTGGGAATCGATGCGACGAGCCCGGCGTTTGGCCCGCTCACCTGCAACCCCGGCGTCATCCGTGTGGTGGATGGCCATATCGAGCAGGTCATCGACGTGCGCTTCCCCGATAGCACGAGCGCCGATACCATCAGCGAGCAGCTCGAGCCGCTCGTGGGGCGCTTTGACGTGACCTGTCGCGTGGGTCATGCAAAGGTGCCGTTCTCGGTCTCTGCCGACGATCCGGCCGTGAAAGCGCTGATTGATACCTATAACGAGTTTACGGGTAAGCATGCCGAGCCCTTTGCCATGGGCGGCGGCACGTACGCGCGCAACTTTGCCCGCGCCGTGTCATTTGGCCCCGAGGAGACCGGCCTTGAGCTGCCCGCGTGGGGCGGCCAGATGCACGGCCCCAACGAGTGCGCCAACGAGGAACAGCTCAAGCAAGCGCTCAAGATCTATATCGTTGCGATCCTCCGTTTGAATGAATTAGAGCTTTAAGGTTTCGCGGTTTCCCAATCTAAGTTGCGGTGGAATAGTTCCTAGAATGGGCCATTTGATGGCCAAGCAGGAACTATTTCACCGGAACTTCTTTTTTTTTCGGTGTAAAAGGCGGGCCATGCATGTCAGCGGGATTGTTATTCGTTTGTAAAGCCCTGCCGCGCTTGCGGTAAGGGTTTATCAAATGCCCGTAAGAAACCGCAGTTGGCGCGGGTGCTGCCCGGTCGGGGTCGTATCTTTCCAAACAGCAAAGCGGGCAGGGTGCCCGCGATTCGCATGTACGAAAGGAAGATCATGCTCGATCAGGCTTATTCTCGTCGTCAGTTCCTCGGCCTTGCTGGTGGTCTTGCCAGCATCGTCGGTCTCGGTCTCGTTGGCTGCGGCGGCGCAGGCGCATCCGACGCCGCCGACAAGGGTAGCGCCGCTGCTGCCGAGTCCGTCTCCGGCGAGGTGACCTACGACGGTGCCTCCTCGTTCCAGGCTCTCGTCGAGGCTGCTGCCGAGAAGTTCATGGATGCCAACCCCGACGTCTCCGTCTCCGGCTCGGGCAACGGTTCGGGCAAAGGTCTGACCGCTGTTGCCGCCGGCACCGTCACCATCGGTAACTCCGACGTCTTCGCCGAGACCAAGCTCGAGGCCGACCAGGTCAAGAACCTCGTCGACCACGAGGTCGCCGTCGTGGGCATGGGTCCCGTCGTCTCTAAGAACGTGAAGGTCGACGACCTGTCCCTCGAGCAGCTCAAGGGTATCTTCTCCGGCCAGATCACCAACTGGAAGGAGGTCGGCGGCGACGACGCCAAGATTGTCGTTCTCAACCGCAAGGCCGGTTCCGGTACCCGCGCCACCTTCGAGGCTGCCGTCTTTGGCGACGAGGCAGTCGACTTTAAGGGCGACGCCGAGCTCGACAAGTCCGGCGACGTCCAGACTCAGATGGGCAGCACCGATAACGCCATCTCCTACCTCGACTTCTCGCACTTCGATGACTCCAAGTTCAACGCCATCAAGGTCGAGGGCGTCGAGCCCAAGAGCGCAAACGTCACCGACGACTCCTTCAAGATCTGGGCTACCGAGCACATGTACTGCGCTAAGGACGCCGACGAGGCCACCAAGGCCTTCCTGGAGTTCATGCTTTCCGACGACGTCCAGGGCAAGCTCGTCGAGGAGCAGGGCTTTATCCCCGTCTCTGCCATGAAGGTCGTCAAGGACGCCAGCGGCAAGGTCTCTGCTAAATAAGTAATCGCCCCCGGAAAGGTTTGCAATGGCAAAACAGCTGCCAAAGCGCGACCTTGAGAACGTGGGCCTGGGCGTCACGGGCGCTTGCGTAGCGCTCGTGACGCTTGTCGTTGCCGCGCTTATCTTCATGGTCGCCCAAAAGGGCCTCTCGGCTTTTCTCAAGGATGGCGTTTCGGTTGTCGAGTTCTTCACCGGCACCAAGTGGGACCTGGCCAACACAGCCGAAAACGGTCTGCCCTATACCGGCGCCCTGCCCCTGATCGTCACCTCGTTTGCGGTCATGGTGCTCTCCACGCTCATCGCGCTGCCCATCGCCATCGGCTCCGCCATCTTTGCGGTCGAGATCCAACCCAAATTTGGTTCCAAGGTCTTTCAGCCGCTTATTGAGCTTTTGACCGGCATTCCCTCGGTCGTCTTTGGACTGATTGGCTTTCACGTGGTCGTCGGACTTATGAAGTCCGTTTTCCACGTGAGCACGGGTCTGGGCATCTTGCCCGGCGCCATCGTGCTGGCCGTCATGATCCTGCCGACTATGACCACGCTTTCGGTCGATGGCCTGCGTGCCGTGCCCGACGGCTACCGTCAGGGCTCGCTTGCGCTGGGCTACACCCGCTGGCAGACCATCTGGCACGTGGTGCTCAAGTCTGCCATGCCGTCGCTCATGACCGCGGTCATCCTTGGCATGACCCGCGCCTTTGGCGAGACGCTCGCCGTGCGCATGGTTATCGGCGGTATCGAGGCCATGCCGACGTCGCTGCTGTCGCCGGCGTCCACCATCACCACCACGCTCACCACGTCCATGGCGGTCTATGCCGAGGGCTCGGCCCAGGACGATGTTCTGTGGGCGCTCGGCCTGCTGCTGATGGGCATGAGCCTCATCTTCATCCTGATCATCCACCTCATTGGCCGCAAGGGGGCGAAGGCTCGTGGCTAGCACGCACATCCATATCGACGAGGCGAGACTCGAGCGCGTCCAAAAACAGGATCGCATCGCCACGGGCGTGCTGACGGCAATCATCGCCATCGTCATGCTCATCGTCGTCTCCATGGTGGCCTATATCCTGTTCGAGGGCATCTCGACGCTGTTCCAGCCGGGTTTTCTCACGCAGCCGTCGCGCGCCAACGGAACTCAGGGCGGCGTACTCTACCAGCTGTTCGACTCGTTCTATCTGCTGCTGATCACCCTGATCATCTCGGTGCCCATCAGCCTGGGCGGCGCGGTCTTTTTGGTTGAGTACGCGCCGGACGGTCCCATCCGCGACATCGCTTCCACCGCCATCGAGACGCTGTCCTCGCTGCCTTCCATCGTTGTCGGCATGTTCGGTTTCCTGGTGTTCTCGGTGCAGCTGGGCTGGAAGTACTCCATCATCTCCGGCGCCGTCGCGCTCACCATGTTCAACATTCCCATCCTGGTGCGCGTGATCCAGCAGGCGCTCGAGGACGTGCCGCAGGCCCAGCGCGATGCGTGCCTGGCCATGGGCCTTACCCGCTGGGAGGCCACGCTGCTCATCCTGATCCCCGAGGCCATGCCTGCCATCGTGACCGGCATCGTGCTTTCGGCCGGCCGCGTGTTTGGCGAGGCCGCGGCACTGCTCTTTACCTCGGGCATGAGCTCGCCGGTGCGTTTGAACTTCTTGAGCTTTAACCTGTCGAGCCCCACCTGCGCTTGGAACGTGTTCCGCCCCGGTGAGTCGCTCGCCGTGCACATCTACAAGATTTACGGCGAGGGCAGCCCCGAGGCCCAGCAGATCGTTTGGGGCACCGCTGCACTGCTGATGATCTGCGTGCTGCTGTTTAACATAGTTGCCCGTATCGTGGGCAAGCAACTGGCAAGGAAGATGACGGCCGAATGAGCGAGATGAATGCAACGCCCGCAACCGAGGCGGCCACGTCCGAGACCCAGGACTTTCTGTCGAGTGTGGGGGAGAGCGAAAAACGCGTGCGCGTGAGCGGCAGGGCCGTGAGCGACGAGGTCGTGCTCTCCACCAAGGACGTCAACGTGTACTATGGCGACCACCATGCGCTGCACGATACGTCGCTCGACTTTCACAAGGGCGAGATCACGGCGCTCATCGGGCCTTCGGGCTGCGGCAAGTCGACCTTCTTGCGTAGCCTCAACCTGATGAATCGCGAGATTCGCGGCTGCCGCGTGGAGGGCGAGATCAATTACCGCGGGCGCAACGTGAATACCAAGACCGAGAACACCTACGAGCTGCGTCGCTCCATTGGCATGGTGTTCCAACAGCCCAACCCGTTCCGCAAGTCCATTCGCGACAACATCACGTTTGCGCCTAGGCGCCACGGCATCACCGACCGTGACGAGCTCGACCGCATGGTCGAGGAGAGTCTGCGCGGCGCGGCGCTGTGGGACGAGGTCAAGGACAAGCTCGACAAGAGTGCCTACGCGCTTTCGGGCGGCCAGCAGCAGCGTCTGTGCATCGCGCGCACGCTGGCGCTCAACCCCGACGTGATCCTGTTTGACGAGCCCTGCTCGGCGCTCGACCCCATCTCGACGCTGGCGATCGAGGACCTTATGTCGTCAATCGTTGCCGACCGTGCCATCGTCATCGTGACGCACAACATGGAGCAGGCGTCGCGTGTGTCCAACCGCACGGCGTTCTTCTACATGGGCGATATGGTCGAGTACGACGAGACCGACGAGATTTTCCAACGGCCCAAGGATAAGCGGCTGAATGATTACCTCACCGGCATGTTCTCCTAGTCCGGGACATGCTTGAGGCCCGTGGCGGCCACGGTCGCCACGGGACTGATTGGAGGGGCGGGTCATCTCTTGCGGGAGATGGCCCGCCTTTTTGCTCTGCGACCGAAGCGACCACCACAAAGGGGACAGGCACCTTCGTGGTGGTTTGGGGTGGGGCTCGCTGCTATCATGGACAACGTTGAATTTCTACGAAGGAGCAGGGCATATGGCGATTCTTTTGGGATGCGATTCCATCAGCCTAGAGTTTCCCACCAAGCATATTTTCGATAGCGTGACGCTCGGCGTGGGCGAGGGCGACCGCATTGGTATTGTTGGTAAAAACGGCGACGGCAAGTCGACGCTGCTGAGCGTGCTCGCCGGCACGCTGGAGCCCGACGATGGCCGCGTGACGCATCGCCGCGGCACCACGATCGGTCTGCTCGGCCAAAAGGACCAACTTGTCGACACCGATACCGTGCATCATGCCGTTGTGGGCGACACGCCCGAGTATGAGTGGGCGTCGAGTCCGCGTACGCGCCAGATCCTCGCCGGTCTCATTAGCGATGTGCCCTGGGAGGGCACGGTGGGCGAGCTTTCGGGCGGTCAGCGCCGTCGCGTGGACCTTGCGCGCCTGCTGATCGGCGACTACGACGTGCTCATGCTCGACGAGCCCACCAACCACCTGGACATGCGCACCATCAACTGGCTCGCGCGTCACTTAAAGGCCCGCTGGCAGCGCGACCAGGGCGCCATGCTCGTGGTCACGCACGACCGCTGGTTCTTGGACGAGGTCTGCACCAGCATGTGGGAGGTCCACGACGGCCAGGTCGATCCCTTCGAGGGCGGTTACTCGGCATACATCCTGCAGCGCGTAGAGCGCGACCGCATGGCCGCCGTCACCGAGGAGCGTCGTCGCAACATGGCACGCAAGGAGCTCGCGTGGCTGAGCCGTGGCGCCCAGGCGCGCTCCACCAAGCCCAAGTTTCGCGTGGATGCCGCTCGCGAACTCATCGCCGACGTGCCGCCCGTGCGCGACGAGCTGGAGCTCAAGCGCCTGGCGGTGAGCCGCCTGGGCAAGCAGGTCATCGACGTGATCGACGTGGACGCCGGCTATGCGGATACCGACGGCGCGCCCAAGCAGGTGCTCTCCGACGTGACCTGGCTTATCGGTGCGGGCGACCGCTATGGTCTTTTGGGTGAGAACGGTGCCGGCAAGTCCACGCTGCTCGACGTGATCCAGGGCAAGATCGCGCCCCTGCGCGGCCGCGTGAAGATCGGCCAGACGGTACGTTTTGGCGTGCTATCGCAGCAGCTCGAGGAGCTCGAGCCCTACATGGGCGACACGATCCGCGAGGTGCTCAGCAACTATAAGAAGTACTACGTCATCGACGGCAAGGAGACTTCGCCCGAGAAGCTCTGCGAGCGCCTGGGCTTTACGACCCAACAGCTCTGGAGTCGTATCGGCGACCTTTCGGGCGGCCAACGCCGTCGCCTGTCGCTGCTGCTGACGATCCTGGACGAGCCCAACGTGCTTATCCTGGACGAGCCGGGCAACGACCTGGATACCGATATGCTCGCGATTGTCGAGGATCTGCTGGACGGCTGGCCCGGCACGCTGATCCTGGTGACGCACGACCGTTTCCTCATGGAGCGCGTGACCGACCAACAGTGGGCACTGCTTGACGGCCACCTGACGCATATGCCCGGCGGCGTCGATCAGTACCTGCGCCTGTGCAACGCCACCGCCGAGGGCGAGCCCGTGGGCGCGCCGAGCGCCAAGACCGGCACGTTCGACACCGGCGCCGCAGCGGTTGCGGCCGAAAAACCCAAGACGAGCGGGCAGCCCAACGGTCTTTCCAACGCCGAGCGCCAGAAGCTCCGCCGCGAGGTGAGCTCGCTTGAGCGCAAGATGGAGACACAGCGCGCTCGCGTGGAGGAGGCCGAGGCTGCCATGGCCCAGGTCGATCCCACCAACTACACGGCGCTCGGCGAGCAGCAGGCAAAGATCGACGAGGCCCATGCCGCCATGGACGAGCTGGAGATGGCGTGGCTCGAGGCGAGCGAAAAGCTCGAGGGCGAGGAGTAGACGAGGATGATCAAGGCCGCATTTTTCGATATCGACGGCACGCTACTGAGCTTTAAGACCCACCGGATTCCGGCGTCGGCGCAGCAGGTGCTCGACAGCTTTCACGAGCAGGGGATTGCGTGCGTGATCGCCACGGGTCGCCCGACCTACCAGATGCCGGACTGGCTGTTCGACTTGGGCTGGGATGCGTACATTACGCTCTCGGGCCAGCACTGCTTTGATGCCGAGGGGGTTTATCGCAGCTGTCCGATTGATCCGGACGACGTCGCGGTGATTGTGGGCCAGGTGGCGCAGGGGCGCTATGACTCGCTGTGCATGCAGGGCGAGAACTCGTTTGTGAACCGCCTGTCCGAGCGCGTGGTGACGGCCGGCAGCAACGCGGGAATCGTCTACCACGAGGAGCCGTTTGAGCATGCCTTCGATGCGCCGGTCTACCAGTTCTGCGCCTTTGTGGATCCGGCCGACGAGCATATCGTGACCGACGCCGTGTCGCATTCGCTCACCACGCGCTGGTGCGATCTGTTCTGCGACATTATTCCGGCCAACGGCGGCAAGGACTTGGGCGTAGCGGCGACGCTGGAGCGGCTGGGTATCGACGCGAGCGAGGCGATTGCCTTTGGCGACGGCGAGAACGACCTGTCGATGTTTTCCGCCGTGGGCACAAGCGTGGCCATGGGTAATGCGCAGGATACCGTGAAGGCCGCGGCGACCTACGTGACGTCCGCCGTGGACGACGACGGGATCTACAACGCCGCGAAGCACTTTGGGCTGCTATAGCTGCGGCTCGGCACTTGGGGACGTTCCTTTTGTGCCGGCAGCTGGGGACACTCCTTGTACGTTGCGTACGGTGTCGCCCTGCTTGCCCCGCGCATTTTGTGAAACACGGTTAACTTTTTAAACAACGTAGTAAGACATGGGCAACTTTTGCGGTAAAGTAAGCCAAGGAAAGTATCCAAAGGCTAACTAACGATCATCGCGAAAGGCGGCCCATGGCCCTACGTGAATCTGGAGAAGACTATCTCGAATCTATTTATGTGCTCTCGGAGCGCCAAGGCACGGTGCGCTCAATCGACGTCGCCGAATACCTGGGTGTGACCAAGGCGAGCGTCTCTAAAGCCATGGCGACGCTGGAAAACAGCGGCTATGTCGAAATGGGCAAGCGCGACGTTCATCTGACGGAACGTGGTCTGGAGGTCGCTCGCCAAATGTGGGAGCGCCACTGCTTTTTCGTGCGGTTGCTCGAGGAAGCCGGTGTTTCGGCGGATGTCGCGTCGCAAGAGGGTTGCCACATGGAGCACTGCCTGAGTGAGGAGAGCTTCGAGAAGCTGAGGGCGATGTTGGGACGGGAAGATGCGGCCGGCGCAACAACGGAAGCCTAATTGACCCCCAGGAGCGCGGAGTTCGCGCAAAGCGCGAACCAGCGAAAGGGGGATAGGGGATTCGAACAACAACGAGTCCGACGCAGTCCAAAGTGGAGCATTCGGTGCGCGACGCCATCACAGCTGAGCTATCTCTTCGTTCCCAAAGAGGCGCGCCTCCCGCGCCAAAGGCGCGGGACAGCGACCGGGACCAGTGGCCCCACCAACTAAGTCCAACTCAGACAAGGAACCCCGCCAGCAAGCGATGCCCAAGAACCGCCAGCAACGTTACCGCAGGCCGGGACCGGGCTTGGTTTTGAAAACATTCCGCAGACCAGAAGTGCCCCCGTTCGTAGCTCCGAAGGAGCAGAACGGGGGCACTTCATTGGTCGAGGACGTTTTCAAAACCAAGCCCGGTCCCGGCCGGACAGCCCACGAACGCTACAGGTTCTTGACACCCATCGCGCGCATGGCGTTCAGGATGGCGATGATTGCCACGCCTACGTCGCCAAAGACCGCAAGCCACATGTTGGCGATGCCGAGCGCCGCAAGCACCAAAATCAGCAGCTTAATACCCAGCGCGAAGATGATATTCTGCCAGACAATCGACATGGTCTTGCGCGCCACGCGGATCGCGCGGGAAATGTTGGACGGCTTGTCATCCATCAGCACGACATCCGCCGCCTCAATCGCAGCGTCGGAGCCCATGGCGCCCATGGCAATGCCCACATCGGCGCGCGTAAGCACAGGCGCATCGTTGATGCCGTCGCCGACAAAGGCGAGCTTGCCCTTACCGCTTTCGGCCGCGAGCAGCGCTTCAACACGCTCGACCTTGTCGCCCGGCAGCAGCTGCGCATGGAACTCGTCGAGGCCGAGCTGCTTGGCCACCGCAGCAGCCACTTCCTCGCGGTCGCCCGTGAGCATAACGGTGCGCTTGACGCCGGCGGCGTGCAGGTCGCGGATCGTCTGCTCGGCATCGGCCTTAACGGTGTCTGCAATCACGATGTGGCCGGCGTACACGCCGTCAACGAGCACATGCAGAATCGTTCCAACGACCTCGCAATCGGGCGCTTCGACTCCGGCCGCGGCGAGCATCTTTGCGTTGCCAACGACGACGTGCTTGCCGTCGATGGTTGCCGTCACGCCGTGGCCCGCGTCGTTGGCGGAGTCGCTCACGCGTTTGGGGTCGACCTCGCCCTGGTAGGCGGTGCTTACCGACTGCGCGATGGGGTGATCGGAGAACGACTCCGCAAGGGCTGCGACCTCAAGCAACGACTGCTCGGTATAGCCAGCCTCGGGGTGCACCGCGACCACCGAGAAAGTGCCGTTGGTGAGGGTGCCTGTCTTGTCAAAGACGACGGTGTCCACGTCGGCGAGCGTCTCGAGGTAGTTAGAACCCTTGATGAGAACGCCCAGTTTGGAGGCGCCGCCGATGCCGCCAAAGAAGCTCAGCGGCACGCTGATCACGAGCGCGCACGGGCAGCTGACGACCAGGAAGGTCAGGCCGCGCAGAATCCAGTCGGACCAGGCACCGGTGACCAGGCCGCCGCCAAGGGCGAGCACCGCGGCCGCGCCGGTGACGGCGGGGGTGTAGACGCGGGCGAAGCGTGTGATGAAGTTCTCGGTGCGTGCCTTCTTTTCGCTGGCATTCTCCACGAGCTCCAGGACGCGCGCGACGGTGGACTCGCCAAAGGGCTTGGTGGTGCGCACGTGGATGAGGCCCGTCATGTTGATGCAGCCGCTGATGATATCGTCGCCGGACTTGGCGGGGCGGGGGACTGACTCGCCCGTGAGCGCGGCGGTGTCGAGCTGGGTTTCGCCCTCGACGATGACGCCGTCGATAGGCACGCGCTCGCCGGGCTTGACCACGATCACGGTGCCGACGGCGATGTCGTCGGGGAAGACCTGCTCGAGCGTGCCGTCGGGCTGTTCGACGTTGGCGTAGTCGGGCGCGATGTCCATCATGGCACTGATCGACTTGCGGCTCTTGCCCACGGCGTATGCCTGGAACAGCTCGCCGACCTGGTAGAACAGCATGACGGCGGCGCCTTCGGCCATGTGCGGGTCGGTATCGGGGAAGAGCACCATGGCAAACGCGCCGATAGTCGCGACGGCCATGAGGAAGCTCTCGTCGAAGGCCTTGCCGCGGCGGATGTTATTGAATGCCTTTTGCAGTACGTCGTAGCCGGCAATCAAAAATGGCACGAGGAACAGCACAAAGCTGGCGTAGATGTCGCCCGGGGTGCCGAATGCGGCGGCGAGGGTGCCAAGCTCATCGAGGGCGTACACCACGGCAAAAATGCCCAGCGCTACCAGGATGCGGTTGCGCTTATGCTCGAGTGACTCTTTTTTCTTGCGCTTCTTCTTTTTCTTTTTGGGGTCGGCGGTGACCATGACTCGTATCCTCCCATTTGAATGTATGAACACTCGCTCATATAATTTCGCGAGCAAAGGCCGCGGCAAGCGCGGCCTTGCGGGTCAGCGTATGCGCAGGCTAGAGAATGATCTCGCAGTCCGGCTCGGCGTCGGCGGTGAACTCCACGACACGGTCGAGGACCTCCTCGAACTCGGCGTCGTCGGCCTCGAGCGTCAGCTTCTGGGTCATAAAGTTGACGGACACGGATTTGACACCCTCGAGCTTGGCCAGCTCGTCCTGAAGCTCGCGCGCACAGTTGGCGCAGTCGATCTCGTCGAGCTTAAACTGCTTTTTCATGGTGGGTTCCTTTCTCTGTGTTGGCGACCTGGGTGCCGGTCGCGTTGGTACTGTGGTTGGTTGCTATTCGCAGATATGGCTCATGCCCTGGTTGAGCATGGTGTAGACATGATCGTCGGCAAGCGAGTAGAGGATGTTGCGGCCGTCGCGGCGGAACTTGACCAGGTGCGACTGCTTAAGCGTGCGCAGCTGGTGCGATACTGCCGACTGCGAGGTTGCGGTCGCCCCGGCGATGTCGGCCACGCAGAGCTCGCGGCCCATGAGGGCATAGAGAATCTTGATGCGCGTGGTGTCGCTGAAGACCTTGAACAGGTCGGCCAAGTCGTACAGCAACTCCTCGTCGGGAAGGTCCTCGGGCGAGCAGGTGGTGGGGATCACGGGCTCGGTGGCCTCGATGTCAGTCTTTGTTTCATCAGCGTGGTCGCTCATTGCAATATCCTTTCATATGAACATGCGCTCATATAACTTACTTTCGATTATATGAGCGCATGTTCATATGTCAATAACGTTCAGGTAATTCGTCGTACAAAATGATGAGGAAAAGCGGACGAGATCCCGGACTAAGCGGTTTTGATTAGCGATGCCGGGGTGGGTGCCCCTGCGCCGTGCAAAAATTGGAGTATTCTGCAACGATAGGGGGTCTGTTAATCTATCGCGGGCCAAATAATGTAGTTCAAGAGCTATCTTAGGGTGTTAAACCGATGAGTTCTTCCTCAAATGTTGCCTAACGTTCTCACGCAAGAGTGATTTCGCTTCACATTTGGATCCACTCGAGGGTGATGGACACCCGACCCTGCTGAATACTCGCAATTTTGCACGTCGCTAGGGTACCCACCTTGTTAGTCGGCCTAGATTCCGGCTCCGAAGACCCTGCCCTCGGGCGTGAAGCTGTTTGTTTGGTTGAGTGATGGGCTGTCGGGTTCGACGGTTTGCATATCATCGATTGCCGGCGCTTCGTTAATCGTCGGATCGTCCAATGTGATGCCTTCGAACATTGCTTTTTCGAGGTCAATTCGTTGACGCTCTTCGGAATCCTGGCGAAGCTCCTCCTGGATTCGTTTCTTCTCCTCAATAAACCTTCTGAGCACAAACAGTCTCAGGTCCTCTTGCATGATTTGAAAGTCTTTTGGCAAACGCGAGGGGCGTATGCCTTCTTTTCGTTGGATTGCCTCCATGACCCTAACGAAAGAGCTGGCATGCATAAAGGAATAACGGCTGACGGTGATGATTCCGTACCCCATGGACGCAAGTGCGTTCTTGCGTTCTTCGTCGATGGCGCGGTCTTCTTCCGCGTCGTGATAAAAACCGTTGTATTCAATATCTGTTCGAGATTTCTTCAGATATGCATCCATAAAGAACTTTTTGCGTCTCGTGAGATTTTTTGCGGCAGCGGTGACCTGTACCTCGTAATCGGTCTCAATTCCCTTAATACCAAGTCCACCTTCGCTTTTGGGCAGCGTAAGCATCATGACAAAGGCCGTTTCCATGGGAGAGCGGCATCCATCGCGTACACATTGAATAGCCTTTCGGGCAAGGGCCAAACCATCGCATCTGGTAATGGAATTAAAGAACTGCTTTAACCTCTCGGTTGAGGTAAGTGGGAAACGCTCGGCATAAGAGGTAGAAGAACCGGTTCCAAGGGAATAGGCGCCGCACAGCTCAAAGTAGTACTCCACCAGTTCGCGAAAAGAAAGATAGGTGGCGGCCTGAAGTGCACAAAGCTCAACGCCAACAATGTAGATGTCATCTTCTAGCTCCATAAAACGCGAGCATGAGAATCGCTTTGACGAAACGTGGCATTGACAGTCCATCGCGTAGCGCGCGTTCCTGCGATCAAACACCATTACCTCGAGGGATTCATTTGCGTCGCGGGCAACATCATGTTTGGCAAGCCATTCTGCGGCCGCGTCGAGGAGCGTTCCGGTGGGGCACAATCCGTAAATTGCGGCAGGACTACAGGGCTCGGTGTCATTCGCAGACACCGAATGCGCGGCTTGGTAGACCGCTTTTGCAGTGGTATGTGACAATACGATACTCATGGTATATATCGTGTCAGCTAATGTCGTGTTGATGACGCTGAGCGGAAAAGTCGTTTTAGAGGTCTAACCAAATGCTGTCCAAAAACTTGACGCAATTATGGGCACGTTCACCCTAAATCAATGTTTTCGCTGCTCAGCTATAGCATAGAAATACTCAATTGCTGCACATTTGGTATCGATGCATCGCCATCTGAAAACAAATCACGTGTCGGGAAAGTGCCGAAATAGTTAAAAAATAGGGTTCAGAATTTGTGAAGCGCGGGCCTGCTTATGGAACGTAGGGCGGCCCCGCCGCGGGGGTTCCCGCTGCGGGGCCGCTCGTGATCTACGCCGTGGTTTGTCGTAGACGTTTCTACTTGGCAAACAGGTTCTTGAGGTTGAACTCGGCTTGGACGGTGCGGAGCATGAGATCGGTGTCGTCGAGGCCCAGGTGCTGCTCGTTGGCGTCGGCGGCGAGGGTGCCACGGCGGCGCGCCCAGTTCTCGAGCGCGGCGGGCGCGGACTCGCGGGGGAGCGAGCGGACGTCGGCGTCCAGGCTGCGGCAGATCTGGCGCGAGTCGATGACGATGATCTTGCCTGCGCGGCGTGCCTCGGCGTAACCGTCCAGATGAATTTTGAACCAGCTGTCCTCGAAGGCGGCGTTATGTGCCATATAGGGATACTTCTTCATGAGCTTGAGCAGCTGCTTCTGCAGCTCCTTGTTCTCGCGGAACGGCTTTTTGTCGTCGATGTCGTCCCAGGTGATGTGATGGATGTTCGATAGCGGCACATCCTCGCCGCGGTAGATGTCGGGCAGGCCGCAGTAGTGCGCCTCGGCGTCATGCGGCACGGCGTCGCTGGTGAGATCCATAATCTCCCAGCCCACGTTGATGATGTAGCCGCGCTCGGGCGCGCGACCGGTGGTCTCGATGTCGATGCCGAGCACCGTGCCCTGGATGGGCTTGCGGGCATAGGCCACACCGAGTGCGTCGCGGTCACCGCGGATCTCGCGCATAACGGACGCGGCGGTGCGCTTTTGCATCTTGCCGATGGCGGCGCAGGTGTCGGCGTCGGACAGGCCGCGCGAGAGCGTCGCGGGCGTCACGTTGCGCAGGCGCGCCTCGCCAATCTGGTCGCACAGGTCGCGGTTGCGGTCGGCCAGGTCGCGCACAGTGGCAAAGTCGAAGCCGGGGTCGCCCTCGGCGGTAAAGTACTCGGTCTCGAGCACCTTGAGGGCCTCCTCGCCCTTCTGGCGCTCGGACTCCATGGCGCCGTGATCGCCATAGATAAACATGGGGATAAACGGCTGGCGCTCGTATTCGAGTGCTTGCGAAACATTCATATGCTGCTCCTTGGACGGGCCGCGTCGCGCGGCTCGGGGTTACTGAGTTGTGGCGAGATGATAGTTTACCATGGGCAACTATTGGCACCGCGCCCGGGACAACTACAATACCCTAGTTGACCGCTAGGACTTTTACAATGCTGCCGAAAGACACGAAAGGTTCCATCCGTCATGGATTTACTGATTGATATTCTGCTCGACGCCGGCAAGGACACGCTGTCGCTGGTGCCGTTTTTGTTGGTGACGTATCTTGCCCTCGAGACACTTGAGCACGTTGCGGGCGACCGCGTCAACGGCGCCATCAAGCGCGCGGGGGCCGCCGGCCCCGTGGTTGGCTCGTTGCTGGGCATGGTGCCACAGTGCGGGTTTTCGGCCATGGCGGCAACGTTGTACGCCGGCCGTGTCGTGACGCTGGGCACGCTGGTTGCGGTTTTCCTCTCGACCTCAGACGAGATGCTGCCGCTGTTGCTTGCCGAGCAGGTTCCCGTGCAGACCATGGCGATGCTGCTCGCCTCGAAGGCGCTGATCGCGCTGGTCACGGGCTTTATCGTGGATGCGGCTATCCGCGGGTTGCGCCGCAACGTCCGCGCGCATGCGGCGATTCGTCGCACCGTGCTGGGGACCGCGGTCAATCCGGCACACGTGAACTGCGCGCACGATGACCACAGCGGTGGCGACATCATTGACGAGGTGGCCGAGGCGGGTGTGAGCGCCGATCACATCCACGAGCTTTGCGAGCGCGACCATTGTGGGTGTGATGAAGACGAGGACGAGCACGGGCACGACCGCAGCCACGACCATGGTCACGCGGACGAGCACGAGCACCACCACGGCCACGACCACAGCCACTCCCACGAGGGCGCGCCCGTTCTGTCGATCATCCGCAGCGCGATCTCGCACACCGTGCAGGTGTCGGTATTCATTTTCCTAGTGACGTTGATTCTGGTCGCCGTCCTCGAGACCTTTGGCGAGTCCGCAATCGAGCAGTTCCTGCGCGGCAATGAGACGCTCGCCGTCCTGGGCTCGGCGCTTGTCGGGCTGATTCCCAATTGCTCGGCCAGCGTCGTTATTACGCAGTTGTACCTCGAAGGCGCGCTGCAGCTGGCGCCGATGCTCGCCGGTACGCTCATTTCCGCCGGTGTGGGCTACCTAGTCCTGTTCCGCACCAACCGCAGCGCTCGCGAAAACGCCGTGTTCCTGGTCATGATGTACGTCATCGGCGCCGGCTGGGGACTCATTCTCTCCGCCGTTGGCCTCTAAGTAGGCCTAGCAAAACGGGCTTCAAAATAGCCATGCTCGGCGCCTGCGCAGTGCGGCGATGCATGGCATTTTGAAGCCCGTTTTTTGTTGAGCCATGGATCCTGAGTGCTTACACCGCTCAAACCAAAAAAGGTAGATTTTTAGGCATGTCCCAAAAATCTACCTTGTCTAACGTAACAGCTCGGTGAGGTTGCGTTTAAAGCGGGCTCGGTCCTCGCTGGTGAAGGCTGCCGGCCCGCGGGTGCGTCCCCCGGCGCGGCGAACCTTCTTTTCCTCGTGGCGAATAAACAGCTGCATGTCGATGGTCGCCTTATCGTAGACGCGCCCGCGCACGCCGATGGCGGCGGCATCGCGTCCGAGCACCATACTCGCCAGGCCTATGTCTTGTGTCACGACCACGTCGCCAGCCTGCAGGCGCTCGATAATGGCAAAGTCGGCGCTATCGGCTCCCACACTCACATCGAGCGTCGTGACCCAAAAGCCCCGACGTGCGTGCTCGGCGTCGCGCGGATCGTCGCGGCGAATATGGCGTTCCAGGTTCTGCGTGCTGTTACCGGCGATAACGACGGCGACGCCCGCCCTCCGCGCGCAGTCGATCGACTCGCGCGTGACCGGGCAGGCGTCGGCATCAATAAAAAGCGTCTTTGGCATCTAGCGCACCAGTTTGCCAAATTGAATGGCGCGAACAATCAGCGTCACGCCAAACACCAGCAGCGCGGCACCGCTAAAGATGACGAGCATCTTGGCCGACCACAGCGGATAGATAAACACGAACATGCCCGCGATGATGGAGAGTGCGCCGCTCAGGATGGCGAGGGCGCGGTTGGCGGAAAGCTCGGATTCCAGAATCGACATGACGCCCTCGACGATCCAGCCAAAGCCGGCGACGACCACTACAAGCGTGGTGAGTGTCGCGGTCGAGAAGGCCTGGTTGCGCAGGATTATGACGCCGCCCAGAATGATGAGCAGGTTGGAGATGATGCTCGTAACGCGCCAGCCGGTGGGCAGCAGCGGCTCGAAAACAGCGGTAAACAGCCTGATTGCGGCCGTGATCACAAAGTAGAAGCCCAAGACGGTCGTCAGGAAGACGAGGGACTTGGCGGGCGCAAACAGCAGTGCGATGCCGGCGACGAGCGCCAAGACGCCCGTGATGGCGTAAATCCAGCGCACGGCCTTGACGGCCTTGCCTGCCATGCTTTTCTCGTCAAATCCAAACGCGCTCGATTGCTTGTCATCGTTCTTAAAGATGCCCATGATGTCTCCTTTCCGTGCGGCGTAAGCCGTAGCTCTTGCAACCAGTATCGCCCAAGGGCGCCGTCGCGTGGGGCGGAAAGGGCGAATGGGAGCCTCACCTTCCCGAATTGTTATCTTTGTTCCCGTTTGGATGCGGGATATTCAACAGGTGTAGAACATTGCAGCTCTGTTCGTTATTGCCTACGTTTTAGGTTAGATTTTCTAAAGGACAATTGGCTTTTATTGAGGGGTCCCTATGAACGAAACAGTTCCCGCGGCGCCGGTAAGCGCTGAGTCGATGGCAAAGCAGGGTTGCGAAAAGCTTGGCCTGGACACGTTTGACGGGCTGGTCCGCCGCGCCCGCACGTGCCGCCGATTTGACGAGTCCATGCGCGTACCGCGCGAGTTTTTGCTCGAGCTGGCGGAGCTTGCGCATCTGGCCCCTTGCGGCGCCAATGCTCAGCGCCTGCGTTTTCATGTGGTGAGCGGTGCCGAGGACTGCGCGCGCGTATTTGATGAGCTCGCGTGGGCCGGTGCTCTCAAGGACTGGCCGGGTCCCGATGAGGGCGAGCGCCCGACCGGCTACATAGCGATTCTTGCCGAGCGCGCTGTTTCGGGTAAGCCCGCCGCGCCCATCACCGAGGTCGACACCGGCATTGCCGCCCAGACGATGATGCTCGCGGCTCGCAGTGCCACGCCCGAGGTGGCGGCATGCATGTTCAAGGCCTTTACGCCCCGCGCAATCGACGCCATGGGGCTCGATAACGACAAATACGAGCTCAAGCTGATCATGGCTTTTGGCGTGCCAACCGAGACTCAGTTGATCGATGCGATCGACTCCAACCCGGATGGCTCTATCAATTACTGGCGCGATGAGGCGCAGGTGCATCACGTGCCCAAGCGTCCGCTTGCCGACGTGCTGCTGTAGTTGCGCGTCGTTGTGGCGCGATTCGGCGGTAAAACCACCGCAAAGGTGCCTGTCACCTTTACGGTGGTGCGAGGGGAGGGCTTGTGGCCGATCTGTATTTGGTGCGGCATGGGCAGACCGAGCTCAATGTGAAGAACATTTTGCAGGGCTGGCACGATTCGCCGTTGACGGCGCGCGGGCGCGAGCAGGCGCTGGCGACGCGTGCGGCGTTCAAGGACCGCGGCGTGGCCTTTGACCATGTGTATTCGTCTCCGTTGGGGCGGGCGCGGTGTACGGCAGAGCTTATCGTTGGCGAGGGTCGTTCCATAGAGCTGGTCGATGAACTGCGCGAGTGGCATTTGGGTTCGCTGGAGGGCACATCAAACCGCGAGATACCGGCGCAACCCTGGGGCGATTATCCGGTCGCCTTTGGTGGCGAGTCGGAAAGTGAGCTTCGCGCACGTATGGTCGCGGCGCTGTCCCGCATCATGGCCCGGCCCCGGCACGACTGCGTGCTGGCCGTCTCCCACGGCTCAGCCTGCCAGGAGTTTCTTAGATGCGTGACTGGCGGGGGAGAGCAGCCCGACAACGGTGCCGTGCTTCATTTTGGCTATCGCGACGGGGCGTTTTCGCTCTTGGGTTTGTAACAAACGAAAGGACCCCCTATGAATAAAGACCTGTATCTGGTCCGTCATGGACAGACGATATTTAACCTCAAGCGCATTATTCAGGGCTGGAGCGACTCGCCGCTCACGCAGCTGGGTTGCGACCAGGCGGCGCGTGCCGGCATGTTCTTGCGTGCGCGCGGCATTGAGCCCGATCATGCCTACACTTCCACACTTCATCGCACCGAGCAGACTATCGCCAACTTGTGGCCGGGCTTGGCGTACGAGCGCCTGGACGGCCTGCGTGAGTGGTTCTTTGGCGACTTTGAGGCCGAGCGCGTGATGCTCATGCCCGAACGCCCGTGGTGCGATTTCTATCGTCAGTTTGGCGGCGAGGGTCAGATGCGGGTGCGCGAGCGCATGGTGGCGACGCTGACCGAGCTTATGCAGCGTCCGGACCATACGTGCGTGCTCGCGGTAAGCCATGGCTCGGCCATCAAGGAGTTTATGGATCACGTGAAGGGCGCGGCGGCGGACGAGCGCGACCGTGTGCCGGGCAACTGCTCGGTGCTGCACTTCGTGTTTGATGATGCGAAGGATACGTTTGAACTGGTTGAGATCTTTACGCAGGAAGACTACGCGCGCGAGCTGGGTCTTGAGCCGCTCGCGGCGGCAGCGGGTCCGCAGCGTGGATAACGCTGGTGTTGCGGCGCGGTTTGCCGGCGTAATTGTTTGATGCGAAAGGGGCGGAGATGCATGCATTTGCTGCATCTCCGCCCCTTGTTTGTTTGGATGCCGGGTTTTTCAGCTTCGCGTTTGAGTCCGCTAGAACCGCGAGATCTGGTGAGTGAGCAGGCCCGTCGGGACCTGCGGTGCGCCGCCGGCGACCTGTGCGGCGGGGAAGAGTGCGGCCACGGTAAAGTTGAACGGCTCCTTGCCGGTGTACGTTCCGGCGGCGCGGGCCTCATCGGTTAGCAGCTGCGACGCCCCGGTCAGAGCGGTGGCGTAGGCGGGGTCGTCGGCCAGTGCCGGCTCCGGTGCTTGGTCGAGCATAGCGCGGATGGCCCCGAGGGCGTCCTCGCGCTTGACCTCCCACACACGGTGCGTAATGCCGGCGGGGTCGGTGACGGCATAGAGCGAAGCGCCCTCTTTGGCGGCGCCGAGGATGATATCCATGACGGGCGAGGCTTCGTAGGCGAGCGACACGGGGCGCGGCTGCACCTTGAGCTCGGCGATCGCGTGCGCAGCGGCGAGTGCGTCGACGTTCTCGGCGACAGCCGCGTCGCTGCCCGTCAGCACGTTAACCGGGCAAATCGCCACGACACCCGTCACGTGACCCGGCTCGCCCGAGCATTCGTACACGTAATACGCCGCGCCTGGATCCTTGAGCATCAGGCCGTCGGCGATGGCGCCGCGTAGGGCGTCGTTGCCGCTCAGGATACCGCCCATCTGCGGCAGCGCATCGAGCACGCGGTCCTGAGCCGGTCGGATGCAGGGAAACGGAAGTGCTTTCATGGACGGTCCTAACGTGTGAGTCGGTTTGTTCGCGGCTTATTATGCCCCAACTTGGCCGCTTGCGTTCCAGAGCGCGTTGTCAGCGAGCGCGATGAGTACGTTCTGGCAACGAACGATATCGGCATGGGGCACATACTCGTTGGGCTTGTGCGCGAGCGCGAGCGACCCGGGGCCGTAGCTCATACAGTTGCGGTTACCCGTCTTGCCGGCAATGACGGCGGTGTCGGTGTAGCCGGTAAAGAAGCCGACGGTCGTGTCCACGTCCGTCACGCTGTCGGCGGCATGTTTGAGTGCTGCCAGAAGGGGAGAGCCCGGGTCGCGCTCGATGGCGGGGCGGTCGCCTGTCACGACGTAGCTGCCGCGGCAACCGGGAACGGCGGCTTCGGCGACGGCGATGGCCTGCTCTACCATGCGCGTCGCGGCGGCCGTGTCGGTCGGCGGGGTCAGGCGCATGTCGACCCAGACCTTGGCATGGTCGGGTACGACATAGGGACGGTAGCCACCCTCGATCTGTCCAAACGTGATGGTCGATGGCCCTAGCTCATCGTGTACGGGCAGCGCCATGAACGCGCGGCGCAACGCGCAGACGGCCTCTGCCATGGCGGCGACGGCATCCGCGCCCTTCCAGGGCTGGCTTGCGTGCGCCGTGACGCCGGTCATCTCGATCTCAAACCACGTGCGGCCCTTGTGCGCCACCTGAATCTGTCCGTCGGTGGGCTCGGTATCCAACACCCATTCGCGCGAGCCGACCCATCCGGCATCGATGGCGGCCTCGGAGCCGCGCATAAAGTCTTCCTCGTCGACCGAGCAGATGAGCGAAAAGCCGCGGCGGGGCAGCGCGCCGCTTGCCGCCACACGCTCGAGTGTATGGACCAGTGCGGCAATGGCGCAGGCCAGGCCACCCTTCATATCGCAGGCGCCGCGGCCATAGAGTTTATCGTCGCACACGACCGCCCCGAGAGGCGGAATGCCTGCGCCCCAGCCGTCGCCCAAGGTGACGGTATCCATGTGGCAGATGTAGACCAGCCGTGACTCGTCGCTTACGCCCGGCACGGTGACTATGAGGTTGCGGCGTCCGGGGAGTACTTCGAGCTCCTCAATCTGCACGGCATGGAGCGCCGGATGACTCAACCGCTCCAGCTGAGCCTCAACCAGCGTTTTGATATACCGCTCAATTTCATCCTCATACGCGCCCGGGTCTGAGCTGTCGATCCGCACGAGCTCCTGCGTAAGCCTCCAGGCAAAGTCCTCATCAACCATATGCAACCTCACAATCAGTCTGCTTTCCAAACCGATTGTAAGCCTCCTGAGAGATTCGCGACGCGTACGTAGCAGTATTTACCGTTCGCAGGCCGAGCCGGCGCGTTTGCCGTCCGAGCGGGCTCACAAACGACGTAGTGGGTACGTAGCCTTTATGGACGACATGCTGTGCGACATATCTGCCTTTCGGTATCACCGGATACCTCCACAGGTCTTGGCGATAATGCCGGACCTGCCCGATTCTGTGGACGATCCGCGCAGGGAGCGCCTATGCGAGCATCCGCTCGTTACGCATTTCCTGGGCACTCCGTTGCATGTTTTGGCGCAGGGCAGCTGCGGACGTAAGGGCGATCGCATTGTCAGACATGTTTGGAACGGGGAGAGGCTGTTTGACTCCGTGCGGCAGACAGAGTTTGGCCTCGATGTCGCGTCTCCGCTCTTTACTCTGCTGACCCTGGCTTCCTCGGTCTCAAACGAGCGCCTAATCATGTGCATGTATGAGATGTGCGGCACCTTTGCCGTGTGCAAGATTGCGCCTCAGGTAAAGTCGGCACTTGTGCAGGCATATGGGGGCCAGTGGGGCGATGCACGGTTGGGCTGGGAAAACGTAAAGGATGTCTCGGGGAATCCAACGGACTTGTGGAAACGACCGCCCTTGATCGAGCTCTCTGAGCTTACAGAGTACGTCGATAAGATCCGGGGGCTCCGCGGCGCTAAATCGTTCTTACGAGCCGCGAAGTGCATTACGGGGGTGGCGGCATCGCCGCTCGAGGTCCAGGCTTCGATGCTGTTTGGCCTTACGAGGTTGCGCGGTGGCGAAGGGCTGCGCCTTACCAATAACGTTGAGATTCGCATGACGCGCAGCGCCCGCCTGATTTCGGGGCTTGATAGGCGCTATGCCGATATCCTGCTGGCAAATAAGGACGGCAGCCGAGAGTGCCTTGTTGAATGCCAGGGTAAAGCCATACACGGATCCATAGAATCCAAGATTTCGGACTCCGATCGAACGACGGCCTTGCAAGCGATGGGATATCCCGTCGTTTTGATGACCTATAGCCAGCTGGCCGACTCCGATGCCTTCCGCGTGGTGATGGAGCTCATCATGTCCTATCTCGATGCGCCGTTGAAAGACAAGACACCGCGGCAGCAGGAGCTTGAACGGCGGCTTCGTGAGGAGATTTTTATCGATTGGGCGGGAATGTAGTCGTGCGGGTGGAGAACGGTCGCGCGAGCTAGAGTTTTGGGCGCGAAAAAGGCTTCAGTTTCGCCTTGGAAGGGCTTTAATAATGCTACTCAGAACAAGTTGTTTCGGAAAATGGACAGTCAACTTTAATTTGGCATATAGAGATCGATTATTACTTACTAAAGCCCCTGATAAAGCTGTTTATCAGAGCAGGTGCGCTCAGTGATTTGGGTACGACTGTCGATTATCCGAAAAAACTTGTTCTGGATAGCATTTTAAAACCAGCCGGAGCAACGAAATCGGCCCCCGTTTCGTAAAAACGGGGGCCGAATGGGCTTCATGGTCTGCCTGACAGGCTTGGTGCCGGCGCTATTTGATCACGCGCACGCGATACATCGACGGAATCTGCTTGAGCGCCTCGATGGTGCTGCTGTTCAGGTGCTCGTCGGTGTCGAACATGGTGTAGGCGTTCTCGCCAGCGGACTCGTTGGTCATACGCTGCACGTTGGCGTTGTCCTTGGCCAGGATTGCCGTAATCTGGCCGATCATGTTGGGCACGTTGGCGTGCAGGCAGGCGATGCGGCTCGCGGCGCGCGCCTTGCCCATGCTGCAGGCGGGGTAGTTGACGCTGTGCGCGATGTTGCCGTTCTCCAGGTAATCCTTGAGCTCGCTGATGGCCATGTCGGCGCAGTTGGCCTCGGCCTCGCCAGTGCCGGCGCCCGAGTGCGTGGTGATAAACGTATTGGGCATCTTGACGGTCTTGGGCGTGGCAAAGTCGCAGCTAAACCAGCTCAGCTTGCCCGCGCGCAGGGCGGCGTCGACGGCGTCCTCGTCAATGATGGTCTCGCGTGCGTAGTTGATGAGCACGGCGTCGGGTGCCAGCAGGTTAATCTGCTCGGTGCTGATCATGCCGATGGTGTCGGCCTTGCTGGGCACGTGCACGGTGAGGTAGTCGCAGCCGCGGCACAGATCCTCGAGCGTGCCCACGCGCTGCACCTCGCGGCTCAGCACCCACGCGTGCTCAACGGAAATGAACGGATCGTAGCCGTAGACGTCCATGCCCAGATCGACGCAGGCGTTGGCGACCTTGGAGCCTACGTTGCCCAGGCCGATGACGCCGATGCGCTTGCCCTTGAGCTCGCGGCCCACAAAGGCCTTCTTGGCCTTCTCGGCATCGACCTGGATCTCGGGGTCGTCGGCGTTGTCGCGCACCCAGTTCATCGACTGCACCACGCCGCGGCTCGAAAGCACCAGCATGCCCAGGACGAGCTCCTTGACGGCGTTGCTGTTGGCGCCGGGGGAGTTAAAGACGACGACGCCCTTCTTGGCGTACTCCTCGACGGGGATGTTGTTGACGCCGGCACCGCAGCGGGCGATGGCGCGGATGCCCTCGGGCAGCTCGTAGCCGTGCAGGTCGGTGGAGCGCATCAGGATGGCGTCGGCCTCCTCGGCGGTGCTCACAAACTCGTAGCCCTCGCCAAACTCGACCTTGCCGTCCTTGGTGATGTCGTCGATGGTCTTAATCTTACGCATGGAAAAACTCCTTAGCAGGTTTTGATCTAAACAGGGTGGTCTGAGGTGGCTGGTCGGCCCGCGTGTTGCGGGCTAGTTAGATCGCGGACTCAAACTATGCTGCGCTTCGAAGTCTTTCATGTACGTGGCCAGCGCCTGCACGTCCTCCATGGTGACGGCGTTGTACACGCTGGCGCGCATGCCGCCGACGAGACGATGGCCCTTGACGTTTTGGATCTGGTGCTCTGCCGCGCCTGCAACAAAGGCGGCGTCGAGGTCGGCGTCACCGGTGCGGAAGGTAACGTTGGCGATGGAGCGGCTGTCTGTCTGCGCGGTGCCGTGGAATAGTTTGCTGTTCTCGAGCAGGTCATAGAGCAGGTTAGCCTTGGCCCAGTTGCGCTCGGCCATGGCGGCAAGTCCGCCGGTCTGCTCAACCCAACTGAACACCTTGCCGCACACGTAGATGCCAAAGGTGTTGGGCGTGTTGAGCATGGAGCCCTTGGCGGCCTGGGTCTTAAGGTCCATGTACTGCGGCGTCTGCGCAAAGGCCGGGCCGTCGGCAATCAGGTCGTTGCGCACGATGACCACGGTCACGCCCGCGGCGCCGGCGTTTTTCTGCGCGCCAGCGTAGATGAGCCCGTAGCGCTCGACGTCGAGCGGCTGCGACAGAAAGCAGCTCGAGACATCGGCGACCAGCGGTACATCGCCGCAATCTGGCAGCTCGTGGTACATGGTGCCAAAGATGGTGTTGTTCTGGCAGATGTAGACGTAGTCGAGCCCGTCGCCCGCGGCCGCGGCGGCAATGCGCGCGTTGATGTCGGCCATGTCGGGGATGCGGTCGAAATTGGTGTCCTCGGAGCTCGCGAGCAGCACGGCCTCGCCGTACTTGGCGGCCTCTTTGTACGCCTTGTTGGCAAAGTTGCCAGTCACGACGTAGCCGGCGCGGCCGCGGCGCATGAGGTTCATGGGGATGCCCGCAAACTGCAGCGTGGCGCCGCCCTGCAAAAACAGGATGCGATAGTTATCGGGGATGCTCAGCAGACGGCGCAGTGTTGCCTCGGCGTCGTCAATGATCTGCTGGTACATGCTAGATCGATGGCTCATCTCGAGCACGGACATGCCGCAACCGCGGTAGTCCATCATCTCGTCGGCGATCTCGGCGAGCACGCTTGTAGGCAGCGCGGCCGGGCCAGCTGAGAAGTTGTGCACACGTGCCATCTTCTAGTTCCCCTCGTAGTCGTTTGAACGTTCGGGATACTTTAGCACAGTGGAGCGCCAGGCGCGACCGCATCACGGTAAAACTCGAGTGCGCTGCTATGATTTACAGGATGGTTACATGGGGGAGGGCTTATCTCGAGGCTCGCATCCGATCCGCCTCGGCCTTCGCTTGCTTCCAAGGACGCACTCGGTCGTTTACGAGGTCATCGTAGCCGCGGGCGATGGCGCGTTGAATGCGATCTTCGCGTTCCTGAATGGCGGTTAGCGCGCGTCTGCTCGTCATAGGCCTCGGCATTCATGACGACAAGCGACGCCGATCCGTTTTTGGTCAGGTAGACGGGCTCTTTGGTCTTGTGACGGCTATCCGCAATAGAGCCAAAGTTGCGTTGCAGATCGAATATGGGCTTTACAACGGGCGTATGAAATTCTTTACATAGAATCATATGTATACTATTTCTAATCAGCCTGATGATGAGCATCCTCCAGAGTATATCGAACAAGTGGACGATCTTTATGCTTACTAGGAGGAGGCAAGTAAGCTTCGGGGCTCTTATCGAAAAAACGAGAGAGAAGCATTTAAACTTGTTCAACCCGTCTAACAAGCAATTCGAGATTCTGTGTATTCGGGGAGGAAATGATTGATCTCAAATGTTCGTTAGATGTCCGTGAAAGCGGTGCTCGGCTCGGATTTGCCCATGGATCAACCATGGGTGTGTACGAATTTCTTGTCAAATATTAGTTATTAACGATTCGATATCTGCAACATTATGCTCAAGGGAGCCGAATCATGAGTGCAATTCTACTCGGCAACGGTTTGAACCGCTGCTTGAAGAACTATCCATCTTGGGACGATTTGCTGCAGGGTATCGAGAGTGAGTTCTTCAGTAAATTGGGGCCAACGGTCAATTCGTTGTTGAAGTACGACGCAATTCTTTGTGAGGCGAAGGGGCGCTATAGCAACGACAGCGTTTCAAAGAGAGTTTTAGATTGTTTGAATTGCCTCGATACACCCCAGACTGCAATCGAAAAATCTGATTATTTCGTTTCCATACTCGATTCTGGTGTTAAAACAATTTTGACGACCAATTATGACCACAACCTTGAAAACGCTCTCATTCACGGGGCTTCATCTCCCTTGTTTGGCAAGCAAGTAGAAGAACATTACACGTTTGAGACGAGAGCTAGCGATAAGAGAAATAAAGTAATTGGCGATTTGGAAGTCCATCACATTCACGGAGAAATCTCGTATCCTAAAAGTATTTGTTTGGGCATTACCAAGTACATTGATAATTTGGCTAAAACAATGGAATTGCTATCTGATGGGGAGTCTAGTCAGGACGTTTCAAGTCTTGGTCGTTTGATTGATTTAAATGTGCTTACTAGGGGTCCTGGCTGGAAAAAGACCTGGGCCGAGCTCTTCTTTAATTCTAATATCTATATTGTTGGTCTTGGTTTGTCGTCGGACGAGCTCGATATCTGGTGGCTTCTCATGAGGAGGGCTCAGCTGTTGGCGGACCGGGACATGAACGGAAAAATAACAAATAGAATCATCTATTTCCCTCTTATTTCCGAAGATGAGCAGCGCGATTTTAGTCCTTTCGACGCCCTTCATGTTGAGTGCGAGCCATGCAAAGTAATTGCCGGTAATTGGGAAAAGGCCTATTGCAAGATTTGGGAAGAGATTAGACGGCTTGAGGGATAAAGGAGTCTCAAGTACGTATCGACAACCTGGGCGAGCTGCCCTGTGCTTTTGGAATTCGTATTGACGAATGCTAATTAGACGAAAAACGGCACGACCGTTTTGTGGCTTATAGGACAAAATGTGTGTCTACTTTAGGGGCATCGGCGCAGGTCGATGCCCCTTTTTCAGCCGTTTAAATTCCGTGGCCGCTTTTAACCGCTCGGACAGAATGTGTGTCCGGTTGCCCATCGTTCCCGCTGGTAGATAACCTTTTCCGGAACCGTTAAATACCCTTTCGGAAGAGGTGCCCATGAAGGCCGTTTATTGCCCCTACTGCGGCGGTCGGACCAAGCGCAACGGCAGGACCTCATCGGGATCCCGGCGGTGGAGGTGCACGGCCTGCGGCGCGTCGACGACGGTGAGGTACGACGACACGGCGACGAGGCTGGACGAGTTCATCGGGTGGCTCCTCTCCAAGGACTCCCAGGCGGCGATGCCGGGCGGCGGACGGTCCTTCAGGCGCAGGACGGCCGAGTTCTGGGAGGTCTGGCCGATGCCCGTCCCTGACGGCGAGTTGCACCGCGTGCTCTACGTCGACGGGATCTGGGTCGCGCGCGACCTCGTGGTGCTCATATGCTGCAGCGGCGAGAGGGTGGTCTCCTGGTACATGGCCAGGTCCGAGAACTCGAGGGCGTGGTCGGCCCTCATGGCGCCGATCCCGGCGCCCGAGGTGGTCGTCACCGACGGCGGGAGCGGGTTCGCCAAGGCCGTGCGCGAGACCTGGCCGCGCACCAGGGTCCAGAGGTGCACCTTCCACGCCTTCTCGCAGGTCAAGCGCTACACGACGACGCGGCCGAAGCTCCAGGCGGGGCGCGGGCTCTACCTCATCGCGCGCGACCTCATGGGCATCGAGACGATGCGCCGCGCCGCTCCAAGGCCAAGCGCAAAAAGCGCGGACCCGAGGACTCTCCGTTTAGTGTGGCGTCGCTCACGCCCATCCAGATGCCCAATCTGGACCTGGATGCCATGGTCGACGAGCGCCAGTACTTTACTCGCGACGAGTGGCTCAACATGCTGCTGCGCTCCGCTGGCTATGAGCCCAGTGAGCTTTCCGAGAAAGAGCGCCTGCACTTTATCGAGCGTATGGTGCCGCTTATCGAGCGCAACTACAACCTGTGCGAGCTGGGTCCCCGCGGTACCGGTAAGAGCCATATCTACAAAGAGGTCTCGCCCTACGCCATCTTGCTTTCGGGCGGTCAGACCACTGCGGCCAACCTGTTCGGCCGTATGAACTCCATGCGCGCCGACCGCGTGGGCTTGGTGGGCCACTGGGACTGCGTGACGTTCGACGAGGTCGCCGGCATGCGCTTTAAGGACACCAATGCCGTGCAGATCATGAAGGACTACATGGCGAGTGGCAGCTATGCGCGCGGTCGCGACCAGATCAACGCCGATGCCTCCATGGTCTTTGAGGGCAACATCAACGACACCGTGCAAAATGTCCTTAAGACCACGCACCTGTTTGATCCGTTCCCGCCGGAGTTTAACAACGATTCGGCCTTCTTTGACCGCATCCACTATTACCTGCCGGGCTGGGAGATTCCCAAGATGCGCTCGAGCCTGCTGACCGGGCATTACGGCCTGATCACCGACTGCCTGTCGGAGTTTTGCAAGGAGATGCGCCGCAAGGACTTTACGCACCATATCGACCGGTATTTCCGCTTTGACAGCGACTTTAACAAGCGTGACGAGATCGCCGTGCGCAAGACCTTTAGCGGCTTGGCCAAGCTGCTGTTCCCCGACGAGGCCATGGACAAGGACGACGTGCGCTGGCTGCTGGACTACGCTATCGAAGGCCGTCGCCGTGTAAAGGAGCAGCTCAAGATTATGGCGGGCGTCGAGTTTATCGACGTTAACCTGGGCTATATGGATGCCGACAACCCGCAGGACGTGCACGTGGTGTGCGTGCCCGAGCAGAGCGAGGACACCCTGATTCCCGACGGGCCGCTGCTGTCCGGCCACGTGTTTGGCGTGGGCAGGTCGCAGGGCGGCGAGGTTGCCGTGTACAAGCTGGAGAACAAGGCCGTTGCCGGCGAGTGCAAGTTTAAGCACGAGGGCGTGGCCTTTAACAAGCCGGTGCGCGATACGCTGGAGGCCGCGTTCGACAACTTTGTGAACCTGGCGAACCGCGTGGCGCCGGGGATGCACATTGGCTCCAAGGATTATCTGCTGTTCTACAACGACCTGCAGAGCAAGGGCCTGTCTGAGGAAGTTTCGCTCGCCGAGTTTGTGGGCCTTTGCTCTGCGGCGTGCAACCGCCCGGTGATGCCCGCGCTGGCGATTCCGGGCATCTTGCGCATGTCGGGCTCTATGGACGAGATCCGCGGGCTCGAGGACATTATGCGCGTGGCCAAAAATGCCGGTGCCAAGCGCGTGATTTTGCCGCTGAGCGCCATTGCGGGCCTGCAGAGCGTGCCGTCCGAGATTATCTCGGGCTTGAGCCCGGTGTTCTACATGGATGGCGACCCGGTCGATGCCGCGAAGAAGGCACTGGATCTGTAGGAGCGCGGGTGAGTGGGCTTGCGTGCGCGTGGGCCCGCGGGCGTGTTGGTGCGTAGTGCGTGAGGAGGCCTTGCCATGGCGGACGAGCGTTCTGTTGGCGAGCTGCTCGACGAGCTGTTTGGCTTTGAATCGGTAGCCAAGCGTCAGACGGCGCTCGAGCAGTACGATCGCGGGGAGTTGGTGCGCAAGGCACGCTCCCGCGAGCTACTGGGTGTGCTTAGGGGCGTCGAGACCGCCGAGCGCGCTGCACGCGAGTCTGCCGTGCGGGCTGTTGATACGTACGTGCGCCGTGTTGAGGGTTCGGCCCTTGCGCGTGCTCGGAAGCAAGCGGGCGTTGCGGGTCCGTTGCAGATGGAGCGGCGCTATGCTGCCTTTTTGCGCATGGAGGACAAGGCTGAGCTGTTGACGCGCCTGGAGCAGACGCTTTCGTTTATCGAGATAAAGCTGCGGGCTAATACAGCGGATAGGGTTCGTGCGGCGTACGATGCTGCGGGGGCTTTGGTGTTGCAGGGCGTGGCGCGTCTGAGTGACGTGCGCGTTGTGGATGCCGTGCTCCTGGATGTCGATTTGCTGTGTACGCAGCTGGAGCAGATGCGCTGTGCCGCCGATGCAACGGACCTTACGGGCATGATCACGGCGACGTTTGAGTCCGAGCTGAGTGCGACGGGGTCGCAGGACGCTGACGGGCTTGTGGACGACGTGGTCGGTGATGTTGCTGGCGACGTGGCGTTGGAGCATGAACTTGCTAACGTGCGCGGCGCTGCGCAGCGGGCGCGCTTGGCCGCGCAGGCGTATCGGGCCGAGCGTGCCGCCCGCGTTGCAGGGAGCACGGTGGAGCCTTCGGGGCTGCCGGAGGCTGCTCGCGTTGCATGCGAGGTTGTGTGCGATGCCGGTTTGCTCGCCGAGTTGCTCGCTCAGGTTAAGAAGTCGTTTGAAACCTACCGTCGCGTTGTCGCCGACGGTGGGTTGTTCTGCGCCTTTGGAACCGGTTCGCCGCATGGGATTTGCAGGGGCTCGAGCTATTTGGACTACGATTCTCGGCTTGATGAGGACGTACTGGTGGGTGAGTACGACGGTGCTACCAGGCATAATGTTCGGCGCGAGGTTCCGATTCCCGAGCTTGTGGACGAGGCTTCGGCTGATGGCGGCGATTCGCTCGAGGTCGCCGTGGCGCGCATGCAGGAGTTTAACGGGCGCCGCTACGATGGTGTGCTGGACGAGGACCCTGCGCGTCATGTGAATGCGTTTTGGTATGGACTCAAAAAGCTCAGCCAGTATTGCGAGGCCGCCGTGCGTGTGGACGAGCGCGCTTGGGATTGCTTTATCGATAAGGTTCAGTTCGCCTACGACGAGCCGGTGGGGCGTTTGGCTGCGCAGATGGACGACAAGCAGGTTGCGGCTTTTGTCGCTGCTGTGAATGAGCTTGGCGCTGCTAAGTAGGGCTTGGCTCGGTAGGAGGTTCCACCGTGAAGATCGATGTCGATGTAGACCAGCTGCGCGAGAGCCTGCTCGACCGTGCGGGGAGTGCGGCGGGCGTGGGCTTTCCCGCTGCCATGCTCGACGTGATGGATATCGAGGATGAGTCCCCTCAAGAGCTCCTAGCCCGAGCCGAACGCGAAGGCCTCGACCTCCGAGACTTTACCGCCGACGATGACTAGGGTAGCTAATTTGGGACGGGGCGTCTGCGCCCGCAGCTGCGCGAAAATGCACGATAAGCCGTCGCAATGGAGTCTACTGACCTCGCGACTGTTCTATTTTGACTGCACGCTGGCTAAGTGAGTAGGCTTTATTGGAAATCCTGAGCACACGACTAATTTGCTTCAACAAACCCGCAGGTCACAGACTTGTGCTTTGGTGACGTGGCCGGCAATTCGGCAAAAGTCTACTCACTTAGTCTTGAGAGACGCTAATTGTCCGCAACGAGACCCCAGCCGGGGCGATTGATGCTCAAATGTAGCCAATTCGGGACGGCTGCCCTCTGGCCGCTACGACGCCAGGGTGGCAATGACGGCTTCGTCGCCGGCGTATATGAGGGTGTTGCCGTCGGGGATGATCGTTTGGCCGTCGCGCTTGAGCATCACGACGACAAACGGGTGCTTGCCCTGTGGCACGTCGCGCAGGCGCTGGCCGGCCAGGCGACCGTGGGCCGTTACGGTGACCTCGCGCAGCGTAACCTCGGCACGCTCTTCAAACGTCGGCGCGGCCATAACCAGAAGGTCGCCTTCTTCAATTACAGTATCACCGTTGGGCAGCACGGGGTGTGCGCCGTCGCGCAGCACCAGGACTACCAGCATGTCCGTCGCGCTGCCAATATCGGCGAGCGAGCGCCCCGCAAACGGATGCCCAGCGCCTATCTTGAGTTTGACGAACGACATACCGTCCTCGTCACGGTAATCGTTAAACGTACGGCGAACATCGCCTTCCGCGTCGATCATATCGAGCTTCTTTGCCACCGACGGTAGCAGCGAACCTTGCACCACTATGCTCGACACGGCAATCACAAAGACCAGGTCAAACAGGTCGTGACCGCCGGGAACACCGGCCACTACGGCAAAGAGACTAAAGACGACCGAAGCCGCGCCACGCAGGCCCGCCCAGCTTACGAGCGCGACCTGGCGAGGGTTCGTCTTAAAGGGCGCCAACAGCAAACCGACGGCGATGGGGCGGCTCACGAAGAGCATAAACGCCATGAGTGCCAGGCCCGGCAGCAGCATTTGCGGCAGGCGGGCGGGCGTCACGAGCAAGCCGAGCAAAAAGAAGATGGTCATCTCGGCCATCTCGGTGAGGGTATCGAAGAAGTGCGCCAACTCGACCTTGCCGGTGATGTCGCTCGCGCCTAGCACGATGCCGGCAAGATACACGGCCAAAAAACCGTTGCCGCCCAGGTAACTCGGCAGGGCGTAGGCGACGATCGCCACGGCGAATAAGAAGATAGTCTGCGCGCCCTCGGCCGTTGCATGCGCGCGCTCGATTAGGTGCCCCGATGCCCAGCCGATAGCGAGTCCCAGGCCAACGCCCAGGATAATCTGCTTTGCCAGCAGCACGGGGATGTTGATGTCGCCGCCAGCCGCGAGGGTGGCGAGTACCGCGGTGAGCATGTAGGCGACGGGGTCGTTGGAGCCCGATTCGACCTCGAGCAGCGAGTCGGTGCCGCCCCTCAGTGGAAGGTTGTGCTCTCGCAGTACGCTAAAGACGCTCGCCGCATCGGTCGACGCCACGACCGATCCCAGCAGTAGGCCACCGATCCAGTCGAAGCCTAGTACAAAGTGCGCAAAGGCGCCGGTGATGCCAGCGGTGATGACGACGCCGAGCGTACTCAGCAGCACCGCGGGCACGGCGACAGGTTTGGCGCGGTCGATGTTGGTGTTAAAGCCGCCGTAGAACATGATGAACAGCAGCGCCGTGCTGCAGACGGTTTCGGTGAGCGCATAGTCGCTAAAGTCGATGTGCGCCGGGCCGTTGACGCCCAGCAGCATGCCGAGCGCGATAAAGATGAGCAGGGTGGGGAAGGGGAGCTTTTTGCCGACGGGTTTAATGGTCAGGCACAGAATAATGACGAGGCCGATAAAGAGAAGTATCTGGTTCATGGATAGTGTCCGCTCCTGGGTGGTTGGCGTGGCACGGTCAGTTGTCTGCGGTTATTTGTACCCAAAGGTGGTGGGTTCATGGGGGCGGATTGCGGACGTGCGCATTTTCGACACGAGGCTGCGACGCGAGCGTCGCTGGTTGGGGCGCTGGGCTAGACGGCGTGGCGTGAGCGGTCCGGGTTGGCAGGCGTGCGCCGGCGACCGTTGACGGTATGCAACCCTTTCCAGCTTTATTGCAACGGAGTACAATGGATAACGTTTAAGTTCAACTTGAAGTTTTAGTTGCGACGCCGGGCTTCGGCCGCAATGCAAAGAGAGGCGTTCCATGGCGATCTATGTGACATCCGACGCTCACGGGCACGTGCGTGCGCTTGACGAGGCCCTGTCCAAGATTTCGCTGGCGTCCGACGATACGCTGTACGTGTTGGGTGACATGATCGATCGCGGGCCCGATCCGGTTGGCGTTATTAAGCTCGTGCGCTCGCTCCCCAACGCTCGCGTGCTCAAGGGCAATCACGAGCAGATTATGCTCGACGCCATCATTGGCCAGGATCCGCTCGATGCCGAGACCTGGGATATCAACGGCGGTTGGACTACCCGTCAGCAGCTCAACGATATGGAATTTGAGGCGTACGAGGAGCTCGTGCGTTGGATGGCGACGCTGCCGCTCTACGCGGTGGCCGAGACTGACGAGCGTCCGTACCTGCTGGTGCATGCTGGCATCCAGACCGAGGCGGCGCGGGCGTTTTTGCTTGAACATGGGGTTGATTGTGCCGATGGTGCGGGAGCGGTGGATGCCGATCGCGAGCTACTGCAGCAGATGCTTGCCGTGCAGTCGTCCGATGACCTGCTGTGGATTCGCCATGGCTATTGGGATGCGCCGACGGGGTTGCTTTCTGCCGAGGGCAAGGGTCCGGTCGTGGTGAGCGGCCACACGCCAACGGTGTCGCTCGGGCGTTATTGCGAGGTCGGCGGCCTGGCGGGACTCGATGAGGAGTCGGGCCGTGGGCAGATTGTGCACCTGGGCGGCGAGGATACCGCCGGCGTTCCCGATCGCATCGACATCGACTGCGCCGCCGCCACCGGCTCCGAGTTCGGCCGCGTCGGGATCCTGCGCCTGGACGACGGGGCCGAGTTCTACGCGAATATTCGCCCCGGGGAATAACGGCGCAAAGGGTAGCTAATTTGGGACGGGGCTTTTTTGACTGCTTTCGGAGAGTAGCGCCTTCTTGCTCGGTAAGCGCTAGAAATGAGGAGCGTCTGCGTCCTCGGCAGCGCGAAAATGCTCGAAAAACCGTCGCAACGGAGTCAAACGACGTCGCGGCGGTTCTTTTTTGGCTGCCCGCTGGCTAAGTGAGTAGGCTTTTTTGGAAATGCCGAGCAGCCGGCAAATTTGCCTCAACAAAACCGCAGGTCATTGACTTGTGTTTTGCCGGTGTGGTCAGGGATCCGGCAAAAGTCTACTCACTTAGTTCTGCGTGTCGCAGATCGTCCGCAACGAGACCCCAGCCGGGGTGATTCCATCGCAAATTCCGGTACCGGGGGGCAGCTAATTAGGCGCCGTACGGGTTGCGGTCGCGTTCGATGCGTTGGCGGATGTGGGCGTACTCGATAATCAGCAGCACCAGCAGCAGGGCCATGATGGCTAGGTAGCTCACCACAGCGCCCATCAGACCCAGCAGCTTAATCAGGATTACTGGCAGCATCACGCTCACGGCAAAGCAAATCAGGTAGATCTTGGTGACGTCGCCGGCGTGGCGCAGCACCGTGATGATGGCGTAGATAAAGTCGATTGCCGCGGTGACGCCGCCGGCGACAACCATTAGCAGCGCCAGCGTGCGGTAGCGCTCAAAGTTAAGGCCGTACATAAAGCTCATGATGGGGATGCCGGGGCCTGCCATAAATGCGGCGCACGCTCCGGTGATGACCACGATCAGTGCCATAACGGCAACAATAATCAGGTCAAAGCGGCGACGCTTGCGCGGATTCGCCCAAATGCTCGACAGACGCAGGAGCTGCGGTTTATAGATGAATCCAATGCTCAACAAAATGGCCTGCGCCGGAAAGAACAGGGCATTAAAGTACAGCTGATACTTGTAGGCCAGCGTGCCTTCCATCACGAACTTGGGCATGCTCTCGATAAGGTTGAACAGGAACAGCGCACCAAAGAGCGGGGCGCACTGGACAAACAGGTGGCCGACCTCGCGCAGACTCATGCGGCGTGATTTTTCGGTTTCGAGCAGGGCGAGCGGGGCGGTGACCAGCACGAGCGAGGCGATGGCGGTGACACCCATGGCCATGGCCGCGATAGGCATGCTGCGCGTAAGGAACAGTGCCACGCTAAAGACCGCGATGACGCCGGCGGAACGCAGCGTTTGGCTCATGCCGGCCAAATAGAGCTTGTCGGCCTGCTGCAGGCGGCCCTCGTACACGTCGGCGATGCCGTCAATCACCTTATAGAGGTAGACGCCCAGGCCGATCGTGGCCATCTGTGCGTCATAGCCGCGGGCGCTACTGTACATGAGGCCGCAGCCTAGGGCGAGCGCTCCGCAGAGCCAGCGGTTGAGCTGGTAGGAGGCGAAGGAGGTTTTTTCGTCGATGTCCGAGACCTGAAAGTTGCGCACGCCGTAGTTGCACGCGATCATGATGAGCGTGCCGGTGACAAAGGCGATGGAGAATTTGCCTGCTTCTTCGGCGCCTACGAGCTGCGTCGACACAATGGTGAGCAGCGGAAACGCCATGCCCCATACAGCGGTGCCCAGAGTATTCCAAAGGTAGTCGCGACGGGTGGCGTGATCTTCGTACTCGGCTTCTTGCGTGGAGAAGCCGCCGCCGTAGACGGCTCCGAGCAGGCGGTTCCACCAGGCATTGACCATGCGGTGGATGGGGCCGGGCTCGCGATTGCGCTCGCGGCGACGGCGCGTGGCCTGGCTGCTGTCAGGGCCGCCGGCGTTGCGCTGGCTCAGCTCTTGGATTCGTGCGAGCTCCTCGGCGGTGTGCGATGCGGGGAACAGGCCGTTCTCGATGCGTCCGCCCTGTCCGTGCGCCCCGCCCGATACGGCGGGGTCGGCGACGCCATTGCGGCGGGCGATGGCGCGGCGGATGCTATCGAGGGGCGTGATGCTCAAGGCGATTCCTTTCTCTTACTGCGCTCTAGTATAGTCGCGGTGGAGTCCATTCGTGTTTTTGAACAGGTTGTTCAATAATTTCGGCGGGCGGCAGCAATTTGTCGGTAAACGTGCGGTATCCTGTTGAAGTTTTGTGACCCCCCCCCGATGCCGCTTGCGCGGTACCAAGGAGTTTTCACCCATGGATGTCGCTGCGTTTTTGCTGGCTCTTGTGCCGATCATCTGGCTCGTCGTGATGCTGCTGTGCTTTAAATGGCCAGCTTGGAAGGCCGCTATTGGCTCGTTCGCCCTTTCGTGCGTGCTCGCCTTTGCGTGGTGGCATTTGCCGGCGGCGCAGATAGCCACGGCCTCGCTCGAGGGCTTTTTGATGGCCCTGTGGCCCATCGTGCTCGTAATTATCGCCGCGGTGTTCACGTATAACCTGTGCGTGCGCACGGGTGCCATGGACGTGATCGGCAGTATGATCACCTCCATCAGCAGCGATCGTCGTCTGCTGGCGCTGCTCGTGGCCTGGTGTTTCGGCGGTTTTATGGAGGGCATGGCCGGCTTTGGTACCGCCGTTGCCATTCCCGCCGGCATGCTCGCGGGCCTTGGTTTTGAGGCCGTGCCTGCCGTGCTCATTTGCCTGCTGGCCAACGGCGTGCCCATGCCCTACGGCTCCATTGGCATCCCCACGGTGTCCGTTGCCGACCTGGTGGGTCTGGATTCCCTGCATCTGGCGACCGTTCAGCTGGTGCAGCTTGCGCCCTTCTTTGTGGCGATGCCGCTGCTTATCGTGCTGGTTGCGGGTCGTGTTGCCGATGACCAGGGCAATGTTGCAAGCGTTGCCGAGCGCCTGCACGGCGTTGCCGGCGTGGCACTGCTTTCCGGTGTGTCCTTTGTTGGTGCGGCCCTGGTCGTTGCCATGTTTGTGGGTCCCGAGCTGGCCGTGGTCGTGGGCTCCATCGTGTCACTCGCGCTGACTGCCGTGCTTGCCATGCGCGCCGAGAAGTCCGGTCACCTGGACGCGCGCTTCCATATGAATATCGAGGCCGGCGAACAGCTCACCGTTAAGTCGGCGCTTTCTGCCTGGTCGTGCTTCATCCTGATTTTTGTGCTGCTGCTGGGTACCTCCAACCTGGTTCCCGTCGTGCACGCCGCGCTCGCGCCGTTTGCGAGCCGCGTGCAGGTGTATTGCGGCGAGAACCCCGGTACGCTTACGTTTTCGTGGATCAACACACCGGGTGTTTGGATCTTCCTGGCCGCGTTTATCGGCGGTGCGATTCAGGGCGCTTCGCCGCGTCTGATGGGCGAGGTGCTGGCCGCGACCGTCAAGCAGATGATGCCGACGGTAATCACGATGCTTTCGGTGCTGGGCTGCGCCAAGGTGATGGGCTATGCGGGCATGATCTCGTCGATCAGTGCGTTTTGCATTGCCGTCGCCGGTGGGCTGTACCCGATTCTGGCTCCGTGGATCGGTGCCGTCGGTGCGTTCGTGACCGGTTCGGGCACGTCCTCGGGCATGCTGTTTGGTCCCATTCAGAGCCAGGCCGCTTCGGCGCTGGGTGTGAGTGACTACTGGATGGTCGCGCTGAACGCCCTGGGTGTCGCCGCCGGTAAGATGATTTCGCCGCAGACCCTCGCCATTGGCCTTGCCGCCGTTCACGTGCGCGGTAAGGACGCCGAGCTTCTGGGCGCGGTGCTGCCCTACGCCGCCGGCATGCTGGTCCTCATGAGCGCCATTGCCATGCTCGGCCAAGGCCTGCCGCTGTAGCCGCGACTAGGCCGCTTGCGTGCGATTTTTGACCGTTGGGCGGGCTTGCCGCCCTTGCCGCAAAAACGTTTTTGCATATCGGGTACAACGGGCTTTACGTGAGTAAAGTGCGCGCCGCGTCCACGTGTCGCGCTTTTAAAGGAGGCCCCATGTCTGGTGTTACCCCTGCAGAAGTTCTGTCTAACTTTGGTCTTACGCTGGTCGAAGATCCCGCCGAGAACCAGCCCCGCCTGCTGGTGGACCTGCCGGCGGCAGAGCTCGTCGAGCATGCCATCCGCCGCAACGAAGGCCGCATGGCCTCCAACGGCGCGTTGGTGATCGAGACGGGGGAGCGCACCGGCCGCTCGCCTAACGACCGCTTTATCGTCGACACGCCCGACGTGCACGACAAGATTGCCTGGGGCGCTGTCAACCGCCCGCTGTCTGTCGAGAGCTACGAGGCCATCAAATCCGGCGTCGTCGACTATCTCAACGAGCGCGACGTGTTCGTCACCCGCGGTATGGCCGGTGCCGACCGCAACCATACACGTCGCCTGCTTGTCGCCTGCGAGCGTGCCAGTCAGGCGCTCTTTATTAAGCAGATGCTCGCCCGCCCGCTTGCCCGCGAAATCGCACGCACCGGCGAGCCGGACTTCTGCGTCCTTGCCGCACCCGGCTATCAGTGCGATCCTGCCATCAAGGGCCTCAACTCCAGTGCCGCGGTGGTCATCAATTTCCAGGAGCGTGTGATTCTGGTCGCTGGCACCGGCTACTCCGGCGAGATCAAAAAGTCCATCTTCAGCGTTATGAATTACCTGCTGCCCGTCGAGGACGACGTACTGCCCATGCATTGCTCGGCCAGCATGGATCCCGTCACGCACGAGACCGCGGTGTTCTTTGGCCTGTCCGGCACCGGCAAGACCACGCTTTCGGCCAATCCCACACGCCTGCTGATCGGCGATGACGAGCACGGCTGGTCCGATATGGGCATCTTTAACGTCGAGGGCGGCTGCTACGCCAAGTGCGAGGGCCTGGACGCGTTCCACGAGCCCGAGATCTTCAATGCCGTCCGCTTTGGCGCCATCTGTGAAAACGTGGTACTCGATGAGAATCGCAAGCACAACTACGACGACGTCTCGATCACGCACAACACGCGCGTGGCCTATCCCGTCGAGCACATTCCCAACGCGTGGACCAAGGGCATGGGTACCACTCCGAGCGTCGTGCTGTTTTTGACCTGCGACGCCTTTGGCGTGTTGCCGCCCATCTCGCGCCTGACGGCCGATGCCGCCATGTACCACTTTGTGACGGGCTTTACGGCCAAGATCCCCGGCACCGAGGTCGGCGTCACCGAGCCCACGCCTACGTTCTCGTCGCTGTTTGGCGAGCCGTTTATGCCGCTCGACCCCATGGTCTACGCCAAGATGCTCGGCGAGCGTATCGCCGACGGACGCACGCGCGTCTATCTGGTCAACACCGGCTGGATTGGTGGCGGCTACGGCGTGGGCCATCGCATCGAGCTTGCCTACACGCGCTCACTGGTCGCTCGCGCCCTCGACGGTACCATCGAGGACAGCGAGTTTGTGCACGACGACATCTTTAATGTCGACATTCCCACGACGTGCCACGGTGTGCCCGACGGTATCCTGGTGCCGCGCCAGTACTGGCAGAGCACTGCGCGCTACGACGAGGCCGCGCACAACCTGGCGGTGATGTTCGAGGAGAACTTCGAGAAGAAGTACTCGCACCTGCCCGAGTCCGTCAAGGCCGCCGGTCCGCACGCCCAGGTGCCCGTCGAGGCCCGCCATCGCGGCCGCGGCCTGCTGGGACTGCGCCACTAGCGTCGCCTCAGACCAAAAACCACCACAAAGGGGACAGGCACCTTTGTGGTGGTTTTGCTTGGGTGGATGACTCAGGTTACAATACGCCTGACATATCGCCCCCTTCTCCGGATGGGGGCAGCGTAAGCGCTCTTGTGGCGGCACCGTAGGACTTTGAAGGTGGCCGTCGTAAGGGCGCTTTTTGTTTAGGCGCCCTCGCTCGGGCGCGCACAATGAAGGGAGAGCGTATGAAGGGCTTTGTTGCCGAGGATTCGTTTTGGGAGCTGTTTCCGCAGGCAGCGGTCGGCGTCGTGGTCGTAAAGGGCATGAAGCCCGCGGCGCAGATTCCCCAGGAGGACGTGGATACGATCGCCGCGTTGCTCGACCGCGCTAATATCGATGCGGAGCGCCACCTGACAAGCGATACCATCAGCGAAAACGCGCCGGTTAAGGCATGGCGCGAGGCGTATCGCCTGTTCAAGACCAAGAAGGGCGCGCGTTGCTCAGTTGAGAACCTGCTCAAGCGCGTGCTCAAAGGCAAGCCGGTCGGCCACATCACACCGGCGGTGGATATCTACAACACGATTTCGTTGACTTATGCGTTGCCCGTTGGCGGCGAAGATTTGCATGCTATTGAGGGCAATCTGCGCCTGGCGGTGACCGACGGCGGCGACGCGTTCTTGCCACTTGGCGAGGAGGCAGATGATCCGACGCTGCCCGGTGAGCTTGCCTATATCGATGATGCGGGCGCCGTGTGCCGTTGCTGGAACTGGCGCGACGGCGTTCGCACGGCGCTGTCCGATGATTCGGCGGACGCATTTCTGGCGATTGAGTGCGTGGAGCCCGAGCGGATGGGGGATTGCCAGGCCGCCATCGATCGCTTGGCCGAGCTGCTCGAGCGCTATCTGGGAGCGACGGTCGTCGTTAAGACCCTAGTGACCCGCGACAATCCCTGCGTGGAGCTGTAGCGGCGCCTAGAACCTATTGATGCCCCAAACCACCACAAAGGTGCCTGTCCCCTTTGTGGTGGTTTTTATGTTGATGGGTTAACAATTGGGATATTTGGGTATGGGGGTTCGCACATGCGGCTAAGATGTTTACCCGTTAGCATCATGTAAGCGAAAGGTGGTCGTCACCATGCAGTGGAACGACGAGACACGTTTTGAGGACTTTGTCGGACTGATCAGCGGCCTCTACAAGGAGATTCAGCGCATCAAGACGTCCGAAGGTGCAAGGCTGGGCCTCAAGGGCTCCGACGTCATGTGCCTGTACTATCTCGAGCGCAGCAAGGACGGCCTGACTGGCGCCGACCTCGCCCGCATGGCCGGCGTTACCCGTGCCGCCGTTTCGCGCACACTGGCACACCTGGAGGAGGGCGGCTACGTCGAGGTCGATGATTCGGGTGATGCGGCCGTCAAGTACCGTGCCCCGGTGCGCCTGACTGCCCTGGGCGGCGAGAGCATGAGCGAGGCCGATCGCATCATTCGCGAAGTGCTCGACACCACCGGTAAGGCCATGGGCGTGGAGCAGCGTGAGCAGATGTACGCGTCGCTGCGTACGATTCTCAACACTCTACGCGAGATCTAGAGCCGCGCTGGCGCTAGCTTTCAGCCAACAATTGTATCGTCCCGTTTGAGCGCGTATACCGTGCCGGGGCCTTGCTGTCAAAATTCCCTGCGCGGGACCTGCGCAAGAAAGGATTCGCTATGTCCGTCCGCATTATTACCGATTCCGCAAGCGATATGTCGCCGGCCGAGCACCCAGCACTGGCCGTTTTGCCGCTGTCCGTCACCTTTGGCACCGATGTGTACATGGATGGCATCGACATCGATCACCAGCGCTTTTACGAGATGCTCGTGGAGCGCGATGAGCTGCCCAAGACCGGCCAGGTCAACCCGTACGCGTTTTCGCAGGCGATTGCCGAAGCGCGCGAGGCCGGCGACGAGGCGGTGATTATTACCGTGGGCGCCAAGCTTTCGGGCACCAATCAGAGTGCTCGTACCGCACTTGCCGAGGCGCCGGGCGGCGACGTGTTCGTCGTGGACAGCAATAACGTGACCTTGGGCGAGCGCGTGCTGGTCGAGTATGCGCTGCGCCTGGTGGATGATGGCCGTAGTGCGGCCCAGATCGCGGCGGCGGTCGAGGCCGTGCGCGACCGTGTGGTGGTTATCGGCCTGCTCGAGACGCTGGAGTACCTGGTGCGCGGAGGCCGTCTGTCTGCCGCGGCCGGCGCCGTGGGTACGCTGCTCAACGTGAAGCCGGTCGTGGCCGCCGAGGACGGCCTGATCGTGCAGCTGGGCAAGGCGCGCGGTTCCAAGAACGGTCGCAACCTTCTGAATCAAAAGGTCGAAAAGGCGGGCGGCGTCGACTTTTCCATGCCGCTGGCGCTAGGCTATACAGGCCTTTCGGACGCCGTGCTCAAGAAGTACATCGAGGACAGCACGGCGCTATGGGCCGGCCATGCCGAGAACGAGCTTCCCATCCATACCATCGGCGCCACTATCGGCACCCATGTGGGTCCCGGCGCCGTAGCCGTAGCCTTTTTCCGCCCCGCCAACTAGCTATCCGGTCAAAACCACCACAAAGGGGACAGGCACCTTTGTGGTGGTTTATGCTGGTACCGGTTGAAGGGAGCATGCGATGGCGTCTGAGGGCTTTTTTGAGCGGGTGTACGAGGTAGTCGAGCAGATCCCTGAGGGGATGGTCGCCACGTATGGTCAGGTGGCGCTGCTTGCCGGTCGTCCACGAAGTGCGCGGTACGTGGGGTATGCCCTGCATAGCAATCCGCGCCCTGGCGAGATTCCCTGTCACCGCGTGGTATTTGCCGATGGGCACATATGCGAGGGTTTTGCTTTCGGCGGTCCCGATGCTCAACGTGAGCTTTTGCTAGGGGAGGGTGTGGCGTTTAAGGACGACATGCACGTCGACTTGGTCGCCTGTCGCTGGCCAGCAGGGCTCTAGCGGCTCTGCCGTGGCCAAGACCACCACAAAGGTGCCTGTCCCCTTTGTGGTGGTTTTCCGTTGCAGGTTTACCGGAGCTAACTTATGAAGAAGGTATGGCGGTGCATATTGACGCTAGAAAGTAAACTACGGTGAACTATATTGGTTTCAGCAACGGAGCAGGCAATAGGCGATGAAAAAGCCTGCCCTGTTGAGTTTGATTCGCATTCCTCCCCTCTGTGCGATTCAACGGTGTACTTCGGGAACAGGCCCGCTGGCAACTAACTGCCAGCGGGCCTGTTCCTGTTTATCGGGGGAGTGCAATGGGCGGAGCCGAGCCGATCGGGCACCAAAAAAGGCGGACGCCGTAGCGCCCGCCCTAAAACAATCGACAGCTCAAGCCAGCAGATCGGTCTAGTACACCATGCCCATGGCGTCCTGAACCTCGGCCAGGGTCTGCTCGGCGATCTCATTGGCGCGGCGATTGCCCTCGTGCAGTACGTCCTTGACGTAATCCAGGTCGTTCTCGTAGCGCTGGCGACGCTCGCGGATCGGGGCGAAGTACTCATTGACGGCCTCGGTCACGTACTTCTTGAGCTGGCCGGAGCCGCCCATGCCGATCTCCTCGGCAATCTCGACCTCGGAACGGCCGGTGCAGATGGCGGCCGTCGAAAGCAGGCCGGACACACCGGGGCGGTTCTCGGGATCAAACGTGATCATGCGCTCGGAGTCGGTCTGGCTCTTCTTGATGCGCTTAGCCGTCTCCTCGGCGGTCATCGAGATGTTGATGGCGTTGCCGTAGCTCTTGCTCATCTTGCGACCATCCAAGCCGGGCAGCAGCGGGGTCTCGGACAGCAGTGCGTCGACCTCGGGAAATACCTTGCCGTAGCGGTTGTTAAAGCGGCGAGCGATGGTGCGGGTGAGCTCGATGTGCGGAAGCTGGTCGCGGCCGACGGGCACGACGTTGCCCTTGCAGAACAGGATGTCGCAGGCCTGGTGCACCGGGTAGGTGAGCAGAAGGCCGGTAAGCTCGTGGCCCGAGGCCTCCATCTCGGCCTTGACCGTGGGGTTGCGCGCCAGCTCGGCTTCGGAGACCAGCGACAGGAACGGCAGCATGAGCTGGTTAGCGGCGGGCACGGCGGAGTGCGCGTAGATCATGGTCTTGTCGGGGTCGATGCCGCAGGCAAGGTAGTCCATGACCATGTTGTACACGTTGTCCTGGATATGCTCAGTGGTGTCGCGGTCGGTGATGACCTGGTAGTCGGCGATGAGCACGTTGGTCTTGGCGCCCATGTTCTGCAGTTCAACACGGCCCTTGAGGGTGCCGAAGTAATGACCCAGGTGCAAGCGGCCGGTCGGGCGGTCGCCTGTGAGCATGGTGAACTTTTCGGGCGTCTTTGCCAGACCCTCGCGAATGGCGTTGCTCTTTTGCAGCGCGACTTCGTAGCTGTTCTCGTTTGGCATGATTGCTCCTAACGTATGCGTATTGGTCAAAATGATAACGCGTTTATTGAAAGGGGTGAGGTGTAAGCAGGAGAGGGGCGAGAAAGGGCGGCTTGCGCGATGGGTACGGAGCTGCGCGACGGGTGCGGCGTGGCTGCGCTTGGCCAGCGGCGCCTGGGTACATCCTCGGCAGCTTACCCTAGCGCCTGTGGTGGCGCTCCTCAGCTGCCTGCTCCTCCTGTTTGAAGGCGGGGTCGTCGGGGGTTACCAGCTCGTCCTCGTGTGTGCGCTTGTTGTAATGGTGGCGCAGGACGGGCTCAAACAGGTGCAGGTGCTTGGCGAAGGCAGCCGAGCCAATGGCGAGCACGACAAAGATGAGCACACGCGCGGGCACCTCGACCTGATTGATCGCGGCAGCGCCGGCCGAAAGCATAATGCACCAGGCGTAGATGAGCAGTACGGCTTGCTTTTGGTTGTAGCCCTCTTGGATCAGGCGGTGGTGGATGTGGCCCTTGTCGGCCTGTCCGATGCTAATGTGGGCGCGCTTGCGGCGCACGATGGCGCTGAACGTGTCGATGATGGGCACGCCTGCCACGATGAGCGGGATGATGAGCGAGGTGAGCGCGGCGGTGCGGCTCACGTTGAGCAGCGAGATGGAGCCCAAAGCGAAGCCCAACAGCAGCGACCCCGAGTCGCCCAAGAAGATGCTCGCGGGGTTGAAGTTGTAATGCAGAAAAGCCACGCACGAGCCAAAGAGCGCGATAGAGAGCGCGGCGGCGTCGATACGGCCCGAAAGCATGGCCATCGTGAACATGGTGAACGATGCGATGCCGCAAATGCCCGTGGCCAGGCCGTCGAGGCCGTCGATGAGGTTGATGATGTTGGTGAACGCCACTAGGTAGATCACGGTGATGGGGTAGGCGAGCCAGCCAAGCATGATCTCGCCGGGGGCAAACGGGTTGATGATGACGCCGATTTTTAAGCCGCCGATGCAGGCGATGAGCGCGGCGAGCACCTGGCCGGCCAGCTTTTGCTTGGGCTTGAGCTGGAAGACATCATCGATTGCGCCGGTCGCAAAGATCACGGTAAAGGAGAGTGCCAGCACGGGGTAGCTGATGTGCAGGCGCGGGTGCGGTACCAAAACGGGCGGCCAGCCCAGGTACCAGGTGCCCAGGATCTGCACAATACAGGCGACGACGAGGCCCAAAAAGACCGCGGTGCCGCCCATGCGTGGGATGGGCTTAGTGTTGATACGGCGCTTTGAGGGATAGTCGACGGCGTCGAGCTTAATCGCCAGACGCTTGACCAGGGGTACCGTGAGAAAGGTCGTGATAAAGGCAGCGGCCGCCACGCATAAGTACGGTATGAAGCTCGTGGAGGAAGCCATGAATCAAAAAACCGCCAAGCGTCGAAGGAAAAGGTCAAAGGGCGCTACGCGCAAAAGGGCATAGCTGACCCATGATACTCGACCGAGGGGGTGCGGGGGTTTACGCCGTGCGATTATCACGCGCTTACCAGATATTGGGATGTTGGCTGGGTTCTGCCGAGTGCCGTTGGGTGTCATACGGGATCTACGATGGCAATTTTTGGCAAAATCGGCAAAAGAAAACCACCCCCCACGTTACGAAAATGAACCCACCTAAAACAGGTGGGTGCCCTCATCGACCGTTCCAGCGTCCTTAACAACGAAGGATACCTGTACTAAGTACGACTGTGTGGGCTCCCTAAATAAACGCGACGGTTCACCCAGTTGCTCCGCGGGGGGCGGAATACCTACATCATAAAGCGGCACTTTGTTGATTCCAGTCTTGACATTACAAAAATCGTGTCGGACGATTACGGCGCCTTGGGCTTGGAGCCGTCCGTGCGGTCCGGGCCCTTACGTTTGAGCTGCTGAATCGTTGTTTTGGAGCATGTTTTTATGCCGACGTCGTTGACCGAACTTTTTTCGCCCGCCTGCCATTTGTGTCCGCGCCGTTGCGGTGCGGCGCGCGATGAGGGCGCGCATGGCGTGTGCGGCGCCGACGACACGCTTAAGGTCGCCCGCGCGGCGCTCCATATGTGGGAGGAGCCGCCCATCTCGGGTGAGGCCGGCTCGGGCACGATCTTCTTTAGCGGCTGTTCGCTCAAATGCGTCTACTGCCAAAACCACGAGATCTCGACGGGTAATTTCGGTCTTGAGATTTCGCCCGAGCGCCTGGTCGAGATTATGCTGGAGTTACAGGACCAGGGCGCCAACAACATCAACCTGGTGACTGCGACGCATTATGCTCACCTGCTGCCGGCCGCGATTGCCGCAGCGCGAGAGCGCGGGCTGGACATCCCGATCGTCTACAACACGAGCGGCTATGAGCGGGCGAGTGCCGTTGCTGCCCTGGGTGACCTGGTTGATGTGTGGCTCACCGACTTTAAATATGCTGATGCCGAGCTTGCACAGTCGCTTTCTCATATTAAGGATTACCCGCGTGTGGCCGTGTCGGGTCTGGCACAGATGGCGCGCGAGGTCGAGCGCCGCGGGGGAGAGCTGGTGGACGACGAGGGGCTCATGAAGCGCGGCATCATCGTGCGTCACCTAGTGCTGCCGGGACATGCGGACGATTCGTGCCGCGTGCTGGACCTGGTGTGGCAGACGGTGGGCGACGTGCCGATTTCGGTCATGAACCAGTATACGCCCAATGCGCTCATGCGCGAGCAAGGCGGCGAGTTGGCACGCGCCGTGACGCGCGAGGAGTACGAGCAGGTGCTCGATCATGCCGACGACCTGGGCTTTACGACGATGTTCTGGCAAGAAGGCGGAGCGGTAGACGAGAGCTTTACCCCGGCGTTCGACACCACCGGCGTCCTCACCAGCGCAAAGTAGTGCATTTGCCGATGATTTTTCTGGGACGGGGATTAAAAAATCATCGGGTGGCTCGGGCGTTCGAAAAGCAGTCAAAACAGCCCCGTCCCAAAAAGACTGGGTATTGGGCGTTGACAGTTGGCGAGCCGTAGGTAAAATATCAACTTGTCCTGGGGACGTAGCTCAGTTGGGAGAGCGCTGCCGTCGCATGGCAGAGGCCGAGGGTTCGACTCCCTTCGTCTCCACCCTTGGATTTGATAAGCCGCTGACGTTGTGTCGGCGGCTTTTTTTAAAAGAAAGGGCTGCACCATGGCCGAGCTTGAGTCCCAACCACTGTCTGCCGAGGAGCGCGCCGAGTTGGAAGAGCTCCGCGCCGAGAAGGCTCGTCGCGAGGCCCAGGAAGAGGCGCGCCGCGAGCGTGAGGAGCTGGCCGCCCTGCGTGCCGAGCGTGAGAAGGCCGAGGAGGCCGCTGCGAAGGTTGCATCCGAGCCTGCGCCCGCGCCTGCGCCCAAGCCCGCCGCCGCGAAGCCCGCGCCCGCCGCACCCAAACTTCAGCCCAAAATAGCCGCTCGCCCCAAGCCCGTCGAGCCCAAGCCGAGCCGTGACGAGATGACCTTTGCCCAGCGCATGGTCACCTCCAAGGAACCTACGGGCGAGAATGAAATCCCCGGCATGGCTCCGGCTCAAAAAATCATCATCGTGCTCGCCCTCATCGCGTTTATCGTCTTTATGGTCTACACGATCACGGGCAGCATGGGCCTGCACTAACCTGTTCACGCCGGGCTCCATGCCCGCACGTCCGCCTCGCTCAACCCTCAACCTCTGCACAACACATCCGAAAGGTCGCCCCATGGCTTTGACCGACATCTCGCATCCCACCGACATTGCAATGCTTACCGATCTGTACGAACTCACTATGGCCCAGGGGCTGTGGGAGAGCGGCAAGGCCAATGAGCAGGGTTGTTTTACCGCGTTTTACCGCGACCATCCCTTTGGCAGCGCCTATGCCGTCATGTGCGGCACCGCCGAGCTGCCCGAGCTTGTCGAGAACCTGCGCTTTACGCCCGAGGACATCGACTATCTAGCTTCGCTCCAGGCTCCGGCCGGCGGCGCGATGTTTAAGCCTGCATTCCTCGACTACCTGCGCAACTTCCGTGCGCACGTGAACATTGACGCCGTGCCCGAGGGCGAGCTCGTGTTTCCGCGCGAGCCCATGGTGCGCGTCACCGGCCCGTCGCTGGAGTGCCAGCTGCTCGAGACCGCGCTGCTCAACATCGTCGGCTTCCAGACGCTTGTTGCCACCAAGACGGCGCGCGTGGTACTGGCGGCCGATGGTCGCCCCGTCGCCGAGTTTGGCCTGCGTCGCGCCCAGGGTCCCGATGGCGGTCTGGCTGTTGCGCGCGCGAGCTACGTGGCGGGCTGCTCGTCTACGTCCAACGTGCTTGCCGGGCGCCGCTACGGTATTCCCGTCTTTGGCACGCATGCGCACAGCTGGGTGATGAGCTTCGATTCCGAGCTCGAGGCCTTCCGTGCCTTTGCCAAGTCGAGCCCCAAGAACTGTACGCTGCTTATCGACACCTACGATGTGCGCGAGGGCTGCGAGCATGCCATTACGGTTGCCAAGGAGATGGAGGCGGTGGGCGAGCGTCTGTCGGCCATTCGCATCGACTCGGGCGACCTCGCCAAGCTGTCCAAGTACGTTCGCGGTCGCTTTGATGCCGAGGGCCTGCCTTATGTGGGGATTTCGGTCTCCAACGACCTGGACGAGTACACGATCCAGTCGCTGCTCGACCAGGGCGCGCCCATCGATAGCTTTGGCGTGGGCACCAAGCTCGCGACCTGCTACGATCAGCCGGCGCTGGGCGGCGTGTACAAGCTTTCGGCCCGCCGCGCGAGCGACGCGGAGCCGTGGACGCCGGTGGTTAAGCTCTCCGAGCAGCCCTACAAGCGCACGATCCCGGGCGTGCAGCGCGTGCGCCGTTATTACGATGGCTTTGGCGGCCCGGTCTGCGACATGATCTATGACGAGGACCATCTAGCAGGGGAGGGCGCCGCGCGCGGCAATACCCTCGTGGCCGTAAACGATGCCGCGCTGGTGACCGATGTGTCCGAGCTCGAGTATCGTGAGCTGCTGGTGCCGATCGTGCGCGACGGCAGCGCGGTGGCTCCTCGCGAGAGCATCGAGGATGCGCGCGAGCGTTGTGCTTGGGCGCTCGATCATCTGGACGCGGCTTTCAAGCGCTTCCTGTATCCGCAGACCTACGTGGTGGGCATGGAGCAGGGCCTGGCCCAGGTGCGCGACGAGCTCGTACGCAAGAACATGGCCGCGGCATCCGCCTTCCCCTGGGCAAAATGATCCGAAGGGGACGGAGGAAAACGGATCATATTTGTCCGTCCCGCACCAGGTGCCCCGGCAGCTCCAGCTCGCCCGAACGCTCAACACTCGATTGGTTTGACGTATGACGACTTCTTATAAAACGATGGTGGTAAAGATCGGCTCGTCCACGGTGGTGGGCGCCGATGGCAAGGTCAACCGCGCCTTTATCGGCGGGCTTGCCGATCAGGCCGCGGCCCTGCGCAAGCTCGGCTGGCGCTTGGTCGTGGTGAGCTCCGGCGCCATTGCCTGTGGCTATCCCGTTCTGGGTTTCGACCACAAACCGGTTGGCGATCTGCCGAGCCTGCAGGCCTGCGCCTCGGCCGGCCAGTGCATCATCTCGTCGGCCTACGACGAGGAGTTCCATGCGCGCGACCTACTCACCTCGCTCGTGCTGCTCACGCGCCATGACACGGCGCGCCGTACGTCCTACCTGCACGCGCGCGACGCCCTGCTGCGCCTGGTGGAGCTGGGCGTGGTGCCGGTCGTCAACGAAAACGACACCGTCACCGTCGACGAGATTAAGTTCGGCGACAACGATACGCTCGCGGCCCTCGTGAGCTGCTTGGTTTCGGCGGACTTGTGCGTGACGCTCTCGGACATCGACGGCCTCTACACCGCCAATCCGCATGAGGATCCGACGGCCGAGTTTGTCCCGGTCGTGCATAAGATCGATGCCAAGATCATTGCCTCGGCGGGTGATTCTTCGACCTCGGTGGGTACGGGCGGCATGATCACCAAGATTCGCGCGAGCCGCATTTTGATGACGGCCGGCATTCAGAGCGTGATTTGCTCGGGCGAGGAGCCCGATGCGCTCGTGCGCCTGGCCCGCGGCGAGAGCGTGGGAACCCTGTTCGATCCGCCGGCGGAGCGCCTGGATATTGCGCCGCGCAAGCTGTGGATCGCGCTGGGTGACAAGGCTCATGGCTCGGTAACGGTTGACGACGGTGCCGCGAAGGCGCTGGTCAGCCGTGGCTCGTCCTTGCTCGCGGTGGGTATTCGCGAGGTCGATGGCCAGTTTGCCGAGGGCGATGTGCTCGATGTGTGCGATCCGAGCGGTATGGTCGTCGCCCGCGGTATCGCCGAGGCCGATTCGGACGTGCTGGAGCTTGCAGCCGGCCGCCGCCAGGACCAGATTGCCAGCAACCGCCTGCTGGCAGACCTGGCCGAGAAGCCCGCGATCCATCGAGATAATCTGATTGTATTTGCTTAACCAATTGACGCTGCAAACGCTCCTAAGCGGCAATCTGACGTTCAATCGTCGGGCATGACCAAAAGGTCAATGCCCTCCTCTTTCACGTCACCTTGCTCGCTTAGGGGCGTTTTCGCTTTCCGTCCTCTACCTGCGGCATCGTCGTTGTCGGTAGTTATTCGGCACTTGGGGACATTCCTTTTGTGCCGGCTGACGGGGGACACTTCTTCGCTAGAAGATTCGGCGCAAGTCTCCGCGGTTGAGGGCTTCGTCGAAGAGGTGCTTGAATACCACGCTGCCGTGCAGGCCGTCGTGCTCGAATTCGTTGGTCACCCAGGCGTGCGAGTTGCCCACGCGGCTGAGCGTGTCGAGCTGCATACCCGAATCGACGTACATGTCGTCGAAATACACCGCGGCCTGGAGTGGTACCTCGTTGCAAGCCAGGCGCTGCGGGTCGTAGATCTTGTCCCAGCTGGTGTCCTCCATCAGCAGGTCCATCGCCGGCTTGAAAGGCTTAAGTTCGGGCATCTGCTCAAACATCCACGGGAACATGGCCTCGCCGGTAAACATGAGCGGGCGCGCGAGCGTGTCGAACTCGGCGCGATGGGCCTTCTCCTCTGCCGCGGCCCAGCGAATGGGCATGGTGTCGCCGTCGGCGTAGATAAACTCCTGAAGCGTCCAGTACAGCGGGTTCGTGCGCGTGTTGGTGCGCTCGAAGGCGCGCATCAAAAAGCCATCGGATACTGAGGCACCGCAGCTCAGCGTGCCGTCGCCGTCAACAAAAGCGTGATCGATAATCCAATGCATGCGCTCAAAGCTCGGCTTCATGCCAAAGTCGCTGCCCATAAGCTGCAGGCGCTCCACCGTCATTGGCGAGCCGTCGGGCAGCACGGGCCTCTGCTCCTCAAGCGCATCGGCAAGAACCGCCACGCGCTCGACGTCGGCGGGGTAGCGGTCGTAATACTGCTGCGTTTTGGCGGCCATGCGCGGGAAGGTGTGCGTGTAGACCTCGCTGGCGCTTGCCGGGACGTGGGGGATGCCACCACAGGTAAAGCTCGCCGCCACGCCCTCGGGGAAGAGCGACAGGTAGCTCAGCGTCAAAAAGCCGCCGTAGCTTTGGCCGAGCGTGACCCACGGCTTGCCGCCAAAGCCCACAAGGCGCAGGTATTCAAAATCGCGCACGATGGAGCTGGCGAGGTGGCGCTTGAGGAAGTCCGCCTGCGAGCGGGCCGCATCGGAGCCGGCCGCCGTCGCGCGCTCGCCCAGAGCCGCGATCGTACGCCCGTCTACGCAGTTGCTGCGTCCCGTGCCGCGCTGGTCGGGCAGCACGACGCGGAAATGCTTGACAGCCTCCTCGATCCAACCGTCGCTCGTGGGCGAGAGCGGACGCGGGCTCTCGCCACCGGGGCCGCCCTGCAAAAAGAGGAGGAGCGGCAGATCGTCGTTGATACGGTCGGGTGCGCAGACCACGCGGTAGAAGAGCTTGATGCTTTCGGGCGCGCCGGCGATGGGCGCCGGCATAGCGCCGCGGCGCATGGTGCTGCCGACGGCCAGGAGCATCGGCTCCAGGCCGCGCCAGTCAAGGGGGACGTCGATGCTGTGGTCCTCGACGTAAAGGCCGGGGACGTGGTACGAAGTAATGAGGGCCATGCGGTACTTCCGTTCGTTGCGGTGTTTCGGGTTGACCAATTCTACCGCCGCGCGCGAGGGTATGCACAAATCGGCTACCATGGTGGGCAAACTACTAAGAGAAAGGGCCACCCATGTCGGTCGATATAGCCGCGTATGTCCACGATCTTGCCGTTGCCGCCAAGGCGGCGTCGGCCTCGCTTGCTACGGCGAGCGATGAACAGCGTCAGGAGGCCGTGCGCGCCATGGCCACAGCGCTGCGCGACGGTGCCGATTCCATCGTTGCCGCCAACGAGCTCGATATGTCCGCCGCGCGCGATGCGGGCACCTCGGCGGGACTCCTCGATCGCCTGTTGCTGACGCCCGAGCGCGTCGAGGGCATGGCCGCCGGCCTGGAGAAGCTCGCCGAGCTGCCCGATCCTGTCGGCCGCGTGCTCGACCACCGCGTGCTTGCAAGCGGCGTGGACCTCACCCGCGTGAGCGTGCCGCTGGGCCTGGTCGCCATGGTCTATGAGGCGCGCCCCAACGTGACGGCCGATGCCGCGGGCATTTGCATCCGCACCGGCAACGCCTGCATTCTGCGCGGCGGTTCGCTGGCCTATCACTCGTGCGCCATGATTTCCGAGTTGCTGGCCGATGCGCTCGAGGCCAAGGGTTTCCCGCGCGAGGCTATCTCGATGATCGAGTCCACCGACCGCGAGGCCACCGGCGAGCTCATGAAGCTCCGCGGCATCGTCGACGTGCTCATTCCGCGTGGCGGTGCGGGCCTGATCCAGCGCTGCGTACGCGAGTCGCTTGTGCCGGTGATCGAGACGGGCACGGGCAACTGCCATATCTACGTGCATGAATCCGCCGACTTTGACAAGGCGCTCAACATTATCGTCAATGCCAAGACCCAGCGCGTGGGCGTGTGCAATGCCGCCGAGTCTCTGCTGGTCGATCGTGCCGTTGCTGATCGTTTCCTGCCCGCAGTCGTTGCCGTGCTGCACGACCACGGCGTGCTGATTCACGGCGACAAGGCCACGTGCGCCGCATGCGCCGACGCTGGGCTTGTCGAGGGCGACGACTATGTTGCCGCGACTGAAGAGGACTGGGGCCGTGAGTACCTGGCGCTCGAGATGAGCGTGAAGGTCGTGGCGAACGAGGACGAGGCCATCGCACACATCAACCGCTACGGCACCATGCACTCCGAGGCCATCGTTGCCGAGGACGAGGATGCCTGCGAGCGCTTCCTGGATGCGGTCGATGCCTCGGCCGTGTACGCCAACGCCAGCACGCGCTTCACTGACGGCGGCGAGTTTGGGCTGGGTGCCGAGATCGGCATCTCGACCCAAAAGCTCCACGCCCGCGGTCCCTTTGCCGCCGAGGCCCTTACCACCTACAAATACAAGCTCCGCGGCACCGGCCAGGTCCGTCCCTAACGCCCGTGCAAAAAACCACCGCAAAGGGGACAAGCGCCTTTGCGGTGGTTTTGGTGTTAAGCCTGGAAGGTGTCGCGGTCGGGGGCGAAGGACTGCATGGCTGCGATGGTGCGGTCGAAGAGCTCGGGAAGCTCCCAGCCCAGCATCTCGGCGCCCTGCGAAATTACATCGCGCGAGCAGCCGGCGGCAAAGCGCTTGTCCTTGAACTTCTTCTTGAGCGACTTGGTCGTAAAGTCCATGACGCTCTTGCTCGGGCGCATGATGACGGCGGCGCCGATCAGGCCGGTGAGCTCATCGCAGGCAAACAGGATCTTTTCCATCTGCAGCTCGGGCTTGGGCAGCGAAGCGTTGAAATCGGACGTGTGTGTCTGGATGGCACGGATAAGCTCGGGAGTCGCACCCTCACCCTCGAGAATCTCGGCGGCATAGACGGTGTGGTTCATGGGGTCATCCTCATGCTCCTCCCAATCCAAGTCGTGCAGCAGGCCGACAATGCCCCAAAACTCCTCGTTCTCGGGGTCGAACTCGCGCGCAAAGTAGCGCATGGTGCCCTCGACGGTCTCGCCGTGCGTGATGTGGAACGGGTCCTTGTTGTGCTCGTTGAGCAGTTCGAACGCACGGTCGCGGGTGATTCCGGCGGTAAGCAGCTCTGCCATAACAGACTCCTTGTGCTCGTAGGTATCGATAAGAATGAATACTACTAGAACAAGAAAACCGCCACAAAGGTACCTGTCCCCTTTGTGGCGGTTCTTGGTGCGGATGGGTTAGTTGAGGGCGGCTTGGGCTAGGCGGGCTTCGGCGTCCTCCTCGGTGACACCCAGGGCCACGGCGAACTCCTCGATGGAGCGGCGCTTGGCTTCCTTGAGTACGCGCATGTAGTAAGAGCTGGGCTTTTTATCTGCTTCCTCGGCCTGGCGAATACGGTGCATCATGGTTTTTGCCACGCGGACCGTCTCGGGCGCACCCAGCTTGAGCTGCTGCTTAAAGTGCGTCTCCTCCAGCGAGCTGTTGCGTTCGGTAAAGGTGTCGCACTCCAGCTCGTCGTAGTGGCTCAGCAGGTGCTCGGCATCTTGCTGGGAGATGGCGGCATGCAAACGGTCAGCCTGCGCCACGGGGTACATGAGGATCGTCTGCGCATGTCCCTGCTTGGTCTCGAGCAACAGCATGGGCTGCGGCGTGTCGTCCCTAAAACCGACGACGGTGCAGACTCCCTGACCCGGATGAATGACGTGTTGACCGATTGAGAACATGCTACCTCCAACTTATACGAATTCACACATGTTAAGAATACCACGCTGACGTGCGTAAACCCTTACTTTATGCAGGAAAAGCACACAACTCCGATAGGTAAGAGTATTCGATAAAATGCACCACCCATTCATATGTTTATGCAGTTCCAACGCGTGCATAATCTGCAGGCAAACCGTCAACTTTGTACTGCCGCGTAGGAGCGGTAGTCATTTTTGTGCATATGCAATATCTATTAGCTTTACCCTGCGACAGTGTACGTCGCTTGTGATAGAGTGCTACAAACTCTGGCTTTTGCCCTACGAGTGACCAAGAGCTCGGGGGCTTTAACACAAGGAGGATCTATGCCCGAGAAGATTGAAGAGCTGGTACGCGCTGCGCTTGCTGCGGCCCAGGAGGCCGGCGACCTTTCCGCATTTGAACTTGACGATTGCGCCATCGAGCGACCGGCTGACACTTCTCATGGCGAGTGGACCTCCACCATGGCCCTGAAGTCCGCCAAGCTGGCTCACTGCGCCCCGCGCAAGATCGCCGAGGCCGTCGTTGCCCATATGCCCGAGGACCCCGCGATCGAGAAGGTCGAGATCGCCGGACCTGGCTTCATCAACTTCTACCTTTCCGTTGCCGTCAAGAACGCCATTTTTGGCGAGGCCCGCGAGAAGGGTATGGACTTCGCTAAATCCAACGTCGGCGGCGGCCTGAAGACCCAGGTCGAGTTCGTCTCCGCCAACCCCGTCGGCCCCATGCACATCGGCCACGGCCGCTGGGCCGCGCTGGGCGACTCCCTCTGCCGCGTTATGGACCACGCCGGTTACGACATCCAGCGTGAGTTCTACATCAACGACCACGGCTCTCAGATGAACACCTTCGGCAACTCCATCAGCACGCGCTACATGCAGCTTGCCGACATCATCGCCAAGCAGGGCGTGGATATCGATGAGGCTCACAAGATTCTGATCGCTGACCGCGATGCCTTTGTCGCCGACGAGAACGACGAGCACCCCGAGACCCATCCGTACCAGGACAACTTTGCCGAGACCCTGGGCAAGGACTCCTATGGCGGCGACTACATCATCGACGAGGCCGCCGAGTTCTGGCGCACCGACGGCGATAAGTGGGTCAACGCCGACCCGCAGGAGCGCATGGAGAGCTTCCGCGAGCGCGGCTACGTAAAGATGGTCGACAACATGCGCGACCTCTGCCACGCCGTCAATTGCGACTTCGATCGTTGGTTCTCCGAGCGCTCGCTGTATGTGAAGGACACCGAGGGCGAGACTGCCGGCACTTCCGCCGTCGACCGCGCTTTTGAGAAGCTCGACAAGATGGGCTACCTCTACACCAAGGACGGCGCCCTGTGGTTCCGCTCCACCGATCTGGGCGACGACAAGGACCGCGTCCTGATTAAGTCCGACGGCGAGTACACCTACTTCGCCTCCGACGTTGCCTATCACTGGGATAAGTTCCAGCGCGTCGACCACGTCATCGACATCTGGGGCGCCGACCACCACGGCTACATCGAGCGCGTCCGCTGCGTCTGCGACGCTCTTGGCTATCCCGGCAAGTTTGAGGTTCTGCTGGGCCAGCTCGTCAACCTGCTGCGCAACGGCAAGCCCGTCCGTATGTCCAAGCGCAAGGGCACCATGGTGACCCTGCAGGAGCTCGTCGACGAGGTCGGCTCTGACGCCGCCCGCTACACGCTCATCTCCAAGAGCTCCAACCAGATGGTCGACTTCGACATCGAGGCCGTTAAGAAGCGCGACAACTCCAACCCGGTGTACTACGTGCAGTACGCTCACGCCCGCGTATGCTCCATCCTGCGCCGTGCCGCTGACGTTACGCCCGAGCAGGCTGACGAGATGGGCATGAAGGCCGTTGCCGCCAAGGCCATCGGTGAGAACGTCGATTACTCGCTGCTGACCGACCCGACCGAGCTCGCCCTTTCGCGTAAGCTCAACGAGCTCACCGATCTCATCGCCAGCTGCGCTCGCGACCGCGCCCCGTTCCGTCTGACGCACTTTGCCGAGGAGCTCGCCGGCGACTTCCACAGCTTCTACGCTGCCTGCCAGGTCCTGCCGAGCGAGGGCCGTCCCGTCGACCCCGAGCTTTCGCGCGCCCGTCTGGCCGCTTGCGACGCCGTCCGCGTGACGCTCGCCCTGGTGCTTACCCTCGTTGGCGTTTCCGCACCCGAGCAGATGTAATCTACGGGTCGTTTGACCGTGTAGGTTCGGCTTTGCTGAGCCCTATGAGCCCGATCTCCATCGCGGAGGTCGGGCTTTTTGCATTTGGCGGGTCTTTTTAGCGTGTTGGAAATGCTACAAAAACGCAACTATACCGGTTTACGGGGCTGAATCGCCAACTGGCGACCATGGCGCCAATAGCGAAATTAAAACCGCAGGTAGACGGTTTATTGTTGCTTGAAAATGCAGGGTATGGTTGGCTTGCGCCGTTCTTACACCGTAATCCGCCATAGTTTTGAAAATGACCCCTCGGGGACGGAGGAAAACGGACCATTTTTGTCCCGGGGGAGAGCAGTGCGAAACCGTCCGCCACGAATCGGGGTCATCTACTACGTTTTGTCGCATACCCCGAACCATGCCGAAAAGTGCGATATTAAAACCGCAGGTAGCGGGCTTGCTATTTTAGGAAGATCGAGGGAATGGTCAGGGGTCACGGGTCAAATGTAGTAGATAGGCGCGTTTCGTGGCGCGGCTATTCCGGATACCACGGCTTCACTCCTCTGGCGCGACATTTCAAGGCGCTTTTGAGGGAGAGTGTCCCTAATGACTGAGCGTTTAAGAACGTCCAATGACTAAGTTGCAGGTGATTGCGGTTGTGTTACACTAACGCTGCGTATATAACGCAATCATCTCGATACAGATCAATGATGTCCGTCGTTTTTGTACGGAGCTAGACTGTTTAGCCGCCCTGAAGGTATATGCAGGGAGCATGTGATCACAGGGCTTGAAAAGAAAGTTGAGCAAACACTGTGTCTGATCAACAGCAAGAAAACGAAATAACGATGGCGCAAACCGCTCCCGCTGCACCGGTTGCGTCGGACCAGGTCGTGATGCCTGCGCCGGTGCAGGCCTCGGTTTCTGAGGCCCCCAAGGCCGCTTCGACGCCTGCGCCCGCATCGGCTGAGAAGGTCGCGCCTGCCGCTGGCGAGGGAGTTGCCCCTGCCGGCGATGAGGATGCCGTGCCCGTAAAGCCCAAGCGCACACGCCGTGCGCCTAAGCCCGCCGCTGACGGCGAGGAGGCCGACAAGCCCAAGCGTCGCACGACGCGCACCACGCGCGCGAAGCGGCCCGTTGCCGCCGATGCCTCGGCCCCCATTTCCGATGAGGTCGCGCAGGCCCGTGCGCTGGCGCAGATTAGCGAGGCTCAGGTTGTGCGCGCCCGTCGCCGTGCCGCCGAGCGCGAGGCCGCGGCACTGACCGAGCTTGCAGCGCCGGTCGTCTCTGAGACGCCTACGGCCACCGAGGCTCCTAACGCGGGGCAGCCGACCGAGAAGCCGGCTCCGCGCACGCGTCGTCGTGCGGCCAAGTCTCAGCAGGATGCTGAGCAGGCGGCTCAAGAGTCCGGTGAAGCTCCGTCTCGTTCTGCGCTAGGGGAGGGTGCGCAGCCCTCTGAGTCTGCAACGCCCGCCGAGGCCAACGATGTTCCCGTCGTCGATTCCGCTCTTCGCCCGCACCGCCGCGGCCGCAAGCCCAAGGCCTTCGTCGAGGCCGAGAAGGCTGCCGCTGCCGCTGCAGCAGCCGCAGCTCAGGACGCCGCGATGACCGCCGCGCCCGCGCCCGTCGCCGACGCTCCTGCCCAGGGAGCCGCTGCCACCGAAGCCGGAGCACCCGTAGAGGGCGAGCCCGCCGATGTTCGCCCCGGTCGCAGCCGTCGCACGGCCGCTAAGCGCTCGTCCAAGGCCAAGGGTTCGAAAAAGGACGCGTTTGAGGATTCTGGCAACGAGGTCGCCGAGGCAACCGTCGACTCCGCTTCCGATGCCGAGAGCGCCGGTCAGCCGGCAGCCGAGAAGCCCAAGCGTACGCGCAAGAAGCCTGCAAAGGCTAAGGCCGTCGAGCAGCAGGCCGATTCCGAGCCCAACGCCGATGCCGATACCAAGGCCGATAATAAAGTCCCGGCCGGCACCGATGCCGCAACTCCGGCGGCCGAGGGCGCCACGACCGTCGAGACCGACGAGAACGCCCGCCCCAACCGCCGTCAGCACAAGCGCAACGACGAGCGCAACGAGCGCAAAGACGAGCGCAACAACGACCGCCGCAACCGTCAGCGCGATCGCAAGCAGCGTAATAAGGAGCGTAACGCCGCCCCGACTGAGCCCACGCTTTCGCGCGAGGAACTCGCGGCCATGAAGGTCGCCGAGCTGCGCGAAAAGGCCAAGGAGTTCGAGATTGAGACGACCGGCAAGAAGAAGGCCGAGCTCGTCGAAGAGATCTACACCACCGCTGCGAAGGCCGAGGGCTTCCGTGACATCAAGGGCATTCTGCAGATTCGCCCGGACAGTTCCGGCATCATCCATGCCCACGGCTACATGAAGTCCAGCGACGACGCCTTTGTTCCCGCATATCTCATTCGCTCCGCACGCCTGCGCACGGGCGATGTCATCGAGGGCTCGCTGCGCCCCTCGCGCGGCGGCGACAAGCGCGCCGGCCTTGCCAAGATCACGACCGTTAACGGCATGGATCCCGAGCAGATCCGCAACCGCCCCAAGTTCGGCGACCTCACCCCGGTCTATCCCAATGAGCCTCTGCGTATGGAGCACGGCAAGGATTCCATCACCGGTCGTGCCATCGACATCGTGTCGCCGATCGGCAAGGGCCAGCGCGGTCTGATCGTGTCTCCGCCCAAGGCCGGCAAGACCACGATCCTCAAGAAGATCTGCCAGTCTATCTCGATCAACAATCCCGAGGTGCACCTCATCTGCCTGCTCGTCGACGAGCGCCCCGAAGAGGTCACCGATATGCAGCGCTCCATTAAGGGCGAGGTCGTGGCCTCGACCTTCGATATGCCTGCCGACAACCATACTCGCGTGGCAGAGCTCGTGATCGAGCGTGCCAAACGCATCGTGGAGCTGGGTGGCGACGTAGTGGTGGTACTCGACTCCATCACGCGCCTTGCCCGCGCCTACAACCTGGCCGCTCCCGCCTCGGGCCGTATCCTGTCGGGCGGCGTCGATTCGGCGGCCCTGTATCCGCCCAAGCGTTTCTTGGGCGCCGCCCGCAACATCGAGAACGGCGGCTCGCTCACCATCCTGGCCTCCGCCCTCATCGATACCGGCTCCAAGATGGACGAGGTCATCTTTGAGGAGTTCAAGGGCACCGGCAACATGGAGCTCAAGCTCGACCGCGACCTGGCCGACCGCCGTATCTTCCCGGCCATCGATCCCGTTGCCTCGGGCACGCGCAACGAGGATCTGCTGGTCGACGAGCAGATGCGCCCGTTTGTCTTTGGCCTGCGCCGTATCCTCGCCGGTATGAACAATACCGAGCGCGCGGCTGCGTCGTTTATCAAGGGCCTCAAGGGCACCAATACCAACCAGGAGTTTCTGGTGCGTTCGGCAAAAAAGCACAGCGATTACGAGCAGACGTTCTAAGTCGCTCGCCGCACGCGACAACAGCCATAGACATGCCAGAAGGGCCGGGGTTTAGATCCTGGCCCTTTTTCGTATAGCCGCTCGCCAACGATTATTGACCTCACGACCGGCAAGCAGCGTTTTTCCCGTTTCAATCCCGCTTCGTCGCTTGCAATCCCCAAGGGGGTTTCGCATAATAGCTGTTAAGCTTCGCGACGGAAAACGCAGATGAAACGAACCATATACCGTTGCTTTGGGGCATAGCCCCGCTTCATCTTCTCTCGCGCAGCCAACTGAATGATGCGATTTGGGTGCTGGAAGATGGGGAGAGCTCATGGCTTCTTCTGATGCAACACAACGAGCAGTCCTTGCTGGACTTTCCTGCGGAATCGGCCTTGCCGCTCCCGTGGTGATGTATGCTGCCACGCTGCCGTTTTCGTCGGTGAACGAGACGGTCGTCGCGGGCGCTGTTCCCTTTGCCGTGGGTGCGGTGGCGGGCGTGGGTATCTATGCCGCCTCGCTCGGCATTTCTGAATATCGCGCGCAGCATGCCGAGCGCCTGTTCCAGCCCGACGCCATGGGTGGCGCCGCGAACGTCAACCAGCATCAAAATGAGTTCCAGACTGCCTCGATGTCCGCCCAACAGCAGTGGGCTGCCCCTCAGGGTGTTGCTACTGCGGCTCCTGCCGTGCAGGCAAACGCCGCGCAGCCCTCTTCGGTTTTCTCCGGCCTGACCGGTGCCTTCCAGCGCCGCCGTGCCGACGATGGCGTCCCCACCATCGCCCGCGCCGCAGACGCCATGAGCGAGGCCGACGCCTGGTCCATGATCGATAGCATGCTCGACGACGATTCGCCGGTCAGCTGCGATCCTGCGCGCTCACGCGATGTGTACCAGGTCGCCATCGACGAGCTTACCTACGGCGGTAAGACCGGCTCCTATAACCGCGATGACATCGCTGCCGCTGCGCGCGCCGTCTCGGGCTCTCATGCCGCCCCTGCGGGCAGCACGGCCGCCTTTGTGGCGCTCGTGGCTAACGCCGCCAACAACGCCGCCACGGCTCAATCCGTTACGTATGACACTGCCGTGCCCGTGACTCCGGCCGCCGCCACCGCCGTTGACCCCTACGCCGACGAACCGCTTGCCGTCGACGAGGAGACTATTGCCGCCCGCCGCGCTGCCGAAAGCTCGCTGTGGGGCGCCCCTGCACAGCAGCAGGCGGCGGAGGCGGTGCCGTACAACGCGAACCTTGCCAACATGCCGATCATCAGCGACGCCTCTGCTGCGGCTATCGACCTCGATGACCTTGACGAGCCGGTCATCTCGAACGACATGCCGTATGTGGTCGCTGCCCCGGTTGATGTCCCGGCCTCCGCGTCCCGGTCCGTCGCAGTTGACGAGCCTGTTGATGCGACTTCCGAGGAAGACGTCCCCATGGCCGATTATTCGGGCCACGAGGGCATGTGGGCAGCCGCTGCCGCAATTTTGGACGAGGCCGTCGAGCCTGCTCCCGTTGCCGCTCCGGTGTTTACACCTGCTCCTCAGCCCGTTGCCCCCGCTTACGTTGGCCGCCACAGCGCCGTGTTCCCCGAGGATACCGCCCGCATCTCGCGCGAAGGCATCGAGCGTGCCGAGGCCATCGCTGCTGGCATCATGGAGAACCGTCGTCACGAGCGCGTCAATCAGATTCTCGAGGAGGAGATCGACCGCCTGCAGTCTGCAGCGGTGAGGCGCACGGGCCGTGCCTATCTGAGTGTTATCGAGGGCGGCACCGCCAGCTTTGAGCCGCTCTGTGCGGAGGCATAACTTCTGCATGCTTAAACTCGATCGAAAATGGGCGGTCGCGACCTGCCTGATGGTGCTGCTCATCTGGGGCAATTCGATGGTTCCCGGCACGGGATCCGGTTCATTGAGCTTGTCGATTATGGAGGCCGTTCGCGGCTTTCTGCACGGCATGGGGCTTCCGTATGAGTGGGTGACCAACTTCGTCGTTCGCAAGTGCGCGCATTTTACCGAGCACATGGTGCTCGGCATTCTGGCGACGCACGCTTTCGATATCGAGGGCCGTCGCACCTTTGACGTGCTGCTTCCCACGGCGGTTTTCCTACTGCTGATCCCCTCGATTGACGAGACGATTCAGCTCTTTGTGCCCGGTCGCGCCGGCATGATCACCGACGTGATGATTGACTGCTCCGGGGCGATGACGGGCGTTGTGCTTCGATATCTTCTACGATCGCTCATGTGTGCCAAAAAGGCCGCCTAGGACACATTGCTTGGTCCTAGGCGGCCTTTCTTTGTTTGGGGGCTTATGCGGGGCTTGGCGGCGTTATCCCATAGGATGGGATTGCTGTACGTTGCGGCGCCCCTTTGGCGCGCCTACTGCTGAAGCGCGGCGGAACCCAGGGCCAAGCAGCCCATGATGCCCTGCTTGCCCTCGAGGCTATTGTTGACAATGTAGGTGTCGATATCGTTGACCTCGGGCGTGACGATGTAGCCGTTGAGCATCTCGGCGCACTTTTTGCGGGCGAGCGGCACGATAGGGGTGTGATCGGCAACGCCACCGCCGATGATGATCTTCTGCGGGGCATAGCACAGCGTGTGGGTCATGAGCGCCTGCGCCAGATAGCCTGCGAGCAGGTCCATGGCCTCCGGGTCGTCGGCCATGTCTCCGGCGCTCTTGCCGTCCCAGCGCTTTTTAACGCCGGGACCGGCGATGAGGCCCTCGAGGCAGTTGTCGTGGAAGGGGCAGGCGCTATGCTCGCCAATGGTGTCGCGCGGGTCGCGCGTGACCAGGATGTGGCCGGCCTCGGGATGCATCATGCCATGCACGAGCTGACCGCCCGAGAGCACGCCAGCGCCCACACCGGTGCCGATGGTCAGGTAGACAACGTCGGTGAGGCCCTGAGCGCAACCAAAGGTGACCTCGCCCAAGCAGGCGACGTTGACGTCGGTATCGTAGCCGCAGGGGACCTTGAGCTCGTTTTGGATGGTGCCCAGTAGGTCAAAGTAACGCCATGCGGTCTTGGGCGTCTCCAGGATCTTGCCGTACTGGGGCGAGGCGGGGTTGACCGCGGTGGGGCCAAAGGCGCCGATGCCCAGGGCGGCGATGCCCTTGTCGGCAAACCATGCGTTGACGGCCTCGACGGTCTCCTGCGGGGTCGTGGTCGCAATTTGCTCGCGCTCCAGGACCGTACCGTCCGCATAGCCCGTGGCGCACACCATCTTGGTGCCGCCGGCCTCGAGCGCTCCGATAAGCTGCTGCTCTGCCATAGTATTCCTCTCTCTGGGACGAGTTGCTCCGTGACTAAAGTATAGAGCTCTAAACCATTTAAGAAAGCGCTATAAAAAGAAGCCCTGCAACGCGGCGGGCAGTGCGGGGCTTCTTTGGTTGCTTTAGTTGCCGGGCCGTCCTTACCCGCGCGGCTTGATTTTATCACGTAGCGACTTGAGGTTCTCCAGTGCTGCGTTAAGCGTCTCGTCTCGCTTGGCGAAGTGGAAACGAATCAGGTGGTTGACGGGCTCGCGGAAGAAGCTCGAGCCGGGCACGGCGCCCACGCCAACCTTGGAGGCGAGATCCTCGCAGAAGTCGAGGTCACTGTCATAGCCAAACTCAGAGATGTCCATCATGACGTAGTAGGCGCCCGGCGGCACGTTATGCTCAAGACCGATACTGTCGAGCCCTTGGCAGAACAGGTCGCGCTTGGCGGTATAGAGCTCGAGGACCTCATCGTAATAGCTGTCGTCGAAGTTGAGCGCGGTGACGACGGCCTCCTGCAGGGGAGCGGCGGCGCCTACCGTGAGGAAGTCGTGGACCTTCTTGATGCGCTCGGTAATCTCGGCCGGGGCGATGGTGTAGCCCAGGCGCCAACCGGTGATGGAGTAGGTCTTGGACAGCGAGCTGCAGCTGATGGTGCGCTCGAACATGCCGGGCAGCGTGGCCATATAGACATGCTCGTGGGGCGCGTAGACGATGTGCTCGTAGACCTCGTCGGTGATGCAGTAGGCGTCGTACTTTTTGCACAGGTCGGCAATAAAAGTGAGCTCCTCGCGCGTGAAGACCTTGCCGCAAGGGTTGGAAGGGTTGCACAGGACGATGGCCTTGGGTTCGTTGTCGCGGAAGGCCGCCTCGAGGACTTCGCGATCGAAGTCGAACGTGGGCGGGTTGAGCGGCACATAGATAGGCTCAGCGCCCGAGAGGATCGTGTCGGCGCCGTAGTTCTCGTAGAACGGCGAGAAGATGACGACCTTGTCTCCGGGGTTCGTAACCGTCATCATGGCGGCCATCATGGCCTCGGTGGAGCCGCAGGTGAGTACGATGTTCTCGTTGGGGTTGATCGGCATGCCCATAAAGTGCTCCTGCTTGGCCGCGAGCGCCTCGCGCATGGCCTGGGAACCCCAAGTGATGGAGTACTGGTGATAGAGCGGCTTGGGGTCGGTCGCGATGGCGCTGAGGCTCTCGAGCAGCTGCGCCGGAGGATCGAAGTCAGGGAAGCCCTGCGAGAGGTTGACGGCGCCATACTTATTGGAGATGCGCGTCATGCGGCGGATGACCGAATCGGTAAATCTCGCCGTACGGTTGGAGAGTTCTTTCATGCTGGTCCTTTCGAGCATTTGCAGTGGGGCAAGTTTACTCCTATGAAACCGGTGGGAATTGCTCGAAACGCGCTCGAAAAACTCTTTTCAAAATTCTTGAAAATTGGGGCTTGCATCGCGTGGCGTTCCTTGCAATAATAGTCGAGCGCGAAGCGCACAGGACACGGTGGGTGTAGCTCAGTTGGCTAGAGCGACGGGTTGTGGTCCCGTAGGTCGAGGGTTCGAGTCCCTTTACCCACCCCAGTTCTTGCTTCGTGTTGATATCGGGTCGTTAGCTCAGTTGGTAGAGCAGGGGACTCTTAATCCCAAGGTCCAGGGTTCGACCCCCTGACGGCCCACCACACGATATCTCCTCTAAAGTCCGCCACAACGGACTTTAGCTTTGGGTCGTTAGCTCAGTTGGTAGAGCAGGGGACTCTTAATCCCAAGGTCCAGGGTTCGACCCCCTGACGGCCCACCAAAGCATGTTAAGACGGTCAGCGTAAGTTGGCCGTCTTTTTTGTTGACCATGCATGGGGTCGAGCCCGAAAGGGCGCGGAGCTGAGGAAATGCGTAAGCATTTACCAGCGCAGCGCGCAAGGCGCGAAGTGCCGCAGCGGCCGCCTGCGAAGCAGGCTGACCCCCTGACGGCCCACCAAAGCATGTTAAAGCGACTGGCTTCTGCTGGTCGCTTTTTTTGTTGACCTCGCATGGGGTCGAACCCGAAAGGGTACAGACGCTTTACAAGTCGAGCCTGCCCTGGGGGTCGGTGAATCCGTCTGTGTCCTCCTTGAGCTTTTTCTCGTCTGCTTTCACGCGACGTTCGAGCTTTTTTGTATCCTCGGCAGGCGGTAGATTCTCGGGGACAATTCCACGGTCGATGAGGCTGCCACGTACGCTTGTGTTGTTCTCGACGTGCTCTTGCTTGATCTGGTCCAGACCGTACAGGTCGTGTTCCTCGGCGTTGAAGGCCGTCATCGAGTTCGTGAGGTCCTTTGCTTTGATGAGAACATCGGCTAGCTTGTCTGCCAATGCAGCGCTTTTGGGCACACCAAGCTGCCGCTTCATGTCCGCCGTGCTTCTGCCGCCGAATAACGCCTCATCGCCCTTCGACTTGATGATTGCGAATCCTTTGGAGTCCACGCCTCGTTTGAACGCAATGCCCTAGAGCTGTTTTTCTGAATCGGATAGCGAGTGGCGCGCCTGCAAGCGCTGAATCTCTGCGAAGCGCTGCTCTATGAGCTCCTGACGGCGTGTCTGCACGGCGAAGTACGCTTGTGCGAGCGCGATTTCAGGTTTGTTTGGGTCTCCGTTTTGGGCGATTAAATAGCATGCGTAGCGTGTCAGCTTGTAGTCTTTTACGGCTCGTTTGGCGATGCCGGCATCTACCATTTTGCTGGCCTCAGCAAAATGGGCGGCAACAGGCATTTTATTGGTGTCACACGATGCCATGGATCTCTTAACCGCAGTCTCAAAATTACGCCATTGGGTGTATCCGAGGGGTTCCATTAAATCGCGTGCGAGCCAATACTCAACGCCGTCTTCTACATGGGCGTAGCTGTCAAGTTCGACACGCCATTTCTCGATATCCCTGCTGTCCATATCTCTTCCTTTCTGTTCGTTTGTCTACGTGGACTATGCCGACTCCGTATTCAGAATGAGTATATTTGCCCGCGCGGACACGAATGGGCCCCGTGTCGCTTTGAGCTCACGGGGCCCATAGATATCGATTAGTTGTGTTCTGCTCTAGATGGGTGCTCAGCTTAGTCTGCTCGATAGTGCGATCCGAGACTTTCGGTTCGCTTACGCATGGCTTTGACCATTTCCTGTGCTAGTTGAATCTGCGATTGCAGGCGGGCGAGGGCTGCGACTTCGCTGTCCAGGACTTTCTGCGTGCTCAAGGTCGTTGCCTCCGTCTTCAAGCCCTCAAGCTCGTGCAGTGCCTCGGATAGGCCCGTCTCTGTGCGGTTGATCATGCAATAGGTGCTCATCGTGTGTTTGAGGCCGTGCGTCAGGCGTTCGGCATCTGTTGTGGCAATGCCGTACTGGGGGAGGGCGATATCCGCCTTCAGGGCTGCCTCAGGCTCTTTCTGCGCTGCCTGGGCTGCCGATGCGCCCGCGATGCGCCCAAAGACGATGCCGTTGGCGCTTGACAGGCCGCCGATGCGGTCGGCGCCGTGCATACCGCCTGTCGCCTCGCCGCAAGCATAGAGTCCCTCAACGCCCGTGTACGCGGTCTTGTCGATCTTGATACCGCCGTTGGCGGCGTGGGCATACATCGCCACGCGCATCTCGTCGGTCGGCGCGATGCTATGCTCCTCTTGTAGCCAAGTGGCAAAGGTCTGCACAAACTCGGGGACGTTCTCGCGGGGGAAGTCGTAGTGGAGCGCGAGGCCTTCGGCACCCGCTTGATCGATGGCAAGATCGATGGCGCGGGAGGCCAAGCGTGACGTGAAGGGACCATATCCGGAGCGCTGATCGAGCAGGTCGTCCAGCTTGCCGTCGGCGATATCGACCGGTTGGTCAAATGTGACGTAGCGCCAGGTCTTCTCGTTGAAGACCAGGTTGTGCTTGGGCTCGATGAAGCCGGGCATCATCTGCATGAACTCTATATTAGTAAGCGATGCGCCGTGCGCCAGCGCGATGGCCTGTGAGGAGCTGAACACGTCGGCGGAAGTGAGGCTGCGATCGAACAGGCCACCCGTGCCGCCCGCAGCGATGATAGTGGCCTTGGCTGCGAAAGGTACGAGACGCTCGTTTACGCGGTCGTAGAGCACGGCGCCGGTGATCCTGCCGTTCGAGTCCTCAACAAGGTCTATAAGCTCGTGGCGGGGGAGTAGGCGAATGCCGAGCAACTCGATCTGGGCCGTACACGCGTCTTCAAGCGGCTTGCGGGTGAGGCCGCGCCACATACGCGTCTTATGGTCAAAGCAGGGGATAAATTGCTTTTGCTGGGCGCTCGCGGCACTTTGCGGACGCTGGAGCTCAACACCTAGATCCTGCTCGAGCCATTGGATGGCCTGAGGAATACCGTGGACAAACGTCTGGACGAGCGTAGGGTCGGCAGCGCCGCCGCCAACGGTCTGGATGGTATCGATGAGGTCCTGCTCGTCGTCTTCGTCGACGGGGCCAATAAGGCCGAGGCCCCAGGTGCCCGGGAAAAAGCTCGATCCGCTCATGGTCTTGCCGGCGCTTGCGATGGCAACGGTTGCGCCTGCACGAGCTGCTTCTATGGCGGCGCAAAGGCCCGCAATGCCCGATCCAATTACCAGTACATCAGTCGATTCCATCGGATTCCTTTCTCGTCCGGCGCATTGTCGCATGGCTGATCGGCAAATGTCTTGCAAAGGACTCACGTTTCGGTAAAGGGCAAATATGGCAGGTGGGCGTCAAGAGTGTCCGATCGCTCTGCCCCCTTCCCCTCAATAAGTTGCGGTGAAATAGGGACTGTTTTGGCATGTGAAGGCATTATTCAGTCCGTATATCACCGCAACTGATATACCGGTGATGGACTACTTTATGGCAGCGTGAATAAAAAAGAGCCGCTACCTCGAAAGGTGGCGGCTCTAAAGCTCAACTATATGAGCATCGCGCAGGCGCAATTAGGCCTTGAGGGCCTCCTCGACGGCGACAGCGCAGGCGACGGTGGCACCGACCATGGGGTTGTTGCCCATGCCGATGAGACCCATCATGTCGACGTGCGCAGGCACGGAGGAAGAACCGGCGAACTGGGCGTCGGAGTGCATACGGCCCATGGTGTCGGTCATGCCGTAAGAGGCAGGGCCGGCGCCCATGTTGTCCGGGTGCAGGGTACGGCCAGTGCCGCCACCAGAAGCGACGGAGAAGTACTTCTTGCCAGCCTCGAGGCGCTCCTTCTTGTAGGTGCCAGCGACGGGGTGCTGGAAGCGCGTGGGGTTGGTGGAGTTGCCGGTGATCGAGATGTCGACGTTCTCGTGCCACATGATGGCAACGCCCTCGCGGACGTCGTCGGCGCCGTAGCAGTTAACGGCAGCGCGGGGACCATCGGAGTAGGGGATGGTCTCGACGACCTTGAGCTCGCCCGTGAAGTAGTCGAACTGGGTCTTCACGTAGGTGAAGCCGTTGATGCGGGCGATGATCTGAGCGGCGTCCTTGCCCAGACCGTTGAGGATAACGCGCAGCGGCTTCTTGCGAGCCTTGTTGGCGTTCAGAGCCAGGCCGATAGCGCCCTCGGCGGCAGCGAAGGACTCGTGGCCGGCCAGGAAGGCGAAGCACTCGGTGTCATCGGAGAGCAACATAGCGCCCAGGTTACCGTGGCCCAGACCGACCTTGCGGTCCTCGGCGACGGAGCCGGGAACGGTGAAGGCCTGGATGCCCTCGCCGATGATGGCAGCAGCCTCAGAAGCGGACTTGGCGCCACGCTTGACAGCGAGAGCGCAGCCGAGGGTGTAGGCCCACTCAGCGTTCTGGAAGGCGATGGACTGGGTGTTGTTGACGATCTCACGCGGGTTGAAGCCCTTGTCGGTGCAGATCTGCAGAGCTTCCTCGAGGGAGGCGATGCCGTTGTCGGCGAGGCACTTGTTGATCTTGTCAGCGCGGCGCTCGTAACCTTCGAACGTAACAGTCATAGTTATTTCCCTCCCTTTCTACTCGTGAACCGGGAACACGCTGGCGACGGAGTGAGTCTCCTCGTCGGTGCGCGGGTCGATGTACTTGGCAGCGTTCTCCCACTGACCATAGTGGCCCATAGCGCCAGCGATGGCCTCCTCGGGGGTCTTGCCGGCCTTGACGGCGTCGGTGAACTTGCCGAGGTTCAGGAACTCGAACGCGATGATCTCGTTCTTGTCGTTGAGAGCCATGCGGGTGACGTAGCCCTGAGCGAGCTCGAGGTAACGAGCGCCCTTGGCCTTGGTGCCGAACATGGTGCCGACCTGAGAGCGAAGGCCCTTGCCGAGGTCGTCGAGGGAGGCGCCCACGGGCAGGCCGCCCTCGGAGAACGCGGTCTGGCTGCGGCCGTAAACGATCTGCAGGAAGATCTCGCGCATAGCAACGTTGATGGCGTCGCAGACGAGGTCGGTGTTGAGGGCCTCGAGGATGGTCTTGCCGGGAAGGATCTCGGAAGCCATGGCGGCAGAGTGGGTCATGCCCGAGCAGCCGATGGTCTCAACGAGGGCCTCCTCGATGATGCCGTCCTTGACGTTCAGCGTGAGCTTGCAGGCGCCCTGCTGAGGTGCGCACCAACCCACACCGTGCGTAAGACCGGAGATGTCGGAAATCTCCTTAGCCTGGACCCACTTGCCCTCCTCGGGGATGGGTGCGGGGCCGTGGTATGCACCCTTGGCAACGGGGCACATGTTCTCCACTTCCTGTGAGTACTGCATGCCTCTCCTCTCTATCGTGTTGGCGTCCCGTCTGGGGGTCGTGGCTGGCGATTGCCGGGCGACCCTTCGAAAGGGACATGACATGCAGCCCCTATAATACCGCGAAATGCACGGAATATTCGGCGAACGGCTCAGTTTTCGTAGCGAGATGCGTGGAACTTTCAATTGAAACGATTTAACTCTATGTTCTAAGGTCGCGAACTTCCGTAGAGGGGGTCCGTCTTGGACAAGCTTTTGCTCAGCTTTTGTAAGCGTTGCAGGGGTTGACCTATTGCAACGGTGCCGTTCGCCGCCTGTTTACTGCCTTTGGCCGCGCGAGTGTATTGTTTTGCGTGAATGTTTTGATGGCACGCTTCAATCGTGCTGTATTGGATGGCAAGCAGATCCCGGCGAAGGGAACGTCATGCAGCGCGTTTGGAAAACGATCACCGGTTTTTACCATGTTTGTGCCCGCGGTACAGGCAAGCAACTGATCTTTGAGAACGATGCGGATCGCTGGGAGTTTCTGGAACTGATGCGTGAGTGCTGCTGTGATGCCCGGGTGACGATTGTGGCGTGGTGTCTTATGGGCGGCCACGTGGATCTGGTGCTTTTGGATTATGAGGACGAAATGAGCGCAGCCATGCAGCGGTTGCTGCTGACGTATGCCCGTCGGTTCAATAAACGTACCGGGCGCACGGGCTGCCTGTTTCGTGAGCGTTTTGAGCGTCGCTCGCTCGATACCGACTGGCAGGTGATGGAGGCTATTCGCTCCGTACATGTCAATCCGCAGGAGGCGGGTATTGCTCTGATTGAGCGCTATCCGTGGAGCAGCTTTGCCGAGTATCTACGGGCCTATGACAACGATATGACGAGGGGATTTCCCGACCCTTCATGCGTGCTTGAGCTTTTCGGTTCTGCTAAGGCTTTTATTGCCTATTCGCTTTCGACGCCCGACAGCGGCGAGCCAGCGCTGTGCGATATGAAAGAGACGGAGTGGGAACGCCACGCCTTTGCCGAAAAGTTGGCGAAGGGGCTCGGGGTTCCGCTCCACGTGGTTAAAGCCGCACCGTCGGCGCAACGCAACGTCGTTATTCTTGGATTGCACGATGCTGGTTTTACGGTGCGTCAGATTGAGCGGTATACGGGGATTGGCAAAAGTACCGTTTCTCGTATTGTGCGCGCCCGTGCGCGAGCGGCGGTGCGGACTGGCGGAAACGTGGTGTAGGGCAGCCGGTGCACCGCGGCTGGGGTCGCCCATACGCCACAGCTATTGTTCTAAAAGCTCGGGTACGGTAACTGCACTTCTAAATTTGCATAGAACAGACGCCGTTATGCATAAAATAACGCCTTAGCTTGGTTTTGCCCGTACCTACCCCCGTCTGCGCCGTGCAAAAAGCGGAGTTTTCTGCATCGTGGTACTGTCGGCACCGCCGCAATTTTGCAACATACGGGCTCTGAAGCTATTTATGCCTGCCGATGCGCTCCCGAAGCTCATGTTTGCGCCCCTGAGACCACGATGCTTGTTCTAAAACGCAATATAAAGGCCACTGGAGATGTTGATTAACGCTTCCAATGCGTATACACACGGCTTGGCGTGCTGAATACTCGTAAAAATGCACGCCGCACCCTAGGGGACCTGTCCGCGGCAGGCGCGAGGCGAGCCGGAGCCCAGTAAGACGAGGCTTGGGACATTGCCTGGCGTGCCCGTGGTCCTGTCACAAGCTTTAGTACGGTGGAAAACGCTCGTGTTCGCGGTTGGCCATGCGATAAATGACAGACGGGGCGCCGGACGCGCGGACTGTGTATCCGCGCTCGTTATGAAAAAGCCGAGCCGCCCGTATCGGGCGGCTCGGCAATCAAAATCCTTGGATTTGGGGCATCCGCTACTGGTTAGCTTGCCCCTCGAGCATACCGTCGAGGGTGCGCCAGGCGAGCTCGGCGCACTTGACGCGGGCGGGCATGTGCGAGATGTCCTGGAGCTGGGCAGCCTCGTCCAAGTCTTCCAGGTCTTCCTCTGAGAGCTGCTCGCCGCGGATCATGGCGAGGAAGAGCCCGGCCAAGCGGCGTGCCTCCTCGACCGTCTCGCCGGTGATGAGGTCGGCCATGATATCGGCGCTGGCCTGGCTGATGGCGCAGCCGTGACCGGTAAAGGAGGCCTCCTCGATCACGCCGTTCTCGACGCGCAGCTGCAAGGTGAGCTCGTCGCCGCAGCTGGGGTTGATGCCGTCGTGCTCGTGCGTGGGGGCGTCCATCTCGTACTTGTAGTCGGGGTGCGAGTTGTGCTCCATAAACGTGGTGGAGGTGTACAGGTTACCCATTGAACGTGCTCCAAACGTGATGCAGTCCTGCGATGAACTTGTCGATGTCGGCCTTGTCGTTGTAGAAGGCCACGCTGGCGCGGCAGCAGGCAAGGTTCTCGACGCCCAGCCAGGTGAGCAGCGGCTGCGCGCAGTGGTGGCCGGCGCGGATGCAGACGCCGTCCATGTCCATAATGCTCGCGACGTCGTGCGGGTGGATGCCCTTGACGTTAAAGCTGACGACGCCGTGGTGGTTGTCCCAATAGATGGAGCCGATGATCTGGACAAAGTCGAGCTGCATGAGTTCGCCCATCAGATAGTGGACGAGTGCCTGCTCGTGGGCCTGGATGTTTTCGTAGCCCACGGTGTTGACGAGGTAGTCGAGGGCGGCGCCTGTGGCGAAGATACCGGCGGCGTCCTGCGTGCCAGCCTCGAACTTCTCGGGGACGGGCGCCCAGACGGCGTCCTGCTCGGTGACCGAATCGATCATCTCGCCGCCGGTGAGCATGGGCGGCATGGCGTTGAGCAGTTCCATCTTGCCCCACAGCACGCCGATGCCCATGGGGCCCATGGCCTTGTGCGCGCTAAAGGCAAAGAAGTCGGCGCCCAGATCGGCCACGTTGACCGGCATGTGCGGCAGCGACTGCGCACCGTCGACGACCAGGTAGCCGCCGTACTTGTGCACGAGTTTGCCGAGGTTCTTGACCGGGTTCTCGACGCCTAGAACGTTGGAGACCTGACCCACGGCCAGTATCTTGGTCTTGGGACCCACCTTGGACAGAACCTCCTCGGTCGTGAGCTGGCCGGTCTTGGTGGGATAGAGGTAGACGAGCTTGGCGCCGGTCTCGCGGCAGACCTGCTGCCACGGAATCAGGTTGGAGTGGTGCTCCATGATGGTGATGACGACCTCGTCGCCGGGCTCCAGCACCGTGGGCGCAAAGCTCTTGGCGACCAGGTTGAGTGACTCGCTGGTGTTGCGGGTGAAGACGACTTCGTTGGCCTGAGCGGCGCCGATGAGGTCGGCGATCTGCTGGCGGACCTTGGCGATGGCATCGGTGGCCTCGACGGACAGCGAGTACAGGCCGCGCAGGGGGTTGGCGTTCATGCGCTGGTAGAAGTCGCGCTCGGCGTCGAGCACGCAGGCGGGGCGCTGCGCGGTGGCGGCGCTATCGAGGAAGGCGATCTCGGGATGCTGCTGGAACAGCGGGAACTGCGCCTTGTAGGGATTCGTCTCGATGTCGACGGTAGGCCAGCCGCGCGAGGCCTCGTCGCTGGCGTCGAGCTCCATGGGCTCGGGGGCGGTGCAGGTATCGCATTTAACGTGCTCGGTATCGATCATGCGAGCTCCTCTTCAAAGTTGTCGATCAGGTTGTTGCCCAGGCGGACGACGGCAGCGCGGGTGCGCTCATCGGTGGCGGAAAGCGCGGCGTCCTCCAGCTTGGCGCGGATGAACAGATCCTCGGCGGCGTTTTGGTCAAGGCCGCGGCAGGCGAGGTAGAACAGCTGCTCGTCGCGGACGTGGCCGATGGTGGCGCCGTGGTTGCCGGCGACGTCGTCCTCGTCGCACAGGATGACGGGGACGGTCTTGTTGTCGACGCCCTTGTTGGCGAGCAGCACGGTCTCGCGCTCGGTGCCGGTTGCGCCCTTGCAGCCGTGCACGAGGTCGATGGTGCCGCGGTAGACCTTCTTGGACGTGCCGGTCAGCACGCCGTTGGCGTCGATCTCGCACTCGGTCTTGCGACCGCGGTGGCGCAGCTCGTAGTTAAAGTCGCGCACCTGTTCGCGGGCACCTAGGTAATCGGTGTCGATCGTCACCTTGGCGGTGTCGCCCAGCAGGTCGCCAGCAAGGCCGGTGGCGCTGGCACCGGCACCCAGGACGGTGTGCTGCACGTTGACGCGCGCGCCCTCGTCCAGGAACAGGCCGGTGTCGTCGAGCGCGATCAAGCTGTCGTCGAGCGTCTGAGTGCAGGTCACGTTGACGGTGGCATACTCGTGGGCGCACACGCGTAGCACGGAACCCACGACGCCCTCGCCGGCAACGGGGGAGTCCAGGGCGATCTGCAGGTCGAGCGTTGCCTGCGGGCGGGCGACGACGTCGATGGCGGCGATGGCCGCGGCGGCGTCGACGCCACTCACGCGCACGGTAACCGTTGCGTGCTGGTACGCGGGCACGTCGATGACGATGCGCTTGTTGGCGTGATCGGCCAGGTAGGCGTAGGCAGCCTCGCCCATGCCGGTCTCGAAGGCCTCGGCAGGGGAGAGTTCCTCCTCGAGCTTGATGGCGCCGGCCTGGTAGGCGGAGGTGGCGGGCACGTCGAGCTCGGTTTCGGGCGTGATGCGGGCACGATCGGCGGCATCGCCGGGGGCAGCGGCGCGGCGCTCAGGGAAGCGCTCGGCCATGGCTTCCATGGCGGCGTCGAAGGCGTCGGCCGAGCCGGCAAACTGCTCATCCAGGCCCTCGACCTCAACGGCCTCGGCGGGAGCGATGACCAGCTCGTCGGAAAGCTCGAGCTTGGTCTGGTTCATTTTCAACCAGCCCCAAGTTGCTGCGGGCATCGCGTTGACCTGCTCGAGCGTGGTAGCAGCGGTGTTGGTTTCCTGTTTCATTATCCGATCGCTCCTTCCATCTCGAGCTTGATCAGGTTGTTCATCTCGACGGCGTACTCAAGCGGCAGTTCCTTGGAGACCGGGTTGGCAAAGCCGTTGACGATCATGGTGCGGGCCTCTTCCTCCGAGATGCCGCGGCTCATCAGGTAGAACACCTTGTCGTCGCCGATGCGGCCGATGGTGGCCTCGTGGCCGATGTCGACGTTCTTGGCGCGGATGTCCATGGCGGGGATGGTATCGGAGCGGCTCTGGTCGTCGAGCATCAGCGACTGGCAGCTCACGGTTGCCTTGGAGCCCTCGGCCTTGGGCGTGGCCACGATAGAGCTACGGAAGGTCTGGATGCCACCGCTCTTGGAGATGCCCTTGGTCTCGACGGTCGCCGAGGTCTCGGGCGCGTTGAGCACGACCTTGCAGCCGGTATCGAGGTTTTGGCCGGCGCCGGCAAAGGTGATGCCGGTAAAGCTCGAGCGGGCGCGGCGGCCGTTGAGCACGCTCATGGGGTAGAGGTAGCCCACGTGGCTACCGAAGGAGCCGCTGATCCACTCGATGTCGCCGTCCTCGTCCACGCGCGCACGCTTGGTGTTGAGGTTGTACATGTTCTTGGACCAGTTCTCGATGGTCGAGTAGCGCAGGTGCGCACGCTTGCCCACAAAGAGCTCCACAGCGCCGGCGTGGAGGTTTGCCACGTTGTACTTGGGTGCGGAGCAGCCCTCGATAAAGTGCAGGTCGGCGTCGTCCTCGACAATGATGAGCGTGTGCTCAAACTGGCCGGCGCCCTTGGCGTTAAGGCGGAAGTAGCTCTGCAGCGGGAAGTCGAGCTTGGTGCCCTTGGGCACGTAGACAAACGAGCCGCCCGACCACACGGCACCGTGCAGGGCCGCAAACTTGTGATCGGTGGGCGGGATGAGCGTCATAAACTTCTCGTGGATGAGCGGCTCCCACTGCGGGTCGTGCAGGGCCTCCTCGATGCCGGAGTAGACGATGCCCATCTTGGACGCGGTGTCTTGCATGTTGTGGTAGACGAGCTCGGAGTCGTACTGCGCGCCGACGCCCGCCAGGTAGCTGCGCTCGGCCTCGGGAATGCCCAGGCGCTCAAAGGTGTTCTTGATGTCGTCGGGCACCGACTCCCAGTCGTGCTTTTGGTCGGTGTTGGGCTTGACGTAGGTGACGATGTTGTCCATGTCCAGGCCCTCGATGGAGGGGCCCCACGTCGGATCGGGAAAACGATTGAAGATCTCGAGGGACTTGAGGCGCAGATCGAGCATCCACTGCGGCTCGTCCTTCTTGGCGCTGATCTCGCGCACGATGTCGGGCGTGATGCCGGCGTCGAGGCGCTCGAATCCCTCCTCGCCATAGGCGAAGTCGTAGAGGCTGCGGTCGATGTCCGCGACCTCGGTGCGGTTCTTGGTCATTGCGTCGCCCCTTTACGCCTGCTGCTCGGCAGCGGCGGCCTCGGCCTGGGCGCGCTGCTCGGCGGCCTCGCGCTCGAAGGTCTCAAAACCGTTTTTGTCGATCCAGGGGATCAGCGAGGCGTCGTCCTCGCGCACGATGTGGCCCTTGACCATAACGTGGACGCGGTCGACGTCCAGGTGTTCCAGGATGCGCGTGTTGTGCGTGATGATGAGCATGGATCCGTCGCAGCTCTTGCGGTAGGCGTCCATACCGTGGCTGACGGTGGACAGGGCGTCGACGTCCAGACCGGAGTCGGTCTCGTCCAGGATGGCGAGCTTGGGCTGCAGCAGCAGAAGTTGGAGCATCTCGACCTTCTTCTTCTCGCCGCCCGAGAAGCCCACGCCCAGCTCGCGGTTGAGGTAGGCGGTATCCATGTTGAGCTCGGCTGCGAGCTCCTTGACGCGACGGCGGAACTCCTTGCCCTTCATCTCCAGGCCGGGGCGGCCGGCGATGCTGGCGCGCAAAAAGCTTGACAGCGGCACGCCGGGGATCTCGACCGGTGCCTGGAAGCTCAGGAACAGGCCGGCGCGGGAGCGCTTGTCGGTGGTGAGCTCGGTGATGTCCTGGCCGTCAAAGACGATGCGGCCGTCATTGACGGTATAGGTTGGGTCGCCCATGACCAGGTGGCCGAGGGTGGACTTGCCGGCGCCGTTGGGGCCCATTAGCACATGGGTCTCGCCGGTGGCGACGTTGAGGTTGACGTTGTGGAGGATGGTCTTCTCGTCCACGGAGGCGGTGAGACCCTCGATGGAAAGCAGCGGATTTGCGCTCATGCTGTCCCTCTCTGTATATGGTGTACTCATAGGTGTACGAAACCCTAGGAATCTTCTCGGAATAAAGTTACTATGGGTTCGGCGTTAGTCAAGGGAAAACCCGACTAATCCACTCGACTTTTCAGATTGTGGGACAAATTCATCGGCAGTGCTTGTCCCCAGCGTTATGGAAGGGTAGGTATGCTCATTTCTTCCAAGGGCCGCTATGCCCTCCGTTTGATGATTTATATCGCAGCGCTTGGTGACGCCGAGGGCAAGATTGCTCTGCGCGAGGTCGCCGACCGCGAGCATATCTCGCAAAAGTATCTGGAGCAGCTGGTTCGTCCGCTTATGAAGACTGGCCTGCTTAAGAGCGTGCGTGGCAAGGGCGGCGGCTACATGATGGCCAAGGACCCGGCCGAAGTGCGTGCCGGCGACATCTTGCGTGCCGTCGAGGGCAGCACGGCCCCGGTGGCGTGCGATGGCATCGATAACAGCTGTACCCGTAGCGACCTTTGCTCGACCGTCAAGTTCTGGCGCGGTTTGGACGACGTGATCGAAAAGTACGTCGACGGCGTGACGTTGGCCGACCTGGCCACCGTCCCCGAAATCAACTTTGACATTAAGCTGTAGCTCGAGAGCAATTCCTTAAGATTTCGCGGAGGGTTGTTGCCGTTTACCGATGGGTTGTTGTGCAACAAACGGGGAGCTGTAATACTGAATCCATCTTTGCAAACTGTACTTTAACCACACCAATGCAGGGAGGATGTATGCAACCCAAGCATTCCGCGATTGTTGCGGGTCTGACGCTGGCGCTTTCGTTTGGCGCCGTTGCCGCACCCGCAACCGCTATAGCCGAGGAGCCCACGCCGGGTGTTGCCTCGGATGCCACCGATATTGATAAGGGCCTCTACACCCAGCAGTCCTTCTCGGGCGTGCTGAGGTCGGTTCAGGGTGTTTCGTTTGTCAACGTGACCGACGAGATGAAGTACTTTACCAAGTACGAGAGCCACGGCAACTATAATCAGGGCTTTTCGTATGGCGACGGCTATAACGCGCTGGGTTATTACCAGTTCGACCGTCGATGGTCGCTTATTCCGTTTATGAAGCAGGTCTATAACTACGACTCTGCCAAGTACAGCATGCTTAAGGACGCGATCGATCGCGGAAGAGAGATTTCAAACGCCAACAATCCCATGTATGCGAGCGGTCAGCTTACCGAGCTGGGCTGCATTGCGCAGGATGCCTTCCAGGGCGCCTATAACACTGACCCCGTGGAGTTCTCGGCGCTGCAGGATGCCTATGCGTACAACTCCTACTATGCGGTGACCGAGTCGTGGCTTAAGAACGCTCTGGGCATTGATATTTCCGGTCGTGCCGATTGCGTCAAGGGCATGGTGTGGAGTATTACCAATATGTGCGGCACGGGCGGCTGCCAGGACTTTTTCCGTTGGGCGAATCTTTCCAACGATATGACCGACCGCGAGTTTGTGACGGCGCTTTCGAACAGTGTGGTTGATAACGTGGCGCGCAAGTATTCGAGTCAGCCTCAGTACCATGAGGGATGGAAGAATCGCTACAAGAACGAGCTCAAGGACTGTCTGGTTTACATTGCCGAGGACGAGGCTGCTGCGGCAACGCCTGTGGAGCCCGATCCTGAGCCGGAGCCCGCGCCCGCGCCGGCACCTCACCCGAACAAGGTGCCTGCTGCGCCTGCTGGGCCTGCTGGACCAACGGTGGAAACCGATAGCGATACGGACAATGGCGGCGAGACAGGCACGCCTTCGACTGGTGCTGGCAACAATGGTGCCGGTAATGGTGGGACTGCTTCGGGTGGAACGGAGTCTGCTGGCGGTGCTGGTGATTCGGGCTCTGGTTCAACCGGCGGTTCTGTCTCCGGATCTACTGATAACGGCTCATCCAATGGCTTCACTGATGTCGGTGAGGACTCTGGCACTGATTCCGACTCGACCGAGGGTTCCGATACCGATAATTCGTCGACCGAGAACAATCCGTCCGTTGGCGAGCAGCTTGGCTCCAAGTTGGGCTATTCACTGACGTCCGGTATCAACACCGGCTCGTCTTCTGATGAGGGTGCTTCTGGCGAGGCTCCCGAGTCCAGGACTGGCAGCGATGCCTCGACCGATGAAAACGCGAAGCAGGCCGAAACCGATCCGAAGAAGGTTGAAGACAAGAACGTCACCTCGACCACCACGGCGACCACCACGACGACTACCACGACCAAGACCTCGGGTGGCAATATGCCCAAGACGGGCGACCTCATCGTGATGGCGAGTCTTGCCAGCGCGAGCCTGGCGACGCTTGGCGCCACGTCCATTGTGAGTGGCAAGCACAAGCTTGATCAGCAGAAGAAGTCCGCTGGCGAGGATGGATCCGAGGAGTAAGTTCCTGGTCGCCCGATAATCTAAGAACTAGGACGGGGTCCGGTGCGAATGCATCGGGCCCCGTTTTGTTGTGCAACGATTTGTTATGTCCCATCGGGGTTCTTATTGCTACCGTTGCCCGAAACGTCTGCATGACGGCATCATTGCGGTTGAGTTGCTCGATACAATGGGCATCGTGCTGCGTTTTAGGGAGAAGTTACGGTGTCTGAACAGGCGATTTACGGCGATACTGCCTACTATGGCGTAGAGTTGATCAACCGTTCGGGTAATGGGGCGCTACCGGTCGGCGAACATGACTTTGCCGAGGCCATGGATCGATGCGTGCTAGTCGACAAGACGATGTTTATTGCCGATGTGCTGGATTGCGATGCGTCCGTTATGGTGTGCTGCCGACCCGAGGGTTTTGGTAAGAGCTTGAACTTGTCGATGCTCAAGGCTTTTCTGGAGCGTCCTTTGGTCGGTCGTGTCGGTCGGAGCTCGTTTGCCGATACTCTGATTTGGGATGCGGATGGCGGGCGCTATCGGAATGAGTACGCTTGCTATCCGGTGATATCGCTGGACTTTTCTGGCGCCGCGAGGTGCGGTGCCAACGTCGTCGGCATCGTGCGTGATGCTCTTTCGGGCGAATGCGCTCGCTTGCTGGCACTCTTGGAAGCCCCGGATTTAGCACGAGATAAGGTGCGTCACATCGAACGCGTTGCGCGTGGCGTAGCGAGCGTGGACGAGGTTGACTCGGTGCTCGGTGTGCTCATTGAGCTGCTGGAGATGGCCTGCGATGAGCAAGTTGTATTGCTCGTTGATGGGTACGACGCGGCGTGGTTGGGCCGTGCGAGTGCGAGGGGTGCTTCCGGCGCCGATCCGGCAAAGCTGTTCGATCGCGTGCTGTTTGACGCCATTGCCGCTGCGGGCAATTCGCTACGCTTGGCTTGTCTGATGGGGGAGCGTCCTGATCCTGCCGAGATGGCGCTTTTTTCACGCAGCTGCTCGTATCGTCTTTCGATGCCCCTTTCGACGTGGTGCGACCGATGGTTTGGCTTTTCGGATGCCGAGGTCGAGGCTCTGCTGAATCATGCTGGGCGCGAGGAACACCTTGATGATGCGCGTGAATGGCTCGAGGGATATCGGTTTGGCAGGGCCTATTGCTCGAGTCCGGCGCGCGTGATCGGTTTCTTGAACCGCGGTTGCACTCCGCCGGTACGGGCTGACCTGTATGGATACGCTGATAGCCTGAGCAGGGCGGTTGGTGATTGGAATCTCGAGAGACTTTCGACTCTGTTCGATTTACTTGAACCGCATGGATGCGTCGAGGCTCCGCTTTGTCTGGATGCCGTCGGGTCGAATGGCGCTTGCGTCGATGATGTTTGGACGGCGTTATACCTGTCCGGCTTCCTAACGACGGATATGGTTGAGGAGCCGGGAAACAGCGCTCGCTCCCGTGCCCTGCGTCTGCCCAATGGCGAGCTTCGCCAGGCGTTGCGTCTCGTGATTATTGAATGGTTTGAGTGCGCCGCCGAGGATGTGCGGGACGTCGATGCGTTTCGTGACGGGTTATGTCGCGGTGACGAAGACACGGTGAGGCAGGCGCTGCGTCGAATGCTAGGTGACGCGGGGGTCGGCGCGGTCGAGATGGATTCGCCGTTGCCATACCACCTGCTGTTGCAAGGGCTCTGCTTTGGTATGCCGGGGTATGCCAATCCGTCATCCAATCGAAAGCGCGGGGCGGATCGCTGGGATATCCAGGTGTTTCCTACGGGAAGGATGCTCGATGTGGCCGATACCCTCGGTATGCTCGACGAGCGTCCGCTTGTCACTATGAACATGATGTATGACCCCGACGTGGATGTTCTGGGTCTGGAGCTGCTGGCGGTTCAGGCGCTGCTCGACATCGAACGTGACGGAATCGACGAGATTCGCGTGCCACGACCAGGTATCGGCCGCGTGCGCTGGGGCTTTGGCTTTGACGGGCAGCACGTGTCCGTAGTGTGCCAGCGGCTGTAGGGGCGGGCGGTTGAGCAGTTTTTTAGCGGCTAATATCGCTGTGCTAGGATTAAGCAGTTCTGATTTGCGTTCCCAAAGGGGTTTAAGTGCCGAGCAATTTGCATTTTGATGAGCGTGTAGAGGTCACAGTTATTGTCCCGTGTTTTAATACGGCGCAGTATCTCGATCAGTGCCTGACGAGCATCGAGGCCGATGACTTCGCATCGCTTGAGGTCATTGTCCTTAATGATGGCTCGACTGACAACTCGTTGGAAATCATGAGGCATCACGAGAAAAATGATTCCCGAATTCGCGTTATTGATAAGCCGAACCAGGGGTATGGCGCTACGGTCAATCGTGGTATTGAGGAGTCTCGAGGTGCATACATTGCCATTGTCGAGCCCGATGATTACCTTAAGCCTGGTATGTATACAAGACTGATGGATCTTGCCCATGCATACGGAGAGCCCGATGTTGTGAAGTCGGCATACTGGCGTGTGTGTATGCCCGGTACTCCACAAGAGAACGTGTGTCACTGCGCCTATTACAAGCGAATTAATACAAAGAAGCAGCCGTTTACGTTGCGGGATAATCCTCGTCTGATTCAGCATCACCCTTCCATTTGGAGTGCAATTTACAAACGTTCGTTTTTGGACGAGTTCGGCATTCGCTTTAAAGAGGTGCCCGGTGCCGGATGGGTGGACAATCCCTTCTTGATTCAAACGCTTGCTCAGGCTCGCTCGATTGTGTATACCGATGATTCGTTTTATTGCTACCGCGAAGACCTCCCTACGTCGTCTTCGGCTAAAAAAGCAAGCGCTCTCCCTATCGTTCGCTGGAATGATATGGCCGATATCGTTGATGAACTTAATATTTCCGACAAGGGGATTCTCGAGTCTTTCTATACCATCGGTTTTAGGTATGTTGGCGGACTTGTTGAGCAGGGGGCCTTTGAGGATCCGGCACTTAAGGCTCGCTGTGCGGCATTGTTTAAACGCATGAACCCGGAGATTGTTTCGGGAATGTCGCACATCAGCGGCGCATTTAAGCAGACATACTCTCAGCTCACCGGTGTAGTTGTTTCAGCCAATAAAGCGGCATATGTTGCCTATCTTGCCTCGGAGTTCGTCTATTCGTTGCGCACTAATGGTTTTGGGTTCGCTTTCTCGCGTATCGGTTTGTTTGGCAATCGTCGAGCTGCCGAAAAAGGGGAGCGCCGCGATAAAACGAGTGCCTAACAAAGCCGTGAGAGTGGATTAGTGATATGACAGAGAAAAAGCGAATTGCCATCTATACGCAAGATGCCAAGCTTGGCAATGAGGTCAAGGGCGCAACGCGCTATGTATATCTTGCAACGTTGCTACATGAGCATGGCTATGATGTCGATTTTATTACTTCGGGATTTCAGCATTGGGAAAAACGTCAACGCGACGTTGAACATTTTGATGCCGGGACCGACGCCTATGCAATTCGATTTATTGAGGAGCCGTTCTACCCCAAGAATATGTGCCCCCAGCGTATCTGGGCGCATCACGTCGTTGCCAAGCGTGTATCGGAGTATTTCGATGAACATCATGACTATGATTTGATTTACTGTCAGATTCCGCCTAATGATGTTGCCAGGGAAATTGGCAAGGCAGCCCATAAGTTTAATATTCCATTTGTGGTTGATGTTAATGACCTTTGGCCCGAGGCCTTCCGTGTGGCGTTCGACGTTCCCGTTCTTTCCGATATCTTGTTCGCGCCGTTTTATCGACAGGCCAAAGCTGTCTATCAGATGGCTGATGCCGTGGTGGGAACTTCGGATGAGTACCGAGAGCGTGGTTTGCGCGACGCCCGTTCTGGCATACCGAGTGAAACCGTTTATGTTGGAAACCAGCTTTGCGAGTTTGATTCCGGCGTTACTTCGCATGCTTCGAAGATTGACAAGCCCACTGGTGACATTTGGGTTTCCTATGCAGGTACGCTAAGCGCGTGCTATGACCTGGAGACGCTGGTCAGGGCCATGGCGCTGGTGCAGAAAACTCACCCCGAGGCTAAGCTGCAAATCTTGGGCGATGGCTCAGAGCGTGACAATCTTAAGGCTGTGGCGCATTCTTGCGGTGCCGAGGTTGTGTTCCATGGCTATTTGCCTTATAGCCAAATGGCTGCATGGCTTTCCAAGAGCGACATCACAATCAACTCGCTGGTGGAAAAAGCCGCCCAGAGCATCGTGACCAAGATTGGCGACTATCTTGCTGCCGGAAAACCCATGGTCAATACGTCGTGCAGTAAAGAGTTTAGGGCAAAGGTTGAGGCTGATGAATTTGGCGTAAACGTTAAGCCCGGAGATGCCGAGGGAATGGCAGAGGTGCTTGTCGATCTTATTGAGGATCCGCAGCGTCGTTCGCGGATGGGGGAGAGGGCACGTGCCATCGCAGAAGAGCAGTTTGATCGTCCGCATTCGTATCTCAAGACGGTGCGGTTGATTGAGGAGTTAATTGGCTAGGACTTCCGGGGGCATTATGTTTGAGCCACGAAATATCTTGGTAACAGGCGGCTGCGGGTTTTGCGGCTCTGCATTTGTCCGCTATGTGGTAAGCAGTGCCCCTGATGTTCACATAACAGTATTAGACAAACTGACCTATGCCGCGAATCCAGATAGCATTGCTGGCTTGCCGGAAGGTAGGGTTGAGCTGGTTGTTGGTGATATTTGCGATTCGGATTTTCTTGATCAGCTGATACCTGGGCACGATGCTATTGTTCATTACGCTGCAGAGTCTCATAACGACAATTCGATTGCCGACCCTGAGTCTTTTGTTAAAACGAACGTCGAGGGAACGTACCGGCTCCTCGAAGCTGCTCGCACGTTCAATGTTAGGTTTCATCACATATCGACCGATGAAGTATTTGGGGATCTGGCGCTTGATGACCCGCGCAAGTTCACCGAGGAGTCCCCTTATCGGCCGAGTAGTCCGTATTCCAGCTCCAAGGCGGCCTCTGACATGCTCGTGAGGGCTTGGATTCGAACTTATGGCCTATGTGCAACGATTTCAAATTGCTGTAATAACTACGGCCCGCACCAGCATCCAGAAAAGTTCATTCCGCATTCCATTGCATGCATTAAACATGGTGAACATCCCAAGTTGTATGGCGACGGTCTTAATGTGCGTGATTGGATTCATGTTGAGGATCATGCCCGCGCCGTTTGGTCTATTTTGACTAAAGGGACGGTTGGGGAGACCTATCTTGTCGGAGCCAATTGCGAGCGCAGCAATCTCGAAGTTCTCAAGCTCATTCTTAAAGCAATGGGCAAAGACGAAGACTTTATTGACTGGGTTAAGGACCGCCCCGGCCATGATCGACGGTACGCCATAGACGCTAGCAAGCTCCGTCGCGAGCTTGGCTGGGCACCGATCCATGGTGACTTTGCAGCAGAGATTTCACGATTGTGCCATAGCAACATGCTTTTAGCCTGATTAGCCTTTTGGGGTTAAGCTGCTGCTGCTCACGAATCTCTCGTCGATGGGGCGTGCTTCTTGGCATAGAGTGTAAGCAACCGTATGAAAGGGGACAGACATGGGCAATCGAAAAGCTATGTTTGCTTCGGTGTTTATCGTGCTTCTGTTGGGAATTTGCCTCGTTCCCGCATTTGCTGAAGACAACGTGGCTACCGGTCAAGATATAAATGCCTCCATGGCTGCAGACCAGTTGAACGAGTCCGAGCTCGTTACCAACGAAGCTAAGTCTGTGGACAGCACGTCCGATTCGAATGTGTCGGATTCGACTGATGCTGTGAAACCGGAAAAGCCCAAGTCTGTCAATGATCTTGCTTCCGAGCACGTCGATGACCTTGCGGATGGGTTGTACACTTTTGGCTCTTCGGTTAACAGCAATTGTGTACTGGATGTTCCTGGTGGTACGGCGTCTGCCGGTAGAAGGCTGCAGCTGTACAGTGGAAACAAGACGAATGCTCAGGTCTGGCGTGTGTCTCACGATCAGAATGGCTTTGTTGTCATTACTTCTGTCAAGGGTTGCACGCTTGATGTCTCGGGCGGTAACGCGAGCAATAGAAATCCCGTTCAGCTTTGGTCCGATAACGGCACCCTTGCGCAGCGCTGGGTCGCAATTAAAGAAACCGATGGCAACTATACCTTTATTTCGGCGCTCAACCAGTCGTTTGCCATTGACGTGGCAGGTGGAACTTCCGCAAATGGCTCTGCCGTGCAGTTGTATGAGGCAAACGGCACGGCCGCTCAGCGATGGGTGCTAACGCCTGCCAAAACTGAGCAGCAGCAACTCGATGATCGTGCAGCGGCGCATCTCGCCGACCTTCCTGATGGAACATATGCTATGTTGGCCTCGAACGATTCGTTTGCGCTGGTCGCAGGCGGCGGATCACTGTCCTTTGACAAGTTCGGGTATTCAGGTGTTCAAACGTTTGATGTCTCAACTACGTCGGATGGGTATCGCACCATTGCGATTCATGGTGCTGGCGCGGCTCTGGACGCGATGGGCGGCAATGACGCCAACGGCACGAAGCTGCAGACCTATGCCGCCAATGGAACCAAGGCCCAAAAGTGGATCATCGAGAAAGACGGCGAGCGCTATCGGATCGTGTCGGGCTTGAACGGACAAAAGGTCGCAGATATCCCCGGTGGCTCTATAGCATCTGGTGCCGGACTTCAGCTGTATAGTGCAAATGGAACGGCTGCCCAATCCTTCTACTTTGTGGATCCGATGACTGTACGCTCCGAGCTCGATAAACTCGCTTCCGATAACCGAGAAGTTGTCAAAGATGGGGACTATGCGATAACTGCCGGTCCGGATTTGTCTCGAATGGTTCTCGATGTTGTCGGCGGCTCTGCTTCTAGCGGTGCAAATGTGCAGATCTATCAATCGAATACGACTGCCGCTCAGCGTTGGCGTGTTTCGCATGACGATGACGGCTATCTCACGATAACGAATGTAAAGTCTGGCAAAGTACTTGATGTTTCCGCGGGTTCAACTTCTCTGGGAACGAACGTCCAGCAGTACGCGGCTTGTGGCGATGCGAACTATGCACAAAAGTGGATTGCGGTACCGAATGGCGATGGCAGCGTTCGACTTCTTTCTGCTGTTTGGCAACAGCGCACGCTTGACGTTGCCGGTGGCTCTCTGAACTCTCAGACAAACGTGCAGTTATATGCTTCGAATGGAACTGCCGCGCAGCGCTTTACCTTTATTGCCGCAAGTCCTGCGTCAGTTGACCCATGCGATGACATTTTGAAAGACAAGGGCTGGTTCGTTATTTCACCCTCTTCAAATGGCGCTGTTGCCTTTGACGTTGCCGGTGGCTCATTAAAGAACGGGGGCAACGTTCAGACATATTCCTGCAATGGCACGCTGTCCCAGCTATTTAAGGCTGAGTATCGAGACGGTTACTATGTTCTTCGTAATGCTGGCTCCGGTAAGGTGCTCGATGTCGCGGCGGGTGACGTTGTCCCCGGGACGAACGTTCAGCAGTGGGATGAAAGCCCCAACGACAACCAGCTATTTAGCGTCATCGCCAATGAAGACGGAAGCTATTCGTTCATCAATAAGGGCACAGGGCTCATGCTCGCGGTATCCGGTTCAAATCTGGTTGCTGCCACGGCGGGAGCTTCCGTCCAGACATCGTTTGTTTTTGCCGAGCAAGAAGACCTGCTGAGCGAAGGCCTTTATGAGATCTATCCGTCTGCAAATTCCTCCTATGTGCTTGATGTCGCGAGCGCATCCGTTGACTCCGGCGCCAACGTTCAGCTGTATGGCAGCAATGGTTCCTTTGCCCAAAAATGGCTGCTTAAAAAGGTGGATGGAGCGAAGAATACCTATACGTTTGAATCCGTTTGCTCATCTAACAGGCTTGCTGTTTCCGGTACCAATGTTTGCACGAAGGCATCGGCAGATGTAAAGGCACAGCAATGGGTGGCACGAATCGATGGCAACGGCATCGAGTTTGTGTCTGCGGATGACCAAGACCTTTCGCTTGATGTGAAGGGCGGTAATTACGCATCGACTTCCAACGTTCAAGTCCACTCCTCCAATGATTCCGTTGCGCAGAGATTCCGCCTGCGTGCTACTTCTGCAGCTGTCGACAATGGCACTTACTTCATTCGAATGGCTTCTCACGCGGGTTCGGTCTTGGATGTTTCCGGCGGATCGTACTCGGACGGTGCTAACGTCCAGATTTGGCAGAACAACGATTCGGGTGCTCAAAAATGGAACATCTCTCGTAACGGTGATGGCTCCTACACTATCGTTAACGCTGCCAGTGGCAAGGCTCTCGACGTAAAAGATGGGGCTGCATCTTCTGAAACCAATATCCAACAATGGTCAAGGAATGGCAGTGCTGCTCAGCGTTGGTATATCGATTATGTACCCGGTGGATTTAAGCTGTCTTCCGCTCTGAATGGAGCGTTCGTTATCGATGTTTCTGGAGGCAACAGCGCGAACGGTACGAACGTTGCTTTGCATGCAAGTAACGATTCAAGGGCGCAGCGGTTTACTTTCAGAGCAACTACGTACGTTCAGCCGCTGCCTGCCGATCAACAAGCTATGTATAACCGTGCGCAATGGTACAACAGCAACACGGAATGGTTGATTTTGACTGATACCGTCGGATGCCGTACGGGTATTTTTAGGGGGTCTCGTGGTAATTGGAGGCTCTGGTCCTTCTGGCAGTGTGCTCCAGGCAAAAATTGGTCACCAACGGTGTTGGGTGAGTTCTCTGTTTACGGAAAGGGCATTTCGTTTGGACACGGATATACCTGCTGGTACTACACGCAGTTTTATGGAGACTATTTATTCCATTCGCAGCCTTGTTATACGGGAACGTTTAATGTGAAGGATCATACAATGGGGCAGCGCGCGTCGGCTGGGTGCATCAGGCTTACAACCGATCACGCTAAATGGATTTATGACAACATCCCCTACGGAACCAAAGTGGTCAATTACTAATCCTTGTCATTAGGCGGCTCGCAGTTTGCGAGCCGCCTTTTTTGCTCAAATGGTTGCATGTCGCACTGAACAGCGATTAAATGAACCAAACATGTAAACATTTTCATTACAGGCAATATCGCATGCTTCCATAATAGGAATATGCGTTTGCCTGAGGTTTCAATGCGTTGTGTTTGTTGGTGTTGGCAAGATCTTCTGGGGAATGTTATGCGTCATAAAAAACGCGTCTGTGCTTTATTGCGAGCTGGGTTTTTCCTGGGGTTGCTTCTGGCTTTACCCCTCGTTCTCAAATCAGGCTCGAGTGCTTTTGCTGAAGAATCTTCCGCTAGTCCTGTCGTTGAAGAATCTGAACAAACAAAGGACGGTATTAATTCCGAGCAGATCCAATCTTCGGACGATTTAGTCCAAGACACCAACGCGAACGAAAGCGACAATGGTGAAGAATCTGACCCTTCTACCACAGCTTCTGATCCATCTAAGCATGCGACCCTTGACGCGGGTACCTATTTTCTTACCTCGACTTTGTCTGGACATCGAGTGCTCGATGTTACGAGTGGTTCGGTGAGTGCCGGCGCTGCGATACGGTTGTATGGGAGAAATGAGACGCCTGCACAGCAGTTTGTCCTTGTTGATCTCGGCGGTCGTCAATACGCTTTTAAGAACATTAAATCGGGGTTGTACCTTTGCTACCCAAACGATGCCTCTTGTTTCTCGGACCATCCGCGTCTTACGCAGAATACTGGCGATGATGGCGCTTGGGGCTTTGCATGGCATGCTCGTCAGGTTGACGGCGGATATGTCTTTTCGCCTGTCGTCGATGATGATTTTGCCATCGACATCGCTGGTGCCAGCGATTCCAACGGAACAGAAATCCGTCTCTATCAATCCAATGAATCCGTTGCTCAGACGTTTACGCTCGAGAAGCCCAAGGCTACCATCCTCGCTGAGCTTGCTGCCGCCCGCGCGTCCGACCTCGCTGACGGCACCTACTATATTCGCTCGGCAAAAAGTTCCTGGCAGACGCTTGATGTTGCTGGTGGATCTAGGTCATCGGGTGCGAATGTCCAAATATACGCCCTCAACGCCACGGTTGCACAAACGTGGACCGTTTCTCATGACCAAAATGGCTTTGTCACACTAACCAACAGTGGTTCCGGTCTTGTTCTTGATGTTTCTGGTGGAAGCGCTCAATATGGAACGAATGTTCAGCAATATGCTTCAAATGGTTCTGCGGCGCAAAAATGGATTGCCGTTAAGGATGGGGGCTCCATCAAGCTGGTGTCCGCGCTTGATCCGTCGATCTGCCTTGATATCGCCGGCGGTAATACAAGTAACGGCACGAACGTGCGAACTTGGTCGGATAATGGCACGATTGCTCAACGTTGGACATTTTTCAATTTAGATGCTCAGCGCGAACAACTGGATGCACTTGCCCAGCAAAATGCTGGCAATATTGCTGATGGGCGCTATGTCTTGGCGCTTGGCGTCGGAGGAGCTAAGGTTCTGGACGTGAACGGTGGCTCTAAAGCCAACGGCGGCAATGTTCAGTCGTATGTGTCGAATATGACGGCGGCTCAACAGTGGGACATCTCGCATGATGAACTCGGTTATTTGATTATCAAAAACGTTTCCTCTGGCAAGGCGCTCGATATTGCGGGCGGTTCTTGTACGTTGGGGACCAATATTCAACAGTATTCATCCAATGGATCGCGTGCCCAGCGCTGGATCGTCGTTCCCTCGGTGCCTGGTGGTTCGTTCCGGTTGCAGTCCGCGGTTCTGCCCGATCTTGTTCTAGATGTTGCGGGCGGATCTTCCTCGAATGGCGCCAATATTCAAACATATGCGAGCAACGGTACCGCCGCCCAAAACGTTCGTTTTGTATCGGCCGTTCCCGATGTGGTCCCGTCCGACGATCTTGGTTTGGACGGCTGGTTCACTATTTCGCTGGCATCGGATTCATCTCGTGTGTTTGATATCTCCGGAGGGTCCTCTTCCAACGGGGCAAACGTACAGACTTATGCTGCTAATGGCACGTTTGCTCAGGTCTTTAAATTTGTATATGAGCATGGCTACTATCGAATCGTGAATGCCCAGTCTGATAAGGCTCTCGATGTTGATGGTGGAAATGTGTGCCCTGGAACAAATGTCCACCAATGGAGCGGTGACGGCAATAACGCAAATCAGCTGTTTTCCATTGTTCGTAACGATGACGGTTCCTATACGGCAACGAATAAAGCAACCGGATTGATCCTAAGTGTTGCCAACTCTAATGTGTGCGGAGACATCCCTTCTGATTCCGCATCGCAGCGTCTTGCCTTTACAAAACTGACTTCGCTTTTGCCCGAGGGCTTCTTTACCATTTCGAACTCTGCTTCTTCCTCTGCGGTTTTGGACGTTGCGAGCGGCTCCGCAAGCGATGACGCTAACGTTCAGCTCTATGCAAGCAACAAGTCAATTGCTCAGAAGTGGAAAGTCGCTAAGGTTGCCGACCGAGATAATACGTATACCGTTGAAAGCCTGGTGTCTGGCAAGGTCCTAACGGCAGATGAAGATGGCAACGTCTGCGTCCGATCTTTTGATAATAGCGATGCTCAACTTTGGACCGCTCAGATTGACAAGGGCGGTGTCAACTTCGTTAACGTTGCAACCGGCAAGGTCCTCGATGCCGTAGGTGGCTCAACAAGCAACGGAACTAATATTAGGATGTATGATTCTAACGGCACCGCGGCTCAGTCTTTTAAGCTGTCTGCCTGCTCGTTAGTTGACTCGGGTACCTATACCATTGCTACTTCTTCTAACCGCTCCAAGGTGTTGGATGTGGCGAGCGGTTCTCGTTCCAGCGGTGCTAACGTGCAGCTTTGGTCTTCCAATGATTCTGGTGCTCAAAAATGGTACGTTAGCGTTCATTCGGATGGAACCGTTTCGATTCAAAACTGCCGAAGCAAAAAATATCTCGATGTCCTGAATGCTCAGGGTGCTTCGGGCGCTAACGTTCAACAGTGGCAGGGGAATGGAAGCGCTGCACAGCGTTGGCTTGTTGACTACGTTGGAGACGGCTCCTTTGTCATTCGTTCTGCACTTAACGACTCGCTCGTTTTGGACGTGAACGGGGGTGCGCTTAATGATGGAGCTAATATACAGATTTACGCCGCCAATGGCTCCGACGCGCAGGGATTTTACTTTGCCCAGACGAGCTATATGCCCGAGGCGGTAGATCTGGCTGTCCCAGTGTACAATCAGTATTCCGTTGGCCTTCCCAACGGCTGTGAATCGGCTGCCCTGACCAACGTCCTTAACTATTACGGTTTTGGTGTTGGTCCGTGCGAGATGGCCGATCGTTGGATTCCCCGTAGTTCCTGGGACTTTGTCTGGTGCTTCTGGGGAGACCCCCACAGCTATAACAACGGTAATGAGATCTGCGCTCCTGGACTCAATAGGGCTGCCAATAATTTCCTAGCAAGTAGGGGGAGCAACCTGCGTTCGTACGACGTGTCGGGAACCTCTCTGTATGACCTCTGTAAATACCTTGATGATGGACATCCGGTCATTATCTGGACTACCGTTCATCAGGGTAACGTTGGAAATATTTATGCCCGACAGGGTGGATATTTTGCCTGCGTTAACTCGCATACGGTTGTTCTGAAGGGTTATAACCCTCAAACAAACAAGGTCATGATCTCCGATACCATCGATGGCTATACCACCTACGATCGAGATTGGATTGCTTGGGTTTACCAGCAACGAGGTGCGCAAGCAGTCGTGATTAAGTAACCAATTGCAACAATATTGCTGCCCGTATCAACTATTATAGATTCAGTGTTAATTTGAATCGGGGTCTGATATGAGTTGCAGTCGATATGCCCGTGGCCTAGCTGCTATTTCGGTAGTGGCTTTGGCTGCGGGTCTTTTTGTTTTCTCCGTAGGAGTGTCTCCGTTATTTGCCGAAGAAGTGTCCACGAACGGGTCCGATGCTCATCGAGTAATCGAATTGGGTGCTGCTGATAGCGGTGATGATAGCTTGGCTCCGAATAGCTCGGCTGTCCCATCTAGCGAGGGGCGATCTGAAGACTTGTCGACATCCGCCGGTGAATCGGCAGATGACGCGACGGCTCAAGTTGCTGAGAGTATTGAGGACTTAGCCGCTAAAAACAAAGGGACGCTTTCTGACGGTGCGACCTATGTTTTTGCTTGCAGCAATGCATCGCGCAAGGTGTGGGATGTTGCGGGCGGGTCTTCCTCAAACGGCGCTAATGCTCAGATGTACAACTCCAATATGACTAAAGCTCAGCGCTGGTTGGTACATGAGGACGAGAACGGGTTTTTAACTTTCGAAAACATCGGTTCTGGTTTGGTGCTTGATGTTTCTGGTGGTATAGCCGAGTCTGGTCGTAACGTTCAGCAGTATGTGACAAACGGTACGCGCGCGCAAAAGTGGGTTGCCGTTAAGGGCGCCGATGGGGGCTTGACGATACATTCCGCCCTCAACGTTGAGTATGTGCTTGATATCGCGGACGGTAGCTCTGCTAATGGAGCTAATGTCCAGTTGTATAAGGCCAACCAAACTGCCGCGCAGCTGTTTTTTCCGCTCGATTCCAATCCTGTCGTTGACTCCATGGGCCAGAAGATTGCCGACGGTGTTTATTGTTTTGAATCTGCCGGTTTGGCACTCGACGTAAAGGGAGCTTCTGCTGAATCCGGTGCCGCTCTTCAGCTATATAAGAAGAACGACACCGTGGCGCAGGCTTTCCGTCTTACATATGACAGCGCATCTGGTTATTACACGATCGCTTCGCTTGTTTCGGGCAAGTTGATAGACGCCGATTACGGTAGTGTCGTACCCAGCGGCGCTGCCCATCTCTATGGATCCCTTGATGATGTTGGCTCCTATACGAAGAATCGCTTTTGGGTCCTCGAGCCTTCCGGTGAAGGCTTTGCCATCAAAAACGCCGCTAATGGGTTATACCTTTCATTTGAAAGCGGCGTTGCCGTTACCTCGACTGAAGCCGTCACCTGGACTTTGACCCAGACGAAGGGCTTTACCTGGACGCAGGCTGATATCGATGCCTTTGCTGCCGCACAGGGTCTGCAGATCCCCGATGGAACTTACGCCCTCGGCATGGACTCATTATCGCGAAGTGTTGTCGATGTTTCTGGTGGCTCTGCTTCGAATGGTGCCAACATCCAAATCTATGCTTCCAACAACACCGCAGCTCAACGCTGGGTCATTAAGAATACGCTCGATTCCCATGATCAGCCTACCGGCTATGTGACGATTGCTCATACAGGAACCTCTTCGGCCCTCGATGTCACGGGTGGAGGCAAAAGGTCCGGCACCAACGTTCAGCAATATGCCGTGAATGGCACTGCCGCGCAGCGATGGATTCCTGTTAAGCAGGCAAATGGGTCATTCGTATTTTATTCCGGCCTTGGACGAAATCTTGTTTTAGACGTAAGCGGCGGAAGCGTCTCTAATGGCACAAATGTTCAAATTTGGACAGCAAATGGCTCTGCAGCGCAGCGTTTTATTGCCATCGATGCTAATCCTCATGTCACGGCGGGCACCCAGTCGGTTGCGGATGGTATGTATCAGATCAATTCCGTTTCCGATTCTTCCAAATGCCTTGACGTGACGGGAGGTTCTGTCTCCAACGGTACCCGAATTCAAACGTATGCCATAAATGGCACCATGGCTCAGTGTTTCAAGCTCTCGTACGATTCCGCTACGGGTTTCTACTCGATTCGTTCGGCGAAGTCTACCAAGGGACTTGATCTTGATAGTGGTGACATTTTCCCGGGCGCAAAAGTTCAACAGTGGGATTTCCCCGGCCTTGGCTCAAATCAGCAGTGGCGTATTGAGCCCGATGGAGATGGCTTTGTTATCCGTTCCGTTGCGAGCAGCTTGGTGCTGGAGCGTAAAGCCGATGGCTCCGTGACGGCTGCTATCGAATCTGGCAGTGCTGCACAACATTGGACTTTCGAAGTCTTTACCGTTTCGCTCGATGAAGGCTGCTACTCCATCTGTTCGGATTCTACGGGTAAATATCTCGACGTTACCGGTGGCTCCTATGCAGATGGAACCCTGCTGCAGGTCTATACGGGAAACGGTACCTTGGCTCAGAAGTTTTGGGCTCGTAAGGATGGTCAGGGCTATTATTCGTTCCAATGCGCCAATTCCGCTAAGTACCTTTCGGTACGAGAGTCTGATGGCGCTGTTCTTCAGGCCTCTGATAAAGATGCCGACGAGGCCAAATGGTCGATTGAGATTTGCTTTGGAAAGGGTATTGCCCTTAAGAATAAAAAGACCGGTAAGGTACTGTCCATCTCTGGTTCTGGCGGAACGGTTGTCTGCGCTGACGAGAATGGGTCCGCAGCGCAAGGGTGGACTATCGCATCCGTCCCCCTTATTTCCGACGGTTTCTATGAGTTTGCTCCCATGCATGCTACCGACCAGCGGCTCGATGTCGCCAGCGGCTCTCGTGTAAATGGTGCAAACGTTCAGATTTATGCTTCTAACGGTACGCTGAGCCAGCGTATGTGGGTTCGTGGCGTCGGCGACGGCTGGTATTCGCTTACGGCTTGTTGTTCCGCCTATCCTCTTGACGTCTATAGCTGTTCTGATGCGGATGGAGCGAACGTTCAGCAGTGGCAGTGGAATGGGTCGAACGCGCAAAAGTGGCGTTTCGAAATGGGGGAGCGTGGAATCAAGATTGTTTCCGCCTGCGGAAATAAGGTCCTGGAGGTAAGCGACGGGGCCACCGCGAATGGAGCCAATGTCCAGCTTTGGTCTTATACTGGCTCCGCTGCTCAGTCTTGGCGCGCTCTTTCTGCCGAACGTCCTGCGAAGATTGGTTATCAGAACCCTGCGAACTACCCCCAGGTAAGTAGCTTGACGGTAAGGCTTCCAAGCTATTGTACGGGCGAGTTCACCTATGTAACGCCGTCTCGTATTGCGATCGATGCCACACGAGACGACTGCGTCAATGCCTTTATCCAGCGTGCCTATGAGTATGTTGGTACGAGGTATATCGAGCCTTACTCTACCGCGCCTGGTGGTGCCGTCGATTGCTCGGGCTTTGTATTGCAGTGCCTTTATGCCACCGGCATGGATATGGGCATCTTCAACCCCTATAACCATCGCTGGCTCTCCTGGCAAACCTACAACTCTATGAATTGGTACAATAACGGTACTTTTATGCCGGTAAGCGTTAACAGCATGCAGCGAGGTGACGTTATTTATTACCGCGGGCATATCGCTATCTATTTGGGGAACGGGCGCATGATTGACTCTTGGCCGCATCAGGGTGTCGGTGTCCATGGTGTTTACGAGCGCGGCAATCCTATTGGTGCTGCGCGCCCGTTCGTATAGTCCTATTTCGTTAATCGAGGTTCATTAGGGATGAAAAAATCAGTTCTGTTCGTGCCGCTTATTCCTGCGTGTTTCACGGTTGCTGTCTTGTGCTCTCCCATCCAGGCTTATTCAATTGAGCTGGCTACTCCGAATGAAGAGCTCCTTATTTCTTCGGTAGTTTCTACTGAAGGTGATTCGATTTATGCCGAGGGGGCTTCTGGAAAAGATTCCTTGGATTTTACGGATGATGCTGGTGATATCACTCCGGGCGATGTGCAGGCTCCCGCTGTAGACGTCGATGAGGCTGACGCTTCTTCCCCTGCCCCGGATGTTCCCGCTGAGCCTTCTGCCCTGCCTTCGAATCCGCAGATTTCCGACTTGCCTGCAGCGGATATCGATGAGGGCGTCTATGAGATCTCTAACGCCGGCTCAAATAGGGTCCTCGATGTCTCGGGCGGCTCATGCAATAACGGAGCTAACGTCCAGCAGTATGGTCAAAACGGCACGCCCGCTCAGCGCTGGAGAATCGAGAAGTTTAATGGGCATTATTTGCTCGTAAATGTCGCGAGCGGCAAGGCACTCGATGTGTCTGGCGGTAACGGTGCAAACGGCACGAATGTTCAGCAATATGTTATTAATCACACGAATGCACAGCTTTGGGACTTTGTTGCCCGCCAAGATGGCGGCTATTTTATTAAGTCCTGCCTTGGCGACTATGTGCTCGATATTTCTGGCGGTAGCGTTGCCAATGGGGGAAACGCACAGGTTTATAGCTGGAATGCTACGAATGCGCAGGTCTGGAATCTCGTTAAGATCGCTCAGACTATCGATGACGGCTTGTATCGACTTGGCTCCATGCTTAACGGCGGCCAGGTTGTTGATGTTACAGGTGGCTCTTTGAGCGATTCGGCGCAAACTCAGCTTTATGGCTCCAATGATACGCTCGCTCAGTATTGGACGTTTACGTATAACAAATCGACGGGATACTATACGGTCCGCTCTGCGGTATCGGGTAAGGTCCTTGATTGTTGCGGTGGCGGCGTTTCTAATGGAACCGCGGTGCAGCAGTATTCCGAAAACGGTACAACTGCCCAATGGTGGCGCGTCGTTATGAATGCCGACGGCAGCGTGTCTCTTGTTTCCGCCAAAAGCGGTTTGGCCCTTGATGTTACAGGGGCTAATTCTGCCAACGGTACGAAGCTGCAGCTCTATTCACAAAATGGAACGCTCGCGCAAAAATGGACGCTTTCGGTTCCGACGGTATTTGTGCGTGACGGACTGTACGAGATCTACTCTCGCGTAGATGGTAACCGTCTCATCGATGTCTCGGGTGGATCGAAAGCGGACAACGCTAAATTGCAGGTTTGGAATCGTAACGGCACGTTGGCACAGAAATGGTCGGTTAGTGTTTGCGACGATGGGTCGGTTCTTATCAAGGGCGCAAATTCGGGTAAGTACCTTTCGCAAAGCAACGGCAAGTTGATGAGTGTTAAGGAGGCGGCGGAGGGTTCTCACTGGATTCCGCGCGTGTCTCCAATGGGTGGTCTTGTTCTTGTGAATGCGGTCTCGGGCGCTGTGATTGACTTGACCGGCGCCAATGCTGCCGCGGGCACCGCGATTCAGATGTACGCCAATAACTTTACGGCAGCTCAGACATGGCGTTTTGTTGCGGCTTCGCTTATTGACGATGGCTACTACGTTGTGGTGAACCAATCGAGCGGTAATCGTGCTCTGGATGTTGCCGGCGGGTCCAGCAGTTCCGGGGCACGCGTGCAGCTGTATACCGCTAATGGAACGAACGCGCAAAAGTGGTATGTCCGTTCTTTGGGAAACGGTGCCTACAGTCTGACTGCCTTTGTATCTAGGAAGGTGCTCGACGTGCCGAGCGCTAACGCATCTAATGGCGCTTCTGTTCAGCAATGGGACTGGAATGGTTCTGGTGCACAAAAGTGGCTGCTTCGCGTTGCCGATGGCGGCGGCATCGCAATTTATTCGATGCTCGCTGACGGTTCTTTCGCGTTGACAAACAGCGATAACGGTCTTGTTCTTGGCAATGGTGGTAGCGACTCATGGCGCTTTGATACTACGATTGTTTCTGAGCAGCCTTACGCTGACGCTAATGGCGCGCAAAGGCGACTCGTCGACATTGCATACTCCACTCCTTCTCCTGGTGCCAATCTTTGTTCCGCGTGGATTTCGAGGGTGTTTAATGCGGCCGGTTATGGCTATGCCTACGGCGATGCCTGCGACATGTTTTGGTCTTATTGCCACGACAGCAACCGCGCAAATTTGAAAGTTGGTATGATTGTCGCTGTTCCGTCCCACTCCCACAATTGGGCGGGCTCTAGGTGGGGCCATATTGCAATCTATATTGGCGATGGCAAAGTTATTGAGAACATTGGTCGAGTTAACGTTCGCGGTCTTAATGACTGGGTCAATTATTATGGAACCACGTATACGCCGCTTTGGGGCTGGTACCGCAATATCGCCCTTTGTTAGTTTGGATTTAGGTTGATGGTTATGCGCAAGAAAACTTGTCTCGCATCGTCACTATTGGTTGCCCTCGGTCTGCTTTGCAGCCTGGGGGCAACCCCTGTTTTTGCCGACGATGGTTCGCTCCCGATCGATGCATCTCTCGAGGAGCGTCTTGCCTATGGTGAGGCGCATCCCGCGGACGATGCCAATGATTATACCGCTGGTAGCTCGATGGAGGGCGAGCCGCTTGCCGCCGCGCTTGGCGATCGTTCTGCAAGCGGGTCTCCCTATTGGGGCGGCACGAACGCTTCTAAAGTGTTCTATAACGGGTACGGCGAGGTTTTTGCGTCTCCGGCGCTAAAGGTCATTGATGTTTCTGAGTGGCAGGGGTCGATTGACTGGAATAAGGTGCAAAACTCTGGCGTTGATGCTGTAATTTTGCGCTTTGGTTATTCGGCGACCTATTTTGACAAACAGTTCGAGCGCAATTTGCGTGAGGTTCGCCGCTTGGGAATTCCTTTTGGCGTGTATATCTTTAGTACGGCTCAGAATTCGAATGATGCTACAGGCGAGGCGTACTTTACCCAGCAAATCGTAAATAAGTACAGCCTGTACGATCTGTCGCTGCCGATTTTTTATGACCTTGAATCGTTCTACGACGGCAACGGTAATGCGATATCGCCTAATAGCGCCTCGGCGTACGAGAGCATTGTGAATGCGTATTTTAATACGCTCTCTGGTTTTGGCATTAACAACGTATCCATTTATTCTGGTCGTTGGTACGCGGATACCTATCTCAAAGCTGCAAGCGTGCGCCCCCGCGTGGCTTGGATTGCGGAATACGGCCCCAAGCTCAGGACTTCGTTTAGTTGCGCCGGACAGTACGGATGGCAGTACACTTCGTCGGAGCGACTTGATGGCATCACTGCCAACACTGTTGACATGAATGCTTTTTCCTCGGCTGATTTTGTCAACGTAGTTAATCTGCCCGATTATGCTCTCGCAGACGGGACTTATTATATCGATTCGATAGCGCAGGATTCCTCGAGCGTTACTGTCGGTGACGACGGGCAGCTTTCTTTGATCCATGCACAAGGGTCTTCAAATCAGCGCTTTCGTTTTGAGTCGGCTGGTTCCGGGGCCTATCGAATTAAGAGCGAGTCTACTGGACAATATCTATCCGTTGCCGGCGACAATGCGCAAAGTGGTTCTTCGGTTGTTCAGGCCGCTTATGCTCAAGACAGTCGTCAGCTTTGGCATATTCGTGTTGCCGATAGTGGTTTTTATATCCAGTCTGCCCTGGGTAACTGGGCGCTCGATCTTTGCAACGGTAGCACTTCGGATGGTACTTCGGTTAGGATTTGGGCTCCGAATAAATCGAATGCCCAGCGTTTTACCTTTGCCTCTTCCTCGACCGTAGAGACCGACAAAGCTTTTGTTATTAAGAGTACGCTCAATTCGCAGCTGGTCATGGATATCAACGGTGGGTCTTCTGACGATCGCGCGCGTCTCCAGATTTACACTGCCAACAATAGCCAAGCGCAGATGTTTACCTTTAAGCAGGTCGGTAATGGCCTATACGAAATCGTAAACGTTAACTCTGGCAAGCCCTTTGAGGCTCAGGGGGGTTCCGTTTCCAACGGCGGTGCCATCTCTCAATACTCTTCTAACGGCACCAGTGCACAGCATTGGTCTGTAATTGACTGTGGCAATGGCGAGTATTCATTCATAAACTCTAAGTCCGGCAAAGCCATTGATGTTCCTGGCGCCAATGGCGTGAGTGGGTCCGCACTGCAAATATATACCTATAACGGATCTGATGCTCAAAAATGGACGCTTGCTTCGGCGCGCACCGTTCGCCAGCAGCTTGATGATCTTGCCGCTTCAAGTAGGGGACTTGTAAAGGAGGACGCTGAATACGCCATCGGTTCTTTATCTGAGCGTCAGGTCCTTGATATTTCCGGCGGATCTGCGAATTCCGCTGCAAATTTGCAGGTGTATGCATCTAACGCTACACCGGCTCAGCGCTGGACGTTTACGTATGACAAGAATGGTTATGTAACCATTACCAATGTGGGGTCGGGCAAGGTTTTAGACGTCTCTGGCGGCAGTAAGAAAGCCGGCGCCAATGTTCAGCAATACGTGCCCAACGGTTCTTGGGCTCAGAAGTGGATTCTTGTAAATTGCGGCGACGGCTCGGTTAAGATCTGTTCCGCGCTTAAGACCGATTTTGTCTTGGACCTTGCCGGTGGGGCTACTTCGAATGGTGCAAATGTCCAAGTTTATGACGATAATGGTACCAATGCCCAGCGATTCCGCCTGTATACAGCCGGAGATGTTTCTAAGGGTCAAACAATTGATTCTCAGTCTGCTGTCGTATCGGCTCCTGATGGCCGCGTCTTTGATGTGACCAGCGGTAGCATGGATAGCGGTGCCGCTATCCAGATGTATAGCCCTAATGGAACTATTGCGCAGGGATTTGGCTTTGAATATGATGCCGACAAGGGGCTTTATGCAATCAAGTCTGCAAAATCCTATCGCTATCTCTATGCCCAGGACGGGGATATAGTTCCCGGGACTGCTGTTAAGCAGGGGAGCGCCTCGCCCTCGTCGTCTAATTATTACTGGGCCATCGAAGATGCCGGTAATGGCTCGTATCGTATCGTTAACGCTGGTTCTGGCTGTGCTCTAGGCGTAAACTCCTCCGGTAAGCTGGTCACGGTTTCCAGAGGCGATTCCCGTGAGCTTTCGGTCGCATTTACACCTTCTGGCTTTAAGTGCTTGCGCTCCGAGCAAGACGCTGAGGCCAAGGCACGCGTATCCGATTTGGCAGACGGCGAGTATCTCGTAAGCTCGAGCAAGAACTACTCGTTTGTCTTGGATGTCACTGGCGGCTCGAAAGGCAATAGTGCCAATATCCAGCTGTATAGGTCGAACATGAGCAATGCCCAGCGCTGGGTCGTTTCTCATGACGATAAGGGCTATGTTACGTTTACGAATGCTGGCTCCAATAAGGTAATCGATGTCGCTGGAGGAAATGCTTCCGCAGGAACAAACATTGCCCAGTACGCCTCCAACGGCACGTATGCTCAAAAGTGGATTGCCGCCAAGCAGTCTAATGGTACGTATCTCATTGAGAGCGCTCTGAGGCCCGGTTTATATCTTGGATGGAGAGGATCCGGCGCGTCCAATGGTGTAAACGTTGAGCTGAGCTCTAATGAGGGCGCCTCTCACTTTGCCCTGTTGGGTACGTCCCCGTCGGTCGCAAAATGCGACGATATCCTCCCGAAGGGTTATTTCACGCTCAGTCCCGCTTGTAGCTCCACCGGTAAGGTCATTGACGTTGCCGGCGGCTCAAGCTCCAATGGGGCAAATGTCCAGCTTTACAGCAGCAACGGAACGCTTGCTCAGCTGTTTAGCTTCGAATATTACGATGGCTACTATGTAATCCGTAATGCAAAGTCTCAAAAGGCGCTCGATGTTGACGGTGGCAATCTAATTCCGGGTACCAATGTTCAGCAATGGGCCTGCGATTCCGAAAATGCTAATAGGCTATTTGCCGCGATCGATAATGGCGACGGCACGTTCTCCTTTGTGAGTAAGTCGACTGGCTTGGCTTTGGATATTGTTGGAGCCTCCGATTCCACTCAGGCTAATTTGGATGCATATCTTCCCAATGGAACCGCCGCTCAAAAGTTCTCGCTTCATCGGGTTAGTGAGTTTTTGGATGAAGGCGCCTATTCTTTTGAGTCGGACACGAGCTCAAAAGTCCTGGATGTTTCTGGCGGATCTATGAAGGACGGCGCTGCTGTCCAGTTCTATGCATCAAATGGCACGCTCGCTCAAAAATGGTACGTGAGCAAGGTGACTGGGCTGGACAACGAATACGAGATTAAGTGCATCGGCTCTGGAAAAGTGCTCTCTCTGACTGATGGGGGAAAGCTGGTCCAGCTGACATCTAGCGGTGCGGACTCTCAGCGGTGGCACAGTACATTGTCTAGCGGTAAAATTGCTCTGCAAAGTGCGGCTACAGGACAGTATCTCTGTGCTTCCGGCTCCTCCGCATCTTTAGGAATGGTCGATTCGCCTGAACTGCCTGGTGTTCGGTTTGAAGTGAAGAATGTCGAGGAGGGGTCTTTCTGAAGGACCCTATAACATTCAGCTTGTGACGAATCGGTTTTAGGTGTTCGATGTCTATGGCGACTCAATGACCGCTGCCGCATCAGTAGGTATTATGGTTCAAATGGAACGGCGGCTCAGATTTGGGACGTTCGCAAGAATTCCCACGGAACATATGAGATATCTAGTGAAAAATCCTGCAAGCCGCTTGATATTAAGAATGGTTATCAGTCGGCTGATAACGGTGTTCGAATTTGGACCAGTAACGAAGGCAGCGCCCAAAAATGGAATTTGGTTTATAACAGGGGGGGGTGACTATACGATTCGGTCGTCAAGTGGGCTGGTTCTAGGCTTCTTTAACGGTGTTTTAGCTTTGTGTCAGGACAATGGCTCTGCCGATTAGCGATTTGCGTTTGAGAATGCGACTTACATTTCGCTAGCCCTTACCGGCGTGCAGTTGACGGGCTGCACTCACTTTTCGTCGACTCAATTTGGCGAAGATTGGAGCGTGATTGTAAACCACAATTCGGAGGGTACTCCGCTTTTCCAGATTGATAATGCAATTCTGGTACACGCGAAGCGTCGGCTCAACATGGCGTGGCGCCGGAGCTAATTCACCAGTACGTTGGCCTTAACGATATGGCATAGGCGGTAGGCAACTGGGAGTGGAATAAGCGTTCGGTGTCTATTGAGCATGTGGGCACCACCAATCCGCCTTCGTATGCAACTTTGGATACGAAGGCCCAGCTAATGGCGGCTTTAGCACGATCAAAGGGTTGGCGTCATCTTACATTGGGAGACAACGTGGAATCCATAAATGGTACTCTTCCGCGTCCTGTCCGGCTGGAACTGACGTAAACTGGTTGTTCGCAAGGGCGAATGCGTATCTGGGGAACTAACCATCTTCTTCATTAATTTATTTGGAGTTTCAAAGGTGTCTATTATCAATTCAACAAGCTCTGGGTATTCCAGTAAAAGTCATAATAGGATTTTGGGCTTTGATATAGCTAAATCCTTGGCGATGTTCCTTGTGATTCTTCTCCACGCTTCTTTTTATACGGGTATCATACGCGATTCTTTCTTTTCGCGTGTAATGATGAGCTTTACCGTTATTTGTGTTCCCTTGTTTATGGCAGTAAACGGGGCTATTTTGCTGAACAAGCATTTTGTTTTCAAAAGGCATCTTAAAAAACTTGTTGGAATAATATTGCTTCTCGTGATTTGGAGACTTTTGCATATTATTGGTTATGCAATTTCAGGCTCTCCAAAACTGTCTATTTTGCAATTTTGCGCAATTCTGCTGAGGGACACCAGTGTCGATGGCTATCTGATGGGGCATTTTTGGTTTTTAGAAGCTTTGGCTTCTATTTATTTTATCTTTCCACTGTTAAAGATCGCATATGACTATGAAGATAAAAAGCCTATGCTTTTAATGTTGTCTATTTTGCTTCTCTTAACCTTTGGATTAGATTCTGTCAGATGTATTTTGGAAGTATTCTTTGGTGAAAGTGGTCTTAAGGTTTCTGAGCTTATCAAACCTCTTTCAAACCTAAATATATTCGGCCCTTTCGGCTATCTTCTTGTGTATTTTATTTCTGGTGGTTTTTGTGCCAGCTTTTGGTCTAAAAAGGGCAACAGTTACTTTTTTGAAAAATTACCGCTGATTTTAACGGCGTTTTTAATTTCTTTGTTTTGTACATCGGCGCTGCATGAGCTTCAGTACTCTAATGCGATCGCCGGTCCATTTTCAACGCCTTATGGCTATTGGTTGCCTTCCACTTTTTTCTCGACGTTGAGCGTATTATGTCTCTGTCTCATTGTTGGTAACTACTGCCATAGTGAGCGTATTTCGAATTTATTTATCATTTTAGGTTCTAACACGCTTGGCGTATATTTCCTACATATGTTTGGAATTATCTTATTGAGATACATTCAAAATAATATTTCGGGAGGATTTGTTCCCTCATATATGACAAATGCTGCTAATTCAATTTGTTTTGCAGCTGTCATCCTTCTTTTATATTTGTTACTATCATTCTTTCTAAAGAAAATTCCTGTTATTAATCATTTGTTTTCATTTTAATTAAATGCAATTTTGAAATCAGGAAAGCGTGTTTAACTTGAGCAATAGTGTTATGACTTCGTCTTATAAAAACCAACTTAAGGTAAGATGGGTTTTGCCCATCTTACTAGGCGTTTTATTTTCTCTTGGGGACACTATTGCGGCCAATAACGGAAAGCTCATTTTTAATGGGTTTTCCTTTGTTATCACAATGGTTTTATTACCAGCCTTATTTAGCCTAGCTTTTTTTGTAGGCGAAACGTGTCTCCATCGTTTTCTAGGAGAAGTTAGATTTGCTTGTCATTTGAGTAGGCGGATCGGCATCATCTTTGCTCGCATTGAAAATTTTATTTTTTGCAACTCTAAAGTTCTATCGATTGCGATAATTTTTGCCGCTATTCTCTTATTTTGGATTCCCTGGATGATTTGGCTTTATCCAGGAATCTATTGGAGCGACACTTCTCAACAGCTCTTAGAATATTTTGGTCTAGTCGCCCTATCTGATCACCATCCTTTTCTTATGACAGTAGTGCTAGGTTTGTTCGCAAGCTTTGGTAGATTCTTTTTACACAGCGAGAGTGCTGGTTTATTTCTTCTTGTTATTTTTCAATGCGCTGTTGCTGTTTATTATTTTTCTCGCCTGTTGTGGGAGCTTCATGATGCTGGATTAAAGATGCACGCTTGCATCGCTTTATTTCTTTTTATTACCATTTTCCCTTTTATCCCGCTGATGTTTTGCTCGATCGCAAAAGACACCTTCTCTTGCGCTTTCTTTCTTGGATTTTTGCTACAGCTTTTTTTGGTTTACAAAAGTGACGGGGATTGTCTTAGGTCTCCTAAGACTTTATTGGGTATTCTGTTCTTCGCTTCTGTTGCTTCACTTACAAAAAAGACTACCGGTTATGTTGTAGTTTTCTGCCTAGTCTCTCTCTGCCTTGCTTATCGATCGAGGGCGTTATTCATACGTGTCATTGGCGTATGCACTGTTTTTATCGGTGTTGTATTTGTTTTCTTTCCACGTGTAATACTTCCTGCCTTCGAAGTCGCGCCTGGTGGAAAACAAGAGATGATTGCGACTCTTATACAACAAGTTGCTCATGATGTAACCTTTCAGGGGGATTCCCTGTCTTCCGAGGATAAAAACTTGATCGACGATTTTCTTTTAGTAAATTGCGATCAAATTCCATCTAGATATGATTGGCAAATCGTTGATCCAATCAAAGAAAGGGGGCTTCATAATGATTCTCGTTTAGGAGATTTTATTTCCCTTTGGGCTAAAAATACTCTCAAGCACCCATTTGGCCATCTTGAAGCATGGCTTGGACTTGTCGATGGGTGGATTACTTTCCGTAGCGACTGGCAAGGTACTCCAAACTATATGGTTGTTCTTACTTATTCTGGTTGGCATGATGAGGGAATTGGGCGGTGTGTCGATTGGAATGATCAGATTACAAGCGGCGGTACCGTTGCTGAAAAGCTTTTTAGGACGATTCAATCCATTCCTGTAATTAATTGTCTTTTTTATAGAAGTTTTTGGGCCACTATCGTACCTTTCTTTTTGTTGTTTTTATTGCTTGGTCGCTTTTCTGGGGATCGCTTAAAGGCTCTTACTTTGTTGATGCCTATATTTGCTTCTATAATTCCTTTAGTTATAACCCCTGTTTCTATTATGGGCGGAGAGCCAACCCGCTATTTGTTTGCAATTGTCTGCTGTTCTCCGTTTATGATGGCTGCGGTCTTTTGTGATGATGCTACCTCGCCTGATATCAAGAGGCGCCCCAAGAGTATTCCTTTTTTGGGCTCGCGCTCTTGATGTCCGCGCATCATGTGAGCCACTTCGCTTTGAAGATGCCTTCAGCAGTTTCGATGATTTACCTTTTTGATTGGAGCCTATTTTGAAATTTGAGAACGTTGCTGTGATCATACCTTGTTATAACGAGGCGTTGACTATTGGCAAAGTCGTTGATGACTATCGTTCGGTTCTTCCCGGCTCTACGGTGTATGTCTATGACAATAACTCTTCCGATGAGACATCTCGTATAGCTCGTGATCACGGTGCGGTTGTTAGATCCGAGCCTCGTCAGGGTAAAGGCAACGTTTGCCGTCAGATGTTTCGTGATATCGATGCTGATTGCTATTTGATGGTCGATGGTGACGACACCTACGATGAGGCTAAAGCCGTTGATATGGTGCTGCCAATCCTTAATGGTGAGGCCGATATGACCGTTGGCGACCGTCTTTCCAACGGAACATATGCCGAAGAAAACAAAAGAGCCTTTCATGGATTCGGTAATAATCTCGTTCGATTCATGATTAAGTGGATTTATGGATATGCTTTTGATGACGTTATGACTGGCTATCGTGCTATGAGCCGTCCGTTTGTTAAGACGTTCCCGGTTATGTCTGAAGGCTTCCAGATTGAAACCGAGCTTTCTATTCATGCTGTTGATAGGCGTTGGCGGATCAAGGATATTCCTATTGTTTATCGTGACCGTCCCGAGGGCTCTGTTTCTAAACTTGATACGTTTGGTGATGGCTTTAAGGTGATTGCGATGATCGGGGCGCTTTTTAAGGATTATCGACCCCTTAAGTTCTTTAGTTTGATCGCTGCAGTGCTTTTGATTGTTGGTTTGTTTTTCGGCATTCCGGTTATATTAGACTTTATTCATACCGGTCTTGTTGAACGGCTTCCAACTGCCATTCTTGCGGTTGCGTTTGTGTTTCTTAGCGGCCTTTGTTTGACTACAGGCCTGATTCTAGACTCTGTTGCTAAGATCGAGCGCAAAGAGTGGGAGCTTAAGGTCTACGACGAGTTTCAGTTTCAGAAGTAGTAAATTTCGGGGCGTCTCTTGGTGGCGCCCCTTTTGTTATAAAAGTCATTTATTCTATTAAGGTTAACCTGTTCCTTCTATTAGGGAGCGTCTAGTTTGCCACGTTTCTCAATTTGCGTTTCATCTTATAACGATGCCGAGTTCCTCCCCGCTTGCATCGATAGCGTCCTCAATCAGTCGTTCTCCGATTTTGAGCTCATTATTGTTGACGATGGAAGTCCTGATGACACAGCTTCTATTATTAATTCCTATGCTATGCGAGATACCCGTATCGTCCCGATAATTAAACAGGTCAATGAAGGAGTTCATCTTGGTCGTAAATCAGCTGTAGCAAAATGCTCTGGCGATCTAGTTATCCTTTTGGATTCTGATGATGAGCTCGGCGACCCTCTCTTTCTTGAAAAGCTAAACGGGTATTCTCTCGTTCATCCGGCCGATATCTATCACTTTGGCATAGAGGTTATTAATGCTGGTGTTTCCGACCAGGAGCGTAATGACTTTGAGGCTTACGTCAATCGTGATATTGAGCCTCTGTATGGAAGCGACATTGTAAATACTGCTTTTTCTGCCGATGCCGGTTATCGCCAAGACTGGCGAATTACTCAGAGGGCGTACAAGTCGGCTTATTTTAAACGTGTTTACGAAAATATGACTTCCGATCGCATGGGGCGTGCTCAAGACGGTTATGAGTGCTTTGTCGCTCTTGCCGAGGCAGAATCTCAGCTTACATGCAACAATATAGTCGGGCTTAAGTATTATCTTGGCCGAGGTGTAAACTCCGGAACTCAGATTTCTACCGAGTCTTTTGTTAAAAGCGCCAACGGATTCTGGAGTTCTGTTTCGCATATGCGTGAATATTGCAAGGGATTTGATCGCTTCGACCTGTCTTCATCTTTTAATGGAGGCAAATTAAAGCTTATGGATCTGCTGTTTAACGATTGGATCGTACGAGTAAACGATTCCGATAAGCTTGCCGCCGCGCGCGGTGCTGCTGAAGTTTGCGGTGGGGTAGAGGTTGCAACTCAGCTTATGCGTCTTGCGCGCGATAATGCCTACTCTCATTGGGTTGATGGAACCGAACTTGATGATTGCGCGAGCGCTTGGTATCACGAGGCTAAGCTTCTTGCGGGTGGAGAATACTTTACGTCTCAAGAGTTAATTGATTTCGGATGCGCCGCCAAGCTTCATATCGATGAAGTTTCTGAGCGTTTTTTTAGGCGCCGTTCCGAGGAGCAGGACGTTCGTATCTTTGTTTCTACGCATAAAAATGTCGACCTTTTTGATAGTGCGGTTTTTCAGCCTGTTCAGGTTGGGTGCGCTTCTCACAACAATCTCTATCGCTGGGCCTTTCACGATCATGAGGGTAACAACATATCGACGCTTAACCCCATGTATTGTGAGCTGACTACTCAATACTGGGCTTGGAAAAATACCGACAGCCAATACGTGGGTTTTTGTCACTATCGTCGTTATTTCGACTTCGCCCCCGAACTTCATAGCGAAAACATTTACGGCGAGATCATGGACACCTATATTGACTCAAAGTCTCAGGCTAAATATCATCTCGACGATAAATCTGTTGCTAATTATGTTAAGCAATACGATGTAATTACAACCGAGCGCAAGGATATTCGTCCATATTGTGGGCAGTCTGCAACGCTGCGTAAGCAGTATGACCTTGCAGATAAGCTTTATGTTGAGGATCTTGACAAGGTCGTCGAAATCCTCGGCAAGCAACATCCTGAATATCTTGAAGATGCTCAGGCCTTCCTTAAGGGCCATGTTGGTCGCTTCTGTAACATGTTTATTATGAAGCGAGATATCTTCAATGATTACTGTGCGTGGCTTTTCCCCATTCTGGAAGAGTTTGTTGCTACGACTGATATGTCTCACTACAGTAAAGAAGGTGTTCGCACTCCAGGTCACTTGGCTGAGAGACTTCTAAATATCTATTTGCTCCATCACGAGCGCGTTGGATCTAATTGGAAGATGGCCGAGCTTCAGTGCGTGCATTTTGCTAAACCTGATTATCATGACGAGCTCGGTCTTCCCTCGTTCGGTTACGATAAGCGTCCTATCATTCCCGTTGTTTTTGCGTCAGACAATAATTATGTGCCGATGCTTACCACTACGGTTTATTCGGCGCTTAAGAATGCTTCCCGGGATTATCGCTATGATGTGATTGTTCTTCATCGCGATATCAATGGTGCCATGCAGGCTTCCATGAGAGACTTCTTCTCTCAGTTTGACAACGCAGCGATTAGGTTCTGTGATGTTTCGCCTATTGTTGATCAATATGAGCTGAGCACCAATAATCCTCATATTAGTGTTGAGACTTACTACCGTTTCTTAATTCAGAAGCTATTGCCTTATTACAACAAGGTTTTGTACTTGGATTCAGATCTTATTGTCGAGGGCGATATAGCCGAACTCTACTCGAGTGATCTTGGCGATAACCTTCTTGCTGCTGTGAGGGATATCGATTTTCTCGGTAATGTCAACATGAAGAACGGGGACCGTCTTAAGTATGCAAGGAAGGTCCTGGGTATGAAGAACCCCTATGATTACTTCCAAGCTGGCGTTCTTTTGCTGAATACTGAGGAAATGCGAAGGCTCCACAGTATTGAGGAGTGGTTGGAATTTGCTTCTGACGATCGCTTTATCTACAACGATCAAGATGTTCTGAACGCGTATTGCGAGGGGCGCGTTACCTGGCTCGATTATGACTGGAATGTCATGATCGATTGTGGCGGACGCATCGCGAACGTGTTCAGCTTTGCTCCTCATGAGGTTTTTGATGCATTTAATGATTCGCGTTGCCATGAGCGGATTGTGCATTATGCTGGGTTTGAAAAACCGTGGAAGTTTGCCTATTGCGATCGAAGCCAACTGTACTGGAAGTATGCCCGTGATACACCGTTTTACGAGAAGCTTCTTGCATCGCTTATGGGGTCTGGTGCCCCGGTTGATACACCGCTGGTGATGCACGAAAAGGCGGTTTCTGAAACTAGCCCGCTTCGTAAGATTGTCGATCCGTTGTGCCCCATTGGTTCTGCGCGGCGTGAAGTTCTTAAATCTATTGGTAGAGCTGTTCAGGGAAAGAAGTAGCCGAGTCTGTTTCGAGGCATGGAGCGCACGCTCCATGCCTTTCTTTTGACAAAGTATGGGTTAATACCCCTCTTTTAGGGGCCAGTTCATTCTGCAAGCTACGAGAGGATATACTTCTCTCTCGACAGGATATTGTTATTAAGGAGTCGTTTGTGGCGAATAGCATGGATGGCCGTGTTGGTGCGAAGAGTATTCAATCGCACGCGGCCAATGATATTCAAAAGGATTTTTACATCCTAAAACAGCTAGTTACCAAGGATTTTAAGCTGAAATATCGTCGTAGCGTTCTTGGCGTCGCGTGGTCAGTGCTTAATCCTTTGCTTATGATGATCGTGATGGCGGTTGTTTTTTCGACGATTTTTGCCCAGGGCCGAAATGGTTCTATTACGCCAGAGATGTATCCGCTTTACTTAATTGTTGGTAATGTTACTTTTGCCGTTATGTCCGATTCCACATCGCAGGCCATGACGTCGATACTTGCTGCAGCGTCATTGTTAAAGAAGGTCAAAGTCCATCGCTGGGTATTTCCCGTTCAAAAGGCTTTGTTTGCCTTGGTAAATTTTGCTTTTTCGCTTGTTGCTGTTGCCTTAGTCATGTTGTGGTTCCGTGTAGTGCCCACATGGCATCTTGTTTGGCTTCCGGTGTGTCTGATTCTTCTAATGCTGTTTTGCATGGGTATTGGTCTGGCGCTTTCTGCCCTTGCAGTATTCTTTAGAGATGTGATCCATCTTTGGAGTGTTGTGATTACCGCCTGGACGTACTTTACTCCTATTTTTTGGACTACAGATTTTATTGCCGGAATGCCTCATATCCTTAGGGTTCTAATGTATGCGAACCCAATGTATAACTATTTGACTTTCATGCGTGATATCTTCCTGTTTCAGTGTAATCCTTCCACACAGGTATTGGCTTTTTGCGTCATATGGGCAGCCCTTTCACTGGTTATAGGGTATGCGGTATTTCATAAGAGCGAGCATAAGTTCATTCTTTATATCTAGGGGAATAGTATGTCTGGAGTTATTCAAGCGGGTGCTATGCCCTCGGTTGATTATGAGAAGAAGCCTCTTTCGGTTGAAGTCAAAGATGTCTCTATGGTCTTTAATATGGCTTCTGAGTCGCTGGGTAGCTTTAAAGAGTATTTTATAAAGCTTGCGAAACACGAACTCTTTTTTGAGGAGTTTAGGGCACTTAAACACATCTCGTTCGAAGTTCATCAGGGCGAGGTCGTTGGTCTGGTCGGAACGAACGGATCCGGCAAATCCACTATGCTTAAGATCATTGCTGGCGTTCTTGAGCCGAGCGAAGGCGAGGTCAGGGTTCATGGCAACATTGCTCCGCTTATCGAGCTTGGTGCTGGTTTTGACCCGGAGCTGACGGCTCGCGAGAATATCTACCTTAACGGCTCGCTTCTTGGATATACCAAGGAATTTATCGATGCGAACTTTGATGGGATCATCGATTTTGCTGAGCTTAATGACTTTGTCGATATGCCTCTAAAGAATTTTTCTTCGGGTATGGTGGCACGTATTGCCTTTGCGATTGCTACGATTACCGAGCCTGATATTTTGATTGTTGATGAAACGCTATCGGTTGGTGATGTGTTCTTCCAGGAAAAGTGCGAAAGGCGAATTCAACATTTTATTGAATCCGGTGATGTTACTGTCCTATTCGTTTCGCACTCAATGGATCAGGTTGAGCGTATTTGCCAGCGCGCTGTGTGGATCGAGAAGGGCGATCTTCGCATGGACGGTCCCGTTGATGCGGTTTGCAAAGCATATCGCGATCAATTCAATTAGGGTATAATCACTTTTTATCCGCTCCATTAGCTCAGTTGGATAGAGCAGGGGACTTCTAATCCCAAGGTCGACGGTTCGAATCCGCCATGGAGCACCAAAAAAACAAAAGTGGACTGAGCTCTGCTCAGTCCACTTTTATTTTATCTTTTAATCAATCTTTTGATGAAGGATTGCCGATTAGTTTTTTCTTCTAAAGTTTCAATTTCTTTCTTTAATCTTAAAATCTCAGCATTCATTGAAGACCACTGTTTCTCCCAGAACTCTTGTTCATAGTAGAACCGATCAGGATCATTGAGGATAAGACTCAGTTTGTCGCACTCATATTCATTAAATAGTTTTCGGTCAATTTCACCAGCTTCATTGAGAATATTAAAGTCTTTAGACCAATTTCGAACAAATTGTTTTCTTAGAGAAAGATCAATTCGGTTGTATGTCCCCCAATAGGATTGAAATTGTTTCTTTGAGAGAATGCCCAATATGTTACTTGGAAGCCTTTCGAGATCTCCATAGAGCTTATCGTGAATGAATTTATACTCACCTCTTATTGCGTCAGCTTTTCCTTTGCTTAACATGGATGAATTCGGGTTATCGCGCCTGAGGTGGTAATGACAACTTGAATCATAATAGAGCGTTTGTGCATATGCCGTTACTTGAAACCAGTAGCCATTATCTTGATATGAAGCACCAGGCGAGGTATTTAATCGAATATTGTTTGCATTTATGAATGATCTCTTTACAAGCGTTGGCTGCATCAGAACATATAAATCGAATGCCCTGGGATCTTCTTGAGGATTGATTAGCTTATTTCTCAGGGTGCAATCATCGCTTAAATAGGCTCTAGTAAAATTCCTTTTTTTGTCCTGCCCGATGAATCTGTCGAAATCGCTTCGGATAACATCTGGAAAACCATTCTCGGCGGCGCGCTCATAGAGGTATTTGTACATCGTTGCATCTACATAATCATCAGTCTCGCATATTGCGATATATTTGCCAGTGGACGCCGCTATCCCACGATTTACGGTCGCACCAAAACCTTCGTTTTTCTTAGATATGATTTGCAACTGAGGATACAGCGCTTCAAATTGCCTCATAATTGAAAGCGATGAATCGGTTGAACCGTCATCGATGCAGATTATTTCAATTTCATTAAGCGTTTGTTCGCAAACTGACTTTAAGCACTCTTCAAGATATTGTTGGTTATTGAAGCATGGCATGATTACTGATACCTTTGGCATGGCGTTCATTGGTATTTAGCTCCTTTGTTTGCAGGTATTTTAGTCTCTTTGCCATAAATCTCGTGTGTATACTTTTGCTTTGCTGTCGTCGAGGACGCTATCATAGCGATTCGCGATGATAACATCGCTTAGTTTTTTAAATAGCTCTATGTCATTAACAACAGTGCAGTTAAATAGAACTGTTTCATTGAGCGTGGGTTCATAAATGATAATTTTAATGTTTTTAGCCTTGAGTAATTCAATTACGTCGAGGGTCGAGCTTTGACGAAAGTTGTCCGAACCGCTTTTCATAGTTAAACGAAAAGCCCCGACGACCTTTGGCTGCATCGATAGAATTTGATCGGCGATAAAATGTTTGCGAGTGCTATTTGAGTCTACGATTGCGCGGATCAAATTCTGGGGCACGTCGTGAAAATTAGCAAGGAGCTGCTTGGAGTCTTTGGGAAGACAGTAGCCTCCGTAGCCGAAGCTGGGGTTGTTGTAATGGGTTCCAATGCGCGGATCAAGGCAAACGCCCTTAATGATTTCGCACGCATTTAGGCCCTTGCTTTTGGCATAGGTGTCGAGCTCGTTGAAGTATGAAACCCTGAGCGCTAGATACGTGTTGGCAAATAGCTTGATAGCTTCTGCCTCGGTTGAGCCAGTTATTAGAATTTCTGTCCCGGCGTCCTCGGAGCCCTCGTCCAAAAGGTTGACAAAGGTCTGGGCGGCTTTGCGGTCGGCCTCCTCGTTGATTCCGGCAACGATTCGGCTGGGATGTAAATTGTCTTCAAGTGCGTGGCCTTCGCGCAAAAACTCGGGGGAGAAGATGATCTGGAGCTCGGGGTATTTGGCACAGATATCTCTGGTGTAGCCAACAGGGATAGTGGACTTAATAACTACAACGGCGTGCGGGTTGATTTCCTTGACCAGATCCAGGACGCTCTCAATGCTCGATGTGTCGAAGTAGTGCGTGACATCGTCATAGTTGGTTGGCGTAGCTATGACGATATAATCAGCTCCTTCATATGCTTTATTTACATCGGTGGTAGCACGTAGCGAAGTCGGGCGATCTGCCAGATATGCCTCGATGAATGCATCCTTGATAGGGGAGATGCCGTTGTTGATGTCGGCTACCCTGCTTTCGTTAATGTCGATAGCAATGACATCGTTATGTTTGGAAAGCAGGCATGCGAGTGAAAGGCCTACGTAGCCTAGACCTGCGACGGTAATATTCATGGGTGCCTCCCGGCAAAATTAACGCTCTTAGGCTGGTAGAGGCTGCCATACATAAGACATCGCGGCGTCGAGGTTGAAGCTACTTGTACCGGATGTCGATGGCGACCCCTTCGGTCTTAAAGAGGCTGATTCTCATTAAATTAAATATAGCGGATATTCATTCGGCTGGTCGTGCCATTAATAATCCGCGCTCTCCTCATACACTCGCAGCTCCCACTGCTTACGTTCCACTTTCGCCACGGAATCCAAGATGAAGCCTGTGGCGAGTGACAATCCGCATAGGAACATAAATGCGGCTGCGAGAATCGCGGTAGGGAAGCGGGGCACCAAACCAGTGGCAAGGTATTCTGTGATGAGGGGGACTCCTAGGATAAGACCTATAGCCGCAAAGACAAGCGCAACAAGTGAGAAGAACTTGAGCGGGCGGTAGTCCTTAAAGAGGGTGCCAATCATGGCAATTACTCGAATGCCGTCGCTTACGGTATTGAGCTTGGACTCCGAACCGGCTGGACGGTTGCGATACTCGATGGGAACATCTTTAATGCGCCAACGATGGTCTACGGCGTGGATGGATAGCTCCGTTTCGATCTGGAAGCCCTCAGAGAGTACGGGAAACGTCTTGACGAAAGGCTTGCTCATGGCGCGATAGCCGGTCATGACATCATCGAAGCTGTATCCGTAGATCCATTTAATCATGCTGCGTACCAGGTTGTTGCCGAAGCCGTGGAAGGCGCGCTTGTTCTCCTCTGCATATGTGCCGTTGGAGAGCCGGTCGCCTACGGTCATATCCGCTTCGCCGGTAAGGATGGGCTCGCACAGTGCGTGCGCTGACTCCGCCGGATAGGTGTCGTCTCCATCAACCATAAGGTAGCAATCCGCTTCGATATCACGGAACATTTGACGGCAAACGTTGCCCTTGCCCTGACGGGGCTCGAACTTAACGGTCGCCCCATGCTCGCGTGCAATTTGGGCGGTGCCGTCGCTAGAGTTGTTGTCATATACATAGACAGTTGCTTCGGGCAGCTCGCGGTGAAAATCATCTACTACCTTTGCAATGGTCAGTGCTTCGTTGTAGCAGGGAATAATAATGGCGATATTGTTTGAGTTCACGATGGTCTCCATGGATGTGTTCGTTGCCGATAGAAGTATAGTCGTTGCATTTAAGCGTTGGTTTTAAAGGCCGGAAAACCAGATGGGGCACATGTGCCTGTCGTGCTATTGCTTTAAATTGGCTGTAAGACATGGGGATGACTCACAGCCTTTTGTTTTCAAATGCCAATAGCCCCTTACGTCCTAGACGCGTAATGGGACTGATGGGCTTGTGCTGCATGATTGGTGACCCATCTTCAGCAATAGCAGTGCGCCCTCACCTCATCCTCTGAAAAAGTTCTTAAGACAGCCTTAAAGGCGCTTCGGCTCGCGTTGACAGCGTACAATACGCATGTTTGACTATGACAAATGTGGAATTAAGGGGAGGGGTGCGCTATGGAAGTGCTGGTTGTTGGCAACACCGCATATGTTGACGATGGCTTTTGTGCCAAGGCGTTCCCCGGGGACCACGTTAAGGTCGTCGCTGCCGCGGAATCGCGCCGCGATGAGTCGTCACCCCATGCCTCGTGGAATGAGCTCCTCCAGCACTTGGAGCAGGCCTACGAGTTCGACCGCGTGGTCTACCTGTCTAATTTCCTCACCCCACATACCGATACCGTGGGCGATATCGAGCTGTTGCGCTCGGTCTTTCGTGCGTGCATGGGTCGCCGGGTCCAGCTGCTGTATGTAGCGGGGCCCGCGAGTGCCGAGGGCTCAGCCGATGCCGCGGGGCGAACGGGTAAGGGAATTATCGCCCGCGCGGCCAACGACCTGTGCCGCCACTACGCTGCGCACGAAGGCGTTCAGGCAAAGATCCTGCGCGTGCCCTTCCTCTATACTGCCTCCGCCGCGCTGGAGGATCCGTTTTTCGCGCCGCTGTTCGATGCGTGCCTAACCGGATCGGTCGCTTTGCAGGGCTCGGAGGATGCGGCGTTTCCGCTGCTGTGTGCCGAGGAGCTCGCGGTGCTGGTGCGCCGCATCTTTGACAGCTGGGATGCCTCCTTTGAGACGCTCGACGTTGCCGATAGTTTCCATCACACGTCAGGTGAGGTGGGCGAGGCCCTCAAGGCGATGTTCCCCGACCTTGCCGTTGCCTATGGCGATTCTGCCGGCTATGCCCTGCCCGTCAGCGACATCGTTCGCGTTCGTTATGGCTGGTTTCAGCGCTACGATCTGCTGCGCGACCTGTCGACCATTCAGGCTCGTTGGGATGCTGGCCGCGCAAGGAAGGTCAACCCCTTGCGCGCCGCCATCGACCGCATCCAGATGCACACACTGCCTATTAAATGCCTGGAGACGGGCGTTGCCTGGGTCCTGTTCGAGGTTCTGGAGTATCTGTTCTCTCAATCGGCCCAGCTCAACGTACTCGATTATCGCCTGCTCTACGTCGTGCTCATCGGCACGCTGTATGGCCTGGACTTTGGCCTGGTTGCGGCTCTGTTGGCATCGGTGGGCCTGGCCGTGAGCTTCTTTACCCAGTATGGCTATACCTTCCAGGGTCTGTTCTACGAGCCGTCCAACTGGCTGCCGTTTATCGCGTACTTCGTGGTGGGCGCCGTGTGCGGCTATGTGCAGCTGCGCAACAGCGAGGCCATTAAGGTCGAGCGCGGGCAAAACGAGCTCGTGCGTAATCGCAATACGTTCCTCACACAGCTCTACCATGATGCCATCGAGGACAAGCGCACATACAAGCGCCAGATTGTGGGACGCCACGATAGCTTTGGTAAGATCTTTGCCGTGACGCAAGAGCTTGACGTGCTCAATCCGCGCGACATCTACCGCAAGTGCTGCGAGCTCATGGGCGAGATTCTCGAAAACTATTCAGTGGCGATCTACCACGTTTCGGGTGGGACGTTTGCACGTCTGGTAGCGGCGAGTCCCGTGATTGCCGAAGACGCCACGCGCTCGCTCTCGCTTGAACAGCTTTTGCCCCTTTTGGGCGGCGAGGGCCGTTCGAATCTGTGGGTGAATCGCAAGCTGACGCCGGGGCTTCCCATGTTTGGATACACGATCGAGCGCGACGGGGCACCCGCCGTGTTGATCTTTGTGCGACGCGCGGCCGAGAACCAAATGACGCTCTATTACCAAAACTTGTTCCGCATCTTGTGTGGATTGGTCGAAAGCGCGCTGGGCCGTGCCTTCGATTATGAGGCGGTGGCGCAGGATAAACGCTGCGTTGACGGCACTTGCGTGCTCAAGCAGGAGGCCTTTGGCCAAGAGCTTGCGGCCGAGCAGGCGCTGGCAGATGGCAAGATGGGTAGCTTTTTGCTCCTGCGCGTGGTGCCTCGCATGGAGCCTGTCGGCGAGCTGGTGGGCGCAATTGGGTCGGCAATCCGCGAGAGCGATGCGGCGGGCCTGGTCGATGGTGACGTGCTTTACCTGCTCATGCGCCAGGCAAAGGCGTGCGACCTGCCCATTATCCGTAAGCGCCTGAGCGCGAAGCAGATTGCGGTGGAGCTCGTCGACGGCGAGGACATCGTGGCGCTGCTGCAGCATATTGCCGGTGACGGTGAGGGGGATGTCGTTTGATCTCGCTTGTCGTCGCTGCCGTCTTGCTGCTGATTCATGCACTGGTTTGCCTGGTGCTGTGGACGCTTATGAAGTTGGGCCTGCTGCCGGTGCGCGGGCATATGCTGGCCGTTATGGTGCTCGTGCCGTTGTGGGGCCCGCTGTTGGTGGTGCTGCTTATCGCGCGCAGCGCCGTGTCTGGCGCGGACCTTAAGGACGCCGCGTTGGAGTCGCTGCGCATTAACGACGAGCTGCGTCGCAGCATCTTGGTGCACGACCGTGAAGCCGATGCGGGCGTGATCCCGCTCGAGGAGGCGCTCATCGTCAACGACCCGGCAGACCGGCGCCGCCTAATGCTCTCCATGCTTACCGAGGAGCCCGATGCGTATCTGGCGCAGCTGCAGGCGGCTAAGCTGAACGACGATGTAGAGGTGGCGCACTATGCCGCGACGGCGGTGGCGCAGATTTCCAAGGAGTCCGACCTTAAACTGCAGCAGCTGGAGCACGCCTTTAAGACCGATCCGAGCGCGCATAATCTCAACGAATACTGCGATTTTCTTGGTGAATATTTGGACTCGGGCTTGGCCGAGGGACGCGTGGCTCAGATTCAGCGCCAACAGTACGCGCGCCTGCTTGCGCGTCGCTGCGAGCGCGAGGACGCCTTTGAGCTGCGTATTCGATATGCCACGGCGCTGGTCGATGCCGGTCAGATCGACGAGGCGCAGGCCGTGACCGACCAGCTGGTGCTCGATGTGCCCGATGAGCAGGAGGTTTGGATGCTTTGCCTGCGCCTGGCGGTAATGCGCCGTGACGGTGACGAGGTCCACCGTGTGATCGATGCGATTGACAAGCAACATGTGTACTTAAGTGCCGCCAACCGCGAGGAGCTGGCGTTTTGGCGCAACGGAGAGGAGGCCCGATGAGCGTGGTGCAGCATATCCGCGACCGTGCGGGCCACTTTCGCTGGATGGGGCTGCTCGTGGTATGGGCGGTCTTTATCGCCATGGCCGCCGTGCTGTTGATCGAGCGTGCCGGCGTGCAGTACAGCGCCGGGCAGCATAAGCTGGGCATGCTCGCCGCCAACGACGCGGTGCCGGCCTCCTCGGCGATATTTGGCCAAAAGCCCACGTGCCTGGTCATTACCGATACCGACCAAGCAGGCGTCGAGGATGTAAAGGAGCAGTTTGACCAGATCCTGCTCGACATGAAGATCGCGCACCGCGACGTGGACCTTGCCCTGGACGGCGTGGACGCCATCCCCTCGCTGACCTCCTACGATCGCGTGATTTTGCTCATGCCGTCGCTCGATAGGCTCGGTACGCACCTGACCGACATTATGAGTTGGGTGAGTGCCGGCGGTTCGCTTATGCTCGCCATGCCGCCGGATAACTCGAGCTATCTGCAAGTGATTGCCCCCAAGCTTGGCATTGAATCGGCCGGATATGACTATGTAAAAGCCGAAAGCATTGTGCCGAGCGAGGACTTTATGCTGGGCGGTGGAGAGCGCTACGAGCTCTCGGACCCCTTTGATTCGTCACTTTCGGTATCGCTGCGCGAGACGGCGCACGTGTGGGCAACGACCGGCGACGCGGGCGCCCCGCTCATTTGGTCCAATGATTGCGGTAGCGGACGCACCGTGGTGTGCAATATCGGTGTCTACGACAAGGTCATGCGTGGGTTTTACGCCGCGGCGATCAGCCTGCTGGGCGATGCCACGGCCTATCCGGTCATCAACAGCGCCGTCTTCTATCTGGATGACTTTCCCAGCCCCGTTCCCTCGGGCGACGGCACCTACATCAAGCGTGACTACGGCCTTTCCATCGCCGACTTTTATGCCAAGGTCTGGTGGCCCGATCTGCAAAAGCTCGCGCAAAAATACGGCATTCGCTACACCGGCGTGATGATTGAAAACTACGAGGACACGGTCAACCAGACCGAGCCCGCGCGCCAGGCCGATACCACGCAGTTCCGTTACTTTGGCGGCATGCTGCTGCAGATGGGCGGAGAGTTGGGCTTTCATGGCTACAACCATCAGCCGCTGGCACTCTGGGACACCGACTATGGCACGCTGTACGACTACAAGACGTGGAAGAACAAGGAGACGCTCGTCGCGTCTCTCAACGAGCTCATCGCCTTTCAGGACGAGGTGCTGCCCAACGCGCATGGATCGGTCTACGTGCCGCCGTCAAACATCCTTTCGGCCCGCGCGCGCAAGATTATTGGCGAGGACGTGCCGCGCATTAAGACCATCGCCAGTACGTATTTTGAGGACGGCACCGATCTTCCGTACGTGCAAGAGTTTGGCGTGGCGAGCGACGGCATCGTGGAGCAGCCGCGCATTGTCTCGGGCGGCATGGTCGACGATTCCTATATGCGCCTGGCTGCCGTGTCCGAGCTCAACATGCACTACGTGAGCACGCACTTTATGCACCCGGACGACCTGCTCGATCCCGATCGCGGCGCTACGGAGGGCTGGGAGGTCTACAAGGGCGGCCTGACCGACTACCTGGACTGGCTTACCAAGTCTGCGCCCGACCTGCGCCACCAGACCGGCTCGGAATGCTCGGGTGCCATCCAGCGCTTTTCGTCCGTGACGGTGAGCGTGGATACGAGCGACGACGCCTGGACGCTCAACCTGGGCAACTTCCATGACGAGGCGTGGCTCATGTTCCGTGCCAACAGCGGCGAGCCGGGTGCAGTCACGGGTGGCGAGATTACGCACCTGACGGGTGACCTGTACCTGGTCAAGGCCACGGACAAGACGGTGACCATTGCGCGCAAGGAGGGTGGCGACAAATGAGAATCTGCTTGGTACTCGAGGGTTGCTACCCCTATGTGCACGGCGGCGTGTCCACCTGGATGCACGGCTATATACAGGCCATGTCCGAGCACGAGTTTGTGCTGTGGGTGATTGGCGCGCATGCTGCCGACCGCGGCAAGTTTGTCTATGAGCTTCCCAAAAACGTGGTCGAGGTGCACGAGGTGTTCCTGGACGACGCCCTGCGACTTTCGGGCGAGCAGGAAGAGGCCGATTTTAACGACCGCGAGTGCGAGGCGCTGCGCCGCCTGGTATCGCTCTCCAATCCGGATTGGGACGTGCTATTCGATATCTTCCAGCGCCGTCGCGTGCATCCGCTCTCGTTTTTGCAGAGCCGTGCCTTTATGGATATCTTTCGCGACGTGTGCCTGGCCGAGTACCCTTACACGCCCTTTGCCGACGCATTCCACACCATGCGCTCCATGCTGCTGCCCGTGCTCTACCTGCTGGGCAGCGAGGTGCCGATAGCCGATGTGTACCATGCCATCTCGACCGGCTACGGCGGCCTGCTCGCCTGCCTGGGCTCAAGCGTTCACCATGCGCCGGTGCTGCTGACCGAGCATGGCATCTATACCCGCGAACGCGAGGAAGAGATCATTCGCGCCGACTGGGTGGTGCCGTCGTTTAAGGACCGCTGGATTCGCTTTTTCTACCTGCTTTCGGAGGAGATCTACCGTCGCGCCTTCCGCGTGACCAGTTTGTTCCATAACGCCCGCAAGACGCAGATCGATATGGGCTGCGATGCGGACAAATGCCTGGTCATCCCCAATGGCATCCAGTTCAATCGCTTTAAGGACATACCTTTAAAGCCCGATGACGGTTGGGTGGACATTGGCGCGGTGGTGCGCCTAGCGCCCATCAAGGACGTCAAGACTATGATCTATGCCTTCTTTGAGCTGCACGAGCGCCTGCCCAAGGTACGCCTGCACATCATGGGCGGCGTGGATGACGAGGAGTATGGCGCCGAGTGCCACGCGCTTGTCGATACCTTGGGCGTGCGCGACCTGATCTTTACCGGCCGCGTCAACGTGGTCGAGTACATGGAAAAGCTCGACTTTACCATTTTGACGAGTATCTCCGAAGGTCAGCCGCTCAGCGTGTTGGAGTCGCTTGCTGCACGTCGCCCCTGCGTGACGACTGAGGTGGGCTGCTGCCGCGAGTTGCTCGAGGGCGCCCCGGGCGACGACTTTGGCGTGGCAGGTTTTGTGACGCCGCCCATGTATCGCAAGGGCTTGGCCGATGCCATGGAGCGCATGTGCGCAAGCCGCGCCCGCCGCATTGAGATGGGGGAGCGCGGCCAGCGTCGCGTTGCCACGTACTTTTTGCACGAGCAGATGCTCGCCAACTATCGCGCGCTGTACGACGAGACGGCGCGTGCGTTTGACCTGCCAAGAGAGGGGGAGTAGCCGGTGGCCGGAATCGGTTTTGAGCTCAAGCGCCTGTTTAGGCGCAAAGGTCTGTTTGCCACGATGCGCGCCTATGGCTACGCTGGCATTGTGTGCACGGGTCCTATGCTGCTGGGCGTGCTGCTCCAGGTGGGTATCTTGGTGCTGTGCGGTCTGTGGGGTGTGGGACGTGCCAACCAGGATTTGCTGGTGTGCATGGTGACCTATACGCTGCTGGCGTCGCTTACGCTCACGAGCTTTTTCTCCATGCCGGTCACGCGCTTTTTGGCCGACATGCTGTTTGCCGAGCGCGAAGAAGAGGTCTTGCCCTCGTTTTGGGGTTCCAACGCCATCATGCTCGTTGCGGGCACGGTGCTCTACGGCATCTTTTTGCTGCTCTCGGGCGCCACGCTGTTGCAGGGGCTGCTGTGCCTGTGGCTCTTCAACATTATGATCGTCAACTGGAACGGCATGAGCTATCTCACGGCCATCAAGGATTACCGCGGCATTCTGTGCAGCTTTGCCGCGGCCATTGGCGTGGCATGCCTGTGCGCCCTGGCCGCGCTGGCACTGGGGCTGCCACCGGTCGAGGGCCTGCTGGCATCAATCGCCCTGGGCTACGGTGTCATGCTCACCTGGGACGCGGTGCTGCTGTACCGGTATTTTCCGCAGAGCGACCGTAGCCCCTGGCTCTTTTTGCAGTGGCTCGATCAGTTTATGCCGCTGGCGCTCACGGGCCTGTTTACCAACCTGGGACTCTTTGCGCACCTGGTGATTATTTGGGCAGGGCCCATTGGCGTGCAGGTCAAGGGCTTGTTTTATGGCGCACCCTACCACGATGTGCCGGCGCTCATCGCGTTTTTGACGATCCTTGTCACGAACGTCAACTTTGTGGTCTCGGTCGAGGTCAACTTCTATCCGCGCTACCGCGACTACTACAGCCTGTTTAACGACGGCGGCGTGGTGGGCGACATCGTGGTGGCCGAGGAGGAAATGCTCGCCACGCTCAACCGGGAGCTGTGGTTTTGCGCGCTCAAGCAGCTGTTTGTGACGGCAGCAGTCATCTCGCTCGAGACCACGGTGCTCTCGGCCCTGCCACTGGGCTTCAACAACCTGATGCACGGGTATTTTCGCACGTTATGTGTGGGCTATGGCCTGTATGCCGTGGGCAATACGGTGATGCTCATCTTGCTGTACTTTACCGACTACAAGGGAGCCGTGTTGGCCTCGGGCCTGTTTGCCGGTGTGGCGGGGCTGGCGACTGCCGTGTCGCTGCTCTTGCCGCAGCAGTTTTACGGCTTTGGCTTTTTGTTGGGTGCGGCGGTGTTTTTTGTTGTGGCACTCATGCGGCTCGATACCTATACCGCCAACTTGCCGTATCGTATCCTGAGCCAGCAGCCCATTGTGGCGACCGACAAAACGGGTCGCTTTACACAGCTGGGCCGCTTGCTCGACCGTTTCGAGCAGCGCTATGAGGAGCTGCGTTTAGAGGGCGAGCCGCATGGTGCGTTTGAGCGCATGGTGGTTCGCGTGTATCGCAATCGTTGGGGAGGTCCTGATGACCGATAGGATGATATCGCGCCGCCGTTTGATTGGGGCGGCTGCCGGCGCATTGCTGCTTTCGGGCTGCTCTTCGCAGGACGAATCCTCGACAAAAAAGAACAAGAAGCAGGACAAGATTAAAAAGGCCGATGCGTCTAGCGAGACCAAGCACCTTCGCGATAAGGACGAGCTGTACGAGGTCTACGACGACTCGGGCATTGTGACCATGTACCTGACGGTCTCTCGCGGCAACAGCTCCGAGAACACCGACCATAGCTGGGCCGAGATCAATACGTACTCGGTGTATGACTATGCCGACATGGGTGTTACGCGCTATCAGGTTATGGGCCTGCTGCAGCCAGGCGATGATAAGGGCCCAGTTGCTGGTGAAGTGGGCTATGGCGAGGAGGCGCCTAACGCCACGGTGCAGGTGCGCGGTCAGACGTCGAGTACCTATACGCAAAAGAACTACAAGGTGGAGCTCAAAAAGGGCAAGGGCACGTGGCGCCAGCAGCGCGCGATTGCGCTCAACAAGCATATGGGCGAGGGCATGCGTTTTCGCAACAAGATGGCCTACGATCTGATTCGTGGCATTCCCCAAATGATGGGCTTGCGCACGCAGTTTGTGCACTTATGGGTGTGCGACCAGACCGAAAAATCTAACGACACCTTTGAGGACTACGGGCTGTTTACGCAGGTCGAGCAGCTCAACAAGACGGCGCTCAAGGCCCACGGTTTGGATAAGAGCGGGCATCTCTATAAGGTGAACAGCTTCGATTTCCATCGCTTCGAAGACACCATTAAGCTCACCGATGACCCCGACTATAACCAGACGGCGTTTGAGGGCATGCTCGAGATTAAGGGCGATTCGGACCATACCAAGTTAATCGAGATGCTCGATGCGCTCAACGACGATACGCAAAAGATCGACGATGTGCTCGACGCCTACTTCGATACCGAGAACCTGGTCTATTGGATGGCGTTTCAGATCTTGACGGGCAATTGCGATACGCAGAACCGTAACTGCTATCTGTACAGCCCGCTTAACTCCAAGGTCTGGTACATCCTGGATTGGGACAACGACGGCATGCTGCGCAAGTTCGAGTTGAGCCTGACAGGGTTCTCGGATTATGCGAGCTGGGAGCGCGGCGTGAGCAACTACTGGGGCAACGTGCTATTTAACCGCGCGTTGCGCAGCAAGTCGTTCCGCAGCGAACTCGATAGCGCCGTCAAGGACCTGCGCTCGTATTTGACCGAAGAGCGTCTGAGCAAGATGGTCGAGCATTATCGTGAGGTCACGGAGCCGCTCGTCTTTGCTGCGCCCGACCTCGATAACCTGCCCGTGACCAAGGACGAATACGAGCAGATTGCCGCGGCGATTCCTTCCGAGATCGAGGAGAACTATAAGAGCTTTCGCGAGAGCTATAAAAAGCCCATGCCGTTCTACATTGGCGTGCCGCAGATCGATAACGGTAAGCTGCGCATCAACTGGGATGCGTCCTACGACTTTAAGGCGCGCGACATTCGCTATACCGTGGAGCTTGCGCGCGACTATGCCATAAGCGACGTGGTCTTTAAGGCCGAGGACGTGCTGCTGCCCGAGGTGACGTGCGACGCGCCCGACACCGGCCAGTACTTTGTGCGTGTGCGCGCCACCAACTCCGACGGCTATACGCAAGATGCGTTTGACTACTACGTGACCGATGACGGCAAGCAGTACGGCATGAAGTGCTTCTACGTGCAAGACGGCGGTAAGGTCGTGGAGGACACGTATGAGGAGGGCTAGCGCGCTGCTTGAGCGCCTGGCGGCCCCGCCTGCGCGTGCTACGCAGGAGCGCTACCGCCACGAACTCAAATATCTCATTAACGAGGGCGAGCACGCCGCGCTTGCCTGTCGCATGTCGCCGGTCTTTAAGCTGGACAAGCATGCACGGGCGGGCGGTTACACCATCCGCAGCCTGTATTTTGACGACTACTGCAACTCGGCCTACGAGGAAAAAGACGCCGGTATCCTGATGCGCAAAAAGTATCGCGTGCGCATCTATAACGGCAGCGACAAGGTGATTAAGCTCGAGCGTAAAAAGAAGTACGGCAGCTGGATCTACAAGGAGGATGCACCGCTCACCCGCGACGAGTTTGAGCAGGTCCTCGCCGGCGACTATGACTTTTTGCTGCGCAGCCCGCATCAGCTCTGCCGTGAGTTCTATATCGAGTGCATCTGCAACATGATGCGCCCGCGCACCATCGTGGACTACGAGCGCGAGCCGTGGGTGATGGACGAGGGCACCGTGCGCGTTACGTTTGACATGAACGTGCGCGCCGCGGTGGGAAGCTTCGATATCTTTGATGCGACCTTGCCCGCGCTGCCGGTCTTGGAGCCCGGCAAACTAGTGATGGAGGTCAAGTTTACCGAGTTTTGCCCGCAGCTGGTGCGCGATTTGGTGCCGCCGGGTGCGGCCGAGCTCACGGCGGTTTCCAAGTACTGCCTGTGTTACGAAAAGACCGCCTACCTGCGCGGTTTTAATTACTGGGAATCGGATTTTGAGAACCGAGGGGATATTTAGACCATGAGCACCAGGGACTTTTTTAAGAACTCCGTCTTGGAGGCGTTTGGCCAGGTCGACCCTGCCAAGATCGGCCTGTCGCTGCTCGTGGCGCTCGCCATGGGCATCCTGATCTACTACGTGTACAAGCGCTTTTTTACCGGCGTGGTGTACTCGCGCAGCTTTGCCGTGACGCTTGTGGGCATGTGCGTGCTCACCTGCATGGTGACGCTCGCGATCTCGACCAACGTGGTCATCTCGCTCGGTATGGTCGGTGCTCTGTCTATCGTCCGTTACCGAACGGCGGTTAAGGACCCGCTCGACCTGCTCTATCTGTTTTGGGCCATTACCACGGGCATTACGGCGGGTGCCGGCATGTACGCGCTCGTGGGGCTCACGGCGGTGGTGATTGTGGCCATGATCGCCGGCTTTGCGAGCCACCAGGACAAGGCACGCGTGTACATGATGGTCATCCACTACACGGGCCAGATCACGGGCGACGACATTGTGCGCGCGTTTGGCCGCACCAAGTTCACCGTTAAGTCCAAGACCATGCGCGGTGACAAGGTGGAGATGGCCGTGGAGGTGTTCTCGGACGGTGTGGATATGCCCTATGCCGATGCCATTCGCGCACTAGACGGCGTGGAGGACCTGACGCTCATCCAGTACAACGGCGAGTATCACGGCTAACTATGTTCCGGCGTTTTAACAAACGCCGGACCGCTCGACGCTGCGCACGCATCTGCCGGGCGATCTGCCGCTCAAACCGTCGCTCGCGTACATGAAGTACGCGTCGCTCCTCTTTCGCGGCACCTCGCCACGGCAGCTGCGCGCTCGCTGACGTTTGCTTTGCCTGGGCTGTTGAAATGATCCATGTGGCTCGTCCCATTTGCTAAATTTGCCGGTATGGGTTGGGTATCATTGTGTAAGCGATTTCAACGACAGGGGTGCTCGTGGTAAAGATGAAAGATGTGGCCGAGCTGGCGGGCGTTTCGAGCGCCGCGGTCTCGCGCTACCTCAACGGTGGATATATCTCGGCGGACAAGGCCGAGCGCATTAAGCAAGCGATTGAGCTGACCGGATACGTGCGGTCCAGCCAGGCTCGCGCGCTGCGCACCGGCTCCACCAAGCTCATCGGCGTCATCGTGCCTAAGATCAACTCGGAGTCAGTGAGCCGCATTACCGCGGGTATCGGCCAGGTGCTCGGTCACCGTGGCTACCAGATGCTGCTTGCCAATACCGACAACGTAGCTGAGCGTGAGCTCGAGTATCTCGACCTGTTCCAGAACCATCCGGTCGATGGCATTGTGCTGGTGGCGACCGTGGTTACCGACGAGCACCGTCGGGCGATTGAGTCGTGCCGTGTGCCCATTGTGCTGATCGGCCAAAACGTCGAGGGCGCAGCGTGCGTCTATCACGACGATTACGAGGCTGCCTTTGAGCTGGGCCAGGCGCTTGCGGGTCGGGTGGATGGCAAGATCGCCTATATTGGAGTTACCGAAGAAGACCGTGCTGCTGGTTATGACCGCCGTCGCGGTTTTGAAGCTGGTCTGGGCGCCGCGGGTAACCCGCTCGATGCCGCCTTGATTCGTCTGGGTTCGTTTACGCTCGACTCGGGCTATGTTGCGGCGCGTGAGCTGCTTTCCGTCGCTCCCGATGTTTCGTTTATCGCCTGCGCGACCGACACCATGGCGGCGGGCGCGCTGCGTGCTATCGATGAGGTTCGCGGCATGGGCGAGGGCATACACCGCGTGAGCGGTTTTGGCGACAACGCGTTTTTGCGCGCGCTGACGGGCGGCATTCCCACCGTGCATTATGGGTATCTGACCAGTGGCGTCGAGGCCACCAGCATGCTGCTCGACACGCTCGATGGCGTGGAGGGGGAGCGCGGTCTCAAGACGCTCAAGCTCGGCCATCAGCTTATGAATGTCTAGGCTCTGGGCACGTCTGCCTGCCTCTGAGTCCCCTGTTTTTGCCATAAAACTACCATTCGCCGGCTTTTTCCTACCGTTCACCCTACTATGAAAACGATTACAGACATATGAAACTGAAAACGATTACAGTGTAAGTGTCAAAGATGGCCGGGTGCACATGCGCCCGTTGGAGGAAAGGGAAGTCATGGACTACCGCAAATCAGCGCAAGAGGTGCTCGACAACATCGGTGGCGCCGGCAACGTTGTTTCGGCCGCGCACTGCGCCACGCGTCTGCGCCTGGTGATTGCCGATAACGCCAAGGTCGACAAGGAGGCCCTCGAGAATATCGACGGCGCCAAGGGCGTCTTTGAGGCCCAGGGCCAGCTCCAGATTATTTTTGGCACGGGCACCGTCAATAAGGTCTACGACGAGTTCATTGCGCTCAGCGGCGTCGAGGCTGCCACCAAGGCCGAGGCCAAGGAGGCCGCGGCGCAGCAGCAGAACATCTTTATGCGCGCCATTAAGGTGCTCGGCGACGTCTTTGTCCCCATCATCCCCGCCATCGTGGCTTCGGGCCTGTTGCTGGGCATTATGAGCGCCCTCAACTTTATGGCCTCCAACGGCTTTATCGCGCTCGACACCAATAACTTTATTTATAAGATCGCCGACCTGGTCTCAGGAACGTCCTTTGGCATTCTGCAGATCTTAATCGGTTACTCCGCGGCTAAGGCCTTTGGCGCCAACCCGTACTTGGGTGCCGTCGTCGGTGGTGCGTTCATCAACTCCTCGCTGCAGAGCGCCTACACGGTTGCCTCCGAGGGCGTGCAGACCATGGTCACCGTCATTCCCGGCGTGTACAGCTTTGAGTGGGTCGGCTATCAGGGCCACGTTATCCCCATCGTTATCGCCTGCGCCATTCTGGCCTTCCTCGAGAAGCGCCTGCACAAGATCGTTCCCGAGATGTTCGACCTCTTTGTGACCCCGCTCGTCTCGGTGTTTGTGACCGTGCTCGTGACGCTCGTTGCCGTCGGCCCCATCTTCGTGTGGGCCGAGAACGCCATCCTCGGTCTGATCCAGGCCCTGCTGACCCTGCCCTTCGGCATCGGTTCCTTTATCGTCGGCCTGTTCTATGCCCCCACGGTCGTTACCGGTATCCACCAGATGTACACCGCCATCGACCTGGGTCAGCTCGCCCAGTACGGTGTGACCTACTGGCTGCCCATCGCCAGCGCTGCCAACATCGCTCAGGGTGGTGCCGCACTTGCCGTTGCCTTTAAGACCCGCGATGCCAAAATCAAGGGTTTGGCATTCCCTTCGGCCCTGTCCGCCTTCATGGGTATTACCGAGCCGGCCATCTTTGGTGTGAACCTGCGCTTCTTTAAGCCCTTCATCGCCGGCTGCATCGGTGGCGGTTGCGGTGCTCTGGTCTGCGCGCTCACCTCGCTTGCCGCTTCCGGTACGGGCGTTACGGGTATCTTCGGTATCCTGCTGTGCCTGGCCCAGCCCGTGCAGTACGCGATCATGTTTGCGGTCGCCGCGCTGGTTTCCTTTGGCGTCTCGTTTGTCCTGTACAAGGACGAGCCCAAGGCTTCCGAGCAGGCCTAAGAGCTTTTGATTGAGGGGTGCCCGCGGGCTGTATGCCCGCGGGTGTTTCCCGTATTTGGCGCCGATCTCTGGCGCCTTGTAACTTTCGATCCGTTAGGACTTTGATATGTCTAATGCACTTGGTCGCGACCTTGCAAAGCTGGTCGCCGCTGCTGACGCCGCCGCCTCTGAGTGCGGTCATGGCACGTATGGCCAGCGCTTTCATATTATGCCGCCGGCGGGCTGGCTCAACGACCCCAACGGTCTTTGCCAGGCCGATGGCGTGTTTCATGCATACTTCCAGTATGCTCCGTTTGATGTGAACGGCGGCGTCAAGATGTGGGGCCATGCCACGAGCCGCGACCTTATGAACTGGGAATACGTTGGCGCGCCGCTGCTTCCCGACGAGCCGTTTGACTGCCATGGCGTGTACTCGGGCTCGGCTTTGGTCGTGGACGGTCGCATTCGCGTGCTCTATACCGGCAACGTTAAGCTCCCCGATGCGGATGGCGTCTTTGACTACGTCAACACCGGTCGTCGCGCCGATACCGTGTATGTCGAGAGTGTCGATGGACAGACGTTCAGCCAAAAGCGCGTGGTGCTGGCGTCGGAGGACTATCCCGAGGATCTGACGTGCCACGTGCGCGATCCCAAGGTGTGGCGTGATGAGGCTGGTCGCTATCACATGGTGCTGGGCGCGCGTCGTCGCGTAGACGGGCCGCATGTCGAGAGCCGTTTTTGTGCCATGCATGGCGAGGGTGCCGGGCGCGATGTGGGCGAGATCCTGGTGTATGGCTCGCGCGATATGCTGAGCTGGGAGCTCGAGAGCCGTGTGTCTACGCCCGAGCGTTTTGGCTTTATGTGGGAGTGCCCGGGATACCTTGAGCTTGAGGCCGATGGCGGTGTACCGGCGAAGTGGCTGTCCTTTTCGCCCCAGGGGCTCGAGGGCGGCCGTTGGGACCGCGGCAACGTGTACGCCGCGGGCTACATGCCTGTAACGGGTGACATCACCGGTGGTGACGGTGCCTATGAGCTGGGCGATTTCCGCCTGTGGGACGCCGGTTTTGACTTCTATGCTCCGCAGGAGTTTGCGTCCGAGGATGGTCGCCACATTCTGATCGGCTGGATGGGCATGCCCGATGAGCCGACCTATGGTAACGACTCCACTGTGGCGTGTGGCTGGCAGCACTGCATGACAGTGCCGCGTGAGCTTACGGCCGGTGCCGACGGCGTGGTGCTGCAGCAGCCGGTGCGCGAGATTGAGCACCATTTTGCCTCGGTGCGTGTGGGGGCGGGCTCGTTGGAGGTTGCCGGCGATACCTGCTTTGACGTTGTTGCCGACGGTGTCGACGGCGCGTTTACCGCGACCGTTGATGGCGAGCTGAAGCTGACGTTTGTGCCCGCCAATGGCGAACTGCCCTCGCGTTTTGAGATGCGATTTACCGACGAGGGTCGCGCTTCTGCCGGCTGCGGTCGTACCGTGCGCTGGGAGCCCGTCGACGAGGTCCGTAACGTGCGCATTGTTGGCGATGTCTCGTCGGTCGAGGTGTTTGTGAACGATGGCGCGCTCGTGTTCTCGACGCGCATCTATCCCGAGGCCTATGGCGTGACCGTTGACGCTCCGGGTGCGAGCGTGACCTATCACACACTCAACATCTAGGCGAGCGATCGCCCATCGGCGCTATACTTCAGCCGTTACCCACGATGCGGGAAACACCCGCATCGTGGGTTTTTGTTTTGAAGGGACGGTGCCGTATGGGCGTACAGCAGCTAGAAGAGGCCTGGGCTTTGAGGTCTAGTGCGCGTGAGACGCGTCTTGTTGCGGCCCCGCATGTGCCGGCATCGCTTTCGCTGCTGGGTATTGTGCGGCCAGGGGATCGCCTGGTGGCCTTTGCGGATGACTTTGCCGATGCGTTTGCGCGCGGCTTTGATGCCTGCGACGTTGTGCTGGTGGGCTCGCCGTCCGTCGATGCGTTTGTTGCCGCGTCCAAGGGCTTTGATACTTCGTTTGAGGTCGAGGGGCCGCACCTGTGGTGGTTCGTCAACTCCATCGGCGGGTTTGGTCTGCGTGTGCCTGACCTTCGCGCTCTGGGCCGCGCGGCTCGTGAAGCCCGCGCGTTGCTGATTGTGGACAACACCGTGGCGTCGGCTTTTGGCTGCGAACCGTTGCGGCTGGGTGCTGCGCTGTCGCTCGAGGCGCTCGACCGCGTGTGTGCCGGTAAGGCTCCGCGTAAGCTCGTTGCCGCTTCGGTGGCGCGCTCGCAGCTCAAGCGCCATCGTGTGGATGCTGCTGCCGAGTGCGCACATGACCTGCTTGAGGGTTGCGGCACGTCGGCGCTCGACCTTTCTACCGAGGAGGCCGACGTACTGGAGCGTGGGCTGTCCTCGCTCGACTCCCGCATGCAGGCGCACTTCGATCGCGCCCGTGCGCTGGCTGAATATTTGGCCGCGAACGAGATGGTGCGCAACGTGCGCTATCCCGGGCTGAGCTCGCATCCCGACCACGCGGTTGCAACGGGAATCCTCGAGCACGGCTTTGGCCCGGCAATTGAATTTGACCTGATGGACTGCACCGCGAGCGAATTCTTCAGCATACTGCCGGACGAATTCCGCGCATCGCCCGCCGGCGGCGCAACAACGCGCCTTTCGGCTCCACGCGGCAAGCAGGGGAACACCATTCGCCTCTTCGCCGGCACCGACAATCCTCTGGTAGTAGCGTCCACCCTAGACAACGCCCTCCGCAAGTTAGCTACTCTTTGATGCTGGCGATGAGGGCGTCGGCTTTGGTGGCGATGATGTTGTTGATGTCGGCCTGGAGGGTTTCGTAGACTTCGATGGCTCGCTTACCGGCCGGCGTGAGCGTGGATCCGCGGGCTCCGTCGCGCTCGATGAGCTTGCAGCCCAGCTGACCTTCGGCCTCGTTCACGATGCGCCAGGCCTTGGAATACGCCATGCCCATGCTCTTGGCGGCGCGGTTGAGCGAGTGCTCGCGGGCAATACCCTGCAGCAGCAAGACGCAGCCGTGACCAAACACGCCCGGCAGATCCTTGTCGCACGCTTGAATGACCAACTTCGCCGTCGTCTTGTACTCCATGTACTCCACGTCTCCCCGCTAAAGTGTTTGCTGGGCAAACGCAAAGCCTGCGTCAAACCCTCGTGTGCTCTTCTTAAATCATGCATTGTAGCAGTCAAAGTGCGTTAAGATACTTCCCCAGTATTGGGCGCCCAAGGTTGGGCTGGGTCCTACGAGGCCTGCAGCCGACCGGTCGCATGGAAAAAGGAGAAACATGGCTACGTTCTTTCCCGGTGAGTCCCACACGTTTTCGGAGTATCTGCTGGTCCCTGGCTACTCGTCCTCGCAGTGCATCCCCAACAACGTCTCTCTTAAGACGCCGCTGACCCGCTTCAAGCGCGGTGAGAAGCCGGCAATCACCCTGAACATCCCCATGGTTTCCGCCATCATGCAGTCCGTCTCGGGCGTCGACATGGGTGTCGCGCTCGCTACCGAGGGTGGCCTGTCCTTCATTTACGGTTCTCAGAGCGCCGAGTCCGAGGCCGCTATGGTCAAGGCCGTCAAGGATCACAAGGCCGGCTTCGTTCAGTCCGATTCCACGCTGACCCCCGACATGACCATGGAGCAGGTCATCGAGCTCAAGGAGAAGACCGGTCACTCCACCATGCCGGTTACCGACGATGGCACTCCCAAGGGTAAGCTCCTTGGCATCGTCACCAGCCGTGACTATCGCCCCAGCCGCGATGACCACCAGACGAAGGTCTCTGAGTTCATGACCCCGCGTGAGCAGCTCATCGTGGGCGACAAGAACATTAGCCTCAAGGTTGCCAACGACGTCATCTGGGACAACAAGCTCAACGCCCTTCCCATCGTCGACGACAACGATCACCTCATGGGCATCGTCTTCCGCAAGGACTACGACAGCCACAAGACCAACCCCAACGAGCTACTCGACGGCGATAAGCGCTACATGGTCGGCGCCGGCATCAACACCCGCGACTATGCCGAGCGCGTGCCGCTGCTCATCGAGGCCGGTGCCGATGTCCTGTGCATCGACTCTTCCGAGGGCTTCAGCGAGTGGCAGAAGCGCACCATCGAGTGGATCCGCGCCAACTATGGCGAGGACGTCAAGGTCGGTGCCGGTAACGTCGTCGACGCCGAGGGCTTTCGCTTTTTGGCCGACTGCGGTGCCGACTTCATCAAGGTCGGTATCGGCGGCGGTTCCATCTGCATCACCCGTGAGACCAAGGGCATCGGCCGTGGCCAGGCCACCGCGCTGATCGACGTCTGCCGCGCCCGTGACGAGTACTACGAGGAGACCGGTGTCTACGTGCCCGTGTGCTCCGACGGTGGCATCGTCTACGACTACCACATGACGCTCGCCCTTGCCATGGGTGCCGACTTTATGATGCTGGGCCGCTACTTCGCTCGCTTCGACGAGAGCCCGACCGAGCGCGTCAACGTCAACGGCCAGTACATGAAGGAGTACTGGGGCGAGGGTTCTGCGCGTGCCCGCAACTGGCAGCGCTACGACCTGGGTGGTGCCGCGAAGCTCAGCTTCGTCGAGGGCGTCGACTCCTACGTCCCGTACGCCGGTTCCCTCAAGGACGGCGTGGGCGGCACGCTTTACAAGGTCAAGTCCACGATGTGCAACTGCGGTGCCCTCTCGATCCCCGAGCTCCAGGAAAAGGCACGCCTGACCCTGGTGAGCTCCACCTCAATCGTCGAAGGCGGCGCCCACGACGTAGTCGTCAAGGATTCGCAGCAGTCTGTGTCTTATCGATAGGATAAGAGCTGCATATAAAGGTTGAGTTCCAACCACGTTATTTAGATAAAGCGAGATGCCTGCAAGTCGCAGGCATCTCGCTTGTCGTATTTGCTATCATCAGTCAAGTTAACCTTAGGGTCGGTCGGCTTTGCTTTGTTCGCTACAAGTTCCGCACGCAAAGAAGAGCACTTAATGTGCTCTTCGTCTTGCGCAGGACTGTCCGCAGTAGCGAATAAAGCCAAGCCGACCGACCCCAGCTAAGATTAAAGGAGCTGATATGTGCGATTGCACAGATCATAAGGACGAGATCCCTGCCTACGACGCGCAGGCTATTGAGTCTAGGTGGATGAAGGCGTGGGAGGATTCCAACCTCTTTGCCGTCGACACCGACGACAGCAAGCCCAAGAAGTATGTGCTCGAGATGTTCCCGTATCCGTCGGGCGACCTGCACATGGGCCACGCGCGCAACTATACCATCGGCGATGCCATGGCCCGTCAGGCCCGCATGCGCGGCTACGACGTGCTACACCCCATCGGCTTCGATGCCTTTGGCCTGCCCGCCGAGAACGCCGCCATCAAGCACAACACGCAGGCTGCCGCCTGGACGTATAAGAACATGGACCAGGCGCTCGCCACGATGAAGCGCATGGGCTTCTCCTATGATCTGGATCGCATGGTCAAGACCTGCAGCCCCGATTATTACCGCTGGGGCCAGTGGATCTTTGAGAAGCTGTGGGAAAAGGGCCTGGTCTACCGCAAGAAGAACCCGGTCAATTGGTGCCCCACCTGTAAGACTGTTCTGGCTAACGAGCAGGTTACCGAGGGCAAGTGCTGGCGCTGTGGCACCGAGCCCGAGAAGCGCGACCTGGAGCAGTGGTACTTCAAGATTACCGAGTACTCCCAGGAGCTGCTCGACGATCTGGAGAAGCTCCCCGGCTGGCCCGAGCGCGTCAAGCAGATGCAGGCCAACTGGATCGGCCGCTCCGAGGGCGCCGAGGTCGACTTTACCCTGTGCGACAAGGATGGCGAGCCCATCGAGGGCGACGAGGGTAAGATCACCGTCTTCACCACGCGAGCCGACACGCTCTTTGGTGTCTCCTTCTTTGTCCTGGCTCCCGAGTACGCGCGCCTGCACGAGCTCGTCGAGGGCACGGAGTACGAGGAGGCCGTCACCAAGATCGTCGAGGACTCCAAGCATATCTCTGCCGTCGAGCGTGCCCAGGGTACCCTCGAGAAGCACGGTGCATTTACCGGCCGCTATGTGGTGAACCCCGTCAACGGCGAGAAGGTCCCCGTGTGGGTTGCCGATTATGTCGTTGCCGACTACGGCACCGGCGCCGTCATGGCCGTTCCCTGTGGAGACCAGCGCGACTTTGAGTTCGCCCGCAAGTACGACCTGCCGATCGTGCCGATCATCCTGGACGATGACGACCGCGCTGCCGTCGAGGCCAGCGGCGAGACCATTGATACCTTCCATGCCGAGACCGTCGACTGGGATTGCGCCCACGCTGCCGAGGGCACGCTCGTCCAGTCCGGCAAGTACACCGGCATGCGCGGCGGCAAGCACTCCGAGGGCGAGGCTGCGATCGTGGCCGATCTTGAGGCCATGGGCTGCGGCCGTCGCAAGGTCGAGTTCCGTCTACGCGACTGGCTCATCAGCCGCCAGCGCTACTGGGGCAACCCCATCCCGGCCATCCACTGCGAGCACTGCGGCATCGTGCCCGTGCCCGAGGACCAGCTGCCGGTGACGCTGCCCGAGAACCTGGACCTGGGTGCCGGCGAGACCCTCGCCGAGTGCAAGGAGTTCTACGAGACCACCTGCCCGGTCTGCGGTCGCCCGGCCAAGCGTGAGACCGATACCATGGACACCTTCACCTGCTCCAGCTGGTATTACCTGCGCTATACCGACCCGCACAACACCGAGCTGCCCTTCTCCCGCGAGGCCGCCGACCGCTGGATGCCCGTCGATAACTACATCGGCGGCATCGAGCACGCCATTTTGCACCTGCTCTACAGCCGCTTCTTTACCAAGGCACTGCGCGACCTGGGTTTGCTGAGCGTTGACGAGCCCTTCACCAACTTGCTGTGCCAGGGCATGGTCAAGGACGAGAATGGCGACACCATGTCCAAGTCCAAGGGCAACGTCGTGCCCCCGAGCTCGGTCATCGAGCCCTACGGCGCCGACACCATGCGTCTGGCGATCCTGTTTATCGCCCCGCCCGAGAAGGACTTCGACTGGGATCCCAAGGCCGTCGAGGGCGCTAACCGCTTCATTAAGCGCGCCTGGCGTATCGTGTGGCAGCTCGTCCAGTCCGGCGACGCCAACGTGGCCTTTGACAAGTCCGCGCTCGACGAGGTCGCGATGAAGCTCTATCGCGAGCGCCATCGCACCATTGCCAAGTGCACCGAGGACTTTGACCGCGGCCAGTTCAACACCGCGATCTCGGCCGTCATGGAGCTCGTCAACGCGGCGAGCGCCTACCTCAACGCCACCGAGGGTGCTGACCGCGATGAGGCTCTGTGCTACGGCGTGGCCAAGGACATCGTGAGTGTCCTTGCCCCCATCTGCCCGTTCTGGGCCGACGAGCTGTGGCACGAGGCACTCGGCTGCGAGGGCAACGCCTACACCGCCGCCTGGCCCGAGTTCGACTTGGCCGAGTCCATCGAGGACACGGTGCAGATCGTCGTGCAGGTGCTCGGTAAGGTCCGTGGCCGCATCGACGTCGCCCGCGACGCCTCCAACGAGGAGATGCAGGCTGCCGCCGAGGAAGCCGTTGCCAAGTGGCTTGAGGGCAAGACGGTCGTCAAGGCCATCTGCGTGCCCGGCAAGCTGGTTAACCTGGTGGTCAAGTAAGCGCTGCGCGCATAGCTGACATCAAAAAGCGAGGGGCGATTCCGCAGGGAGTCACCCCTCTTTTTGGTTATGGATGCTTGCGACAACACCCAATTATCCATTTCTTGTGGAGAACCTGTGCTCACGCTGACCTGCGGGTTTGCGTTGTGGTTGCACGTTTGTGCAGGTATTGGTATAGTTTGCTTGCAAATGAAGTTGTAATTGAAAGAAGTGGGGTTTCGGCCCCGCTTCTTTTTTGTATGGATGGAGGTGCCGCAATGGTCAAGACCAAGACCGAGCAGGCGATCATCGACGCGCTCGAGGCCGTCGCTCCCCAGCACGATGTCGACATCGTCGACGTTGAGCTCGTGGGTGCCACCAAGGCCCCCTGCGTGCGTGTGCGTATTGAGGGTGCCGAGGGTCAGAGCCTGTCGCTCAATGATGTCACGGCCAACACCAAATGGGTCGGCGATGTGATTGAGGAGCTCGACCCCATCTCTTCGAGCTATACGCTCGAGGTGTCGAGCCCGGGTATGGCGCGCCCGCTGCGCCGCCCGAGTGACTTTGCCCGCTTTGTGGGCGAGAACTGCGAGCTCACCTCCATCGCCACCGAGGGTCGTCGCAAGTACACCGGTAAGATTGCCGCCGCCACCGAGACGAACGTGACCCTCGAGCTCGAGGATGGCGAGTCCGTCACCCTCGATTTCTCTGATGTTAAAAAGTGCAAGTTGAAGCCCACCTATGACTTCAAGCCCGCGAAGGAAGGAAAGTAAGATGGCAGCATCCGACATGATGTCCGCCCTGATGGAGCTTTGCCAGGAGAAGCACATCGACCAGCTCTACCTGATCGACCGCCTGGAGCAGTCGCTCGCCAAGAGCTATGCCGAGATCCTGCATCTTGAGTGGGGCGCCAAGGTGACCATCGACCGCACCACCGGCAAGATCTACGTCTACCGTCTGGAGCCGATTGACGATTCCATGGACGAGGAGGGCAACTTCACCGAGTTCGAGGAGATCGACGTCACTCCCAAGAACACGAGCCGCATCGCCGCCCAGCACGCCAAGGCCGAGATCAACGCCATCGTGCGCAACTCCGCCCGCGAGCAGATCTACGAGGAGTTCTCCGGCCGCATCGGTGACCTCATCAGCGGTACCGTGCTGCAGTCCACGCCCGACTTCACGATCGTCAAGATTCGCGAGGGCGTCGAGGCCGAGCTTCCGCACTTCGACCAGCGCCGTTACGAGAACGAGCGCAACGAGCGTCCGATGGGCGAGCGCTACCTGCACAACCAGCACATCAAGGCCGTGATCATCGACGTTCGCGACCCCAACTCCAACCTGCAGCCGGTCCGTGGCGAGCACAGCCGTCCGCCGATTGTCATCTCCCGTACCCACCCCGAGCTCATGCGTCGTCTGTTTGAGCAGGAGGTGCCCGAGATCTATGAGGGCACCGTCCAGATCAAGTCGATCGCCCGCGAGCCCGGTCAGCGCTCTAAGGTCGCCGTCCACTCGCTCGATGATCGCCTGGATCCCGTGGGCGCCTGCGTCGGCCCCAAGGGCAGCCGTGTTCGCGCCGTCGTGGGCGAGCTCCGTGGCGAGCGCGTCGACGTCATCCTGTGGGATGCCGATCCGGCCGTCTACGTTGCCAACGCCCTGTCGCCTGCCAAGGTCACCCGCGTCCTTATCGACGAGGAGAAGGCCTATGCCGGCGTCATCGTGCCCGATGACCAGCTTTCGCTCGCCATCGGCAAGGAGGGCCAGAACGCCCGCCTCGCCGCGCGCCTGACCGGCTGGCACATCGACATCAAGTCCGAGACCCTTGCCGCCGACATCCTCAAGAACGTTCCCGTTCACGAGGAGCCCGCCGCCGACCTGATTGGTGACGAGGAGGACGAGGACGTCCGTCGCTGCGAGTTCGTGTCCGAGGACGGCATCCAGTGCCGCAACCAGGCCCGTCCCGGCTCCCGTTTCTGCGGTGTCCACGACACCGACGCCTTCGATGATGCGGAGGACCTGATCTAGCGCGCGGTCGCGCCGGGCAGGTCCCAGCGCATACCCCACGCTCGTTCAGTCTCTAGGCACCCAAGGTGCCAGAAAGGGTAGGTGAAGTCATATGGCAAAAGTCCGTGTGTCCACCCTGGCCAAAGAGTTCGGCATGACCTCCAAGGAACTGATGGGTCATCTCGCCGAAATGAAGATTCCCGCTAAGTCCGCTTCCTCCGCCCTGGAGGACGCCTACGTCGCTATGGTCCGCAAGCAGCTCGCCTCGGTGATCGAGGCCCGCGCCCAGGAAGTCGAGGCCGCCAAGCTGGCCGAGGAGCAGGCCGCTGCCGCCGAGGAGGCAGCACGCGCTGCCGAGGCCGAGCGTGAGCGCATCGCCGCCGAGAAGGCACGCGAGGAGGAGCGCCGCCAGTTCGCCGCCGCCCAGGCCGCCGAGGAGGCCGCCCGCGCCGAGGCCGAGGCTAAGAAGAAGGCCGAGCAGGAGCGTCTTGCTCGCGAGAAGGAGGAGGCTGCCCGCGAGGCCCAGCGTCGCGCCGTTCCCGCTTCCGACTCCGGTTCGCGTTTCCGTTCGCTGCTCGACCAGATCGCCGCACAGGAGACCGTGCTCAAGGAGAAGAAGGACGCCGAGGAGAAGGCCAAGGCCGAGCGCGCTGCCGAGCGCGGCAACCGTCGTGGCGGCAACAACGACCGTCGCGGTGGCCGTCGTAACGATCGCAACGCCTCCGACAATAACTCCGAGCGCAACGCATCCGAGAACCGTCCCCATAGCCATCGCACCAATGCCAGCAATAACGTCGCTGCCGGCATGGACTTCCCCAACCCCGACAAGCAGGGCAAGGGCAAGAAGCGCAAGGGCGGTCACAACAACGAAGAGGACCACTACAGCCGCATGGCTCGCGAGGCCGAGGAGTACAGCCGCGAGAAGGTGCTCGAGGAGGCTCGTGCCGCCGTCGAGGAGGCCTCTCGCGAGTCCACCGGTCGTCGTAAGAAGCGCAAGGAGAAGCGCGAGCGCGAGGCTGCAAAGGCTCAGGAAGAGCGCAAGATTGAGGAGGCGCTGGCCCAGGGAGTGAACCCCGAGGATCTCGACGCCATCAAGGTCTCCCAGGGCGTTACCGTCCAAGAGCTCGCCGAGGCACTCGACGTTCCGGCCAACGACATCATCAAGCGCCTGTTCCTGCTGGGTACGCCGCTTACCATGACGCAGTCCATGTCCGACGACCTCGTCGAGCTCGTTGCCGACGACCTGGGTCGCCAGATCAAGATCATCACCCCCGAGGAGGAGAACACCTTCTCGTTCTACGACGATCCCGCCGACCTTAAGCCGCGTGCCCCGGTCGTCACCGTCATGGGTCACGTCGACCACGGCAAGACGAGCTTGCTCGACGCCATCCGTCACACCGGCGTCGCTGCCGGCGAGGCGGGCGGCATTACGCAGGCCATCGGCGCTTCGCAGGTCATGATCAACGACCGCAAGATCACCTTCATCGATACCCCTGGTCATGCCACCTTTACGGCCATGCGTGCCCGCGGCGCCAAGGTGACCGATATCGTCATCCTGATCGTGGCTGCCGACGACGGCGTCATGCCCCAGACCATCGAGTCGATCAACCACGCCAAGGCCGCAGGCGTTCCCATCGTCGTCGCCGTCAACAAGATCGATAAGCCGGGCGCCAACCCCGACCGCGTGCGCCAGGAGCTCACCGAGTACGGCATCATTCCCGAGGAGTGGGGCGGACAGAACATGTTCGTCAACATCTCGGCTAAGCAGAAGATCGGTATCGACGACCTGCTCGAGACCGTGCTGCTCCAGGCCGACGTGCTCGAGCTCAAGGCCAACCCCGATACGTTTGCTTCGGGCAACGTCCTCGAGGCTAAGCTCGACAAGGGCCGCGGCTCGGTTGCCACCGTGCTCGTGACCCGCGGCACCCTGCGCGTGGGCGACACGCTGGTCGCCGGCCTCACCTATGGCCGCGTCCGCGCCATGCTCGACCCCAAGGGCAACGCCGTCACCGAGGCCGGTCCTTCCGACGCCGTCGAGATCCTGGGCCTGCAGTCCGTCCCCAACGCCGGCGATGAGTTCCGCGTGTTCGAGGACGAGCGCGAGGCACGTGCGCTGGCCGACGAGCGTTCGCTCAAGGCCCGTATCGAGGAGCAGAGCCGCGTGAAGCACGTGACGCTCGAGAACCTCTTCGAGACCATCGCCGACGCCGAGGTCAAGGAGCTCAACTTGATCATCAAGGCCGACGTCCAGGGCTCCATCGAGGCCCTTCAGGACTCCCTCGACAAGATGGACCAGTCCGAGGTGCGCATCAACACGATCCACTCCGCCGTTGGCGCCATTAACGAGACCGACGTCGTCCTGGCCGACGCCTCCAACGCCATCATCATCGGCTTTGGCGTCCGTCCCGACGGCAAGGCTCGCTCCGCCGCTGAGCGCGAGGGCGTCGAGATCCGTTGCTACGACGTCATCTACAAGTGCCTTGAGGACCTCGACGCTGCCCGCATCGGTATGCTCAAGCCCACCGAGGTCGAGGTCTCCACGGGTTCTGCGACCGTTCTGGACACCTTCAAGGTGCCCAAGGTCGGTATCGCCGCCGGTGTCCGCGTCGAAGAGGGCGAGATCGCCGCGACCGATTCCGTGCGCCTGGTGCGCGACGGCATCGTGGTCTTCAACGGTAAAATCGCCTCGATGCGCCACTACAAGGACGAGGCCAAGAGCCTCAAGAGCGGCTCCGAGGGCGGTATTGGCCTGGAGAACTTCCAGGACATCAAGCCTGGCGACACCATTGAGGGCTACCGCATCGACCAGGTTGCCCGTACCGAGTAGGGGGTAGCGCTATGAAGCAAACGCAGGCAACCCGCCGTCTGGGCGAGCAGCTTCGCGAGAAGCTCGGTTATATCCTGCTCTTTGAGGTTTCCGATCCGCGTCTCGACCTGGTCACCCTGACCGCGGTCGAGGTCGCGGTGGACCGCTCGTTCGCGCGCGTGTACGTGTCGTGCGACGCGAGCCGCTACGACGAGGTCATGGAGGCGCTCGCCAGCGCCAAGGGCCGCATCCGTAGCCTGTTGGCCCGCTCGCTCGATTGGCGCGTCACGCCCGAGCTCGATTTTCGCATCGATCGCTCGACCGATGAGGCCGAGCGCATTACGCGTGCGCTGGAAAACGTTCCCGCCACGCTTGCGATCGAAAAGGACGAGGACGGCTATCCCATAGCGGATGCCGCCCAGGAGGCAGCTTTAGATGAGTAATTCCGCCGACCTCGCATCGAGCGAGTCTGCAGATATTCAGCGACGCATCCTCGAGCTCATCGAGGGTGCGTCCTCCATTGCGATTTCGGGACATACGTCTCCCGATGGCGACGCTCTGGGCTCTGTGCTGGGCCTGGGCCTCTCGCTTATGAAGTTTTTCCCCAACAAGGACATTGCCCTGCTGCTTGCAGACGATGACCCGGTTCCGCGCATTTACCGCTTTATGGAGGGTGCCGACCTTCTGATGCCGGCATCTGCGTATGTCGGCAATCCGGACCTGTTCATCTCGGTGGACGTGCCGGTCGTCGAGCGTCTGAACAACTCCGCCGAGGTGCTCCGCCGCTCGTCGCATGTGGTGTGCTTCGATCACCATCCGGCGCGCGAGGAATTTGCCGAGTTGAGCCTGAGGTGCGTTGACGCCGCGGCCTGCGCCATGATTATCGACCGCTTTTTGGACAATTGCGGCATTGTGGCTCGCGATGGTGTCGCGACCTGCCTGCTGTGCGGCCTGGTGACCGATACCGGTCGTTTTCAGTACCAAAACGCCGATGCCACTGCGTTCCATGCCGCCTCGCGCCTGGTCGCGCACGGTGCCGACCCCGCGCGCGTTGCGCTCGAGGTCTACCAGAGCATGCGCGTAGAGTTCTTGCATCTCAAGTCCATCGTTATGGGCCGCATCAAGACAGTGGCGCACGGTCGCGTGGCGTATAGTTATGCGTATCAGAGCGACCTCGAGGCCTGCGGCGTCACTTCGGACGAGTGCGATGGCCTGGTTGATGTGGTGCGTTCGGTGATGGGCGTTGAGGTCTGTCTGTTCCTAAAGGGCATCGACGGCGATACCAAGGTGCGCGGCAACCTGCGCTCCAAAGGTGACCTCGATGTGTCCGAGATCGCTGCCAACTTTGGCGGTGGCGGGCATCATGCCGCCGCCGGCTTTTCCAACAACGGAACGATTCGCGAGACGCTCGCCGTGGCACTTCCCATGCTGGCCGAGCTGGTAGGGGAGGATCCCGCTTCGGTGACCGTCGAGCTCTAACATTTTGGATGGTACATGGCTCGTCGTACGCCTTCTCAATTGAATATGCTGCTCGCCGTCGATAAGCCGGTGGGCTGTACGTCCCACGACGTGGTATCGCAGTGCCGACGCGCCCTCCATGAGCGACGCGTCGGCCATGCCGGTACGCTCGACCCCATGGCCTCGGGTGTCATGGTGGTGGGCGTGGGCCAGGCGACCCGTCTGCTGGGCATGCTAACCCTCGATACCAAAAGTTATGTCGCCGACATTTCGTTTGGCGTCGAGACCAATACCGATGACGCGGAGGGCGAGGCCGTCCGCACGGTGCCCGTTGCCCCCGAGCTGCGCGATCTCGCTTACGCCCGTGAGCAGCTCGCCGCTATGCTTGGCCCGCAGATGCAGGTGCCGCCGGCGTTTTCGGCCATCTCGGTCAATGGCGTTCGCGCCTATAAGAGTGCTCGCGAGGGCAATGCGGTAGACTTGCCCCCGCGCCCCGTCGAGGTCTATGCCGCCGACCTGATCGCCGTGAGCGGCGAGGGCGAAACGTGCGTCTGGACCGTGGCGTTTTCGGTAAGCAAGGGCACCTACATTCGCGCGCTCGCTCGCGATCTTGGTCGCGCCTGCGATAGTGCTGCGCATATTTCCGCGCTGCGTCGTACGGCCTCCGGCGTTGTTTCCATTGGCGCCTGTCATGCGGTAGAGGAGCTCTCTGCCGAGTCCGCTGCCGGTTTCGCTCTGGATCCCATCGCCGCCCTTGGTGCCACGCGTGTCGATTTGCCGGGAAATCTTGCAGACGACCTGCTTTGTGGTCGCCGCATTCCCATTGAACGTGCGCTTGCGGACTTCGATGCGTCGAAGGCGCCGTTCGCGCTCGTGCTCGATGGTGGATTGAAGGCGCTTGCTCGAATCGAGGGCGGCCGCTTTGTGATGGAGCATGTCTTTCCGCAGGCAATCGGCGGTGTTCGATGATGCTGGCGCCCCACGAGCTCGCGCGTATCTTTTTCGCGGGTGAGTTGGACGAGGCCCGTATCGTTTTTGCCGATGCATTTGATGGGTGCGAGTTCTTGGGTGCCGCGTCGATCGCCATTGGCGTGTTTGATGGTGTACATCGTGGGCACCGAGAGCTGATTGACGCGGTTGTTCGCGATGCACGTTCCCACGGCAGCAAAGCGGTCGTGGTCACCTTCGATCCTGATCCGGACGTCGTGGTGAGTCCGTCGCCCGCTCAAAAATTGATGACGACGGCCGACCGCCTGCATGCCCTGGCTCAAACCGGGGTCGATGCGGTGGTGGCCGTTCCCTTTACGCCCGCCGTGGCGGCACTCGATCATGTCGGGTTTCTGGCGCTGTTGTCGCGCGTTATCGACATTCGCTCCATTCGTGTAGGCAGCGACTTTAGACTCGGCCGCGGCGGGGCTTCGGGCGTTGCCGAGATGCGCGCCTGGGGCACTGAGCGTGGGGTTGACGTTTACGGTCACGACCTTCTCTGCGTTAACGGGCAGACCGTCTGCGCCACGCGCGTCCGCCATGAGCTGGGTCAGGGTCATGTGGAGCTGGCTGCCGAGCTTCTCGGCCGTCCCTATATGCTGCGCGGCGTTGTGGCGGCTGGCCGTCACGAGGGCTCCGACATGGGCTTTCCCACGGCAAACATCCAGGTGCCCGACGGCATCCAAGTGCCTGCCGATGGCGTCTATGAGGGTCTGGTGCTGGTCGACGATACCGTATGGCCTGCTGCCGTTAACGTCGGCCTGCCGCCGACCTATGCCGATGATGCCGCCTCGGCGCATCTCGAGGCCAACTTGATCGGCTATGCGGGCGACCTGTATGGCGCTTCCGTGTCGCTGGCGTTTACGCGCTGGCTGCGTCCGTCTCGCGTGTTCGATTCCCTGGACGAGTTGATCGCGACCGTCGAGGGTAATATCGACGATATCCGTCATAACTTGGGTGAGCAGGGGGTGAGTATCCGTGATTAGCGATGAGGAAAAAGATCAGGTACGCGCAGCGTCGGACCTGGTTGCCATCGTGCAGGAAACGGTTGAGCTCAAGCCCCGCGGCCATGAGTTTTGGGGCTGCTGCCCGTTCCATGGCGAAAAGACCCCGTCGTTTCACATTATCCCTGCTACGCAGGTGTGGCACTGCTTTGGCTGCGGCGAGGGCGGCGACGTCTTTACCTATATCATGAAGCGCGAGAACCTGAGTTTTCCCGAGTCGATCCGCTATTTGGCTGATCGTGCGGGCATTGAACTGCACGATACCGGTGCGCAGCGCGATCGCGGCACCAAGCGCGCTCGCATCTATGACCTGTGCGCCGAGACGGCTCAGTTCTACCACACCATGCTTATGCGCGGTAAGGACAGCCGTCCGCGCGAGTACTTTGCCAGCCGCGGTATGGGTGGCGATGTCTGCCGACGCTACTGCCTGGGTTTTGCGCCGGGTCGCAACGCGCTGGTTTCGCACCTGTCTCAGGCGGGCTTTACCCCGCAGGAGATGATCGACGCCAACGTGGCCGTAAGCCGTGGGCGCGGACAGCTCGCAGACCGCTTTTACGACCGTGTGATGTTTCCCATCTTTGATGAACAGGGTCACAATATCGCCTTTGGCGGGCGCATCATGGGCGATGGTCAGCCCAAGTATCTCAACACCGCCGAGACGAGCGTGTTTCATAAAAAGCGAAACCTCTATGGCTTTAACTGGGCCAAGGAGTTTATCGTTGCTCAGGATACTGCCATCGTGGTGGAGGGCTATACCGATTGCATCGCCTGCTGGGAGGCGGGGATCAAAAATGTCGTCGCCACGCTGGGCACGGCGCTGACGGAACATCACGTTAAGACGCTCACCCGTTTTGCCAAGCGCATTGTATATATGTTCGATGGCGACGCCGCCGGTCAAAAGGCCGCTCGCCGCGCGATTCAGTTTATCGAGCAGGATTCGATGGACCTGCGCTGTGTGGTGCTGCCCGACGGCAACGACCCCATGGAGTTCATCACGGCGCATGGCGGCCAGGAGCTTCAGGCGCGCATTGACGCGGCCGAGCCCCTCATGGACTTTGTGTACCGCTCGCTGCAGGAGTCGAGCGACATTACCACACCGGGCGGTCGCGCCAAGGCGCTCGAGGACGCGCTGACGCTCATCTATCCGCTACGTGACAGCTATATGATCGACACGTACTTTATCCAGATTGCCGACCTGTTGGGTTTGGACCTGGAGACCGTGCGCGCGAGTTCGGGCCGCGTGTTTCGCGATGTCGCCAAGCGTGAGGATGCCGAGCGCCGGCGTGAGCAGAACTACGAGCGTCAACGCGCGCAAGCTGAGCGCGCGGGCAGTGCGAGCGGTCGGGCGTCTGGTTCGCAGGGGACGTCTCGCGGTGCCTGGGCCGCGGGTGCGACGCCGCCGGTGTCCGCACCGGTCGAGGAGGATCCGTACGGCTACGTTCCGCTTGATGCCTATGGGGCCGCGCCGGTGGAGGTCGACGAGGATCTGCCGCCAATCGATGTGCCAGCGGGGATGGAAAGCGCTGCGCCCGTTGCCGATAGTTCAAGCGCGGCGGCAGCTCCGTCGATGCCGATTGTTTTGACCGATCTGGAGCGGAAATCCCTGGCGGGGGAGCGCGAGCTGCTGACGATGCTCACGAGCTACACCGATCTGTTCCGCACGTATGCCGATCGCATTTGTTCTATCGAGTGGGTCGACCCGCGTCACGAGTCCATTGCGTGGGCCGTGCTGGCAACGCCGCCGGGAACCGATCCTGCGGCATGCATGGATGCGGCGCGGGCGGTGTGTCCCGAGGCGGCGTCGCTTGTCAGCGCCGGGCGCATCTCGGCGACGAGCAAGCACCCGACCGAGACGAACATCGTCTTTATGCTCGATACGCTCGAGCTCTACACCATCAAACGTCGCATGCGAGCCGCGCAGGCCAAGTTGCGTCAGGACCGTTCACTCGACGATGAGGCTCGTCGCGTGCTGACGATGCAGGCGGTGCAAGATTCACAGCGCCAGCGCGAGCTCCAAAAGTCGATCGGTGGCGTGGCCGACCCGTTCCGTTTGATCGGTTTGGAGACCGCAGGTGCCGATCAGGCCTAGATGTTGTGGTCAACCAGCGTATTCTCGCCTATATCCTGTCTTTATTTTGGGTATAGAGGTCTACGTGTGTGCTAAAGTATTGAGTCCTGTGGACTACGAAGGGAGAATCTGTGCCAAAAAAGACTGAGAGCACGGGTACTGGGCTGGAATCCTACGTTGCAAAGCTCATGGGCAACGGCTCAAACAGGACTTCGGTAACCGAGGACGAGATTCAGGTCGCCCTGAAGGATATCGATGTTACTGATGAGCAGCTCAACGCGGTGTATTCCGCGCTGCGCAACAGCGGCATCCAGATTATCTCCGCGAGCGGAAACGACGACGCCCCGATGGACGTCGACGATGACGATAACGATACCGACGATTTCGATGATGACGAGCACGATTCCGGCTCGCTTGACGATCACGAGCTTAAGATGGCCCGCCAGGCCGATGCCGAGATGGGCTCTTCCAAGAGCAAGAAGAAGCGCACCGTGCGCACGTCCCGTTCGCGTTCGCGCGTTCGCGGCATCGATGCCTCCACGGTGATGCTGACCGGCGACCCGGTTCGTATGTACCTCAAGGAGATCGGTAAGGTCGACCTGCTGACCGCATCTGAAGAGGTCGATCTGGCCATGAAGATTGAGGCCGGTCTCGAGGCTACCGAGAAGCTCGAGGCTGCCGATGCAGGCGAGATTGAACTCACACGCTCCGAGATGCGTCGACTTACGCGTATTGAGAATGTTGGTCTTGAGGCCAAGCAGGCGCTCATCAGCGCAAACCTGCGTCTGGTCGTCTCCATCGCCAAGCGCTATGTCGGCCGTGGCATGCTGTTCCTGGATCTGATCCAGGAGGGCAACCTCGGTCTGATCCGCGCCGTCGAGAAGTTCGACTACCAGAAGGGCTTTAAGTTCTCCACGTACGCCACGTGGTGGATCCGTCAGGCCATTACGCGCGCTATTGCCGACCAGGCCCGTACCATCCGTATTCCCGTGCACATGGTCGAGACCATCAACAAGCTCGTCCGCGTGCAACGCCAGCTCCTCCAGGATCTGGGTCGCGACCCGACCCCTGAGGAGATCGGTGCTGAGATGGACATGAGCGCCGACCGCGTCCGCGAGATCCAGAAGATTTCGCAGGAGCCTGTGTCGCTCGAGACCCCGATCGGTGAGGAAGAGGATTCCCAGCTGGGCGACTTCATCGAGGACTCCCAGGCTATCGTTCCGCCCGATGCCGCCAGCTTCTCCATGCTGCAGGAGCAGCTCACCCAGGTGCTCGATTCGCTTGCCGATCGTGAGCGTAAGGTTATCGAGCTGCGCTTTGGTCTCGTTGACGGACATCCCCGCACGCTCGAGGAAGTCGGTCGCGAGTTTGGCGTCACACGCGAGCGTATCCGCCAGATCGAGTCCAAGACCCTGGCCAAGCTCCGTCACCCGAGCCGCAGCAGCAAGCTGAAGGACTACATTGAGTCTTAGTAGTTACGGCGTTTTACCAAACGCCGTAACTGGCCGACGCTGCGCGGACACCAGAGCGACAACTTGTCATTCAAAGAGGACGGCATGACCAGAAGGTCTATGCCGTCCTCTTTTCATGCCAATTTGTTCGCTCTGGTGCCCGCTCGCTGGCATTGTCAAAACATCGGCGTTTCCGTTGCCGGTGCCGGCAGTTAGGCCGTCCCCAAGGGATCAAGGCGAGAAAATTTCTTAAAAAAGTTCTTGCCCTTCGCTCAATCGTCCGTATAATAAACTTCGTTGCTTGAGAGCACGCACCTATTCCTCGGTAGCTCAATGGTAGAGCACGCGGCTGTTAACCGCGCTGTTGTAGGTTCGAGTCCTACCCGGGGAGCCAGAATTTCTCAGCCCATTTCGCTGGGCTTTTAAATTCCTCGGTAGCTCAATGGTAGAGCACGCGGCTGTTAACCGCGCTGTTGTAGGTTCGAGTCCTACCCGGGGAGCCAGGTTGTAAAACCCGTCGCTTATGCGGCGGGTTTTTTCATGCCGCGATCGCCCGTGGCGAACGTTACCGTATCAACATTTCGTGTCGAGGATGTAATCGCGAACCCCGCCGCCTTAACATGGCGCTGTCGTTGTAAACTATTGGAATGATTGCTCCCACGACATGGTGCCGCGAGTACCAGAAAAGGAGATTCTTGTGTCTGAGACCATTAACGGCAGCCTGAGCGTCTCGAACGACGTTATTGCCGATATTGCCGGTTATGCCGCGATGACGTGCTACGGCGTCGTCGGTATGGCTGAACAGCTGCAGGGCGCCGAGAGCGTGCGCCTGCTTGCCGGCCAGCGCCTCCGCAAGGGCGTGCTTGTTTCCGCCGACGAGAACGGCCTCACGGTCGACCTTCACGTCGTGCTCGAGAACGGCGTCAACATGAAGTCCGTCTGCCACAATCTTTCGAGCTCCGTCGCCTTCACCCTGCAGGAGATCGCCCAGATCGATCCCGCCAGCCTTAAGATCGGCATTCACATCGACGCGCTCAAGAGCCGTCTGAACTAGCATCCGAATACGGAGATTTCATCACTTATGATTGCAAAGACCATTCGCACCTGTTTTCCGATCGCTGCGGCTGCCGTTTCCGAAAAGGCCGAGGAGATCAACAAGCTCAACGTCTTCCCCGTACCCGACGGTGACACCGGCACCAACATGTCGCTCACGCTCGCCTCGGTGACCAAGGAGCTTTCCGCCCTTCCTGCCGATGCCGACATGGAGGCCATTGCCGGCGCCATCACCCACGGCTCCCTGATGGGTGCTCGCGGCAACTCCGGCGTCATCACCTCGCAGATCCTGCGCGGCGTGGCCGAGGGCCTTGTCTCTGCCGATGAGCCCATTACGTCCGCCAATATCGCCTTCGCCTTCCGTCGCGCCGTCAAGGTTGCCTTCCAGGCTGTTCGTAAGCCCATCGAGGGCACGATCCTCACGGTCCTGCGTGATGTTTCGACGAAGGCAGACGAGTGCGAGAAGAAGAAGTTCTCTGCCGAGGATGCGCTCGACGCCATCGTCGTCGAGGCTTACCAGTCCGTCGCCCGCACGCCCGACCTACTGCCCGTCCTCAAGGAGAATGGCGTGGTCGACTCCGGCGCCTTTGGCTTTGCCATCTTCTTGGAGAACTTTGTTGCCGCCGCTCTTGGCCGCAGCACTTTGGTCGAGGATTTCTCCGCTACGTTTGATTCCGCCGGCTCTGCTCGCGACGCCGCTCTTGGCCGTGTCGAGATCGAGGCCAACGACGACTGGGAGGGCTCGGAGTTCCGCTACTGCAACGAGTTCCTCTTTAAGGCCGACGCCCCCTTTGACGAGGACGAGTGCCTGAAGTTCCTGGGCTCCATGGGCGACTGCGAGCTGCTCGTTGGTGCCTATCCCGACTACAAGATCCACGTGCACTCCAACACCCCCAACCTGGTGCTCGAGCACATGCTTCAGCTTGGTCAGATCTATGAGGTCTTTATCCATAACATGGAGATGGAGGCCCACGACCGCACCGCTAAGATCCATGAGGATCAGGAGAAGTCTGCCGAGCCCGCGAAGGCTCTGGGCTTTGTCGCCGTTGCGGCTGGCTCTGGTGAGGCCGATATCCTCAAGTCCCTCGGCGTCGATGTGATCGTGTCGGGTGGCCAGACCATGAACCCCTCGACCGCCGACCTGCTGGGCGCCGTCGACCAGGTCAACGCGACCTCGGTCATCATCCTGCCCAACAACGGCAACATCCGCATGGCTGCCGAGGCCGCTGCCTCCGCCTGCACCGACAAGAAGGTTGCCGTCGTTCCCACCAAGACCGTCCCGCAGGCCTTCTCCGCGCTGTTCGCGGTCCTGCCCGATTCCGAGCTCGAGGATGCCGTTGCCGCTATGGTCGACGCCATCAGCGAGGTCCGCGATGGCGAGGTCACCCGCGCCGTACGCGACTCCAGCGCCTCCGACGGCTCGCCGATTCACTCCGGTGACGTCATGGGTATCATCGCCGGCTCCATCGACGTGGTCGGTTCCGACGTGAAGCAGGTCACGCTCGATTGCATCAACCGCATGCAGGAGGAAGAGGAGGGCGACGCGCTGACGATTCTGGCCGGCGAGGAGCTGTCCGACGAGGCCTTCCAGGAGATCGTCGACGCTATCGAGGAGGCTCAGCCCGACCTGGAGATCGATGCCCATCGTGGCGAGCAGCCGCTCTATCCCGTGATCTTCTCGATCGAGTAGGCTCTGCCCATGTCCGAGCTGTGCTCCGTGCCGCGCGTCTCGGAGCGTTTTGCCCAGAGCAATGCGCTCGACGAGGATATCGCGCGACTCAAATATGTTTCGGGTAAACGTGAGGAGGCCCTTCGCCGTCTGGGAATTCGGACGGTGGGGGACCTCCTTCTCCATATTCCTCATCGCTACCTGGACTTCACTCGCTCGTGGTCCATCGAGATGGCGCCCATCGGTACCGTGTGCACCATCATCGCCACGGTCGATCGTATCGTTCAAAAGCAGCCCCGTCCGCGTATGCAGGTGACTGAGGTCTCGCTCGTGGACGAGACGGGCGTGCTGCAGGTTGCCTTTTTCCGTCAGCCTTGGATTGCCCAACAGCTTAAGCAGGGCGACCGCCTGGCCGTGATGGGCAAGGTCGAGTTTGCCTACGGCTTTAAGCAGATGGCCTCGCCTCACTTTGAAAAGCTCGAGGACGGGCGCGCCGCGGGTACCATTTTGCCGGTCCATTACGTGAGCGATGGCGTGAGTCAGGCATGGATGCGCCGTATCGTGAGCGGTGCGCTCGAAGTGGTCGCCAATCCGTTCGATCCCATTCCCGCGCCGCTGCGCGCAAAGCGGAAGCTCATGAGCAATGCCCGTGCGCTGCGCTCGATCCACTTTCCCTCGAGCATGGCCGAGCGCGACATTGCGCGCCGGCGTCTTGCCTACGAGGAGTGTCTCTACTTGCAGCTCGCGCTGCGTCTGCGCAACGATGGCGGTATGGTCGACGTGGTGCCTTATGCGCATGCCGCGGGCGAGCGTTTGACTGCGCTTAAACAGGCCCTGCCGTTTTCGCTGAGCGATGAGCAGGAGGCTGCCTTTCAAGACATCCTGCATGACATGTGCGATGGCGGTCGCGTGATGAACCGTCTGCTGCTGGGCGACGTCGGTACCGGTAAGACCGCCGTTGCCGCCTGCGCACTGGCGGTCGCGGCCGATAGCGGCACTCAGGCCTGCGTTATGGCGCCCACGGGCGTGCTGGCGCGTCAATATGCCGATAAGACCGGCCCCTTGCTCTCGCAGGCTGGCATGACCTGGGCGCTCTTGACGGGAGCCACGCCGGCGGCCGAGCGTGAACAGATTCATGCGCGACTCCAGTCTGGCGAACTCGACGTGCTCTTTGGTACCCATGCGGTGCTTTCGGAGAACGTCACGTTCAAGCATTTGTCGCTTGTGGTGATCGACGAGCAGCACCGCTTTGGCGTGGGCCAGCGTAACGCTCTGCGCGCAAAAGGCCCGGGTGCCGACTTGCTGGTCATGACTGCCACGCCGATCCCGCGCACGCTGGCGCTTTCGGTGTACGGCGACCTGGATACGAGCATCATCCGCCATCGTCCCGTTCCGGGTGCCGGCGTGATGACGCGCGTCCTCACCGAGTCGAGTCGCGACCTGGCCTATGGCGCCATTCGCGAGGCGCACGAAAAGGGGCAGCAAGCCTACGTGATCTGTCCGCTCGTGGAGCCGAGCGATTCGGCCGATGAGCTCGAAGACGTACCCGGCATCGCTCGCGACGACGAAGGCCGCGTGACCGTGCCCGTGCCGCTGCATGACACGGCGACCGAGCTCGATCGCCTTCGTCTGGCATTACCGGGGCTTTCCATCGAGCGTCTTCACGGCCGCATGCCGGCGGGGGAGAAGGACCGGGTCATCGATGCCTTTAAGCGTGGCGAGATCGATGTGCTCGTCTCGACCACGGTAGTCGAGGTGGGCGTTGACGTGCCCAACGCCACCGTCATGGTCATCGAGAACGGCGAGCGCTTTGGTTTGGCGGCCTTGCACCAGCTGCGCGGGCGCGTAGGCCGCGGCAGCGTGTCGGGCACGTGCCTGGTCATGACGCACTCTAAGGGCAACGGCGGCGCGTCGGCGGCACAAGACCGCCTCCAGTCGCTCGAGAAGACCTCGGACGGCTTTACGCTCGCCCAGATGGACCTGCGTCTGCGCCACGAGGGCGAAATCCTGGGTTACCGCCAGCATGGCGGCGTGACCTTGCGCTTTGTTGATCTCGATGCCGACGAGGAATTGATCGAGTGGGCCCATTTGGACGCGGTCGAGCTCTTGCGGTATGCTTGCAACCTTGACTCCGTGGCGACGCGTCCCTTGCGCGATGCGGTCGCCACGCGGTATCGACACATCTTTAAGGAGGTCAGCGGAGGATGAGAATCATCGGCGGCGAATGGCGCGGTCGTAAGATCGAGGAGCCCCGTGGTCGCGATGTCACCCGCCCCACGACCGATCGCGTGCGCGAGGCGTGCGCATCTATGGTCATGTCGGCATTCGACTTCGATCTGGACGAGGTCCGCGTGCTGGATGCCTTTGGCGGCTCCGGTGCATTGGGCATTGAGATGCTCTCGCGCGGTGCCCGCTCGCTCACGACGTTTGAGATCGATCGCAACGCTGCTCGTCTGATTACCAAGAATATCGAGTCGCTCTGCCGTGACCGTGCGCGTTGGCGCGTGGTGGGCGGCGACGTGCTGGCAAGCGCTTCGCGCGGCCGCGTGCCGAGCGGTCCCTTCGACTTGGTCCTGCTCGACCCGCCCTATGCTTTTGGTGCCGAGCCGGTCGAGGAGCTGCTGCAGAATCTGGCTCAGCAAGGCTTGCTGGCGCAGGGCGCCTACGCGCTCTTTGAGCACGCTGCGGCCGATACGGGCGCTCACCCGACCGGTTTTGAGACCGTGCGCGAGAAGCGTTACGGCATAACCTCGGTTGACTTGCTGCGCTGGGTTGGCAACGGCGAGGATGATGGCAACGATAGCGACGCACCCACGGAGGATTCCCATGAGTGACACCATTAACCGCGTAATCGTCCCGGGCACCTTCGATCCCATCACGTTTGGCCATATCGACGTCATCCGCCGCGCCCGTCGCATCTTTCCCAGCGTGATCGTGGCCGTTGCCGAGTCGCAGGGAAAAAACGGCGTCGGCACCACGTTTAGGCTCGACGAGCGCGTGGCGCTGGCCCGTGAGGCGCTCGGCGATATCGACGGTGTCGAGGTGCTGCCCTTCACCGGCCTCTTGGTCGATTTTGCCCGCGAACAGGGAGCAGGAGCCGTGGTCAAGGGCCTGCGTGCCATGACCGACTTTGAGTACGAGCTGCAGCAGGCCGACCTCAACTACCGCCTGGATAACGAGCTGGAGTCCATCTTTGTTATGAGTGCGCCGCAGTACGGCTATATCTCGAGTTCGGTGGTTCGCCAGATTGCCTCGCTCGGTAGCGACGTCTCTAATTTTGTTCCGTCCAATGTGGTCAAGGCGCTCAAACATCGCTTTTCGTGACGTTTTTTAATGCCTGGTGGCATGTGGTAAACTAACACGATGATATGTTACCTATGAAAGGAGACCGGATGCCGGGCGAGAATTTTCCTGGCGACAGGATCGTGAGTCTTGTCGACGAGCTCGAGGGGCTCATCGAAGAGGCTAAGACGCCGTTCGGCAAGAACGCCCAGATGAAGGTTATCGACGCCGACGTCTTCTTTAACATCCTCGATGAGATCCGCATGAGCTATCCCGAGGAATGGCAGAAGTCCCGCCGTATCCTCAAGGAGCGCGAGGAGCTTATGGCTTCCGCCGCCGCTCAGGCCGATTCCATCATTGCCGATGCTCAGCAGCAGGCCCTCACCATTGCCGGTGAGCAGGAGATTGTCCGCTTAGCGCAGCAGCAGGCCGACGACATTCGCGACCGTGCCCAGCAGTACGAGCGCGAGACGCGCTATGCTGCCGAGGACTACGCCGAGCAGGTCTTTACACACCTCGAGGAGAACCTCAAGAGCCTGACCGGTACGGTGACCCGTTGCCGTCAGCAGCTCAACGAGGGTGCCGCCCAGCAGAACGGTCAGTGGTAATGGCTGAGTTCCCGAGCGTTACCGTCGATCTTTCCGAGCAGCTCGAGTTTCCCGGAGATTCGTATCCGCTGACCGGCAAGGTCGATGTCGCCACCTATACGGTGGGCGAGAAGGAGTACCAGCTGCAGGACGGCATTGACTACGACGTGGTCTTTACCAATGCCGGCACCGGTGTTCTGCTTACGGGCATGGTCCGCGCGCACGCAACCGGTGAGTGCGACCGTTGCTTGGAGCCCGCTTCGTTTGATATCGCCGGTGAGATTGAGGAATTCTACCTCTTTAACGAGCCCGAGGACCCCGAGGCCTACGAAGACGGCTACGAGCTGCTGGGCGAGGATCGCATCGTCGATCTGGGCGAGCCCATCAACGACGCGGTCGTCATGGACACGCCGTTCGTTGTCCTGTGCAAGCCCGATTGTCGCGGCCTATGCCCCACTTGCGGCATCAATCTCAACGTCGAGCAATGCGATTGCGCCGCTCAGGCAGAGGCCGAATGGGCCGCTGCCACGGAAAATCCATTTGCAGCATTGAAGAATCTCAAGCTTGACGAGTAAAACTGTGGTAGTATCGCTACTTGCGCGTAATCGCCACACTGGATAGTTCATAAGGAAGGTCACTATGCCCGTACCTAAACAAAAGCAGGGTCGTATCCGCACTCACACCCGCCGTTCCGCCAACATGAAGATCTCGGCTGCGGCTCAGTCCACGTGCCCCCGTTGCGGCGCTGTTAAGCTCCCGCACCACGTGTGCCCCAGCTGCGGTTTCTACAAGGACCGCGAGGTTATCGTTACCGAGTAACTGTATACTCTGGATGCGATGCCGTTCCAACTGGAACCACAATGGCCGGCTCAATGAGTCGGCCATTTTTGTATAAGGAGCATGTATATGAGTAACGTTCGCGTTTGTGTAGACGTTGTGGGCGGAGACGAGAAACCTCAGGTTGTCCTCGACGGTATCGAGGCGGCGCTTGCGGCGGATCCCGATATCGAGGTCATAGCCGTCGGTCCCGCAGAGATCGTGAACCCCTTTGCCGCGGCTCACGCTCGCGTTGAGGCTTTGGAGGCGCCCGATGTCATCGCCATGGATGACGATCCCATTCGAGCCGTGATGACCAAGCGCAAGTCCTCGATCGTGCTTGCCTGCCGCGCTATCAAGAAGGGCAACGCGGACGCGTTCTTCTCTGCCGGCTCCACCGGCGCCATGACCGCTGCCGCTACCGCCTACGTGACGCCGTTTAGGTATCAGGCCGAGGGCAAGAAGCAACCGGTACGTCCGTGCCTTACCAATGCACTGCCCAACCGCGCCGGCGGCCTGACGGTCCTGTGCGACATGGGCGCCAACCCCGATGTCGAGGTCGACGACATGGTGCGTTTTGCCCAGATGGGTAGCGCCTATGCGCGCGTCGTCTTGGGCATTGAGCATCCCCGCGTCGGTCTGCTCGGCAACGGCACCGAGGATGAGAAGGGCTCCATCTTTACCAAGTCCTGCTTCCCTGCCATGAAGGCCGCCGTTCCCGGCTTTGTGGGCAACTGCGAGGGCACCGACCTGACCTCGGGTAACTTTGACGTCGTCGTTGCCGATGGCATGTCGGGCAACATCGCGCTCAAGGCAACCGAGGGCGCCGCTAAGTTTTTGCTGCAAGAGCTCAAGGGTGCTTTTATGGCTTCGCTTGGCACCAAGATTGCCGCGCTGCTCATCAAAAAGCAGATGCGCGAGATCAAGGCAAAGCTCTCGGGCGATGCTAAGGGCGGCGCCATTCTGCTGGGCCTGCGTGGCGTGGTGCTGATCGGCCACGGTGCCACCTCGGTCGAGGCTGTCAAAAACGGTACGCTCGCCGCGGCGGAGGCCGTGCGCGCCGGGCTGGTCGAGAACGTCGCCAACTCTATGGACGGCATCGTTTTGTAGGAGCGAGTTAGAGCGCTGTTATGTGCCTCGCGGCCTTCGTCGTGGGGTAGAATCAAAACCGTGTCTTGGTGCTGCACTTGCGGCGCCAGCGCGTTGTTGTTCACGCAATACGAGAGGAAGCGCTATGGACCGCTCAGAAATCTTCGATAAGATCGCCGAAGTCGCCGCTGACGTTCTGGGCGTCGATGTCGCCGACATTAGCGACGAGACTACCTTTGACGATCTCGATGCCGATTCGCTCGAGCGTCTGCAGCTGGTGACGGCCATCGAGGACGAGTTCGACCTCGAGATCGATGACGAGACCCTGCTGTCGCTCAACTCTGTCGCCGACGCTGTCGACGCTATTGAAAACGCCAAGGAGGACTAAGTCTTGGCTTTATCTCAACGACTCGCGCGCGCCCAGGAGATCCTGGGCCACGAGTTCAATAACAAGGTGCTGCTGCGCGCGGCGCTCACGCACCCCTCTGCCGTGGAGGGTCAGCCCGTTTCGGCGAGCTATGAGCGCCTTGAGTTTTTGGGCGATTCCATTTTGGGCGCCGTGGTTGCCCGTTCGCTCTTTGAGTCCTATCCCGAGTTTGACGAGGGCAAGCTTACGCGCCTGAAGGTGTCCCTTGTCTCGGGTGCCACGCTGTCCGAGGTGTCTCACGAGCTGGGCATCGACGACATCATCATCTTTGGTGCCTCCGAGACCGGCACGGGCGCGCGCGGCCTGCATTCGGCGCTCGAGAACGTCTATGAGTCGCTCGTGGGCGCCCTGTACCTGGATGCCGGCTGGGATGCGGCGGCGGAGTTCATCCACCGTACGCTTAAGCCGCACCTGGCCTCCGAGCGTGCCGAGCACCCCGCGAACCCCAAGTCGTTCTTGCAGGAGTGCGTGCAGGCCGACGGCCACGAGCCTCCGGCGTACAAGCTCGTTGGCTCTGAGGGCCCGGCACACGCACCGACCTTTACCGCCGTGGTTCTCATTGACGGTATCCGCCAGGGCCGCGGCACCGGATCCTCCAAGAAGGAGGCCGAGGGAGCTGCCGCGCTTGAGGCACTCGACCGCATGGGTTACACCACCAACGGCGTGATTCTGAACAAGAAGCCTGTTTAAGCGAGGAACCGTGTATCTCAAGTCCCTCACGCTCAAAGGGTTCAAGTCGTTTGCCGACCGCGCCCATATGACGTTTGAGCCGGGCCTGACCGTCATCGTCGGTCCCAACGGCTCGGGAAAATCGAACATCTCCGACTCGATTCTGTGGGTCCTGGGCGAGCAGAGCGCCAAGCAGCTGCGCGGCCAGGCCATGGAAGACGTCATCTTCTCGGGCTCGTCGGCGCGCAAGCCGGTGGGTGTGGCCGAGGTCACGCTGGTGCTCGACAACTCGGACCATATGCTTCCCGTCGACTTTGACGAGGTGGCTATCACCCGCCGCATGTATCGCTCGGGCGAGAGTGAGTACCTCATCAACTCGAGCCCGTGCCGTCTGATGGACATCCAGGACATCCTGCACGATTCGGGACTGGGCAAGGATACGCATTCCATCATCAGCCAGGGCAAGCTCGATGCCATTTTGCAGAGCCGCCCCGAGGAGCGCCGTGCCCTTATTGAGGAGGCCGCCGGCATCTCCAAGCACAAGCGTCGCAAGGAGCGTGCGCTCAAGAAGATCAAGTCGATGGACGAGCACCTGACCCGTGCCCGCGATATCAACAAGGAGATCGCCCGTCAGCTGCGGCCGCTGGAGCGTCAGGTCGATCGCGCGCGCAAGTACAAAGAGCTGTCCTCGCGCGCGAACGAGCTTACGCAGATGCTGGCAGTCGATGAGCTCCGTTCGCTGCAATCGCAGTGGAACGACCTGGAGAGTCGCTCTAAGGAGGGCGCCGCCGAGCTGGAGCTCGCGCAGTACCGCTTGGGTGAGAAAGAGCGCGAGCTCGAGAAGCTCCAGGTCATGCTCGAAGAAAAGGGCCTGTTTGTGGGCGACTTGGGCGAGCAGCGCCGCCATATGCAAGACGTGGTCGGCCGCATTAACTCCGACATGCGTCTGCTCGAGGAAAAGGGCCACAACATGGTGTCGCGCCTGTCCGACATGCGCGGCCAGATCTCGAGCTCCGAGCATCAGCGCCGTCGCGTGGTCGAGGAGCTCGAGGACGCACGTGCTCAGCTCGAGGAAGTGACCGGCGCGCATATGCAGGCCCAGGAGGACGTTGACGCCGCCGGTCCTGCCGCCGCCGAGCTCCACGAGCGTCGCGTGGCGCTCGATGCGCAGATTTCGCAGCTCACGCGCGAGCAGCGCGATGTGCAGCGCGTTGCCGATAATGCTGCGCTTGAGCTCGCCAAGGTGAAGGACTCGCTGAGCAATGCCGAGGTCGAGGACAATATGTACGCATCGCGCCTGGAGCAGATCGATGAGCAGCTCGAGGAGGTCGCGGCATCGCTTGAGAGCCGCCGCGACCGTGCTGAGGAGCTTGAGAGCGCCCTTGAGGCGGCTCGTCAGGCCCAGAGCGATGCGCGCGAGGCCACCGAGACGGCACGGGCTGCCCTCAAGGACCTGCGTGCCCGCGAAGGCGAGGCACGCAACAAGCTGTCCGAGGTGCGCTCGGAGCTTGCCAGCCAAAAGAAGCTTGATGCTCGCATGGCCGACAGCTCGCCGCTCGTAAGCCGTCTGGTGGGCGCGCTGGGCGACGATGTCTCGGGTCGTCTGGGCGATGTGCTCGAGGCACCTCGTGAGCTTGAGGGCCTGGTTGAGCAGCTGCTCGCCGGCGATATCGATGCCCTGTTGTTCGATAACGCTGCCGCACTTGAGCGCGCCGGTCGCGCTGCGCTGGACCAGAAGAAGGCCTCGGGCGAGGCGCTGCTGGTGGCGCGCAGCGTGAGCGGCTCTGCGGCTGCCGAGGGTGCCGCCGGTACCCGTCTTGTTGATCGTCTGTCCGTGCGTGCGGGCTACGGTCCGGTCGTCGAGGCATTGCTCGGCGACTATTACGTGGTCGATGACTTGGCTGCCGCGCTGTCCGCGCCGGTCGTTGATGGCGTGACCTATGTGACTCCCGATGGCGCACGCGTTGCCTGCGGCGGCCTGGTTCGCGTGGGGCTTGATGCCGGCGAGGCTTCGGGTGCTCTGGAGCGTAAGCGTCGTATCCGCGAGCTGGAAGGCCTGGAGCCCGATCTTGCTGCCGTGTTTGAGCATGTTTCTGATCAGGTCGTCGAGGCCAACGCTGCCGTTGAGGAGGCCCGTGCTGCCGAGGGCGATGCTGCCGGCGAGATCGCCCGCCTTGAGGGCGAGCGTCGCTCTCTGCTGTCCGAGATCGGCCGCCTGGAGCAGAGTGCCAACAATGCCGAGGTCGAGCGCGTGCGCATTTCCAAGCGCCGCGAGCAGGCTGCCGAGGCCGTTCGTGCCGCACGTCCGCGCGTGGACGAGCTCACTCGTTCGCGTGACGAGTCCCGTGCGCAGGCGAGCGACTTAGGCTTGCAGATTGCCGAGGCCAACGACGAGCTCGATCGCGTGCGCCGTGACGATTCCGAGGCCGCCGGCAAGCTCGCCGACGCTAAGGTGCGCCTGGCTCAGACGAGTGAGCGCCTGCGTTCGCTGAAGGGCCGCGTGCCCGATCTTGAGCATCGCCTGGAGGGTATCGACCGTCGTATCCGCGGGACGCGTCAGGCCTCGCGCTCGCTCGAGCTGCTGCGTCTTCGCGTCGATCCCATGCACGAGCGCTATTCTGCCCTGTTGGAGCGCGCCTCGGACTGGGCTGCGCGCCTGCGCGATCAGGCAACGCTTGAGGAGGCGGACTCGGCTTCGCTTAAGAAGACCATCGAGGACGCTAAGACCGAGGTCGCCCGCGCCAAAGAGAGGGTCGATGCTGCCGCCACGACGCAAAATGAATTTAAGGTGGCGCGCGGCAAGCTCGAGGTGCAGGTCGAGGCTGCCATCAAGGCCATCACCGCTGACGGTACCACGGTGCTCGAGGAAGCGCTCATGCTGCCGGCGCCCACCGATCGCGACGCCGCCGAGCGCGAGCTTAACCAACTCGTGCGCCAGATCAACAACTTGGGCCCTGTGAACCAAGTCGCCATGGAGGAGTACGAGCAGCTCAAGCGCCGTGCCGATTACATCGAGGAGCAGCTGGCCGATCTGGAGAGCGCGCGCAAGGCGCTCACCAAGATCACCGTGGCGATCGACCGCAAGATGCGCAAGGCGTTCCTAGTGACGTTTGAGAAGGTCGATGCGAACTTCCGCGAGATCTTCGCCATGCTCTTCCCGGGCGGTCAGGCTCACCTTGAGATGACCGACCCCGAGCATCCGGCCGAGACGGGTATTGAGGTTGTGGCGCAGCCGCGCGGCAAGCGCATCACCAAGATGATGCTCATGTCGGGTGGCGAGAAGAGCCTGACGGCGCTCGCTCTGCTCTTTGCCGTATACCGTACGCGCACGGTGCCGTTCTATGTGCTGGACGAGGTCGAGGCGGCGCTCGACGACGCCAACCTGTCCAAGCTCATCGGCGCCCTCGATGTGCTGCGTTCCGATACGCAGCTCTTGGTAATCTCGCATCAGCGCCGTACTATGGAGGATGCTGACGTTCTCTACGGCGTCTCGATGCAAGCCGACGGCGTCAGTCGCGTCGTCTCGCAAAAACTCGATCGCGAAACCGGAAAGGTCGTGAATGCATAATGGGATTCTTTGACGCACTCTCGCGCGGACTTGAGCGCAGCCGCGAGGCCCTTAACGAGGTTTTCTACTTTGGCGGTGAGGTCGACGAGGATTTTTGGGAGGACCTTGAGGATACCCTCGTTATGGGTGACATGGGTGCCGAGGTCGCCATTCAAGTCTCCGATGACCTGCGTGACGCCGCTGCCAAGAAGAACCTCAAGACCGCCCCGCAGCTTCGCCGCGCCCTGGCCGAGCAGCTCGAGGGCCATTTTGTGCCTGTTGACCGCGACCCGTTTTCTGATACGCCCAGCTGCGTGCTGTTTGTCGGTATCAACGGTGCCGGTAAGACCACCACGGTCGGCAAGATTGCGAGCGCCATGGCTTCCCGCGGCAAGAACGTGGTGATCGGTTCGGCCGACACCTTCCGCGCCGCCGCCATCGAGCAGCTCGATGTTTGGGGCCAGCGTGCCGGCGTACCCGTCATTAAGCGTGACCGCGGCTCCGATCCGGCGAGTGTGTGCTATGACGTGCTCGACGAGGCCGATAAGCGCGGCAGTGACCTGGTGCTCATCGATACCGCCGGTCGTCTGCACACGAGTCCCGAGCTCATGCGCGAGCTTGCCAAGGTGGTCAATGTGACCCGTAAGCGCGCCGCCAATATGGCCGCCGGTCCCATGCCGGTCTCGGTCGTGCTTGTGATAGATGCCGCCACTGGTCAGAATGGTCTGAACCAGGCGCTCGAGTTTAACGAGGCGCTGGGCCTGGACGGTATTATCATGACTAAGCTCGACGGCACGGCTAAGGGCGGTATCGCCATGGCCGTGGCCGAGAAGCTCAAGCTCCCGATCCTGCGCATCGGCGTGGGCGAGCAGGTCGATGACCTGCAGGAGTTTAACGCCAAAGATTTCTGCCGCGCCCTGGTGGGCGAGTCCAACTAAGGAGTGACTAGTGTTTGATTCCCTGAGTGATCGCCTCAACGACACATTTGACCGCCTGCGCGGCAAGGGTAAGCTGACCGAGGCCGATATTACTTCGGCCATGCGCGATATTCGTATGGCGCTACTCGAGGCCGACGTTAACTTTAAGGTCGTCAAGGAGTTCGTTGCCAAGACCAAGGAGCGCTGCATGACCGCCGAGGTCATGGAGTCGCTGTCGCCGGCGCAAAACGTCGTCAAGATCGTGCTCGACGAGCTCACCGAGATGCTCGGCTCAACCGAGAGCAAACTCGTCTTTAGCAACCGCATTCCCAATGTCATCATGCTCGTGGGCTTGCAGGGCTCCGGTAAGACCACGGCGGCCGTAAAGCTGGCCTACCTGCTCAAGAAGCAGGGCCGCTCGCCGCTGCTCGCCGCGTGCGACGTCTACCGTCCCGCCGCTGCCGACCAGCTGGCCACGCTCGGTGGCGAGATCGGCGTGCCGGTCTTCCGCGGTGACGGAGCGCACCCGGTCGATATTGCCAAGGGCGCCATCCAAGAGGCCGTCGATCACCTGCGTGACGTGGTCATCGTCGATACCGCCGGTCGTCTTCAGATCGACGAGCAGATGATGCAGGAGGCCGTCGACATCAAGAAGGCCGTCAAGCCCGACCAGGTGCTGATGGTCGTCGACGCCATGACCGGCCAGGACATCGTCAACGTCGTCTCGACCTTCGCCGATCGCACCGACTTTGACGGTGTGATCATCTCCAAGCTCGACGGCGATGCCCGTGGCGGTGGCGCACTTTCGGTGCGCCAGGTGACTGGCAAGCCCATCAAGTTTGTGAGCATGGGCGAGAAACCCGATTCGCTGGAGCCGTTCTATCCCGATCGCATGGCCAAGCGAATCTTGGGCATGGGCGATGTCGTCGGCATTATCGAGAAGGCCCAGGAGGCAGCCGATGCCGAGCAGCTCGAGGCTGCCGAGCGTATGCTGCGCGAGGGCTTCACCATGAACGATATGCTCGACCAGATGAAAGCCGTCAAGAAGATGGGTGGCATGAAGGGTATCCTGGGCATGCTTCCCGGTGGTCAGCGTGCACTCAACCAGATGGGCGGCAACCTGGACGAGGGCATCTTCGACAAGAACGAGGCCATCATCATGTCGATGACCAAGGAGGAGCGCCTGCGTCCCTCCATCATCAACGGCCAGCGCCGCGCCCGCATTGCCAAGGGCGCCGGCGTAACCCCCACCGAGGTCAATAGCCTTATGAAGCAGTGGGGCGAGATGAATAAGATGATGGGCCGCATGCGCACGATAGCCAATCAGGCACAGGCCGGCGGCAAGAAGGGCAAAAAGGGTAAGAAGGGCAAGAAAATGCGCATGCCCAATATCCCTGGCCTGGACGCTATGGGTCTGGGCGGTATGGGCGGCCTGGGTACGGGCGGTCCCAAGTCCGATATGGAGCTGCTGCGCCAGATGGAAGCGCAGATGCGTAATAAGAAATAGGGCTGTAATTCCAGCTTGATATGGCAAAGGCCACTCGGAAGCTACCGGGTGGCCTTTGTTGTTGGCTTTGATTGTTGGGCTGCGTTCAGCGTCGTGCCCTGAGCTCGCGGTGCCGTGCCGTTAGTGGCAGCCGCAGCCCTCGTGGCCCTCGTGCTCGTGATGGCCGTGACAGCTGCAGGCCTCGCCATGTTCGTGGGCGTGGTCGTGGTCATGGCCGTGGCAGCCGCACGTGGCCTCGCCGTTCTGTGCGAGCGTGCCGGCGATAAGGGCCTCGACGCAAGCGTCGCAGCTGCCCTGGGCACCTGCGTATACTGTGATGCCGGCTTGGGCAAGCGCGTTGATGGCGCCACCGCCGATACCGCCGCAGATGAGAGTGTCCACGCCGCCGTTGGCGAGCAGGCCCGCAAGGGCACCGTGGCCGGTGCCGCCGGTGCCCACAATCTGCTCGTTGAGCACCTTGCCGTCCTGAATGTCGTAGATCTTGAACTGCTCGCTGCGGCCAAAGTGCATAAAGATGTTGCCGTTGTCGTACGTGGTTGCCACCCTCATGGTGCCGATCTCCTTTGCTGGCCATGCGGCCGTTGTCGTGGTAATGGGGGAGTATGCGATGTTACCGCCTTCGATGACGATCGCCCGTCCGTTGACCAGCGCGTTTGCCACCTTGCGATGCGCGCGGCTGCAGATTGCCGCCACCGTGGCGCGGGCAATGCCCATGTGCTGGGCGACGGCCTCTTGATTGAGGCCCTCGAGGTCGCACAGCCGCAGGACTTCGAGCTCGTCGACCGTCATATCGATGGCGTCTCCACTGGCTAGGCCGTCAGGGGTAAAGCCGCGGTATTCGGGGATGATCCCGACGCGGCGCAGTTTTTCGCGTCTTCCTGCCATGCGCACTCCTTATCTGACATATGTCAACAATAGAATAGCGAACGCGCAGAATTGCGCAAGGAATTTCTGGCATATGTCAGAAAGTGAGGGCTTATGTTTGGGCTGTGGGGCCGCGTGCGCCTGGGCTACAATGAATCTCGCTTATAGACGACTGACAGGAGGGTCAATGAGCAAGGCTGATCAACAGTTTGTAGCTATGTGCCGCGATATTTTGGACCATGGCACCACCACCGAGGGCCAAAAGGTCCGTCCGGTGTGGGAGGATGGCACCCCTGCCTATACCATTAAAAACTTTGGCGTTACGGCGCGCTATGACCTGCGCGAGGAGTTCCCCGCGCTTACGCTGCGTCGTACGGCGCTCAAGTCCGCTATGGACGAGATCCTGTGGATATATCAGAAGAAGTCCAATAACGTGCATGATCTCAACAGCCATATTTGGGATGAGTGGGCCGACGAGACCGGCTCCATCGGCAAGGCCTACGGGTATCAGATTGGGCAGAAGAGCCATTATGTCGAGGGTGACTTTGACCAGATGGACCGCGTGCTGTACGACCTTAAGCACACACCGTACAGCCGTCGCATCATGACGAACACCTATGTGTTTAGCGACCTGTCCGAGATGCACTTGTATCCGTGCGCCTACAGCGTGACCTATAACGTCACGCAGCGCCCACAGGACGACAAACCGACGCTCAACATGATTCTCAACCAGCGTAGCCAGGATATTTTGGCCGCGAACAATTGGAACGTGTGCCAGTATGCAATTCTGCTGATGATGGTTGCGCAGTCGGTCGATATGATTCCCGGTGAGCTGCTGCACGTGATCGCCGATGCCCACATTTACGACCGCCATGTCGACATCGTCCGCGAGCTTATCGAACGTCCGCAGTTTGCGGCGCCTAAGGTAACGCTCAACCCCGATGTACATGACTTCTATGCGTTTACGACCGATGACCTGATCGTTGAGGGCTACGAGCACGGCCCGCAGGTCAAGAACATTCCCATTGCGGTGTAGGTGGCGCTCATGACGTGTAAGCTTTCTGCCATCGTCGCCGTGTGCGATGACTGGGGCATTGGTTGCGAGGGTGACATGGTCGTGTCCAATCGCTCCGATATGCGCCATTTTGTGGCGTGCACCAAAGGTTGCCCGGTCATTATGGGACGCAAGACGCTGCTGAGTTTTCCCGGCGGGCGTCCGCTCAAGAACCGTCGCAATATCGTGCTCACCCGCGATGAGGACTTTGCTGCCGAGGGCGTCGACGTGGTGCATAGCATCGACGAAGCGCTCGCCGCGGTAGCCGATGAACCCGTTGCGTGGGTGATTGGCGGCGGCGAGGTATATCGACAGTTTTTGCCGTATTGCGTGGAGGCCGAGGTAACACATAATCATTGCGTGCATGACGTGGATACGTACTTTCCCGATCTGGATGCCGATCCCGCGTGGGAGATTGCGCGGGCCAGCGAATCGGCGGTTGTCGCTGCCGGAGAGGGCGATGAGGGCCTCAAATATGAGTTCGTGACGTATCGTCGCGTTGATGCGTAAACCCGATTATCCCTTCGGTATTATCGGGTTGGAATGAGTGGCGGGGCAGCGCATGGCGTTGCCCCGATATTTGTATAGGTGCTGCAAAGAAAGGTGCGGGCTGGCTGCTATGACTGATGCCGTTGAGGTGCTGCGAATCGATTCGCTCGAGGACGAGCGGCTCGATGCCTACGTGCGACTGACTGAGCGTGAGCTTCGCTGCGTGCTGGAGCCGCAAAAGGGCATCTTTATCGCCGAGAGTGCCAAGGTTATCGAGCGCGCGGTGCGCGCCGGATACCAGCCGGTGAGCTTTCTTTTGGGCGAGCGCTGGCTCGACCAGATGATGCCGCTGTTTGAGCGCCTGGTTGTGCGCGAGGGCCCGGGTCCGGTTCCTGTGTTCGTTGCCTCCATGGAGCTCATGGAGCAGCTGACGGGCTTTAACGTGACGCGCGGCGCGCTCGCGGCATTCCGTCGCCCGCGTCAGATCCCGGTTGATGAGTTCTTGGGCGGCGTCGTCGCGGCGGCGGGGGAGCGTCCGGTGCGCGTGTGCGTGCTCGAGGGCATTGTCGACCACACCAACGTCGGCGCGATTTTCCGATCGGCGGCTGCGCTGAACGTCGATGGCATTTTGGTGAGCCCCACTTGCTGTGACCCGCTGTATCGTCGCTCGGCCCGCGTGAGCATGGGCACGGTGTTCCAGGTGCCCTGGACACGCATTGGCAGCGAGGCGCGCGTATGGCCGCATGATGGGCTGGCGGCCCTGCACGATGCCGGCTTTTCGTGTGCCGCTATGGCGTTGACGGATGATTCGGTGTCGTTGGACGATCCCGCGCTGCAGGAGATTGACCGCCTGGCAATCTTTATGGGCACCGAGGGTGCTGGCTTGGGCGCCAAGACCATTGCAGGCTGCGACCGCGCCGTGCGTATTCCGATGGCGCATGGGGTCGATTCGCTCAACGTGGCCGCGGCAAGTGCTGTCGCCTTTTGGCAGCTGTGCCCGCATGTGAGCAACGAGTACCACTACCAGCCGGGGCTGTATCACTAGCGGGGTGCTCTCGAGGTTTGCCGCCAAGGGCGTTTCTGCTGCCTTCGGTTGGTGTTAAGCTGATAATGGCTTTGTCGTTCAATTGATGTTTTGTTGTATGACGTACGCTAGTGGGGAGGGCGTGTGGCTAAGAAATCTACGGCTATCGATGTAACGCAGGGTGTCATTTGGCAGCAGCTGCTGTCGCTGTGCGTTCCCATTTTCTTTAGTTCGTTCTTTCAGCAGGCATACACGCTTATCGGTACCTATATCGTCGGTCAGTTTGGCGGCAAGCTCGCGCTGGGTGGCATTCAGGCCACGATGGTGCTTACAGAGCTCTGCATCGGCTTTTGTGTCGGCGTCGGTGCCGGCTGCGCGGTCATTACGGGCCAGTTTTTTGGCCAGCACGATGACGAGCGCCTGAGCCGATCGGTCCATACGGCCATGACGCTCGCGCTGGTGGGCGGTATCGTTTTCTCGATTCTTGGCATAGTGTTCGTTGAGCCCATGCTGGTGCTTATGAACACGCCGCATGAACTATTGGCCGAGGGCGTGGCCTATGCCCGTTGCTATTTTGCCGCCATGGTTGCGGCGCTGCTGCTCAATATGGGAACGGCATTGCTGCGCGCCGTGGGCGACACGCGCGGGCCTGCTGTGATCATCGCTTCCGGCTGCCTTGTTAATGCGGTGTTGGATGTCATCTTCGTTGCCGTGCTGCATATGGAGGCTCTGGGCTGCGGCATCGCGGTGGCGCTGACCATTTTCTCCAACGCCACGATGATCGTGATTCGTATGATGCACGCACCGGGTGCGTGGCGGCTTTCACTGTCCAAACTCGGCATTGATCCTGGCATTTGTAAGAGCATGATCTCGTGTGGTCTGCCGCTTGGCTTTCAGTCTGCTGCGTATTCGATTTCCAACGTTTTGATTCAGGTGTCGGTCAACTCGTTTGGTGCCGATGTCACGACCGCTTGGGGTCTTTCCGGCCGCCTGGACGGCATTATCTGGATGGTGACCGAGGCGCTTGGCGTGTCGATCACCACGTTCTCGGCGCAGAACTTTGGTGCGCGCAATTACGATCGCATGCGCAAGGGCTACCATACGTCGCTCGTGCTGTCGTTTATGCTCATTGGTGGCCTGTCTGCCGTGCTGCTGGTGTTCTCCGGTCCGTTTTCACGTCTGTTTGTCGACGATGCTTCGATTTCGGCGTACACCACGACCATCCTCCACTTCATTGCGCCGTTCTATGCGATTTTCTCGATTATCGAGAACGCGTCGGGATCCATTCGCGGCGCCGGCGTGAGCTTGCAGCCCATGCTGCTCACGATTTTTGGCACCGTCGTGCTCAGGGTGATCTGGGTGTTTGCGATTATGCCGTTCGATCCGTCGCTTGAGCACCTGCTGCTGGTCTACCCCGTAACCTGGGTAATCACCGCCATGATGTTCACCGTCTACCATCACAGCGGCAACTGGCTAGGCCGCGCCACTGCCTAGCCATTGGGGACGTCCGCAATGGCTAGTATTCGATGCCTTGGCGGGCTAGGAGGCCTTCGTCGAAGTAGTGTTTGACGGGGCGCATTTCGGTTACTAGGTCGGCAAGGTCGGCGAGGGGCAGCAAGCCGCGGCCGGTGAGTACGAGTTCCGTGGCGGTCGGTTTCATCGCGATCAACGCTTCGACATCTTCGCGCGTCACAAAGCCCCGTCGCATGGCTTCCCCCAGCTCATCCAAGATCAGCACGTCGACCTGGCTAATCTGTTCGCGTGCGAGCTCCATGATCTGTGCGGCGCAAGCCTCGGGCGTGTCGCGATCGGCCTGCACAATACGCAGCCCCAGGCGCGGCGCCGCATCATGTTCGGCGCAGTGCAGCTTCTTGGCAAACTGAAGCATGAGCACGTTAAGTCCATAGCCCGTGGCGCGCAGCGCGAGTCCCAGCGCAGCCGTCGTCTTGCCCTTGCCGTCGCCCGTATAGATTTGAACCTTGCCGACTTCCAGTGATGCCATCTCTGTCCTTTCGTGCCCGGCGTCGGTTTATCGCCGTCCGGGTTGGGTATTCTAGAAAAGATTATCAACCCCAGTAGATGGAGTTCAAGCAGATGGAGATGGATGACAACAAACGTAGACGGAATATGATCCTCTACGTGCTCATCGCCTTCGTCGTCTACCTCGTGCTCTCGACCGTTCTGTTCCCCAACATCGGTCACACGCAGCAGATTACGAAGACCGATTACTCAACGTTTGTCAAAGCGCTCGATAAGAAGAGTGTCGACAAGGTCGAGTACAACACGGACGATTACACGATTTATTACACCAAGAAGGGCGAGGACGAGAACATCGCCTACAAGACGACCGGTGTTCCGAATGACGCGGGCTTTACCGATCGCGTGCTTGAATCTGGCGCCTCGCTGGAGTCGGTCGTTCCCGATAAGAACTCGGGTCTGATGACCTACTACCTGCTCACCCTCATTCTTCCCATTGCGATTTTCTTCCTGATCGGCTGGTGGCTCAACCGCCGCATGAAGAAGGCCATGGGCGATGACGGTCCGTCGATGAACTTTGGCGGCGGTGGTTTTGGCGGCGGTGGACTGGGCAAGTCCGGCGCGCGCGTGATCGCCTCCAAGGACGTGGGCGTGACCTTTAAGGATGTCGCCGGCCAGGAAGAGGCCAAGGAGTCCCTCAAGGAGGTCGTTGACTTTCTGGAGAAGCCGCAGCGCTACGAGGAGATCGGCGCCAAGCTGCCGCGTGGTGCTCTGCTTGTCGGCCCTCCGGGTACTGGTAAAACCCTGCTTGCCAAGGCTGTGGCCGGCGAGGCGGGCGTGCCGTTCTTTAGTATTTCTGGTTCTGAGTTCGTCGAGATGTTCGTCGGCCGCGGTGCCGCTAAAGTTCGCGACCTGTTTAAGCAGGCCAAGGAAAAGGCCCCGTGCATCGTCTTTATCGATGAGATTGATACCATCGGCAAGAAGCGCGATGGCGGCGGCTTTAGCGGCAACGACGAGCGCGAGCAGACGCTCAACCAGCTGCTGACCGAGATGGACGGCTTCGATAACCACAAGGGTATTGTCGTCCTCGCTGCTACCAACCGTCCGGACAGCCTTGACCCGGCCCTGTTGCGCCCCGGTCGTTTTGACCGCCGTATCCCTGTTGAGCTGCCCGATCTGACCGGCCGTAAGAACATCCTCGAGCTGCATGCCAAGAGCGTGAAGACGCAGCCGCCGATTGACCTGACCGCGATTGCCCGCGCCACGCCCGGTGCCTCGGGCGCCGACCTGGCCAACATCATCAACGAGGGCGCGCTGCGTGCCGTCCGCGAGGGTCGCAAGCGCGCCACGCAGGACGATTTTGAGGAGTCGGTGGAGGTCGTCATCGCCGGTCAGCAGCGCAAGTCCACGGTGCTGTCCGACCACGAGAAGCAGGTCGTTTCTTATCACGAGATCGGTCATGCCATCGTTGCCGCTCGCCAGAAGGGCTCTGCGCCGGTCACGAAGATCACCATCGTGCCGCGCACGAGCGGTGCTCTGGGCTACACCATGCAGGTCGAGGAGGATGAGCGCTTCCTGACCACACGTCAGGAGGTCCTGGACAAGCTCGCCGTCTACTGCGGCGGACGTGCCGCCGAGGAGCTCATCTTTGGCGAGATGACGACCGGCGCAGCCAACGATATCGAGCAAGCAACCAAGCTCGCCCGCAACATGGTGACGCGCTTTGGTATGTCCGATGAGTTTGGCATGATGGCGCTCGGTACCGTCCAGAATGCGTATCTCAACCAGGACACGTCGCTCACCTGCGCCCCCGGTACGGCCGAACGTGTGGACGCGATTGTCGCCAAGCTGATCGAGGATGCGCACGACCGCGCTCTGCAGATTCTGAAGGAGAACAAGTTTAAGCTCCACGAGCTGGCTCGTTATCTGTACAAGAAGGAGACGATCACGGGCGAGGAGTTTATGAATCTCCTCACGCGCGAGAATCCGCTGATGCCGAAGCAGCATTAATACTAGTTGCGCAGTCTCAATCGCCCCATTTGAGTGTCCATCTCAAATGGGGCGTTTTGCGTAGGGAGAGTTGTATATGAAGATCGTGGTGAGCGCCTGTTTGATGGGCGAGAACTGCAAGTATAACGGGCTCGATAACTACCATCGCGAGCTGGTCGAAGCGTACGAACGCACAGGGACCGAGGTACTCTTGGTGTGCCCTGAGGTCTTTGGCGGCCTGCCCACGCCGCGCAAGCCGTCCGAGATTGTGAACGGCGAGGTCCGTACCTGCGAGGGCGTGTCGGTCGATCGCGAGTTTCGCCTGGGCGCTCAACGCGCGCTCGATATGTGCGAGCAGGCAGGCGGACCGGAAGAGATAGTCGCGTGCATCCTGCAAGATCGCAGTCCCTCGTGCGGCGTCGGCCGTATCTACGACGGAACCTTCAGCGGCACGCTCACTCCGGGCAACGGTGTTTTCGTCGACCTGCTGCTGCGTCACGGGTACCGCGTGATTCCGGCTAGCGAGTTCGATCCCAGCATGCTGGAGCAATAAAAAACCACCACAAAGGTGCCTGTCCCCTTTGTGGTGGTTTTTGACCAGTCCTAGAGCGTGTGGCCGTAGGCGTTGGCGGCCTTGATGGCGGCGGCGAACTTCTCGTCGGTGAAGGGCTCCGGGTTGCCCTGCTTCCACTCGTTGGTGGCGTGCGCGTACTCGCACAGGGCCGGGATATCGGACTCGGAAAGCCCGACCTGCTCCAGCGTCACAGGCAGGCCCATTTGCTTGTTAAAGGCGGCGTAGCGCTTCAGGTTCTCAGTATCGCCCGTATAGGCAAACAGCACGAGCACGCCGAGGCTCACGACCTCGCCGTGCAGGTAGGTGCCCTCGCGCGGAATGCTGCAGGTGGCGTTGTAGAATGCGTGCGCCACGCTCGAGTTGTAGTAGTAATCGTTCTGGTTCGTCAGGTTCGAGACATAGCCCGTATTGACCACGATATCGAGTGCGATTTGCTTGACGGCCTCGCTCGACAGGTCCTGGCGCACGTCCTCAAGACCCTGGACGCCATAGGTAAACAGCGGCTCGGAGCAGGTGTGGGCAAGCGCCAGGCCAAGACCGGCGGTGTGCTCCAAATTACCGGCGCTCGTTGCGTACTCGACCTCGGGCTGCTTGGACAGGGCATCACCCACGCCGGCCCAGAAGTACTCCGCCGGAGCCTCGGCGATGATCTTGGGGTTGATGAAGATGTGCGCCGGTCGGTTGGGGTACGAATAGCCCTCGAGCGAGCCGTCGTCGTTGTACACGACGGCAATGGCGGTCGCGGCGGAGCAGTTGGAACAGATCGTCGGGACAGTGAAGACGATCTTCTTGAGCTCGATGGCCGCCGTCTTGACGGTGTCGAGCGCCTTGCCGCCGCCGCAGGCGATAAGAACATCAGCCTCCTGGCAGGCAGGGGAGTTCACGACCTTGGCGATATTGGCACGCGTACTGTTGGTGCCATAGACGCGCGTCTCTAGAATTTCGACATCGGTACCTTCAAGCGCCGCCTCGATGCCTGGCAGCGCTGCAGCCAGGGCTCGCTTGCCGCCAATGATGGCGACCTTCTTTGCGCCGTACTCCGCCAGTGCGGCGGGCAGCTCGGTAAAGCAATCCTCGCCAACGGTGTAGTCGCTCATTCCAATCGTGCGCATAGCAACCTTCTTTCGTTCGATAAAGTGCTTTCAGGTATTTTGCTCCTAGAGAAGGGCTGTAATAGCGAGAAATTTCGAACGTATAAAACCAGTGTTGAGGGTTTTTCGCCGGCGCGGAACGTGCTAGCATACTCCGCATAAGCGTTGATGGGGACGAGTAGTCGGCCGTCCGCATGCCACAGAGAGCGGGGAGCGCTGAGAACCCGTGCATGCGACCGATGAATATCACCCCGGAGCTGCGGTCCCAACGGACGTGCCGCGCAGGCACGTCTTAGTAGATATCGCCGAGGTGGTCGTCGATACAGGCCAGCCGAGTAACGGATGCGAGCGCGCGAATACGCGGGCGAGGGCATCTAAGCTGGGTGGTTAAACGAAGAGCTTTTGCGGGCGTACAGCTCGTTTTGTGGCGCTTCGTCCCAGCTTGTAGGGACGGGCGCTTTTTTGGTGCCCAACGGGCGTGTGCGCCCATGACATGAAAGGGGTACCGTGGCAAACGAGTACAAGCAGACGATGAATCTGCCCAAGACCGGTTTTCCCATGCGTGCCGGTCTTTCCAAGTCCGAGCCCAAGCGACTCAAGGACTGGCAGGACAACAAGGTCTACGAGCAGGTTCTGAAGAAGAACGAGGGTCACAAGAAGTTCGTGCTGCACGACGGTCCTCCGTACGCCAACGGCCCGATCCATATCGGCCACGCCATGAACAAGATCTCCAAGGACATGATCAACCGCTACTGGATGATGCAGGGCTATGAAGTTCCCTATGTCCCCGGTTGGGACTGCCACGGCCAGCCGATCGAGCACAAGGTCGAAGAGAAGCTCGGCACCGAGAAGTTCAACCAGACCCCCACGGCCAAGATTCGCGAGCTCTGCAATGAGTTCGCTGTCGAGAACATCGAGCTTCAGAAGGCTGGTTTCCGTCGTCTGGGCGTGCTCGGCGACTGGGACAACCCCTATCTGACGCTCTATCACCAGCATGATGCCGCCGACATCGAGGTCTTCAAGGCCATGTTCGATAAGGGCATGATCTATCGCGGCCACAAGCCGGTTCACTGGTGCAAGCACTGCCACACCGCGCTGGCCGAGGCCGAGATCGAGTACTCCGACGAGACGAGCCCCTCCATCTTCGTGCGCTTTGAGATGACCTCCAAGCCCGCCGGCCTCGAGAACTTCGACGGCCCGGTCGACTTTATCATCTGGACGACTACGCCGTGGACTATCCCCTCCGACCAGGCCGTTTCCCTCAAGCCCGGCGCCGCCTATGTCGCCGTTGAGCACGATGGCCGTGCCGAGGTCATGCTCGAGGACCTGGCTCCCAAGTGCTGCGAGGAGTTTGGCTGGGAGTACACCCCGGTCATGGTCGACGGCGAGCCCTATGTGGTTCCCGCCGAGACGTTCCACCACATCCACTACAAGCAGCCGATCTTTGACGGTGTTGAGGGCGTGGCGCTGCTGGCCGACTACGTCGGTGTCGATGACGGTACCGGTATCGTCCACAACTCGCCCGGCCACGGCGTCGACGACTACTTCGCGTGCCTCAAGGAAGGCATCACCGACATCTGCATGCCGGTCGATGACGACGGCAAGTTCTACACCGGCGAGGAGTTTGGCACCGGTGGCCCCTTCAGCGGTATGGATACCGATGAGGCCAACCCGCATATCATCGAGTTCCTGCGCGAGCGCGGCACCCTGGTTCTCGAGAAGAAGATCACGCACAGCTATCCGCACTGCTGGCGCTGCAAGCACCCGGTGCTCTTCCGTGCCACCGACCAGTGGTTTGTCTCGATGGACAAGACCGGTTTGCGCGAGCAGGCTGGCAAAGAGGTCCGCGAGAACGTCAAGTGGTATCCGGCCCACGCGGCCAACCGCATCGGCGCCATGGTCGAGCAGCGTCCCGACTGGTGCATCAGCCGTCAGCGCAACTGGGGCGTGCCCATCCCCAGCTACACCTGCGCCGACTGCGGCGAGAAGGTCATGAACGACGCCACGCTCGACGCCGTCATCAAGCTCTTCCACGAGAAGGGCTCCGACGCCTGGTTCACCGACGCTCCCGAGAGCTACCTAGGCGAGGCCTGCGTCTGCCCCAAGTGCGGCGGCCATCACCTCAAGGCCGATAAGGACATCCTCGACGTGTGGTGGGACTCCGGCGTGTCTTGGAAGGCCGTCTGCGAGTACCGTCCCGAGCTTGAGTACCCGGCGGATGTGTACCTCGAGGGCTCCGACCAGCACCGCGGTTGGTTCCAGAGCTCGCTGCTCACCTCGGTGGGTGCCAACGGCCACGCTCCGTACAAGGCGGTCGTCTCGCAGGGCTTCACGCTTGATGGCCAGGGCCGTAAGATGTCCAAGTCGCTCGGCAACGTCATCGACCCCAACAAGGTCTGCGACGAGATGGGCGCCGACATCATCCGTCTGTGGGTTGCGTCCGTTGATACCAGCTCCGACGTGTCCATCGACCATGAGATCCTTGCTCGTACGTCCGATGCCTACCGTCGTTTCCGCAACACGCTGCGCTTCCTGCTCTCCGAGCTCGAGGGTCAGTTTGAGCCTGAGACCGACGGCGTCGCCTTTGCCGACCTGCTGCCGCTCGACAAGCTCATGGTTGCCCGTCTGACCCAGGTTCAGGCCGAGGTCGACGATGCCTACGCCAGCTACGAGTTCCCACGCGCCTACCGTGCGCTTTACGACTTCGTGGTTACCGAGCTCTCCAACGTGTACCTCGACGCCCTGAAGGACCGTCTGTACTGCGACAAGCCCGGCTCGCTCGAGCGCCGCAGCGCCCAGACCGTGCTGGCCGAGCTCTTCTCGATGCTCATGCGCGACCTGCAGCCGATCCTGTCCTATACGGTCGACGAGGCCATGGCCTATGCGCCCGCCGGCTGCGTCGATCACCAGAAGTACGCCGCGCTGCTCGATTGGTACAAGTCGCCTATCACGGTCGACGAGGCCAATGAGTTTGAGGGCGTGCTCGAGGCTTCGCTCGAGCTCCGTAGCGCCGTGACCAAGGCCCTTGAGGATGCTCGCTCCGCCGGCACTTTCACTAAGAGCCAGCAGGTCCGCGTCAAGGCGGTCGTTCCCGCCGAGATGTACGCGCTGTTGACCGGTGACAAGGCTGTCGACCTGGCCGAGTTCTACATCGTCTCCGATGTTGAGCTGACCCAGGGCGAGGAGCTTTCCGTTGCTATCGAGGCTGCCGAGGGCGAGTGCTGCGACCGTTGCTGGAACTACCGCACCTCCGTCGGCGAGTACAACGGCCACGCGCATATCTGCAAGCGCTGCGCAGAGGCGCTGAACTAGCCGTTGGGGACGTTCTTAAACGACTGTCAAACAAGAACGTCCCCAACGTCAACTTTTGTCACGTCCAAGCGGCATTCTGTTTTTCGGAATGCCGCTTTCGTTTTTAGCTGGTTATTTCGCTTGCGTTGGTGGATATGTCGTGCGTTCTGCTTATGGCAATATAAGATGGATTATTGCGTAAACGGAATTTGATTATCTGAGGGTAGGGGATTGATTTGGGTCGTGCTGGGGATATGACGCCGCCTTTGCGTTGGCGGTTGGGTGTTGCTGGTGGGGTAGCGCTCGTTGTGCTGCTTGTCGACCAGCTGACCAAGCTTGCCGTTCGTGCCGTGGGCGATGCTCTGCATGTGACTGTTATCCCCGGTGTCATCGACTTTATGTTTGTCCGCAATATCGGCGCTGCCTTTAGTATGGGTGAGGGGCATGGCATCGCGTTTGCCGTGCTGGCGTTGGCGGTCATTATCGCTATTGCCGTGTACCTCGTTCGTGCACCCCAGCTCGCCCATCTTGAGGTTGTGGGCATGGCGATGGTTGCGGGCGGTGCTATCGGCAACGCTATCGATCGTTTGGCCTTTGGCTTCGTGACCGATTTTATTGCCACCACCTTCATCGACTTCCCTGTCTTCAATGTGGCCGATATCGGCATTACCTTGGGCGTCGTGCTCGCCCTCTTTGGCTATATGTTCTTGAGCCCCGCGGCCCGTGAGGTCGATGCGACAGCCGAGCTTAACGCTCGTGACGAGGCCCGCGCCAAGCGCAAGGCTAAACAACGTGGGGAGCGTGCCCGCAAGATTCGCGAAAGGAATGAGCGCTAATGGCCGACATCCATATTCTCGTTGCCGACGATTCCGCTGGTCAGCGTCTTGACGCCTATCTGGGCGCCAACGATGGCTGTCCCACGCGCTCTGCCTGCGCGCATCTGATCGAGGGAGGCGCCGTGGCCGTCAACGGCGAGACCTGCCTGTCAAAAAAGTATGCCGTGCGCTCCGGTGACCGCATCTCGGTCGACCTGCCCGAGCCGCACGATCCTACTGATGTGATTCCCGAGGCCATTCCCCTCGATATCCGTTACGAGGACGACTACCTCATCGTGCTCTCCAAGCAGCGCGGCCTGGTGTGCCATCCCGCCCATGGCCACGAGAGCGGCACCCTTGCAAACGCTCTGGTCTACCACTGCGGTATCGATCATCTTGGTACCGTGCAGGGTGAGGACCGCCCCGGCATCGTGCATCGCCTGGATCGCGATACCTCGGGCCTTATGCTCGCGGCAAAAGACGACGACACCCAGCGCGCGCTTCAAAATCTTATCCGCACGCGCACGCTCGACCGTCGCTATATCACGCTCGTTCACGGTCACATCGCCATGGACGAGGGCACTATCAACACCGGTATCGCCCGGTCTACGCGCGACCGTGTCAAGATGGCGGTTTCTGATGACCCCTTTGCGCGCCAGGCCATTACGACCTTTAAGGTCCTTGAGCGCTACGATTCCACGCGTTTTGACGACGGCTATACGCTCGTCGAGTGCCACCTGTTTACCGGTCGCACGCATCAGATTCGTGTGCACATGCGCCATATCAACCATGCCTGCGTGGGCGACCCGCTCTACGGCAAGTGTGATACGCGTGCCGATCTGGGTCTGACCAGGCAGTTCCTCCATTCTTGGCGCGTGGCGTTCGACCATCCCGTGACGGGCGAGCGCATCGAGTGTCGCGACGAGCTGCCGTGGGATTTTGCGGCGGTTTTGGATGACCTGGCCCCGCGTTCGCTCGGTCTCACTGCCGCTGGCGACGAAATCGTCCCGCAGCTCGGTCTGCTCGAAGCCTAACCAGTATTTAGGTGGTTTCTTGAACTCGGTATGCCTGCGGTAAGATATACGGTTGTTTACGTAACGCGTTGCTGGGAGCCTGCATGCTCGCCTTTTTACAAACCAACACACCCATCGTGATCTTCAATCAGATTGTCGTCACGCTGCTCACGGTCTGCTTTCTGTACCAGGTGGTCTTCTTTGTCATCGGCGCTCTTCGTGGCGAGGTCGCGCCCCCTAAGGCCAAAAAGCTGCATCGTTATGCCTTCTTTATTGCAGCGCATAACGAGGAAGCCGTTATCGCCAATCTTGTTCGCTCCATCAAGGACCAGGATTATCCGTCCGAGCTCATCGAGGTCTTTGTGGTCGCCGATGCCTGTACCGATAACACGGCACAGCTCGCGCGCGAGGCGGGCGCCATCGTCTATGAGCGCAATGACCTGGCCCGTAAGGGCAAGAGCTGGGTCATGGACTTTGGTTTCGATCGCATTCTCAACGAGTATCCCGATACGTTTGAGGGCTACTTTATCTTCGATGCCGATAACGTCATTTCCCGTGATTACGTATCCAAGATGAACGATGCTTTTGACCAGGGCTTTCATGTGGTCACCAGTTACCGCAACTCTAAGAACTTCGGCAGCTCGTGGATCTCTGCGGCTAACGCCACCTGGTATCTGCGTGAGGCCCGCTTCCTCAACAACGCGCGTAATATCTGCAAGACGTCCTGCGCTGTCTCGGGTTCGGGCTACCTCATCTCCGCTAGTGTTATTGAGGGCATGCACGGCTGGCAGTTCCATACACTGACCGAGGACATCCAGTTCACCACGTTCTGCGCCATTCACGGCATTCGCATCGGTTATGCGCCGGCGGAGTTCTTTGACGAGCAGCCCGTGACGTTTAAGGCGTCCTGGAAACAGCGCATGCGTTGGACCAAGGGCTTCTACCAGGTCTTTTTTACCTATGGCAAGCATCTTGTCAAATCGACATTCCGCTATCATCGCTTTGCCGCTTATGACATGTTTATGACCATCGCTCCGGGCATGCTACTGTCCCTGATCTCCATGCTCGCCAACGCGACCTTCCTCATCGTGGGCGGGCTTTCGCACGGCTTCTTGGCCACCGAGGTCGAGATGCAGGCTTGTGCCGCCTCGCTCATTATGACCTTCGTGATGATGTACCAGACTTTCTTTATCCTTGCGCTACTCACGACCATCTTCGAGTACAAGCACATTCATTGCGCGCAAAAGTGGCGTTTGGTGACCAACCTGTTTACCTTCCCGATCTTTATGTTCAGCTATATTCCCATCACGGTGGCAGCCCTGTTCCTGAAGGTCGACTGGGTCCCGACGCAGCATGCTGTCAACGTTACCCTCGACGAGGTCATGCAAGGCGCCAAATAACCACCACCAAAACCACCACAAAGGGGATAGGCCCTTTGTGGTGGTTTTTGCTTTTGCGATGCAACTTGAGGAGGTGCTCGATGGTCCATATCCCGTTTTGGCTGTGCGCTATCGCTGGTGCCTGCATCGATGCGCGCGAGCGGCGGTTTCCGAATGCGCTTGCTGCCGCGTGCGCCGTGGCGGCATTTGCGGGCGTCTGGCTAGATCTTGGCATGGACACGGCGCTTGACCACGCCGGTCTTGCGGCCATCGTCTACCTTGCCCTTGTGCTCACTGAGTCGTTTTGGCGTCGTGTTCGCCACGCTCCCGGCATTGGCATGGGGGACGCCAAGGCGCTCTTCGCGCTTTGCACGCTCGACCCTATAGGCGGCATCGTGGCATTTGCCGTCGCGCTCCTGGTCCTTGCCCTCTCCTGCCTCTTCACAAAATCGCGCTCCCTGCCTTTGCTGCCGTTTTTGGTGCCGATATTTGCCATAATCGAGGTCGTGGGCTGCACATTGTAACCGATTGCGCATCCTTCTTAAGGAGCATGCCATGGCAATTAATCAAGAAACGGCCGTCATTAAGGCGCGCATGGACCGCATTCCCGCGGCGTTGTCGCCCGAACTCGTCGAGCGCATTTCCGCCGATCGTGCTTCGGGTGCCGTCAACCCGTATCGTTGCAACGACGACCAGGTCATTCGTCGTATTGATCGCGCTGCCGACAAAGGCACGCTTATGCGTCCGGCGTTTATGCGTGATACCGAAAAGATTCTTCATCTTCCGGCGTACACGCGTTATGCAGGCAAAACGCAGGTCTTTAGCTTCCGTAGTAATGATGATCTGTCGCGCCGCGGATTGCACGTGCAGCTTGTCTCGCGCATTGCGCGCGATATCGGTCATGCCCTGGGGCTCAACTGCGATCTGATTGAGGCGATTGGTTTAGGCCATGACTTGGGCCACACGCCCTTTGGCCATGCCGGTGAGCGCTTTCTCAACGATATCTATCACGAGCGCACGGGCCGCTTCTTTTTCCATAACGTGCAGTCGGTCCGCGTGCTCGATGCACTGTATGGCCGCAACGTGTCGCTCCAGACGCTCGATGGCGTGTTATGCCATAACGGCGAGTACGAGCAACGCGTGTTTGAGCTCTCGGGCATGGGTTCCTTTGACCAGTTCGATCAGACGGTTGAGGACTGCATTGCCAAGGGCTATAGCGCAATTGAGCACCTACGTCCCATGACGCTCGAGGGCTGCGTGGTCCGCATCTCGGATATCCTTGCCTACGTTGGGCGCGATCGCCAAGACGCCATTGCGGCGGGCCTGCTGTCGCCCGATGCTTTTGACGATGGCCTGGGTGGGGCATACAACAGCTGGATCCTTACGCATGCCTCCATCGATATCGTTGAGCACAGCTATGGTAAGCCGCGCATAGAGATGAGCGAGGAGCTGTTTGAGGAAATCCGCCGAGCCAAGCGCGAGAACTACGAGAAGATCTATAGCAAGGGCGGCATCGAAGGCGACTCCGAAGCGGAACTGCGCGAGGCGTTCGAAAAGCTCTACGACCGTTGTCTGCAGGATATAAACGAAGGCGACGAGTCCTCGTACATCTTTAAGCACCACATTTCTCGCATTGATCAGCAGCTTTCCTACTACGACCGTACCTATGCCTGGCAGGACGACAAGGATCAAGCGGTAGTGGATTACATCGCGAGCATGACGGACGGCTATTTCTGCGAGCTCACGAGCAAGTTGTTCCCTGGTCTGGAGTTTCCGCACCGTACCTATATTAACGAACGGTAGTTCGTATATATTCGGTATACTTATTAGTGAAAAACGTTTTTGATTGATGCACGGGATGGCTATGGACGACCTTTTTTCTGCCTCGACGCGCGAGCGTTCCTTTAAAAATGCGCCGCTTGCGGTTCGCATGCGCCCCAATTCGCTCGACGAGTATGTGGGCCAGCAAAAGGCCGTGGGCAAGGGTTCGTGGCTGCGTGCGGCAATCGAGCATGATGTGCTATCGAGCGTGATTCTGTATGGGCCGGCCGGCACGGGCAAGACGACACTGGCCCACATTATCGCTAACCATACCAAGAGCGAGTTTGTCGAGGTCAGCGCCGTGACGGGCACCGTGAAGGACTTGCGTCGCGTGATTGACGAGGCAAAGACGCGCCTGAATACGTATGACCGCCGTACCATCTTGTTCATCGACGAGATTCACCGTTTTTCGAAGTCGCAGCAGGATGCGCTTTTGCATGCGGTTGAAAACCGTACCGTCATTATGATTGGCGCCACGACGGAGAATCCGTACTTCGAGGTCAACTCGGCGTTGCTCTCGCGCGGTCGCGTGGTAGAGCTTGAGCACCTGAAGGACGAGGATATCGCCACGCTGATTGAGCGTGCACTCGAGGCACCGCAGGGTCTGAGCGGCAAGTTCTCGGCCGATGAGGATACGGTTAAGACCATCTGCACGCTGGCCGCGGGTGATGCTCGCTCGGCGCTCACGACGCTCGAGCTTGCAAGCGAGATTGCCGTAACGCGTCCCGATACCGAGGGAACGCCAGCGCCGGCGGCGGGGGAGCGCTATCCCATCACCGTGGATGACGTGAAGATTGCCAACCCGCGTCGTGGCTTTTCGTACGACAAAAACGGTGACATGCACTACGACATTATCAGTGCGTTCATCAAGTCTATGCGCGGAAGCGACCCCGATGCCACCATTTATTGGCTCGCGCGCATGATCGATGCAGGAGAGGATCCCAAGTTTATTGCTCGCCGCATTATGATCCACGCTTCCGAGGACGTCGGCAACGCCGATCCGCAGGCGCTTTTGGTGGCACATGCCGCGTTTAAGTCTGCCGAGGTCATTGGCTACCCTGAATGCCGCATTAACCTAGCTCAGGCTGCGCTCTATGTTTGCCTGGCGCCTAAATCTAACGCGTGCGAGGCTTCAATCGATGCGGCGCTGGCCGATATCCATTCAAGTGGGCTGCGCGAGGTGCCGAGTTATTTGCGCGACCGTCATCGCCCGGGCAGCGACGAATACGGTGTGTATAAGTATCCGCATGATTATCCCGAAGGCTGGGTCGATCAGCGCTATTTGCCCGAGGGACTGGAGCGCGGTGCGTTTTGGCAGCCTGCCGGCCGCGGTTGGGAAGAGTGGCGCGTAGAACAAAGCGAACGCGACCGTAGCGGCAATGCTCCCAAGTAGGTCATTGGCGCCTCGCACATTCCCTTTGGGTATCTTTCCCCTTCTTTGGGGTACCATGAAGAGCGTCTGTATTTCGATTCCTTCGGGAGGCTTGTATGAGTCCCATTCAAATCGCCCTGCTGTTGCTTGCCGTTGTCGGCGTGTGGGCTGTTATCGAACTCGCGCTCACGCTGCGCAAGACCCGCACCGTCGTTGATTCGCTCGACAAGACAGTCAGCGACCTCAACAACACCATCGCCGAGGCTCAGCCCGTGGTGGCAAAGCTCGATGGCGCCGTTGACGAGCTTACGCCGGCACTTGCCCAGGTTGAGCCACTCCTCAAATCGAGCAAGACCGCTGTCGACGCCCTTACTTCCAATCTCGTAGAGGTCGAAGCCGTGGTTCGCGACATCTCCGAGGTTACGGGCAGTGTGGCCGAGGCCAGCAATGCCGTATCGAGTGTGACCGACTCTGCCGCCGGCGCCGTGCAGAAGCTTTTCAATAAGGTGAAGGCTCCTGCAGCCGACGCCGATCGCAAGCTCGCCGCTGCCGCCGCCGAGGCCGAGCAGCCTACCGAGCGTGTTCTGATTGATGGGGCTGAGGACGAGGCCGCCGATGGTGCGGATGCGGCTCAGAAGCCCGCAGCCAAGCCAGCTCAGTATTACACCTATACGCCCGCCGAGACCTCCGAGGAGTCCTGCGATGAGTAGCGAAGCAACCTGCCCCATTACGCTGAGCGTTGCCGGTGATCCGCGTCTCGCGCGCTTGGTGCGCATGACGGCCGCCAACGTTGGCGCCCTGTGCTCTATGTCCGTCGATCGAATCGAGGACATCCGTATGGCTGCCGAGGAAGCCTTCATCTTTGGCTGCACGGCCGTTGATTCCGACGATATCTCGATTAAATTCGATGTCGACGAATCGCATGTGGGCATGACCTTTACCTTTGGCGATCAGGCGACTGTCGATGAGGATGACCAGGCTGCCGTATATGCCGAGCTCATTTTGGCGAGCGTGTGCGATTCCTACGAAAAGACTGCGGCGCCCCTAACGCTTTCCCTCGACCTCAAGGCGGATATCTAATATGACCGAACGTTCCCGAAGCGGCAAGACCGCTTGGGACAAGGAGAAAACTCGCGAGCTGTTTCGCCGTTATAAGGAGACCGGTGATCCGGATGCCCGCGAGCAGCTCGTCATGTCCCATATGAACCTGGTAAGGTTTCTTGCCAACAAATTTAAGAACCGCGGCGAGCCGCTCGATGACCTTTTGCAGGTCGGCTATCTGGGCTTGCTCAAGGCTATCGACCGTTTTGACCCTGAGCGCGGGCTCGAGTTCACGACGTTTGCCACGCCCACCATTCTGGGCGAGATTAAGCGCCACTTCCGCGACAAGGGCTGGAGCGTGCGCGTGCCCCGTCGCTTGCAGGAGCTCTCTGCCAAGGTCAACCAGGCCACCGACAAGCTCACCAACGAGCTTCAGCGTTCGCCCAAGGTTGAGGAAATCGCCGATTACCTGGGCGTGACCGTCGACGAGGTGCTCGAAGCCATGGAATCGTCCTCGGCCTACACCTCGGTGCCCATCGAGGCCCCCGGTGCGTCCGATTCTGACGATGCGCCTTCGATTCTCGATCGCTACGCCGACGACGACAACGAGCTCGACTTTACCGATGATCGCCTGGTAATCGAGGAAGCCATCCGCGATTTTTCGCCTCGCGAGCGCGAGGTTATCGAGCTGCGCTTCGTAAAGGGCATGACCCAGATCGAGATTGCCAAGAAGCTGGGCATCTCGCAGGTGCAGGTCTCGCGCCTGCTGCGCCGTACCCTTAAGAAGATTCAAGACAAGATTGACCCCGACGGAGTGATGGTTCGTTCATGAGTGAGCACCCCCAACAAACCGACTGCACGCTGCGCGATACCCGCATTCTGACGCTGCGCATTTGGGGCGTCGTCGGCTGCATTGTCATCGCCGCCGTCATCTTTAACCTTATGGGCATCCTGGCGCCGGTTATCGAGTTTTTGGCAGTCGGATCCATCATCGCCTTTGTGATGTCGCCGATAACCAACTGGCTCGAGCACCATGGCGTGAATCGCGGCATAGGTTCGCTTGTCGCGCTTATTGTGGTCGTTGCTGTGCTCGTCGGTGTCGTTTGCATCTTGTCGCCGATTCTCTTTGGTCAGATCATGGAAGTCCTGAGCCGCCTGCCCGAGCAGCTTCGTGTTGCTGGTGGCGACCTCAACGAGATGATCTCGCATGCCAAGACGCTCAATAACACGCCGCTCAAGGAGTATCTGGACGATAACCTTTCTTCGCTCGTTACGGTGGCGTCCAAGTATGTCTCACAGATTGCCGCCGAGCTCGGTCGCGGTGTATTCCCGCTCATTACCAACACGGCCTCGCAGCTGTTCGTGATCTTCCTTGGTCTGGTGCTTGCCTACTGGCTTGCCTGCGACTATCCCCGTATGCACCACGAGGTCTGCACCATCATCGGTCAGGAAAAGGAGACCTCGTACCGCTTTATGGTCGCGATTCTTTCGCGCTCGGTCGGCGGCTATATGCGCGGTATGGTCGTAACGTCAATCTGCGGTGGCATCCTTGCCTTTATCGGCTTTACGCTCATTGGCCATCCATACGCAGCACTCATGGCCATCTTTACCGGTATCATGCACTTGGTCCCGGTCGTCGGTCCCTGGGTGAGTGCTGCGATCGCCACGGTGCTCGGCTTTATGTTCAGCCCTATGCTGGCGTTGTGGACCTTGATCGTGACCATGGTGGCACAAAATGTCACCGACAACGTCATTTCGCCCAAGGTCATGCAGAGTTCGGTGCAGGTGCATCCCGTTATGAGCCTGACGGCCCTCGTTATCGGTTCGGCGCTTATGGGTCCCATCGGCATGGTCATCGCCATTCCGCTGTGCGCGGCCCTTAAGGGCATTTTTGTCTACTACTTTGAGAATGAGACCGGTCGCCAGCTCGTGGCATATGATGGCGCTGTGTTTAAAGGCACGCCGTATCGTGATGCCGAGGGCAACCCGGTCGCTGCCTACGACGCGCTTGGAGACGATACATTCATCTATGAGTCCGAGCTCATCGGCAACGAGACTGCGCCCGAGGCCCAGGCAATGCCCAAGCCCGAGCTCGAGAATCCCTGGATTAAGCTCTCGGGTCTTCAGCCCGACGCGACAGGCTTTTTCAAGAACCCCTTCGCCAAGGATGACGATTCCAATACGGACGACGACACCAAAACCGGTATCGACGGCTCCATGGACGATTCGGATTCCAAATAGGCCCTGTTAGCGTTTCTTGATGTTGTAAAAGACAAGAAACGCGAGCAAAGCGATTGATAAGGGGCCGGCTACATAGAAAAAGAGAACGTCAATTGTGCGTAGAGTGTAATAAGCTTTATCGCCGGACATTACTGCATACAATACGTAGCCAAATGCTGGTTGGTTTGCGTACCAGCAGGAGAAAGCCAAAAGCGCTAAAAGTGCTACAACCAGAAGTGCATTCAGGACAAATCGTTTGCTTTTCATCGATCGCTCCTTCCGGGTGAATCTTATATGTAATTCTACAGTACCCTTTTTCAAAGCATCGCATACTCCTAAATAACGTGCACTTTCGCTGTAGGGTCGGCTTTATGTCGGCCCTCTTTTTTGCACAGGCGCGGTGGGATGGTAATATCGTTACGTTTGAACTGTTTCGATGTGAAACCGAGGAGATTCCCTCTATGAGTGCTGACTACCCGTCAATGACTACGGCCGAGATCCGCTCTAAGTTCCTCAACTTCTTTGAGGAGCGCGGTCTTAAGCTCTATCCTTCTTCGTCCCTCGTCCCTGACGATCCTTCGCTGCTGCTTGCCAACGCCGGCATGAACCAGTTTAAGGAGTACTACCAAGGCAAGAAGACCATGAAGGAGATCGGCGCGATCTCCTGCCAGAAGTGCGTCCGCACCAACGACATCGACTGCATCGGCGAGGACGGCCGTCACCTGTCCTTCTTTGAGATGCTCGGCGACTTCTCCTTTGGCGGCGTCTCTAAGCAGCAGGCCTGCGCTTGGGCCTTTGAGCTCATCACCAAGGAGTTCAAGCTGCCGCTTGACCGCCTGTACTTCACCGTCTTTACCGAGGACGACGAGACCCATGACGTGTGGCGCTCCCTGGGCGTTGCCGAGGATCACATCTCGCGTCTGGGCGAGGACGACAACTTCTGGGCCGCTGGCCCCACCGGCCCTTGCGGTCCGTGCTCCGAGATCTATTTTGACATGGGCGAGGAGGTCGGTTGCGGTAGCCCCGACTGCAAGCCCGGCTGCGACTGTGACCGCTTCCTTGAGTTCTGGAACCTCGTGTTTACCCAGTATGACCGCCAGGAAGACGGCTCCATGCCGGAGCTGCCGCACCGCAACCTCGATACGGGCATGGGTCTGGAGCGCATGGCCGCCATTATGCAGCACAAGACCGCTAACTACGACGGCGATCTGATGCAGCACCTCATCAAACTCGGTGAGGAGATCAGCGGCAAGACCTATGACGCCGACGATTACTCCGGCGCCAGCCGCTCCCTGCGTATCATCGCCGACCACTCCCGCGCCGTCGACTTTATGATCTCGGACGGCATCCTGCCCGGTAACGAGGGTCGCGAGTACGTCCTTCGCCGCCTGCTCCGTCGTGCCGTGTTCCACGGCCGCCTGCTGGGCATCGAGGGCGCTTTCCTGACCAAGTTTATCGACGAAGTCAACGCTCAGATGGGCGAGGCCTATCCCGAGCTGCTCAAGAACGTCGCGCTCGTCAAGGGCATCGTCGCCTCCGAGGAGGAGCGTTTCTCCACGACGCTCGACAACGGCCGCGTTTACCTGGACGAGGCCTTGGCCGCGCTCGCCGAGGGCGCTGTGCTTCCGGGCGACGTTGCCTTTAAGCTGCACGACACCTTTGGCTTCCCCATTGACCTGACTGTCGAGATCGCCGGCGCTGCTGGCCACGACGTCGACATGGACGGCTTCACCGCCTGCATGGAGGACCAGAAGGCCCGCGCCCGCGCCAACGCCAAGGGCGACGCCTGGGGCAGCTTCAACGACGTGTGGGTCGAGCTTTCCGACAAGGTCGCCGCGACCGAATTCGACGGCTATGACAACGACGTCATTGAGGGCGCCAAGGTTGTCGCCATCGTTCGCAACGGCGAGTCCGTCGAGTCCGCTGCCGCGGGCGAGGATGTCGAGGTTGTGCTCGACCGCACCCCGTTCTATGCCGAGATGGGCGGCCAGCAGGGCGACGCCGGCGAGCTTTGTGCCGAGGGCGTTGCGCTGACCGTTTCCGATACCAAGAACCACAATGGCCTGTTTGCTCACGTCGCGCACGTTGCCGAGGGCACGCTGACCGTCGGTGCTACTGTGACCGCCGCGCTTGACGCCGAGCGCCGTCTTTTCCTGCGCCGCAACCATACCGCCACCCACCTGCTCGACGCTGCGCTTAAGCAGGTCCTGGGCGAGCACGTCTCCCAGGCCGGCTCGCTGGTGACGCCCGAGCACCTGCGCTTTGACTTCACGCACTTCGAGGCTCTGTCCTCCGACCAGCTCAAGGCTGTCGAGGACCTGGTCAACCAGCAGATCTTCGCTTCCAAGCCGGTCGTGACCCGCGTCATGGGCATCGACGAGGCCAAGGCCGCTGGTGCTGTCGCCCTCTTTGGCGAGAAGTACGGCGATGTCGTCCGCGTCGTCTCCGTGGGCGCCGAGGACCAGCCGTTCTCCCGCGAGCTCTGCGGTGGCACCCATGCCGCCAATACCGCCGAGATCGGCCTGTTCAAGATCATTTCTGAGTCCTCCACGGGCTCGAATGTCCGCCGTATCGAGGCCGTGACCTCCAAGGGCGCTCTCGATTACATGGCCGATCGCCTGGCGCTCGTTGACGCCGCCGCCGCTGCGCTCAAGTGCCGCGTCGACGAGGTTCCCGCCCGCGTGGAGAACCTGCAGGCCGAGCTGCGCGAGACTTCCAGCAAGCTCAAGAAGGCTCTCACCGGTGGCTCCTCCGATGCGATCTCCAGCGCCATCGACGGCGCTGTCGAGCTGAATGGCTACAAGCTCGTTGTCGCTGAGCTTCAGGGTCTCGAGGCCGCAGACCTGCGCAACGTTTGGGATACCGTGCACCAGAAGGTCGCCGGCCCCGTCGCCTGCGTCGTCGCCAGCGTGACCGAGAAGGGCACCCCGGCCCTGCTCGCCGCCGGCTCTGATGACGCCGTGAAGGCCGGTTTCCACGCCGGCAACGTGATCAAGCAGATCGCGGGTCTGGTCGATGGCCGCGGTGGCGGTCGTCCCAACATGGCCCAGGCCGGTGGCAAGAACGCTGCCGGTATCTCCGATGCCCTCGCGGCCGCCAAGACCGCGCTCGGCGCCTAAGAACCTAGGTTGTCGCTGTGGTCGCGCTCGCACTGGACATAGGGGAGACCAGGATTGGCATTGCCGTCTCGAGCCGTGATGGCAAGATGGCGATGCCTGTCAAGGTGCTTCCGGCTGCCGAGGTCACTGGCATGGCAAAGACGTTTCGTTACCTGGTCGAGGACTATGATCCCGATATCTTGGTAAGCGGACGTCCCTTGACCATGGCCGGTGAGCCCGGCCCCCAGGCCGAGCGCGTCGCCGCCGTGGCCCAAAAGATTGCCGACGAGCTCGAACTTCCGCTGGAGTTTGAGGATGAGCGTCTGTCCTCGCAGGAGGCCAAACGAATCCTGCGAGAGCAGGGGCTCAACGAAAAGCAGATGAGGGGCAAGATTGACATGATCGCCGCCAGCCTGTTCTTGCAGACATGGCTCGATCGTAAAAACGAGGAGGTTCAGCATGCCTAGTGCTTCCGATCCGCGCCAGCAGAATCGTTCACGGAAGCCCGTTCCGCGCCCTGCTCAGCCTGGCCAGCGCCCGGCGCAGCCGACGCAGCGTTCGGCTCAGCCTGCTCAGCGTGCTGCTCAACAGCCCGCCGCTCGTCCCGCGCAGCCTGCTGGCGGCGCTCGTTTTAAGCAACAGGCTCCTGCCCAGCGCACGCAGGGGCAGGCCCCGCAATCACGCTCCCACGCACATCATGCTCATGGCTCGCACGGCGTTGCTCCGGCCACGCGCTCGAGCTATAACACGCACGCCCGCCGTGGTACCCAAAAGAAAAGCTCCCCGGTGCCTATGATTATCGGTGGCGTCGTCGCCGTGCTTGCGCTTGTCGCGATCGTTTTCTTTGTTGTGCCGGCCGTCAAGGGCTTCTTTGCGGGTGAGGATGCAAAAGTCGTTGCAGGCCAGCAGGTTACTATCACGATTCCCGATGGTGCCTCGGGTGACACCATCGCTTCGATTCTCTCCGAGAACCATATCGTCGATAATCCCAAGGATTATTATGCGGCGGTCAAAAAGCTCAACGCCGACATGTCGCTTAAGCCTGGTAAGTATTCGTTTACCACGCTTATGGATGCCACGAAGGTCGTCCAGCAGCTTATGGAAGGTCCCAACGCCGGCTCCGATGCGCTCACGATTCCTGAGGGCCTGACGGTCGATCAGGTCGCCGACCGCGTAGCCAAGGCGTACGACAGCATTTCTAAGGAAGACTTCCTTAACCAGGCTAAGGCGAGCAATTATGTGAATGATTATGCTTTCCTTAAAGACGCCGCGAACGATTCGCTCGAAGGCTTCCTGTTCCCCAAGACGTATTCGTTGGGTAAGGACCCGTCTGTCGATGATGTGATTCGCGCCATGCTTGACCAGTTCAACGCCGAGTATAAGTCGCTCGACTTTGCCAGCTGCGAGGCCAAGATCAAGGAGCGCTATGGCGTGGAGATGTCCGATTACGACATCGTTAACCTTGCCTCGATCGTCGAGCGCGAGGGCCTCAACGCCGATCAGCGCGCGCATGTGGCGTCGGTTTTCTTTAACCGTCTGGCCGGCAAGCTCGATGGCCTGCGTTACCTCAACAGCGATGCGACCATGATGTATGTCACCGGCGGCGAGGTTACCGCCGACGACCTGCAGAGCGATAGCCCATATAACACCTATAAGCATGAGGGCCTGCCGCCCACGCCCATCTGCTCTCCGTCGCTCGAGGCGCTCAAGGCTACCCTTGAGCCGACCGACTCCGATGACCTGTATTTCTACATTACACAGGACCAGGAGTATTTCTCGAAGACCTACGAAGAGCATCAACAGTCTTGGAATTGATCATGAGGATTTTTAGCCCCAAACGATATGTTGCCTCGGTCGACCGCATCGACCTCGATACCCTCTGGGCCGACGGCAAGCGTGCCATTCTACTCGACCGTGACAATACCCTGGTGCCGCGCGATACCGAGCAGGTTCCCGCTGCGGTCTCCGCTTGGCTCGAAGCCGCCCATGCCAAGGGCTTTAAGCTGTGCATGGTGTCCAATAACTGGCATCGCGACCAGGTCATGGCATCGGCGCGCGAGTTGGGGCTCGAGGCCATTAGCCATGCCATGAAGCCGGCGCCATTTGCCCTCAAAGCGGGTCTTAAACGTCTGGGCGCCACGGCCGACGAGGCCGTGCTGATCGGCGATCAGCTGTACACGGATGTGTGGAGCGGTAACTTTGCCGGCGTTGACACTATTCTGGTCAAGCCGCAGGCAACCCAGGACCTGTGGTACACGCAGATCTTCCGTATCTTTGAGCGCCGGGCCCTGCGCGACCTTCCCTGCGAGGAATAGGTTTCGCCATGTCTCAGCACATCAAACACGGCTGCGACCATATCTTCTTTATCGGCTTTTTGGGCGCGGGCAAGTCGACGCTTGCGCGCAATGTGGGCACTATGTTCAAGCGTCGATTCATCGATACCGATCGTTTGGTTGTGCGTCGATGCGGTAAGTCGGTGACCGAGATATTTGAGACCGAGGGCGAGGATCGTTTTCGCGAGCTCGAGACCTCGGCACTCCGTTCGCTTCAAAGCGAGCGCAGTCTGCTGGTATCGTGCGGGGGTGGCATCGTCGAGACGCCGGTGAATATTGAACTGATGCACGAGATGGGTACCTGTGTGTACCTCGAAGGCGACTTTGAGGACTCGTTGCGCCAGATTCGCCGCTCCGATACCCGACCCGATTTCCGCTCGCCCGAGCATGCTGCGCGCCTGTTTGAACATCGCCGTCCGCTGTATCGCCAGGCCGCCGATATTACCCTTGATATTCGCAACAAGTCCTTCGAGGACGTTTCCTACCTTTGTGCCGAGAAGCTTTTGGAGCGTGGACTGCTATGATTCGCCGTCAACTTATCAATTTCCAAAACCGCAGTGTCGATGTCCGCGTCGGATTGGGCGCGTTCGAGGAGCTGCCGCGCATGTTTGCCTCGGCTGTGGGCAAGCCTAAGCGCGCGATGGTGGTTTGGAACGACGCCACATCCGAACGTTTTGGCGAGGTCGTCGAGCATGCGCTGGTTGACGCCGGTTTTGCCGTGTCGCTGCTCGTCCTCGAGGTTTCGCCTGCCGGTGCTACGCTGGCCGATGCCGATACCGTCTTTGGCGCCCTGTCGGCTAATGGCATTACCTGCGACGATCTCGTTGTTGCCGTTGGCGATGCCGCAACCTGCTCGGTCGTTTGCTGGTGTGCCAATCAGTGGTGCGGTCGCACCGAGTGTGCCTTGCTGCCGACGACGTTCGACGCCATGCTCACGGTCGCGACGACCATGAAGCCGCTCGTCGCCTCGTCGGTGAATGCGCTTCCCGCTATCGCGTTCCGTCCCGAGCCGGGCCTGGTCGTGTGTGACCTCGACCTTGTTCGCGAGGCGGACCCCGAGGACCTCAAGCTCGGCTATGCGGTACTTGTTGGCACCATGCTTTCGAGCAGCAAGTCCCGCTGGAATCAGTTTACTGAGACCGTCCCCGAGATTCTTGCGGGCGAGGAGGTCGCGCTCGTTAATGCCGTTCAGTGGTCTCAGACTGCCCGCAAGGACGTACTGATGGCCACGAACCCGAGTGCCCGCCATGCGCTCGATTTTGGCAAGATGGGGGAGCGTGCCCTGCGCGCCTGCTTGGGCGATGTCGCTTCGCAGGTCCCTGCCTACCAGCTGTTGTCTGAGGGCATGCGCTTTGAGGCGCGCCTAGCACATGATGCCTGCGACTTCGATATTGATTACGTTTTTGAGGTCGATGACTGCCTGGAGGACTTTGGTATCGAGGAGCTTGCCTTCGATCTGGAGCCTGCCGCATATATCGAGGAGTTCCGCAGGCAGCAGTTTGTCCGCTCGAACCGCAGTATGTTGCCGCTGCCCGCAGCGCTCGGCGCCATTCGTCTAACGGGCGTTGAGGACGAGGTTCTTGAGCGCCATGCTCACGCCTACTTGGCTTCTCGCAAAGAACTTCTCTAAGATTTATTGACATCCATCGTCTTTCGTATCATGTTGAGGGACGGGTTTCCAATCGGTTGCGGTTTGCATGCGATTCCGACGTTCGGTTGAGACCCGTCCCGCACTTTTTGAGACAATAAGAAAGGAATCTGCATGTCTGAGTTTGCTGCCGGTCCTGCCGGTCGTATCGAACGTGTCCGTGCCCTGATGGTCGAGCGCGGCTACGACGCTATTGTGGTACGCGACGAGGCCAATCTTCGTTGGCTCACGGGCGTGAAGGGTGTCTTCGACTACACCTTCGAGTTCCCGCACGCGGCGTTTATTACGGCTGACCAGTGCCTGTTCCATACCGACTCGCGCTACCTCAACAGCTTTGAGGAGAACACGGCCGCCGGCAGCCCCTGGGTCTACGACATGGACGAGGGCACCATTCCTGGATGGGTCGCCGGCAAGATCGCGGCCAACAAATGTCGCGTCTGCGCTGTCGAGGACGACATGCAGATCAACTTCTACCAGGGTATTCAGCGTGGTCTGGAGGACCGTTCCGTCGCCTGCATGTTGCCGCTGATGCATGACGACATTCGCAAGATGCGCGCCATCAAGGACGCCGAGGAGATCGAGCTCATGCGCCATGCGCAGTCGATTACCGACGCCGCCTTCCAGCACATGCTCGGCTTTATTAAGCCCGGCATGACCGAGAAGCAGGTTCGCAACGAGCTCGAGAACTTTATGTTCGCCAACGGTGCCGACAGCCTGGCCTTTGGCTCTATTGTGGCGAGCGGTCCCAACACCGCCAACCCGCACGCCGTGCCGAGCGATCGCGTGATCGAGAAGGGCGACTTCGTCCTCATGGATTACGGCGCAGGCTACTGCGACTATCGCTCCGACATGACGCGTACCGTCGTGATGGGCGAGCCCACGCAGGAGCAGCTTGACCTGTACGCGCTCGTGCGCCGTACGCACGAGGAGTGCGTCGCCGCCATCCATCCGGGCGTCGAGGGCAACGACATTTTCAAGCTTTCCAAGAAGATCATCGGCGATGCCGGCTATGGCGATTACTACAACCATGGCCTGGGTCACGGCGTTGGCATCGACATCCACGAGCTGCCCAACTTCAACCGCAGCAAGAACATCATCGAGGTCGGCTCGGTTGTCACCATGGAGCCCGGCGTGTACCTGCCCGGTGTGGGCGGCGTGCGCCTGGAGGACTACGGCGTGGTCACCGAGAACGGCTACGAGCCCTTCACCAAGACGCCGCATGACCTCCACGTCATCGATTGCTAGTCTACTTCGTAGATAGTTTGGGGCGGGGCGTTCGAAATGATTCGGGCGCCCCGCGTTCTCTTTTTATGCGCTCGCTGCAGGCGCCGTCTGCAAGTGTATAATTTCGGTCGTATGTAATTTGGACGCTTGTGCGTTCTGCCCATAACAAGAAAGGTCGCTATGCCTACCATTTCTACCGCCGACTTCAAGAACGGCCTCGGTCTCCGCATTAAGGACAAGGTCTACACCATCGTCGAGTTCCAGCATGTCAAGCCGGGCAAGGGCGGCGCGTTTGTGCGCTATAAGACCCGCGACATCAAGAGCGGCCGCGTCGTCGAGAACACCTGCAACGCCGGCACCAAGTTCGAGAGCGTCATGCTCACCACCCGTGAGTTCCAGTACCTCTACAACGATGGCGCCGACTACATCTTCATGGACAATGAGACCTATGAGCAGGTTCCCGTTCCCGAGGACATGGTGGGCGAGAACTCCAAGTGGCTGCGCGAGAACGACATCTGCCAGCTGCTCTTTGCCGACGATGAGCTCATGGGCGTGACCCCGCCGATGTTCATCGAGACCACCATCGTCCAGACCGACCCGGGCTTTAAGGGCGACACCGTCCAGGGTTCCACCAAGCCGGCCACGATCGACACCGGTGCTGTCATCCAGGTCCCCATGTACCTCAACGAGGGCGAGGTCATCAAGGTTGACACCCGCGACGGCAAGTTCGTCTCCCGCGTCTAGCAACCAACTCTTCTAGGAGGACTCATGCCCCAGGAAATCAAGATTGACGGCATCGGCATTTCGCCCGATGTTCTGACCGCCATCGTCTCGCGCGCCGTGTCGGATGTCGAGGGCATCGCCTCCGTTGGCGTCAAGGACCTTGCCACCAACCTTGTCTCCATGATGTTCTCGTCCAAGGCCCCGGCTTCCGAGCCGGCGGTCGAGGCCGAGGTCGTCGGCGACAAGCTCGCGCTCACCGTGCGTGTCGTGGTGTTCTTTGGCTATCCGTTCAAGAAACTCGCCGAGGCCGTTCGCGCCGCCGTGGTCGCCGCCATCGATGCTCAGGTGGGCGTCGAGGTCGAGCGCGTTGACGTTTGCATTGACGGCCTCGTTTTCCCCAAGGAGTAACCTTTGAGCCTTAAGGTTTATCGCGGGCGCACGCTTGCCCGCAGTCAGGCGCTGCAGCTGCTGTTCCAGGCCGAGGCCACGGACAGTCCGCTCGAGCGCGTCCTCGAGGGCGATTTCCTGATCTCGAAGGGTCCCCTCGACCCCTATGCGCTGGAGCTTTGCCGCGGTGCCTACGAGCATATCGATCGCATCGACTGTGCCCTGCGCGCCGTCGCCAAGAACTGGGATCTTATGCGCATGCCCGGCGCCGACCGCAACCTGCTGCGTATCGCCGTCTACGAGATGCGCTTCCTCACCGACGAGGAGGTCTCGGACGCTATCGTGATCAACGAGGCCGTTGAGATCGCCAAGGCTTATGGTACCGACCAGTCCGCGTCGTTTGTCAACGGCGTGCTGGGCAAGATCGCTCGCAGCGAGGAGTTGCCGGGCGAGGACCTGTACCAAGAGCTGCTGGCCGAGGATCGTGCTCGCGAGGAGGCACAGGCTGCCGAGGCTGCCGCCAAGGTCGCTGCCGCTCAGGCTGCCGCCGGTGTACATGCCGAGGACGCGGACGCTGCTGAGGCCGTCGAGGCCGACTCCGTCGAGGAGTAGCCATGCCAGAGGGTTCCGTCCGCAACTTCGATGAGATCTCGGATCGCCTGGACCAGATTATCGCCACCGTTCGCTCCAAGGATACGTCCTTGGAGCGTTCGCTCGATTTGTTTGACGAGGCGATTGAGCTGGGCTCCCGTGCGGTCGATATGGTCGACAAGTTTGAGTTGACGCCGCGTGAGGCCGACAAGCTCGAGCAGGAATACGATGAGGATGCGGCAAACGAGTCCCAAGATAGACAGGCTGCATCCCCGGATACGAATGGTTGATGGCATTCATGAAACGCGTGCGTCTCGATGACGAACTGATTTCACAGGGCATCTGCGCCGATCGCGCGGATGCCCTTCGCACTCTTATGGCCGGCTTGGTTTCGAGTGGCGGTGAGCGTTTGACCTCTCCGGGGCTCAAGGTGACGCCGGGCCTGCCACTGCACGTTAAGGGGCGTATTCCGTACGTTGGGCGCGGCGGCCTTAAACTCGAGGGCGCGCTCGATGCGTTTTGTATCGATCCTACGGGCCTTGCCTGCCTGGACGTAGGCTGCTCTACCGGCGGCTTTACCGATTGCCTGCTCAAGCGCGGTGCCGCCACGGTCGTTTCGGTCGACGTGGGCCGTGCCCAGTTTGACTGGTCGCTGCGCCAAGACGATCGCGTGACGCTCCATGAACGCACGAATGTGACGCAGTTGCCCGAGCTCGGCTACGGCGGCGCTATTGACCTCGCCGTGTGCGACGTGTCTTTTACCAGCATCGCGAACATCATCGATGCGGTGTTGGCGTGTCTGAAGCGTTCGGGTTCGTTTTGCACGCTCGTAAAGCCGCAGTTTGAGGCGTCGGCTGCGCTGGTGGGCGAGGGCGGTATCGTAACCGACCCCGCCGTCCGCCGCGATACGCTCGTGGCGGCGATTGAGCTGTTCGCCGCCAAGGGATTGTTCCCGGTCGACGTGTGCGTGTCGCCCATTCATGGCGCCAAGGGCAACGTCGAGTTTTTCCTGTACGGCACGAGGTTTGCCCCCGATGAGCGCTCCGATGACGAGTTGCAATCCCAGGTATCGGCTTTGAGCGAGAAAGCTGCAACGCTATGAAGGTCTTTCTGGTTCCCAATTACTACAAGCAAGAGGCGGTCGAGAGCGGTCTGATGCTCGAGCTTTGGCTTTCGCGCCAAGGCTATGAGGTCGCATGGGCTGCCGACCAGCGCTCCAAGATTCAGAGCACGCCCGATGTTGACGATGCCGACCTGGTCATTACGCTCGGCGGCGACGGCACGTTGCTTCGCGCTGCCCGTATTCTCAATTACCGTGAGATTCCCATTTTGGGGCTTTCCTATGGTCACCTTGGCTTTTTGACGGCGGCCAGTCCCGAGGAACGCGATATTTTGCAGGTTGTGAGCGATGCCCTTTCCGGTGAGCTCCATGTGAGCCGCCGCGCCACCATCGCCGCGGATATCGTCTCGGTGCGCGATGACGGCACGAAGGACGTCGTGCGCACGTTTGCTCTCAACGATATGGCGCTCACGCGCGGGCCCCTGTCCGATATGGTCGAGTTTGACATCACGGTTTCCGGCCATCATATCGATCGCCTGCGCGGTGATGGTGTCGTCGTGTCGACGGCGACCGGCTCCACCGGCTATGCGCTGAGCGCCGGCGGTCCTATCGTGAGCCCCGATTACACGGGTATGGTTTGCGTGCCCATCGCTCCGCATACTATTCAGGCTCGCGCCTTCTTGACCTCGCCAAGCGATGTCGTCGAGATCTTCATGTCCGACGACCGCCCGAGTGTGCCTGCCATCGCTATCGACGGACAGTTTATTACCTGCGACGGCACGGTCGAGAGCGTGGCTGTGCGTCGCGGTCCCGGCGATGTGCTGCTGCTGGATTACGGTCCCGAGAGCTTCTATAACTCGGTGAGCCGCGTGTTCTATGGAGTTCGCCATGATCGATGAGCTGCAGGTTTCCAACATTGCACTCATTCGCGAGGCGACGTTGGTTCCGAGCGCGGGTCTAACGGTTTTGACTGGCGAGACTGGCGCCGGCAAGACTGCGCTGCTCTCGGCTCTCAAGCTCATTTTGGGCGAGCGTGCAGATTCTTCGACCGTGCGCGAGGGCGAGGCGCTTGCCAGCGTCGAGGCGCGCCTGTTCGACGGTCCACATGACACGGAGGGTTTCACCGTACTGCGCAGCCTTTCTGCCGAGGGTCGCAGCCGCGTAAAAATAGACGGCCGCATCGCCAGCGTGCGCGAGCTTTCGGAGCGCGTCGGCGTGATGATGGACCTGTGCGGCCAGCACGAGCACCAGCGCTTGCTCGACCCAGCGCACCATGTTGCCATGGTTGATGCCTGGGCTGGGCGCGCGGCGCTTGAGGCGCTCGAGAAGTATCGTGCCTGCTTTAAGGCATCGCGTGCCGCCGCCAAGGAGCTTCGCCGTGTGGAGGAAGCCTCACGCGCGCAGGGGAGTCGCGTCGAGGAAGCGCGTTTTGCCCTCGAGCGTATCGCCGAGGTCGATCCCAAGCCAGGCGAGTACGAGGAACTCGAGGAGCTGCTGCCGCGCTCGGAGCACGCCGAGGTCTTGGTGGCGACGGCCAGCGAGGCCCATGCATCGCTTGCCGCCGAAGGGGGAGCGCTCGATGCCGTGAATGGCGCCGTGGCCGAGCTTTCACGCATGGCGGCCGTCGACCGCAAGCTGGGCGACATCGCCGACGCACTTTCGGATGCCTGCATCTCGCTTGAGGATTGCGCCAATGAGCTGCGTGCTTATCGCGATGGCGTTGCGTTTGACCCTCGCGAGCTCGCCCGCATGCGCGAGCGGTATTCCGACCTCAAGGGCCTGCTGCGTCAGTGGGGTCCCACCATGGACGACGTGTTTGCCATGCGCGATCACTCGCAAGAGCTGTTATCGCTGGTAGACGATGGTGATGAGCAGATCAAGAAGGCGCGCGAAGCGCTTGGCGCGGCGGAGCGCGAATTGTTCGTCGCCGCCAAGGCGCTCAAGCGTGCGCGCAATACCGCTGCTCCACGTTTTTGTCACGAGGTGGGTCGTCAGATGGCACGCCTGGAGATGGGCGGCGCTGAGCTGGTCTGGGAGTCGCGCGATCTTCCGCGTGCCGAGTGGACGCCGGCGGGCCCTTCAAGCTATGAGCTTTTGTATCGCAGCGGCGCCGGCTTGACACCGCGTCCCTTGCGCCGCATTGCGTCGGGCGGCGAGCTGAGCCGCGTCATGCTGGCGAGTAAGGTTGTCCTCGGTAATGCGGACGGCGTGGATACGCTGGTGTTCGACGAGGTCGATGCCGGTGTCGGCGGCTCCACGGCTCGTGCTCTTGCTGGTGTGCTGGCCGATCTTGCCGCCACGCATCAGGTCATCGTCGTAACGCACCTGGCACAGGTTGCGGTCATGGCCGACAAGCATTACGTGGTCAGTAAAGAGCCGGGCGACGTTCCCCAGACGCATCTGGACGAGGTGACCGGCGATGCCCGTACCGCAGAGATCGCCCGTATGCTGAGCGGCGATCAATCCGAGGCAAGCCTGGCGCATGCCAGGCAGATGCTGGAAGAGGCTCGAGGTTAGAACGAGCCGGCGGTGTTGGGGGGCAAAATATCGGTAATTGTTGCCCCGGCACTTGCTTGTCTGGCCCGACCGTCCAAAAACTATGCCGGTTTACTACGATGAATCGGCGTAGCTCGAGCATAGCTAAAAATGCAAAAAGAAAACCGCAGGTAGAACGCCTGCAGTTTTCTTTTAAAACGCGATGTGGTCACAAATTCCGGTTTCATCGTAGTAAACCGGCATAGTTTTGTGGGAACGGTACATAACGACCCCTGCCAAAACTTATTCCACAACCTTATCCGGTTGGATGAGCTCCTCGTAGTAGCTGATGTGCTCTCGGGCGTCCTTGATCTCGGGCAGCAGGAAGTTGTAGATGACCTCTATGATCATCGTGGCGCTCATCTTGGAGAACGCGAAATCGCCCGTTGTCAGCAGCGCCTCGTGATTGACGGTATTAAAGGTGTAGTCGGCCAGGCGAGCAAGTGGGGACTTGCTGTCGCTGCTGATGACGACCACGGTGGCACCGCAGTCGCGAGCCGCTTTTGCCATGCGATTCAAACGGCGCGACTTGCCGGAGTTCGAGATCAGCACGATAACGTCGCCGGGGCGTAACGTGAGCGCAAAGCCGATTGATGTCTCGCTGATGGTGCTCGCCATACAGCGCAGGCCCAGCTGCGAAAACTTAAATGTCGCATCGAGCGCGACTGCGTTCGTATTGCCCACGGCGGCGAACTCAATAACGCCGGCATTCTTAAGTGCGTGCACAACTGCGGCCAACGTGTCGTGATCAATGCCGTCGATGGTCGCATTAAGCTCGCTCACCTTAGCGGCAAGGATATTTTTAAGGCTCTGCTCCATGTTGTCGAGCGAGACCTCGTCGGTCAGGCCCTCGTTGCGCTGACTCTCCAAGTCGCGCGCCAACGAAAACTGAAAACTGCGGAAGCTGCCAAAGCCCAGCTTGCGGCAAAAGCGCGAAACCGTCGCCTCGGACGTGGCAGCGGCTCGTGAGAGCTGGGCGGCCGTAAGGCGCGGCGCCTCGGACTGGTGCTCTAGGATATAGTCGACAATGCGCTGCTCGGACTCGCTGTACCCTTTGTGCGTGCTAATAAGGGAGAGCGCGCTCTTGCTGCTATCGGTCATGGATGGCTCCTGGTTGGCATGAAAATCGGACTCGTTTTTCATGCCATAGTATATGGGCAGTTTCAATTACAAGATACACCTTGCCGTTTCAAGTGTTGATGGTAAACTTTCACTTACCGTTTACGGTTATGAAAGAACCCTTCACCGGAGAATTGCGCCTTGTCTCTTCTCACGCGGACGGTAGGTTGGTATCTTTCAAGTGTGGAAAAACGCGCATTGAAGCGCGTATAGGGGAGCGCCTGCGGGCGCTGTACTCAAGAAGGAGGGACACATGGCTAAGTTTGACATCATCGCCG
>CATXKN010000002.1 GCA_958370785.1 uncultured Collinsella sp. | reverse complement strand
CTTCCGATTACCCGTCGAATAAGATCTTTACGATCTCCAATTTCATCACCTTTACGCGCCTGGTCCTCACGCTCGTCTTCCTGTACCTGTTTGTGACGGACAACAACCGTGTCGTCGCCATTGTCATCTATGCCATCGCGGCTTCCACCGACTGGATGGACGGCCAGATTGCCCGTATGACCAAAACGGTCTCGTGGCTCGGCAAGGTAATGGATCCCATCTGCGACCGTGCGCTGCTGTTTACCGGTGTGCTGGGTCTCGTGGTCCGCGGCGAGCTTCCCATCTGGGTCTGCGTGCTCATTATCGGCCGCGATATCTACCTAGGCATCGGCACGCTCATCGTGCGTCACTACCACCGGCGCCCCATCGATGTTGTCTTTCCCGGCAAGATTGCCACGGCACTGCTCATGACCGGCTTCTCGCTCATGCTGCTTGGGTTCCCCGTCATCGACGGCTGGCATCTGCTGCCCGCCACGTTCACGGCATTCCCAGGCCTCAACGGCAGCTCGGTGCCCCTCGGCATCTTCTTTGTATACGGCGGCGTCATCTTCTCCATGCTCACCGCTGTCATCTATTCCATTAAGGGAGGGGTGGCCATTAAACAGGCCATCGCGCATCCCGAGGACGAGGACATCGACTTTCTTAACCCCGAAATCGAAGACTAAGTCGTTGGGGTATGATTACGTACGGTACATTTTTTGCGGCACGTCCGCGTTAGATAGGGGTTGTCATGGACAACAAGGTTAACAATATGCCTCAGAACGATAAGACTGCGGACGCTACCTGCGTTTTCCGTGTTCCTTCGAGCGATGTCACCGTTCCCGACCTTATGGCCAACGTGCGCATCACCGCTCCGGTTCTGTCCATCGTCAAGGGTCCGCAGACCGGTGCTGCCTTCGAGCTCGAGGACGACGTGACAACCATCGGCCGTGATCCCGCGAACGGTATCTTCCTCAACGACATGACTGTCTCGCGCAGCCACGCACGCATTATTCGCGAGGGTCTGGGAGCCCGCATCGAGGACCTGGGTTCGCTCAACGGCACCTGGGTCGATGGTGCTATCGTCAACGGTGCTCCGCTGCACGACGGTTCTTCCGTTCAGATCGGTACGTTCACGCTCATCTACCACGAGAGCACGCCGGAGCGCATCGAAACCGGTGAGTAGGTAATGGCCGAACGCAATTATCTGAGTATCGGCCAGGTCGTCAATCTACTTCGAGGCGCATACCCCGATCTATCGAACTCAAAAATTAGATTTCTAGAAGATGAGGGGCTCATCACCCCTCATCGTACGCCTAAGGGGTATCGCCAGTACTCCAAGGAAGACGTTGATCGTCTCGAGGTCATCCTGCACCTGCAGAAGACCCGCTACATGCCGCTCAACGTCATTAAACAGCGCTTGGAAAACGCAACGGACCTGTCCACTTTGGCTTACGAGGTGGGTCTTCTGTCCGATGTTCCGCTTAAGACGGAGCCCAAGGAAACCAAGCAAAAGCTGCATCCCATCGAGACCATTCCCGACATGCTCGGTGTTGAGATTTCGTTTATCCGCTCCCTTGCCGAGAACGATCTTATCCGCATCATCAAGAGCCCACAGAACCGTGAGCTCGTCGATGGCCGAGATTTCCCGATTATCCGTTACTGCTCGGAGCTGTCGCGCTTCCACATTGAGCCGCGTAACCTGCGACAGTACGTATCGTCGGCAAACCGCGAGTCTTCGATGTTTGAGCAGGTTCTCGTGAGCATGCTCGGCATGGATACTTCCGATGACGAGCGCGACGCCAAGCTCGAGCGCGCTTTTAAGAAGCTGCACGACCTCACCGAGGGTGTGCACACCGCGCTCCTTAAGAACCGTGTCTTTGAGTCGCTCAACGCCGTGGTCGAGGACGCTGACATCGATGCACTCGATGAGGAGATCGCGCGTTCCGAATCCACCAAGGCTAAAAGCGATGGGGCAAGCGTCCCCGCGGTTGCTGCGCACGACGAGTCGCTCGTGCAGCCGTCCAAGGTCGTCGTCCCCTCACATAGCTCGTCTGCTAACACGGACAAATAACCGCCGTTCACCCGGCAATCCATGAAAGGTCATGCCATGTACGACTTCGAATCTCACATCGTCGACATCCCCGACTATCCCGAGCCCGGAGTCGTCTTTAAGGACATCACGCCGCTCTTTGGTAATCCCGAAGCGCTAAAGGCCATGGTAGATGCCCTGGCCGAGCATTTTGCCGGCATGGGCATCACCAAGGTCGTGGGTCCCGAGGCTCGCGGCTTTATGGTCGGCGTGCCCGTGGCCGTCGCCCTGGGCGCTGGCTTTGTGCCCGCACGCAAGCCGGGCAAGCTGCCTCGCAAGACGGTGAGCGAGAGCTACGAGCTCGAATATGGCACCGACTCTATCGAGATCCACGCCGATGCCATTACCTCTAAAGATACCGTGTTGATTCTGGACGACTTGGTCGCGACGGGCGGAACCGTCGAGGCAACAGGTAAACTGGTGCGAGATATGGGCGCAAAGCTTGTGGGTTACGGTTGTATCCTCGAGCTTGCGTTTCTCAACCCGCGCAAGAAGCTCACGCCTTCCAACGAGGACGTCGAGCTCTTTAGCCTGGTAACGGTGGACTAGCCGCTACCCTTAGATACCGGAAAGGAAGCTCCATGCGCACAGCAAATACGCACAAAAACATGGCACGCTGCGCTGCTACGGCAACCCTCGCTTGTGTTTTGGGCCTGGGCCTCGCGGCTCCGGCCTATGCCGATACCGCATCCGACCTTGCCGCTGCTCGTACCAAACTCGAGCAGATCGGCACGCAGACCCAGCAAATTCATGAAGAACTCTCCGCACAGACGCAGGAGCTTGATCAGACTGCAGGCGAGATCACGCAAAAGCAGCAAGAGATTGCCGAGGGCCAGGCAAAGCTTTCGAGCTACGTTGCCGGTGAGTACAAGACCGGCGGTCTGAGTCTCCTTCAGGTTCTGACGGGCGTCGACGATCTGGGCGACATGCTCAACCGTCTGTTCTATTACGGCAAGGTTTCCGACAAGCAGGCCCAGACCATCCAAGAGGTCAAGGACCTTAAGCAGCAGCTCACCGATAAGCAGACCGAGCAGGAGAAGAACGTCGCCGCGACGCAGAAGAAGGTCGACGAGCTCAATGCCCAGCAGGCTGAGGCCCAGAGTGTCGTGAACTCCCTGGATTCACAGCTGCAGGCCGAGCTTGCTGCCGAGGCCGAGGCCAACGCCGCGCTGCAGGCCGGTATCAACGCCAGCACCGCCGAAAAGGCCACGGTGCGCAACGACACCGCCGGTACGACCGAGAACACCAACAATGGTGGCGGTACGACCAACAACGGCGGCGGCAACACGCCTGCGCCCGCTCCTGCCCCCACACCGCAGCCCGTGACGCCCGCTCCGGCTCCGACGCCTTCCGCACCGAGCCAGTCCGTTGACGGCGGTACCGTTGTTTCGCGCGCCTACAGCAAGCTCGGTTGTGCTTATTCTTGGGGCGGCATTGGACCGAACAGCTTTGACTGCTCCGGCTTTGTGAGCTACTGCCTTACCGGCCGTTATTGCCGTCTTGGCACCACGGGCACCTTCATGGGCTGGACCCGTGTATCCGATCCCCAGCCTGGTGACGTCGTGGTTAACTCTTACCACACCGGCATCTATATCGGTAATGGTCAGATGATTCATGCTTCCGATTACAAAACGGGCGTCATCATCAGCTCCGTCGCAGCCGGTATGAACAACAACTACATCTTCGTACGCTACTAATTTATTACTGCAGCGAACGAACGTGGGCCTCGCGATCTTGAATCACGAGGCCCATTCTTTTTGCCTCTACCGTTTGTCATAAGATCAGTACGGCTATCTAGTATTCAAAACTAGATAGCCGTCCAATCAATCAAAAAGATGGCTATAATTGTTGAGGAACAATTAGAAAGGACCCTCAATGAGCTGGGCACTTATCTCCGATTCGAGCTGCAATCTTCGCGATTGGCAACCAACCGCACCTCATACCACCTTTGCATTTGCACCCCTTAAGATCCGAGTGGGGGAGCGTGAATTTGTTGATGACCTCTCGCTCGATGTTCACGAGCTCAATTGCGCCGTGCAGGCGGAGTCGAGCGCTTCTTCGAGCGCCTGTCCAAGCGTAGGGGAGTGGGCTGAACTTTTTAAGCTTGCCGACAAGACGATCTGCATGCCCATCTCGGAGGGCGTATCGGGAAGCTACAATGCCGCGGCCACCGCACGTGACATGGTGCTTGCCGAGGAGCCCAACCGCCAGATTCATTTGGTCAACTCACGAGCCGCAGGTGGCAAAATGGATCTGATCTTCCTGCTTTTCGACCGCTATCTTGCAAGCAACCCGGATACCTCCTTTGAGGACGCCTGCGCCTACTTCGATAGCTTGGAGCAGAACAGCAAGATCCTCTTTAGTTTGTGCAATTACGAAAACCTTGCGAAGGCCGGACGTATCCCTAAGGCGGCCGGAGTTATTGCCAACAAGCTCAATATCCGCATTTTGGGCACGGCGAGCGAAGCGGGCAAAATTGAACTCGTTGGGCACACGCGTGGAGAAAAGAAGATGCTTGGCAAGATTGTCGATACCATGGAGGCCGAAGGCTTTACTGGCGGCGAGGTCATTATCGACCATGTCGAGAATGAGACGGGCGCCCAGGCACTTGCCAGCCGCATTGTGGAGCATTGGCCCGGCTCCAAGACCATCATCATGCCCTGTAACGGGCTAGATTCCTATTACGCCGAGATGCACGGTCTCATCATCGGTTACGGCATGGGCGTAGCTTCGGGCCGATAATGTCCAACTAGTCAAACGCATGGGCGGGATAAGGGGCCAGTGGCTCTTTATCCCGCCCGTCTTATACCTCAGTTAGCTATTAAACCCATTAAACTTGAGATAGCTCATCAGGTACGCCTTCGAAACGAAGGACGATACCGCACTGCGTACGAGCAACGACTCGCGCGTAACCTGATGCGCGGTATCGGGCACGGGAGTCTGCTCAACGGAAAAAGCCGCTCGAATCGATGCCTCAAGCTGATCGACTACATAATCGAAAGCAGTCGGAGCGTCGTAACTCAAGCGCTGAATAATAAAGAGCGCCTGAACCGCAGCGATGGGCAGCACCTGTTTAAAGATACAAATGGCGATGAGACGCGCAATCTGCTCACGGCCATACTGCTTTTTAACCGGCGCGGGAACGAGGCCAACCTTCACGTAGTTATTGATCATCGATGGCGTGATAACGGGCTGCTCTACGCAAATCGAAAGCGGCTCCATCCACAGTTCGATGTACTCAATGACCTGGTCACGGTAGAGCGTTACGTTGGGCAGCTGGTCATAACGCGACAGGCTCAACGCGTTGAGGTTACGCACCATATCGGATTGAATAAATGCATCCGGCAGCACCGTCGGCTGAATATCCTCCGGTTTAATGCTGACCGATGTATCGGACATCGGGATAACATGTTTAACGTGGTTCATAAGAGGCCTCCGTTCGTTTTCTATATTGTATTCTAGGTTATCTAGTTTTGCATACCACATAGCCGCTAAACAAAGTGGTTGGACAGCACATTGATGCACCGTCCAACCACTTTGTTTAAAGATAGCAACTTTACATAAGATATATTATCGTACTTATCCGCGTAGGAAAGCGTATGCGCTGGTTGACGCTATGGCTCCGTCCGAAACGGCGGTCACAACCTGGCGTAAACGCTTTGAACGGATATCGCCGGCTGCGAATAGGCCGGGCGTACGGGTGGCCATCGAATCGTCGGTAAGGATGCCGCCGTCGGGAGCCAGATCGACTAGATGCTCAACAAGCTCGGTATGAGGTTGCGTGCCGGTAAAGACAAAGATGCCAAATGAGCCAGGTTCAAAGGTCTCGGCATACGTCTTGCCGCTCGCATTATCCTTAAACGTAATTGTCGTGGGCATCGCTTCACCAGAAAGCTCAACAATACTAGCTTGGTACCTAACTGAAATATTGTCTTTAGCAAGCACCTTATTCACAACGCTCTCGGGTGCACGGAACTGATCACGACGCAGCACGATGGTCACGCTGCTGGCAATGTCGGACAGGAATAGTGCCTCCTCGCATGCCGAATTACCGCCTCCGATAACAAAGACCTGCTTGCCGCGGAAGAACATACCGTCACACGTCGCGCAATACGAAACGCCACGACCGCGATACGTGTCCTCGCCAACAAAACCCGCAGGACGCGGCGTGGCGCCCATGCACGCGATGACGCTCTTGGCCGCTGTGTCACCCATATCATGATGGATGGTAAATTGCGCTGCATCGGCATCGTAATCGACGCCTGTCACCATACTCCATTCAACCTGAGCCCCCAGGCCTTCAGCATGCTGTTGAAACCGCTCACCAAGTTCGGCACCGCTCAGCAACGGAATGCCAGGATAATTCTCAATCTCGTTGCTCGTGGCAATCTGTCCGCCCGACATGCCCTGCTCAAGGACAGTCGTCGTCAGGTTGGCGCGCGCCGCATAAATGGCGGCAGCATAGCCCGCGGGGCCGCCGCCGATGATCGCAACATCGATTGTCTGATCGGTAATCATGAAGAGTCCTCTCGTCGAAACGTTGTCGTTCTTTGCGCTCATACCCAAATTTTCGTGAACGTGACACTCATGCACTACAATGATAAATCCGTGTTACAACGTCGAAGGGGAGTTATCGATGGATCAGACGCAGACGAGCGACGACGCTCCCCTGCTCACGCACAGCACTCCCCAATCGGAGCAAACCACACTCTTGGCTCAGCAAAAACCTCTCGTGACCATCGTGCACGCCTCGGTCGGCTCGGGTCACAAGGCCGCCGCAAATGCGATTGCGCAAGCATTCGACCTCATCCGCGGCACCAATGGAATCCCCGAGGATGTTGAGATTGAAGTGCTCGATATCCTTGATTTTGGACGTATTAAATTCGATGGCAATAAGACCGCGGCTTCTTTTACAGGAGCCACGCGCCCCATTTACGATCTGACCTGGAGATATACGCTTACGGGACATCTTCTCTGGGGTGGCGGCACGGCATGGTCGCGAATTATGTTCCCCGCCTTCAACGAATATATACGTAGCCGCAGGCCCATAGCCGTGGTCGCAACGCACATCACAGCAGCCAATGTTGCCGTGGGCGCCCGCGTAATTACGGGTATCGATTATCCAATCGTCTGCGTCCCGACCGACTACGAAGTCGAGGGCTGGTGGCCCCACAAGGACACCGATCTCTTCTGTGTTGCCAATGAATTCATGGCCGAAACGCTGCGACCGCGCAAGGTGCCCGAGGCAAAGATTCGCATTACCGGCATCCCTATTCGCGCCGGATTCGACACGGATTACGATCGCGAGGAAGAGCTGGCCAAGTTCAACCTCCCCACCGACAAGACCGTCGTGCTGGTAATGGCCGGTGCCAGCCTGCCTCAGCCGTACGTCCGCTTTCGCGCGGCGATGGACCACACGCTCCCCTTCCTGCGCGGCTTCGAAGACATGCACTTTGTCTTTTTGCCCGGCAAAGACGCGGAGTATGCCACCCGGCTGAAGACGCTCTTCGATGCCATGAAGCTCGAGAACGTCACGGTGTTGGACTATGTCGACGACATGGCGGCCCTCATGCACGGCTGCGACCTGGCAATCCTCAAATCGGGCGGACTCACGGTCACCGAGTGCCTATGCGCACATCTGCCGATGATCCTGCTGGGCAAATCTTACGGCCAAGAAAAGGCCAACACCACCATGCTCACCGGCATGGGAGCCAGCATGCACGTCACCACGGCACGAGAGCTCATCGTGACGCTGCGACATCTCCACGATCATCCGGAGTCGCTCAAGGCATTGCTCATCAATGGCGAAGTACTACGCCGCCCCCACGCAGCCGAAGACATCGCTGTCGCCACCATGGAACTCATAGGCAAACCCCAGAAAAGAAAACGCGCATTCTGCCGCTTCTACTGGGGCGGGAAGCCTGCGCATATCCGCTAGCATTGGACTGTCCGCTTGCCTGTGGGAGGCCCCTGTATATCATCCCGTGCTCAAACATTCTCGCTTCGCAGGGGCGCACTAATCCCACCTGTCCGGGGCTCACCCATATCATTCCATGCTCAAACATTCTCGCTTCGCTACGCTCGCTGCGAAACTGCGCGTGGAACGATATGGGTGAGCCCCGGACAGAGACTTCCTGCTTGAAAACAAATTGCAATCCAACTAGTAAGCCGGTACGACAAAGGAGAAATCCCCTTGTCGCACCGGCTTACAAATTGATTAAGGCCCTCGACTTCTAGCGAAGAAGCACGGTAGTTGCAAGCAAGCAAACGTAGCTCACCCGTGGGAGGCCCCTATATATCGTTCCACGCGCAGTTTCGCAGCGCAGCGAGAATGTTTGAGCATGGAATGATATATAGGGGCCTCTCACGGGTGAGCGGACATTACAATACGCCGCTAGAACCGAAACCGCCGGCTCCTCGGTCGGTTTCGTCTAGTTCTTGTACTTCTACGAGGTTGACCGTGGGGACTTCTTGGATGACGAGCTGGGCGATGCGGTCGCCTTTGTTGATTTGGATGTTGTTCTTGGGGTCGAGGTTGATGAGGATGACTTTGAGCTCTCCTCGGTAGTGGGCGTCGATGAGGCCAGGAGTGTTGACTATGGACAGGCCTTGCTTAATGGCCAGGCCGCTGCGGGGTTGGACGAAGCCGGCGTAGCCGTCGGGCAGGGCGACAGCTAGGCCCGTGGAGACCAGGCGACGCTCAAAAGGCTTGAGGGTGCAATCCTCGTTGGCTCGGAGGTCAAGACCGGCATCCGTGGGATGGGCGTATTTGGGAAGCTCGACGGTTGGGTCGAGACGCTTAATGTTAACGGTAATGTTGGACATGAAATCACCTTAGCTTGTCGAGCTCTTGCAGAAACTCATCGACGTCTTTGAAATCGCGATAGACCGAGGCAAAGCGGATGTAGGCCACTTTATCGATCTTGGCCAACCGCTTAAGAACCATATCGCCCAGCTCATGGGACGTAACAGCCGTGAGCGTACGGGAGCGAAGCTCAACCTCAATATCGTCAATGATCTCGTTGAGCTTTTTAGTGTCGATATCTCGCTTGATCGTGGCGCGCATCAAACCGACCAGCAGCTTATTGCGATCGAACCGTTGCTTGGATCCGTCTGACTTAATGACCTCGATAGGGTCTTCACAACGCTCAAATGTCGTAAAGCGATAATTGCATGAGCAGCATTCGCGACGGCGCTTGATGGTGTTATTTGATTCCTGCATGCGGGAATCAACGACGCGGGTATGTGCCTTGCCGCATTTGGGACAGCGCATGGTACCTCCTCTAAAACGATTACAAGGGTACCATGCGACGGTACTTAAATCTTAGGAACGTGCGGGAACTTTAAGATGCGCACCGGCATCGAGCGAGCCATGCTCCAGGTGATTGACGTTGCGGATCATATCAGAGGTCTCCTGCGTGGAAAGACCCTCAATCGGATGCTCCCGGGCTAGCGACCACAAGGAATCGCCAGACTGAACACGGACGGTCTTGTAGGTAACGTTGGATACCGACTCGGCATATGCGGCGTGACGAGCGCTGAAGATCGAGGTGGCAAGTACAAGGAAGAGCGTGAGCGCAACGGCCAGGGCGACAATCGTCGAAGCCTTTAGGGCAACGGGGGCCGAAGTCGTGGCGACGCACTGGTTGCGGACGGGCTTGCCAGGCAGTGTTTGGAAACCAGATTGGCCGCCTTTAACAACCGTGAAAGCCGGCGCCGCAGGCGTCTCGAGCTTAAGGGCGAGGTTTCCCTGGACCATATCCGTTGCGTTCATCATGTTCTCCTCTCGCGTGTTTTGCTGAGAACAGTTTTATCAAGCCGCGCGGACAAAAATGTCTAGCGCGAGAACGAATGTTCGGTTATTATTATCTTCGAACAGTTGTTCCTGTCAAGCAATAATCGAACATTTGTTTGACATTGGCAGAGAGGATCCCCTGATGGCTCGCAAAATTACCAAGCGTCAGCAGCAGATTTACGACTTCATCAAGGAATATCAGCAGGAGAAGGGCTATCCGCCCAGTGTGCGCGAGATGGCATCGGCCGTAGGCCTCTCCTCCCCCAGCACGGTGCATGCTCATCTCTCTGCCCTGGAGGCTCGAGGGCTGCTCAAGCGCGATGCCACCAAGCCTCGCGCCCTAGAGCTTTTTGATGAGGACGGATCCTCCGTCTCGATTTCCAAATCCGATGAACCCACAGCGCCCCGCGGAACGGTCTCACTGCCGCTCGTCGGTCGCGTCGCGGCTGGGATTCCCATTCTGGCCGAGCAAAATATCGAGGACACCTTTACCATCCCGACCGAAATCGCCACAGACCAGGGCTCCTTTATCCTTGAAGTGCACGGCAACTCAATGATCAATGTCGGCATCTACAACGGTGACTACATTATCGTTCGCGAGCAAAAGAGCGCCATGAACGGCGAAATCGTCGTGGCCATGATCGATGGCTCGGCGACCGTCAAGACGTTCTACAAGGAGCAGGGGCGCGTGCGCCTGCAGCCTGAGAACGACACCATGGAGCCCATCTATGCGACGAACCCCGTTATTTTGGGTAAGGTTGTCGGATTAATGCGCCGGTTCTCGTAATGCAAAAACGCATCACCATATTTGATACCATCCGCGGGTTTACGATGCTATCGATGGCAGGTTTTCACGCCTGCTACGATTTGGCCTACCTATATGGATGGGATATGCCATGGTTTACCGAAACGGTTTTCCAGGATATCTGGCGCGCTAGTATCAGCTGGGTATTTTTGTTTATCGCCGGTTGGATGTGCACGCTCTCGCGCAATAACGTTAAGCGCGCCCTCAAATACGCGGCCGCAGCCTTGATCGTATGGATTGCAACTACACTGGTATCAGTCGACGATTCGGTAAACTTTGGCATCATTTATTGCATGGCGGCGTGCACCGCGGTGGTTGCACTCACCCGTCCGTTACTCCAAAAATTACCGGGCTCGTGGGGCATCGCAGTATGCCTTGTTCTTTTTACCCTAACCTGGGGCATTCCAAAGGCGGTCTACCCACTCCCCTACCTGGCATGGCTTGGATTCCCGGGCCCGGATTTTGTTTCGGGAGACTACTATCCGCTCATTCCATTTGTCTTTATGTACCTTACCGGCTTCTTTACTGCCCAGGCAGCACAAGCATCAAGCCACGAAGCGCCGGCATGGGCATACGCCAATCCCATCCCGGCGCTCGCAGTACTCGGTCGGCATGCCTTACCGTTCTACCTACTCCATCAGCCTGTCATTCTAGGCGTGCTAGAGCTCGTTTACTCCGTACGATAGCGCTCAAGACGCGGCGCGATTCGGGCCGGCATCTTTGCCACAATGCGAACGCCGTCCTCTAGATATTCCTCATGCAGAAGGGTTCCTTGCTCATGTACCAGCGTAATGAGGGCGCCCTCGCGATACGGGATATCAGCGGAGAGCAACACATCGGTGGCAGCCGCCTCACGAGCAATTCGGTCGACGAGATCGTCGAGCCCCTCGCCTGTCTGGGCCGAGAACAACACGGCCTCGGGATAGCGACGACGGAAACTCAATCGATCGACGCTATCGAGTAGGTCGATTTTATTGAACACCGTAAGCGTCAAACGCTCACCGGCACCGATCTCGTCAAGAACGCGATCGACTGCCTCGAGCTGGCGCTCGTAGTCCTCGTCAGAGGCATCCACAACTTTAAGGATCAGGTCGGCACCAAGGACCTCGGACAGTGTGGACTTAAAGGCATCAACGAGACCATGCGGTAGCTTTTGAATAAAGCCAACCGTATCGGTAATGGTCATACCACGACCGCCGGGCAAGCGATACGAGCGCGTAGTCGGATCGAGCGTGGCAAACAATTTGTCCTGTGAAAGCACTGTAGACCCGGTCAGGCGATTGAGCAACGTCGACTTACCGGCATTGGTATAACCGGCTAAGGCAACGCGAAACGCCGGCGACTCGATACGACTCTTTGACTGGACATCTCGGCGCTGTTCAACCTGCTTAAGCTCGCGACGAAGCGCGGCAATCTTGTTGCGAATCAAACGTCGGTCAACCTCGAGCTGGCTTTCGCCCTGGCCAAAGCGCGAACCAATGCCACCGCGTGTCTGCTCTTTAGCAAGATGGCTCCACATACCGCGCAAGCGAGGCAACAGATACTGCAATTGGGCTAGCTGCACCTGCAGGCGGCCCTCACGGGTCTGAGCGTGCAGGCCAAAGATATCGAGAATCAACGCCGTGCGGTCGATAATCTTAACCGGTTCGCCCACGGCTTTCTCAAGATAAGACTGCTGCGAGGGCGTTAAATCGTCGTCGAAGATAACAACATCGACATTCATACGATGCACGAGCCCGCAAAGCTCCTCAACCTTACCGGAGCCGATAAACGATTTTGGATATGGCTTAACCAGACGCTGCGACAAACGCGCCACGCACTGGGCGCCAGCCGTATGGGCCAGGCGCTCAAGCTCGTCAAGCGAACGATCGAGCGGCCAGGCGTTATCGCGCCACTCAACTCCGACAAGAACGGCACGTTCGGGCTCAGGCGCCGTGGGAACGAGGGGAAACCGAGCCATTAGGCCGCCTCGATACGGTGAAGGATGTCCTCAACGACCTCATCGATCGTAAACTCGTCCATATCGAACCACACGATGCGGTCATCGCGTTTAAACCACGAAAGCTGACGCTTGGCATAGCGACGCGAACGAATCTTGATGAGTTCGCGAGCCTCATCCATAGAAATCACGCCGTTAAAGGCATCGATAATCTCTTTATAGCCAATCGCCTGCATCGAAGTCAGGGCATCTCCCAGCCCCTTGTCCATAAGACCACGAACCTCATCAACAAGACCCTGCTCAAACATCAGATCGACGCGAAGGTTAATGCGCTCGTAAAGCGCCTCGCGATTACGCATCAATCCAAACCACAGAGCGTGATAATGCTCGCGCGGAACACTGAACTGCGACTTTTGCTGCGCGTAGGACACACCATCATCGTGCATTTCGAGCGCGCGAATCACGCGGCGAACATTATGGGGGTGGATGACCGCAGCGGACTCGGGGTCACGCTCGGCAAGCAGCGCATGCAGCGCTTCCTTGCCAATGCGTTCGGCAAGCTCCTGATAGCCCGCGCGGCGATCGTCCTCAAGCTCGCCCGAGGGAAAATCCATCTCATCCAGGGCGGCCTTGAGATACAAGCCTGTACCCCCGCAAAACACCGGTAGGCGGCCCTCGCCCAGCAAGCGCTCAACATGCACACGAGCGTCTGCCTGATACAGCGCTGCAGAATATGCAACACCGGGTTCAACAATATCGACCAGGCGCAGGGGCACACAACATTCCTCAGGCGCCATCTTTGCCGTGCCGATATCCATACCTCGATAGATTTGCATCGCATCACACGACAGCACTTCGGACGAAAGGCGAGCCGCCAAACGATCTGCGACATCACTTTTACCAACCGCCGTCGGACCGACAATCGCAACGGCGGAAAGACCTGCCCCGGGAGAAATCATTAGCGCGGCTCGCCCACAACGGATCCGGACAGATACCACGTCTTGGCAACGTCAACGTCAACATCGACAATCTTGCCAATCAGCTGATCGATGCTGTAGCCCGCGGGAATCGGTGCATGAACGGTCTGATTCTTAGGACTCTTGCCCAGCAGCACCGCGTCATTCTTTTTGCTCGTACCCTCAATAAGCGCCGGCACAACGGTATGGAGCTCACCTTGGTTATACTCGTGCGCCGTGGTCTCGATAACCTTCACCAGACGGTTGAATCGCTCAAGAATCACCTCATGCGGGGTGGGATCGTCAATCTCGGCTGCCGGAGTACCGGCGCGCTTGGAATAGATAAACGTATAGGCCTGAGCGTAACGGACCGTCTCGGCGAGCGAGAGCGTCTGCTCAAAGTCTTCCTCGGTCTCGCCGGGGAAGCCCACGATGATATCGGTCGAAAGCGCGATATTGGGCATGCGATTGCGGATGCGATCGACGAGCCCCAGATAATCCTCGCGCGTATAGCGACGATTCATCTCTTTAAGGATGCGCGTCGAGCCCGACTGAACTGCCAGGTGCAACTGCGGCATGACGGCAGGCGTCTCGGCCATAGCGTCGATAGTCTCGGGCAGCAGGTCCTTGGGGTGCGAGGAAGTAAAGAAGATGCGCTCTACACCCGTATCGCCCACGGCACGCAGCAGATCGGCAAAGCGCGGCTTGCCAAACAGGTCGCGACCATAGGAGTTGACGTTTTGACCCAAAAGCGTGACCTCACGCACGCCCTGGCGTACAAGACCGGTCACCTCGTCGACAATCTCCTCGAAAGGGCGGCTCTTTTCGCGACCGCGCACATACGGCACGATGCAATAGGTGCAGAAATTGTTGCAGCCCGTCATAATGGGAACCCAGGCGTGATACTGGGTCTCGCGATGCCACGGCATACTCATAGCATCCGTGTCCTCGTGCTCATTGGTGCGAATATGACGCCTGCCGTCCAAGAATGCCTCGGCAATGAGCTCGGCCACATGTGCGATGGAATGCGTGCCAAAGATAACATTGACGTTATCGACATTGGTGAGCAGACCCTCGCCGTCGCGCTGCGCGATGCAGCCGCCCACGGCGACCACGCGCTTGCCCGAGGGCGAAGGCGGAAGGCTCTTACAAGAGTTGCACTGACCGTACAGACGGGTGTCAGCGGCCTCACGAACGCAGCACGTCATGAACACGACAATGTCAGCATGCTCCGGATCAAGCGCCATGAGGCAGCCATACGAGTCGAGCAGGCCGCTCACGCGCTCGGAGTCGTGCTGATTCATCTGACAGCCAAAGGTGCGGATAAAGTAGGTTTTACCGGCAAGAATATCGCGTACGGAACCCTGGTCCATGTGTAAAAGTCCTAACGAGGTGGAATAGGCGGAATCAAAGAAGGCGGGCAAAGAGCAAACACGCTATGCCACAGGCTTAACGTCGTCCATCACAACGTTATCCATAGCAGCTCGATTAATCTGATGAACGTAAATAGAAAGACGGATGGCCGTGCGCGACTCCCCGTTGATGAGGATGTCGGAGAACACCGGCGCGCAGGAAATATCAAACCCGGTCGGAATCAAAAAGCCGCGCGCGATAGCCACGGCCTTAATGGCCTGGTTGACGGCACCCGCGCCGACACACTGAATATTGACGGGAACACCATCTTTGACCATGCCGGCAATGGCGCCGGCAACGGACGCGGGCGATGATTTGCTTGATACCTTCAGGCAATCCATGAAGAAACTCCTGCGTTTAAAAGTACGTTTTAACTGCAATAACTGTATCGTACCGAACGGACTCGGTAAAGATGCTACTCCTCTTTGGCAAGATCGAACGTCACGGTAATGCGATCACGCGAAACACGAATCTTGGGGTCGCCGCAAAGGTTGAGATAGTACCGCGATGCAAGATCGTTAAAGTCGCGCTCCACCGCTCGCGAGAACTGCGCCATGTCGTCCTTAGCGATGCGCAGCCCGCGACGATCTTTGGCAAGATCAACCGGAGCAGACGCATGCGAGGACGAATCGCGCTCGCGAAGCAGGCGTGCGGTCACACCGCGAACGGGCTTAATCTGGCCCGCCAAGATACGATGCGCCGTACGCTCGGACATCTCAAGGCCCAAACCCGAACAGATACGGATAAAGTCTTCCGCATCCGAAGCAAGACCCAGACGATCCACCACGGGAAGCTCGGCTTCGTCATCGATAAACAAAAGACGAGAAGCATCGAGACGGTTTGAGGCCTGCGCATGCAGCGTCGCGGCAATCTCGGACGGTGACCCCAGATAGACATCACAGGCGCGCAGCTCCTCGAGGGCAAACTCGCAGGCCGCGCGAATGATGTTGTGAGGGCCACGGGCGCAGACATAGTGACCGTCCTCGTCCTTCACGGCCTGAGGCCAGCTGGACTGATCGGCGCGCTCGCCAAGGCGGTCGGTAGCGACGCTCACCTTAAAGACCGAGCCAAGGTCAACATCCGACGCGACAACGCGTGCCTCGTCGGTGTTCTGCTTAATCGAGAACAATGCCATGCCTCGACCGTGAACGCCCCAACGATCCATCTTCATGCTCTCGAGCTTAGAGGTAACGCGGGCATCAAAGATGCGCTCCTGCATATCCTGCGGCACGCCCGAGCCGTTATCCAGAAAGACGAGCGTACGGACGCCATCTTCCTTGGTCGTGGCGAGATAGACCTTGTCGGCGCCGGCATCACGAGCGTTGCGCAGCATTTCGATGACAATATCCTCGACATGCTGAATGTCGTGCTTTGCCTGGCGCCGCTCGGCCTCCGAAACGCGGAGGCGGACATACCCCTCGCCAAGGTTCTCCTCGACGCGAAGATTGCCCTCCCCCGACATCGACGCGATAAATGAGATGAGCTCGTTCGCGTCGTTCATGTTATTTAGCGATATCGACAGCGCGGCTCTCGCGAATCACGACGACGCGCACCTGACCGGGATACTCCATCTCTTCCTCGATCTGATGGGCGATGTCATGAGCCAAGACCGTGGACTGAGCATCGGAAATCTTGTCCGGCTGAACCATGACGTGAACCTCGCGACCAGCCTGCATAGCATAGGTACGCTCAACGCCGTCATGGGAGTTGGCAATCTCCTCGAGCTTCTCAAGGCGCTTGATGTAGTTCTCGGCCGATTCGCGACGGGCACCAGGGCGAGAGGCAGAAACGGCATCGGCAGCCTGGACCAGAACATCGAGCACCGTGTTGGGGTCGACGTCGGCGTGATGGGCCTCGATAGCGTGAACGATAACGGGCTTCTCGCCATAGCGACGGGCGAGCTCGGCGCCGATAACGGCATGCGGACCCTCGACGTCATGGTCGATAGCCTTACCAAGATCGTGCAGCAGGCCGGCACGCTTGGCGGTCACAACGTCCAGGCCAAGCTCGGAAGCCATCACGCCGCACAGGTCGGAAACCTCGAGGGAATGCTGGAGCACGTTCTGACCAAACGAGGTGCGGTAGCGCAGAGCACCCAGGGTCTTAACGATCTCGGGGTGCAGATCGTGGATACCGGTATCGAAGGCAGCCTGTTCGCCAGCCTCGCGCACGCGCTGCTGAACCAAGTCGGCGGCCTTGTGATACATCTCCTCGATGCGGGCGGGGTGAATGCGGCCGTCAGCAATAAGGTTCTCGAGGGCGACGCGGGCGGTCTCGCGACGGACCGGATCGAAGCTCGAAAGCACGACGGTCTCGGGCGTATCATCGATCACGAGGTTGACGCCGGAAACCTGCTCGAAGGTGCGGATATTGCGACCCTCGCGGCCGATGATGCGACCCTTCAGGTCGTCAGACGGAATATGCACGGAGGTAACGGTGACCTCGGCGGTGTGATCGGCGGCACAGCGCTGAATCGCCAGGGACAAGATCTCCTGGGCGGTCTTGTGGCACTCGGCGCGAACCTGCTGCTCGGACTCACGGATGATCGTAGCGGCCTCGTGGGTAACCTCGCCACGAACCTTGTCGAGGAGTTCCTTGTGAGCATCCTCGCGGGTCAGGTCGGCGATGCGCTCGAGCTCCGAGGTCTGCTTGGCGCAAAGCTCCTCAAGCTCACGGGAGCGCTTCTCGACCTGGCCAGCCTGGCTGGACAGCTGATGCTCACGCTTGTCGAGGGCATCGTTGCGGCGATCGAGAGACTCCTCGCGCTGCATCACGCGGTTCTCGAGCGTACGAATCTCGCTCTTACGCTGCTTGTCCTCGGCCTCGGCGGCCTGCTTGTTCTTGATAATCTCTTCCTTAGCCTCGAGCAGAGCCTCTTTTTTGAGGGTCTCGGCCTGACGCTTTGCATCACCGATTAGGGACTCAGCCTGTGCGTGAGCCGACTGGATCTTTTCGTCGGCCTCGTGAAGACTACCCTGCTTGGCGGTGCGCATGTAGGCAATGGCGGCGATGGCACCCAAAACGATGCCAACGAGCGCTGCAATGATAGGCATGCTCACTCCTTTTTATGGATTCGTTACACAACAAAGCGAACCGTCCTTACGAACGGCTCGCGACATTTGAGTAATATGGGCGCAGCTTATGCGGGTCGGATACAGATAAACATATAAACAAACTCATCAAAGATGAGCACATATCACAAAGCAAATGACAGTGTTTATCGTACGTTGAACCGCAACAACTGTCAAATAAATGGACCCAGCACGGCATCTAAAACGCGGTGAACGGTAGGTACGCAAAACGCCTGTGTCTAAACTGCACATTCCTCACGTTCGGCATCGAGACGCGCCTTAACGGCATCGGCGGCGATGTGGTACGAAAAGCCCTTGCCCATCAAAAACCGGACGAGCTTTTCGAATCCACGTGTCTCGGGAACACGACGCTTCGCGAGCAAAGCCGATGCGCGAGCCAAGTCGTCCTCCACGGCAAAAAAATCCTCGGGATAGCCGGGGATATCATCGAGTACGACATGGCGGCGCTTAAGCTCAGTCTCAATCTTGCGCTGCCCCCAGCCGCGTCGTTTGCGTTCCTCGATAAAGTACGAACAAAAGCGGTTCTCATCTAAAAAGCGATACTCAGTGGCACGCTCAACGGCGAATTCAATCGCGGCCGAGCGAAAACCATAGCGAGCCAGCTTGTCACGGACCTCACCCGTGGCATGGTCGCGGCGCGATAGCATCTCAGTCACCATGGTAAGTGCGCATTTACGCTCAATGACCTGCACCGCCTCGCGGAACTCATCCCAATCGCAGGGAAGATTGGGGCGATTTTTAAGGAAAAGGCGCGCGACACGAACAGGAATCCAGATGAATCGTTCAAAACCGCCCTCGAGCTCACAGTCGATATGTGCACAAGGCTTTTTTGATGCATACCCACTCGAGAACGAGGAGGCCGCCTTCTTATCGGGAAAGACGACCGTGGCCTCGGTCACCGTATACGACATGAGGGTATCCGCTACTCGTCGTCATCGAGCATCGCGGAGCCATCGATGGCGTAAAGCTCATCGAACTCTTCGGTTTCGGGCTGATCGGTCAGCTCGACCTCGGACGGAGCATCGTCATCGAATTCAAGGCCGCAGGCGAGGCGAACCTTATGCTCGATCTCGTCAGCACAATCGGGGTGTTCGCGCAGGAAGGCCTTAGCGGCCTCGCGACCATTACCGAGCTTGTCCTCACCGTAAGCAAACCAAGAGCCCATCTTTTTGCAGATACCGCACTCGACGGCCATGTCCAGAATCGAGCCCTCCTTAGAGATGCCCGTGCCGTACATGATGTCGAACTCGGCGGAGCGGAACGGAGCAGCCACCTTGTTCTTAACTACCTTGGCGCGCACACGATTGCCGATAACCTCGTCCTTGAGCTTGATGCTGTCAATGCGGCGAATATCGATGCGCACCGACGAGAAGAACTTGAGGGCGCGGCCGCCCGTCGTAGTCTCGGGGTTGCCGAACATGACGCCGATCTTCTCGCGCAGCTGGTTAATGAAGATGCAGGTCGTTTTAGATTTGGCAAGCGAGCCGGCGAGCTTACGGAGCGCCTGGCTCATCAGACGGGCCTGAAGGCCGACCGTAGTATCGCCGATCTCGCCCTCAATTTCGGCACGCGGAGTCAAAGCGGCGACAGAGTCGACGACGATGGCGTCGATGGCGCCAGAGCGCACGAGCATGTCGACGATCTCGAGTGCCTGCTCGCCCGTATCGGGCTGGGAAATGAGGACCTCATCGATGTCAACGCCGATACGCGCGGCATACGTGGGATCGAGCGCGTGCTCGGCATCAATAAATGCCACGACGCCGCCCATAGCCTGGGCCTCTGCCAAAATCTCGAGCGAAAGCGTTGTCTTACCGGAGGACTCGGGACCGTAAATCTCGACGATACGGCCGCGCGGCACGCCGCCGATGCCCAGGGCGGCATCGAGGGCCAGGGCGCCCGTGGGAATGGCCTCGACCTCGAGCTCGGGACCACCGTCGCCGTACCTCATGATAGAACCCTGGCCGAATTTCTTCTCGATCTCGGCCTTGGTGGTGGCGATCATCTCATCGCGCTCTTTACCCGTCGTGCGAGCATGAACGGTACGTACGGGACCTGAATTCTTGGCCATGAATAGCCCTCCTCTTAACAACCTGCATCGATAATAAACGAACGGCTGTTCGTGGTCAACCGTTCAGATAAATCATATGCAGCCGACCTTTCCAAAACCCAACCAAACGCCGACCAAAAACTGACCAAAAACTTGACCGCAGGCGAATCAAGAAAATCATAACGAGGAAGAATACGCCAAATACCTGCACAAAGAGCGAATTCGACAGAGGTCCCTATCTCCACAATTAAGGGGCCCGGAGGCCCCTTAAAACACGTCTATTCCATAGAATCGAGCACGCAGACAATGCGACCCAATGCCTCCGCGACCGCATGGGCACGGACACACGAACGATCGCCCTCATAGTGACAACGAATGGAGTCCACGACCGGCACTCCCCCATCGGCCGAGCGATACGCCCAGCCAATATAAAAAGTGCCAGCTGGATCGTCCTCGGTCCCACCACCGGGGCCGGCATAGCCCGTCGCGCTCACGGCAATATCGCTCTGGTACAGCTCCAGCGAACCGGCAGCCATCTCTCGCGCCGTCTGATACGACACCGCGGTATAGTGGTCGAGCGTCTCTTGCTTAACGCCGAGCACGCGATGTTTGATCTCATCGCAGTAGGTCACCGCACCGCCACGAAGCACCGCCGAGGCACCCGGGATATCGGCAATCGTCGAGGCAATCATGCCCGCCGTCAGCGACTCCGCCGTCGACACCGTCACACCACGGGCACTCGCGCGCTCAACAATATCGCGCGCCAGCTCCTCGTTGTTTGCGGCAATCTGCAAATAAGACTCCGTCATACCCACCAGGACCTAGACCGAAAAGACGATCTTGCGACAGTTCCAGAAGTACTGGGCGCCCGAGACAATGGTCAAAATCACGGCGATGACGTACAGGAAGCGCGACACCGAATAGACACCGAGCAGCAGCGACACCGGCCCCAGCTGAAGACCGGCCATCGCAAAGACGCACAGATAGCCGCAGATGGAAACCATCGTAGTCGCGGTCTTGTACTTGCCGAGCTTATCGGCCGCAACGACAACACCGGCCGCACTCGCGACCATGCGCAGGGCACTCACCAGCAGCTCGCGGAACAGGATGATGAACACCGACCACACGGTTACGGTACCAAAATCCAAGAACAGAAGCAGCGCCGAGAACACGAGCAACTTATCGGCGATGGGATCCAAGAACTTACCGAAGTCGGTGATCTCGTTGCGTGAACGAGCCAGGTAGCCATCAACCTTATCTGTGCACGACAGGATGACGTACAGAATAAAGGCGGCGGCGGCGAGCGGGCCGTCGAAGGTGCTCAAATCCGTACCGGTAACGCCTACGTGAGACAGCGCCGACACGATCATGAACACCGGAATAAAGACGATGCGCACGCACGTCACGATGTTGGCGGGCGTCCAAACACTCGTCAGTTCCTTATTGCTCTCGTTAGCCACGACGCTCTCCTACTCCACAACATGACCGATAAGCTCGTAGCAGAAGCTATCGGTAAACTCGACCGTCAGAATATCGCCCACAGATGCCTCGCTGGCATCCAGATGCACCGCACCATCGGAATCGGGCGCCTGGAACCAGGCATGTCCGATGAGTTCGGCACCGTCCTCGGTCTCCTCGATACCGTCGACGATCACCTGGGCGCGCTCACCCACGTGCGCGGCAGTCGCGGCAAAGCCGAGCGACTCGGCCAGATCTATGGCCTCCTGGGCGCGCTCGAGCTTAACATCTTCGTCGACCTGGCCCTCCATCTTGGCGGCTAGGCTGCCCTCCTCCTGCGAGTAGGCAAAGACGCTCGTGTAGTCAAAGCCGACGGTGTCCATAAAGTCGATAAGATCGCGGAACTCGTCGTCAGTCTCGGTCGGGAAGCCGACCATGGCCGTAGAGCGAATCACGATCCCGGGGATGCGCCCGCGAAGGTCGCGGAACAGATCCTCGAGCTCCTGGCGCGAACCGGAGCGACGCATGGCCTTGAGGATGCGCGCGTCGCAGTGCTGCACGGGGATATCGATATAGGGCAGTACCTCGGGCGTATCGCGAATCGTCTCGATAAGCTCGTCGGTCATGCCCTCGGGCTGCAGATAGAGCACGCGGACCCAAACATTGTGCGGGCGCACGGCCTCGGCGACGGCACGCAGCAGCTGCGCCAGATTGCGCGGCGAGCCCTCGGCGACGTCCTCGTCTGCAAAGTCGGTGCCCCAAATACCCGTGTCCTGGCCGATCAGCACGATCTCGCGCACACCACCGGCGACCAGGTCGCGTACCTCGGAGATAATGCTCTCGGCATTGCGCGAGTGATAACGACCACGGATATACGGGATCATGCAGAAGCTACAGAAGCGGTTACAGCCGTCGGAGATCTTGACGTAGGCGACAGCGCCCTCGACGGTGCGCTTGACCTGCGGAATATAGGCGGCAATCTCGCGTTCAACACCCAGAACGTCATCGATAACAGAGACGATGCCGTCTTCCTCGTCGGCCTTCACAAAGGCCGCGACCTCGGGCAGCTCGTCGGGCAGGTCATCGCCGTAGCGTGACGGCACGCAGCCGCACATGACGATCGGGCAGGAACGAACGCCGTCCTGCACCTCGTTGGCAAGCTCGAGCGTGGTCTCGATGCTCTCGGACGTTGCAGAGGCAAGGAACGAACACGTATTGACGATGGCGATATCGGCATCCTGCGGATCGAATGCCTCCTCGTAGCCCGCGGCGGTCAGCAGCGAACGCATACGGTCGGTATCGACCTCGTTCTTGGCGCACCCGAGGGTGATATAGAGTACGGAGCCCAACGGAGTATCCATGTTGGAGAGCGGTCCTTTCGAACGAATTAGCGGTAGTTGGTGAACTGCAGCGGCTGACCGTAGTCCTGGTCGCGCAGGAACTGGATCACGGTCTGCAGCGCATCCTTGGAAGCAGAGGAAACACGCAGTTTGTCAGCCTCGATCGTCACCTTGACCTTGAGCTTCTGATCCTTGATGTCCTTATTGATCTTCTTGGCAGTCGTCTGGTCGATACCCTCGACGATGTGACCGAGCACGCGCACGGTGCCGCCTGATGCAGCCTGAGGCGCATCCCAGGACACGGCCTTAAGATCGATGCCGCGCTTGATGAGCTTGGAGCTCAGGACATCGATGATCTGCTTGGAGACAAAGTCGGCCGGAGCGTTGATCGTAAAGAGCTTGTCGCCCTTCGAAAGCTCGATGGTGGCGCCGGAGTCCTTCAGGTCATAGCGCTGGGAAATCTCGCGCGTAGTCTGCTGGAAGGCATTGTCGACCTCCTGCATATTGACCTCGGACACGACGTCGAAGCTGGAATCTTTAGCCATGGTTAATCCTTTCGCTTACGAGCGGCTTAGTAGCTGTCGTACGAATAATCGGTGGAATCGGTCATCGTTTGACCGTCGGTGGCGGTATCGGTGCCGTCCGTGGACTGGGCGTCGGTTCCATCGGTTCCGTCGGTACTTTCGGTGCCATCGGTGCCGTCGGAGCTCTCGCCGTCCTTGGACTCGGTCGTCTCCTTCTTGGGAACGGTAATGGTCACGCGTGCCACGCCCGACGTCTTAGTGTCGTAGCGGACCTTTTCGCCGTTCTTGGTAACGGTGACATCCGAAGGCTTGGACGTGGTGATCTCGATCGAGGACTCGGGCGTGTATTCCTGCTCAAAGGGGCCGGTCGCCTGGGCGCCATAGACCGACTTGCCATCAACCTTGACCTCAATCCAAGCAGTCTTACCCTTGGCAACGGAGATCTTGACCTTTGTGACCTCGTTCTCCTCCTTCTTGGCCGTCGTCTTGTCGGCGTCCGAATCGGTCGACTCGTCCGTCGTCTCATCAGTATCTTCATCCTCATCGACGGATTCGGTCTTCTTGGAAGACTTCTTAGTCGTTGTCTTGGTGGCAACGGGCGTATCGGGCGTCGTCTCGGGCGCCGAGGAGCCGCAGCCACGCAGGAGCACCACGATGAGCACGATCAGCAGCAGCGCCACGGCACCGATACCGGCGTAAACGATACGAGGATCGAGACCGTTGTTCTGGGGGGCACGCCCACCGCCGCGTCCACGATTGGAACCACCGCGACCAGCGCCTTGGGGCATGCGACCGCGGTTATTGTCGGAACGACCGCGATAGCTACCCTGGCGCTGCATATTGCGCTGGCCCGAGCGGGGGGCGAGCTCGCCGCGACCCTGGTAGTTGCGCTGGCCCGAACGAGGCGCTGAGGAGCGCTGGCTAAAGGTCTGCGACTGGGATCGAAGGCGAGGCGTCACCTGCGTAGTATCGGCGTCTGCATAGCCGCCGCGCGGACGACCGGAAGAAACGCCACGGTACCCGCGATCGGAATAACCGCCATCGCCGTAGCCGGCACGAGGGTCTCGTGCGACACCGCGAGCAGCGGGGAGTGCGCGCTCCTCGGGTGCCGGCGTGCTGCGAAAACGGTCGCGCTGGGAACGAATCTCCTCGCTCGAGCCCGTCTCGGTAACATAACCAGCCTGCTGAGGGCGCTGGCCATAACGCGTCGAACGCCCGCCCTGAACCATCAGGAAGCGGCCGTTGTCAACCGAGGAGCGCGAATTGACGTAGCCTGCGGCGTCCTGAAAACGACCGCCCTGCTGCGACGTCTCGCGCTCATATGCCATCAGATCGTCAAAATAAGCGTTGACGACCTCCCGCGGATTGAGGCCCAAAAAGCGCGCATAACTCGAAATCATGCCCTGCGCATAGCCGCGCGGAGGCATCGATGCAAAATTGCCATTCTCGAAAAACTCGATGATCTGCGGCCTGATTTTGATGGTGTTGGCGACCTGCTGAATGGAAAGGCCCATTCGGCGACGCTGCTCGAGCAGCATGTCACCAAAGCGTGCAGCCATCAGAATCCTCCAAACTCACGATCTTCACGTGCTATCTCGGCGTCGACGGATTCCAGCGCGGCAAGGCCTTCTTCATCCAGCAGGACCTCGCGCGGCTTGGAACCGTCTGGCGGTCCGACGACACCCTTTTCTTCCAGCATGTCCATAATACGCCCGGCGCGCGCATAGCCAACCTTCAGGCGGCGCTGCAGGCCAGATGTGGAGCCCAGCTGCGATTCCACCACAATATGAGCGGCTTCCCAGATAAGTGGATCGTCGTCCTGAGGCTCGGCAACGCCGGTGCGCACGATGCCGCCGCCACCTGCCATGGACATGGAGGCAGGTGCCACAGCCGACAGGATTTCCTCATGGTAGTCGGGCTCGCTTTGCGACTTGACGAACTCGACAATCTCGTTGATTTCGTCATCCGAAACAAAGCAGCCCTGGATACGGCGGGGCTTGCCCCAGTCGACCTTTGAGAACAGCATGTCGCCCAAGCCGGTAAGCTTTTCGGCACCCATCTGGTCGATGATGACGCGGGAGTCGATGCCCGTTGCGACGTTGAAGGCGATACGGTTGGTAATGTTTGCCTTGATGAGACCCGTCACCACGTTAGAGCTCGGACGCTGAGTCGCCACGATAAGGTGGATACCGGCGGCACGGCCCAGCTGGGCGATACGCACAATCGACGCCTCGACATCCTTGCCGGCAACCATCATCAGGTCCGAAAGCTCGTCGATGATGATGACCAGGTAGGGCATCTTTTGCGGCGGGTTATCGTAATGCTCAAACTCGCCGGCGGCCTGCTTTTCGTTATAGGTCGAGATCTTGCGCACGTTCAGACGCTCGAAGACCTTCAGGCGGCGCTCCATCTCGGACACCGCCCACTGCAAGGCACTCGCGGCCTGCTTGGGCTCGGTCACTACGGGCACGTAAAGATGCGGCAGGCCGTTATATCCTGCGAGCTCGACGCGCTTGGGGTCGACCATGATCAAGCGAACGTCCTCGGGGAGCGCGCGCATGAGCAGGGTCGTGATGATGGAGTTGATCATGACCGACTTACCGGAACCCGTGGTACCGGCAATCAGCAGGTGGGGCATCTTGGCGAGGTCGGCGACGACCGGCGTGCCCTCTGCATCGCGGCCGATGGCAAGCTCAAGCGGACCGCCCTTAACATAGGGCAGTACGTCGCCCAAGTTGACGTTCTGACGCTTGCGATTGGGAATCTCGATACCCACGAGCGAGGTGCCGGGAATCGGCGCAAAGATACGCACGGACTGAGCAGCAAGCGACAGCGCGATGTCGTCCTCAAGGCTCGAAATCTTGCTCACGCGCTCGCCCTCGCCGGGCTGCAGCTTAAAGGTCGTCACCGTGGGACCGGCAATCCAGCCGACGACGCGAGCGCTACGGCCAAACTCTAGCAGCGTGGACTGCAACGACTCGGCGGTCTGTTCCAGTTCCTTGTCCGACGACGCGGCAGAAGCGGACTGAGGGTTTGCATGCAGGATTTCGAGCGGCGGAAGCTTAAGACCGTCCTCTTCTTCGCCCTCGTTATCCGCGGGGGCAATGTCCGCTCCCCCATCGCTCGAAGTAGACGCCTCGGCAGCGCCCGCGACAGCCGCATCGGCAACCTTGGGATGCTTGAGGAAATCAGGAATTTGAGGGGCGGCCGAGACGGGATTCACGGCAAACGGCGGTTCGGACTCGTCGACCTTGTCCGGATCGTCCTCCATCGAAAGCTGGCCGGTCACCTGACCGCGCTTTGCCTGACGACGCGGCAGCAAGGTGGTTTTAGCAGTCTCGAGCGGGGACTCGTCGTCCTCGTCATCACCCTCGGTAAGCTCAATCTCGCTCTCGGACCAAGACGGATCGGGCTCACTCGTATTGAGTTTGGGAGCCTTCTTGCCCTTCTTGGCATGACGACGCTGCAGCAGCGTCGTCTTAGCGCGCTCGGCCTCCACGACATCGGACACGTCGACAAACGGATCCTCGTCGTCATCGTCATCGTCCAAAAACGGGTCCGCATCGTTGCCCATGACCGTGGTCACGGACATATCGGATCCCTTCTGACGAAGAATGCTCAGGTGCGGACGGGCAACGCCGGGCACCGACAGGGCTTCGTCGTCACCCCACGGACTCGCGTTGACGTCGGCACGACGGCGCTCGGCAAAATCGGCCGCACGGTCGCGGGCAGAGCGCAAAACGCCGCCCACCGAAAAGCCGATGATGACAAAGCCGACGACAGCCAGACCCAACAGGACCACCATCGCGATAGGCTTACCCAGGGCATTCTGCAGCGTACTCGCAATAAACGCACCGATGTAGCCACCCGAGGCGGACAGGTTTAGCGGCGTGAACATAAGGTCGCACGAGTCACTCGTACCCGGCACCATCAGCGAAAGAATAGAGACGACGGCGATAAAGACCACGGTGCCGCCCGCGACAGAGCGCACGTTGAGCGGCGAGTCCTCGCCTAAAAAGAGCGTGGCGGCAAACAGCAAAATGACGATCGGCAGCACGTAGGCGCCCAGACCAAAGCCCAGGTGGTAGAAACCGGCAACCGCAGCCGTAACGGGTGCGGTCGCCGGCGAAATCACGGCAATGAAGGACGCAATCGCCAAAACGGCAATGACCACGCCGGCGATATCGCGGTTGGCCGAAGGCTCGACCAGGGGCTCAAAATCGTCGAACTCGGCCTCGTGGCCCTTATTGGCACGAAGATGGGAACCGGCACCCTTAGCAGATGCCGGTTGGTTGTTGGCTTTATTGCCTTTGGCGTTTTGTGCAGATCCGCGCGCCAAACTAAACCTCCATGACGACCGGGATGATCATCGGACGAGTACGCGTACGGCTCCAGATAAAGTTAGAGAGCGAGTCGCGCACGGCCTTGCGAATGGCATCGGAACCGCTGCTCGTAAAGCTGAACTTGCCCTTCTCGATCGTCTTCATGATGGACGCCGAGGCGTCCTCGGAGAACTGGTCGTCGATGGCAAAGGAGACGCCACGGCCAGAGAACTCGATGGCCTCGATCTTCTTGTGCTTGAGCGAAACGATGGCGACGGCCGTGACCATGCCGTCGTTGGCAAGCTTCTGACGATCGCGCAGGACGATGGGGTCGGTATCGCCGATACGCAGTCCGTCAACGTAGACGACGCCAGACTCGACGGGCGTACCGCGCTTGACGATACCACCACGCATCTCGAGCGTATCGCCGTTGTCAAGGATAAAGATATGATCTTCCTTGAGGCCCATCTTGCGTGCAAGTTGAGCATGGGCGCGCAGATGCACGGCCTCGCCGTGGACCGGCATAAAGTAGGTGGGCTTGGCCATGGCCATCAGGAGCTTGAGCTCCTCCTGGCTACCGTGACCCGAGACGTGAACGAGGGCGCGGTTCTTATCCCACACGTCGCAGCCAAGCTTGGCGAGGCTGTTGACGACCTGCTGAACGGCCTTCTCGTTACCGGGGACCGGCGTTGCCGAGAGGATGACGGTATCGCCCTCGTGGATGGAGAGCGTCTTGTGCTCGCCGTTGGCCATGCGCGAAAGGGCCGACAGAGGCTCGCCCTGCGAACCGGTGCACATGACGACGATCTTGTCGTCGGGCAGGTTGTCAATATCGAAGGCATCGATGATATCGGCATCATCGATGTTGAGGTAGCCCAGCTCGCGCGCCACGCGGGTGTTGGTGAGCATGGAACGACCGGTCACGACAACCTTGCGGCCGCACTTGCGAGCGGCGTCGCAGATCTGCTGCAGACGATGGATGTGGCTCGAGAACGACGCGACGAACACGCGGCCCGGAGCATTCTTGATGGCGTGCAGCAGATTGGGGCCAACCTCGGCCTCGGACTTGGTAAAGCCGGGGACCGTGGCATTGGTGGAGTCGGACAGCAGCAGGTCGATGCCCTGCTTGGCAAAGCGGCTGATAGCGGCATAGTCGGGCGTGACGCCGTCGATGGGCGTCTGGTCGAGCTTAAAGTCGCCGGTGTGCATAACGGTGCCCTGGTTGGTGCGGATGAACACGCCTAGAGCGCCCGGGATGGAGTGCGTCATCGAGAAGAAATCGAGCGAGATGCCACCCAGATTGACGTGGCTGCCGCCCTTGACCTCACGGAACTTAGGTGCACGAATGCGGAACTCGGAGAGCTTGCCCTCGATAAACCCGAGCGTCAGCTTGCTCGAGAAGATGGGCACCTTGTTGTTGAGGTCCTGCAGCAGATACGGAAGCGAACCGGTGTGGTCCTCGTGGCCGTGAGTGACGATGATGCCGCGGAGCTTTTCCTCGTTCTCCAGAACGTAGGTGTAATCCGGAAGCACCAGATCAATACCGGGCTGCGAATCGTCGGGGAACATGAGGCCAGCGTCGACGAGCACCATGTCGTCGCCGCACTCGAAGACCGTCATGTTCTTGCCGATGCCATCTAGGCCGCCGAGCGGGATGATCTTCAAGGGAGATGATTTTTTAGCTGCCATAGGTGAGTGTTGTTTCCTTTCTTCGAAACGGGTCTGGAACAACCGACGGGGCGCTTCTGGCAAACCGACCGTCGGGAACGTACAAACACGCATCACTGAGTCGATGCAGTAACCACAGTATGATACCCATTTGCACAACAACAGACCACCCATGCATCAAAGCCCCATCTGAACCCGTCTATCCCGCCGGTCTGGTCTCAGCGGGCCCGGCACGGGCTAAGTTTCCTGCTCTACAGTCCTGCGCAAGACGGAAAGCACATTAAGTGCTTTCCTTTGCGTGCGGAACTCGCGACAAACTTAACCCGCCCCGGCCCCCGATGACCCCAGACCTGCCAATAAGGGACAGGTTTATTTAGGTCGGTTTTATCATGGGAAATACCAATACGCGGCTTTCAATAAGGCCCTGTTAGACCAGAAATGACATAAAGAGCTTTGATAAAAAAGGGTCCCATTTAAACTGGGACCCTTAAACTTATTTTATTTAACCCCATTTAGAAAGGCTTGAGGCGAGGGAATCGTTAAGCATCGAAAGACCTAAATAGTAGTTTTTTACATCCTTTGATACTTTTTTAGTAGCTGCAACATCATCTGAAAAGGGAACAAGAACCTCCCTCCACCTATCGCCTAGATCTTCTCTATTCGTCTGCATCAGAACGACACGACTCCATTGCGCCTGAACGGAAGGTAGCATAAGAGCCCAAGCAATGTAGAAGTTGTCTATTGGCGCCGACTCAGCGGCTCTGAGAATCAGAACTTCCTTTGTGTAGACCGCCTTCTCTTGCCCCGGCAGAACCATTACTGGCTCACCAATATTCTTTGAAGCTCTCGCTGGAGTTATAACGTCCCATGGGTTGATTCCGCTTACCGAGCTTTTCCAGAATTTTTTTGCAGTTTCTAATGTCACCATATTGGTGCTATTGATATTGACTTGCCGATTACGCAGGTCAGAAACCTTGATGTATGGAACGTCTCCTATTCTGAAGTCTTGAGAGGGGCTTCCGTGTCCACCTCTTGATTTTATGATGCCCTTATCAACAAGCTCTCCTAATGAGACCGGCCAGAAGCCTTTCAGATTTTTAGAAATCCATTTTTCCACTGCAATGGTTGATCTTCTGTCGCAATATTGGGGCACACCTAGAAGACTTTCGGAAAGCGGCTTAGTTGGGTAGAAGGATGCGGTATCTGTTTCGCCATCGCCATCAATCAGGGAAATCACATCCTCGATAGCCTTATCGTCAATAGCACTAGTTCTTCTATTCTCGGCCCTACTTACAACGTACAATGTTCTGCCATCTTTGTTGATTCCGATTGTCGGGGCATTTGAGACCCACGTATAGTTTCCGATAAACCACGGAGTCGCATCAGAATTATCGCAGGCGCCTTCTTCAGGCTTTTCAAACACATAGAAATTAGTCTTTGCTCGACAGAAACCCTGAAAGGCTTCCATGGGAATGTTCAGCACGCCCTTCAATGTGAAATGCACATCTAGCCAATCCCTGAACCACTTGTAGCTCGCTGAGAAGAAATATGTCTCTGGGAGGACAATGCCGAGACGACCCCCTTTGTGGAGTAGCCTCCATGCTCTCTCAACAAAAGCGATTCCCAACTCCGTGGAACAGTAGCTGTCCGAAGGCTTCCCGTTTTTCGAGTGCTTGCAGATGGTTAGATTGTCATACCCAGCGTCGGTGGCGCTTAGCTTTAAGTTCTTTCCAAACGGAGGATTCGTCAAAACGACATCGTAACTATCGTCTTGAAGGGAATCTGCGAGCCCATGGCCATAATCGACCCATTTTGCCTTTCTGATCGAATCGCCAAGCTTGACGTGCGTAGACCCGTCTCCGACTCCAACCATCAGCGCACGTGCGAGTTTTACGTTAATATCATCACGGTCAATGCCGTAGAGTTTCGCATTGGCCCATCTGACGGCATCGGCCTCGGGTATTTTATCCAAAATAGTAAGGAAGGCTTGGCTGAGGAACCCTCCCGTTCCGCATGCGATATCAATCACCTTGTCAGTCGGCTCAATGCACATCATTTTCGTCGCGGCGGAAACCACCCTTGCTGGCGTAAAGTATTGTCCATCGCCGACTTTTAAGTTTGCATTCCGAAAGACCTGGAAGGCTAACGAAAGTGCTTCCGGGCTTACGTCAACAAGATCAAATCGCTGAAGTTCAGCAACAGCAGCATGGATCGTCGTGGAATCGAATAGGATTTGGTCGGGTTCATCATCGCTGAATAAATCGCGCCTGTCGCTTTTGTATCGTTTGAAAAGCCGATTTATACCGGCTTGACTGGCAATGGGAGTTTCTTCGATTTGGAAATCAACAGATTTTGCTTTGATCGCCCTTGCATCAAGATCAGACTGAAGCTTGACAAGGATTAAATTACAAATTTGATTCAGCCGCGCTTCCGGTCTCGTAGATTTACTGTCTTCCGAGACGACCAGGTCAAGCAAAGATGCAAAAAGGCTCTTTAGCAAGTCGCTTTCCGGAACCTTTAGATCGGAGTAGCAAACGTTCTCTTTTAAGATGAGGTTTTCATTTGGAGCTGGGAGTTCTGCTGACTCTACGACGCTGTAGTTTCCAGACGGCAGCTTATACACCTTTGTAAAGGACGTGCCATCGGTAAGTACGCCCAATCGGACTTGTGGCTCAAGTCCCATATATGTTTCAAGCTCGCTTAAACCTGTTGAGTCTCCCGCTGTCTTGCACTCGATAATGATCTTCGCATGTCTCCAGTCACCTTTGTGGGATGCACTGTCGAATATTGCAATATCGACTGGAAAGCCATCGAAGCTCGCGTTCGATTCGCGTCTTGCGGCTGATGACGGATTTTTCGGAACCCTCCATTCCTTGTCATTTGAATCGGGGCCCGGGCATTGGATTTGGTCGCGTTCCCATCCCAGCTCAAGGAGTTTGGAGAGGACGGGCAAACGAGTTAAGTGATGCTCTGCAAAGCTATTGGATTCATAAGCCATTATTGATTGTCGCTCCTGCTTTTACCGACCTTCATCTCGAACGGCATGCCACCCTCGCGGATCACCGCACGGAGGAACGTGTTCACCGCAGTGGACATGGAAAGGCTGAGTTCATCGAGGATGGCGGAAGCCTCCCTCTTCACCTCCGGCTCAATCCTATTGGTGGTTGCGGGTATGTTCGACGGCATGGCGGTTCCTATCTCTCGTGTATACCACGGTGCGACCATTTTAGCGGACTATGCCGTCCACAAGACCCAGTAGTCCATATATGGCGGAAGGACGTTGAACATGTCGCGGATGCGGGTCGCGCGGGTGCCGTTGACGAGCTGACGGGCGACCGTGTACTCCGCCGTGCGGAAGTCGATCGCCATGAAAGTGTGGCGCCAGCGGAACCAGTCGAGGCAGGCGCCGATGTGCTTGGTGAATTCGCCCTTGAAGCGTGCCGTGTACGAATCGAGGAGCGAATGGAGGGTGTTGATGCGGCTGATAGTGTCCTCCGAGCGGTCAGTGGAATCATAAGACTTATGCAAGGCAACATTCAGGTCGTGCTGCAGGTCGATGCATGCGGTTGCCTTGACCGTGGCGCCGACCGCGCCTACGCCGATACGGCCGCGAAGGGCTTCCTCCGCGCGATTGCGTGAGACCACACTTCGCCCCGAGACGTCGAAGAAGGTGGCGTTCGCATCGCCGATGCACATTATTGCGCAAATCTGCTCGCGGGAGAGGCCGCGCTTGTGAAACTGCTCGCCACGATGGCGTGCCTTTTTCGGCAGGGTGAAGGAGCCCTTGGAATGGTAGCCCTTGAAGGACTCGATGAAGTATGTCTCATCGGACTCGCAGGCCTGCCCCTGCCCGACGTGGAACTCGGGCGCATATTCCTTCAGGCACTCGATGAGCCTGTAGCGCATGGCGTGCGCGATCCAGAGGCAGACGCCGCAGCAATCAGTACACTCACGGAGCGGGGACACGAGGACGAAGCGCTCATCATAGGCCATCCAGGCCTTGCGTAGCAGTCTGCTCGCGCCGAGGGTCCGGTCGGTGGAGCAAGAGAACGTCCTGCCGTAGTCGCGGCAGAGGTAGCGCTGTTCACCGTTCCTGGACTAGCCCTTCTTGACGATAGCGAGCGAGCCGCAACGGGGGCAACGCTCTATCTCGTAGCCGCTTCCCGCCGCATCGTCGTACATGGCGGAACGGATGATGTCGCGCACCGTCTCGATTGCACAGCGACGCTCGAACTTGCTGAGTTTTGCCATATTCTTCTTGAGGGTGGTGTCCAGATCCTCGGCGTTCATGCCTAATCCAATACCGTGGTTACTTGTTTCTTAATACCACGGTAGTATCACCTATATGTCAATAGTGGTCTAACAGAGCCTTTAATCAAGTTGATATCTGATGACCGAATAGACTGTCTAACACAATCGCAACCCGTACTAACCAGCCCTTTTGCTATTCCCGGCGGGGGCCGCGGGTAAAGTTTATCGCGAGTTCCGCACGAGCCGGAGAGCACTTAATGTGCTCTCCGCGCGAGCAGGACTGTAGAGCAGGAAACTTTACCCGCGGCCCCCGCCGGGAATAGCAAAAGGGCGGCCCCTGTCCGGAGTCGCCCTTGTTGAACTGCTTATGACTAGCTGTTACTCGGCGTCGTGGTGACGGCGGGGCTTGCGGCCTCCGTTGTCGCCAGGACGGCGCGGACGGTCGCTGCGCTCAGAGCGCTCGCGACGCGGACGCTCACGGCGCTGGAAGTGCTCGCCGTCGCCCTCGGAGGCACCCTCGGCGCGAGCCGGGGCCTCGGGCTTGTCGAGACGATCGAGCGAGATCTTGCCGCGATCGTCGACCTCGATGACGACGACCTTGACCTCGTCGCCCACGTTGAGGACGTCCTCAACCTTCTCCACGCGACCCTTGGCGACGCGGGAGATGTGCAGCAGGCCGTCCTTACCAGGCAGCAGGTTGACGAAGGCGCCGAAGGGCTGGATGGAGACCACGCGACCGGTGTACTCCTCGCCCGGCTCGGGAACCTTGATGATGAGCTTGATGCGCTCGACGGCCTGATCGACGGACTCGCCGGTGCCGCCGACAAAGACGGTGCCGTCCTCCTGGATGTCGACCGAAGCGCCGGTCTCGTCCTGGATGCCGCGGATGACCTTGCCGCCGGAACCGATGACGTCGCGGATCTTATCGGTCGGAACCTGGATGGAGACGATGCGCGGAGCGGTGCTGCGCGTGGTATGACGCGGCTCGGGGATCACATCGAGCATCTTCTGCAGGATGAAGGCGCGACCCTCCTTGGCCTGCTGCAGGGCGCGGGCCAAGATGTCGAAGGTGAGGCCGGTGGCCTTGTTGTCCATCTGCAGGGCGGTGATGCCCTCGGTGGTGCCGGTGACCTTAAAGTCCATGTCACCCAGGAAGTCCTCGAGACCCTGGATGTCGGACAGGACCACGGTCTTGCCCTCCTCCTGGATCAGGCCCATGGCGATACCGGAGACCGGGCGCTTAATGGGCACGCCGCCGTCCATAAGGGCGAGCGTGGAGCCGCAGGTCGAAGCCATCGAAGAGGAGCCATTGGACTCCATGACCTCGGAGACCACACGGATAGCGTAGGGGAACTCGTTCTCGTCGGGAAGCACCGGAAGCAGGGCGCGCTCGGCCAGGTTGCCGTGACCGATCTCGCGGCGCTTGGGGCTGCCCATGCGGCCGGTCTCGCCGGTGCAGAACGGCGGGAAGTTGTAGTGGTGCATGTAGCGCTTGCCCTCGGTGGGCTCGATGGTATCCAGACGCTGGCCCTCGTTGAGCATGCCGAGCGACAGGACGGAGAGCACCTGGGTCTGACCACGCTGGAACAGGCCGGAGCCGTGAACGAGCGGCAGGTAGTTGTCCTTCACCATGATGGGACGGATCTCGTCGGCCGCACGGCCGTCGACGCGCTCGCCGGTCTCGACGACCATGGTGCGCATGGCCTTCTTCTCGAGCTTCTTGAGCGCCACGGGGATCTCGCGCTCCCAGGCGGCCTGCTCCTCGTCGGTGAACTCGGCGCGGATGGACTCCTTCAGAGCCTCGACCTTACCGATGCGGGAAAGCTTATCGGCGTCGCGCAGGGCAGCGGCCATCTCGTCGTAGTGGGCGAAGATGCGCTCCTGGACCTCCTCGACGGGCTGGTCGAGCGGGTACTCCTTCTTGACGATAGCGCCGTTGACCTGCTCCCACTCGGCAACGAACTCGTCTTGGGCCTGGCAGAAGGCAGCGAGGGCCTCCTGACCAAACTTCATAGCGGCGAGCATGTCGTCCTCGGAGATCTCCTCGGCGCCGGCCTCGACCATCGAGATGAAGTCGGCAGAGCCGCCCAGCTCCAGGTCCAGGTCGGAGTTCTCGCGCTCCTCATAAGTGGGGTTGACGATAAACTCGCCGGTCTCCACGTTGCGGCCGATGCGCACACAGGCAAGCGGACCCTCGAAGGGCACGCCGCCGAGCGTCATAGCCAAAGAGGCGCCCATGACGTTGATGACGTCGAAGGGGTTAACCTGGTCGGCGACGAGTGAGGTGGCGACGATATGCACCTCGTTGCGGAAGCCGTCCGGGAAGCTCGGGCGGATCGGGCGGTCGATCATACGAGCCGTGAGCGTGGCCTTCTCGCTGGGACGGCCCTCGCGCTTGAGGTAGCCACCCGGGATACGGCCGGCAGCGTACATCTTCTCGTTGAAGTCGACGGTCAGCGGGAAGAAGTCGTAATTCTTGCGCTCCTTGGAGACGACCACGGTGTCGAGCATCGTGGTGTCGCCCTGCTTGACCAGACAAGCGCCGGTGGCCTGCTTGGCAAGCTCGCCAGACTCGAAGGTGTAGGTCTTGCCGTACAGCTCAAAGGTCTTGGATACGAGTGTCATTGTTCTCCTTTACCCAACAGGCCCCTTGCCTGCGGGCTTCTCATGTGACGCGGGCCCCCTGCCCCCGCCACGCTTCAGAGCGTGATTGTTCACGCCCTTACACAAAAAAAGCGCCCCGCTGCGCAGGACGCTCTTAGCATGTACAAATCCTTACTGGATGTTGTCGCGGATGCCCAGAGCCTTGATGAGCTCACGGTACTCGACGATGTCGTTCTTCTTGATGTAGGAGAGAAGACGACGACGACGGCCAACGAGCATAAGCAGGCCACGACGGGTGTGGAAGTCCTTCTGGTGGGACTTCATGTGCTCGGTCAGCTCCTTGATGCGCTCGGACAGGATGGCGACCTGAACCTTGGGGTTACCGGTATCGACCGGGGAGTTACCGAACTGGGCGGTCAGCTCCGCCTTGCGCTCTTTGGAAACAGTCATTGTTTCACCTTTCGTTTCGCGTCGCCCGTGGACGACTCTATTCGCCTCTGACTGGGAAGCCGCCGGTGGAGCGAACATCCAAGGTCGAGGTACCAACAGGTCGGTATGTTACCACAAGCGGCGCGCGCCTGCGCATCATCACCGACCCAACATGAATTCCATCGCACGGAGCCGCTGGTCGGTGTGCGTGGCGGCCCAAACATGCGAAAGCCCCAGCAAAAACGCGGCCGTATGCGGATCGATTCGCTCGGCCATGAGCTCATCGAACGTCATAGACATGAGGGCGCGAAGCCATGCAACCTCGCCGGTTGAGACCAACTCGGCGCCCGGAACGCTCGACGCGCATGAGCCGCACATGAGGCCGCCAGCCTGAGGCGAAAAATACGACAGCATGGGATCACCGCACGAGACGCAGGCCGAGAAATCGGGACGGTAACCAACGTGCGACAGCAGCTTAAAGACAAAGGCCGCCGCAAGCAGGTCCATATGTGCCGAGTCGAGCCCGCTGCCGACAAGCGTGAGCGCGCGTTGCGTGATGGCAAAGGTAAATGGATCCTCGGCATCCTCGAACGAGCACACGCGCGCAACTTCGGCAATCGCGCTGGCGGCACAGGTCGTCTCGTAGTCAGGAGCGGCACCAAGCGGCGCCTCCATAAGCTCCGCCTGAGAAACCACATCGAGCGAGCGACCGTGCGCCAACAGCATATCAACGGTGCAGAAGAGCTCGCAGCGGGCCGCGAGGCGACCGCCAGGCTTACGTGCTCCCTTGGCCACGGCACGCACCTGCCGCCCCCGTTCGTCGAGCATCGTCAAAATCAGGTCGGTTTCCTTGAGCTTGGTCTTGTCGAGGACGAGCACCTTTGTGCGATATGTGCGAGAGCCTGCCATGAACGCCGAGGCTTAATCTTCGGCATTGTAGCCAAAGCGGCGGATCTGTGCCTCGTCATCGCGCCAGCCGGCCTTGACCTTCACGTCGAGCTCCAAAAAGACCTGAGTGCCAAAGATGCGCTCAAGATCGCGACGGGCGTCGATACCGATATGCTTGATCATCTCGCCGCCCTTGCCGATGATGATGCCCTTCTGCCCCTCGCGCTCGACGTAAATCGTGGCGTGCACGCGCAGGACCTTCTTAGTCTGCTCGAGCGCGTCACAGATGACGCCCACGGAGTGAGGGATCTCGTCGCGGGTGCGACGCAGGACCTTCTCGCGCACAAACTCGGCCACGAGGGTCTCGTCGGACGCGTCGGTGCCCATGTCCTCGGGGAACCAACGCGGGCCCTCGGGCAAAAAGTGAGCAACGGTCTCGATAAACGCATCGACGTTAAAGTTCTTAACCGACGACGTCACGATCTCATCGTCGTATTCCATAAGCTCGTGAGCGGCCTTGAGCTGCTCCATGACCTGGGCGGGATCGGCCTCATCGGCCTTGGTAAGCACCAGGACCTTTTTGGAACGAGCGTTCTTGACGCGCTCGGCAACCCAGGCGTCTCCCCTGCCGATGGGTTTGGTGGCGTCGATCAGAAACGCGACGACATCGACATCGTTCAGTTCGTACAACGCGCTCTTGTTGAGCTCGGAACCTAAGCCATCCTTGGGCTTATGAATACCCGGGGTATCGACAAAAACCAGCTGATAACCGGGGCGGTTGACGACGGCGCGCATACGGCGGCGGGTCGTCTGGGCCACCGGAGAGGTGATGGCGACCTTCTTGCCGTAACAGGCGTTGAGCAGCGTGGACTTGCCGGCGTTGGGGCGACCGACCAGGGCCACAAAGCCACTGCGAAAACCGGGTTCCACGTCGCCAAAACCCGCGAGGCTCTCTTCCTCGTCACACAGGGCATCGAGCTCCTCGTCGCTCATACCCTCAAACGGGTCGAACTCCTCGACCTCGTTAAACGAATCGGCGCCTTCAGCCTCGTCCAGGACCTCGTCATCCAAAACTTCATCGGTAGGCTGCATATTGTCGGACATGGGAATCCCTTTCTAAATAAAGTCGAGCGCGTGGGCAAAGACAAGCACGCCCACGATCGCGGCGGTAATGGAAAGAACGTATACAGAGGCGGCGGCGATATCCTTCGCGCGCTTGGCCAGTGGATGCAGCTCCTGGGTCGCGAGGTCGACAATCGCCTCCATGGCGGTATTGCACAACTCGCCGTGAATCACCAGGCCGCAGCAGATGATGACCGTAGCCCACTCGGCAATATCAAGCCCCACGATGCAGCCGGCAATGACGATACACACGCCCGCCACGAGCATGACCTTGATATTGCGCTCGGTCTTGACGGCGGTGACGAAGCCCTCCATCGCGTATGAGAACGACTTTAAAAAGGACGGATGGTCCTTGTTCGATCCGGGAATCATAGACGGCTCCTAGTCGTGGGCATGATTGGTTATGGGGCCGACGTGGACGAGTTTGGGGTCCTCGCCGCGCTCAAGCGCCAGGTCGCGCAGGATAACATCCTCGCGTGCCTCCATGACCTCGGCCTCATCGTCCTCGATGTGGTCGTAACCCAGCAGGTGCAGCATTCCGTGCACGAGCATCAGTCGGCACTCATCGGCGGGGCTGTTGCCAAAGCCGGGGGCCTGACGGGCAATAACCTGCGGGGCCAGGATAATATCGCCGAGCTCGAGCGTCTCGTCGGCGGGAATGTCCTCGTCAAAGGCCGAGTCGCATTCAAACGAGAGGACATCGGTGGTGCGGTCGATACCGCGCCACTCGTGGTTGAGCTCGTGCATCTCGTCCTCATCGACATACGAAAGGGAAATCTCGACCTCACGCTCAACACCCTCGGCGGCAAGCACAACCCCGCAGATGTGCTCCACCTCCTGGGCATCGAGCAGCGTATCGAGCTCGGCATCGTTGCTGATCAATACACTCAACGGGACTCCTTTCGATCGTGTGCGCGCTGCTCACGCGCATCGTCGTATGCATCATAGGCCTCAACAATACGGCCCACCAGGGCATGGCGCACCACATCGGCGCGCTCGAGGTGCGAAAATGCGACATCGTCGACACGGCCCAAAATCTGCTCAACGTCGGCAAGACCGCCGCGACGACCAACCAGGTCACGCTGGCTCAGGTCGCCGGTAATCACGAACTTGGAATTAAAGCCCAGACGCGTCAAGAACATCTTCATCTGCTCGGGCGTTGTGTTTTGTGCCTCATCGAGCACCACAAAGGCATCACTCAGCGTTCGACCGCGCATGTAGGCGAGCGGCGCGATCTCGATCACGCCACGCTCCATAAGCTCATCGATGCGTTCGCGATCCATCATGTCAAAGAGGGCATCATAGAGCGGGCGCATATACGGGTCGATCTTTTCCTCGAGGGTGCCGGGCAAAAAGCCCAGGTTCTCCCCCGCCTCGACAACCGGGCGCGTCAGGATCAGGCGGCCTACCTCATGGCGCTTGAGCGCGGCAACGGCGAGCGCCATGGCCAGATAGGTTTTACCGGTACCGGCGGGACCGAGGCCAAACGTGATGGTAGAAGAGCGGATGGCATCCACATAGCGCTTTTGGCCGAGCGTCTTGGGGCGGATAACGCGACCGCGATACGATAGCAGCGCGTCATCGCGCAACGACGAGGCATCATGCTCGCCGTCGCGCAGAACGGCCAGACAGCGCGAGACATCATCGGCAGAAAGCGTGCGCCCGGCAGCGGCCTCACGAAAGGCATGTTCGAAAAAACGCGCGACCAACTCAACCTCGTCCGGATCACCGCTCACGGCAACGCTGTCACCGCGGGCAACCACATGGGCGCGCACCAAGTTCTCGAGTGCACGAAGGACGCCGTCGCCGGCGCCCAAAACGCGCGAGGGGTCGATACCCTCGGGAACGGTAAGTCTAATCTTCGAGGCTTCCATGAACCTCCCTGCGTGCATGGACCAAGCCGGAATCATCGACTCCGATGATAGCAACATCGAGCAGGCACGGGGCTGTGAGTCCACAGGTATCATCAAGACGGGCATGATGGAACGAGCCGAGCGTCAGGTTGTCGCCATACTCGAGCACCGCACGCTCGACCGTGCCAACGCGGCGGCGGGCATCGGCAATCGCGAGCTCCTGAGCAGCCGCGCGCATGCGACGGCTGCGCTCGGCCATGACCTCAGGGGGTACCTGGTCGGGCATGTCGGCGGCGAGGGTGCCGGGGCGCTTGCTATAGCGGAACACGTGCATGCGCGAAAAGCCCACGCGACGGCACAGCGCCAGCGACTCCTCGAACTCCTCGTCCGTCTCGCCAGGAAAACCGACGATGACATCGCACGAAAGAGACGCCTGGGGCAGGTTGGTGCGAATCATGCGCACCGTGTCCTCAAAGGCCTCGGCGCTATAGGGACGGCCCATGCGATGCAGCGTCTCCGTGCAGCCAGACTGCACGGGAAGGTGCAAAAACGGCGCGATACGCTTCGGATAGCGAGCCATCACCTTGAGCAGGCGCTCGGAAATATCCATGGGTTCCACCGAGGAGATGCGCACATGGGCGATCTCGGTGCGCTCCATGATGGCCTGAAGCAGCTCATCGATCTCGACATGTTCGTCGGTCGCGCTCTTGCCGTCATAGGCACCCAGATTCACGCCGGTCAGCACGACCTCGGGCACGCCGGCCTCCTGAGCTTCACGCACCTGTTCGAGCACGGACTCGACGGGCACGGAACGCTCGGGGCCGCGGGCCTTCCACACGATGCAATAGGTACAGCGGTGGTTGCAGCCATCCTGGATCTTCACGCCCAGCCGCGAACGACCGAGCGCATCGACCACGTCGCCATCGCTGCAGGCGGGCACGCTATCGGATTCGACGCCCAGCACCTCGCAGACGCGCTCGGCGACGTCAATCTTGGACGGTTCGGCGATCACGCGATCGGAAAACTCCAGCAGCTCCTCGGGATGCAGGTTGACGACGCAGCCGGTTACGACCACGTAAGGCTCGCCGGGATAGGCCAGGGCGTGACGGACGGCCTTGCGGGTCTTGGCCTCGGCCTCCCCCGTCACGGCACAGGTATTGATAACGATCAGTTCGGCGTCCCGGGGCTCCACCATCGCAAAGCCCAGGCGCATAAGATCGGCAGTGATACGGTCGGACTCAACCCGGTTGACACGACAACCGAGGTTGACGACGGAAATATGGGGTGCGAGCACACGGGCTCCTTAATCGAGGATGTCGTCGAGGGCACTCTTGATACGGTCGGTCACCGACTTCTTACCGGATGCGACGTCATCGCCCATCTCGTCGGCAAAGGCGCGAAGCAGCTCGCGCTGCTTATTGGAGAGATTGGTGGGAACGACCACGCGCAGCTGCACAATCAGACGACCGCGCGAGCCGCCACCGCCGATACGCGGCATGCCGTAGTTGTTGACGCTCACGGTGTCACCGTACTGTGTGCCGGCGGGAACCGTCACTTTAACGACCTCGTCAGGCATAATGCCCTCGACCTCAATCTCGCAACCGAGCGCGGCCTGCGCAATCGAGATATCGCTCACCAGATAGAGGTCATCGCCATTACGCTTAAAACGCTCGTGGTCGGCGACACGCACGTTGACAATCAGGTCGCCCGACGGCTCGCCACGAAGGCCGGCCTCGCCAAAACCACTCACGCGCAGCTGACGACCGGTCGAAACGCCGGCAGGAATATCGATGTCAATCTTTTCGTGAGAAGGCGTGCGGCCCTGGCCGTCACAGGTCTCGCAGGGATGATCGATGACCGTGCCTTCGCCGTGGCAGTCGGGACAGGGCGAAGAGGACTGAACCTGGCCCAGGAAAGAACGCTGGACCGTCGTCACATAGCCTGTGCCGTGACAGCGGCTGCACTGCTTTTCGGTAGCGCCCTCGGCCTTGCCGGTACCATTGCAGTCATCGCAAGGGGCAAGGCGGTCGTAGCTGATCGTCTTTTTGCAGCCGAGCGCCGCCTCCTCGAGCGTCACCGAAAGGGAGATGGCCATATCGCGACCGCGACGGCGCTCGCGACGGCTGCGAGCGCCACCGCCGGCGCCACCGCCAAAGAACGACGAGAACAGGTCGTCCATGCCCATGCCACCAAAGATATCGTTGATGTCAACATAGCCAGAGCCACCGGGGCCGTCCGCGGTGCCGTAACGGTCGTAGTTAGCACGCTTCTGTTCGTCGGAAAGAACGGAATAGGCCTCGTTGAGCTCTTTGAACTTGGCCTCGGCCTCGGGGTCGTCCGAAACATCCGGGTGTACCGTACGGGCTTTCTTTAGAAACGCGCGCTTAATCGTCCGCGCGTCGGCATCCTTGTCAACGCCAAGTACCTCGTAGTAATCCCTATTTTCCGACACGACCGAATCCTTCCAACTTTCATTATTGTCACAGTGCGTCCTATACCCAAGCTGGGCCGGCCGCAAACAGAGTGTTTAATGTTATTGCATCCCGTAGGGCGAAAGCATGGCCTGCTGCGAGCAGCTCGCAAACCAGACCGACACGAGCGCAAACATAAAGCCGTTGGCAAAACCATTGGCAAACTGCATCGCGCCGCGCTTCCACCACAGCAGGCTGCGATGAAGCACGCCATCCGAAAGTACCATGAATAGTCCCATGGCAAACGGGATAAAGCACATCATGGCAAAGGCCGAGAACACGCCCGAGATGGCCGACAGCACCAAAAACGGTGCGATGATACCCATGAGGTAGAAGCCGGTGCGAGCCTTACCCTCCAGGCGCTCGGCCTCAACGTGCGCACGACCGACCAGGTCACCGCCTGAAGCGCCGTTCGTGCCGGCGTGACCCATGTTGGGGATGCGCACCTCGTCGCCATCATGCGTGCCGGCGGGAAACTCAATCGTCTGCTCGGAGGTTACGCGGGTACGGCCGCTGCCACCGCAATCGGGGCACGGGTCGGCAACGACCTTGCCGGAACCGCCGCACTCAGGACAAACCGTCTGAAACGTGCCCGCACCAAACAGGAAGGACAGGTCGACATCGATATGGCCGCGACCACCGCAGCTCGGGCAGGGGTGGGCATGCTCTGACGAAACGGAGCCCGATCCACCACAATGTCCACAGGTGTCAAAGCGGGTATAGCGAACGGTCTTGTGGGCACCGCTCTTGGCCTCCTTAGCGTCGAGCTTGATATCGACGACCACGTTGGCGCCACTCTCGGGGTTGTAGGCCGCCTGGCCGCGACGAGGCTGGCCCCAGGCGCCCCCGAAGGGGAAACCGCCGTCAAAGGGATTGCCGTAACCGGCGCTGCCGGCATAGCCACCGCCATAGGGCGAAGCCGTCGGTGCACCGGCAAAGGGATTGCCCGAACGCATGGCGTCGTAACGTGCACGCTTCTGCTCGTCAGAGAGCACGGCGTAGGCCTCGGAAACCTCTTTAAACTTCTCCTCGGCATCCGGCTCTTTATTGACGTCCGGATGGAGCTTGCGGGCCTTCTGCTGGAAAGCCTTTTGAATATCACGCGAGGTGGCATCCTTGGAGACACCCAAAATCTCGTAGTAATCTTTTTCGTTCATCGTCGCCATGCGCGGCAACCTCCTGCTCACAGCAGCGTATATATTGCGGTAATTCTACCCGAGCGGCCTAGGCTAGACCCCAAAACAGCTCGAACAGAACATTTCCATCGAGCCAACCTAGGTGGGTCGGCGCCAAGCGGGCACAGGTGCGGCCAGCGATGACATCGACAGAGGCGATAGGCCCCGCATAGGTATCACCGTGCTCGGGCACCCAAGCGGCAAGCCCAAGTTCAAGAGCGCGGTCACAAGCCGCTGTCAGTTCATCGGCAGGGATGACACGAGCCGCGCGAACCAACAGGTCGGACGCGACACCGCACGTCATGCGACAAGCGAGCATCAGGTCCTCGGCTGCTGCCTCGCGATGCGTCAGGTACTCGGCCTCAAACGACGTCGCGTCATCGCTGCGCTGGACCAGGCGCTCGCGGTAAAAGTCACCACGGGGGGCCACGCCGGGAAACAATCCAGCCAAGCGATCGAAATCCTCGGCATCGAGCATACCCGCGGCAGAACGACCCAAACCCAGATAGCCCTGACCAGTCCAGTAGGCGATATTGTGAGCGCATTCATGCCCATCGAGCGCGTAGCTCGCCACCTCATACGGGTGATAGCCGGCCGCACCCAGACGCTCACGCGCGGCGTCCATGCATGCGGCTTGGAAATCCTCATCGGGCTCAAGCGACTCGTCACGGCACGCCATACGGTAAAGCGGCGTGCCCTCCTCGAGCGTAAGCGGATAGACCGACACATGGTGCGGGGCCGCCGCAAGCACGCCATTAAGCGTGTGCCGCCAGCTCGCCATAGTCTGTCTGGGAAGCCCACACATAAGGTCGCACGACACATCGAGCCCAACATCCTTCACCGTCGCGATAGCCTCAAGCGCCCGTTCGGCATTATGGATGCGGCCAATGGCAACCAACTCGGTATTATCGAGGGTTTGCACGCCCAGAGAGATGCGCGTGACACCCACCCCGGCAAGCGCGGTGGCGAGCTCAGCGGTCAGCGACTCAGGATTGGCCTCGCAGGTAAACTCAATGGGCTTGCACCACGCGGAAATGCGCCGGGCAAGTTTCACCAGGCGCTCCCCTGCCAGCGACGGCGTGCCGCCGCCTACGTAGACGGTGCGAATCTGCCTGAGTGCCCCAGCGTTGCCAAAGGCATCGAGGCGCGCGTACAACTGCTTAAAATAGGCATCGAGCGCAGCACCCAGCTCGCACGGGGCAAAGCTGCGCGAGTCAAAGTCGCAATAGCGGCATTTTTGAGCGCAAAACGGCACGTGCACATACAGCGCGGTAACGGCCACCCTTAAGCCTCCAGCGGATGAGCGGGCACCGACTCGCCGGCGGCAAGCGCGGCCTCGCAGACCACCACGTCGCGCTCGATATCATCAACCAGCGCCATAAACTCCTCGTACGTGGAGCAGCGCACCACCTGAGCGCGCCAGGCGGCGGCATGGGGCATGCCCTTTAAGTACCAGCTCGCATACGTACGGGCGCGCGACATAAGCGGCAGAAGCTCGTGCGTCAACGTCAGGTGCTCACGCAGAGCCTCCAGGCGCTCGACCGAGGAGCGAGAAGGAACCGGCGTGCCATCGAGTGCAAGGGCGCGTGCATCGCCGAACACCCACGGATTGCCGTAGATGCCGCGCGCAATAAACACCGCACTGGCACCTGAGCCGCTCAGACGCTCAACAGCATCCTCGGCCGAGAACACATCGCCCGAACCAATCACGGGAATCTCGACGGCATCGGCCACCTCATCGACGACAGACCAATCGGCCTGGCCCGTATAGAGCTGCGTGGCACAACGACCATGCACCGCCACCGCAGCGGCACCGGCACCCTCGAGCATCTGGGCAAACGTTGCGGCGTTGCGATCCTCGGCATAAAAACCTTTGCGGATCTTCACGGTCACGGGAACATGCGCCGCGCCCACCGCTGCCTCGACAATCTTCTCGGCCAGGTCGGGCGTGCGCATAAGCGCCGAGCCCTCGCCCTTGGTAACGACCTTGCGAGCCGGACAGGCCATGTTGATATCAATCAGTGACAGGCGATCGCCCACGCGTTCCTCGACGGCAGCGACGGCACTCGCAAACTGATCGGGCTTGGAACCAAAGAGCTGCACACAAATTTGCTGCTCCTCGTCGGCCGGCAACACCAGGCGCCACGTCTTGTTGCTGGCGTAGGCAAGGCCTGCAACGCTCACCATCTCGCTGTAGGCAAGGATGGCGCCGCGGCGGCGACACATGATGCGATAGGCGGGGTCGGTTACGCCCGCCATGGGAGCCATAAGGAACGGCTGCTCGGCATAGGCACCCAGCAGCCGCTTGCTGTATTCAGAAAGCGCCATGGACCTACTCGTCCACCTTGAGAATTGCCATAAAGGCCTCCTGCGGAACCTCGACCGAACCGATGGCCTTCATGCGCTTCTTGCCCTCTTTTTGCTTTTCGAGCAGCTTGCGCTTTCGCGAGATATCGCCACCATAGCACTTGGCCAAAACGTCCTTGCGGCGCGCCTTGACGGTGGAGCGGGCGATGATCTTGTTGCCGATGGCGCCCTGAATAGGCACCTCGAACAGCTGGCGCGGGATGATTTCCTTGAGCTTATCGCACAGGCCGCGGGCCAGGCCATAGGCCTTGTCCTTGTGCACGATAAACGACAGCGCGTCCACCTCGTCGCCCGAAAGCAGGATGTCGAGCTTGACGAGCTCGGAGGGGCGATATTCGTTGAACTCGTAGTCGAGCGAGGCATAACCCTTGGTGCGGCTCTTGAGCTGATCGAAGAAGTCCAAGATGAGCTCGGCGAGCGGCATATCAAAGCGCATCTCGACCGATTTGCTCGTCAGGTGGATCATATCGGTCGTGACGCCACGGTGCTCGATAGCGAGCTGCATGACGGCACCCGTATACTCGGGCGGGCAGATGATCTTTGCCTTGAGGTAGGGCTCTTCGATACGCTCGATGCGCGTGGCCTCGGGCAGATCCTGCGGGCTGCGGACATCGACCATCTCGCCGTCAGTCTTGTACACGTGGTAGTCGACCGAGGGGCTCGTGGCAATCAGGTCCAGATTGAATTCGCGCTCCAGGCGCTCCTTGACGACCTCCATGTGCAGCAGGCCCAGAAAGCCCACGCGGAAGCCAAAGCCCAGTGCCACCGACGTCTCGGGCTCCCACACCAACGACGGATCGTTGACGTGCAGCTTATCGAGCGCGTCGCGCAGGTTCTCATAGTCCTTGTTGTCGATGGGGAACAGGCCCGTGTAGACCATGGGCTTGGCCTCACGGTAGCCCGGCAGCGGCTCGGGACAGGGGTTCGAAGCCCACGTAAGGGTATCGCCCACGCGCACGGCCTCGGGGTCCTTCAGGCCCGTTACCACGTAGCCGACCTCGCCGACGGTCAGAGCATCGACCGGCGTCTCGGCAGGGCGCTTGACGCCCACGCCATCGACCAGGAAGTCCCCCTTGGCCTGCATCATGCGCAGGGTATCGCCCTTTTTGATGGAACCGTCAAAGACGCGCACCGTGGCGACGACGCCGCGGTACTCATCGAAGTACGAATCCAGAATTAGTGCCTTGAGAGGGGCATTTGCATCGCCCTTGGGAGGCGAGATCAAAAAGACGATGGACTCCAGCAGATCGTGGATGCCCTCGCCGGTCTTGCCCGACACGCACACGGCATCGTCGGCGGGAATGGCCAGATCGTCTTCGATCTCGGTCTTGACCTCGTCGGGGTGCGCCGAGGGAAGGTCAATCTTGTTGATGGCCGGAACAATGTCCAAGTTGGCGTTCATGGCGAGCGTCGCATTGGAAACGGTCTGCGCCTCGACGCCCTGGGTGGCATCCACGACCAGCACCGCGCCCTCGCAAGCGGCAAGCGAACGCGAGACCTCGTAGGTGAAGTCCACGTGGCCCGGCGTATCGATCAGGTTGAACTGATACGTCTCGCCGTCGTCGGCGTCATAGGACACGCGGACGGCATTGGACTTGATCGTGATACCGCGCTCGCGCTCGATGTCCATCGTGTCAAGCAGCTGCGACTCCATGTCGCGCTCATCGACGGTATGGGTGAGCTCGAGGATGCGGTCACTGATCGTGGACTTGCCATGGTCGATATGCGCAACGATCGAGAAGTTGCGGATGTGGGAAATGTCAATTGAAGTATTCATGCGGACTATCTTACCCGAGCGGTACAAAAAATGGAGCCTGTTCCATAAAACAGGCTCCATTTATGCGCGTAATCTGTGTGATGTGAAATTTACAACTTAAGCGTTGATGCTGTTCACGAGCTTGGCAAGACCGGACTTGCGGTTGGAAGCCTGGTTCTTGTGGATGACATGCTTAGCGGCAGCCATGTCGAGACGCTTGGTGACGGTCTTGAGGGCAGCCTGGGCCTTCTCGGCGTCGCCCTCGGCGACGGCGGACTGGACGTGCTTGGTCAGCGTCTTGAGCTCGGACTTGACAGCCTTGTTACGCATGCGAGCTGCCTCATTGGTGCGGATACGCTTCTTCTGAGACTTGATGTTTGCCACTTCTGGAGTTCCTTTCGAGTTCCTTGCAAAAAATGTATGACACCTCTGAGACACGGTGAGGTCATGCAAGCGCCTACTATAGCACGCTCCCCCTCAAAGGGATAGAACGAATTTGTCAAATAGGCAGGTATCATCACGATTTTCTCAAGATGTTCGTAATCCAGAGCAAAAGCGCGGTCTGAGAATCGGCCGAGCCCTTGAGCGCGAGCTCCACATCGACGGCGCCCTCGAGCGCTGCGACGAGCTCTACCATCGAAAAGCGACGTGCCCAGGTCAGGTGATTCTTGACCTGCCAAGACTGGAGCTTGAGCGTCGCGGCCAGCTCACGACCCTGTCCGCGCGCATCGAGCGCCTTGGCGACGATAAGCTCGCGGATGCGGCCGCACAGCAATGTGTAAGTCCACACGTAGCTCTTGGCGGGCAGTAGATTGAAGAGCTCGAGCGAGCGGCGCATGTCACGGGCCGAGACCGCATTGAGAAAGTCCCAGGGTTGAACCTCGGCCGTACGTACAATCCAGCGCTCAACGTCGGCAAGCTCAATCTGGGGCGCCTCGACCATCTGGGCAAGCTTAGCCAAGTCGTTATCGAGCATGCGAGTGTTTTCACCCGAACGCGAGACGAGCTCCTCGGCAGCAGCCGTCGAGATGGACTTACCGTGCTGCGTCGCCATCTGCTGAACGCGGCGCGGCAGTTCCCAGCGCTTGGTACCCGAGCAATCGACGATAGCCTTCTTGTCGATCTTGGCGATTGCCTTATACAGGCGCGTATTCTTGGCAAGTGAGTCGGCGATAATGAGACAGACCGTCGTGGGGCTGGGACTTGCGAGATACTCGACGAGCGGTTCCGAGACCGCCTTGGCGAGCTTGGAGCAGCCGTCAAGGATCACCAGGCGAAACTCGCTACCCATGGGAAAGGTATTGAGCGAGCCGATGATTGACTCGATATCGGGATCTTTCGTCATGTCGCGTTCATCGAGGTTGAACTCAACCATACCCGACTTTTCCAAGCGAGCTTTCATACGCGAGACAGCGTGGTCGCGCTTGACCCCATCGGTACCGACGATCAGATATGCCGGCAGCAGACCGGTTTCGGACATTGCGCTCCCCTCTCGCAGACTCTCGAATTCGTACCGTGCCATTTTAGCCCAGGGGTTGGTCCCGCGCCAACGGCAGCATCACGGTCGCTGGCATCGCATCGCAAAGCCCTTCGCGGTCGGCGAGACGGTAATGTCTCCTTGTTCGATGGTGCAAGCAAATGCGCCGCCCGCTTCCTTAACGGCATCGATGCAGGCATCCGACGGATGGCCGTAACGATTCCCCTCGCCGGCGCTCGCGATAGAGAGCTCGGGCTTAAGCGTGCCCAGCAGGTCTGTGTCGACGGAAACTTTTGAGCCGTGATGCCCTAGCTTGAGCACATCGATATCACCCACCTCCCGTACAAACTCGCGCTCTTGATCGAGCTCGGCATCACCAGTGAGGAGCACGCGCAGGCTCTTGCCTTCCTGGGCATAGGAGAGCAGCAAGACAAGCGAGTCCTCATTGCCCTCGCCATCCACCGTGTCAAACGGCCACATCACACGTGTCCGAAACGCGCCGATATCGACCGTGTCTCCGCAAGCCACCTGCCGATACGTTACGCCCGGACGATTTAGAACCTCAGCAGGCGCACCGTCAAGCGCATCGGCCGCGACCACAATGGTTCCAACCGAAAACTGATCGAGCACATCGGGAAGACCACCCCAATGGTCTTCGTCCCAATGTGTCACGAAGACGGCATCGATATGGTGGACGTTATTGCGAACCAACGCCGACACCACGCGCTCATCGAGCCCACAGTCCACGAGCGCCACGGCGCCACCCTGACGAACCAGGATCGCATCGGCCTGCCCCACATCGAGCACAATCACCGAAGGCGGAGCGAATCGCTCCCAATAGACATACGGAACGGCTGCTGCAAGCATCAAACACAGCAGCCCCACCGCCATGGGACGTGCACGGGGACGCGGCCACCAGACCAGCAGAACCGCCAGCAAACACGGCACTAGATAAATCCACATGCTATCGGGCGGCACGCTCACGGATGCACCCGGCACGGCGGCAAACAGCTGCTCGAAGAACAACGCGCAACGGGCGGCAATCATGGGCACAACGAGTGCCCAAGCTTGCAACGGCGCCACGAGCGAAAAGGGAACCAGCACGATCGACACAGCAAGCAGGAGACTCACCACCGGACCGATGACCGCATTCGCCAGCGGAGCAATGAGCGAGAACGTACCAAAGGCAGGAATGGTGATGGGAAGTGTCGCCAGTTGAGAGCAAAGCGTGACGGAAAGCATGCTGGCAACGCCCGATGGCACACCCAGCTTACCCAAAGCGTAGGTCGCATAGGGGCAAAAGCACAGAATGGCAAAGACGCTGGCACATGAAAGCTGAAAGCCCATCTCGAACAGCACCGTCGGCCGCAGCAGCACAAAGATGGACATAGTTACGAAAAGTGCCGAAAGGCCGTGCCGGCGACGCCCCGCGCCGTTTACGACAAGCGTCGCGAACACCATGCAGCACGCGCGCACGGCCGAGGGAGACGCGCCCGTAAAGGCAGCGTAACCCACAAGCGTTATCGCCAATATCGCCCGCTGAAGACCACGTGAACACCGAGTCTTTTGCAAGACGCCCTCGATTACAAACCCCACGATAGCCAAATGGCTGCCCGAGACGGCGATAAGATGCGCCGTTCCCGTCACCGAAAACCAGTCGCCCGCCGGCTGGGCGCGCAGCTCGGCCGAACGACCGCAGACGACACCGGCTATGAGCGAACGCGCCGGGTCGGTCGCAGGCGCGATGGACGCAAGCAGCCCATTTCGCAATCGAAGCAGCGGTCCCGAAGAGCCCTCATCGACCGACACAATCCGAACGGCTTTAACCTTGCGCACCTCGCCTCGGAGTACGCGCGAGCGCCCATACGCATCGTTCTCAAGGCGCGAAATTCGACCGATAGCACGTACATGCGAACCGACGCCGAGCTCGCGATCACACGACAGCCGCACCTGACCTAAACGCTTTTCGCCCGCATACGCATCGCAGGTATAGGAGTACGCACCGTCATTGATGGAAGGGTCACCGCGCACAACAAATTCAAGACTGCTCGCAGCCCGATTATCCAGCGCCCTCGAAGCACGCAGCGCCCCAATCGCCCAACCCGCGGACACGACCGACCCCGCCACGATGCCAAGGGCCGCGGCATACAGCCATCGTCTCCACCGCATAAGGCGCATACAGGACCGAGCCAATACGATGCAAGCCGCAGCAGCAACGGGAATGGCCATAAGCAATGTGACGGGTGTCGTCCGCTCACCCAGCAGCAAATCGGCCGCCATGTTAAGTACCAAGCCACAGCTCACACACAAGCCGGCACAAAGTGCCATCGTCCACGGCATCAATGGCCGTGGTGGCATCACTTGCTCGCGCTCGGTCGCACTCATACGCAAATGCAATCTTTGATTTTGGCGAGCTTCTTCTCACCGATTCCCGATACGCGCATCAGGTCATCGACTGAGGCAAAAGCACCGTTCTTTGTCCGCTCATCGATAATCGACTGAGCCATAGAAGGCCCAATGCCCGAGAGCGTCTGCAGTTCCGCCGCGCTCGCCGTATTGATGTTCACGAGCCCCGACGAAGACCCCGCGCCAGGAGTCGTGGCAGTACTACTTTCGGCCCCGCCGACCGCCGCAGCCGCTTGTTGCTCCCCCACCGTCGGAACATAGATCTTTTGACCATCAGTGACCTTGGACGCACGATTAAGCCCTGCCACATCCGCCTCGGCCGTAAGCCCTCCGGCGGCATCGATAGCTTGGGACACCCGTGCTCCATCTTTGAGCCGATACACGCCAGGCCTCACAACGGCGCCATCCACATCGACGTACACCTCCGCAGCAGAGGAACTCTTGGCCGAAGACTCATCGGCATCGTCATGTGACGCATCCCCGGCCCCTTGCGCATCCGAAGCGCTCGCCTCATCACTACGCTCAAACGACACGCCACCGGAGCGGCTGTTAAAACTTGCCATCGCTAAGCCACTCGCGACGGCAATGACAACCAGGATCGCCACGACCACCGCCTTATGGCCGAGCAGCTTTTCTGCCCAGCGGTCCATCCGTTTAACCCGTTCGTGTTGCTCGCGCTGCGCCATAGCAAACACCTCCCAACACCATCGTGTCAGGAAACGAACGCCGAAGCTTCCGCACGTCCATACCAGATTTCGCGGTCAAACCAGAAGCTGACCAAAACCTTGCGAAAAAATGTCCATTTATTCAGGCACACGTCGATAAATGAACCGTTTATCGCCAAAAGCCCAGATACAAAAAGACCGACGATGCAAATGCACCGCCGGTCTATACACAACATTACTCGTGATCTTGGTAAATCTCACGCGGAGCAAGCTCCGAATGTTTACGTTTTAAGGTCTTAGGGGCCTTATACGTGTTGCTGGAGAAGTCGATATACTCGGTCTGCTTAAGCAGGCGCTCGATCATCTCCTCGTGGTCGAACAGCTCCCAGGCCTCGTGCACGGCATCGAGTTTGGCGTGCGTCTCGGGACGACGCGGCATAAACAGTGTGCAGCAGTCGGGCGCCGCCTCGGTCGAAATATCGAACGTGCCGATTTCCTGAGCGCGTGCAATAATCTCCTGCTTGTCGGACCCGACGAGCGGACGGAACACGGGAATCTTCACGGCCTCGTTGACGGCCATGATGTTCTCGAGCGTCTGGGAGGCAACCTGACCGAGCGACTCGCCGGTCACGATGGCCTTGGCGCCCTCGATATGCGCAATGCGCTCGGCAACCGAATACATAATGCGGCGATACATGATCACGCGCAGGTTGCTGGGGCAGGTGACGGAAATCTCACGCTGGCAATCGCCAAAAGGCACCACGTACAGGCGGCCGATCTGGACACCCGGTTCAAGCGCACGGATGATGTCCTGCACCAAATACTCGCTAGTATCGGGCGTCTGCGGACGACCGGAGAAATGTACCGGCACGCACACCGCGCCGCGACGCGCGAGCATCCAGGTCGCCACCGGAGAATCGATGCCCGACGACAGGAGCGTCACGACCTTGCCGGCAGAACCCACCGGCAGACCGCCCACGCCGCGCTCGGAGCGCGCGTACACGTAGACGCTACCCTGGACCACCAGTACGTGCACCATCGCGTCGGGGTCGTGCATTTGAACCTTTTTATCGGGGAAGGCCTCGCACAGCACCTCGCCCACCTGACGATTGATATCAATCGAGGTGAGCTCATAGTCAGTATTGGAGCGCTTGGCGTGCACCTTAAACGAATCGAAGGGGCCAAACTCGCGCAGTGCCTTGACGGCGGCGGCGCAATACTCCTGCGGGTCGCGGTTGGTGTGGTACGCCAGGGACACACGGGCAACGCCGGGGACGGTGCGGATGACATGCGCCGCCTCGTCGGCCTGATGCTCGTTAAAGGTCACGAGGATATAACCGGAAATTCGAGACACGGCGTTCACGGAAAAGGCGGCCAAAGCCGCCTTAATGTTATCCATGAGGATATGCTCAAAATGTGCGCGGTTTTTGCCCTTCAGTCCAACCTCGTGATAGTGGACCAGGCAGACGCGAGCTGCCATTTAGGCTTCAGCAACCTTATGGCCGAGCGCCTTCTCGTAACGGGCCTCGTCGTAGGAGATATCGCCGTCGACGATCTCGTCCATAGCCATCGAGATGGTATCGGCGCCAGAGAGCGCGATGGTGATGTCGTCGACATCCTGAACGGCAAGCACGCGGTTATGCTGGCCGCGCAGCATGCTATTGATGTCGCAGGCACGCTTGGAGGCAAGCGAAGCGAGCAGGAAGCGGTTGTGATCGGTCTTCTCCAGAAGATCGTCAATGCAAGGCTTTACAACGGACACGGACCTCAGATCCTTTCATGCATATCGAGAACGCGAACGAGCTCATCGGTCGCGCGGTCGAGATCGTCATTCACCACGACGTCGTCGTAGCGGTCGGCAAGGGCAAGCTCATGGGCGGCGTTTGCCATACGCAGCTCAATCGTCTCGGGCGTCTCGGTACCTCGACCGACCAGACGCTCGCGGAGCACCTCGAGCGAGGGCGGCTTGATAAAGATCAACACGGCCTCGGGGAAACGCTCCTTGACCTGCAGGGCACCCTGGACATCGATCTCCAAGATGAGAGACGAACCAGAGGCGAGCTTGGACTGAACCTCGCTCACCAACGTGCCGTAGCAGTTACCGTGGACCTCGGCCCACTCAACAAACTCACCGTTCGCCACGCGGCGGTCGAACTCCTCGCGCGTCAGGAAAAAGTAATTGACGCCATCGACCTCGCCTTTGCGTGGAGCTCGCGTGGTAGCCGAAACCGTCAGGCCCAGGTTAGAGCGACGCTCGCGCACACGAGTGACGAGCGTGCCCTTGCCCGCGCCTGACGGTCCAGAAATCACAAAGAGCTTTGAATCCTGAGCGCTCACTTATTTGGTCAGCTGCTCGAGGAGCTGCTCGCGCTGACGGACGCCAAGGCCCTGGACGCGACGGGTAGCGGAGATGCCGAGCTCCTCCATGATCTTGGCGGCCTTGGCCTTGCCATAACCGGGGAGAGACTCGATGAGGGTGGAAACCTTCATGCGGGAAGCAATGGGGTCATCGGAGTTGAGCACGGACTCGAGGGACTTCTCGCCCTTCTTGATCTGCTCACGGAGCTCTGCGCGAGCATGACGTGCGGCGGCAGCCTTCTCAAGAGCCTGCTTGCGCTGCTCATCGGTAAGCTGAGGGAGTGCCATTCGTACCTCCAAATAGTTGGGTTATATCTGATTCAATATTTGGCATTTTAGCACGTAAAACGTACAAAATGCCCAATCGCGGCTCCATAGGTTAGACGATACCCGTAAAAAGTGCAATATATCACGCTAAAAGATGAGCCCCCGACCTGCGATTCCACACAAAGGATGGGAAAGTTTTCGCAGGCACAGGGGCTAATTTGTGCTAATGAGACCCAAAAGTGGTGACTTGAGGGAATCTTTTAGGCGACGTTTTCGACCAGCTCGGCAACGATGGCGTCAAACGCGGCAACCGGATCATCGGCGCCGGTAATGGGGCGACCCACCACGATATGGCTCGCGCCGCGCTCGATGGCCTGGGAAGGCGTGGCCACGCGGGACTGATCGCCCAGCGCAGCACCAACCGGACGCACGCCCGGGGTTACAATCAGCGCATCGGGACCCAACAGCCCACGCATGTCATGAGCCTCCATCGGCGAGCACACGATACCGTCGATACCGTTGGCCTGAGCGAGTTTTGCCAGACGGGCGGCCTCCTCGGCAACGGGCGACTCGACGCCGATCTCGCTCAGCGCATCCTGGTTCATGCTCGTAAGCACGGTGATGGCGAGGAGCTTGGCTCGATCCTCGCGTGCCTCCTCGGCACCCTCACGGCAGGCGGCGAGCATAGCACCCGAACCCAAGCCGTGAACCGAAAGCAGGTCGGCACCGGCAAGCGAGGCCGAGCGAGCGGCACCGCGCACCTGATGCGGAATGTCATGGAACTTAAGGTCGAGGAAGACCTTGAAGCCCAGGTCCTTAAAGGTCTTGACGATCTCGGGACCCTCAGCGTAATAGAGCGTCATGCCCACTTTAAGCCAGGCGGCATGGCCCGAAAGCTCATGGGCGAGCTCGAGCGCACGCTCACGGTCGCAGTCGAGGGCGACGATAACGCGGTCGCGGGCATCGGTCTCTAGCATTCGAAAGCACCTACCAGCTCGTTGATGTCCTTCACGCCCTGGGACTCGGCCCAGGCCTCGAGCTCGCGCTCAATCTTGAGCGAAGCGCACGGATCGACGAAGTTGGCCATACCGACCGATACGCAGGTAGCGCCAGCCAGGATAAACTCGGCCGCATCCTCACCGGTCATGACGCCGCCGACGCCGTTGATGGGAATATCGACGGCCTGGGCAACCTCCCAGACCATACGCACGGCGATGTGATGGCACAGCGGGCCCGAAAGACCACCCTTGGGCTTGGCCACACGCGACTTGCGGGTGTGGACGTCAATGGCCATGCCCTGAATGGAATTAATGACCGAAAGGCCGTCGGCGCCGGCGGCCTCGAGGGCGCGGGCGATCTCGGCGACGTTGACCGGGGCCATCTTCACAAACAGCGGCTTATCGGTCACCTTGCGGCAGGCGGCCATGACGGCAGAGGCGCCCTCGGGAGTGGAGCCCATGGCGGCACCGCCGGCGGCAATGTTAGGGCAGCTCACGTTGATCTCATAGCCGGCAGCCCAGGGGCACAGCTCGACATACATCTCGAGCGCACGGACAAACTCGTCTACGGAATGACCGGCAACCTGGCAAATGACCTGGCAACCGTCCTTGGAGAGCTGCTCGAGCCACGGACCGGACTCGCGGGCGAAAGCGGCCACACCGGGGTTCTGCAGGCCCACGGAATTGATCATGCCGCCGGGGATCTCGGCCATGCGGGGTGCAGGATTACCGGGCCAGGGCTCGGCAGCGCAACCCTTGGTGGTGATGGCACCCAGCTGGGAAACATCGAAGAAGTTCTGGAACTGCCAACCGTAGCCAAAGGTACCGGCTGCGGTGTTGATGGGGTTCTGCATCTTAACGCCGCCGAAATCGACGGCCATGTTCACGGTACCCACTAGAAGACCACCACCTTGGAAGCATCAAACACGGGGCCGCACATGCAGGCGCCCTTCATACCGTCGACCGTCTCGACATTGCAGGTGTTGCAGGCACCAAAGCCGCAGCTCATCATGCGCTCGAGCGACACCTCGCAGTACGTGCCGGCCTCGGCAGCAGCTGCGGCGACCTTCTTCATCATGACGGCGGGACCGCAGCTGGCGACGTAGTCGTAACCGCCCTCGCCGAGCAGCTCGGCGGCAGGATCGGTGCAGAAGCCGTGCGTGCCCAACGAGCCGTCGTCGGTGCACACGTTGACCGTAGCTCCCAGCGCGCGGAACTCATCGACGCCCACGACCTTGGACGCGGTGCCAAAGCCCAGGCATACGTCAATGTCCACACCCTGCTCGGCAAGCATGCCGGCAAGGCACAGCACGGGTGGAACGCCAATGCCGCCCGCCACGAGCAGTACCTTCCTGGTACCCTCGGGCACGAACCAGCCGCGGCCGCCAGGGCCCAGCAAGTTGGAGGTGGAGCCAGGGGCCATCTGCGACAAACGACGGGTATCATCGCCCACGACGGCGTACCACAGCTCGACGGTGCCGGCCTCGGCGTCGGCGCGATAGAAGCTCAGGGGCACGCGAAGCAGCGAAGAAGCATCGCCCGGCACGGCGATATTCACGAACTGACCGGGCTTGAGCGCACTTGCAAGCTTGGGGGCCGAGATGACGAGCGAGAAGATGCCGTCGGCGATCTCCTGGTTCGAGACGACCTCGAAGTCGTGCATGCGTGCAGTGGAAGGTGTGGGCATAGACGCTCCAATCCCCCATGCGGTTGCATGGTTCAGGCGAACAGAAAGCGCGGCACCGCAAGGGCGCCGCGCACAAAAGCGATAAGGCTATGCTAGCAGATGCAGCCGTCGGCAAGCGTCTGCTTACCGCCGACAAACACATCGGTGGCACGACCGGTGAGCGTGCGACCGGCAAAACCGGAGTTCTCGGCGCGCGACTCGTAGCCGTCCTCGCCAACCGTCCAGGTGGCGGACGCGTCGAACACGGTCAGGTCGGCAACGGAGCCCGCCTTGACCTGAACCTGGTCGAGGCCAAGGATCTCGCGCGGCTTGATGGCCATGAGCTCGACCATGCGGCCCATGCTCATCTTGCCCGTGTTGACCAGCTCGGTGAGCACAAGCGACAGCGAGGTCTCGAGGCCAATCATGCCGAAGGGCGCGAGCTCGAACTCGCGAGCCTTCTCCCACGGGGTGTGGGGAGCGTGATCGGTAACGATAACGTCGACCGTACCGTCGATGACGCCCTGACGGATAGCCTCGGCATCCTCATCGGTACGCAGCGGCGGGTTGACCTTGAGCGAGGTATTGTAGGTCTCGTCCAGGTCGTTCTCGGTCAGGAACATGTGGTGCGGGGTGGCCTCGCAGGTAACCTGCACGCCAGCTGCCTTACCGGCACGCACAAGCTCCAGGCCATGAGCGGTGGAGATGTGCTGGATGTGCAGCTTGGCACCGGTCAGCTTGGCGATCTCGATATCGCGAGCGATCTGCAGCTCCTCGCCGGCAGCCGGCCAGCCCTCGAGGGCCAGACGAGTAGAGACCTTGCCCTCGTTGATCTGGCCGTGACCGACCAGGTCCTCGTCCTGGCAATGGCTCATAAAGACCTTGCCGAACATCTTGCCGTAGTCCATGCAGCGACGGAGCATACCTGCACCCTGCACGCCGCGACCGTCGTCGGTGAAGGCGACGGCGCCGTGGGCGACCATATCGCCCATCTCGGACATAGCCTCGCCCTTAAGACCGCGGGTCATGGCGCCAGAAGGATAGACGCGGCAGTGGCCGACCTCGGCAGCGCGGGACTTGACGAACTCAACGACGGTACCGTTATCGGTAACGGGGTCGGTGTTGGGCATGGCGCACACGCCGGTGAAGCCGCCCTTGGCAGCTGCGCGGGTGCCGCTCTCGATGTCCTCTTTGACCTCGTAGCCGGGCTCGCGCAGGTGGACGTGCATGTCCACCAGGCCAGGGACGAGATACTTACCGGAAAGGTCGCGGACCTCGGCTCCCTCGGCGGCGAGGTTCTCGCCGACCTCGGCGATCTTGTCGCCGTCGATCAGGACGTCAACGACACCGTCAAGCTCGACGGACGGGTCGACGACGTGGGCATTCTTAAGAAGCAAGGCCATTATCGGCACCTCCAAGCAGCAGATACAGGATAGCCATACGCACGCAGATACCGGCGTAGACCTGCTCCAGGATGACGGAGCGTTGCGGGTGGTCGGCCATATAGGAGTCGAACTCAACGCCGCGGTTGATGGGGCCCGGGTGGCAAATGATCGCGTCGGGCTTCATGAGCTTCTCACGGTCCTTGGTCAGGCCGAAGAGCTTGTGGTATTCGCGAATGGTCGGGAACGGGGCACCCTCGAGGCGCTCCTGCTGTACGCGCAGCATGTAGACGACGTCCAGCTCGGGCAGGACGGAATCGAGGTCGCTCGTCACGTGGTCGCAGCCCAGAACCTCGGGCGCCGGCGGCAGCAGCGTGCCGGGGGCGACGGCGTAGGTCTCGCAGCCCATGATCTTCAACGCGGGGATCAGCGAGCCGCAAACGCGGGAGTGGGAGATGTCGCCGACGACGGCGACCTTCAGACCGTGGAAGTCACCCTTGTGCTCCCAGATGGTGTACAGGTCGAGCAGAGCCTGCGTGGGGTGGTTGTGCTTACCGTCACCGGCGCAGATAACACTCGCGGGCGAATTCTGTGTGACGATGTAGGGAGCACCGGCATGCTTGTCACGCACGACAATGCAGTCGATCTTGTAGGCATTGAGGGTCTCGACGGTATCGACGAGGCTCTCGCCCTTGACCGTGGAGGTCGAGGAGCCGCCGAAGTTGAGGCTGTCGGCCGAAAGACGCTTCTCGGCGAGCTCGAAGGAGCTGCGGGTACGCGTCGAGGGCTCATTGAACATGTTGACGATGGTCTTGCCCTTGAGCGTGGGGACCTTCTTGATAGCACGCTCGTTGACCTCGGAGAACGCCTTAGCGGTCTCGAGGATGAGCTTGATGTCCTCTTCGGAGTACTCGGTAATGTCGATCAGGTGCTTATGATTGAACGCCACGGTACTACTCACCTCCCAGCGGCGCGGAGCCCACGTGGGAACCCGGCGCGACGTCGTTGATTTCGACAGCGGTACGGCCGTCGACTTCCTTCATATATAGGTGCACGTTCTCCTCGTGCGACGAGGGAACGTTCTTGCCGACAAAGTCCGGCGAGATAGGGAGCTCGCGGTGACCGCGGTCAACGAGAACTGCCAGCTCGACTCGGCTCGGACGGCCCAGGTCCATAACGGCGTCCAGAGCGGCGCGGATGGTGCGACCCGTGTACAGGATGTCGTCCACCAGCACGACGCGCTTGCCGTCGACGCTGAAAGGAATGTTGGTAGCGTGGATCGCGGGAGCGAAATTGGTCGCATAGTCATCGCGATAGAAGCTGATGTCCAGGCTGCCGAGCGGAACGTCGACACCCTCGATCTCCTTGATCGCCTCGGCGAGCTTCTTTGCCAGAAGGTCGCCGCGCGTGACGATGCCGACCAGAGCGAGGTCTTCACAGCCCTCGTTGCGCTCGAGAATCTCGTGCGCGATGCGGGTCATCGCTCGGTTGACGGCGGTCTCGTCCATGATGACCGCCTTGGGGGAAGTCGTGCCCATCGATCTCCTTCCTCACATGTCTTGACTGCTGACACAGTCAAAAAAATAGATGCCCGACCGCTCAAAGCGGAACCAGACACCCACAGGAAGTACTGCTCATTGACAGCTATGTAATTCCATGTGGGTATCTCGTACCCCTTTAATGGTCAAGGCGTAGTGTAGCCAACATCGGGCTCAATTGCGAGCATAAATACTAGTCAATCCGTAAACGGAGCCAATCGCTCCATAAACCTATATATATTTGTGGGACGCGCTTGAAAACCTTGTTGCGAGCTGGCATAATCCCCTCTGCTGCACGCAAATCGGATCTACGTCCAGGGCCGTGGCGTGGGCACTATCGCCAAAAGAGAAATATCTCTGTGTAGATTGCGCACAGAGACATGCTTCTGTGCTATAGTTCAGGCTTGTTTGTTAACGCGACATGTTCGTTTGTCGCCCAAGGAGGGTCAGTTATGTCCAAAGTTTGCGAAGTTTGCGGTAAGCACCCCGTTGCCGGTCGCTCCATCAGCCACTCTCACCGCGTCACCAACCGTAAGTTCCGCCCCAACATCCAGCGCGTCTACGTCGTCGTCGATGGTCACCGTCGCAAGATGAACGTTTGCTCCACCTGCCTCAAGTCCGGCAAGGTTGCGCGCTCCTAAATAAGGTCTTACCAACAAGAACCTCGGACTCTCCGGGTCAAAGACCTCGCGTTCACATAGAACTTACCAAAGGCGTCCTCCCATACGGAGGGCGCCTTTTTGCACTCATTGGCAACAGACTTACATGAGTGTTTGCAGATGTCAAAGGGATCATAGCTCAGCTGATATGCCTTGTAGCTTGACCTGTGCCCAATAATTGAGGCGATGCGGCAGGCGGATAGTTTAATAGTTTTAGTTAAAACGCTTCATCTAGTTGAAGCGTTTTAGTATGCCTTTTACGGGAATCTGACCGTTCGCCGAATAATTTCTTGCTATCATGCAAGGCGTAGGGTAAATCTCCGATCGCAAGGAGACACAAATGGTGAAAAAGTCACCGGAAAACACTACTCCCGCAATTGTGGACAACGTAGAGGCGCTTGAGGCTAAGCTCGCTCAGATGCGAGAGGCCCAGGCGCTTTTTGCTACGTACACGCAGGAGCAGGTCGACAAGATCTTCTATGAGGCCGCCATGGCCGCCAACAAGGCTCGTATCCCGTTGGCGAAGATGGCCATCGAGGAGACCGGCCGCGGCGTTCTTGAGGACAAGGTCATCAAGAACCACTACGCCGCAGAGTACATCTACAACGCTTACAAGAACACCAAGACCTGTGGTGTCCTGGAGCGCGACGAGGCCTACGGCATCACCAAGATCGCCGAGCCCATCGGTATCGTGGGTGCCGTCATCCCGACGACCAACCCCACCTCCACCGCGATCTTCAAGACGCTGATCAGCCTGAAGACCCGCAACGCCATCATCATCTCCCCGCACCCGGCTGCCGCCAAGTGCACCATCGCCGCCGCCAAGCTCGTGCTTGACGCCGCCGTCAAGGCTGGCGCCCCCGAGGGCATCATCGGCTGGGTCGACGTCCCCTCCATCGAGCTGACCAACATGGTCATGCGCGACGTCGACATCATCCTCGCCACCGGTGGCCCGGGCATGGTCAAGGCCGCCTACTCCTCGGGCAAGCCCGCCCTGGGCGTCGGCGCCGGTAACACCCCGGTCGTCATCGACGACACCGCCGACGTGCTGCTCGCCGTCAACTCCATCATCCACTCCAAGACCTTCGACAACGGCATGATCTGCGCTTCCGAGCAGTCCGTGACCGTTATCGACACCATCTATGACCAGGTTAAGGCCGAGTTCCAGAAGCGCGGCTGCTACTTCGTCAAGCAGGGTGCCGAGATGGAGGCCCTGCGTGCTGCCATGTTCAAGAACGGCGCCCTCGATCACCGCATCCCCGGCATGGCTGCCGCCAAGATCGCCGAGCTCGCCGGCATCGAGGTTCCCGCCAAGACCAAGATCCTGATCGCCGAGGTCACCTCCACCGACCCCGCCAAGGAAGAGTTCTCCCACGAGAAGCTCTCCCCGGTCCTGGCCATGTACCACGCCAAGGACTTCCAGGAGGCCGTCGACAAGGCCGAGCACCTGGTGCTCGCCGGTGGCCCGGGCCACACCGCCTCTCTGTACGTGCACCCCGCCCAGGCCGAGAAGATCAGCCTGTTCGAGCACGTCATGAAGGCCTGCCGTATCGTCATCAACACCCCGTCCTCGCACGGCGGCATCGGTGACCTGTACAACTTTGGCATGAAGCCGTCTCTGACCCTGGGCTGCGGCTCCTGGGGCGGCAACTCCGTCTCCGAGAACGTTGGGGTGAAGCACTTGATCAACGTTAAGACTGTGGCCGAGCGCCGTGAGAACATGCTGTGGTTCCGCGCTCCCGAGAAGGTCTACTTCAAGAAGGGTTCCACGCCCGTCGCCCTCGACGAGCTCGGCACCGTCATGGGCAAGAAGCGCGCCTTCATCGTCACCGACCAGTTCCTCTTCAAGAATGGCAACACCCGCGCCATCGAGGCCAAGCTCGACGAGATGGGCATCGCCCACGACTGCTTCTACGACGTCGAGCCCGATCCGTCGCTGCAGTGCGCACGTCGCGGCGCCAAGCAGATGGCTCTCTTTGAGCCGGACGTCATCATCGCCGTCGGCGGTGGCTCCGCTATGGACGCCGGCAAGATCATGTGGATGATGTACGAGCACCCCGAGTGCAAGTTCGAGGACATGGCCATGGACTTCATGGACATCCGCAAGCGTATCTTCACCTTCCCCGAGATGGGCAAGAAGGCCTACTTCGTCGCCGTCCCGACCTCCTCGGGTACCGGCTCCGAGTGCACGCCGTTCGCCATCATCACCGACAAGGAGACCGGCATCAAGTGGCCGCTCGCCGACTACGCGCTGCTCCCCAACATGGCTATCGTCGACGCCGACAACTGCATGACCGCCCCGCGCGGCCTGACCGCTGCCTCCGGCATCGACGTCATGACCCACGCCATCGAGTCCTATGTCTCCATCATGGCTTCCGACTACACCAAGGGCCTCTCCGAGCGCGCTGCCAAGCTCGTCTTTGAGAACCTGCCCTCCAGCTTCACGAACGGCGCCAAGGACCCGCATGCCCGCGAGGAGATGCACAACGCCTCCTGCATGGCCGGTATGGCCTTCGCCAACGCCTTCCTGGGCCTCAACCACTCCATGGCCCACAAGCTCGGCGCCTTCCATCACCTGCCCCACGGTCTCGCCAACGCCGTCATCCTGACTCGCGTCATGCGCTACAACGCCGCCGAGGCTCCCGTCAAGATGGGTACCTTCTCGCAGTATCCTTACCCCAACGCACTGCACAACTACGCCGAGATCGCCAAGTACTGCGGCATCGAGGGCAAGGACGACAAGGAGGTCTTCGAGAACTTCATCACGAAGCTCGAGGAGCTCAAGGACTTCATCGGTGTCAAGAAGACCATCGCCGACTACGGTGTTGACGAGCAGTACTTCCTCGACACCCTCGACGAGATGACCGAGCAGGCATTCAACGACCAGTGCACCGGCGCTAACCCGCGCTACCCGCTCATGAGCGAGATCAAGGAGCTCTACCTGGACGCCTACTACGGCCGCGAGCCCCAGGACTACGCCGTCTGCTAGTTTTTAGCACGGTTATTTGCGGCGGGGGTGCACGGGTGTACGCACGCCCCCGCCGTTGCTTCTATCGCATCGTTGAAAGGATGCAATCATGCTGCTCCCCGATTCCAAGACCGAGCTCGTCCGTCGTGGCAACAAGGTCGTTTACGACCTGGGCGACAAGATCGTCAAGGTCTTTAACGAGACCAAGCCCGTCTCCGACGTGTTCAACGAGGCTTTGAATCTTGCCCGCATCAATGAGTGCGGCATCCGCAGCCCCAAGGCTCTCGAGGTTTCTCAGCTCGAGAACGCCAACGGCTGGGCGCTCGTGACCGAGAAGGTTCCGGGCACTACCCTTGCCGAGAAGATGACTGCCGAGCCCCAGCGCTTTGGTGAGTACCTCGAGATGTTCGTCGACCTCCAGATCGAGATTCACGGCTACACCTCCCCGCTGCTCAACCGTCAGCGCGATAAGTTCGCCCGCATGATCGACAGCCTCGATCAGCTCAATGCCACCACGCGCTACAACCTTCAGGAGCGTCTGGACGGCATGACCAAGGAGTTCAAGGTCTGCCACGGCGACTTCAACCCCTCCAACGTCATCGTCGGCGACGATGGCCAGCTGTACGTCTGCGACTGGGCACACGCCACCCAGGGCTCCCCTGCTGCCGACGTTGCCACCACCTACCTGCTCTTTGCCCTCAACAGTAAGGACCAGGCCGAGGCCTACCTGGAGCTCTACTGCGACCGCGCCGACATGCCCATGCAGGTCGTGCGTCAGTGGACGAGCATCGTCGCCGCTTCCGAGCTCGCTCGTAAGCGCAACGTGAACGATGAGTTCCTTAAGAACTGGATCGACGTCGTCGATTATCAGTAATATCTGAGCGATTTATTTCGCATCGGAGGCACAGAGGAAAACCCCGCAGCTCAAATGGGCTGTGGGGTTTTCCTTTTAGCGATTGTGCACGCCGATAAGATAAAAGGACGGCCCCGCATCTCCCCTATCTGGAGAAATGCGGGGCCGTCCCGTATATCGAACTACAAGCGAAATCGTAGATTAACGACGGGCCGCCTTCACAAGCTCGGCAACCTTGGTGACAACCTCGTCGATCGCCACGTCCTCACGCTCGCCGGTAGCACGGTCCTTGAGCTCCACCGTGCCATTCTTGAGGCCACGCTTACCCAGAACGACCTGATACGGGAAACCCATAAGGTCGTTGTCGGCAAACTTAAAGCCGGGACGCTCGTCACGGTCGTCGACGACGACCTCGATACCCTCGCTGCACAGACCATCAACGATCTGCTCGCAGACGGAAGCACACTCCTCCTTCTTGGGGTCGAGCGGAATCACAGCAACCTCGTACGGGGCAACGGAGACCGGCCAGACGATGCCGTGCTCGTCGTTGTGCTGCTCCACGACGGCAGCGAGCGAGCGAGACACGCCAACGCCGTAGCAACCCATGATAAGCGGCTTCTCCTTGCCGTCCTCGTCCATAAAGGTGGCACCCATGGCCTCGGAGTACTTGGTGCCCAGCTGGAAGACCTGGGAGACCTCAATACCGCGAGCAGCGGAAAGCGGCTTGCCGCAGTGCGGGCAGGGATCGCCGGCAACGACGGTAACCAGGTCGGCCCACTCGTCGACGGTAAAGTCACGCTCGGGGCAGGCACCGGTAAAGTGATAATCAACCTCGTTGGCACCGCAGGCCCACTGCTTGGACTCGCGCAGACTCTCGTCGCACACCAGACGGATTCCCTCGGGCAGGTTAACCGGTCCGATAAAGCCCTTGTGCAGACCGTAGGTCTGGAGCTCCTCGTCGGTCATCATACGATAGCCCTTGCCAAAGACATGCTCGGCTTTACAGTCATTGAGCTCGTGGTCGCCCGGAACAATGGCAACGACTGGCTTGCCCTCGGCGTCGATCAACGCCAGCGACTTGCGCGTACCGTTCTCGGGGAAGCCGAAGAACTTGGCGACGGCCTCGATGGTGCCCATACCAGGAGTCTCGACCTTAGTAAGCGTGCCGTCGCCGGGGCCCTCGGTCACAACGACCTTGGTGCTTGCAGCCTCGTCATCGGCAGCAAAGCCGCAGTCGTCGCAGTAGACGAGCGAGGCCTCACCGGCGTCGGCCAGAGCCATGTACTCGACGGAGGTGTCGCCGCCGATCTCGCCGGAGTCGGCGACAACGGGCAGAGCCTTGATGTAGCAGCGCTCGCAGATGTTAGCGTAGGCCTGCTTCATCTTGTCGTACTCCTCCTGCAGACTCTCCTGCGTGGCAGAGAAGCTGTAGGCGTCCTTCATGATGAACTCACGACCGCGCATCAGGCCAAAGCGGGGACGGAACTCATCGCGGAACTTATCCTGAATGTGGTACAGGTTGACGGGCAGCTGCTTATAGGAGCGCAGCTCGTTGCGCACCAAGGCCGTGACGGTCTCCTCGTGCGTGGGGCCCAGCACAAACTCGCGACCATGACGGTCGTCAAAGCGCACGAGCTCCTTGCCATAGGCATCGATGCGGCCGGACTCGCGCCACAGCTCGGCATCGACCATGATGGGCATCATGAGCTCCTGGGCGCCGGCAGCATCCATCTCGTCGCGCACGATGTTCTCGATCTTGCGAATCGAGCGCCAAGCGAGTGGCAGATAGGAATACAGACCGGCGGCCTCCTTGCGGATCATACCAGCGCGAAGCAGCAGACGATGGCTTGCAAGCTCGGCGTCGGCCGGATCCTCTTTGAGCGTCGGCGCATAGAGCTTAGACATATACATTGCTCGGGTCATTTATTTCTCCTCAATAAGCTTGTCGACCTCAGCCATAAGCGCGTCGACAATTTGATCCTCAGCTACTTTACCAATGATCTGGCCATGCGAAAAGAGCAGGGCCTGACCACGTCCGCAAGCAACGCCCAGGTCGGCATCAGAAGCCTCACCGGGGCCATTAACGGCACATCCCATGACGGCAATCGAAAGCGGCGCGGCATAGTTCTTAAGCCGCTCGGTTACTTCCTCGGCGATAGGAATCAGGTTAACCTGGCAGCGGGCGCACGTGGGGCACGAGACAATCTCGGGACCACGGCGACGCAGACCCAGGGACTGCAAAATTCCCCAGGCGACCGGCGGCTCCTCAACCGGATCGGCCGTGAGCGAGACGCGCATGGTGTCACCGATGCCCTCAGACAGCAGGATACCGAGTCCCACCGAGCTCTTGATGGTGCCCTGCAGCTTGGTTCCGGCCTCCGTCACGCCCAGGTGAAGCGGAACGTGGGGAATCTCGCGCGACAGGGCTCGATAGGTATCGAGCGTCGTTTGCACGCTATGGGCCTTGGCCGAAAGCACAATGTTCGTAAAGCCGCGGTCTTCAAAATGCTTGACGAAACGCTCGCTCGACATCACGAGCTTTTCGGGCTGCGTGAGGTCGTCGCGCTCGGCGATATCCTGCTCAAGCGAACCGGCATTGACGCCGATACGAATCGCACAGCCCGCGGCACCCGCAGCATCGATCACCGCGTCAACCTTGGCCCAATCGCCGATATTGCCGGGATTGATGCGCAGCTTGGCAGCACCAGCCTCAACGGCACCAATGGCGAACTTATGGTTAAAGTGGATATCGGCGACAATCGGCACCGGAGACTCGGCGCAGATGGTGCGGAAACCCTCAAGCGCGGCCTCGGTGGGCACGCTCACGCGCACGATATCGCAGCCAGCCTGCGCCAAAGCACGCACTTGCGCAAGCGTTGCCTGGGCATCAGCGGTATCGGTGCAGGTCATGGATTGAACCACCACCGGCGCGCCGCCACCGATCTGCACGCCGCCCACATGCACGGGACGCGTCAGCTCGCGAGGCAAAGGATGGGATAAAGACAATCCAACCACTCCCCTACAGAATAAATCGAAGGATGTCGGAACGAAGCATGTAGACAAACAGCAGCGCAAAGAGCGCGATGCCCACATAGCTCACAATCGTCTGGACCTTGAGCGGAAGCTCGCGTCCAGCAATCTTTTGAATGATCTCGATGACCAGCTTGCCGCCATCGAGTGGTGGGATGGGCAGCAGGTTCATAAAGCCAAGCGAGAACGAAATGAGGGCGGCAAACGAAAGGAACGTGGCAGGGCCGGCAGCAGCAGCCTGTGAGGACATAACGCTAATACCCACGATCGAAGAGGACTGATCGAGAATCTCCATCGTATGCTGCGGCTGGAGCAGGCGCATCACGCCCTCCGCTGTCTGCACGATATAGGAGAACGACAGGCGAGCCGACGTGATGGGGTCCAAACGGACCACCTGCGTAGAGGCATACACACCCAGGCGCTCGTCCTCTTTGAGCGCAACCGTGGTCGAATGCTGCTTGCCGTCACGCTCGTACTCAATGGCGATATCGTCCTTACCGGCAGCCTTGCCGATGGCATCGTAAACGTCCATCCAGGTAGAGCACGATACTCCGTCGACCGAAAGAATCGCGTCGCCGCCCTCGATTCCCGCCGCGGCGGCAATCGAGCCTTCGTCAACCTGGCCGATCACATTGGTATCCACCGGCACCGTGACACCGGCGATGGAATAGATGCTCATAAGGAGCAAAAAGCCCGTCAGGATATTGACGATAATGCCCGCAAGCAGCATAAAGGCACGCTTAGCAAAGCCCTGGCCCAAATAGGTGTGCGAGCGCTCCCGTGCAAGGAATTCAGCCTCGCCGCACGGCAGCTCCCATACATCGCCCTCAGCAGTCGCATGCTCGCGATCGAACCGACGGCCGTCAAAGGTGGTATAACCCGCCGCGTCACGCGGCAAGGTCTGGTACTTGGTGGGATAGTAACTGGGCGAAGGCTTTTCCCCTTCCTCATACCAGGGAGCGATGGAGCCCCAGCCCAACAGCAAAGCACAGGCCTCGAGCACATCCTCCTCGGACAGCTCGAGCTCGACGGCAAGATCGGCCACCGTCACCCGGCCGTGGTGATAGATGGCCGCAAGCACGCGGTCGGCGCACGAAACGTCGGTCGGATCCATGCCGCAAATGGCAGCATAGCCACCCAGCAGCAGCGGCGTCACGCCAAACTTGGTGCCGATGCGACGCGACGTGTGGTGGATATCAAAGCGACACGGCAGGCCCAAGAAGAACTCGGTCACCCGGACGCCACAGGCACGCGCAGCCAAAAAGTGGCCGCCCTCATGCAAAAACACGAGGACGGAAAGCATCAGCAGGCCCCAAAAGACCGATGAGAGAACGCTCAGAACAGTATCCATAAAACGAAAAAGCAATCCTTATGGGTTAAGAACGGGTTGCGGCGAGCACCTGCGCGGCCTTTTCACGCGCCCAGCCATCGATGTCACGAAGCTGTTCAAACGAATCGACAGTCTGCGCATCGTGAGCATCCATGCAGGATTCCACAATGCGGTCGATATCGGTAAAGCTGCAGCCATCATGCAGGAAGGCATCGACGGCGACCTCGTTGGCGGCATTGAGCACGCACGGCATGGTGCCGCCCGTCTTGCCGGCACGTTCGGCCAGCGCAAGGCAGCGGAAGGTATCCATATCGGCCGCGTCAAAGGTAAGCTGCCCTAACTCGCGGAAATCGATACGCGGAGCCGGCGTATCCCAACGCTCGGGATACGAGAAGGCAAACTGGATGGGAATGCGCATGTCGGAGGCACCGAGATGCGCCATCACAGAGCCGTCGGCAAACTCGACCATGGAGTGAATCTTAGACTGGCGCTGCACGACCACGTTAATGAAATCGAGATCGCAGCCAAACAGATGCATGGCCTCGATACGCTCCAGACCTTTGTTCATGAGGGTGGCGGAGTCAATCGTGATCTTGGCACCCATAGCCCACGTGGGATGTGCCAGGGCATCGGCGCGCGTCACGCGGTCGAGCTCGTCACGCGTGCGGCCAAAGAACGGACCGCCCGAGCAGGTAAGCCAAATGCAGTGAGCCTCGCGCGGATTTTCGCCCAGATAGCACTGGTAGATGGCGGAATGCTCGGAGTCGACCGGGATAAGCTGACCCGGCTGCGCCAACGGCATAAGCAGATCGCCACCGACGACGAGCGACTCCTTGTTGGCCAGGGCAAGACGCTTGTTCGAGGTCAGAGCAGCATGGCTCGCCTCGAGACCGGCAGCGCCCACGATGGCCACGAGCACGCAGTCGACATCATCGCGGCATGCGAGCTCACACACGGCCTGCGCGCCAACGCCGAGCTCCGTGCCCTCGGGCAGTTCCTGGAGCACCGCGTCGGCGCCATGGGAGGCGTCCGCCACGGCAACCGCCGGAACCGAGAACTCACGGGCAGCGGCAACGAGCTCGGAGGTGCTGGAGTTAACGGAAAGCGCCGTCACCTGCAGGCGATCGGCATGCTGACGGCACACATCGAGCGCCTGAGTGCCGATAGAGCCCGTACAGCCCAGAATGGCGACACGAAGACGCCCATCGGGACCGTAGGTGGTCTGATACGCCATTACAGCACGCCTCCGATCATCAGCAGCAGCTGCGCGGTAATGCAGCCAAAGATGAGCGAATCGCTGCGGTCGAGCATGCCGCCGTGGCCCGGGATGAGATTACCGGAATCTTTGACGCCCACACCGCGCTTGATACGCGACTCGATGAGGTCGCCGATAACGCCCAGGATGGAGACGACCACGCCGCACAGCAGTGCATAGGGCAGGCTCAGCTTATAGAAGTGCGTCGCCCACAGGATGAGCCAGATCAAGACAGAGCCCAAAATGCCGCCGACAAAGCCTTCCCAGCTCTTTTTAGGAGAAATCTTGGGAACCATCTTATGCTTGCCGATGCGGCTGCCCACGATGTAGGCAAACGAGTCGGAGACCCAAAGGGACGCGCAAACGCCCACCGAAAGCAGGGCGCCGGCAAAACCGGGCACGGCATCGCGCAGCAACACGATAGCCGACAGCATAAAGCCAGTGTAGATAGGGCCCATGAGCGTCACGGCAACGTCGGAGATGCGAGTGCGCGGAGACCAGACATACCAGATACCAACCGCAAGCATCAAAGCGAACAGCAGGGCGTTCAACAGCAACGAATCGCCCAGCGCCGAGAGCGGAAAGAGCACGGCGGCAGCGATACCAAGGCGCTCGTTGGCAACCTTGCCGTCGAGCCTCGTCATGCGGAAGAACTCATAGCAGCACAGACCGCTCATGACGGACACGAAGATGGCCGTGGGCACAATACCCAAAACCAAGCACAGGATAAAGACAACGGCATAGACGATACCGGCGGCGGCACGGGTGATAAAGCCCGCCAGCCACGAACCGGAGCTGCCCTTCGCTGCAGGCGCTCCTGCAGCGGCAGCCTTACGCGCGGGCGTCGCGGAAGTAGGCGCCTTGGGAGCGGAAGCCTTGGGACGTTCGGACACGATTAAGCCTCCTCGGTCTTACTCAGTCCACCAAACCTGCGGTCGCGACCCTGGAAAGCCAAAATGGCGTCGACAAGGCCCCAGCGGTCAAAGTCAGGCCAATAGGTATCGGTGACATAGAACTCGGAATAGGCAACCTGCCACAGCAGATAGTTCGAAAGACGAAGCTCGCCGGAGGTGCGAATCACAAGCTCCGGATCGGGCAGCCCAGCGGTGTACAGGTGCGAAGCCACCATATTGTCGTCAACCGCGGCGGGATCGATCTTGCCGGCAGCCGCATCAAGCGCGATCTGGCGGACAGCGCGGGTGATCTCAGCACGGGCACCGTAGTTAACGGCCAGCGCCAGCGTCATACCGGTATGGTCGGCGCACTCGGCAAGGCCGCGCTCAAAGACGTCGCGGGTCTTCTTGGGCAGCGCGGAAATATCGCCCAAAAAGACAACGCGAACGTTCTCGCGCTTAAGCAGCGGCAGCTCATCGATAAACGTCTTGGCAAACAGGTGCATCAGAACGTTGACTTCGTGCTGCGGGCGATTCCAGTTTTCGGTCGAGAACGCATAGGCCGAAAGCACGTCGACGCCCAGGCGCACGCAGGCGGTAATGATCTCGCGCAGCGAGACGATGCCGGCCTTGTGGCCTTCGGTGCGGGCGAGACCGCGCGCCGTGGCCCATCGGCCGTTGCCGTCCATGATGCACGAAATATGGTGCGGAATGTTATTGAGGTCAAGGTCGGAAAAACCGACGCCCGCAGGGGCGTCGGCAAAGTACTCGACCAGTTTATGCTCGTCGTATTGCACCTTAGATCTCCATGACCTCGGCTTCTTTTTCCTTCAGAAGATCCTCGACCTTGGCAACATACTCATCGGTATGCTTCTGGACCTTGGCCTGCTCGCGACGGACATCGTCCTCGGTAAGCTCCTCGTCGCGCTCGAGCTTGTTGTTAAAGTCGCGACGGATGTTACGGATGGAGACCTTGGCCTGCTCGGCGTACTCGCGGCACTCCTTAACGAGCTCGCGACGACGCTCCTCGGTGGGAGCCGGGAACGGCAGACGCACGACGGTACCATCGGAGTTGGGGGTAATGCCCAGGTCGGAGGCACTGATAGCCTTGACGATGGCATTGATGAGCGCCTTATCCCACGGCTCGATAAGCAGCATGTGGGCCTCGGGGGTCTTAACGGCGGCAACCTGCGTGACGGGCGTGGGAACACCGTAGTAGTCGACGGTGATGTCGGACAGAATGTTAGCGTTGGCGCGGCCAGTGCGGACCTTGGAGAAGTTATGCTTGAGGGACTCGAGTGACTTGTCCATGTGGGCGGTGATGTTCTCTGCCATGCTTAATCCTCCTGATAGACGAGCGTGCCGACGGGCTCACCCGCGAGCGCGCGCTTGACGGTGTCCTCGCCATCGATGTTGAGGACCAAAATGGGCATACGGTTGTCCTGGCAAAGAGCCGTAGCCGTGGAATCCATAACCTGCAGGCCGCGAACGAGCACCTCGTGATAGGTGATCTTGTCAAAGCGGACGGCGTCAGCGCACTTGACGGGATCCTTGTCGTAGATGCCATCAACCTTGGTGGCTTTAATCAGAATCTCGGCACCGATCTCACAGGCGCGAAGGGCCGCGGCGGTGTCAGTCGTAAAGTACGGATTACCCGATCCGGCGGCAAAGATAACGACGTTGCCCTTGGACAGGTGGTTGATAGCGCGACGGCGAATATAGGGCTCGCAGATCTCGTTCATCTGGATAGCGCTCATCACGCGGCAGGGAACATCGTTGTGCTCGAAGGCATCCTGCAGGGCAAGCGCGTTCATAACGGTAGCGAGCATGCCCATGTAATCGGCCTGGGCGCGGTCCATACCACCGGCGGCGCCAGCCATGCCGCGGAAAATGTTGCCGCCGCCGACAACGACGCCAACCTCATGACCAACGGCGAGCAGCTCCTTGACCTGCTTGGCAAGATGATCGGTAACCTTGGGGTCGATGCCGTAGCTGCCATCGCCCATCAGCGCTTCGCCGGAGAGCTTCAGAAGCACGCGTTTATATCGGATGTCGGACAAAGCGATCCTCCTTTAATTAGACTCACAACATAATATCAAAGGCTCAACGGGGAGCCATGAAAAAGCAGGCTGTGAGTAAAACCCACAGCCTGCTCATTACCAGCTACAAGAGCTTATTTACTCGCCACGGACCAGACGGTCAAAGGCAACGACGGTAATGGTGTCGCCGAGCTCCTTGGAGACCTGCTCAGCGTACTTCTTGATGGTGAGGGAGCTGTCCTTGATGAACTCCTGCTCGGTGAGCACGGACTGCTTGTAGAACTTCTCCAGACGACCAACAGCCATCTTCTCCTGGATAGCCTCGGGCTTGCCGGACTCGGCAGCCTGAGCCATGTAGATCTGCTTCTCGTGCTCGACGGTCTCGGCCGGAACCTGATCGCGGGTAGCGCAGATCGGGGCGACGGCGGCAACCTGAAGAGCAACGTCGTGAGCAAAGGTCTTGAAGGACTCAGCCTGAGCGGTCTCGGCCTTCTCGAAAGCGAACTCGACGAGAACGCCGATCTTACCACCCATGTGGATGTAAGAAGCGAGAGCGCCGTTCTCGGCCTTGCGGGCGGCGAAACGGGAGATCTTCATGTTCTCGCCCATGATGTGAATCATCTCGGTGAGCTCGGAGGAAACGGTCTCCTCGCCCATCGGCTTCTCGAGCAGAGCGTCGACGTCAGCAGGCTCGGTGGTAGCGACAACCTCAGCGACCTTGGAAGCAAAGCCGGTGAACTTGGCGTTGGAGCCGACGAAGTCGGTCTCGCAGGAGAGCTCGAGCAGAGCGCCGGTCTTGCCGTCCTCGGAGACGAACGCGGCGACAGCGCCCTCGTTGGTCTCACGGCCAGCCTTCTTGGCAGCCTTGGCGAGGCCGTTCTTGCGCAGAACGTCGACGGCGGCGTCCATGTCGCCGTCAGCCTCGACGAGAGCCTTCTTGCACTCCATCATCGGGGAGTCGGTCATCTCGCGGAGCTGCTTGACCATAGCGGCGGTAATCTGGGCCATTGTGGTTCCTTTCAAAGAGATGAAAAAGAATTAACTAAGACTGATTTACTCGGCCTTGGGCTCAGCGGCCATCTCGGCCTCGGAGACCTGCTCCTTGCCGGAGCCAGCGAGGCAGGCGTCAGCCATGAGCTCGCACATAAGGGTGACAGCGGAGATAGCGTCATCGTTGCAGGGGATGCCGTACTCGACCTCGTCGGGATCAGAGTTGGTGTCGATCAGAGCGACGACGGGGATGTTCAGGCGCTGGGCCTCCTTGATGGCGTTCTCCTCGCGCTTGGTGTCGATAACGAAGAGAGCCTGGGGCAGACCCTTCATGTCGCGGGCGCCACCGAGGTTGGTCTGGAGCTTGGTGAGCTCCTTACCGAGCACAGCCTGCTCCTTCTTGGGGAGCACTGCCATGCGGCCGTCCTCGACCATGGCCTCGAGCTCCTCCATGCGGTTGATGCGGGAGCGGATGGTGACGAAGTTGGTCAGCATGCCGCCGAGCCAACGCTGGTTGATGTAAGGCATGTTGGCGCGCTCAGCGGCGTTCTTGACGGCCTCCTGAGCCTGCTTCTTGGTGCCGACGAACAGCACGTTGCCACCCTTGGCGACGTTCTTGACGAAGGTGTAGGCCTGGTCGGCGTCGAGGATGGTCTGCTTGAGGTCGAGGATGTAGATGCCGTTGCGCTCACCGAAGATGAACGGCTTCATCTTGGGGTTCCAGCGACGGGTCTGGTGACCGAAGTGGCAGCCGGCCTCGAGCAGGGTGCGGATATTAATCTTGGTAGCCATGTTAAACCTCCTGTGGTTTGCCTCCGCGCGGGGTCATCCTCCAAAACCAACCCGGACATGTGCTACCAAAGCCCGGGCACCACGGTATGAAGTAGCCGCGCGTGCGTGATAAAAACCTGTTGCCGTGAAGCAACCCGATGAATGATAGCAGGATTGCCTCTTCCTGCCAACCCGCAATCAAAACCACACACCTAAGCGCAACACGAGCCGCCCAGCCTACTCGCCCCGGGGATGGGCCTGGGTCACGGCGCGCTTAAGCCGATCGGGCGTAAGATGCGTGTAAATCTGCGTCGTGGACAGGCTCGCATGTCCCAGCAGCTCTTGAACCGAACGCAGATCCGCGCCGCCCTCGAGCAAATCGGTCGCAAACGTGTGGCGCATCGCATGCGGGGCAATGTCGGCAGGGATGCCAGCGAGCGTCGCCAGCATATGGAACCGTCGTCTGAGCATAGCGGCACTCATGCGATTACCGCGCGCAGAAATATACAGCGGATGGGGACCGTTTACGGTATCGCGACGCTTAGCCTGCGCGAGCAACTCCGGTCTCCCCTCCTCGACATAGGTGCGCGTCGCCTCGAGTGCGCGTCGATACAGAGGAACGATACGCTCCTTGCTCCCCTTGCCCCATAGCCGCAGCGTGCGCTCGGACCATGAGACGGATTCCACATTGAGCGCCGAAAGCTCCGAGATGCGGGCGCCCGAGGCATAGAGTAGCTCGAGCATCGCCGCATCGCGCAGTCCCACGGGCGTCGAAGTATCAGGCGTCTTGAGCAGCGCCTCGACCTGTTGGGTCGTCAGCACACCGGGCAGGTCGCGCGGCAGCTTGGGCGACGCGATCGCCGAGACCGCATCGCCCTCGACAATCCCCTCGGCAGCCATCCAACGATAGAGCGACCGAATAGCCGACAAATGCGCGGCAATGGTGCGAGGCGCCACCTGCTCGCGCGAAAACTCGGCCAAATACGCGCGGACGGTACGCACATCGGCCATACGCGCATCGACACCCGTACGCTCGCACCAGGCAGCAAAGCGCTCCAACCGCGATCCATAGGCAGTCACCGTATTGGGAGAGAGCCCCTCGACACGTGCGATGTAGGCGATAAACGAGTCGACGGTATCGTACAGGTCAAAGGCTATGACCGGTCGCCCCCAAACAAGTCGGAACGCGTGGCCAAGTAGGCATCGAGGGCCTCGAGCGCGCGATCCGCATATGCCTGGTAGCGGTCGCGTTTACTGCGGCGCTTGCCGTCCTCGAGCGGTGGCACCAAGCCAAAGTTAACGTGCATGGGCTGATAGCCCACCGTTGCCGGATCGGTCGCATAGCCCACGAGCGCGCCCAGGGCACCCACGCGTGGAAGCTCAACAGGAGCCGCACAGATAGCCTCGGCATAGGTGTTGAGCGCAGCGAGCAGACCGGTCGCTACGGCCTCCATATAGCCTTCGGTGCCGGTGATCTGACCGGCGAGGCGCACGCTCGTACCGGGCACGGCAAAGGTGCCGTCAAGAACGTGCGGCGCATCGACAAAAGTATTGCGGTGCATGACGCCATAACGGAAGAACTCGGCATTCTCCAGACCGGGAACCATATGGAAGACACGCTTTTGTTCGCCAAAGGTCAGGTTGGTCTGGAAGCCCACCAGGTTATAGGCGGTCTTTTCCTTGTTCTCGGCACGCAGCTGAATCGCCGCCCAGGGGCGACGTCCGGTTCGCGGATCGGTGAGGCCGACGGGCTTCATGGCGCCAAAGCGGATAGCATCCTTGCCGGTACGGGCAACCTCCTCGGCGGGCTGACAGGCCTGGAAGAGGTCACCGCCCTCAAAGTCCTTGAGCACCACGCGGTCGGCGGTGGTAAGTGCCTCGATAAAGGCCTCGTACTCCTCCTTGTTGAGTGGAGCGTTGAGATAGTCGCCGCTCCCCTGCTCCTCGTAGCGCGACTGCGAGAACAGCACGTCCATATCGAGCGTGGAGGCATCGACGATTGGCGCGGCAGCGTCAAAGAACGCCAAGGCGTCGCCACCGACGAGCTTCATGACCTCTTCGCTCAATGCCGGCGAACACAGCGGGCCCGCGGCAATGACCACGTGGCCCTCGGGAATCTGCGTGACCTCGCCGTGCACGACCTCGATATTGGGTCGGGCGGCAACCTCGGCCTCGACAAGCTCGGAAAACGTAACGCGGTCGACCGCAAGGGCACCGCCGGCGGGAACGGCCGCACGATGGGCGCAATCGAGAAGCACCGAGCCCATGCGCTCGAGCTCGGCCTTTAGCAGGCCAGCAGCGGAATCCGGACGGGTTGACTTAAACGAATTTGAGCAGACGAGCTCGGCCAGGTGGTCGGTATGGTGGGCCGGAGAGCTCACCTGGGGGCGCATCTCGCACAGCTTTACGGCAAACCCGCGATCTGCCAGCTGGATCGCACATTCCGAACCCGCCAGACCGCCACCGATAACCGTCACCTGATCGAACTGCATCTGCAAACACCTTTCTAATTGACACGCTTTCCATTGTGACCGAAGGGCGTCTGGGCGTGAAGCGCAAACTTTGAGGGCGCATACCTTCCATCCATCATGCGCTCGATAAGGCCCTCGAGCTCGAGCGAGCCCAAGAGCTTGAGCACGCCGACAGCATCGAGCGAGACGAGCGCGGCAATGTCGTCGACCTTGAGCGGCGAGGCGATAAGCGCGTGCATCACGGTCTGCTGTGTTGGGTCCAGATCGGCGATGCCAGGTGCATCGGGACGCGAGTAGCGCAGCGTGCCGTAGATGCGCGAGATGGCCATCTCGATTGATTCCTCGTCGATGATGCAGCAGGCTCCGTTAGCGATGAGATAGTTGGTCCCGCGCGACTCGGGCGAAAGGATGGAGCCCGGCACTGCAAGGAGCTCTCGTCCCAAGTCCATAGCGGCCTCCGCCGTGGAGAACGTACCCGAGGGCATGCCCGCCTCGGAAACAAAGAGTGCCTGCGATAAGGCGGCGATTACGCGATTGCGCCGCGGAAAGGCGAACTTACGCGGTCCCATACCCCACGGGGAAATCGAAACGACCGCGCCGCCCGTATCGAGTGTGCGCGTGATGAGGCCGGCGCTCGAGCGTGGGTAGACAACATCGGCGCCGGTCCCCAGCACCACGACGTGTTTGCCCCCGGCGTTGACCGCAGCCCAACCCGACGCCTGGTCGCAGCCGACCGCACCGCCCGAGACCACCGTCACTCCCGCCTCGACCGCCACCTTGGCCGCAAGTTCTGCCACGGCGAGACCGTACGGCGATGCCTTGCGTGCACCGATGATGGATAGCGCAGGCGTCGATAAAACGGCAGGGTCGCCGCGAACGTAGAGGGTCTCGGGCACATCCGGAAGCTCCAATACGGTGTCGGGATACAACGCATCCGTGGGATGCAGTTCAAAGCTCTTCTCGCCCATTATTGGTCCCTCCTTCCTTGGTACATCGCCGCCTCGAGCACGTGATCCTGCGACACCCGTTCGCTTTCGGCAACATCGGCGATCGTGCGTGCGATGCGTACCAGGCGCACGATGCCGCGACCCGTGAGATGCGTGCGCTTCGACAGGCCAAGCACGCATTTCTCGGCAACCTCATCAAGCTCAAAGGTCGAAACGACGCCGTCAATGGAGCGCGACTCATCTTCCTCTGCCTCGGTGTCCGCATCGTCCATACGGGATTCACGCCAGGCGCGAAAGGCGCGCCCACGCACGACGTAATCGCGCAGCTCTGCCGATGACATACCCTCCGCGCCCTCAATGATCACCTGAGGATCGGGACGGGTCACATCGATCATCATGTCGATACGATCAGCCAAAGGACCGCGCAACTTGCCCCGGTAGCGCTCGACCATCGACGCGGAACAGCGACACGGCACTTCGCGATCGCCCAAAAACCCGCAGGGGCAGGGATTGCTCGCGGCCAGCAGCTGAAAGCGCGACGGGAACGTAAAGGCCCCGTCAACGCGCACGATCCTCACGTAGCCGCGTTCGATGGGCTGACGCAGCGTCTGCAGCACGCCGGTGGGAAACTCGGCGAGCTCGTCCAAAAAGAGCACGCCGCCATGAGCCAGGCTAATTTCGCCCGGATGCACCGGACGCCCGCCGCCAATGAGCCCCGCGGTCGAAATGCTGTGATGCGGGCTGCGGAAGGGCCGATGCCCCGCAAGCAGTCCATCGATGTTCTCGCCCAAAACCGAATGGATGCACAGTGCTTCTTGTTGATCCTCGAGAGAAAGCTCGGGCAAAATGCCCGTCATGCGCCGCGCAAGCATGGTCTTGCCCGAACCGGGCGAGCCGATCATGAGCAGGCCGAGCTCGCCGGCGGCCGCAAGCGCCATGCCACGTTTGGCGACCTCCTGCCCCAGCACGTCGGCATAATCGAGCTCGGGCTCAAAGGTCGCCTCGAGCACTTCAGAATCCAGGTAATGCCGTGCGGCATCCCCCATGCCGTGGGCAAGCTGAGATAGGTGGTCGATAAACCCGCAGTCAACGCCCGCAAGCGGGACATGCTGATCGGACCTGCCGGCGATAAACGAAAGCCCCATATCGCGCGCCAACAGCTGAAACGCAACCTCGCCCTTGACGGGCAGCACCGTGCCGTCCAGACCAAGCTCTCCTGCGATAAGGCAACGATCGAGGTTGTCACGGGGAATCTGCCCATCGGCCGCCAGAACCGCAATGGCAATCGGCAGGTCAAAACCGCTGCCAGTTTTACGGATATCGCCGGGTGCCAGGTTGACGGTAATGCCAGACCGAGGAATCTCGAAGCCGGCCGAGCGCATGGCGCACCGGATACGCCCACGCGACTCCATCACCTCCATGCTCGGAATGCCGAGCATCTGGATGCCCGGAACGCCACCGGCAAGCGAGACCTCGACGGTGACGGGAATTGCCTCGACGCCGCGGATACAGGCCGCGTGTACGGCAAACGTCTCGAACGCCATCACGACACCTGCCAATCGAACGCATTGTACTGGTGCTCGATCTCGGCGATATGCCCGCCGCGGATGGTGACGCCCACGGCATCGAAGCGAATCGATCTGAGCGGATAGTGCTCCATGAGATAGCAACTTGCGATACGGCGATACCGACGCTGCTTTTGGGCGTCCACGGCCTCCTCGGGAAAGACCCGCGTGGTGCAATCCAGGGCAACGCGTCTCGTCTTGACCTCGGCCATCACCACGACATCGTCGAGCTCGTCGAGCAGCACCAGATCGGCTTCGCCCTCAATGCAACGATAGCCCTGCTCCAACAAGGTGTATCCACGCTCGTTAAAGTAATCGATGGTGATCAGCTCGCCCAGCATGCCGAGCTCGCGGGGACTGAGCCCCTTGATAAACTCGGGCGTCATCGCCCCGCAGTCGAGCTCGCCGTCTTCCCAGCGCTCCTTGAGTTGCTGCGTCTTGCTCTTTTTGCTTGCGGCACACATGGGGTCTCCTTTCCCGCACACTGCTTTGCCCCCGATGATGAGGGCACCTTTCATGCGGGTAAGTACCGGAAACAAACCAAAAGCTGACCAAATGCCGACAAAAAACGGGCCGTACGCAACAATCACGTTGCACACGGCCCGCTACCAGCAGGTTTATAAAACGCCAGAGGTCCCCGTCTCCACAATTGGCCTAAAAAAGGCGCTCAGTCTGCAGAAAGTTTCCGCAAAAGCTCACGCGGTGCAGCGGACAAAGTCCGTGTTTGCGAATCGCCTCGATGTGCTCGGGGCTTGCGTAGCCCTTCGACTCGGCAAAATGATACTCGGGGTACTCAGCGTCGTACTCGACCATCATCTCGTCACGCGTGACCTTGGCCATGATGGACGCCGCGGCGATACAGGCGATTTTGGCATCGCCCTTTACCACGTCGCGCTCGTTGGGAACGGCGCCCAAGGGGTTACCGTCCATAAGCACGCAATCGGGCTCAAGCCCCGTATCGGCCACGGCGCCCGCGACGGCAGCGCGAATGGCGCGGGCCATGCCCATATCATCGATATCCGCAGGCGCGATATGGCAAAAACCAATCGCCATCGCGACCTCGGCAATCTTCACCGAGAGCAGCTCGCGGCGCGCCGGCGTGAGCTTTTTGGAATCATTGATGCCCCAGACGCGCGGCTCCATGGGAAGGCACACGGCGCACACCGTCAAAGGACCGGCCACCGAGCCGCGACCCACCTCGTCCACGCCCACGACCACGCCATCCCCACCGAGCTCGTGCATCAGCTCGTACATGCCGTTGACGCGCTCGCGCTCGGCAAGTTCCTTGGCATGGCGCTTAAGAGCGCGCTCGCAAGCCTTGATCACTTGCTGGCGCGGATCCTCACGATAATGCTCCACGAGGGCGGGGATCTCCTCAAACGTGGCGCTCGCCAGCTCGCCGGCAACCTGCGATGCCGAAACCGAGCTCGTCATGTTGGCCATATCGGGGCCTCCTTGCATGCAAATCAGATAAAAAGAAGGGCCACCCGAAGGTGACCCTTTTGTCCAAACGAGTGGACAGACGCTGCGATCTTCTTAGCGCTTCTCGGGGATGCGAGCAGCCTTGCCCACCTTGTCGCGGAGGTAGTACAGCTTGGCGCGACGGACGCGACCATGACGGACGACCTCGAGCTTGGCGATCTTGGGGCTGTGAAGCGGGAAGGTACGCTCAACACCGACACCGAAGGAAATCTTGCGGACGGTGAAGGTCTCACGGGCACCGGCGCCGGCCATGCGGATGACGTCACCCTGGAAAACCTGGATGCGCTCGCGGTCGCCTTCCTTAATGCGGTAGTGAACCTTGACGTTGTCGGCAACGCGGACCTGCGGGATGTCCTCGCGGATCTGCTGACGCTCGATTGCGCGGATGTAATCCATGTGCAATTCCTTACTCTTCTAGAGGTGCCGTACCACCTTGGCCGGCACGTAGTTGAACAAACGTATTCGAGTATACACGCGCGGGTTTCTGCTGCAAGAACAATTTTTTATGCAGACAAAAAGACAAAACCCGCACATGACAACCGCCCGCCTCACGAATGAGACGGGCGGCATGAAGGGGGCTACGCTAGGCGTCTATACCCAAAACGTTAAGCGGAACGCTTGGCCTCGAGCTTGGCCTGAGCGGCAGCCAAACGCGCCAGGGGCACGCGGTAAGGCGAGCAGGACACATAGTCCACATCGGCCACGTTGAACAGGCCCTTGATGGACTTAGGGTCGCCGCCGTGCTCGCCGCACACGCCAAAGTGCATGCCAGGGTTGGTGGCGCGACCCTTCGCCACGGCCGTGCGCACGAGCTCCAGCACTGCCGTGTCGATGGTCTCGAAGGGGTTGTCCTTCAAGATCTTCTTATGCAGTTACAGCGGGATGAACTTGGCCTCGGCGTCGTCACGCGAGAAACCGAAAGTTGTCTGCGTGAGGTCGTTGGTGCCAAAGCAGAAGAAGTCGGCGTGCTGCGCGATCTCGTCGGCGACCATGCAAGCGCGCGGCAGCTCGAGCATCGTGCCCACGGGAATGTTGAGCTCGACGCCCTCCTCGGAGGAAACCTCCGCAATCACGCGCTCGATGACCTCGCGGGTCTGAACGTGCTCGGCCGTAATGGAAACGAGCGGGACCATAATCTCGGGACGCGGATCGACGCCTTCCTTGATAAGGCGGGCGGCAGCCGTTGCCACGGCACGGACCTGCATGAGCGGCAGGTCACCGAAGACGACGGACAGGCGCACGCCGCGCAGGCCGAGCATCGGGTTGGACTCGACCATGCTGTCGATACGACGCAGGCGGGCACGCAGGGCGGCGAGTTCGTCCTCGCTGGCGCCGGCGGCCTCCTTCTTGGTGATGGCGACCTCAAGCTCGCGAGGATCATCCAGGAACTCATGCAGCGGCGGATCGAGCAGGCGAACGACCACATCGCGACCGGACATGGTCTTGAACATCGCCAAGAAGTCCTCGGTCTGGACCTTGAGCAGATCGGCCAGGGCCTGCTGCTTCACGGTCTCATCGTCAGAAAGGATAAAGCTCTGGATGATGTTCTTGCGGTCGCCCAGGAACATGTGCTCGGTGCGACACAGGCCGATGGCCTCGGCGCCAAACTCGAGCGCGAGCTCGGCGTCATCGGGGTTGTCGGCGTTGACGCGCACGTGGTTGGCGTGGCCTGCGGTCTCGTCCAGGCGGATCTCGTCGGCCCAGGACAGGATGGTGTCCAGGTCGCCGGTGAGCTCAGCGGAGACCAAATCGACAGCGCCGTCAACGACAATGCCTTGGGTTCCGTCGATGGAGATGATGTCGCCCTCGTGCAGCACGCGATCGCTGCCCTCGATACGCACGACCTTCTCGGCCGCGTCGATATGGAAACGCTCGACACCGCAGACGCAAGGGGTACCCATGCCACGGGCGATAACGGCAGCGTGGCTCGTCTTGCCACCATGGCTCGTCAAGATACCCTCGGCGGCGACCATGCCCTTCAGGTCGTCGGGGTTGGTCTCCCAGCGGACCAGAATGACCTTATGGCCCTCGGCAGAACGCGCGACGGCGTCATCGCTCGAGAACACAACCTCGCCCACGGCGGCGCCGGGACTGGCGTTAAGGCCGCATGCGAGCGCCTCGTACTTCTTGGAGGAGTCGAACTGCGGGTGCAGGAGCTGGTCGAGCTGCGCGGGGTCGATGCGGCTCACGGCCTCCTCGCGGGTGATCAGGCCCTCCTCGACCATCTCGATAGCGATACGCAGGGCGGCGGTAGCAGTGCGCTTGCCCACACGGGTCTGGAGCATCCAGAGCTTGCCCTGCTCGATGGTGAACTCGATATCGCACATGTCGCGGTAGTGATCCTCAAGCGTCAGGAAGACGCGCTCAAGCTCCTCACCTGCGGACTCGAGGCCCGGGGTGGTCTTTAGGTCGGCGATGGGCTCGGTGTTGCGAATGCCGGCAACGACGTCCTCGCCTTGGGCGTTGACCAGAAAGTCACCGTAGAACTCCTTGGTGCCGTCGGCCGGGTTGCGCGTAAAGGCGACGCCGGTCGCCGAGGTCTCGCCCTTATTGCCAAAGGCCATAGCCTGGACGTTGACGGCGGTGCCAAGGTCGTCGGAAATGCCATGCTGTTTGCGGTAGATGCAGGCGCGCTCGTTCATCCAGCTACCAAAGACGGCCTGGATAGCAAGGCGCAGCTGAAGTTCCGGATCGCGCGGGAAGACGGGCTTGCCGTCCGCGACCTCGAGCTCGGGATACAGGGCGGCCTCGACGTTGTCGGAAAAAATGCCCTTGAACGTCTCGACGAGCTCCTGCAGGTCCTCGGCCGAAAGCTCGGAGTCGACGCGAACTCCGGCGACCAGGCGGGCCTGGGTCAGAGCATTCTCGAACAAGTCGGCATCGACACCCATGACGACGTTGGAGAACATCTGGATAAAGCGACGATAGCTGTCCCAGGCAAAACGCGAGTTTTGCGTCTGGGCGATAAGGCCCTGGACGGAATCGTCGTTGAGGCCCAGGTTGAGGACCGTGTCCATCATGCCGGGCATGGAAAACGGAGCGCCCGAGCGAACCGACACGAGTAGCGGATCACGGGCGTCGCCGAGCTTCTTGCCGCAACGGGCCTCGAGGTCGGCCTCGGCGGCAACGATTTCGTCGAGCGCGCCCACGGGCCACACGTTGCCGGCACCAGAGTACTCAACGCAGGTCTGGCAGGTAATGGTAAAGCCACCGGGAACCGGCAGCCCGATACGGCTCATCTCGGCAAGGTTTGCGCCTTTGCCGCCAAGCACGAAGTTCATGGACTTGTCGCCCTCGGTGACACAGGTGCCCTGGGCATCGGTTCCAAAACGGTAAACCCTCTTGCAATCGCTCACGATACTTCCCCTTCCATGTGTTCTCGCACACGACCGTGGTAACGAATCGACCCGCCGGATGCGGACCGTGAGGGAACTATACGGCGGGAGTTGAACGGACTTGAGCAGAGGATACGCGGTTTGGTAAACGTGCTAAAACTTGCGGTAAACGGTAGGTAAAGGTGGTTACCTTATGAAGATACCATCAAATGAAATAGCAGGTCAGATGTAAGAAATGCTGCTAAATCGGTTTATCATAAGAAGTCAATTTGAGACGGGGCATTTTAATCCCCGTCCCAGGAAAATCATCCCAGAAAGGACTGCTGCTGTTGAGCGAGGCGGGCGGCACGGTTGGCTCTTGCCTCTTGAATTTCTTCGAGGTGAGCGATGATCTCGGAGGCACTCTCCTCGATCGCCTTGCCGTCGGTGCGCACCACAAAGCAACCCAAACGTTTCATGAGGGCACGAGCCTCCTCGAGCTCACTGCGCACGCTCTCGGGCTCGGCATAGGAGCCGGCAACGGCACGGGCATAGTCGTCGCCCAGGCGGCTATCGCGAATCTCGGAAATCACATCGACGGTCGAAATAAGACCGAAGAGACGCATCGGATCGACCTCGTAAATCGACTTGGGCGGCTCCATACCGTGCGCCAACGGAACGTTGGCGACTTTGTAGCCCTGATAGGCCAAATACATCGACAGCGGCGTCTTGGATGTTCGCGACACGCCCAGCAGCACGATATCGGCACCCGACAGATCGTCGCAGCCGCGCCCGTCATCGTGCTCGACAAAATACTCCATGGCCTCGATACGATGGAAATAGCGATCGTCGGTCTTGTGAATCACGCCCGCAATGCCCTTGGGCGGCGTACCGATGAGGGACGACAGCACGGCAAGCGTCGGGCCGATCAGGTCGACCGAGCGAATGTGCAGCATGCCCAAGTAGTCGAGCACGCGAGCACGAAGCGCCGGGTCGACGATGGTATGGAACACAGCGATATCGCGATGGTCGGCATCGACGCGCGGGCCCACAAACGACTTGACCTGCTCCACCGAGGTCACCTTAGGCAGACGTAAAACACGAAAAGCCCCTTCATCAAATTGCCCGGACGCCGCAAGCACCACCTCACAAGCGGTATCACCGAGCGAGTCGGAGATAACGATAACGGTGGGACGAGCGGTGACCGGGCAATCCATGCGGGGCTCCTTTTGCGCTTATGCGCAGGCTAGCTTACTTTTTGCGGGCAAGCTCACCAATGTTGGCGATGCCGGAGAAAACGGCCTCGAAGCGGTTGAGCAGCTTAAGGCGATTATCGCGAAGCTGCTCGTCCTTGTCCATGACCATAACCTCGTCAAAGAAACGGTCGATGGGCGCGCGTAGGGCGGCCAGAGCGGCAAACGCGGCAGGGTAATCCTCGGCAGCAAGGGCGGCATCGACGGCGGTCTGAGCGGCCTCGGAGGCGTCGGCAAGCGCAAGCTCGACCTCGCCCATCAGGCTGCGATCGTACTCCGCACCCAGCTCTGGCTTGGAGATATGCGCGGCGCGGGCATAGGCAGTAGCCAGGTTGTCGAAGGTCTCGGCATCGTTCTTGCGGGCCTCGTCGAGGGCGGCGCAGCGGGCGAAGAAAACCGACGGGGCAATGATGTGCACCGCGGAAACGGCGGCAACGGTGTCGGCCGGGACCTTCTCGTCACGGGCCATGCTCACCAGACGGCCGTGGAAGAAGTCGCGAACCTGCTGGGCGACCTCGGCGGCGTCGAACTCAATGCCCTGCTCGCTATAGAGCTCGAGCGCAAAGTCGATGAGCGACGTGGGGTCGATCGGCAGACGGTCGCGCAGGATGTTGATGATGCCGATGGCGGCACGACGCAGCGCGTACGGGTCGGAAGAGCCGGTCGGGGGCTCGCCGATGGCAAAGATGCCGGCAATGGTATCGAGCTTGTCGGCGCAGGCCACGATGCAGCCAGCGGTGCCCTCGGGCAGCTCGTCGCCGGCAAAGCGGGGACGATAGTGATCGCGGATAGCATGAGCGACCTCGTCGTTCTCCCCCATCGCGGTGGCGTAGTAACCGCCCATCACGCCCTGCTGGCTCGTGAACTCGACGACGGCGTTGGACACCAGGTCGGCCTTGCACAGGTGAGCGGCACGGCCGGCATCGGCGGCCAGGTGGGCGCCCAGGTGAGCCTCGCGGGCAATAGCGAGCGCGAGCTGCTCAATACGCTCGGACTTGGCGAGCACGCTGCCGAGCTTCTCCTGGAAGGCGACCTTGGCCAGGCGCTCGCGGAACTCGTCGAGGGAGATTTTCAGATCCTCCTCGTAGAAGAACTTGGCGTCGTCCAGACGGGCGCGCACAACACGCTCGTTGCCGTCGATCACGCGCTCGGCATTCTCGGGCTTGCTGTTGGAGACGACCACGAACTCACGCGTCAGCTTGCCCTCGCCGTCATAAATCGGGAAGTAGCGCTGGTTGGTGAGCATAGACTCGCAGATGATCTCGTGCGGGACCTTGAGGAACTCCTCATCGAAGGTACCGACGAGCACCGTCGGCCACTCGCAGAGGTTGATGACCTCCTCAAAGACCTTCTTGGGCGTATCGACGTGGCAGCCGGGGCGCGCAGCCTCGACCTCGGCGATACCGGCAAGGATGGCCTCGCGACGGCGCTCGGCAGAAAGCACGCCGGCGTCCTCGAGCACCTGCTCGTAAACAGCGGGGCTGGCGACCACATGGTCACCGGGGCCCAGGACGCGATGGCCGCGCGTGGTGTTGCCGCTCGTCACGTCGGCAAACGACACGGGTACGACGTCCTCGCCCAAAAGGCAGCAGATCCAGCGGACGGGACGCACGAACGTGGCGTGCTCGTGGCCCCAGCGCTGAGAACGGTAGTTGGGCCACTGCAGGCCGGCGATGGTCTTCTCGCACAGGGCCGTCAGAATCGGGGTGGCCGGGGCGGAAGGAATGTTCTTCTCGGCAAAGACGTACTCACGGCCGTCGGTGTCCTCGCGACGAACCAGATCCTCGGCAGCCACACCGCACTTGCGGGCGAAGCCCTGGGCGGCCTTGGTGGCGTTACCGTCAGCGTCGAAGGCAATGTTGGCCGCGGGGCCACGCTTGACCTCGTGAACCTCATCGGTCGCGGTGGCGACCTCGGCAACGAGCGCGGCCAGGCGACGCGGGCTCGAGATCACGCGGACCTCGCCGTGGGCCAGACCGGCCTCGTCGAGACCCTTGGCGATCATGGTGCCAAGCTGCTTGACGGCATTGTTCAGCGGTGCAGAGGGCATTTCCTCCGTACCGATCTCAAACAGGAAATCCTTAGCGTCTGCCATGGCTTACGCCACCTCGCCTTCCTGATCGGCATTCTCGTTGATTCCGGCGACCTCGGCCATATAGGCCTCGCAGCACGCCTTGGCGACGGCGCGGACGCGCAGGATGTAGTTGGCGCGCTCGACTGCGGACAGCGCACCGCGGGCATCGAGCAAGTTGAAGGCATGGCTGCACTTCATGACGCAGTCATATGCCGGCAGCGGCAGCTTGCGCTCCAGGCAGGAGTGGCACTCGGCCTCGTAGTCGTCAAACTTCTGACGCATCATCTCGACGTTGGCGACCTCAAAGTTGTAAGCGCTGAACTCGCGCTCGTTCTCCAGGAACACGTCGCCGTAGGTCATGGGCGTGCCGTCGGGCAGGTAGCTCCACACCAGGTCGTAGACCGAGTTGACGCCCTGGGCATACATGGCGATGCGCTCCAGGCCATAGGTGATCTCGACGGGCACGGGGTCGACCTCGATGCCGCCCACCTGCTGGAAGTACGTAAACTGCGTGACCTCCATGCCATTGAGCCAGACCTCCCAGCCAAGGCCCCAGGCGCCGAGCGTCGGGCTCTCCCAGTCGTCCTCGACAAAGCGGACGTCATGGTCGTTGGGGTCCAGGCCAATGGCGGCCAGCGAACCCAGGTAGAGTTCCTGGGCGTTGACCGGCGAGGGCTTGATGAGCACCTGGAACTGATAGTAGTGCTGCATGCGGTTGGGGTTCTCGCCGTAGCGGCCGTCGGCGGGACGGCGGCAGGGCTGCGCATAGCAGGTGCGCCACTCGGCGGGACCGAGCGAGCGCAGCGTGGTCGCGGTATGGAAGGTACCGGCACCGACCTCGGAGTCATAGGGCTGCATAATGACGCAGCCCTGCTCGCCCCAGTACTGCTGGAGGCGCAGGATGATGTCTTGGAAGGAAAGCGATGAAGCGTTCATGCCTCTAATATCCCCTCGTCGAAACGATTACACGGTTAGGTACTGTACTATAGCGGTTTTTAATCGATAGCGCCGATACGGTTGAGCGGCCAGTAGCGCACAAGTGCAACGGCGATCAAGTCGGAGCGGTCGACCGGGCCAAAGTAGCGGGAGTCAGCAGAGTTCTCGCGGTTGTCGCCCATCACCCACACACAGTCGTCAGGGACGGTGTAGGGATAGCTCACCTGAGCGCCGGGGGCTTGGACCGAAAGCGGCCAGCTCATGCCGGTCGTATAGTCTTCGTCGAGCGCCTGGCCGTCGACGACAACCTTGCCGTCCTGCAGGTCGACCGTCTGACCGGCCGTGGCGATAACGCGCTTTACCAGCACGTCATGCTCGGACGTGGCATCGGGGTTGTGGAACACCACGATATCGCCTTGCTTGACGGGCTGCCCAAGCTCGAGGCTGACCTTTTGTGCCAGGATCTGGTCGCCGATTTCGATCGTGGACTCCATGGAACCGGTAGGCACCACAAAGGGTTCGACCACAAACGAGCGAATCAAAAAGGTGGCGACCAATGCGATCGCGACGACCACGATCCACTCAAACGCACCCTTTAGCACGGAATGCTGCGATGGAACCATTCTCACTCCTCGCTCTGCGAATACGAAGCGTCCAGGATCTCCTGCGCGTACGCGCGCTCCTCAGCCGTAAGGCATGCCGTCTCGATAAGATCGGGGCGCCAACGACAGGTACGCTCGATGGCATTCATACGGCGCCAGGCGTCAACCTTGGCATGGTCACCGCTCACGAGCACCGGCGGCACGCCCTCGCCATTAAACTCGGCGGGGCGGGTGTACTGCGCGTACTCGAGCAGGCCACCGTCCTCGGCAGTCGAGAAGGACTCGTCGACGTTGCTCATCTCGTCGCCCAAGGCTCCGGGGATGAGCCGTACGACGGCATCAGCCACGACCATAGCGGGCAGCTCGCCGCCCGTGAGCACGTAGTCGCCGATCGACAGGCGCTCATCGGCATACGCATATGCGCGCTCGTCGACACCCTCGTAGCGACTGCACACAAACAGCAGGCGCTCACTTTTGAGCAGGCGCTCGGCCACATGCTGCGTAAAGGGCTCGCCGCAGGGGGTGAAGAACACCACGGTTGGCTTGGGACCCTCGGAGCTGATAGCCTCGATTGCCTCGGCAATGGGCTCGACCTTCATGAGCATGCCCTGCCCGCCGCCATACGGCTCGTCATCGACGGTGCGATGGCGGTCGTGCGTCCAGTCGCGCAGGTTATACGCCTTAAAATCAAAAAGGCCGGCCTTGCGGGCGCGGCCCAAAATCGACGTGGACATGACGGGCTCAAACATCTCGGGAAAGACCGAAAGGGTCTCAATCAGCATGCTGTCCTCCCTACTTGTCCATATCGATCAAGCCGTCCATAACGTGGACGGAAATTGCTCCTGTGTCGGGAAGATCGAGCACAACCTGCTCGATCACGGGAATCAGTACCTCGCCGTACCGATCACCCTCGACAACCCAAACATCGTTGGCGGGCGTTGACATGATCTCGACAATCGAGCCGAGCGAACCAAAGCGCTCATCGACCACCTCGCGACCCATAAGGTCGGTATAGACGGCGTCGAGCGAATCGAGCTCAAAGTCGTCACGATTGGCCAGCACATAGCATCCAGTGATGCCCTCAGCGGCCGTCAAGTCGTCTATGCCCTCAAACGAGACCAGATCGCCATCGCCCGTATCGGTGACGGACACGACCGTGCAAAAACGGTCGCGCTTGAGCGCCGGCGGCGTCAAGGCGACACGCATACCCGGCTCCAATACAGAAGGAAGCCCCCGCAGCGGCTGCGCGAGGACCTCCCCCTTCCTTCCGTGCGGCTTAACCACACGGGCGATGTTTTTGTACTGGGACCTCAAGGTCCTAGCCCAGAACCTCTACCTCGACAGCAGTGTCGAGGCGAGCGGCCAGTGCACGGGCGAGCGTGCGAATGGCCTTGATGGTACGGCCACGACGGCCGATGACCTTAGCGACGTCATCCTCGGCAACCGAAACCTCAATCGTGGAGGCGTCGTCGCCATCGATGACCTCGAGGCTCACGGAATCCGGGTCGTCGACGATCTGAACAACGAGATATTCGACGAGATCGGCGATGCGATCTGAGAGCATTGCCTCACCCTCGAGCTGTGCAGCGTCAACCTCAGGCACGATTTACTCCTCGGCGCCCTCAGCGGCCTCAGCGGCAGCCTTAGCGGCCTCGGCCTCTTTGGCGAGCTGCTTCTTGGACTTCTTGACGACGGTCTCGGTCTTCTCGCCCTCGTTGGCGGCCTTGACCAGAGCGGCGACGGCGTCGGTGAGCTGAGCGCCCTTGGACTGCCAGTCGGCAATCTTCTCGAGGTCGAGGTTGATGGTCTTGGGGGCGGTCATCGGGTTGTAGCGGCCAACCTCCTCGATGATACGACCGTCACGCGGGGCGCGGGAATCGGCGACGACGACACGGTAGTACGGACGCTTCTTAGCGCCGTGACGAGCAAGGCGAATCTTGACTGCCAAAGGAAACTCCTCCAACCAAGCAGCTTTAGGCTGCAACTACAAACAAACAGTTGAACATAATACGCCATCGACGCGGGCAGGTGAAGTCCGTGAGACCAACTTCTTCGGTGTAGTCGAGGGCAAATCCATATCTTAGACAAGAATTCGCGATTTGCAAGCACATACACGCACCCCACATGAGCTGCGCGGTATACTCATGACATGGAAAGACGCGAACATACATACGGTTATGAGGATGCTGCGGGCGTCACGCCGCCGCCCTGGACGGGCCCGGCGGTGGGCCTGATGGACCTCGATGCATTTTTTGCGAGCGTGGAGATGCTCGACCACCCCGAGTGGCGCGGCAAGCCGCTCATCGTGGGCGGAGACGCCGAGTCACGCGGTGTTGTGTCCACGTGTTCGTACGAGGCACGCCGCTTTGGCGTGCATTCCGCCATGCCCTCGGCCGAGGCGCGGCGCGTGTGTCCTCAGGCCATTTGGACACACGGGCACTTCGACCGCTACCGCGAGGTCAGTGCCCAGGTCATGGCTATCCTTGCCGATGAGACCCCACGTGTAGAGCGCGTGTCGATTGATGAGGCCTTTATCGACATCACGCCGGGTCGCTTTGCACCCGAGGACCCGCTGCTGGTTGCGCGGCGCATCAGTGATCGCGTGGCGGCGCTGGGGGTGACCTGCTCCATTGGCGTCGGCTGCAACAAGACGGTGGCAAAGATCGCAAGCGAACAAGACAAGCCATTTGGCCTAACCATCGTGCGTCCCGGGACAGAGCAGCGTTTTTTGGCCGTACTGCCCGTGTCCGCCATGAGCGGCATCGGGCGCTCGGCCGAGGAGCGACTGCGCCGCATGCGCATCTATACGCTGGGAGAACTTTCGCGTGCACCGGAGTCAACGCTGGCTGCCATTTTTGGCGTGAACGGCGAGCGCATGCGCCAGCGCGCACTAGGACTCGAGGTTTCCGAGGTTACAAGCTTGGACGAAGCGCGTGAAGTCAAGTCGGTAAGCAATGAGCGCACCTTTGCGAGGGATCTGACCGAGCGAGGAGACATCGAGGCGGCGATTGCCCTGCTGGGCGAGTCCGTCGGTCGCCGCCTGCGCCGTCAGGGACTGACGGGTGCCACGGTAACGCTTAAGCTCAAGTATTCGTACGGCAGCGGTCGTACGGCACAGCGCCGACTTCCCCACCCCACCGACGACGAGAATATCTTTGTGGCCGTGGCGCTCGAGCTGCTCGACAATATCTGGCAGGAAGGTATGCACGTGCGCTTGGCGGGTATCGGTATGAGCGACTTCAACCATCTGGGCGGCATTCAGACCGACCTGTTCTGTGAAGTCGATGATCGCGGCGCCCAATCCAGCGACCGCCGCGACCTCTCCGTCGCGATCGATGCCGTCCGAGATAAATTCGGTGACACCGCCCTATCCTTCGGCCGCCAATCCCGCTTCAACGATTAGTCCCTAAGGCAAAAAAGCCGGGCAGTTGCGGATGGTGCAACTGTCCGGCGAACGGTAGAGGGTAGCTAAAACCCCGTCCCAAATGAGCTACTAGAGAAGGTCGAGGGGAAGCTGGGGAGCGTCGCCCCAGAGCTTCTCGAGACGGTAGAACTCGCGGGCCTCGGGGGTAAAGACATGGACGACGACCGAACCGTAGTCCATGAGAATCCAGGTCTTCTGCTCACGGCCCTCGATGGAAAACGGGTGCTCGCTGCAAGCCTCGGCGACCTTCTCCTCGATCTCGTCAACGATCGAATCGACCTGACGGTTATTGGTACCGGTGGCGAGCACAAAGTAGTCGCACACGTCGGAAAGCTCGGTCAGATCGAGCACCTGCACGTCCTCGCCCTTTTTGTCGTAGGCGGCCTGCGCGGCGGCGCGGGCGACATCCTCGGCGGCGACACCGCTCGCGGACAGCGAGGCGGCGGTGCGGTCGGACGTGGCAACGAAGCTCTTGTGCTCCACACCTTCAAGGATCTGCTCGTCGGTCATGGTCTCGTCGGCCATGGAATACCTCTTTCTAGACACACCCGAGCTAGCGCAGCTGGGCGTAATGGTTGTAAATCGTAATAGCCGTGGGATAAAGATAACGCCCGGACTGGATCACGTAGACCAGACCCTGTGCAAAACAGGAGAAGAACAACTCGTCAAGCGTCGACTCCCCCACCATCTTGCGCAGCGCGTGGGCATAATCACCATGGCGGTTGGGCTCGATGGCGTCGGCCACAAAGACCACCATATCAAGCGGCGTCATGTCGCAGGCGCCCACAGTGTGACGGTCGACAGCCTGGAAAACGGCCGGCGATAGCTCGGGAAATAGCTGCGGAAGCTCATAGGCGGCAACCGGGCCATGCAAAAGCGGCGTCGCGGCAGACGGAGAGCCGGCAACCTTAATGCCATAGTGCAACGCGCGGGCCACGAGCTCGTCGTCGGAGAGTACCTTATCCCAGTCGTGAATCAGGCCGGCGGCAGCGGCATCAAAGCGGTCGACACCGTATACCTCTGCTAGGTGCAGCGCAGTCTCGGCAACCCCGAGCGAATGCACGTAGCGCTTACGTTTATCCTTCATGCGCACATCGAGCAACTCGTGGATGCGCGTCAATAGCGCGCGCTCGTCTCCCTCAAACTGATCTTCTACCGACAACGTTCTCCCCCATCAATCAAAATCGTCCTGCCCAAGATCGGCATACAGCCCGCGTTTGCGAATATAGCCGAGCACGGACTCGCTCGTAAGATAGCGCACGCTCATGCCACGGGCAACTCGCTTACGAATGTTAGTCGAACTAATCGCCAGCGCCGGAATCTGGATATACCGCACGTCAAACGGCAGGCCCGACTCTTTGATTCGCGCGCGAGCAGTATCGATATCAAAGCCCGGTCGCGTCGCCGCAATAAACGTGGCAAGCTCGGCGATTCGGTCGGCATCATGCCAGGTCACAATATCGATAATCGCGTCAGCGCCCGTAATAAAGTAGAGCTTTACCTGAGGCGGGTAAAAATCGCGAAGGGCATGAAGCGTATCGGCCGTATAGGTCACGCCCGGACGGTCGATCTCGAAACGGCTCGCCAAAAAAGCCGGATTCGCAGCGGTGGCGAGGACCGTCATGGCATAACGGTCCTCGGCAGGCGTCACCGGTTTGTCGAGCTTAAATGCGGGAGAGCCGGCTGGCATAAAGAGCACGGCGTCCAAATCGAGCGACTCGCGCGCCTGCTCGGCGGTAACCAGGTGCCCGTAATGAATCGGGTCGAAGGTGCCACCCATAATGCCAAGCCGAAACTCCTGCCCATCCTTGATAGGCAGCTCAGGCAGACCAATTCCACCGCGCAGCGACATAGCTTACTCGCCCTCCGGGGTCTCGACATCGTCCGCGACTTCTGCCGCATCGACAACCTCGACGCCCTCGTCCGCAGCATCGGCTACGTCAATAACCTCAACGCCTTCATCCTCAAGCTCCTCCTCGTACTCCGAGAAGTCCTCGGCGCCCTCAAAGTCAAAGGCGCGCTGGCAAATGCGGACCTCGTCGCCCGCACGGCAGCCGGCCTTCTCGAGCGCGTCGTCAACACCCATGCGCGCAAATTTATGCTGCAGGTAGATGACAGCTTCCTCGTTTTCCCAGTCGGTCTGGATAACCATACGCTCGATGGCGCGACCGACCACGCGGAAGGCATGGGGCTCTTCCTGAACAATGCGGAAACGCTTCTCACGCTGCAGGCGACGGCGCTCCCACTCATCGTCGCGCAGATCGACCGGCTCATCGGAGACAGCCAACTCGGCGCGCAGCTTAGCCACCTGCTCGCCCACGGCAAGCATCAGCGTGTTGAGGCCGGCGCCCGTCACAGCAGACACGGCAAAGAACATATGCCCATCGTCGAGCGCAGCGCGTTTGAGGTCGGCAATCTTGTCAGCCGTGCCCGGCGCATCGCACTTGTTAGCGACGACGATCTGCGGGCGCTCCGAAAGCTCGGCACCATACTGCTCGAGCTCGCGGTTGATGATGCGATAGTCCTCGACCGGATCGCGATCCTCAAAACCGCCCGTCATATCGACGACATGCATGATAAGTGCCGTGCGCTCAATGTGGCGCAGGAACTGATGGCCCAGACCCTTGCCCTCGCTCGCACCCTCGATAAGGCCGGGGACGTCGGCGACGACATAGGAGTACTCACCGGCACGCACCATACCCAGGTTGGGCACGAGCGTGGTAAACGGATAGTCGGCGATCTTGGGTCGGGCGGCACTCATGCGCGCGATGAGTGAGGACTTACCCACCGAGGGGAAGCCCACGAGCGCGGCATCGGCCATGAGCTTCATCTCGAGCTCGATCCAGTGCTCCTCGGCAGGCTCACCCAGCTGGGCGAACGCGGGCGCGCGGCGCACCGACGTCACAAAGTGCGTATTGCCCAGGCCACCGGCACCACCAGGGGCCACAACGACGCGCTCACCATCGTGCACCAAGTCGGCAATCTCGAACATCGGGGTCTGCGTCTCGGGGTCGAGCTCGCGCACCACGGTACCCATGGGAACCTTCAAGATAAGGTCCTCGCCGCTCTTGCCGTTGCGGCGGGCGCCCTGACCGTGCGTACCGCGCTCGGCACGAAAGTGATGCTTAAAGCGGTAATCGATCAGCGAAGACAGCTGAGCATCGGCCTGGATGACGACATTGCCGCCACGACCGCCGTCGCCACCATCGGGGCCACCCTTGGGGACAAAGGCCTCGCGCCTAAACGACATGCATCCGGCACCGCCGTCGCCGCCGCACACGTTAATGCGGCTGATATCGGTGAACTGTGACAACAGAATCGCCTCCTACAAAAAGAGGGAGACCCTTGAATCCTAAAACTCAAGTGCCTCCCACATATGTGCTCTATGAAGGGTGAATTACGCGTTCGCGAGCGGGCGTACGCTGACCCTGTGCTTGATACCCTTGTGGAACTCAACGGTACCGTCGACCAGCGCGAACAGCGTGTCGTCCTTGCCACGGCCAACGTTCTCACCCGGGTGGATGTGCGTGCCGTGCTGACGGACGAGAATCGTGCCCGTGGTTACCGTCTGGCCGGCGAAGCGCTTCGTGCCAAGGCGCTGACCGCGGGAGTCACGGCCATTACGGGAGGAACCGAGTCCTTTTTTGTGTGCCATTGTGTATACCTACTCTTTCGTTACGAGTGTAATCTACTCGGCGACGGGAGCCTCGGCAACAGCCTCGGCCTCTGCCTTGACAGCCTTCTTGGCGCGGGACGTAGCCTGGACCTTCACAATCTTCAGCTTGGTGAGCTGCTGACGGTGACCCTTCAGACGACGATAGCGCTTACGCTTGTGGAACTTGAAGACCAGCTGCTTCTCACCCTTGAACTGCTCAACGATCTGAGCGGTAACCTTGGCCTTGGCCAGCTTGTCGGGATCGGTGACGATCTTCTTACCATCGTTGAGGAAGATAACCGGCAGGGTGACCTTGTCGCCCTCATTGCCCTCGATCTTCTCGACGGTGATGACATCGTCGGTGGCGACCTTGTACTGCTTGCCGCCCGTGTTAACGATTGCGTACATGTTTACTTGCCCTTCATGCATCAGTTAGTGCAACAGCCGAATATAGTAGCAGGCGATAATACCCCCGTCAACGAGTATGTGGAGCAAATCCACAAGTTCGCACAGGTATGGGGCTGACGAGTCGGCCCTCGTCGTCCTCGCATGCTTGATTCTGACGCTCGACATCGTAGGAGCAGATGGTCACGAGGTCTTGCATACCGGTGGAAACAATAGGTGCATCGACGCCCGGGGTCAAGCCCTGCAACAAAACATCAGCAGCAGAAAGCAAAATCTCCGGACGCATGGAACCCTCGTTGTCGGCATGGGTGTCGAGCATGAGCACCAGATGGTCCGGCCGCTCCCCCGCCGTGAGCTCATAGCCAACGAGCGTATGATCCAGATCAAGACGCTTGCTCTTTTTGCCGCGCGCATAGTCAATGCCATGACCCGCGCGCAGCGTGTCGATCGCAGCGCGCACCTCGTCGGCGCTCACGGGGGCCTCGGAGTCCAGGTGCAAGTCGATGCGGTACGACAGACGCGTAAACTGAGCCGTCAGCGCCGGCGTACGCACGTCGATGTAGGCAGCCTCGATAGGCGCCAGATCGGCAGGCGATGCAGCGGCCAGGCGCTCAAAGGCCTCGTCGAGAGCGACGAACTCAGTCATAAACAGGTCATACCACTCGCAGGTCGATGACGTGCCCACGGGCAGCGCCGACGAAAAGCCCACGCGCATATGCGGCGAGAAACCCTGCGTCACGGCATAGGGCAGGCCCGCACGGCGCACGATGCGCTCAATGGTATGGATTAGTTCCAGATGGCCCAGGTACTTAAGGCGATCACGCTTGCCGTAGCGAACGCGCAGCCTAAAGAGCGTGGGATTGTCGGTCAAGCGCTCACTCATGCGCGATCACCCATCAATACGTTCTTGGCGTGGAGCGTGGGACAGATTCCGCAGCCGGTGCACGACGTGCGGGTGCAATCGGGCGTCGTGACGCCCTCGAGCGAACGGCGGTATTCGCGCTCGAGGAAGCCACGCGAGCAGCCGGGGCTCACGTGCTCCCAGGGCAGGCGCCAGTCCAGCTCGTAGGGCAGGTGCACCAGCTCATTGAGGTCGATGCCGTTTTTGGCAGCGGCCTCCTTCCAGTTGTCGAGTGAGAAGTGCTCCACCCAGGCGTCGAAGCGCGAGCCCGCACGCCAGGCATCGATGATGACCGGCGTCATATCGCGGCCGGCACGGGAAAGCGCAGCCTCGATAAGCGAGGTCTCCGCGTCGTGGTAGTGCACGCGAACGGCACGGTTGCGCACGCTCGTGATGAGTAGCTTCTGGCGGCGCTTGACGTCATCGTAATCGAGCTGCGGGCACCACTGGAAGGGTGTTGCCGCCTTGGGGATGAACACCGAAACAGAGATGGACACCGAGATAGACCCACGGCGCGCCTTGGGCACCACGGAGCGACCAAGCTCCAGCACGTGATCGGCCAGGTTGGCGATAGCCACGATGTCCTCGTCGCGCTCGCCGGGAAGGCCCATCATGAAGTAGAGCTTCATGCGGTTCCAGCCGGCCTCGAAGGCTGCTTTGGCCGCGCGATCCAAATCCTCCTCGGTCACGTTCTTGTTGATGATGTCGCGCATACGCTGGCTGCCCGCCTCGGGCGCAAACGTCAGGCCGCCCTTCTTTTCGCCGGCGACCGACTCGGCCATATCAACGCCAAACGAATCCAGGCGCTGCGAGGGAATGGACACGCGAATGCCCGTATCTTCCAGACGGCGGTTAAGGCGACCGAGCACGTCGCGGATACAGGAGTGGTCGGTCGTCGAAAGCGAGGTAAGCGACACCTCGTCATAGCCAGTCTTTTCCAGACCCTGGATCACCGAGGACACGATCTGGTCGGCCGAGCGCTCACGCACCGGGCGATACGTCATACCTGCCTGGCAAAAACGGCAGCCGCGGGCGCAACCACGCAGGATCTCGATAGACAGGCGGTCGTGAACCAGCTGCGCATAGGGTACGCACGACTGCGACAGCGGATTGGTGGCACCAAAGTCCTCGACGACGCGCTTGTAGACTACCGGCGGGACGTCCTTGCCCTCGCGCGGCACGGTGTAGCCATGCGGGGAGCAGGGCTCGTCATGACGCACCTCATACAGGGACGGCACATAGGTACCGGCGACCGTCGCGAGCTGCTCGACAATCTGAGCGCGCGAGACGCCCTCGTCGCGCAAGCGGCGATGCAACTGGCAGATCTCGAGCAGCGACTCCTCGCCCTCGCCAATGAGGATGGCATCGAAGAATGCCGCATACGGCTCGGGGTTATACACCGAGGGACCACCGGCGACGATGATGGGGTCGTCCTCGGTGCGGTCGGCAGCCAACAGCGGAATGCCAGCGAGATCGAGCGCTTCGAGGAAGTTCGTCACAGCCATCTCGTGCGGCACATGCATGCCGACGATGTCGAACGAGGCCACGGGCGCTGCACCCTCGAGCGACAGCAGTGGAATCCCCGCCTCGCGCATGGCATCGCCCATATCGGGCCACGGCACATAACCGCGCTCGCAGGAAATGCCCTCGGCCTGATTAAGGATGTTGTAGAGAATGGCGATGCCCTGATTGGGCAGACCGACCTCATACACGTCCGGATAGATCATGCAGCAGCGATAGTCGGCATCGGCCTTTGAGAGCGTGCCCCACTCGTGGTCGATATAGCGACTCGGCTTTTCGACCTTGGCGAGCAGCGGCTCGATCAGATGAAAACAGTCTTGGTATGGAACGCGCAAAAGAAACCCCTAAGCAGCGAGATCGGATGCATCCTCGAAAGGACTCATAGGACGGGTGGCACCGGCGACCGTGGTCACCAGGTCGCGAACGCGCGAGAACGTGGCGCTGACAACCTCATTGGCACGGCTGTAGTCCACATCGCGCTCGTAGAGCGACACGAGCGCGCGACCCATGCCATAGGTACCCGCGGCGGCGGTAAGCGCCTTTACGACAAAGCCAATGTGCGGCGTCTGCTTCACCAATGCGCGGGTGACGGCACGAATCACCAGACCGCCGGCAAGCACGCCCGCGACCTCGTAGCCGCGCTCGGGCTTAATGCCGCGCCCAAAGATAGCCGCCAGCTCAAAGAGCATGCCCACCTGCGCCAGAGCCATCACGGGATAGTCGGCACCCGGCAAAAACACCAGGGCGCCCGTCGCCATGTTGGTGAGCGCGCACGAGGTAATGATGCGATTTGCCGCCGCGATGCGCATAAAGGCAAAGTTGGCGGCAAAAGCCGTCTCCTTGTCCGTACGATCGAGAATCCAGCGGGCAAGCGTCTCGAGAAGATAGGTCTTATCAGTCGCTGACACCACGCCGAGCATGGGAGTAGATTCCTCAACGAACGGCACCTCGACGGCAGACTCGGCAAGCACGCACACGGGCGCGCCGGCAATCACGAGCTCCTGCACAGCACTCTCCAGACGGTCGGAACCACACGAGAGGACCAGCACCACGTCGGTATCGGCCTTGGGAACGATACGGTCCTCCCCTAGGCGATCAACACGCACAATGCCCGAAGTCGTCTGCGGCACAAAGGCATCGCGCACCGTCTCGACCAAAAAGCGAGACGCAGTCGAATCAAGGTAAACCGAAACACGAACCGGCGTATCGGAATCCTTCTTAACAGACGCGCCCATCTTAAAAGCGCTGGTCAACTTATCTACGGGAATCTTCATGGCAAACCCCTCCAGCGGTTACGCGGCGCCCGAACGATGCCGCCATATGGATTGTACGATACCCACCGTCAGCAACTGAATCATCATCGACGACGAACCAAAACTAATAAACGGCAGCGGAATACCGGTAATCGGCATCATGCCAATGCACATGCCGATGTTCTCGAAGGTTTGGAACGCCCACATGCCGACGATACCCACGCACGATAGGCGCAAAAACAGTGACTCGCACTTAAAGGCAACGCGGATCGTCGAGAAAATCAGCATCACGTAGAGGCACAGAAGCAAAAAGGAGCCGCAGAAGCCGAACGTCTCGGACAGGAAGGCGAAGACGAAGTCGGTGTGGAACTCGGGTAGAAAGCCGCCGGCCGACTGCGTTGCGTGGCCCAGGCCCTTACCAAAGAAGCCACCCGAGCCGACGGCGATGAGCGACTGCTGCAGGTTGTAGGCATCATCCGAATTGGCATTGTCGGGGTCGATGAAGACTGTCAGACGGTTCATCTGATACTGCTTGATAAGCACATCGTGGCCAAGGAGCGAATCAAAGACCGAGTCGAGCGCCAAGATGAGCGCAATCAAGCCGACCAGCAGGGCCAAGGTCGACAGCACCCATTCGCGACGCGCACCGCTCATGCAGATGACGATGGCGCCCGACACCAGCACGACCAGACCCGAGCCCAGGTCGCCCATGGCGACGACGGCCAAAAACGGAATGGACAGCATGCCGCAGAGCTTAATGTAGTCGCGAACGGTATCGATACGCCCGTTGTACTGCGAGCCAAGCGTGGCCATAAAGAAGATGGTGATGAGCTTGGCGAGCTCAACGGGCTGGAAGGTCAGGCCGATACCGGGGATCTTGATCCAGCCCGTCATGCCCAGACCGCCCGTATAGGACAGGCCCGGAATCTTGGGCGAGAAGATCACAATAAGGTCAATGACGAGCAGCGCCGTCGAGAAATTGGAAATGCCACGCAGGTCGGTGCGCCAGACGAGCACCGCCAGCACCGCGCCAATGCCAATGCCCAGCAGGTGGCGCGAGAACGAGGCATCAGCCTTAAACTGCGAGGCCGACCAAATGATGATGGCGCCATAGGCAACGAGCGCGACGGTAGCCAGCAGCACACCGATATGCACCTTTTGGCGAAACGTGCTACGCGAGGCCGAAAGTTGCTTGTTGACGCGGTCCAGGCTGCTGCGAGAACCGGTTTTGGTTGAGCGGAACAGGTCCGCTGGCGAAAAGTCCATCGCCACCTCCTATCGAACCGAGGAATCGCCCGAGGCCGAAGAGGTATCGGGCTCGTCATAAATCACGCCGAGCACGTCACGCACGACATGCATCGCGGTATCTGAGCCGCCACCGCCTTGCTCCAAGATGGTGGCAATCACGTACTTAGGATCGTCAGCAGGGGCATAGGCGCAGAACCACGCGTATTCGTCCTCGCCGCTCTTCTCGCCCGTGCCCGACTTGCCGTATACCTGCGGCGTCAGGGTGCCAAAGTGAGCCGCCAGGGACGTCGATGCCGTGTAAATCACATCGTGCATGCCGTTGCGAACAAGAGCCAAATCCGAATCGCTGCTGATCTTGGCCTCCAGGCGCTTCTTCTTGCCCTTACCGTTGTACTTATAGGCATCGCCGTCGCCATCGCGCGACACGGCAGACAAAAACACGTGAGGCACGTACTGTTTGCCGCCGTTGGCAAGGCCCATGTAGGCGCAGGCCATCTGCAGCGGCGTCACCAAAATGTCGCCCTGCCCGATGGCGATGTTCGTCATATCGCCAGCGTTCCATTTGCGGTCTTCGGCAGAGGCATCGGTAAAGTACGACTCTTTCCACTCGGCATCGGGAATGCGGCCGGCACCCTCACTCGGAAGGTCGATACCACAGGTCTTGCCTAGGCCCCAGCGACGAAAGACCTCTTGCAGGCCCTCGGGGTGCTGGTCGTTGTAGAAAAACGCCTTGCCCATATCGTAGAACACGGGGTCGCAGGAATTGGCGATACCGGACTGCAGCGTCATCGTGCCGTGGCCGGAGTGCAGCCAGCAGTATTTTCCCCAAGATTTGCCCAAGCCGGTCCAATATCCCGTGCAGTTGGTCGTCTGACCCGAGGTATAGGTTCCAAACTCAAGGCCCGCCAAGGCCGAGAGCGGCTTAATGGTCGAAGCCGACATGTACTGGCCGCTAATAGCGCGGTTGAGCAGTGGGTGCGAACCCTCGTCGTCGTTGAGCTCGGTCCACACGTCGTTTGAGACGCCGCCGATAAAGACGGAAGGATCAAACTTGGGCTCACTTGCCATGCCCAGAATCTCGCCATTGTTGGGATCGAGGCACACCACGGCGCCGTTGCCGGCGTTGCTGTAGCCCGTGGTCTTGGCGAGTTCGATAGCGCTCGCAAGCGCCGTCTCGCAGGCTTGCTGAATCTTGAGGTCAAGCGTGAGCTTAATGTCGGAGCCGGCCTTGGCAGGCACGGCGCCGGCCTGTCCGGTCACGTTGCCCGAGGCATCGACCTTCACCGTCTGCTCGCCGCGAATACCCTGCAGCAAGTTCTCGTAGTAGCTCTCGACGCCCGCCTGGCCCACGATATCACCCGACTGGTACGTAATCTGACCGGCGGCGCTATCGTTATCGCCCGAAGCCTTCTTGTTCTGCGCCTCGAGCTGCTCGGAGGTAATGGTGCCGGTATAGCCCAAAATGTGACAGGCTGTCTCGCCGTACGGGTACTGGCGCTCGGTGCGCTCGGCAATCTTCACGCCCGGGAACTCGCCGGCATGCTCCTTGATATAGGCAACCGTGGAGCGGCGCACGTCCGTCGCGATGGTATGCAGGCTCTGAGCGCCCTCAGAATTGTCCTGGATATTGCGCAGCACCGCGACGTAGGGCATACCGAGCACGTTGGCAAGATGGCGCACCAGCACGGTGTCATCGGCCAGGTCGCGATAGGCGACAACGGCAAGTGAGGGACGGTTTTGCACAAGTGCCACGCCATTGCGATCAAGGATTCGCCCGCGCACAGCCGGCGTAGTGACGGTACGGGTCTGGTTGTTCTTGGCCTGCTTGTCGTAGTAGTCCGACGAGACCATCTGCATGCCCCACAGCTTGACGGCGAGCGCGGCGAACATCGCTCCCACGCCTGCGGTGAGGATGGAGAAGCGACCCTTGAAGGCGGTCGCGGCAGTATTGCCCTCGCCCTCGGTGGCGCGCGGGGCCGTTCCATGCTGCGTGTCGTAGGTAAAACGGGAATCGCCGCGGCGCATGATGACCAGCGCGACCACAATGGCCACGACGAGCACGATACCGGCGATGATAACCGTCATCTGGGAAGACATCTTTGAGCCTCCCCTATTTGAGTTTGCGGGTCTTGGGCTTAAAGCGCATGCCCGTCTGATGACCACCGCGTGCGGAGAATCCGTAACCGGACTGCGGCACGACACCGGACATCAAAAACGGAATGGCAACCAGACCCGTCAGGATCGAAGACGGCAGGGCGTGTCCAAAAACAGCAACCACAAAGCTCGTCTCCAGACCCATAAACAGCAAGATGATGCTGTAGACCACGTTGATGGCAAGCGCGAAGGCGCCCACGGTAATACCGCGCGCGCTCGGGGAGCCGCCCGTCTGACCGGCCGCGCTGTGCACCAGGGCAAAACTGCCCACCGTCAGCAGCAGCGACATAACGCCCACCGGCACGGCAGCGGAAAGATCATAGAAAAGGCCGCTGCAAAAACCGCAGACGACAGCCCGCGTGGGATCGCCCGAGAACACGCTCAGGCACACCAGGATAATCATAAAGTTGACGCGACCGCCCGCAATGGAGATCTGCGGCGCCAGGCCTGCCTGCAGCAGCACACACACAATGGCGGCGATTGCAAACGTGCGGGAGCTCGCCCCCTGCTCGTGTAGATCCATGGACATGCCCCCTATTCGCTCGAGCCGGAATCGGTCGTCTCGGACGTGTCGGAACTGTCATCCGAGCTCTCGTCCTTCGTCTTGGTCGCAGCATCGCGCGACGCTCCCTGCGGCGTGCTATTAGCGGTGCTCACATCCTCATCCGAGGCCGACTGTTCGTCGGTCAGCGAGGTAATGACCAGCACTTCCTCGTTGTTCTCGGCCGTGGTCTGAGCGCGCACCACGATGGTGTAATACACATCGTTGGCCGACTTCTCCACCGAGGAAACGGTGCCGAGCGGCAGGCCCTTGGGGAACACGCCGCCAATGCCAGAGGTCACGATGATGTCGCCCACTTTGACGTCGGAGTCGACGCTCACGTACTCAAGGCGCAGGGTGCCATCGGGCTGGCCCTGCAGCATACCCTGGGCGCGCGTGTCCTGCACCATAGCCGACACGCCCGAGTTCTCGTCGCCAATCAGGCGCACGGTAGAGGTCTTGGCCGATACCTCGATAATCTGGCCGATGACACCAGCAGAACTCGTCACGGGCATGTTGATGGTAAGGCCGTCGGCAGATCCCTTGTCGATGGTAACGGTCGAGGTCCAGGCATCACCCGACGCACCGACGATACGAGCAGCAGTCGACTTAAGGTTGTAGGTCGATTGCAGCCCGACCAGGCCCTCCAGGCGCTCGGCAGTCTTTTGAGCCTCGGAAAGCTCGGCGACCTTAGAGGTCAGCACCTCGTTTTGCTTCTTGAGGTCGTCGAGCGACTCCTGCGAAGCCGTGAGGTTGGAGAACACGTTGCCGATCGCGTTGAAGGGAGCCGCCACGGCCGAGCCCAAAAAGCGCACCGGCGAGGTAATCGTCGTCACACCCGAGCGCACAGCATGAATCGGCCCGGCCTCGCCCTCACGGATATAAAACGTGAGCAGCAACACCGAAATCAGGCTGAAAACAATCAACGGGCGCATACCCGTTGATTGTCGCTTGGTATTCAGATTTGGAGAGAAACCCGAAGATCGTGCCAAATGGAATCCACCTTTTGGAAATTAAGCATTGGTTTGGACGAAGCCACCGTCAAAGGCGTTGGCCTCGAGCACGCGGGCGCAGCCGTTTACGACGTTATCGAGCGCCGTGGGGCTGACGTTGACCGAAACGCCGGTCTCGTCGCGCAGACGCACGTCGAGGCCGCGCAGCAGCGCACCGCCGCCGGTCAGCAGAATACCGTAGTACATAAGGTCCGAGGCAAGATCGGGCGGCGTGGCATCCAGAGCGTCCTTAACGGCCTTGGCCATCTCGTCGAGCGGCTTGTTGAGCGCGCGACGAATCTCCTCACTCTCGATACGCACGGTCTTGGGCAGGCCCGTGATAACGTCGCGTCCGTTGACCTCGACGTCGAGCTCATCCTTGAGCGGCACGGCGGAGCCGACCTTGATCTTGATGTCCTCGGCCGTGCGCTCGCCGATAGCCAGGTTGTAGGCATCGCGAACATGGGTGAGGATAGCCTGGTCGAACTCGTCGCCGGCAATGCGGATGGACTGCGACACGACAATACCGCCCATAGCGATAACGGCGACCTCGGTGGTGCCGCCGCCGATATCGATGACCATGGAGCCCGTGGGCTCCTCGACGGGCAGGTCGGCGCCGATGGCAGCCGCCATGGGCTCCTCGATCAGATAGGCCTGGCGAGCGCCTGCCTGGATCGTGGCCTCAAAGACGGCGCGCTTCTCGACCGACGTGACGCCGGAGGGAACGCAGACGACGACGCGCGGACGCGGAGTCCACGGATAGCGCTTCTCGGAAGCCTTGTCGATAAAGTAGCGAAGCATGGCCTCGGTGACATCGAAGTCGGCGATGACGCCGTCCTTAAGGGGACGAACGGCCACGATGTTGCCGGGCGTACGGCCGAGCATACGCTTGGCCTCGATGCCGACTGCCAGGATGCGCTCGTCATTCTTGTCGATGGCGACAACGGAGGGCTCGCGGATGACGATGCCCTTGCCGCGCACGGAGACGAGCGTATTGGCGGTGCCGAGGTCGATGGCGAGATCGCCCGCATAGCTACCGAAGAACATATCCATCAAAGAAAACAACGCAACTCCTGATGTGTTGGATGATTGCTGGAAAACTACTAGCCCATCATACTAGCGCAAGCCCGGCACCTCACTTGCGGTGAAGCGCCGGGCAGAGCCAAATCTCATAAGGTCACTACTGGTTGTCAGCGGCCGAGAAATCGATATCGAAGGAGGAAACGGCCCAACCGATATGGTTGTCGGAGCGCACGAATTTAACGGTGTACTCCTGCTCGCCGCCCTTGGACAGCGAAGCCTTCACCTTGGCGGTGGTCTCGGTCATAGACTGATCCATACCCTCGATGGAGACGGTGGCGCCCTGCGGGATCGAGGAGATGATCATCGTCTTGGCGTCCTCGGACAGGCTCGAGGCCAGGCAGGACTCGGCCTTGGCGGTATCGCCGTCACCGGCAGCCTGGAACAGGTCGGTGATGACGGACTCCTGCGAGGGGTAGCCCATGCCGCGCGTATAAGCATAGCCAAGACCGCCGGCAGCGATCACGATGAGCAGAAGCAGCACCAGGAAGATCTTAAGACCCGTGTGGCGGTGGCGACGACGAACCTTGGCCTGTTTGCGGTCCTGCTGGACCATCTCGGACTCGGACAGCGTAAAGAAGCCGGTGTCAGAGGGGTCGGGCATAAACTGACCGGTCGCGCCCGTGGGATCGAGCGGGTCGACAGCCGGAGCGTCCATCGCGGGAGCCGGAGCCGTGGACATGGCCGTCTGGGCCGAAAGCGCGGCGAGCGAGTCGTGCACGCGGGCAAGCTCATCGGCCTGCTCGGGCGTGAGCTGGTAGATGCCGTCGGCAGTAGCGGCGTTAAAGGCATCGAGCGCATCGGAGGGACGGCCGGCGGCGGAAAGCGCTTGGCCCATGCCGGCGTTGAGGGCGCGCGTATCGTCGCGCGGGCCGGCAAAGTCGATAGCCGTGCGGTAGGTCTCAACGGCGTCCGCGGGGCGGCCGAGCTTGATAAAGCAGCGGCCCAGATCGCCGAGGGCGGCGGCAGGAGCCGGGTTGGCGCCGTCGATGGCAGCCTGACGGAAGGCAGTACCGGCGTTGGCAAAGTCGCCCGACTGGAACAGCGCGTTGCCCAGACCCAGGTAGGCCTTAAAAGGCGTGGCGTAGGAAGCGTCCTGGGTAGCTGCAGAGAACGCCTGGGCGGCCGTGGTGTAGTCGCCCACCGCGGCGAGTGCCTTGCCGCGGTTGGTAAGCAGGGCGCCGCGCTTGCCATAGGCGCCGTCGTTGAGGGCTGCGGCGTAGGCCTCGGCGGCCTCGGCGTACATGCCCAGATGCATCAGGGCGTTGCCGCGCAGGTGGTCGGCCTCACCCATGATCTCGTTGGGAGTCTTTGCCGCGCCAAGCATCTGGGCGGCAGCGGAAAAATCACCCGCGCGATAAGCGGCGCGGCCCTGTTGGATCAGCTGGCTATTCAAGGAAGTCCCCTTTACTCGTGAACGATCTCGACATGAACGATCTCGTCGCCGGCGCGCAGCTGCGAGATGACGTCGAGGCCCTCGACCGTGGTGCCAAAGACGGTATAGCCGGAGTCGAGGTTGTGCTGGGCACCCAGGCAGAAGTAGAACTGCGAGCCCGCGGAATCGGGATCCATGGAGCGAGCCATGGCAAGCGCGCCGTCAACATGGCTGTTGCGCGGATTGGTGGCAAACTCGCCCTTGATGCAGTAGCCGGGACCGCCGGTACCGGGCATGCCGTCGGGACCCTCAAGGCCGGCAGCGACGTCGGTGCCGGACATATCGCGGGTATTGGGGTCGCCGCCCTGGATCACAAAGCCGGGCACATAGCGATGGAACTTAAGGCCGTCATAGAAGCCCATCGTGGAAAGCTCGCAGAAGTTCGCCACATGGATGGGGGCGCCCTCACCGTCAAACTTGACCTTGATGGTGCCCTTCGACGTCTCGATCACCGCGCACTCGTCACCGACGAGCTGGTACTCGGGCGTATAGAGCTCTTTCTTAAAACCAAACATGTGGTTCCTTCCTCGTGCGTTTAAAGCATATTTGTACGAATTGTAGCAATAAGCACAGGCTTCCATCAATTGCGCACGCAGGTTATGCCGCCGGAGGGCAACAAATTACGAACGCTGCTGCGGCCTCCAGGTGCTCACGTTGGCGTCGTACTGGTTAAGCGCGCTGTTGCCGCCTTGTGCGATGGGCGCCAAGATCTCGCTCTGACGGGCGCTCAGCGACTCGCCGTCGGGAATGGACAGCGAGATATCCCAACTCTGGCAGATCACGTCGACACGCTCGTACATCCACTGGGCAAGCTGCTTGAGATGATCGATGTCCTCCGCATAGACCGTGTCGTCCTGAACCTTAAGGTTGTTGAGCTCATCCTGGGTCTTTTTAATCTGATCGCGTAGGGCATAGGCGCTCTGCGACAGCTCCTGGCGGGTGGAGAGCGGTGTGCGCAGATAGCCGTTATTAAACGAATCGATGACCACGCCGATCTGATCATCATCGCTGTACGACACGATGGTCTGGTACAGGCCGTCGAGCCTGGTGTAGAGCTGGTCGTCGGTTAAGACGGTCTCCTCCTGAACGACCTCGGACGCATCCTCTTGCTTGGGCTCTTTCTCGGTGGCCTCGCCCTTTTGGCGCGACGGGAAGGTGGTCTTGGCGGCCTGGCCAAACTGGTCGTAGAAGCCAGGCATGACGCCCATGGGATCGGCAGTAACAAACCAATAGGCACCACCGCACACGGCGGCGAGCACCGCGACGACGATGAGCGGTTTGGGGATATGGCGCTTGTGCTTGTGATAGGCATCCTCGTCGGGGTGAACCTTGCGCTTGGACTTTTGCTTTTTGGGCTGGGCATCATCGCGCAGGGACACCGGCGTGGGAATATCGACCTTGGGGATGCCAAAGTCCTTATCGAAGGCAGGCAGCACGCAGGTCTCGTTGGGGTCGGCTGCGTCGGAGAGCACCGCGGCGGCAGATGCCGGCGCGTGGGGCACCTCGGTATCGATCTGCTCCTGCGTCAGACGCGGAAAGCCGGCCGTGCGGCCTGCGGCCAGGTCGGATGCGGCCGCGTCCTCGGAAAGGATGCCCGGCGCGGGGCGTCCACACTTGGGACAGGTACGGTCATGCGGGGACAGACGGGCGCCGCAGCCGTCGCAGAACACAAACTCGGTATGCTCGGGGCCATCGCCAGGACCAACGTATGCGTTGCAATAGGGGCAGAACGAGGCGCCGTCCTCGATGGTCTTTAGGCAATGCGGGCAGATCACGGCATCCTCTTTCCGAAGCAATTCAAACAATTGAGGTTAGAGCATAACATCGACACGGCCCCACAAGCGCAAGGCACCAATTCAACATCCCCGCTCACCCCTAAGTTGCGGTGAAATAGGGTCTGAATAGGAGGTTAAAACGCTTAAACAGTCCCTATTTCACCGCAACTTAGGGAGGCGTTGGGGCTAGTCTTTCTTTACGGGCTTATTCTTCTTGCTCGGCATCGAAACTTTGATGCCTTGGGCCGATTTGGTCACGCGGGAGCGCTTGGCACCGTCGCTCTTCTGTTTCTTGGGCTGGGTCTGGGCCACGCCCTCGAGTGCACGGGCCTCGGCCTCGCGGACAGTGCGCGCCTCACGGCGCTGCGCCATATCGGCGGCAACGCGCTTGGCAAAACGCTCGGCGGTCGACCCCGTCGAGCTCACCTTACCGCCGCCGCGACCCAGGCGAACGCGCACGCCACGGCCAAAGCCGGTGGCCGCATGACGGCGGCGGGGCTTAAGCGAGTCCATCATCGTGGCAAGCTTAAAGAACACCGCGCAGGTAAAGACAACGATAATCGCCAAGATGACCATCTGACCCATCGACAGGTTGGCGATGGACAGCAGCCCCGGGAACCCGATAACACCCGTCAGGATGCCGGCGACGACAAACACGAAAAGCACCACGCGCAAGGGCGTAAGCGGCTGCGAGATGCGCCAGATCAGGCTGACACTCGCCGCGCACGACGTGAGCAGGCACATGGTCGAAAGCGTAAGCTGGCTAAAGCCAAATACGCGCGCCACAAAGATATCGAGTGCCGCGGCCAAAATGACCGCAATCGACGCCGGCAGCGCACGCTTAAGCACGTTGGTCAAGAACGACCCCTTCACGCGGGCGTTGTTGGGCTCCAAGCCCAGCACAAAGCCCGGCGCGCCGATGCAGAAGAAGTTGATGAGCGTCATCTGAATGGGCTCGAAGGGATACGGCGGCAGCGCGATGCACAGCGCCGCCAGGCCCATCGAGAAAAGCGTCTTGGTCAGAAAGAGCGCGGCAGAGCGCTGCAGGTTATTGATAGAACGACGGCCCTCGGCCACCACAGCGGGCATCGAGGCAAAGTCGTTATCGACGAGCACGATCTCGGCCACATTGCGCGCGGCATCGGAGCCGGCGGCCATCGCCACGGAGCAGTCGGCCTCCTTGAGCGCCAGCACGTCGTTGACGCCGTCGCCCGTCATGGCCACGGTGTGCCCGCGGCGCTTAAGTGCCTGTACAAGCTCGCGCTTCTGCTGCGGCGTCACACGCCCAAAGACGTGATAGCGGTCCACCGCCGCATCGAGCTTGGCAGGCGTATCGAGCGTCGTGGCGTCCACGTAGGCATCCGCCCCGGGCACGCCCACCACGCGCGCGATCGAGGACACCGTACGAGGGTCGTCGCCGCTGATCACGTTGAGGGTCACGCCCTGCTCGTTAAAGTAGCCGATGGTCTCGGCCGCCGAGGTGCGAATCTCGTCACGGATGGTCACAAAGCCCACGGGTTCGGCCTCGCCCACCATATCGCCGTCGGGCGTAAAGCCGTCCACGCGCGCCACCACAAGCACGCGGCAAGTATCGGCGAGCTCGGCGACACGGTTCTCGACCTGCGAAAACACACGGTCCGAAAGCACAAACTGCGCGGCGCCCATCACATAGGAGCCCTGCGCAAACGACGCGCCGCTCCACTTTTTGGACGACGAGAACGGAATGACCGACAGCGGCTCGGACACCTCGACCGGACGATCGGCGTAGTAGTTAAGCAGCGCCTGGCAGGTCTCGTTGGCATCTGCCGAGGTCGCACGCGCCACGTTGGCAAGCGCAAAGTCGAGCACCGTGGTCTCGACGGGAACAGCAGCCTCGTCCGAGTCAGCGCCAAAGCCAACACCCTCAACAGGCAGCGGGTAGGTGCCCTCGACCTCCATACGGCCCGAGGTAATGGTGCCCGTCTTGTCCAGGCACAAAACGTCGACGCGCGCGAGCGTCTCGATGCAGTAGAGCTGCTGTGCCAGCACCTTGCGACGCGCCAGGCGCACCGTGGCAATCGCGAGCACCGACGAGGTCAGCAGCACCAGGCCCTGAGGAATCATGCCCAGCAGGGCACCCACCGTGGACAGCAGCGCCGAAGAAGGCACACGACCGGCCAGCAGCTCGGAGAAGCACCAGGAAAGCGCGCTATCGCCCGGGGTTCCCGCGGCATCCCACAGCTCGCTCACACTCGAGGAAAAGAGCGCCAGACCAAGCGGAATCATGATAATGCTCGCGAACCGCACGATGGCGTTGAGCGCGTTCATAATCTCGGAATTGACCTTTTTGACGTACTTGGCCTCGTTGTTGATCTTTGCCACGTAGTTATCGGCGCCGACATGGATCACGCGGGCGCGCAGCAGGCCCGAGTCGATAAAGCTGCCGCTCATGAGCTCGGAGCCTGGCTGTTTCTTAATGAGGTCGCTCTCGCCCGTCAGCAGGCTCTCGTTGACGAGCGCCTCGCCCGACACCACCACGGCGTCGGCGGGAATCTGGTCACCGCGCCCCAGGCGAATGATATCGTCGAGCACGATCTGGTCCAGGTCGAGCTCCACCTCGGCGCCGTCGCGCACCGCGATGGCCTTCTTAGAGGTGAGCAGCGTAAGCTTGTCGACCATCCGCTTGGAACGCATGGACTGAATCACGCCGATCGCCGTGTTCAAGAACACCACGAACAGGAACGTCAGGTTTTTAAACGAACCGGTCAGCAACACCAAAATCGCCAAGACCACGTTGATTAAGTTGAACAGCGTGCAGAGGTTCTCGATGATGAGCTCTTTGACCGACTTGGTCTTGAGCTCCATGTTGCGGTTGATTTTACCGGCGGCGATGCGCTCCTCGACCTCGGCGGTCGAGAGTCCGCACTCGATATCCGTTGCTGCCATACCACGTCCCATCACGTCGCGTCGGTATAAGAAAACCGCCCGGACCATGCGAGGTTCGGACGGTCTTACGTTCGATGGTGCCCCATGTTGGATTCGAACCAACGGCCTTCTGCTCCGGAGGCAGACGCTCTAATCCCCTGAGCTAATAGGGCGAACGGTAGGCATTATACCCAAGTGCGCCACGGGCTAACAAAATAATAGAAAAAGCTTTGCAATTACGTGGGAGACGCGTCGCGACAGCGCGCTTTAGGCGGCAAAAGCGAGTCAGATAGTATAAACTCTCATGCACCATATAATACGGCTCGCGATGCGGGCCGTTTTTGCAAGGGCTATCCATCGAGGTGAGAGGCACACCATGATTGCGATTTTAAAGCAGAGCGCCAGCGACGAGGCCGTAAGCCACATTGTTAGCTGGATCGAGAAAAAGGGACTCAAAACCGACGTCTCGCGCGGCGAGAACGAGACCATCATCGGCTTGGTGGGCGACACGACTAAGATCGACCCATTCCTGCTCGAGTCCATGGACGTCGTCGAGCGCGTGCAGCGCGTCTCCGAGCCGTTCAAGCGCGCCAACCGCAAGTTCCACCCCGAGGACTCCATCATCGACTGCGGCCACGGCGTCAAGATCGGCGGCGACCAGTTCCAGGTCATCGCCGGCCCCTGCTCCGTCGAGGGCGAGAACCTCATCCGCATCGCACGCCGCGTGAAGGCCGCCGGCGCCACGATGCTGCGCGGCGGCGCCTACAAGCCCCGCACCTCCCCGTACGCCTACCAGGGCATGGGCCCCGCCGGCCTGGACCTGCTGTGCGAGGCATCCGCCGAGCTCGACATGCCGATTGTCACCGAGATCATGGACCCGCGCGACGTGCAGGTCTTCCTCGACAAAAAGATCGACGTCATGCAGATCGGCGCTCGCAACGCCCAGAACTTCCCCCTGCTCAAGGAGGTCGGCAAGACGCAGACTCCGATCCTGCTCAAGCGCGGTATGTCCGGCACCGTCGACGAGCTGCTTATGGCAGCCGAGTACATCATGAGCGAGGGCAACGACAACGTCATCCTGTGCGAGCGCGGCATCCGCACCTTCGAGACCCGCACCCGCAACACCTTCGACCTCAACGCCGTGCCGGTGCTGCACCACCTGTCGCACCTGCCCGTCGTCGCCGACCCCAGCCACGCCACCGGCTACACCCGCTATGTTGAGCCCATGGCGCTCGCCGCGACCGCCTGCGGCGCCAACGGTCTGGAGATCGAGGTCCACGACGACCCGAGCCACGCTTGGTCCGACGGCGCTCAGGCCCTCACCCCCGACCAGTTCGACGACACCATGCGCCGCATCCGCGCCATCCGCGAGGTCGTCTGTCAAGAGACCGTTCAGGAGTAGCCCATGGGTACGGTGAGAAACGCACGCGTTAACCAGGGTGGCCCCAAGTGCGCCGGCATCGTGGGCCTGGGCCTCATCGGCGGCAGCTTTGCCCGCGGCTATGCGCAGGCGGGCGTCCGCGTGCTGGCCTGGGACCCCGATGACGACGTCATGACGGCCGCCAGCATGGGCACCGTCGCCGGTGAGCTCAACGACGAGACGCTCGGCGAGTGCGACACCATCGTCCTTGCTTGCTACCCCGAGGCCTGCATCGAGTGGCTCGAGGCGCACGCCCAGGCACTCGCCGACGCCACCGACACCGAGGCCATCATGGGCCCCGTGGTGATCGACACCGTGGGCGTCAAGGGCATCGTGTGCGAGCGCGCCTTTGAGCTTGCCCACAAGCACGGTTTTTACTTTGTGGGCGCGCACCCTATGGCGGGCACGCAGTTCTCGGGCTACGCGCATTCCCGCGCCGACCTGTTCCAGGGCGCACCGCTCGTGCTTGTACCGCCCGCAGTGGACGATGCACTCAAGCTGGAGCTTTTGGGCCAGGTGCGCGAGATGGTACGTCCCTTAGGCTTTGGCAAGTTCAGTGTAACGAGCGCCGCCGAGCACGACCGCGTCATCGCCTTTACGAGCCAGCTCGCGCACGTCGTCTCCAACGCCTATGTTAAGAGCCCGACCGCTCAGGTCCACCACGGCTTTTCGGCCGGCAGCTACCGCGACCTCACCCGCGTGGCGCACCTCAATCCGCAGATGTGGTCCGAGCTCATGATCGACGACGCCGACGCGCTCGCCTTCGAGATCGACCATCTGATCGAATCGCTCGGCGCCTACAGCCGCGCCCTTAAGGATCGCGACCAGCGCTATCTGGAGAATCTCCTTGCCGAGGGCGACCGCATCAAGCGCGCGCTCGACGACGAGACCTCCCACTAGACCACCTATCACGCCAGGTCGAAAGGACCGAATCTTATGGCGATTACCATCGATATCGACACCGCACGCCCCTACCAGGTGCATGTGGGCACGTTCTTGCTGGAGCAGGCAGGCCCGCTCGTCCGCGCCACCGCCGGCGGATCGCGCGCCGTCATCGTGACGGACACCAACGTTGGCCCCCTCTACCAGATGCCTGTTAAGCAGAGCCTCGAATCCGCAGGCTACGAGGTGAGCATCTGCACCTTCGAGGCTGGCGAGGCCCATAAGCGCGCCGAGACCTACGTTGCCATTTTGGAGTTTGTGGCCGAGCACGAGCTTTCGCGCTCCGACGTGATCGTGGCGCTCGGCGGCGGCGTCGTGGGCGACGTGGCAGGCTTTGTGGCCGCCACCTACATGCGCGGCTGCAAGTTTGTGCAGATTCCCACAAGCCTGCTCGCCATGGTGGATTCGTCGGTCGGCGGCAAGACGGCCATCGACCTGGCAGCCGGCAAGAACCTGGCCGGCGCCTTTTGGCAGCCGAGCGTGGTCATCGCCGACGTGGGGTGCCTGGCAACCCTCACGCCCGAACAGTTCGCCGACGGCTGCGGCGAGGTCGTCAAGCACGCCGTGATCGCAGACCCCGAGCTTTTCGCCGAGTTGGAGAAGACCCCACTCACGCTTGAGCTGCTGAACCGCGACGTGGCCCGCGTGGCGCTCATCATCGCCCGCAATATCGACATTAAGCGCGCCGTGGTCGTTGCCGACGAGCGCGAAACCAATCAGCGCAAGCTCCTCAACTTTGGACACAGCGCGGGGCACGCCGTCGAGGCCTGCGAGCACTTTGAGCTCGGCCACGGCAACTGCGTGTCTATCGGCATGGGCATCATCACTCGTGCCGCAGCCCTGCATGGCGTTTGCGATGCCGAGCTGCCCGATCGTATTGAGAGGCTCTGCGCCCGCCACGGCCTCAAAACCCGCTGCGACCTAGATGCCGATGCCGTCTTTGCCGAGGCGCTCCATGACAAAAAGCGCGCGGGCGACACCATCGACCTGGTAATTCCGCACGACATCGGCCGTTGCAGCATCGACCGCACGCCGCTTTCCACCTTCCACGATTTGATTGCCGAGGGCCTCGGCCAGAAGGGAGACGCTTCCGCATGTTAGCCCGCATCACCCCGTCCCCGCTCAAGGGCACCGTTCCCGCCATCGCGTCCAAGTCGATGGCGCATCGCCTCATCATCTGCGCCGCGCTTGCCAACGGTGAGACGCACGTTGCCTGTAACACGACCTGCGCCGATATCGAGGCCACGGTGCGCTGCCTCACGGCGCTCGGCGCCCGCATCGAGACCGTCGAGGACGGCTTCCAGGTCCACCCCACCATGAAGAGCATTGAATTTGGCCTGCTCAAGGCCCTTGCCGGCGGCACGCTCGACTGCGGCGAGAGTGGCTCCACGCTGCGCTTCATGCTGCCTGTCGCCTGCGCGCTGGGTGCGGAGGCCACCTTTGTGGGCCAGGGCCGCCTGGGCGCCCGCCCGCTTTCCCCGCTCTCGGACGAGATCATCGCCGCCGGTTGCGACCTGCAGGGCCTGGGCGGCTTTCCGCTCAAGACGAGCGGACGCATGCGCCCGGGCACCTTTGTGCTACCGGGCAACGTAAGCTCGCAGTACATCTCGGGCCTGCTATTGGCAGCCCCGTTGCTCGCCCAGCCCTCCTGCGTGCAGGTGACCGGCCTCATTGAGAGCCGCCCCTACATCAACCTGACGATCCAGGCCATGAAGGCCTTCGGCGTCGAGGTCAACGTCGAGCGTATTCCGGCCAAGGACGGCCAGCCCGAGGTCACGAACTTCCGCGTGAACAGCGGCTCGTACCGCACGCCCGGCAGCGTGGCCGTCGAGGGCGACTGGTCCAACGCGGCCTTTTGGCTGTGCGCCGGCGCCATCGGCTCCGACCCCATCACCGTCGAGGGCGTGTCGCTGAGCTCCGCACAGGGCGACCGCAACGTGCTCGCCGCGCTTTCGCGCTTTGGCGCCCGCATCGTGCGCTCCACCAACGCCGCCACTGTCCAGTCCGACAAGCTCGCCGGCTTTGAGATGAGCGCCCACGACATTCCGGACCTGGTGCCTGTTATCTCGGCCGTGGCATCGCTGGCTCAGGGCCGTACGTTCATCCGTGACTGCGCGCGCCTGCGCATCAAGGAATCTGACCGCCTGGTCACCACCACCCGCGAGCTCACCGCGCTGGGCGCGCAGGTGCGCATCGCCGGTGACGACCTCATCATCAAAGGCGTCGATGCCTTTACCGGCGGCGAGGTCGATTCGCACAACGACCACCGCATCGCCATGATGGCCGCCATCGCCGCGAGCCGCGCCACCGGCGAGGTCGTGATCCACGGCGCTGAGGCCGTCAACAAGTCCTATCCCGATTTCTTCGACCACTACCGCCTGTTGGGCGGCAAGGTCACGCTCGAGGAGGAATAGCATGTCCTCGACCTTTGGCAACGTCTTGCACTTAAGCATCTTCGGCCAGTCGCACTCCCCCGCCATCGGCTGCTCGCTCGATGGCATTCCGGCAGGTATCGCCGTTGACTTGGAGCAGCTGCAGGCCTTTTTGGACCGTCGCGCCCCCGGCCGTGACGAGACCGCGACCAAGCGCCGCGAGGCCGACGCCGCGCATATCATCGCCGGTGTGGTCGATGGACACACCACGGGCGCGCCTATCGCCGCGATTATCGAGAACACCAACACGCGCTCCAAAGACTACTCCGAACTGCGCCGCAAGCCCCGCCCGGGCCACGCAGACTTTCCGGCACGCGTGAAGTACCACAACATGCACGACGTCGCCGGCGGCGGACACTTCTCCGGCCGCCTGACGGCGCCCTTATGCATCGCGGGCGGTATCGCGCTGCAGGCGCTCGAGGCCCGCGGCATCAAGGTCATGGCGCACGTCGCGCAGATCGGTGGCATCTCCGATCTGCCCATGGACGACATGGTCTATCGCGAGGCCGACCGCAAGGCGATCCTTTCGAACGACCTGCCGTGCATTGACGCCGCAGCTGCCGGTCGCATGCGCGAGGAGATTCTGGCCGCGCGCGACGAGCTCGACAGCATTGGCGGCATCGTGGAGTGCGGTATCTACGGCCTGCCCGCGGGCATCGGCGACCCCATGTTCGACGGCATCGAGAACCGCATCGCGCAGATTGCGTTTGGGATTCCCGCCGTGAAGGGTGTGGAGTTTGGCATGGGCTTTGCCGTCGCCGCCATGCGCGGCAGCGAGAACAACGATCCGTATCGCATCGACGCCGAGACCGGCAAGATCGAGGTCGAGTCCAATAATGCCGGCGGCATCCTGGGCGGCATTTCGACCGGCGCTCCCGTCATGTGGCGCATGGCCGTAAAGCCCACGCCCTCCATTGGCCGCGAGCAGCAGACGGTGGACATGGACGCTATGGAAAATGCCGAGCTCTCGGTCCACGGCCGCCACGATCCCTGCATCGTCCCGCGCGCCGTCCCCGTAGCCGAAGCAGCCGCAGCGCTGGCCATCTGGGACGCCCTCCTAGAAGACGCCGCCCAGCGCTAAAAATCTCCGGGGGCCAACTCCGGCCCCCACACCCACCCAGTGAAAGGGGTCCCTATGGACCTTGCTGACATTCGCCAGACCATCGATGGCATCGACACCACGCTCCTCAATAGTTTTGTCGAACGCATGGACATTGCCACCGAGGTCGCCAAATCAAAAATCGAGATGGGCAAGGCCGTCTTCGACCCCGCCCGCGAGCGCTCCAAGCTCAACAACCTTGCCGGCCGCGCGCCCGAGCGCTACGAGGCGCAGACCATCACGCTGTTCCGTCTCCTCATGAGCATGAGCAAGGCCGAGCAGCAGCGCTACATCAACGAGCTCAAGGGCATCACGGTCTCGCAAAAGGCCCACGCCACCGCCGAGGCCTTCGACACGCCCTTCCCCCAGACTGCCAGCGTCGCCTGCCAGGGCGTTGAGGGTGCCTACAGCCAGATCGCCGCGTGCAAGCTCTTTGCCGTGCCCGATATCGCGTTCTTCGAGTCCTTCGAAGGTGTCATGCGCGCTGTGCGCGACGGCTTCTGCGAGTTTGGCGTACTGCCCATCGAAAACTCCACCGCGGGCTCGGTCAACGCGGTCTACGACCTGCTCGCGCAGTTCGACTTCCACATTGTGCGCTCGCTGCGCCTCAAGATCGACCACAACCTGCTCGTCAAGCCCGGCACCAAGCTGCAGGATGTTCATGAGATCTATAGCCACGGTCAGGCCATCGCACAATGCGCCGGCTTTATCGAGGCGCACGATCTGCACGCCACCAAGTATCTCAACACGGCCATGTCGGCCGAGATGGTCGCCAACTCCGAGCGCACCGACGTCGCCGCCATCGCCTCGCGCAGTTGCGCGGCGCTCTACGGCCTGGAGGTGCTGGAGCCCAACATTCAGGACTCGGACAACAACTACACACGCTTCGTCGTCATCAGCCGCGAGCCGCGCGTCTACCCCGGCGCCAACCGCACCTCGCTCATGATCACCACCGCCAACGAGCCGGGCGCCCTCTATCGCGTGCTCGAGCGCTTCTATGCGCTCAACATCAACCTCATCAAGCTCGAGAGCCGCCCCATCCCCGGGCGCGACTTTGAGTTTATGTTCTACTTCGATCTGGACTGTCCCTTTGGCAGCAAAGCTCTCGACGATTTGCTCGACTCGATTGACGACGTATGCGAGAGCTTCACCTACTTTGGCAGCTACACGGAGGTGCTCTAGATGACTGACGTCGCCACAACCCGCCCCTATGGCGTGCTGGGCCGCGTGCTGGGCCACAGCTACACCCCGACCATCTACAAGGAGCTCGCGGGGCTTGAGTACGTGCGTTTTGAGCGCGAGCCCGAGGACCTTGCAGCCTTTATAACGGGCGACGATTGGGAGGGCACCAACGTGACCATTCCCTACAAGCGTGCCGTCATGGACTACCTGGACGAGCTGAGCCCGCTCGCCGAACGCATGGGCAACGTCAACACAATTACGCGTCTGCCCGATGGCCGTCTGCGAGGCGACAACACCGACTACTTCGGCTTCCAGTGCCTGGTCGAAGAGTTGGGCGTTGAGGTTACCGGCAAGAAGGTCCTCGTGCTCGGTGCCACCGGCGGCGCCGGCACCACGGCAAGTATGGTGCTGGACGACCTGGGCGCGGTCGTGGTGCCCGTGGGACGCACGAGCGAGGTTAACTACGACAACATCGCACAGCAGTCCGACGCTGCGTTGCTCGTCAACTGCACCCCTGCCGGCATGTTCCCCCACTGCCCCGACGCGCCCTGCACGCTCGAGGGCCTCGACGCGCTCGAGGGCGTCATCGATATCGTCTACAACCCCGCTCGCACGGGACTTATGCTCGAGGCCGAGCGTCGCGGCATCCCCTGCATCGGCGGTTTGCTCATGCTTGTGGCCCAGGCGGCGCAAGCCGTCGAGCGCTATATCGGCCAGGTCACCCCGCGCGAGCGCATCCTGGACGTGACGGAGCGCCTGTCTCACCGCGAGCAGAACATCGCGCTGATCGGCATGCCGGGCTCGGGCAAGACACGTGTAGGCGAGCAGATTGCCCAGCTCACGGGCCGCGAGCACATCGACCTCGATCGCGCCCTCGAGGAGCGCCTGGGGATGCCCTGCGCCGACTATATCGTCGAGCGCGGCGAGCAGGCCTTCCGCGAGCAAGAGACGGCGGCACTGGCCGACATCTCCAAGCGCAGCGGCCTGGTGCTTTCCACCGGCGGCGGCGTCGTCACGCGAGACGAGAACTACCCGCTGCTGCGCCAGAACAGCCAGATTGTGATGCTCAACCGTAAGCTCGACGAGCTCGCCCACAAGGGTCGCCCCATCACCGCCCGCGACGGTATCGACAAGCTGGCCGAGCAGCGCATGCCGCGCTACCGCGCCTGGGCCGACTACATCATCGACTCACGCGACTGCGCCGCCAACACCGCCCGAGCCCTCCTCGACACCCTCTAAAACCTGCCAAAAAGGGACAGGTTTATTTTGGCAGGTTTTATCTGGGCAAACGTCGAAGACCATAAGACCGGCCACGCTAACCAACCGCAAAGGAAGCAGCCATGAAAGCTCTCGTCATCAACGGACCCAATCTCAACATGCTCGGCATTCGCGAGCCGGGCATCTACGGCAGCGACAACTACGACCGCTTGGTCCAGATCTGCAAGGAGGCCGGCGCCGCACAGGGCTTCGACGAGGTCGAGGTCTTCCAGTCCAACCACGAGGGCAACATCGTCGACAAGATCCAGGAGGCATACGGCAAGGTCGACGGCATCGTCATCAACCCAGCGGCTTACACGCACACGAGCGTGGCGATCCTGGACGCTCTCAAGGCCGTCGCCATCCCCGCCGTCGAGGTCCACATCAGTGCCGTCGAGACGCGCGAGGACTTCCGCCAGGTAAGCTACGCCCGCCTGGCATGCTTTGCCACCATCACCGGCGAAGGCCTCCAGGGCTACGCTCATGCGTTGAAGCTGCTGAAAGAGCATCTGCTACACTAATCCCTGAGACAAATAATCAGGTTTGTTTGTCCCAAAGCTTAAGTAACTTTTCGATTGACATACAAAGGAGCATATCCATGTCCCAGTACGATTACCTGGTTGTCGGTGCCGGCCTTTCGGGCGCCGTCTTTGCCAACGCCGCCAAGCGCGCCGGCAAGTCGGTCCTGGTCATCGACCGCCGCGACCACATCGCCGGCAACATCTACACCGAGGACGTCGAGGGCATCCAGGTCCACCGCTACGGCGCCCACATCTTCCACACCTCCATGAAGGACGTCTGGGACTACGTCAACCGCTTCGCCGAGTTCAACAACTACGTCAACTCGCCGATCGCCAACTTCCACGGCAACATGTACAACATGCCCTTCAACATGAACACCTTCGCCAAGATGTGGCCCGGCGTCGTCACGCCGGCGGACGCAAAGGCAAAAATCGCCGAGCAGGTGGCCGCCGAGAACATCGGCGAGCCGTCCAACCTTGAGGAGCAGGCGCTGTCGCTCGTCGGCCGCGACATCTTCGAGACGCTTGTGAAGGGCTACACCGAGAAGCAGTGGGGCCGTGATTGCAAGGACCTGCCCGCGAGCATCATCAAGCGCCTCCCCTGCCGCTTTACCTACGACAACAACTACTTCAACGATCGCTACCAGGGCATCCCCATGGGCGGCTACACCAAGATGGTCGCCAACATGCTCGAGGGCGTCGAGGTGCGCTGCGGCGTGGAGTACAAGGAGCTGGCCGCCTCCGAGTCCGATATCGCCGCCAAGACGATCTACTGCGGCCCCATCGACGCGTTCTACGACTTTAAGCTGGGCACGCTCGAGTACCGCAGCCTGCGCTTCGAGACCGAGACGCTCGACGAGGCCGACCACCAGGGCGTGGCCGTGGTCAACTACACCGAGCGCGAGATCCCCTACACCCGCATCATCGAGCACAAGCACTTCGAGTTCGGCACGCAGGACAAGACCGTCATCACGCGCGAGTACCCGGCCGACTGGAAACCCGGCGACGAGCCCTACTACCCCATCAACGACGCCAAGAACGAGGCCCTCTACAGGCAGTACGAGGAGCTGGCGGCGCAGGAGGGCGACGTGATCTTCGCCGGTCGCCTGGGCGGCTACAAGTACTACGACATGGACAAGGCCATCGCCGCTGCCTTTGAGCTCGTGCGCAACGAGCTTGGCATGGAGCCCACGGAGGCGTAAAGGTCCAAAACGGGCCTCTGCGCGAGCCGAAACGGCACAAGCAGGCACGCCAACGCCGGCAGGAGCAATTTCGCCCCTGCCGGCGTTTTAGTATGGAGACGAAGGGCTGTTCTGTCCATTATCTAGCCGATGATATGAGTGGAAACGCCCTGCCACAGAGGCAAAAACCGGAAGTATGCGGCAAATTCAAAACTTGCCGAGCACGCCGGGATACCACAACGCCTATACCAGCGGTTTCTCTGCGCAAAAAGGGCGGTGTGCTCGTGGGTTCCGGAATTTGCCGCATACTTCCGACGGGCGGTTCCGGAAGTGCTGGGAAAAACCGAGATCGACCGAGCAGACCACGGTTTTACGCTTCCGCGACCTGCGGTTTTGTTGCCAAAAATCGAGTTGTGCTCGGAGCTTTCTGATTTTTCCCCACACTTCCGGAAAACACGGCCCCCATCGTGATCGCAAGCATAAATAGGTCATCCGCGACAACATCCAGTTGTCGCGGAAACGTCAAAGGGCCGTTGCCGGAAAACCGAACAACGACCCCTCTTTGTCATCGCCTCACATAGAGTCCGCGACGACTGCATCACTGAGAACATTTTACCGTAACGTCAAACGGACCAACAGAACAACAAGTGGCAATACGGCCGTTCGACTCCAGTCTCTAGCTAAAAACTAGGGGATGCCCTCCGCTTGGAAGGAACCCCCCTTGCAAAACGATGGCCCTTGACAGGTTGTCGCTTTTCATTTAGCACACCATAAATTAGAGCAAATGCGTCGACCGCGTTTGAATCAAAGAGCATAGTCACGCGGATCTGAACTTAGGCAGCACGCGCACGAGCTTATCCAGGAAGGTGGCAGTGTCGAGCCTAACAGGGACGCCAAACAGCCTCGTGCTGGAAATACCAGTCGCCGATAGTTAACGACAAGAAGCCAGCAACTACCACGAAGCAGAAACAGGGCTATCAGCGGCAAGAATCGGCCAAGTATGCAACGCCAGAAATAGCCCCAGTATGTTGGGATCCGCCCACATGTTCTGCTGTAACAAATTCTTGCACGCAGAATAATGACCGCCCATGGTAAGAACATCGTCAAACAACACGACAATATCGGTATCTGGTGAAAGGCCGCCAGTCATAACAAGAGACCCTTGCAGAAGCTCGGGATCTCTGGGGCCACCTCTGTGAGCAGCGGTCACACTGTCTTTAACATCAATTACGGGAGCATGGAAAATATTGTCGAAGCAGGAAGACACGTTCCAGCAAACTTGATCGAGTCTGTCATCGAATTTTGCTGAGTTTCTTGGATTCGATGTCGGCATTGGAACAAGAGCAATCAGCTTGTCCCTAAAGATATGAGGGCGATCTCTAAAGAACGACACAACAAAACTGCTGCATGACTGGATGGCGCCGTTTTTATATCTGAGCACATCAGGGCGATCGCGATACTCGAACGGATCTTTCTTAAAATTGCTGATCAAGTCGTTTTCGGGAGAAGCGTTATAACCCCTGCTGTCACGCTGCATATAGTAGAAACAAACATCGTCTTCACGAAGATACCTACGGTTAGCCATGCCGACCTTGTCAATTAGAGTCCAGTTCCAATCAGGCACTGAAACCGCCTCCCCAATGCTCGATGGGGCCAAGCATGTCAAGAACGTCCATGGCGTCATTAATTTCAAAGACATTGGGTTTTTTCAACCATTTGGAAGGCCAAGTCACCGAAGGGTCGGAGCAGGCATGACTCGTAATAAAAAGAGGCCGTCCCTGATGCTCGCAAGCACGAGCCTGCGTGAGCGTGCCACTTGTATCAGAAGCCTCAACAATAATGGTCGCATTAGAAATAGCAGCCATCAGTTCGTTACGCTCTGGGAAATAGAACCTTTTGGTATCAAAAGACTGATGCTGATACTTATAAAAAGGCACTTGGCTGACAATGAGCCCCTCGCACTCGATAAGCCTATTAAACAGGTCAATGTTTTCAGGAGGATACACTTCGTCAACCGGCGTACCGATAACCCCAATCGCGCCAACCTTATATTCAAGAGCGGCCTCAGTTGCCGCGGTATCGATGCCGCGAGCCATTCCCGTTACAACACTTACACCATGCTCAGATAATTGAGAGGCAATCTTTGCAGCAAGCGCTCTGCCCTTCTGGGAGGCCTTCCGCGAGCCCACAACAGATACAGAAGGCCTATCTAAAAGCGAGACGGCACCTTTATAGTAAAGAACAGGCACCGGCCTTGCAGAATCCTTTAAGGTGGCCGGCCAAGACGGCGTTCCGTTGACAATCACGTCGAAAGTACCGAGTTTTTGATCGATAGTTTCCTGAACTTCTTTGTATCTATCGCTCTCCCGCAAATCGAGAAGGCCGGACTCCTCCTCCAGAACCTCCGAAGGGGTTTTGCCAAGGCCGACAGTCTTACCGGAAATTCTTTTTAGAGTTGCATTTGAATCGGCATATAAATACTCATAGGCGAGCATCTCTTCATAAGGAGAGACCGTTGATTTAATAAGTTCAGAAAATAAACTAGCGACCATCCCTGCCTCCTTTTAAAGAATACTTTATCGAACATTTGTTTCGTTGTAAAGAGTCTCACAACGTCATTAAGCTAATTCCAACTAGCTGTAATTCTAGTTCTAACCGCTTTCTGTAAGCAGCTCATGGAGGAAGACCGGCACCCGTGGCTCGCGCTGAACCCCTGTGGGCGCAATTTCTCGCGCTGCCGGCTACTATCATGATCTACCCGGCGAGCAGGGCGATCCATTGGAAGCGTCCTTGACGTACGGGATGGGCATCTACGCTAACTGGCCTTTGCCGATTTACTGGCAATACATCCCATTATTTATTCAGCGCAATAACGGACTAACCTCAACGCGACGCAGAAAACCCGAAGTCCCGTATCAAAACCAGACCATTATTCCCGCCGCTTCACCGAAATAAATGCTTCCAGAATAATAGCGACGGCAGGAATATCTCGCAGCTCGTCACGGCTATGGTTCGCCATGTAGCTAAACGCATTAGCTAGCCATTTATTCGAGCCGTGAACATGTTCCACCCCATAGGCTTCAAACAAAGATTCGAGTTCTCCAGAGCTCAAAACTACCAATCCCTCGCGTGCAAGAAGCCGAAGCATCTCTTCGACGTTCACACGCAGATCATCTGGAAGGCTTTCATAAACTTGAGACTTATAATGCCTTTTCACTATTTCTGGCATTTTGTCCCGCTGCCCGCCCGGACAATCTTCAAGCTCTCGATAAAATCGCTCGAGGGAATTCCTCACTTCTCGGATTTTATTCCGTTTATCACTGTTAGTGATAAATAGATTGGATACGCGCTTAAAAATATCGCTATTATCCAATAAATCAAAATCCGTAATTACTTTGCATCTAATTCCAGCCGAATCATAAAACTTCTTAATGTTCTCAAAGCCCAGCTTACCGTTAACAGAAACAAATAGGCCGCTGTAATTGGCATCAAATTTAGAAATCAGTTTACGATATACGGCGGCATCTCTCGGGCCTTCAACAAGGACGGCCTCACTCGAAAATAATGCATCCAGATACTCAGCTGAAAAATCCGAGCGATCAATTAACCTCAGGATTTCATTATTGGAGAGCACTTTTGCGCAGCGCATGTCGCCATCTCGATTAAGTCGTACAATGGTAAGCTCTTCAGAACATGACGAGATGAGCCCCTGAAGCAAAAAGGAGCTGTGCGTGGAAATAAACACGTTGTTGAGACTTTCGTTCTCAACAAATTTTTTGCCCAGAATTTCCCCCATCCTGCGCGCATATGGAGGATGAAGAAAAGCTTCAGGCTCATCCAAAAGAAATACCGGTTTACGCCTACCCATCAAACTCAATAAAACGGAAACAAAGCTACGTAAACCATCGCCCTCTTCGCGCAGCGGCGTAGCGTTAGACAAGATGGTCAAGCGACGCGGCATATCCTGAGATGCGCCACGATATTCCTCGAACGAATCGCTCACGACGGGCACAATTCTTTGGCGACTCGTGCTCGCATCCAGAACAACGTCCCTATTAAATAGAGTAGTAATTTCAGACGCTATCGACTCACAGTCAGGATCGGTGTCGTATGCCGAACTAAGGCTGTTGTAGTTATCGTCGTTGATTCCATAAGCTTGATCGCCCACCGACATCAACAGGCGGTCCTCGGTGCCCACATAGTCAACCATTGCTGGTCCGAAAAAGCGTAATGACTCGCGACGAGCCTGTTCTGGCCCACCATAGCTGTCGCCATCAAAACAATGAGCAAAGCTCTTGTGCCAATCCTCAGTCGGGGAAAAACAAAGGCTACGATAGCTCGGAGAAAAAACAATTCCACCCGGAGACCAATTTATGCCGGTATTGCAATAATCGCGGAGACGCCAACCACCGTTACAACGCACGACTTTATCATCAAGACCATATGCATCGTTTATTTCATCGCTGCTTGCTGGTAAATTGAGGCGAATATCTTTGAAGACAATGCGCTTGGTGGGTTCTCCTCCGGAATAACTCGCCTCTGGGTCACCCAATATTTCGGAACGAATTTCTTTAAGTGATTTACTTTTGCCAGAATTATTTGGTCCAATAAATACAGTGATTTTCTTTGGCTTTATTGTCGTTCCGTCCACCGTGACCAGTTCATTGACTTTAAAAGAATAACCTGGCATGTTCATGCTCCTTGATCGCTGCTTTAATCGATTATTGCAAACTGCGGGGACATGCAGTGAGTGCAATCGATGAGCGAACTGGAACAGGAAAAGGAGCAACGAGGATTTGCGTACGTGCCGCCAGCCGATCGCGTCGAAAATGTTGGAGTAAGGGTGATGACCTAGCGCCCGTTTAACGAATAACGGCTTTCGCCCTAGAATCTGAAATCACCACAGCAACTGGTTCTGGGAAAGGACAAAGACCGCTGCGGAAATCTTGTCAGACCCGACGCCGGACACGCTCGCCATGCCCCGTTTCGACGACGGTGCCATCGACATGCAGGAGCTGCTCAGGCGCCTCGCCGAGCGGGTCGTGAACGCCGTGATGGACGCCGAGGCCGACCAGCTTTGCGGTGGCATTAAAATAATTGGCATTACTCAGATAAAGCCATGCCGCGGCCTAGATTGCAATTAACCGGCATCGCCGATACTCAATATAAGCCGTTTTACGATAAGGACAGTTATATGAGTGACAATAAATGCAAACAAAATTCACTTGAAGAGCAAGTCTTCAAAGATGTCATTGACTTGTCAAAAGCGGTGGGAGGCTACAAGAAAAAGGCAGCCTTGAAGCTGAACGGTTCAGTAGACACCAATCATGAGTGTCCTGATATTGTTGTCACTCGCTGCGATGGATCAATTATTGGATTAGAGCATTTCAGAATCGACCATCACATTAAGCAAGACAAAGCCGCACAGTCGAAATCGGCTGAGCTCATGTCGTTAATGATAGGCCGCCACGAAAAATTAAAGCCAATGCTTGGTTATGACGATAACGCATTAGATGAAATGGCCAAAGCCGTAGCTGAGTTCGTCGCAAAGGAACAGTATCATCGCAGGAACGCCTGCTGTGACGACCTCACGCATTCCTTAGATGTCAGACTCTTTGACAAAAAAGCTGGTCACGCACTTAAATTAGCTAAATATCGCAATCGCCTAATGGTATCGCATAGGGAAAGCAATCACATAGAATTGGGTTATCTAATTGAAATCCACTCCGACTTTCAAGGTCTATTCCTGCACGAAGGAGCAAAGCTAACCCGTCTCATAGCCGGCCAATGCCCTTTATATGCTGAGCTATTCGACCTTCTCCATAGGGCATCTACCGAAGTTGACTGGATTCTCATTGGTTTTTATCCCTGTTTAGCCGATCGAATTGTTGACGCAGCAATAATTGACTGTCGTCATGGCCTGTTCAAGAATAGCTGCCACAGGCAAAATCTGAACAGAACCGAGTATTTAGGTTTAGGTAAAACAAAGCCTTTTATTAAACAAAAAAGAGAAGGCGAAACAAGAATTGAGCGCCACGGAGAAGAATACACCCTTTATTTAGAAAATCCCTCCGATGATATCGAGTCCTTTTCTCAATTTAAAAATGCGATAGACGATACCGCGAGGGCATTAAATCTAAATAAGGTCGGTATACCATTTACAACAACAATTTCAGTGCAGCTCATTTACGAGCTGGCGTGGATGAGAAAAAATAGGTTTCGAGGTACAGCAACTGAATTAACCGTTTTACAGTTGCTAAGTGAAATTGGGCCAATTGAATTTATAGAGGCGTCTATTAATTTCCGTGAAAAATACGACATATCAGATGGGCGCAAATCTCACGTTTTAGACAAGTAGGGATTTTCATATTATAAGAAGAGTTGACTATGTATTATCTCAAGGAAAATGAGGCGCGTCGGTCACGTCATCATGCCTCACAGCATTAAAGCTACCCCTACGAAACATTCATCCCTCGGTTCTTAAAAACACGTCGAAACGTTAATCTCTAAAGAAAATCCTAGATCGTCAGGTTAGCAAAGCAGCGAGCTCCATCGCCTCAGGGAAACCGCTCAAACGACAAGAACGCTCAACTCAACAATAGCCAAAATTCAAGATGTAGTTTCAAGCCATCAGGGAGAAAACCGTGAATCATGATGATGCAAAGAAGGCCATCGTTGACAACGTTAGTGAATATGCCGGCAGCGCCGCAGGTGCCGTTGCTGGCGGAATCCTAGGCGGGGCAATCGGTGGTCCCGAAGGCGCTATTGCCGGAAGCCTCGTCACGACAGCCATAGAGCATATGTTTCAAAGGATGGGGAAAGAGATAGAGAAACGGACCCTTACGCCGTTGGAAGAGCAAAGGATCGGAGCTGTATACAGCAAGGCAAAGGAAATCCTAGAAGAAAAAATCAGCCACGGCGAGATTCCCAGAAACGACAACTTTTTCGAAGCGAGCGATAGTGGGCGTCCGGCCAGTGAGGAACTTCTTGAAGGCACATTACTAGCTGCCCAAAGAGAACACGAGGAGAAAAAGACCGTCTATCTCTCAAGGCTGTATGCAAACATCCTCTTCCATCCAGAGATTAGCAGGCCCATCGCGAACCATCTCATTAAAATTGCCGAGCAACTTACCTATCGACAGATTGTCATTCTGAGCGTCACGGGATTCATGTGTCAGGCACGGTCAATGACGCCATCAATCAACTTTTTTAAGAAAGGTGCCTATATGTCGGTTTCAGGAGTTGAGAACGTCACAATTGCAGCTGAGATATTTGAAATGTATCAGATGAGCCTCTTGGGTTCATCTGAAGCAATACTGGATTCCGCAGGCATTAACCCCAATGCCCTGTCGCTAATAGGCTATGGGGCACACCTCTACAAATTGATGAACCTCGGAAGTTTGGAGCCTGATCCGGAGCTTTTGGAAATGCAAGGGCAAATTATGACATTCCTCGCTGACCCAATACCATGTTAGAGGAAGTTCGGCATCGCGCCTTCAAACCTTCAGGCCATACAGACCGCATGCGCAAGCGCAATGATCAGTCGATAACAATTATTTAGGTTCTTGAACTCGGTCAACCAATCACCGCAAAGAACCACAAACTCGGTGGTACTCGCCACACACCACTACGGCACGAGGGTCCACCAGACGCCCTTACCTTGGTAGCAAGCAACCCGGACGCACAAAGCGACCCGGGACATCACTACCAAAGAAAGGAAACACCATGCCCAACAACGACATCGCATACCTACTCAAGTTCGCACCCAGAGAGGCATACATCGACGACTTGATAAACGGTCGCCTCTACATGAACGCGGGCGGCTACTACCATGGCCTGCCTGGCGAGCAGGGCGATCCGCTCGAGGCGTCCATGGCTCCTGGGGTGTGTCTCTACGGATATACTTGCCTCCCCATCTACTGCATGTACACGGTCCGCGAGAACGATATCGTCGACAACGCCGCGAAAATCCCGATACGCATGATCCAGGAGTTCGGGTGCGCAGACGGGTGGATCGGCATCGTGCAGTACGACTGCTTCGCGTGCCTTGCCGACAGACAAACCTCCGACGACGGAAGCATCTACGCCCACGGTCCCATCTCCTACGGCGTCCCCGGGCCAAAACTGATCCGCGAGATCTTTGAGGGCATCCCGCACAATCTCGTTATCAAAACGCCCAAATACGCATATCAGAAGGAGTATCGAATCATCGGGTCGCAGCCGGTCGAATGTCGCCTTTTACCAGACGAGAATCACCCTGGCTGCAAAATTGAAAAGTACGGCCATGCAGTGCTTGACCTAAGCAGCAGCCTCGCGGACTTTTCCTGGAAGGCCTCGGTGCCGAGCCTCGAAGAGGCGCAAGACGGCCTCATGCTGGAGTTGCCGCATCGAGCATAGTCAACCCGACGCGATCCACAACGTCACCGGGCAATCAAGCATCCCTCCCCTCCCCAACATCCCCCAGAAAGTTCGCTGATGTTGACTGGGGTTCCCGTAAAATAAACCGAAACAAAATATGTGCGGAGTGCTGGCCTGGAGCTGCCTTCGGACCCTATTGGCTGCTCACCGAGAGGCTCCGCTATGAAACGACCCCTTTACTACCTGCTCTGCGCGATCGCGTGCACGTCCATGGTCAGCTCGACGCTACCCATGGCGGCCATTGCGGAAGCCATTCAGCCTCGAGCGACAACCGAGCAGCAGGCGCAAGCCGACGCCACGAGCATCGACACAGGCGAAGCCGAAGACGGCACCAACACAAATGCGACAGCAGATTCCGCAGAGGACAGCACCGCAACATCTACCGGCACCAGCCAGACCGACCCCGCGGACGCCAACACCGCAGACGCCGCCACGCCCGGCACCACCGCCCCATCCCTCCGCGCCCAAACCAACGGAACGCCCGAGACCATCTCCACCACGTCACAAACCACCTACGCCCACTCCGCCACGGCAACCCAAAACGGCGTCACCTTCACCGTCTCGTGGAACGACGCCCCCGCGGGCGCCGCGACGACCTTCCACGTAACCCAGACCAACGGCTCGTCCCAGGCCAAGGCGCGCATGGACGTACCCACCTATTGGGACGGCGGCAGCCAGGAAAGCGTCTGCGACCCGTCGCGCCCGGCATGGGGCAGCTACCACAGCCTGGGCGCCACCGGCCACGACTTTACATTTGACTTCACGGCATCGGGCACGTACCGCATCTACTTCTACTTTATGGACAACGACAGATACGACCCCCAAAACGACAAGGGAATCTACTACCTGCGCACCACGGCGGAGGTGACCGTAAACGACGCCGCCCGCCCAAGCGTCACGCAGATCGTCAACAACGCCGTGGACCAGTGCAGGCAACAGACAAACGGCTCGGAATACGACATGGCACTGTGGCTCCACGACTGGACGCTTGACCAGCTGGAGTACGACCACAACCTCAACAGGTGCTCGGCCGAAAGCGGCCTCACGCGCCACCAGGGCACCTGCGAGAGCTACCAGCGCATCTACTCCAAGCTCATTGACGCCGCGGGCATCGCCAACGGCCGCATCACCGGCAACGGCCACACCTGGAACGCCGTAAAGATCGACAGCAAATGGTGCCAGATGGACCTAACCTGGGACGACACCAGCGACAAGTGGTACGGGGACCTGGACCAGCGCCATCTGTACTTTGGCCTGACCGACGAGCTCATGGCAATCGCCCACTCAGACCACACGGCAAACTACCAAAAGGACGACTACGCCTACCACTCGACCGACCTATCCAACAATTACTTTGTGCGAAATGGCAAGGCGGACGAATGGGCAGAGAAGTACGCCGACCGCATTCAGCAGCACCTTGATGCCAAGGAAGAGAGCTTTTCCATTGATGCCGATATGAACCCAGGCTTCGAGCTCTAGACGGCGACGGGTGCCCCACCCTTCGAACAGGACGGGGCAACGGGCCTGGATTGGCATGAGCGAGGACAACACGCAACGGCTCAGTGAGGCCGGAAACTCGTAACAACGGATACCGGGACCCATACGCAATACCGGCGATACTGATTAACGATATTCAGCAATGGTCAAACGGGCAAACACTCATTGAGCATTCGTCAATATTTTGAAAATCCTGTCTGAAAGTATCGCCAATCCGTCCTTATTCCGCTTATAGGTAAATACCCTCCTGTGACTGACATCAAAAGGCAGTTTAGGAACATCATCTTGATGTATCAAAACGGTCCGCTTGCCCATTCCAATCGCATAGCCCGCTTCGAACATAACATTTGAATTCAGGCCAGTAATGTCTGCAATTACCGAAGAGCTAGACGCAATCAGTTTAAATATGTCTTCCGTAATATCTGTGGGAGTCAATATCTCGTCTACGCGTTTACAATTCTTACCCGCCCTCTTAGAGCCTTCGACCAACGCCGAATATACAGGATCTATTGAAGGGTCATCGGTGAATGGCATCATGACGGCAATTAGATTTGGGTCACAAGCACTAGACCTTTTAGGTTCGATCGCCAAGGTGGAGTTATCAAGAGACTTTGAGAACAGGCGAAAAGGATCTCCTTCGCAAAGTCTCCAATGAGTACGTTTGTTTTGCCAGCAGTTCTCGTCAAGTAGACCAAGATTCAACAATGCCTGCGATGGAAACCGTAGAATAGGCTTGGAGATCACGGGGTTGATAGACGGGGCATCCATATATCCTAGCGTGGCCACGGCACCCATATCATCCGACTCAAATTCGCGCGTCATAACAGTAGGAAGCTGAGCAAGAGCATTAAAGTCAAAACCGGTGCCAGTCCTATAGGCGCTCGTCAACTGCTCAGGAGTTCCCTCGAACATCCTAGAAGGCAACATTGGCTGCGTCTCATTGGCACGAACAATTAAGTTGAACAGCATTTACAACACACCCTATATACAGACAAGGCTAAAGCGACTGAAAAAACATCCATTAGATTATTGACTTGTCTGGAAAGCAAAGCAATTGAATCCGACAAGCAGCTAAATCTTACCCGTATAGGCAAGGCGCCAATACTGCTTGCCCAGAGCTGTCAGTTCACAAGACTTGGACTCCATGTCAGCATAATTGCGCTCACCGGTCCTTGAAGAGCCTAGAGGCTCCCATCTTCTCCGCGACGCGCTGCACCTTGCGTGTGCTGGTGCCGGTGGCGCTCGAGCACGTCCTCCGGGAAGAAGCTGCCGGAGCGCAGCTTGGGGATGCGCAGCGTCAGCGTGCCGACGCAGGTGGCGAGCGACCTCTCGCGGTAGCCGTTTCGGCTGTTCGCCCCGCCGCCGCACAGCTGGTCGGCCTCGGCGTCCATCACGGCGTTCACGACCTGCTCAGCTAGTCTGCGAAGCAGCTCCTGCATGTCGATGGCGCCGTCGTCGAAACGGGGCATGGCGAACATGTCCGGCGTCGGGTCTGATAGGATTTCCATAGCGGTCTTCGTCCTTTCCTAGAACCTGTTGTTGTGGTTATTTCAGATTCTAGGACGAAGGCCGTTCTTCGTTAAACGAGCGCTAGGGTGTCACCCTTACACCAACATTTTCGACGCGATCTCGCGGGCTACATCGCAGAGCGAAAAGAGTAAACGATCGCAGAATTAAAGCCCGCGTAGCATTATCCCTTGCGCGTATTTCACAACTCAAAGAACGCGCAAGGGGTAATCGACGGGTCAGTCAGTTTTTGAAGAATGGATAGCTGTGCTTATTTTCCAAGTGCCTTTTTAAGTGTTCGAACGGCCGATGCAGGCAAAACAGTCCTTACAGCCTTCTTGGCATAAAACACAACGCCGCGCTCACGCTTCTTGTAGAGTCGCTCCACGGCGTCCCAGCCACCATTGGCGTAAGCGTCGATATATAGCTCCCTATCCTTGGGAAGAACACTCGGGTGGCGGAGCTGGTCGTTGCCCTTAGCGATATCGTCAAATTCAACGGGATACAAGTCCAGAGCGTTGCAGAATTCAATAAACTCCCTACCGCGGTCGTTATTCACCAGCAAGCAGGAGACGCCCTTCATCTGATTGAACTTCTCAGCATCTTTCAGAACGTCGGGCCTATTAACGTCGACGCCCCAAAAGTCGCCGATGGTAAGATCGCCAGCGCGGAATCTACCTGCATAGGGGCACCTATAGCAGCTGTCGCGAAGCGTCTTAAGGTTCAGGAACATGTCGTAGTAGGGAGATTTTGCCGCAGGAATGGTGACCTCTCTTCCATCCTCAAGAAGAAGAAGAAGAAGAAGAAGGGAGTGGCCCCATCCCTCGCGCTTGCACCTAAACCGGAAATCAACCACGGGAGACCCAAGCTGCTTGCCATAGTCCTCAACGCAGTCCGCAAACATACGGCCGGAAGGAACACCATGGCAGACAAGGTCAACGGTTGTCAGGTTCTCATAATCGCGCCCGAGGAAGCCCCTAAGGCCGGCAACCTGGCAGGGAGTTCCGCAGAACAAGACCCGCCTTCCATCACGAAGGTCCGCCTTAACATCGGCAAAGCAAACTCCGGCATCGCTCTGCACATATTTGGAGTTAAGAAGCGGAGACAGCTCATCAACGCTTGCCGCACGACTATGCAACACTCGAAGCGTATTCCCCTCACGCTCATAGGAAGCACCATATGCGACGCCGCCAGAAGAAATAAGCTCACGCGCAACGGCACCGAAAACTCCGCCGGAGGCGGACTCCGAGACATCGCCCCTACCAACAGCGGCAAAGAACGGTCCGGCCGAATTAGAGCCTATCCCCCGGTTGAGGCCGCACGCCCTCGTGCACGCGCCACAGCCAATACAGAGATCGCTATCAATTACAGGAAGAACAAACCCATCCTTCCCCTCGGACATGGTGATGGCACCTTTCGGGCAGCCGGCGGCACATGCCCCGCATCCGCAGCAATGCGATGGCGACTCAAACAGTGTGGGAACTTCGCCCCTTTTCACGGTAGACATGCAGTTATCCCCCTATTTGCGAGCCGAAACAAGCTTACGCAGAATATCGGCATTCATATAAACGGAAAAAGCCAGAGCAATTGCCAGGCAGGCGATAGCACTCCAGATGCCCGCACCGTAAGCAGACAGATAATAAAAAAAGAATAAGCCGACAATTGAAACCAAAGTCAAAACTTGCTCAACCCGGTCTTCGACAAGCTTCGTAAACTTTGCGACTTTAATTCTGCGGTACTCGTTCACCACAATCATCGCCAAGAGCGTTGCAGCAGATGCGCCATAAAGGCCGAAGTGCGGAATCAGCACGATGCACAGAACGGCACAAAGAGCAGCAGACACCGCGGTGGTAGTACCCATTATTCCAGTCTCCTTATGCGCGGTGAAAATACCGCCGTAAAAACCGGACATGTTGCTGAAGTACGTCGCCAAGAGCAATATCGGTACATACAGCAGGCCCTCGCCGAATGAGCCCTTGATCAGGATGCCGTACACGAGGGGCATAAGCGCGGACATAAGCAGAACAACGCTCATCATGAAACGCCTGAGCGCACGATACACAGAGTTATAGAAAGCCGACTCGTCCTCATCGGAGTTGAGGGCGCGCGCCGAGCTCTCCTTCCAGGACTGGTAGAAGAAGCCATACACCTGGTCCATGACACCGGGGAACTTGTAAGAAACGGCGTACACGCCGGCAGCGGAAGCCCCGAGCGTGTTCATGATAATGAGCCTGTCCAGCAGGTTATTAATAGTCCAGGAAACCTTGTTGGGAATGAGCGGAAAGGAATACCGCAGGAGGTCTCGAGCATAGGAAATGGAGAAAGCCGACGGATCGATATAACGCCAGAGCTTCCGCATGACCATGAACGTGAGGGCAACACCGCCCTGCGCAATGACCGTGGCAGAAAGCATGCCCACCACGCCCCAGCGCAACACGGCGATAAACAGAACGTTTAACACGATGGTAAGAGCGCTCGCAGTGAAGTTCATGACGGAATATCCCACGGTATCACCGAAACCACGTAGGACCGCCGAAGCCATCTGCAGAAGCGCACCAGCAATAACAAGCCCCACGACCCAGCCAAGATTTTCTGGCCTAAATAGCAACCAGGCCAGAATCGCCAAGACCGCAAAGCACGCGCAGCCAGCAAGAAGAACAGCGCAAGACGCGGTCACGGCCTTAGACCGATCCCCATCGGTGCGACAGTCGATGAGGAACCGGAAGAGTGCTTCGTCCATAAGCAGAGAAACGGCGGGAACGCAAAACAGGGCGATAGTGTTGATATAGTCGACGGTACCATAGTCGCCAGTGGAAAGAACTGAAGTATAGAGCGGCAGCAGAAGAAACGAAACAAGCTTGGTTGCCATTCCGCCCACCGCAATAATGCCAGTGTTCTTAATAAGTCGACGCGTCTCCCCCATTACGAAAGCGCCTTTCTAAGATAAGCCCAGGAATGCTCCCGCAGAGAATCCAGGCGAGAGTCCACGTCACTCCAGTCACAAGGGGCAATATCGTCGGCGCACATAACATCGACGCAACGGTCAGACAGCCCGATATTACTCAGCAAGTCGCGCATACGCGCACCAGACTTATCTGTCGCATATACGCGGAAGGGCCTATGAAAGAGAACTGAGAATACGGTTGCATGAAAGGAGTTGGTAAGAATAAGGCTTGCGTGCGCAATAAGCGAGACGAACTCCTCAGGACCAATGCCAAATAGGTTAACTGAATTTGGGATGTCCAGATCTTTCTCAGAAATATAAGCGACCTTCATGCCTGTCGTCTCTGCCGTCGCTGCGGTGCTCTCGATGAGCTCAGGACACTCACGCAGCAAATACATGAAGATATACTCGCCTTGAAGAAGCATCTTCGACGTCATCCCAGCGTAATCAGCAGCATTCAGAAGAAGCGTAGGGTCAAGAACTACATCAATGGGTTTATCAACAAGCGGCTGAAAGAGCGGAATCGTCTCCTCTTCACGGACGGACAGATAATCGAATTTAGAAAGAAGTCTGGCAACAAGCTCCTTATCAAAGTTCTCCGGCTTAAAGGACGTATGGGCCAAACTGGGCGCATAGGCTACGCGACGCTTGTTTCCCGCAAAAGATAGAAAATATGGCTCGACCACTCCGACAGTACAATCGAGATTCCAAATCTGATCACTGCCACAGATAAAGCAATCAAACTTATCAACCATTTCAGATAAAGAAGTTTCGTTTTTCCAAGACACGGATTCAGAAGTCAAGTTGTAAAAACTATTTGCAAATCGTTTAAATGAAGCTTTTCTAGAAGAGAAGCGGCTCAACCGGCATAGAACTCTCAATGTAGTTTTAGGATGATGCAGCTGCAGCAAACGATACTGCTCGTAATCTCGAGCTCGATAATCAATGATCCTCACCTCATGCCCCATGAGAGTCAAAACACTCTGAAGTGCATAAGCCTGCAGCGCAGAGCCAAAATTAAGCGCTCCGTGAAAAGTGATGGTTCCAATTAACATTCTCTATTTAGTCCTGTTCAGATAAAAGTGAAGGGCATCTGAAAAAGCAAGCCCAACATTACCGCCAGAGGCAAGAGCGGTAGCAGCCAATAGATACAAACGGTAGTTCGAGGTGCGAAGCGCAAGCTCAATATCGCCCCAACAATCCGGCAGCCGTGTCTTCATGGATTTAAACTCTTCAATTGAGCAAAAAGTCGAACAGCAGCATTCGAACAAAGCACGCCTCTGCTCATTGTCGAGGGCTACAGTCCTACCCAGCAAAAGAGGGCCGAATAATGGAAGAAGGTGATCATAGTCAACTTCAGAATATGCAATATCGAGTTCAGAACGCCAGCCAATCAACTCATCAAGCACCCAAAAAGAATCAAGGCCTTTAACGCTTGTGGGAGTAGACTGCATGATGGAGCCAGGCCGAATACGGTAATTATATCCATCCAAGTCGTAGCATTTTAGCTCCTTATACTTCGGCTCAATACAGATTGGTTGCACAAGGTCTTCATACCAAGCTCCAACCGGAAAACAAAGACCATCCCAAATGCAACGACGATAAAGTCGTCCCCAGGGAGCCATCCAAGATGCCCTATCCTTCTCCTGTTCACCCAACATGCCGCCATCAGACATGTATCTAAATGTTGAGGTAACATAATCAGCAGAAGTTCGATCTAGTCGACTTTTCATAGCGCATAGATAGCCCGGGGCAATCGTATCGTCAGAATCGAGGAACATAATATATTTGCCCTTGGATATCCGGAGACCGGCGTTGCGCGCAGCGGATAGCCCCGCATTAGCTTGATTAACGACTCGTACATTCGAAACTCGGTCATATAAATGAGCGATGGCCCCAGAATTATCAGTAGAACCATCATTAACGATGATGACCTCATAAGTCCCGTCGACGCTTTGAGATACAACCGAATCTAAGCAATCCTTTAGATACTTTTCAACGTTATAGACAGGAATAATAACTGAAATATCAAACGAAACCTCATCGTTCATAAAGACCGGCTGAAGCATATGCCTAGGCCGTGGTGAAGCCGAATCCAGCAATGCGCGATCACCGTTGTATGGCACCTCATTTGACAATGCAAAGGAACGGATTATTTGATATAGAGGTCCGGATAGCAAACAATTAATTATTTTTTTAATTAACGCTTTGACTTCAATCAAGAAATAGCTCCTTACAACTGGGAGAAACTAATCTAAATAAATTAGAGAAAAATAGTCATTTATCTGAATTGGTGCAAATAAGAGACAGCAGAAAAGGAAGAAGGAAATAATTCAATGGGTTACCAACAAGTAATACGACTTCAAAAAAGGCCATAAATAGGTAAGAAATCAGAGAGGCTTGGACGCAAGCCTGAAGATTCGACCCCTCGACTGATTTAAGGCAACCATAAGACAGGCAAAACACGGATCCCAATATCAATACGAACCCAATAACGCCTGTGGCAACTAGATAATAAACGTAGCTATTATCCAACCATAACGTGTTATAAGGAGTAAGACCCATTCCATAGGAGCTGTTGGAGACATAGCCAAGTCCAACCATTAAACGACCACTTCTAAATAACTCAGGCAACGCATGGTCCAACAAAGTTAATCGATTCGATTGAACAATGGCACTATCAAGTGACATCGAGCCAAGAACGCTCGAAATAGCGTACGCAATAGCCATCAAAAGCACCAACCGTGAAACACGGTAGGCGAGCATAGAATACTTGCCACCGGTTTTAAGGCGTCCTGAACAATAGAACGCAATAAGCAGAGCTAAGCCAATTAATGAACTACGGGAAGCGCTGCAGAGCAACATCAGCAGGGCCACAGCCAATAATCCAAAATCTATGGAAATGATGAACCAACCTTGGCCGCGTCGTTCCTCACACACATTCATAAATATAAACATCATGAATAAAGCGACACACATTCCTCCGAGTGTATTTGGATGGCCAAACCCAAATACCGTACGAACTCGTTGGTCGGCACTAAAAAGAGATGACAGTCCACTTAAATTAACGTCACCAAAATGTGTAAACAGCTGGACAGTCAAAATAATGCCTAATAAATGAAAGCAAAGAGCGCAGAAACCCCGTTGGATATTTCTATCCCTGACATACCAGGCAGTAAAAACAACCACAAGAAAGAAGAGGACCATAGTTTGGCCTATACCTAAACTCCCAGGCATTCTTGGATTGGTAAAGACATAACAAAACAGCACAATGTGTGATGCAAGCAATACAAAAAAGCCAGAAAAAGCAGTAGGTCTATATATCCCTTTATTTAGTTCCAAGAGCCAGAGTGTTCCGACAAATGCAAGGTAAACAGCCTGAATCAAAATAGTTAAAGCAGATGAATCAATAACCTGAGCAACAACAAGCACTCTAGTTGTATATACGGCCGCAAATAATAAATAGAACACCAATGTATCGATTTTTTTTGATGAAATGGCCCGTCCGTAACCCACTATTCCCCCCTTAAAAACAACCTTGCAAGTGCGTACCATCTAAAACGTAAAATCAAATAGCGAAGTAAATCTTTTATTGAGCACGGCCTGAAATCAGTTAATAATTCTTGAACCCCGGCTTTCTCAATCCAAGAATCAACCACTTTGAATGAATTGCCCTCTCGCACTGACAGAGCAGCATCGCAAGGGCTATCGCCGCGATTACGAAAGAAGCCCATCGCGCGAGCTGCGCGCGGCGTCTCGGCAGCAGAGAGTACAAGACGAGGCAACCAAAGCAGGCTCCGCCCAGCGAGTTGGGTTGGCCGAACCCGAACACAGAGCGCATCCTGTCCGACGAGCTCATAATGTTCATAACACCACACAGGTTCAAATCCCCAAGGTGCGTCAAGAGGCAAAACGCCAGCAATCCGCCGATTGTGTAAAACGAGAGCCGGACAAAGAGGTCGAATATTTCTCTGGTCCTGATGAAATAGGCGGTGAGACCTATCACCAAGACGAATAGAAGGGCCGACTGAGTCAAGGAGTACTCGGAAGGCATCATTGGGTTGGTCAGCACGAGGCAGAAGAGCACGGTATGTAAAGCCATTAGCGCGAAGCAGGCAAACCCGTCTCCTAAGCATCTTACCCTTCCCAAGATCAAATCGATGGCAAGAACAGCGCCGAGAAGCCCGATGTAGGCAAGCTGGACCAGAATGGTCGCTGCCGATGATTCTATTAACGTGCTGAGAACAAGCCCCCTAGACAAGAGCACTATGGGCCACAGGACGGAAAAACAGACCACGGACAGCCTGGCAGACGCAAGGCTCACGTAGCCCCCGCGCACGCGATCCCGCCGTACTCCGCCATATCCAGAGACTCCCCGCGCTGCGAGGCGTTGCTCATCGCTAGCCGCAATGACCATTTAGCACCCCCTTAAAAACAGCGCGGCAAGCGAGTATGCGCCCCTGCGAAGCATCGCCAGCCTGGCCCTATCCTTACAATCCCGCGCCACAGCCCCCCGTATGCTGTCGAGGCCTTCGATTGATTCGAGCACAGCCGAAATCTCGGTCGAAAGCACCCCGTGCCTCTTGAGCCGCCCGGCGTAGTTCGCCAAAATCCGAGCCATCGAAAGGCGCGCTTCATTCCTCTCAGCCTCGCCGAGACCGCACGCATCGCAAAAGCCCATCAGGGCCGCGTACATCTTCCCATAATCCTCGGCATCGGATGCGCTGGGGGGCCGCTCCGTCCTGCTGCCCTCGTTGGCCACATACACGTAGGCGGTTTGGGGAGAATATGCAGCCGTACGAGCCTTCTCGAGGAAGGCAAGGTTGAAGCAAAGGTCCTCCCCGAGGCCTTGACCAAGGGGAAACAGAACTCCCTTGCTCAAGGCTTTCTTGTAAAGCCTTGACCAAGGGGAATTCGCCGTGCACGTTAGGGCGAGAGCTCTCGCACGCCCGATATCCGAGGGAGAGAGCTGCGGTTTCACGACCCTCTGAGAGCCATCGCTCTCTCGAACGTAATCAAACGTGATGTAGTCCTCGCCGCCCCGCTTAGCGTCGAACGCCATGCCGAGATAGCCTGGCGCAGCATAGTCGTCGGCGTCAACGAAAGCGATGTAGTCGCCGTTCGCGGCAGCAATGCCGAGATTCCTGGCAGAGCTCACGCCCCCGTTGCCCTGACGAATGCAACATGCAATGCCCGGGTGCAGGCGGCACCAGTTGTCGCAAACCTCCGCAGTGTTGTCCGTCGAGCCATCGTCGACGACTAATATCTCGTAGCGCCCAAGGAAGCGTACGTCCACGAGCGAGTCGAGTGCCCTAGGGAGGGAGACTGCCGCATTGTAGGCAGGTATAACGATACTGAGCTCCATGCAGCTCACCGCCGGTCCTTAAGGGCGGAGCCCACCTTGGCAGCGGCAAGGATAGCGGGGTAGCACCGGCTGCGGATCAACGTGAGGAACGCCCGAGCAGACCTCGGCAACTTCTCTATATCTATGCCTCCCGTGGCGTTCGTCTTCTCAATGCCCTCCTTCAAGTGTCTGCAGGATGAGACGAAACCGCGATTCGCCCTAGCTTCATGGAATATAGCCATGAAAAGCCAGTATGCCTTAAATGCGTTCAGCTGGTCGTCGAGCCACTCCTCCTTACTGCCGAGCCTCGACACGAGGTAGTCGATGAGAAGCCTGTTGTTCTCGAACCTCGTCGGGTCGTAGGCCGTGCTTATCGAGGACTCGTTGCCCTTGAAGTAGCAGTAGAGAGCGTCTTCTAGAACGACTAGAGACGTGGAGTGATAAAGCGCCTCGAAGACGTAGGCGTTGTCCTCGCCCATCCTAATGCGCTCGTCCTCGCAGTGATGCTTAAGCAGAATCTCACGTCTGTAGACCTTGTTGCAGGCCATCGGGTTGAAGATGCCCCGGCAGAAAGGCAGCCTTTTGTCCCAAATCATATACGGCAGAATCTCTCCGCGCAGGCGCGCACTATCGTAAAACCCGCTCGCAGCATAGCAGGGCACAGGTTCCTCGCGATCGGGATAGACCATAGTCGCATTGAAGATGACGGCATCTGGCTTGTAAGGCTCAATCGCCCGTGACCAAAGCGTCTCGAGGGCGTCCTCGACCATCCAGTCATCGGAATCTACCGGGACGATGTAATCTCCCGCCGCAATGGCGAGACCGGCATTGCGGGCGCTGCAGAGACCGCCGTTCGACTTGTGGACGACCTTGACCCGGGCGTCCGTCGATGCGTAGCCCTCGCACAATGCGGGACTGCCATCGGAGGATCCGTCATCGACCAGCACCACCTCGAAATCGCTAAAGCCTTGGCCAAGAACGCTCTCCACGCAGCGTGGGAGCCACGGCTCGACGTTGTATACGGGTATCACAACGGAAAACACCGGCATCGCTAAAGAACACCACCAATCGCGAACGAGTCCCCACATGGGACGCTGTACAAACAAATAGAAGTCAACGACATCAGATCACGCCCCCCTGTGCCGCGCTCCGTCAGATGGAAGGCGAACAAGGGACAAAGCAAAGACCCCAATCCCGTGAAGGACCCATGCGACCAGAACGGTTCCCGCAACCGAGAACGCGATGAATGGCCCCGACGAGAGCCCCCCCCTGTAATTTCGGAAACGAGGGAGAATACCGTCCCGTGCACGAGGTAAACCTCGTAAGAGATCGACCCAAGGATGGCGTTCAACCTGCTTCCCAGCGAAAGCAGGGAGTCAACGACCAGCATGAGCATGACGAGCGCCATGCCGAGCAGAATCTTGAGCAGGTAGTCGCCGAAGAAAGGCACGCCCTTGCACTTGAGATAAAGGAACCCGATAAGGACAGAAGCCGCTGTTGTCAACGCGAGACTGGCAACAGGCCTGCAACGAAGGGCATCGCAAAGGTGATCCTTGTTCCGCGAGAGCAAGATGCCCCACGCAAACCCCCATATCTCCGTCGGCCAACGGTAAATCGGGCTCAAATCCCCAGCGACATAGCCAACGACGCTCAAAAGTGCCACGCAACCGACGGTAAGGAGGTCCTTGCGAGCTTTGTCGACAGGAAGGAACTTGTTGGTCGCCCAGAAGGCAAGGTAGCAGAGCAGCAGCCAGACGACCCAGTTATCGACCCTGAGCAGGGTGAGAATCGAATCCGGACTCCCGAAGGCATAGCTCTCCACAAGCTTCAGCACATTGACGAGCAGACACGGGACGAGAATCTTCGGAAGCCTCCTGATCCAGAAGCCGTCCAGCGCCCGGACCCCTCTCGACGCAAGGCCGAGCGAAAGCCCATAAGCCGAGGTCATGAAGAAGAAGGTGACCCCGATGTAGGCGAAGCTGCCCACCGCGTCTTGAATCGGGTTCTGATAAGCGACAGGAACATGCACAAGGATGATGACGAGGCACCAGAAGCCACGAAGGGCGTTGGACTCCTCCTTGCTGAAGAAATCCTCCCTAGCAGGATGGCGCCGAGCGCCTCCGACGCCCACCGCCGCGATGAGCGCCAGGACGAGCCCCATGCATATGAGGTCGAGCGGGGCCACCTACAGCGCCTCCTCGGTCTCGTACACGTGGGCGTCGGCTCGGCTCGCGTCGGAGAGGCCGTCGTTGATCGCGGCGTGCACGTCGCAGGTGGAAAGAGCGTCCAGCTCCTCCTTCGTCACCTTGCCCGACTCGTAGTCGCGCACGATGGGGAGCTCGTGCATGTCGAACTTCTTGCCGGGCTTGAGCTTGTGCGCCAGCACCCACGACGCGGGTTTCCAGATGTACTTGTGCATGGCCGGAGACACGGAGCCGATCATCCAGCAGTTGCGGTCGCAGTGGCGCACGCAGCCGCGTACCTTCTCGGCCTGGGCGCTCCCCCACAGCTCATCCCAGGACTCGTCGTTAAGGTTGCCCATAACGAGCTTCTCCTTGGTGCCGTTGCAGGGCATTACGTCGCCGTAGGGGTCGATGAAGAACGTGTCGAACGCCATATCGCACGGGAGCAGGCGCTTCTGCCCATAGATGTAGTTGATGAGGCCCATGTTGAAGTACGCGCGGAACCACTTCTTGGGCTCGTTGGACTTGAGGAGCTCGTTTACCAGGTCCTCGAAGTTCTGGGCCACCATGGGACGGTCCTTGATGATGTTCTTCGCCTCGACAAAGTAGAAGCTGTTGTGCAGGCTGGCGGTGGCGAACTCCATGCCGAGCTCGTCGGAAAGCTTGTACAGCTGCACCAAGTCCGCAGCGTTGCGATCCTGCACCGTCATGCCAAAGCCCACGTCCGGGTGCTTCATTTCCACAAGCTTCTTGAGCGTCTCGTAGCCGCGGTTGAAGCCATCCTGGAGACCACGGATCTCATCGTTGGTCTGCTGCAAGCCCTCGATGGAGATGCGGATTCCCACCTGGGGGAATTCCTCGGCAAGAGCGATGATGCGATCCGTAAAGAAGCCATTGGTGGAAATGACGATACGGTCGGACTTCTTGTACAGCTCGCGCACGATATCTGCAAGGTCGGTCCTGATAAAGGGCTCACCACCGGTGATGTTGGTGAAGTACATACGTGGGAGCTTCTTGATCACGTCGAGGGAGAGCTCCTCCTCCGGACGGCTGGGTGCCTTGTAGCGGTTGCACATGGTGCAACGCGCGTTGCAGCGGTACGTTACGATTACGGTTCCGTTGAGTTTCTTCTCGGCCATCTAGCGGACCTCCTTGGTCTGTTCGTAAAGTTCAAGGGTCCGCGCGACGACGCGGTCCCAGTCGTATTCGGTATTTGCGCGCTCGCGGGCAGAGTCGCCCAGGGCGCTGACTCGGGCAGGGTCAGCCAGTAGAGACGCGAGTACATCACGAAGCGCGGCGGCGTCGTCGCGCGGGAACGTGACGCCGCAGCCCGCAAGCACGTCGGCACATTCGGGAATATCCGAGGTCACGCAGGCGCAGCCGTGGCTCATCGCTTCTAGCAGGCTCATGGGCATGCCCTCCACGTCGGAGGGGAGCACATAGCAGTAGGCGTTGGAGTAGAGCTCGGTCAGGACATCGCCCTCGACGTGCCCCGTGAAGAGCACGCGTGGATCCTCGGTCCCGGCCTTTCTGAGCGCTGCCATGTAGTCACCCGTGTCGGACGAGTCACCCGCTATCACGAGGCGCTTGTCAGCGTCCAGCCCCCGGAAGGCCTCCACCAGCAGCTCTGGCCTCTTCTCGGGCACAATGCGGCCGAGGTAGAGGACGTAGGAGCTCGCCGTGAGCCCCCAGCGCTCGGCAATCTCCTTGGCCGGCAGGTCCGGCTCGGGCGTTATGCCGTTGGGGATGAGCGCCGCTTCGCGTCCGTAGGCTTCCTTGAAGTAGTCTTGGTTGCCGCGAGAGAGAACAACCAGGCCGTCGGCGTACTTGGCAGCCGTCGCCTCCCCGTGCTTGATGTACTTGGAGGCGAGCCCACCCCACTTGGCACGCTGCCAGTCCAGGCCGTGGATTGTGGCCACGGTGCACACACCGGCCTTGTGGGCCTTCTTCAGCGGCACGCAGGGGCCCTCGGCGTGGTAGTGGATGACGTCGAGGTTGCCGGCGAGCGCCGCATTGGTGGCCGCGAAGCTGCTCGTGAGCGCCGCGAAGCCCTTCAAGTCCACGGCCTTCACCGGCACCACGCGGTAGCCGTCGCGCTCGTAGGGCTCCGTGGGCATGCCGGCGCCCATGCGGTCGTAGCAGGTGACCTCGTGCCCAAGCGCCGCCATCCTCTTGGCGAGCTCACCCACGACGACCTCGATGCCGCCCTCGCGCGAGCCCGTACGCTTCTGTCCAATCATGGCAATTCGCATCAGGCCGCCCCGTCCCCGGAGAGCATCGCTTTGATGGTCCCGAATATCAGCCGGAAGTCCTGCCTCAGGCTCCGGTTCTGTATGTAGTGGAGGTCAAGACCCACCATCTCCTCGAACCCAAGGTAGCTTCGGCCCATGACTTGCCAGGGGCCGCCGCAGCCGGGCTTCACGGCCAGGCGCTTCATGGCCCGCTCGTCGTAGAGGGCCACCTCGCGCGGGAGGCCGGGGCGCGGGCCGATGAGGCTCATGTCGCCCAGGAAGACGTTCACGAGCTGAGGCAGCTCGTCGATTGAGTGCTTTCGGATGAAGTTCCCCACGCCGGGGATGATGCGCGGGTCGTCCAGGATCTTAAACATCGGCCCGCTCGCCTCATTCTGGGCCTGCAGCTCGGCCAGCATCTGGTCGGCGTTGGGCACCATGGAGCGGAACTTGTACATCTTGAAGGCGTGGAAGCTGCCGTCCCTGTTCACCCGCCCGATGCGCCACTGCGAGTAGATGGGGCTCGCGCCCGGGCTCTTGATGCAGATGATGGCGCACAGCACGGCAGAGGGAATCGCCAGCACGGCGATAGCCGCACCGGTCGCGCAGATGTCGAAGGCGCGCTTGACAGTGCGGTAGCCACGCCGCGTATAGAGCGGCTCGATCCCCGAGTTTCGAGCCATAAGGATGCGCAGGGCCTCCTCGTTGGTGAGGTACTCCCCTTCGCCCCAGGGCCCGGCGTTCGCGGGTGTCGGGATCTCAGGCTCAGGCCCCTGCGGATAGCCGCCGACAACGGTGCCGGAAGAGACCCCAGCACCCGCCGCGCCCTCGCGCCGGTCCATAGCCTGGGCAATGAGCGCCGCCCCCACGGGCGCATTGCTCTCTGTTACTTCTTTAGCAGCCACAGTCAAACTTACGTCCCTGTCCCCCAGGGATCCCCCAATCGATAAATTCAAAAAAGCGAACGAGTAGCCGATGCAACGTCTTCCCTACGTTTTGCTGGGAACGTCCAGTGGAAGCAGCTCCCTAAATGCGGAGTCGCCTTCGCCCACGTCCACCAGGCACCAGCGCTTATGACGGTCGATCTTCTTCACCCGGGCCTCTTGTCCCACCAGCGGGCCCTGCTCAATGTGAAGAACGCCGTCTTCAATCCGCGCGACGCTGTTGCGCACCACGCCGTCGTCGTCGAGCACGCTGCGGTACCAGTCCTGCGCATCGTCCGGCATGGGCGCGTAGGCCCGCTCCCTGCTGCCGGCAATGCGGCAGCCAAAACTCAACTGGGCCAAAGCCTTGTCGAGCAGGGCGGCATCGCGCGTGGCGACGAAGAAGTATTCCTTGTACATAGGTTTGGTTTGGAGCGACCAGGCGCCGTCCCGCTTAAACCAGAACTCCTTTTGCATCACAAAAGCGTCCTGCATTAGCTCGTGCGGGATAATGCGGCGGACCTTTTCGCAGGTCTCGCGCTCTTTACCATTGGGGGTGTGAACCAGATACCAGCGAACACGGCCGTGCTGGCTGTTGGTAGTAGCGCCACTAAAGGCGCCCGGCAGCTGCTCTTGGCGCCGCATTGTCTGTTCCATCTCTCGCCCCCTTAACTTGCATCCGCGACGCACGCGGATGCAGGGGCGTTAAGAACAGGCTTCTCGCTCGCAGCTAGGCGCAGTCGCAAAAGTACAGGTTTTTGTAGAGGCGTATGGAGATGCACCCATTCGCGGCGCATTTTGTGCAATCTGGGAAAACGCGAGCAGTTTGCTCGTATAATGAACTCCGTCGAAAGATACAAAAACCTGTACCTTTTTGCACAACAAAAAAGCCGCTCTAACCAGCGGCTTTTCTTCTATAGACAACAAAAAAAGCGACCGCCCGCGAGGACGATCGCCTTTGTAAATTCTTGTATTGTTTGTGCTAGGCGCGAGTCTTGATCTCCTCGAGCACCTTGGCCACAAACTCATCAACGCCCATCTGAACGGTCTCGTTGGAACGATCGCGGACGGAGATGTTGCCGGCCTCGACCTCCTTCTCGCCCAGGATGAGCATGTAGGGCACGCGGTCGATGCTGCGGGCCTCGCGGATCTTGTAACCGATCTTCTCGTCGCGGTCGTCGCAGACCACGCGAATGCCGGCGTCCTCCAGCTTGGCGCACACCTCGTGGGCGTAGTCGCGGCTCTTCTCAGAGACGGGAAGTGCCTTGACCTGCACGGGGGCCAGCCAGGTGGGGAACTTGCCCGCAAAGTGCTCAATCAGAATACCGATGAAGCGCTCGATGGAACCAAAGCACACGCGGTGCAGCATGATGGGGCGCTTCTTGGTGCCGTCAGCGTCCACGTACTCCAGGTCAAAGTTGAGCGGCATCTGGAAGTCGAGCTGGACGGTACCGCACTGCCAGGTACGGCCGAGCGAATCCTCCAGGTGGAAGTCGATCTTGGGGCCGTAGAAGGCGCCGTCGCCCTCGTTGACCTCGTAGTCCATGTGCAGCTGCTCCAGAGCGGTGCGCAGGCCCTCCTCGGCGCGAGCCCAGTCCTCGTCCGAACCCATGGAGTCCTCGGGGCGGGTGGAAAGCTCAACGTGGTACTTAAAGCCAAACTTTTGGTACACGGAGTCGATGAGGTTGACCACGCCCACGATCTCGTCGGTCAGCTGGTCGGGACGCACAAACAGGTGGGCGTCGTCCTGGTTAAAGCAGCGCACGCGGAACAGGCCGTGCAGGGCGCCGCGCAGCTCGTGGCGGTGCACCAGGCCAATCTCGCCGGCGCGGATGGGCAGCTCGCGGTAAGAGTGCGGCTTGGAGGCGTACACCAGCACGCCGCCCGGGCAGTTCATGGGCTTAATGCAGTACTCTTCGTCGTCGATGACGGTGGAGTACATGTTGTCCTTGTAGTGGTCCCAGTGGCCCGAGGTCTTCCACAGCTGCTTGTTCATGATAAGCGGCGTGGAGATCTCCACGTAGCCGGCCTTGTGGTGGATCTCGCGCCAGTAGTCCAGCAGCGTGTTCTTAAGGATCATGCCGTTGGGCAGGAAGAACGGGAAGCCGGGAGCCTCGTCGCGCATCATAAAGAGGTCCATCTCGCGGCCGATCTTGCGGTGGTCGCGCTTCTTGGCCTCCTCCAGCATGTGCATGTGCTCGTCGAGCTCTTCCTTGGTGGCAAAGGCGACGCCGTTGATGCGGGTGAGCATCTTGTTGTCCTTGTCGCCCTTCCAGTAAGCGCCCGAGACGCCGGTGAGCTTAAAGGCCTTGAGGGCCTTGGTGTAGCAGATGTGGGGGCCGACGCACATGTCGATGTAGTCGCCCTGCTGGTAGAAGGTGATGCGGGCGTCGTCGTCCAGGTCGCCGATGTGCTCGACCTTGTACTTCTCGCCGCGCTCCTCCATAAGGGCGATGGCCTCGGCGCGGGGCTTCTCGTACACGGAGAACTTAAGGTTCTCCTTGACGATCTTTTTCATCTCGGCCTCGATCGCGGGGAAGTCGTCCTCGCTGATCTTGACGCCCTCGGGCAGGTCGACGTCGTAGTAGAAGCCGTTGTCGGTCGCGGGACCGTAGGCAAAGTCGGCCTCGGGATAGAGACGCTTGATGGCCTGCGCCATGATGTGCGCGGCAGAGTGGCGGATGACGTGCGTGACCTCGTCCTGCGGGAGCTCGGCCACCGAACCGTCATTGTAGAGTGCCTTCATGGGTATGTTTTCTCCTCTCGGATGCCTGATGCAAGTGCGTGCGATGCGCTCGGCGTTTTTGACTTGCATCATTATAGGCAGGTTGCCTTGGTATACAAGCGCCCGCCGCACCTTAATGGCACGGCGGGCGATTTTCTACGCATGCTTCATCGTGTGGGGGCGGGGCTGCGGGGCGCGCGTGCGGCTTGCGCGTGACGCGCGGTGCCCGTGGCTTGCGGCCGGCCCGGCGATGGATGCGTTACTGGATGCGAGTTCGGCAGTAGGGGCAGACCTTCCAGTGCGCGTCGAGCGGGCGATGGCAGCTGGGGCACACGTTACGAACCTGAGTGTCGCACACGGGGCAGACGACAAAGTCCTTCTCGATGGGGGCGCCGCACTGCGGGCAGGTGCCGTACTGGGCAAGCTGGCGCTCGCGCAGAGCCATGTCCAGCTCCTGCTCCTCGCGGTCGGACGCGTAGGAGTGCGGGCGCAGGACTAGGTAGGCGATGAGGCCCACAAACGGGATCAGGGCGATGATGCCCCATGCCACGTAGGCGCTGGCGCCGCGGCGGCGAGCGTCGATGAACACATAGACGACCGACAGCACGTACAGGGCGATGATAAAGCCCACGAAGGCATAGATGACGCCCATAAGCTGCGGCGACATGAGCTCAGAGATGTACTTGGACATTGGGGTGTACCTTTCGGAATATTTACAGTCTGGTCAAGTTTACCACGGGGTTTGTTTATATGGGACCGCGGCTGGGTACGGGGCTGGCGCGGACACAAACATCTCAATCTGTAACAGGTGAGAGCGGAATCCGGGTCTAGATGTTACAGAACGAGACAAATCATTCTCTCCCCGACTTAAATCTCGATCTGTAACATCTAGAACCCAAAAACAGTTCTTACTGTTACAGAACAAGATGAACGGTAAGCCCTCCGTTAAATATCTCAATCTGTAACAACTAGGGGCCAGAAACCCTTCTATCTGTTACAGATCAAGACAAAGGGAAACGTCCAATCTCAATATCCCAATCTGTAACAACAACTCGGCAAAAACAGATCTAACCGTTACAGATTGAGACATTCGAAACCGACTGATAGGTTCATCTAAATCTGTAACATCTAGACCCCAAAACGGTCCGGAAATGTTACAGAACGAGACAGAAGATCTCTCCCTGACTTTAAATCTCAATCTGTAGCACATAGGACCGATTTTCCCCTCTTACCGTTACAGATCGAGACAAGCGGAGGACCCGCCCGGCAAACATCTCGATCTGTAACATCTGGAAGCCAACTCTTCTGCTTACTGTTACAGAACGAGACAAACTTCTGACACCAGGGGCGTCAGACGAGGTCGCCGATGGTCCCGAGTCTCCCCTCACCTGCCGTTGGCGGGTGTTGCGGGGCTGTTCGCCGCATTGCCGCCGCACTGGGGGTGTGCAGACCGTAGAATAGTCTTATTGACAGCCTGTCAACTCGTCTGGGAGGCACCGTGGCAGAAACGTTTGATATCGCGATTGTGGGGGCGGGCATCACCGGGTGCGCCATCGCGCGGCAATTCGCGCGCTATGACCTGTCCATCTGCGTGGTCGAGGCGGCCAACGACATCGCGCTGGGGGCTTCGAAGGCCAACGGCGGCCTGGTGCACGCCGGCTACGATCCGGCGCCGGGCACCGTAAAGGCGCAGGTCAACGCCCGCGGCTGCGAGCTGTATGGCACGTGGGCCCAGAAGCTAGGCTTTTTGTTCCGCCGCACCGGGTCGATGGTGCTGGGCTTCAACGATGAAGACCGTGCGCACCTGGAGAAGCTGCGCCAGAATGGCCTTGCCAACGGCGTGCCCGGACTGGCAATCATTGGACCTGAGCGCATCCACGAGCTGGAGCCGCGCGCAAGTGCCAAGGCGACGTGCGCGCTGTGGTGCCCCTCGACTGGCTTTGTCGATCCCTTTGAGGTCGCCATCGCCGCGCTGGAGAACGCCGTGGCCAACGGGGTAACGATTATGCGGTCGGCTCCGGTGGAAGCGATTGATGTTGCTGGCGGCGAGGTTACCGACGGAGCCGGGCGCTTTACGCTGGTTACGCCTGCCGGCGATGTGCGCTGCCGCTACCTAATCAACGCCGCGGGCAACGGTGCCGCGAACATCTCGCATATGGCCGGCGCCGAGGAGTTCCAGATGGTCTGGCGCCAGGGAAACATTGTGGTGCTGGACAAGGAGCCGCGCGCGCTCATGCCGCTCTACCCCGTGCCCACGCCGGTGTCCAAGGGCGTTATCGTCACGGGCACCGTGCACGGCAATACCGTGATCACCGCGACCGCTGCCGTGCGCGAGCCGGGCGACACGCAGACCTATGCGGGCGACGTCAGCGCGCTGCTGAGCGGCGCGCGCAAGCTGGTGCCCGACCTGGACACGCGCCGCGTGGTACGCGCGTTTGCCGGCGGGCGTCCGGTCATTCAGGGGAGCAACGACTTCTTTATTGGTCAGTCTGCCGTGGTGCCAGGGCTGTTTCAGGCGGCGGGCATTCAGTCGCCAGGCGTGGCGAGCGCGCCGGCCATTGCCGAGCGCATGGAGCAGATCTTGCGCGATGCCGGCGTGACCCTGCACGAGCGGGCCGACTGGGACCCGATTCGCCGCGCGCCGGACGACTTCGACCGTGCGCCACTTGCGCGCAAGGAAGAGCTCATTAAGTCCGACCCTGCATGGGGGCAGATCGTCTGCCGCTGCGAGACGGTGCCCGAGGCCGAAATCGTGGCCGCGATCCGACGCCGCCCGGGTGCGGTTTCGGTCGAGGGCGTCAAACGCCGCTGCCGCGCGGGCATGGGCCGCTGCCAGAGCGGCTTTTGCCAGAGCCGCGTGGTGGCGATTCTGGCGCGCGAGCTGGGCTGCGACCCCAGCGAGGTGCTGTTGGAGGACACTGGCTCGTGGCTCGTTGAGGGACCTTTGAAGGGGGTGCGCTAGGATGGCGACGTTTGGTATACGCGACGGACGCGCGGAAGCGGGAGCCACGGAGGCGGTGCAGACGCAGGCGTTCGACGTCGTCGTTATCGGCGGCGGACCTGCCGGCATGGCGGCCGCACTTGCCGCGCACAAGGCCGGCGCGCGCGTGGCCATCGTGGAGCGCGAGCAACACATGGGCGGAATACTCCGCCAGTGCATTCACCCCGGCTTTGGGCTGTCGCACTTTAAGCAGGAGCTCACCGGCCCCGAGTATGCGCAGCGCTTTATCGACCAGGTGCGCGCGACCAACATTGCGCTGTTCTTGGACAGCATGGTGCTTGGGATTGATTCGGGCGAGTCCACGGAAGACGCCACACTCCACACCGTCACGCTCATGAATCCCTCCGGTATGCTGCAGCTCACCGGGCGTGCGGTCGTCCTTGCCATGGGTTGCCGCGAGCGCACCCGCAGCGAGATCAAGATTCCCGGCAGCCGACCCGCCGGCGTGTTTACGGCCGGCCTGGCGCAGCGATACATCAATATCGAGAACCTCAAGCCTGGCTCGCGCGCCGTCATTTTAGGCTCGGGTGACATCGGGCTGATTATGGCGCGCCGCTGCACGCTCGAGGGGATTTCGGTCGAGGGCGTGTACGAGCTCATGCCGTACGCCAACGGCCTGCGCCGCAACGTCAAGAACTGCTTGGACGACTTTGGCATTCCGCTGCACCTGTCCACCACCGTCACGCGCGTGATCGGGCACGATCGTGTGGAGGCTGTCGAGGTAAGCCAGGTCGACGAGCATCTTGCACCCATTCCGGGAACCGAGCGCATCGTTCCGTGCGACACGCTACTGCTTTCGGTGGGTCTGATTCCCGAGAACGAGCTTTCGGTGGGCGCGGGCGTTGAACTTGACCAGCACACGCGCGGCGCCGTGGTGGACCAGAGTCTGCAGACGGGCGTGTCGGGCATCTTTGCCTGCGGCAACGTGCTGCACGTGCACGACCTGGCAGACAATGTGACGACCGAGTCCGAGCGTGCCGGTGCGGCTGCGGCGGCGTGGGCGTTGGACGGCGGCGCTGGGGTGGGCGCTACGGGCCCGGGCTGTCAGCTTACGGTCTCCCCCGCCGGCATTGCGGGCTACGCACTGCCGGGACGCATTACGGCTGTGGCACTCACCAAACTCAACTTCCGCGTACGCCGGCCGGTCGACGCCGCCCGCGTGCGCATTCTGGCAGGCGACGAGGAACTGTTTGCGGGCAAGGTCCGCCCGTTTAAACCGAGCGTCATGGAAAGCTTCCCGCTACCGGCAAAGGTGATTCAGCGCGCACTCGACCTGGGTGTTAGCGAGATTGCCCTGTCCGTCGACCCCGTTGAGGAGGCGTAGAGTCATGAGCACGAATGTGACCGAGACATTGCAGTTCAACTGCACCACCTGCCCATCCGAGTGCCTCCTGACCGTAGAGGTCGAGCGTAGCGCAGACGGCGCCGTGGTAGAGGTGCGCTCCGTGACCGGCAACAGCTGCCCGCGCGGCGATACATTCGCGCATCAGGAGCTCACCTGCCCCATGCGCGTGCTCACCACAACCGTGGCCGTATCCGGCGGTGACGAGGCGCTGCTGCCAGTGCGCACGGCCGAAGCCATCCCGCTGGCACTTCACGCCCAAACCATGGACCTCATCCGCGGACTGGTCGTCGACGCCCCCATCCGCATAAGCGATGTAGTCCTCCCCAACCTCCTAGACACCGGTACCGACCTCATCGCCAGCATGGACATCGACCCTGCCTAAGCAGCTCATTTGGGACGGGGCTCTTTTAGCTACCCCGCCATCCACCCCGCCCCTCCTCAATTGCGGTGAAATAGTTCCTGATTTCCGCCAAAACCCCGGCATCCAGGAACTATTCCACCGCAACTATCTTTGTAATTGGTATTTAGCCTGTGCCTACTTTAGTGCCATTTCGAAACTATGCCGGATTACGGGGCTGGTTCGGAGACCCCCATCCATACCGGCAATTTTCAATTTTTGATAAGCCGTCTACCTGAGGTTTTAATTTCGCGATTTTTCCCATGGTCAAGTAATACAGGTCCAGCCCCGTAATCCGCCATACTTTTGAAACCAGCCCATTTGGGACGGCCTCTTGTGACTACTTTTACCTATCATTCCGCATGTTTGACGCAGCTAAAATAGCCCCGTCCCAAATTGACTACCCTGGCATTGGGGATACCATGGTGGCACCCTAGCGAAAGGATGTTTCATGGCACATGTCGATGACCAGCGTGTGGCGCGCGTGCTCGATGCGCTTGAGGCTCAGCACCCCGGCGCGCAGCTGCTCGTAAACGACCCATGGTCGATCTACTATCTAACCGGCTTTTATGCCGATATGTTCGAGCGTTTTTGCGGCGTGCTGCTCGCGCGCGATGCCGAGCCCGTAATCTTGGTTAACGCCCTGCATCAGCTGCCAGAGTACGACAATGCCCGCGTGGCCTACCACACCGATACCGACGTCGTGACCGACGCCATCGCTCGCGAGGTCAATCCCGCCAAGCCCCTCGGCATCGATACCGTTATGCGCTCCGGCTTTTTGATGCCCCTTATGGAGCGCCATGCTGCGAGCGAGTTCTTCCTGGGCGACTTTGCCGTCACAGCCGCACGCACCCACAAGGACGCAGCCGAGCAGGAGCTCATGCGCGTGTCCTCGGCCGCCAACGATGCCGTAATGGCCGACGCCATCAAGCTCGTTCACGAGGGCGTGACGGAGCGCGAAATTGCAGACCAAATGCTCGGTCTGTACCGCAATCACGGCTGCGAAGGCTTTAGCTTTCCGCCCATCGTAAGCTTTGGCGCCAACGCCGGCGACCCGCACCACGAGCCCGACGATACGGTACTCAAGCGCGGCGACGTGGTACTGTTCGACATTGGCGGGCGTCGTCGCAACTACTGCTCGGACATGACACGCACGTTCTTTTGGGGCGAGCCGGACGAGGAGACAGCACGCATCTACGACATCGTGCGTCGCGCCAACGAGGCCGCCGAGGCGCTCATCGCACCGGGCGTGCGCATGTGCGACCTGGACCGAGCCGCGCGCAACGTGATTGAGGATGCGGGCTATGGCCAGTTCTTTACGCACCGTCTGGGACACTCAATCGGCCTGCAGGACCATGAGCCAGGCGATGTCTCGCTTGTCAACGAGCAGGTCGTAGAGCCGGGCATGACGTTCTCCATCGAGCCGGGCATCTACCTCCCCGGCCGCACCGGCGTCCGCATCGAGGACCTTGCCCTGGTCACCGAGTCCGGCGTCGAGATCCTCAACGCCTACCCCCACGACCCAGTCCGCCTCGACTAGGCATGCCACCAAAGCTCCCCTAGAAGTTGCGGTGAAATACGGACTGTTTAAGGCTTCTAGCCCATAAAACAGTCCCTATTTCACCGCAACTGATGAGGGGATGGGTTAACGGAGCAGAGCGGGCTAGCGCAGCAGCCCCGCTACTTCGCCGGCTAGGGTGATGGTGCCGGCTGCTACAAAGGGCTCGCCTGCAGCTTCGAAAGCTGCGAGGGACTCGGACACGCTGGGGTACACGCCCGCGAGCTTATCGGCATCAACGAGGGCGGCGAGCTCCTCTGCCGGCAGGGCGCGATCGGAATCGGTCTGCGTCACGACCACGCGAGGGAAGGCCGGGATCAACACATCGACGATACCTGCCACATCCTTGTCGGCCAGCGCGGCGCACAGCAGGGTAGGGCGATTCTCCACGCACGTGTCGATCTCGTCCAGCGCACTCACAAAGTTCTCGCAACTCTGAGGGTTATGGCAGGCATCAATCAGCTTGAGCGGATTGGTTCCCAGCACGTCAAAACGGCCCGGCGTGGGACAGCCCATAAGCGAAGCATCGAGCGTATCGTGGTCGAGCTCGCGGCCCAGATAGCCCTCGCAGAGCATTATCGCGCACGCGGCATTCTGCGGCTGATACGCCGGCTTAACCATGCTCGACGTATAAATCGCGCGCGGCGTAGTGCAGCTGAACTCAACTGTATCGCCCACATGCGTCGGCACCTTAGTCGTGGAGTGGCTCACCACGAGCGGCACGACGCCGCACTCGCGACAAAGGGCATCCATCACGCGCTGAACGCTCGGCTCGTGCGTGCCCTCGCCCAGTACAACTAGGCGCCCGGGTTTGATAACGGCAGCCTTCTCCCCCGCAATGGCCTCGAGCGTGTCGCCCAAAATACGTGTATGGTCGAGGCCGATACCCGTAATGGCAACGGCAACGGGATCAGTCGCACTCGTGGCGTCCCAACGGCCGCCCATGCCAACCTCGAGCACAGCAACATCCACTGCAGCCTCGGCAAACACCACCAGTGCGGCAGCCGTCAGCAGGTCAAACGGCGTGATGGCGTACGCGCGCTCCCCCGCCGCCACACGGCGCGCATTCACGCGACGCCCTGCCTCTACTGCGGCAGAAACGCCACGGGCAAAGGCCTCATCGCTCACGACGCGCCCATCGACCTCCATGCGCTCGGGATATCGCACCAACTGCGGAGACGTATACAGTGCGGTCTTTAACCCCTCACCACGAAGGATGGCAGCCGAAAAACGCGTGGTCGAAGTCTTGCCATTGGTACCGGCAACCTGAATGCAATCGAAATACTCATCCGGACGCCCCAGCTCATCGAGCATATCGACAACCGTCTCGAGCAGAGGACCAGCATCCCCAGAAATCCGCCCCGTATCAGCAGCCAGCCCAACAGCCTCATCAAACGAAAGCAACTCAAACGAGAAAGGAACGACATACGACCCCGAACGCTTAGCCATAAACCAAAGTCCCCTCAACATAAAAAGGGGCCCGTAACAAACAACGAGCCCCTCCCATTCAAAATATCAGCCAAACACCGCTTTGCAGCAAGATCAAGGCCACAACCAAGTGACCCTAACGCGCCAGATAAAGACAGCAACGTAACCGCACCAGGAGCGGCCCAATGCTTTGCTCGCCGCAAGTTCCGCACGCAAAGGACAGCACTTAATGTGCTGTCCGTCTTGCGCAGGACTGTCCGCAGCGGAGAGCAAAGCATCGGGACGCGCCCCCAAGTTAGACCTACGAGAAGTCAGCAACCTGAGCAGTCAGCGCCGCCAGGATCTCCTTGAGCTCAGCTGCACGGTCCCTCTTCTTCTGGACCACCGTGGGCGCGGCCTTAGCCACAAAGCCCTCGTTGGCGAGCGTCTTCTCGCAGCCGGCGAGCTCCTTCTGGGCAGCGGCGATCTCCTTCTCCAGGCGCGCCTTCTCGGCCGAAAGGTCAACCTTGCCCTCGAGCACCACAAAGACCTCGACGCCACTGTCAACAACGGCGATGCTCGCGGCCGGCTTCTCGACATCGGTGCCCATAACCAGCGAAGACGTGTTGGCCAGCGGCTCGATGGTCGAGCGCAGGCTCTCGAGCTTCTCGATGTCCTCGGCACCGGCGCGCACGACCACGTCGAGCTCGGCCTTGGGGCTCAAGCGATAACGCGAACGGGTGGCACGGGCGGCGGAAACGACGGTGCGGCACAGCTCAAACGCGCGCTCGGCGGGCTCGTCGACGTACTTGACGTAGTCGGCGGGCTCGGGCCACTTGGCGATCATGAGCGCCTCAGCACGGTCCACGTTGCCCTCGGCGTCCAGGTCGAGCACGCTCGCCGGCATGTTGTCCCAGATCTCCTCGGTAACAAACGGCATAAGCGGGTGCATCAGGCGAATGGAGGTGTCGAGCACAAAGATCAGGTTGCGCTGAGCCTGCAGGCGGCCCTCACCCTTCAGGCGGGCCTTGGTGACCTCGACGTACCAGTCGCAGACCTCATTCCAGAAGAACTGCTGCACGCCGCGGGCCATGTCGCCAAAGGTGTAGTTCTCGATGCCCTCGGTAACCATTTTCACGGCCTTGGCCAGGCGGCTGAACATCCAGGCGTCGGCCGGCGTCTCCACGACGGGCTCGCCGGGCGTGTAGCCCTCCATGTTCATGAGCAGGAAGCGGCTGGCGTTCCAGATCTTGGTCACAAAGCTCTTAGCCTGGTCGGTACGCGGGCTGTCGATGAGCTTCTTGGTCTTCTTGTCGATGTTCGCGTCGAACTTGACGTCCTGGTTGTTGGTGCACAGCGTGAGCAGGTTATAGCGCATGGCATCGGCGCCGTACATGCCGATGAGATCCATGGGGTCAACGCCGTTGCCCTTGGACTTGGACATGCGGCTGCCGTCCTTGGCCAGAATCGTCGGATAGATGACGACATCCTTAAACGGCACCTCGTCCAAGAAATACAGCGAGCTCATGACCATACGGGCGACCCACAGCGCGATGATGTCGCGCGCGGTGACAAGCGCCGTCGTGGGGTGATGGCCCTCGAGCAGCTCCGGCTTTTGCGGCCAGCCCTGCGTGGCGAAGGTCCAAAGCTGCGAGCTAAACCAGGTGTCCAGCACGTTCTCGTCCTGGTGCACGTGATGGCCGCCGCACTTGGGGCACACATCGGCGTCCTCGGTCAGGGCGTCCTCCCAGCCGCAGTCCTCGCAGTAGAACACGGGGATGCGGTGGCCCCACCACAGCTGGCGGCTGATGCACCAGTCCTTGAGGTTTTCCATCCAGGTAGTGTAGGTCTGCGTCCAGCGCGCGGGGTGGAAGGTGACCTTGCCGGAGTTGACGGCGTCGAGCGCCGGCCCCTTGAGCTTGTCGACGGCGACGAACCACTGCTCGGACAGCCACGGCTCCAGGGCGGAGTCGCAACGGTAGCAGTGCATGACGGAGTGATCGAGGTCCTCGACGTGATCGAGCAGGTCGTGCTCCTCGAACCACTTGATGACGGCCTCGCGGCACTCGTCGCGGTTCATGCCGGTGAACTCGCCGTAGCCCTCGACGACCACCGCGTGCTCGTCAAAGATGTTGATCTGCGGCAGGTCGTGGGCCTGACCCATGGCGTAGTCGTTGGGATCGTGTGCCGGGGTGACCTTAACAAAGCCGGAGCCAAAGTTGGCGTCGACATGCCAATCCTCAAAGATGGGGATCTCGCGGTCGACGATGGGGAGCTTGACGGTCTTACCCACAAAGGCGGCCTTCTCGGGATCCTTCGGGGAGACGGCAACGCCCGTGTCGCCGAGCATGGTCTCGGGGCGCGTGGTGGCGACGACGATGTAGTCCTGGCCGTTGACCGGCTCGGTCAGCGGGTAGCGCAGGTGCCACAGGTGGCCCTTCTCGTCCTTGTACTCGGCCTCGTCATCCGAGATTGCGGTCGTGCAGTTGGGGCACCAGTTGACGATGCGCTTGCCGCGATAGATCAGGCCGTCATGGTACCAGTCGCAGAAGACCTTGCGCACCGCCTGGGCATAGTCCTCGTCCATGGTGAAGCGCTCGTTGTCGAAGTCGACGGAGCAGCCCATGCGCTTGATCTGCTCGACGATGATGCCGCCGTACTCGTGGGTCCAATCCCAGCAGGCGTCGACAAACTTGTCGCGACCGATCTCCAGGCGGCTAATGCCCTCGCTCTTGAGCTTCTTGTCGACCTTGGTCTGCGTAGCGATACCGGCGTGGTCGGTGCCCAGCACCCAGCGCGTAGACTTGCCGCGCATGCGGGCCATACGGATGATGGCGTCCTGGATGGAGTCGTCGGTGGCGTGACCCATGTGGAGCTTGCCGGTCACATTGGGAGGCGGAATGGTGACGGTGCAGTCGCCCACGCCCTCACGGCGCTTGTAGTAGCCGCCGTCGAGCCACTTCTGCAGGATCGCCGGCTCGTTGGTCGACGGATCGTAGTTCTTGGGCATTTCTTCCATATATCTCTCCCTATCCCGCCGGGGAGGAATGTAGGCCCGACAGGGCCTACATTCCTCCCCTTAGGTATCGATTACTTCAGTCTGAATGACTTCGCTGAGGCTTAAACAAACACACAGAATAACACAGGTAGTTGGGGTTATTGCGTATATATAAAATAGCCTCCGACCGCGGGTGGCCGGAGGCTATTTGCAAACACATTTTAGTCAGGTCTAGCCGTAGATGCGCTGGGGCTGTTCTTCGCCCTTGACGGCGGCTTCGGTTACGACGACCTTGGTGACGCCCTCCTCGCTGGGGAGGTCAAACATCGTCTGCTGCAGCACGTCCTCGCAGATGGCACGCAGGCCACGGGCGCCGGTCTTGCGGGCGAGCGCCATGCGGGCGATCTCGTGCAGAGCGGCGTCCTCAAACTCAAGCTCAACGTCCTCGAGCTGGAACATCTTGCGGTACTGGCGCACCACGGCGTTCTTGGGCTCAGTCAGGATCGACACCAGGTCGTCCTCATCGAGCGCCTGCGTCTGGGTGACGACGGGCGTACGTCCCACAAACTCGGGGATCATGCCAAAAGCGTTGAGGTCTTGCGGGAGCACCTGGCGCAGCAGGTCGTTCTCGTCGACCGAGGTGGGGCCGGCGATCTCGGAGTTAAAGCCCACGCCCTTGTTACCCACGCGATCGGCGATGATCTTGTCCAGACCCACAAAGGCACCGCCGCAGATGAACAGGATGTTGGTCGTGTCGATCTGCAGCAGCTCCTGCTGGGGATGCTTGCGGCCGCCGGTGGGCGGAACGCTGGCCACCGTGCCCTCAAGAATCTTAAGCAGTGCCTGCTGAACGCCCTCGCCCGAAACGTCGCGGGTGATGGAGAGGTTCTCTGCCTTGCGGGCGATCTTGTCGATCTCGTCCACGTAGATAATGCCCACCTGCGCGCGCTCGATATCGCCATCGGCAGCGTTGATGAGCTTGAGCAGGATGTTCTCCACGTCCTCGCCCACGTAGCCAGCCTCGGTGAGCGCGGTGGCGTCGGCGATGGCAAACGGCACCTCGAGGATGCGTGCGAGCGTCTGGGCCAGCAGCGTCTTGCCGGTACCGGTGGGGCCGAGCAGCAAAATATTGGACTTGGCGAGCTCCACCTCGTCCATATCGTCATCGAACTGGCCGCCCATACCGTCAGCCTCATCAAAGGCGGACACCGCGGCACCGCCCTCGATCACGCGGCGATAGTGGTTGTACACGGCAACCGACATGGCGCGCTTGGCGTCCTCCTGGCCCATAACATAGGCCGAAAGCTCGTCATAGATCTCATGCGGCGTCGGCACGTGCGTGATGACCTGACGGTCGTCCTCGAGCTCAAAGCCCTCGGTCTCGGGGTCAACGGCGGGCTGGGAGGCAGCCTGGCCGTGGTCGTTGAGGAAACCCGGGAGATTGCCGTTGCGGGCGGCGTCCATAAAGTCCGAAGCCAGCGACTCCTCAAGGATCTCGGAGCAGGCGGCGACGCACTCGTCGCAGATAAAGATGTTGGTCGGACCCTTTACGAGACGACGGACCTGGCCCTGTTCTTTTCCGCAGAAGGAGCAGCGGATGGGGTTGCCGTTCTCGTCAAAGTTGTCCTGCATGTTACCTGCCATCCTAGGCGTCCTTCGCGGCGAGATCGCGCGAGGTGACGATACGGTCGATCAGACCGTAGTCGAGGGCCTCGGCAGCGGTCAGGTAGTTGTCGCGCTCGGTATCGGCCTGGACCTTCTCGATGGGCTGGCCCGAGGCGTCGGACAGGATCTGGTTGAGCTCGCGGCGGGTCTTCTTGATCTCCTCGGCCACGATCTCGATCTCGGTCTGCTGGCCCTGGGCACCGCCGCTGGGCTGGTGAATCATGACCTTGGAGTGCGGCAGGCAGAAGCGCTTGCCCTTGGCGCCGGCCGAAAGCAGCACGGCGGCCATAGACGCGGCCATACCGACGCAGATGGTGGAGACCTGCGGCTTAATGAAGTTCATGGTGTCAAGAATCGCCAGGCCGGAGTAGACCTCGCCACCGGGCGAATTGATGTAGAGCGAGATATCCTTCTCGGCATCTTGGCTCTCAAGATGCAGCAGCTGGGCAACGACCAGGTTGGCGCTGACGGAGTTGATCTCCTCGCCCAAGAAGATGATGCGGTCGTTGAGCAGGCGCGAATAGATATCGTAGCTGCGCTCGCCGCGCGGCGTCTGCTCGATAACGTATGGCACGAGGGCGGAATCGAACTTAGCGATCATACGCATCTCCATTTCTCTTACGGACCAATAGTGGTTCTAGACAAACGTACGGTGCCCGCATGCTATGCATTGGCTGGCACCGTACGAAGCAACCGGATAACCGGCTTATAACTTTACCCCATCACGGGCGCATCAATGCGCTCACGGGAAAGGTGGCGAGAATTACTCAGCGTCCTTGGCGGTCTCGTCGACCTCGGTCACCTTGGCGTTCTCGACCAGGTGATCGACGGCCTTGGAGCGACGGATGGACTCGCGGACGGCAGGCATGCGGCCATCGGCGATGAACTCGGCCTTGGAAGCCTTGACGTCCTTGACGCCGGCCTTCTCGAACTCGGCGTTGATGTCGTCCTCGGTGACCTCAATCTTGAGCTCGCGAGCGAGGGCGTCGAGAGCCAGGGACTCACGGGCGACGTCGTTGGCCTGCTTGTGCAGGTCGCCGATGAACTGCTCCATGGTCAGGCCGGAAGCGGGCAGCCAGGTGTCCAGCGTCATGCCGCGGGCAGCAAGGTTGGACAGGAAGTTCTGGCCAAGCTCCTCAAAGACGGACTGCTCGTAGTCGGCGTCCATCTCATCGAGCTGCAGGCGCTCGGCGAGAGCGGAGACGCAACGGTTCTCCTTCTCGGCCGGGAGGCGGGAAGCCTTGTCCTGCTCGATCTCGATCTTGATGGCGTCGCGCATAGCGTCGATGCTGTCGAAGCCAAAGTCGGACTTGACAAGCTCGTCGGTGAGCTCGGGGGTGTTGCGGACCTTGATGCCCTTGACGGTGACCTCGACGGTGTGGGTCTCGGCCTCCTCGCCCTCCTCGACCTCGTCGGTCCAGGTGACGGTCTTGACGTCGTCAACGTTGGCGCCGATCAGGGCCTCGTTGAACTCCTTGGGGTTGCTGTCGCTACCGGCGATGAGCATGCGGCCCTCGGCGGCGAAGTTGTCGGCGTTCTCGACGGCCTTGAGGTCGACGGTCACGTAGTCCTCGGCCTCGACGGCACGGCCCTCGACGTCCTCGAAGGTGGCACGGTAGTTGAGAAGCATCTCGACCTGGTTGTTGATCTCGGACTCGGTGACCTCCGCGGGAGGCATCTCGATCTCGACAGCGTCGAAGGAGGAGAGCTCGGCAGCAGGACGCAGGGAGAACTCGACGGTGTAGGTGTAGTCCTCGTGATCCTTGGCGAGGTCGAGCTCCTTGTAGTCACCGTTCTTGGTGGGGACGATGTCCAGCTCGTTGAGGACGACGGGCTCGTTGGCGGCGATCAGGTCGTTGGTGGCCTGAGCGAGGGTAGCCTCGGCGCCAAGAGCAGAGTCGATGACCGGACGGGGGGCCTTACCGGCGCGGAAGCCCGGGAAGCGGTACTTCTTGGCGGTGTCCTTGTAGGCCTTCTTGATCGCGGCGTCGACGTCGGCGGCCGGGATGGTGACCGTAGCGGTGAGCTTGGCGTCCTTGACGTCAGAAGCGGTGATGTTCAACACGTTCCTCCTCATACTGCCCAGCTTATCTGAGGTGCTGGTACCTTTATGCAACAAAGAGTCGCGACGGCGGGAGCCGACGCAGGTGCGTTGGTGCGGGCGAAAGGACTCGAACCTTCACGGGAATCCCACCAGAACCTAAATCTGGCGCGTCTACCAATTCCGCCACGCCCGCATGAGCGCACAGACTAGGAATGATAGCAGATACGAGCGGCAAGCGCACGCACACGTTTTACAGGCTCACGACCTCACCACGAGTGCAAAAGGCGGGGCGAGTTGCCCCGCCCCGCCCATTACGACTTGTTCGCTGACCCGCTACTCCCCCAGCAGTGCTTTCTCCGGCGTGATCGGCAGCGAGCGAACCTGATGGCCGGTAGCGTGTGCGACGGCCGATGCCACGGCGGCGAGCGGCGTGTTGATGACGACCTCGCCGATCGACTTGGCGCCAAACGGACCCGTCGGCTCGTAGCTCGGCTCAAAGGCCACGCGAATGATGCCGATATCCAGGCGCGTGGGCAGCTTGTAGCTCATAAAGTTGCCGGTGCGCAGGCGTCCGCGATCGTCATGCTCGACAATCTCGTAGAGCGCGTGGCCGATGCCCTGGGCAATGCCGCCCTCGGCCTGAACGCGCGCAAGCGCCTCGTTGATCACGGTGCCACAGTCGACGGCAGCCGCGTAGTCCACAACAGTCACCTTGCCGGTGGTCTTGTCAACCTCGACCTCGGCAATACCGGCCATAAACGGCGGGGGCGAAACGGGCAGGCAGGCAGAGGCGTGCGAGGTCAGTGCGTCGCCGCCCGCGATGTTCTTGACACACAGGTTGGCAAAGTCGCGCAGCGTGAGGTAGCGGTTCTGCTCGCGCGCGGCGCGCTCGTCGGACAGACGCACGTACTGGCCATCGAAGACCACGTCGGCGGCGTCCACATCCCACATCCGGGCGGCCTTGACGCAGATCTTCTCACGTAGCTCGGTCGCGGCGTTCTTAGCGGCCAGGCCCGTCACGTAGGTACCGGAGCTCGCGTACGAGCCGGCGTCGAACGGCGACACATCGGTGTCTACGCCGCGCACCACGATCAGCGAGCTCTCCACGCCCAGCTCCTCGGCGGCAATCTGCGCCAGGATCGTGTCGACGCCCATGCCGTTATCGGTAGCGCCGGTGCCGATGGTAATGAAGCCGTCCTCTTCCAGGCGCATGTCAATGCCGGCGATGTCCACGTTGGAAATGCCCGAGCCCTGCATGGTGAGCGCGCAGCCCAGGGCGCGCACGCGGTCGCCCAGGTCCACGGCCAGCGGCTTGTCGCGCCAGCCGATCATGTCCATCGCACGCAGCAGGCAGCGGTCGAGCGCGCAGGCGTTGAGCTTCTCGTTGTAGTACTGCGGCATGACCTCGCCCTCGCGCACAATGTTCTTAAGGCGCAGGTCGGCGGGATCCATGTGCAGCATGTCGGCGAGCTCGTTGACGGCGCTCTCCACGGCAAACTGGCCCTGGGTGGCACCGTAGCCGCGATACGCGCCGCCGCGGTTGGTGTTGGTGTAGACCGCGTCCCACCTAAAGCGGCTCGCCTTCACGTGGTTGTAGATGGGCAGGCTCTTGTGGCCCGAAAGGCCGATCGTCGTGGTGGCGTGCTCGCCGTACGCGCCGGCGTTGGACAACGTCTGCAGATCGATGGCCGTGATGGTGCCGTCGTTCATGGCGCCCAGCTTGACGGTCATCTGCATCTGGTGACGCGAGTTGCCCGCGGTGATGGTCTCCTCGCGGGTGTAGCAGCAATAGCTCGGACGGCCAGTCTGCTGGGTCACGAACGCCACGAAGATCTCGCAGCAGCCTGTCTGCTTGGAGCCAAAGCCGCCGCCGATGCGCGGCTTGATGACCTGCACCTGCGACTGCGGAATGTCGAGCGACTGCGCGACCATGCGACGCACGTGGAAGGGCACCTGCGTGGAGGTGGTCACCGAGATGCGGCCGAACGCGTCGGTCGTCGCGAAGGCACGGAAGGTTTCCATGGGCGCGGTCTGCGTGGCCTGGCTGGTATAGGTGCGCTCAAAGACGATGTCGCTCTGGGCGAAGGCCTCGTCCAGGTCGCCATAATCGTTGGTACCGCTGCACACCAGGTTGCGAGCAACGTCGCCGCCCTGCGGGAACATAAAGGTCACGTCGCCCTCGGGGTGGACCACGATGTCGTTATCAAGTGCCTGGGTAAAGTCGAGCAAGGGCTCGAGCACCTCGTAGTCGACCTTGATGAGCTTGAGCGCCTTGTCGGCGGCCTCCTCGGTCTCGGCGGCGACGATCGCCACCTCCTCGTTTTGGTAGCGCACGAGGTTCTCGAGGATCAAGCGGTCGTAGGGACTCGGCTGCGGATAGCTCTGGCCGGCAATGGTAAAGCGGCGCTTGGGCACGTCCTCATAGGTGTAGACGCCCACGACGCCGGGCACCTTCAGTGCACGCGAGGTGTCGATAGAGCGGATCTTGGCACGGGCATACGGGCTGCGCTTGAGTTTGACGATGAGCGCGCCGGCGGGCACCATATCGCCCGTGTAGACGGGACGGCCCTCGAGCAGAGCCTTCGAGTCCTTCTTGGGCTGCTTGTGGGTGATTTGCTTGTACGAGACGCCATCGCAGCTGGTGTCGTTGACCGGTAGCTCGGGCATCTCAAAGCCAACCTGCACGCCAGACTCGTTGAGGAAGCGCACGATGGCGCGCAGCTGGCTCTCGTAGCCGCTGCAACGGCAGAGGTTGCCGGCAAGCTGGCGCGAGAGCTCCTCGCGCGTGGCGACGAGGCTCGGGTCCTCCTTGGCGGAGCGGGCAAGCGCCAGCACGTTCATGATGAGGCCGGGGGCGCAAAAACCGCACTGCTCGGCGCCTTCGGCAGCCATAGCGCGGGCAAGCGCCTCGGACTCGGCCTTAAGGCCCTCAAGTGTGGTGATGGAGCGGCCCTCGACGCGCGCGGCGGGAACCGAGCAGCTCAAAACCGGGTCGCCGTCGAGCCACACCGTGCACAGGCCGCAGTTGGTGGTTTCGCAGGCACAGCGCACCGACGCGCAACCCTGCTCGCGCAGCAGCGCGAAGAGCATGGTATCGGGGGCAATCTGAACCTTGACCTTGCGGCCGTTGAGCGTAAAGGAAAGATCGATGAGTTTGGCAGCCATTAGCGCACCTCGCTAGAATCGACGCCGGGCACGCGGCGGCAGGAATACTCGTCCGTGGCGAACTTAGGGATCTGCACGGTCTCGAGCTCGCGGGCAAGCGCGGCCGAAAGCTCGATGCCGGCGGCGCGGCGCACGGCCTGCACGGCAAGCGGCGCCGAGATGCGACGGCGGTACTCGGCCGAGCCCCACAAGTTGGTGCCGTAGCTCAGCGCGCGTACGGACGCGGCAAGGGCACGCAGCTCGTCCTCGGAAGGCTGCTCGTTCACCAGGCCGCACGCCTCGCCCTGCAGCAGGATCGCGCGCAGCGGACGGGCGCCCACGGTGACATGCCAGCTGTTGTCCCACCAGGCGGCGGTGACGTTGAGCGAGGGGAAGTCGGTCGCGGCCTTGCGCACGGCCTCATAGCTCGCGCGGTAGTCGTGCTTAACGACCACGACGTGCTCGATCACGTCGCGCACGTAGCCCATGTCAACGAACTCGGCGAGCGGCACGCGGCCGGCACCCGTCAGCTCAACATAGGAATCGAGCGCGAGGAAGGCAGAGAGAACGTCCGAGAAGCCAAAGCGGCCGTAGATGCTGCCGCCCACCGTGGCGGTATTGCGCAGCTGCACGCCCACGATGTCGTGGACGGCGAACTCAAAGACATTGTTGACAAGCGCGTTGAGCCCGGCATGACGCTCGAGCTGGCGCAGGGTGCACATGGCACCGATGCGAAACTCGGTCTCGGTCTCCTCGATCTGATCGAGTCCACAGGCCGAAAGGTCAATCGCCGTCGCCACACGACGCGAACCCAGACGCATCCAGATGCCGCCGCCCACAATCTTGTTGTTGCGGTTCTTCTGCAAGAGCTCATAGGCTTCGGCCGCGTTTCCAACACGGACGTAGGTACCGAACTTGAGCACGTTCTCCCCCATCTCTCCACTTGTCCAGTACCTTTAAGTGTACCAAACGAGGGGGCGCCGCCATCGTCACCATAGAAAAAGGCTCCCAGCCGGATAGCTGGGAGCCTCATCACATGCTATGTCGAGCGAAGATTTAGCAGACGCCCTGGGCGAGCATGGCGTCGGCAACCTTCAGGAAGCCGGCGATGTTGGCGCCCATGACAAAGTTGCCCTCCTGGCCATACTCCTTGGCGGTGTCGTCCACGTTGTGGAACATGCCGCGCATGAGCTGCTCGAGCTTGCCGTCGACCTCCTCGAAGGTCCAGGACAGGTGCTCGGCGTTCTGGCTCATCTCCAGGCCGGACACGAGCACGCCACCGGCGTTGGCAGCCTTACCGGGCATAAAGGCGACGCCGTTCTCCTGGAAGTAGGTCGTGGCCTCGATGGTCGTGGGCATGTTCGCGCCCTCGCCGACCACCTTGCAGCCGTTGGCGACGAGCGCCTGGGCATCCTCGAGCAGCAGCGTGTTCTCACGAGCGCAGGGCAGCGCGATGTCGCAGGGCAGCTGCCACACGCCGCGGCCGTCGCCCTCGTGCCACACGGCGTTGGGTTTCTCGTCAACGTACATGGCGAGCGTGACACCCTTGTCGTGGCCGGAGCGCTTCTTGTTGTAGACATGCTCGAGCACGGTGTAGTCGATGCCGTCGGGATCCTCGACCCAGCCGTGGGTGTCGGAGCAGGCCAGGACCTTACCGCCGAGCTGGGCGACCTTCTGGACCGCGTAGATGGCGACGTTACCGGAGCCGTGAACGACGACGTTCTTGCCCTCGAAGGACTCGCCGCGGCTCTTGAGGTACTCGTCCACAAAGTAGACCAGGCCGTAGCCGGTGGCCTCGGTACGGGCGAGCGAGCCGCCAAAGGAGAGGCCCTTACCGGTAAGGACGCCGGTCCACTCGTTGGTCAGGCGCTTGTACTGACCGAACAGGTAGGCAACCTCGCGGCCGCCAACGCCCAGGTCACCGGCGGGAACGTCGGTGTTGGGACCGATGTGGCGATAGAGCTCGGTCATGAAGGACTGGCAGAAGTGCATGATCTCGTTGTTGGACTTGCCCTTGGGGTCGAAGTCGGAGCCGCCCTTGCCGCCGCCCATGGGAAGGGTGGTCAGGCTGTTCTTGAGGATCTGCTCCAGGCCCAGGAACTTGAGCATGCCCAGGGTGACCGTCGGGTTAAAGCGCAAGCCGCCCTTGTAGGGTCCAATGGCAGAGTTGAACTCGACGCGGTAACCGCGGTTGACCTGAACCTTGCCCTGGTCGTCGACCCAGGGAACACGGAACATGACGATGCGCTCGGGCTCGACGAGGCGCTCCAGCAGGGCGGCCTCCTCGTACTCGGGGTGGGCGTCGAGCGCCGGCTGAATGGTGCCGAGGATCTCGGTCGCGGCCTGGATGAACTCAGGCTGCTCGGGATAGCGGGCCTTGAGCTCTTCGAGAACTTTCTGCGTGTAGCTCATGCTTCCTCCAATTGATGGAAAAGAAAGGTGTCGTTCGCGGCACCCCATGCGCCGCGAGCTTTATCGAGTATGGATAATATCGCACTGTTGCAGCAAAGTTACGCATAAGACGACGGGCGGATGTTTCGTTTTGATTACGATGCAGGTAGAAGCGTTTTTGAGAGTCTGACGTGCAAAACCCGTGTTTCAAACCTGTTTCGTCCACGTGTTCCAAACCACCACATTGGGGACAGGCACCTTTGTGGTGGTTTTGGTGGTTAGAGGACGAGCTGATGGTAGTCGGCGGGGGTTATACGGCCTTCGGTGGCGGCACGGAAGGCGGCGAGGGCATCGCCCGAGAACGGCATGGCCCAGCACAGACCGCAACCTGCGGTAATGGAGCCGGGTAAAGGCATGATGCGCCCGGGCACGCCGGCATCCAGGCACAGCTGCTCGCATTCCATCACATCGAAGGTGCTGTCAAACGACACGATAATCTTGCGTTCGTGGTCGAGGGCATCACCGGACGGACCCTCGCGGTGTGCCTCACGATACGCCGCGGCGGCCGCTTCCTCTTCCGCAGTATGTCCACAGCCACCGCAGCCGCAAGTACAAGGCTCGGACCCATCGCAAGTGCAAGGCTCCCCGGTATCGGGGCAGATATCGTGAGGCATGGCATCTCCCATCGTCTAGGCGAGCAGCTCGGCTGCCGCAAACTCCTCGGGTGTATTGACGTTTTCGAAGCAGAGCGTGGAACCGGCAACCTCGACAATCTGGGGCTCATCCAGATAGCCGGCATGGACCCGGTCGATCAAACAGCGGATGCGCTGGCGGTCCTGGTCGAGCAACTCACGGGCAACCGGCGCGCAAGCCTGGCGGCGCCACACGGCGCACAGCGGCTCAATCCCACGCTCCTCGCGCGGGACGCACACGTCGAGCGGGCCTTCCTTGACCCGATCCGAAAGCGCGCCAATCAATTCTGGTGAGACGAACGGCATGTCGCAGGCGACGATCGCCGCGAGGGGCAACCGAGCGGCAGCCAGCGAGCTCGCGATGCCACGCATGGCGCCCGCCGACCCTTCAAGGTCCGCTACCACGCGCGGCACAAGACCGCCAAACGCGCGCTCCTCAAGATAGGCAAGCTCGCTGGGACGCGAGGTCGTCACGACCAATTCGCCGGCAACTTGCGCCAGCCGACCCAGCACGCGTTCGATGAGCGGCTCACCGCGAAACGCCATACGCGCCTTGTCGCAACCCATGCGCGACGACAGCCCGCCCGCCTGGACGACGCAAGAAAGATAGGCTCGTCTTACGGTAGTCATACGGCAAAACACCCCCATCGGCATGCTCGAAACCCGATGCACGAAGCTAAATACCGCCGCCGAAATAGCGGCGCTACGAAAAGCTCGTGCAAAAACAAAACAGCGCCTTTGCGGCACGCAGCAAGACCGCGAGCACAAAAGCGCTGGTAACGTATGGCGGGAACGTATGTGAATCGAACACATCCAAGACGTTTTGCACGCCTCGCAACGGTTTTGAGGACCGCGGAGCCCACCGGAGCCCATCCGTTCCCAAGTGCGGCGGTATTTTACCAAACCGAGCAGCCAATCTAGCGCAGGGAGCGCAGGCCGCCGGCTTCTTTGTCGAGGGATGTGAAGCGCACGGCATCCAGGTGCTCCAAGATGCTGATAGCACGCTTGCGCGACACACCCAGGGCCTCGCGCAATACACTCGTGGTTGCAGCGCCGCCAGCATCGGCGATGGCGGCGGCAACAAGCTCGCGCGCATGGGCCTCGGCGGCGGCGGACAGGGCAACGTCGCGCTCGACCTTAACGATCGAGCGATTGAGCGAAAGCTCGCGCAGGGCGCGCGTCATGGTGTCGCGATCGAGCTGCAACTGCTCGCCCACCTCGGGCAACGTCGGTGCATCGAGGCCGGCTTCGTCCAGCAAGGCAACGATACGTTCGCAGGCCTCGCGCACCACACGTGCCGCGGCGGCAGCGGAGTGCGGGTCGAACACCTCGGCGCCCTCGGCGGCGCACACGCCACGCGAGCAGCCCTCGGCAATCAGAGCCGCGGCAACGTCTTCATCAGCGGCAGGCCACGCAGCATGGGCAACGGCGCCGGGCGTAAAGCCTGTCTCCTTGGGAGCCGCCGCATGCATGGCTGACAGGGTCGCCGCCAGTGCATCCATCGCGGCGTCGAGCACCACGGCGTCCGCCAAGAGGTCCGCATCACCCACGACAAGCTTGCGAACGGAGCCCTGCGCCACCAACCCGCGCAGTGCGGCATCGACCTCGCCGACACCAAGATCCAAAGCCTCGGCAACATCAACCGCCGTAACCGGCAGCGTCTGCAACGCTAGCCAAGCGCCCACACCGCCCGCGATATCGCCGGACTCGAGCGCCGCGTACAGCATGCACTCCCCCTCAGTAAGCTCGCGCGAGCGACGGCAGCGCGAAAGCAGCACGCGCCCGCCGCCAATAAGCATAACGGGCGAATAGGACAGCACCACGGTATGGTCCCCGGCACGTAGCGGCAGCGGCTCCTCCAGGCGCACCTGCACGGTACGGGTCTCGCCCACCGCCATGGGGGCCTCGCCCTCCAAAAGCATGATGCGGCCGACGACCTCGGCCGTGCCGGCCATCACATGCACACGCGCGCCCGACTCGAGCACGCGCGGCTTGGCGCCCTCGCGGCCCAGGTAGGTGAACGTCATCATAAAGCGCAACGTCTGACCAAAGCGGTCCGCCACGCCCAGCATCTCGCCACGGTCAAGCGCCGGGACACCGTCACCAACCAGGTTGAGCGCCACGCGTTGCCCAGGCAGCGCGCGCGGCGTATCGCCATGCACCTGAATCCCGCGCACACGACAGACCGTACGCGACGGCAAAGCCATCAGCTCGTCGCCCACCGCAACCGGCGCATCGTGAAGCGTTCCCGTCACGACGGTACCGACGCCCTTAATCGTAAAGCAGCGGTCGATGGGCAGGCGCGGTGCGGCATCGGTGAGCTCGGCACGGGCACGGCAGGCGCCCCAGCAAGCGGCAACCTGCTCGTCGAGCGCAGCCAGCAGGTCATCGATTCCCGCGCCGGACTTGGACGACACAGGCACAATCGGCGCACCCGCAAACACGGTACCCGACAAAAAGTCATCGACATCGAGCTCGGCAAGCTCGGTCATCTCGGCATCGGCCAGGTCGCACATGGTCAGCGCGACCACCATATGCGTAACGCCCAGCAGCTCCAGCACATGCACGTGCTCGCGGGTCTGCGGCATCACGCCCTCGACGGCCGAAACCACCAGCACGGCAACGTCGATGCCTGTCGCGCCCTGCACCATGGCGCGCAAGTAATGGGCATGCCCCGGCACATCGACCAGGCCGACGATCTTACCACTCGGCAGCGCCAGCTCGCCAAAGCCCAGCTCCACCGTCATGCCGCGACGGCGCTCAACTTCCAGGCGGTCGGGGTTTTTACCCGTCAGTACCTCGATGAGCGCCGACTTACCGTGGTCGACGTGACCCGCCGTGCCAACGATAACGGGACACTCCACCAGCGCCTGAACCTCACTCATCGAGCAATCGCCTTCTTAACGCACGCGATGAGCGTCGATGCCGCCGTCTCGATATCGCGGTCGCCCACGAGCGTACGGACGTCAAACAGAATGCGGTCGTGCGAGGTACGTGTGACGACCGGCGTATCGAAGTCTTGGACGAGCGAGCGCTTGAGCGCGTCGACGGACAGGCACCCGTCGACCGGGCAGACGGCCACGCACATCGTGGGCAGCTCGACGGTAGGTAGCGAGCCGCCACCGGGGGTCGACGATTCCTCGACGATCTTCACCTGAACGGCGCACGGGCAACCCGCCTTATCGAGCCCGGCGATCATACGATCGCGCAGCTTGCGTGCGCGACGCTCCAGATGAGCCTGCGGAAGCGTGAGCATGTTGAGCACCGGCACCTCGCGATGGGCCACGTCGGCACCGTCCATGTAGATACGCAACGTGGCCTCGAGCGCCGACAGAGCCAGTTTGCCCGGACGCAGAGCACGCATGAGCGGATGTGCGCCGCAGGCCTGGACCAGATCGCGACGGCCCATGATGATGCCCGCCTGTGCGGCACCGAGTAGTTTATCGCCCGAGCACGACACCAGATCGAGCCCTGCCGAAACCGAAGCCGGCGTGGTTTCCTCGCCGCCGCGCACCAAGATGTCGTCGGGCAGCAGCGCGCCCGAGCCCTGGTCTTCGTAGAAGAGCAGGCCATGCTTATGAGCAAGCGCCGCAAGCTCCCGAGAGCCTGCCTCCTCGTGGAAACCCTCGATGCGATAGTTGGAAGGATGGACCTTAAGGATCATCGCCGTATCGGGCGTGATGGCGCGCTCGTAGTCGCCCAAATGTGTGCGGTTGGTGGCGCCGACCTCGACGAGTTTGGCGCCCGAAGCCGCCATGACATCGGGGATGCGGAAGCTGCCGCCGATCTCGACTAGCTCGCCGCGGCTGACGATGACCTCCTTGCCTGCGGCATGGGTCGCCAGCACCAGCAGCACCGCGGCGGCATTGTTGTTGACCACGAGCGCGTCCTCGGCACCGGTGAGCGAGCGAATCAGCTGCGCGGCGTGCTCCTTGCGCGACCCGCGCGAACAGGTGTCCACACTGTACTCGAGCGTACTGTACCCGCGCGCAACCTCGGCCACGGCCTTTGCCGCCGACTCCGCGAGCGGGGCTCGACCCAGGTTGGTATGGATGACCACACCCGTGGCGTTGACGGCAGGACGCAGGCTCGGCAGCGCGGATCGATGCGCACGCCACTCGATCGCCGAGGCCAGGTCACGCTTAGAGCGCGGGGCGGCACCGGCGCGAATGGCGGAGCGCTCCTCGTCGAGCTCGGCCGTGACGGCGGCATGCACCACCGCGTCGCAGGTCTCCCCCGCCGCCTTCACCACCGGCCACTCGGCAAGCAGCTCGTTGACGGAAGGAATGGCGCGCAGGCGGGCGCGCACCTCATCGGACATTTTCTGGCTATCGCTCATATGAGGCCTTTCAAAACCAAAAGTGAATCAATCGTTCGGACGTCAAGCAATCAGACAAATCGATCGGCTGAGTCAATCATTCGCTATTATCCTCGCGCGCCGCGATCTTTTCCACGCGAACGGCGTTTTCCTGGGTGAGCGCGGCGCCCGTCAACGGGTCCCAACGCAACGGCGTATGGTCGAGCGGGCCTACGCCCAAGGCCTGAGCGCCGCCGGCTTCGGCGCCAAACGAACGTCCCCCAGGGGCGGCCGACGTAAAGAGGCACGCCGGGTGCAGATACGGCGTCGTCTCCACGCGCACGCGGTCGCGGCCCATATCGCTCACAAGCTCGACGACCTCGCCATCGGCGATGCCCATGTGCGCAGCAGCATCGGCATTCATCTGCACGGCATCCAGGTCCGATCCAGCCTCGGCGGCACCTTGGGCCGCAAGCCTTCGCGAGGTATGCGACTCAAAGGGACGGTTGCCGCTAATGAGGCGAAACATTCCCGGACCGGGCTCCACCATGGGCGCGACCCAACCGGGAACGCGGCCCAGGCCGGCTCGTTCCCATACGTCGCTTGCCAGCGCAATTTTGCCGCCATCCAAGGGAATCGCCGGCTCGCCCGTACGCGACGGCAACGCAACACCCGTGTCGGCCCAGCCGCGTTCCTTGAGCTCGTCCAGATTGATCCCAAAAGGCGCCACCTGGGCAGCCGCCAGATCGTCAGACGTAAACTGGAAGTACTCGCCCACGCCACACGCCTGCGCCAGACCGGCAAAAATCTCCCGACCGGGACGTGTGCCGTCATGCTGCACAGGCAGCACGGCGTTGCGGTAGAACACGCGCGCATCGTTGGCGCCCACGACTGTGCCCACGCCACGGTCGGCCTCCAGATACGTCACGTCCGGCAGCACGAAGTCAGAAGCGCGCGCTGTCTCGGACCAGCGAATATCAATCGTCACGAGCAAGTCGAGCTGCTGCAAGATGCCCAACCAAGCCTGCGCATTGCCATAGCCCGCACCAGGGTTACTGGCATAGACGATGAGCCCACGCAAATCGCCGGCAAGAATCGACTGACCGATGGTCGTGCACAGACCGCGCTCGGGGTCGACGAGCGGATAGCGCTCGGACCCCAATTTGGGCTCACACGGCATCGACGGCGTCGCAAAGCGTGCGGGATCGAGGTCGCCCAACACAAGCGGCGTGGATGGGTTGAGGGCACCGCCGGCGTGTCCGATGCAGCCCAGCAGCACATCGACCATACAGATAGCTCGCGCGGTCTGGGTGCTATTGGCATACGCGATACCGATGCCACCATGAAAGCCAGCGTCCACCACCGCAGCAGGCGCCGCGGCAGCCAAATCTCGCGCAGTCGCACGGATATCGTCCGCCGGCACGTCGCACATCGACTCGGCCCACTCGGGCGTCCAAGCACGGGCCGCCTGTGCCAGCTCGTCAAAACCCGTGGTATAGCGGTCCACGAACTCGTGGTCGAACAGGTCCTCGGCTACCAGCACATGTGCGATACCCAGCAGCAACGCCAGATCGCATCCGGGACGCACGCGCAGCCAGCGGTCGGCAAGCGCGGCCGAACCGCTGCGCCGGGGGTCGACCACGATAATCTTCGCCCCGCGCCGGCGCGCATCGTTGAGCGCGTCAACAGCCCCCATCGTCGACGAATCGACAATGGAACGCCCCAGGTACATGATGCAATCGGTATGTGCCAGGTCGGAGGCAGGGCTGTAGCCCAGGCTGTGCTCCCAACCCGTAAGTCGGCTTACCTCGCAGGCGCCATCGGCAACGTACACGTTGGGCGAGCCCAGCGCATGCATAAAGCGATACGCCCAGTAGCGGTCGAACGAGGGCACGCCGAGCGTCATGCCCAGCGCACGGGGCCCGCGCTCGTCAACAATCCCCAAAAGGCGCTCGGCAATCTGCGCGAACGCCTCGTCCCACGAAACCACATCGAACCCCGAGTCATCAGCTCGGCGGCGCATGGGGTGCACAATGCGGTCGCGCTCGTCAAACGGCATTGCCAGACGATGCCGTCCGCGGGCGCACAGGGCACGCGCCGCGCACGGATGTCCCAGCACCGGCAACTCAGCCACCACACGCCCATCCTCAACATGGGCTGCAAAGGCGCAATCGGCATAGCATCCCCCGCATGTGGTCACCACGGTGCGACCGTCACGCTCCACAGCAGATGCCATCTCGAATACCCCTTTCACAAGTCAAACACTACAGGCCAACAGCCCGGAAACGAGCCCAAAGTCCAAAAAGCCTCCCGCACGGCAACGCCCCGCGGGAGGCCCAACGTCTAACAGACGGTACCTTACGCCTCGGACTTCTTGGCATAGATAAACCAGTAGCCGAGCGCGACCAGAACCGCGCCGCCCACGATGTTGCCCAGCGTGGCGGCGGACAGGTTAAACGCAATGCCCGCAGCGTTGAGCGCATCGGCGCCGGCGACGTCGGCGCCATAGCCGCACGCGTGCATTACGGCACCCATGGGCAAAAAGTACATGTTGGCGACGCAGTGCTCAAAACCGCAGGCCACAAAGGCAGCGATCGGCAGCAAAATGCCCACAACCTTATCGACCACGGTCTTGCCAGCGGTACCGATCCACACGGCCAGGCACACAAAGATGTTGCACAGGATGCCGCGGAAGAAGATCGTCACCCAGTCGATCGTCACCTTGCCGGCGGCGACGCTCACCATGGAATTGGCGACCGCCTCGCCGTTGAGCTTGTAAATGCCGGCCATGTACACCAAAAAGACGATGAACAGGGCACCGACAAAGTTACCGACCCATACGACGACCCAAGCCTTGAGCATCTGGACCAGGGTGATCTTTTTGCTCTTGAGCGCGCAGACCATAAGCGAGTTACCGGTAAACAGCTCGGCGCCACACACCAGCACCAGCACCAGGCCCAGGCAAAAGCACAGGCCGCCCACGACGCGCTGGGCGCCCCAGCCCAGCGTGCTGTCGCTCAAGAACACGGTAAAGAACAGGCCACCGAAGGCAATAAACGCACCGGCGAACATTGCCAACAGAAAGGCCTTTGCGACCGGCAGGTTGGCCTTGGTCACGCCGGCGGCCTCGGTCTTGGCCTCGATCGCGGCGGGCGCCAGGCAATCGGGAGCGGGGTACTCCACCTTGGAATCTGCCATGTCAATCACTTCTTTCCTAATCAGCAGGGACAAGCGCTCCTATTGCTCTTGTCCCAAACGGACAAAGTGGGAAAAGTCGTTGGCGGCCACGGCGTCGTACACGGCGTCGACGGCCTCAAAGACCTCCGGGGACATGGGGTTGTAGAACTCCGTATCGCCCGGCTGAATCCCTATGAAGACGATATCTTCGCACGATTGCTCAATCTCTTCGATCAGAATCGACAAAGGGAGCGAATGCGTGGTGAACATCGACTTACGGGCCACATCGCGTTTGTCGAGCAAGCGGATGGTGCCGACGGGCAGCGCCATGTCGGCAGCATCGACCAAGACCAGACGCGGCGGACGCTCGCGCTTGACCTCGATGATGTCGTCCTCGGGCGTTTGGCCTCCGTCGATGGTGTACCAACCGGCAATGGGCGCGTCCTCCATCTTTTTGGAGAGCACGGGGCCGGCAGCATCGTCGGCACGCAGCACGCTTCCCGCCGTGAGCACGATGCCCGCAAACGGGGCGCCGTTCACACGTCCATCCACAACGCGACCCATTACTGCAACCTTCCCGTCAGATACACGCCCGACACATCGCGCACGCGCTCAACCAGATCGCGGAACTTCATCAGAAACGCGACCTGCTGGGCATGCAGGCCAAAGTCGTCATCGAACACCGAGATGCCGGCCTTGGCCGACCCGCGAAAACCGCGCTCGTCGAGCAGCGCATCGCAGGCCTCGAGCAGCGACGGCACCGCCGCCTTGTCGAGCTGGCACTCGCCAAAAGAGCGGATGGCCTCAAACTTAGTCCGGGCCTCCCCCTCCGGCAGCGCGTCGATAAGCGTATAGAACACATCCACCGGCACCGACAGGCGCGGCTCAAAGCAGTCGAGCACGCCGGTGTGGTGGCCCACGGCGAGCGTGTAGTACAGCACGTCGCAGGCCTCCTGGGGAACGTCTTCCTCGGTCTCCACAAACTTACGCGTGAGCTCATAGAAGACCACCTGGTCGGGCGCATGGCCCAGGCAGGGGTCGGCGACGCCCTCGGCAGCCTCGTTGCTTGCGCGCGAGGCATCGCCGAAAGAGCCGCCGAGCATGCCGGGGCCCGCAAAGTAACCAGAGCGGTCCGTGAGCTCCATCTAGCGACCTCCGGCCAGCACCAGATCCTGCAGCGCCGAGTAGACCTCAACGCGGCGAGGATCGTCCTGCTTGTCGATGAGCAGCGCCATGGCACCGCGGATATCGCCCTTGGGCGCGCCCTCGAGCGTATCCATAAACTCATTGGCCAGGTCGCGGCCGTAACGGTAGCCGCTCATGGCGCGAGCCTCGCGCTCGATGGCAACGCGCAGCTTGTACGGCACGCCGGGGTGCAGGATATCGGCCTGCTCGCCGGCGACCTCCACCGTGGTCTCGGCATGGAGCTTTTGGTCCAGCAGACCGAGCGCCATGGCAAAGCCGTAGATGGTCTGCGCGGGGCTGGGCGGGCAGCCGGGGATGTAGACATCGACCGGCAGAATCTTGTCCGTGCCGCCCCAGACGCAGTAGTTGTCGTAGAAGATGCCACCGGTGCAGCCGCACGCGCCATAGGACACCACGATCTTGGGATCGGGTGCGGCCTCAAAGGCGCGCAGGGCCGGCATGCGCATGGCACGCGTCACGGCACCGGTGTACAGCAGCACATCGGCGTGACGGGGCGAAGGCACGACCTTGATGCCAAAACGCTCAACGTCGAAGACGGGCGTGATGGAACCAAAGATCTCGATCTCGCAGCCATTGCAGCCGCCGCAGTCAACACGGTAGACGTACACCGAGCGCTTGATCTTCTTAAGAAGGGTCGCCTTGGCCTTCTCGATGCTCTCGTCGAGCTCGATCTTGGTCGGGCGGTACTGGAGCCGCTCGGGCAAAAGCGTGGGTTCGGCCATGGTTACTCCTCCTTCGTTTCAAAATCCATGATGATGCCCTCGACCGGCGCCGGGCCGGCGGGAATCTCGGGCGCATCGGGGTTGAGCTCGCGGTCGATATACTCCGGGTTCACGCCATGGCCGCCCAGATACTCCATGCCGGGGCCCTGGGGCTCGCCGGACGCAAGCGTCTCGTTGGCAGCCATACCGTGCGCGTTGCCGGTCTTTACGGCCGAAGCGGCGCGCAGGGCGTCGAGCTCACGCTTGCACTCCTGGCACATACCGACGGTACGGGCGGCCTGCTCGGCCTCCATGCCGCCGGCCTTTTGCAGCAGGCGCTTGGCGTAGTCGATCTCCTTGTGCGGGGCGAACGGCTTGCCGCAACGCGAGCAGTGCTCGAGCGTGTAGACGCTCTTGCTGGTGAGGTCATCCTTGCTCATGACGGCCAGCTCAAACTCCTCGGTGAGCTTGATGGCCTCCATGGGGCAGGCTTCCTCGCAGCGGCCGCAAAAGATGCAGCGGCCGTAGTCGATCGACCAGGTGATGGTGTCGGCCGCAAGGTCGGTGTCCATGCGAATGGCATCGGCCGGGCACGCCACGCCGCAGGCACCGCAGGCGATGCAGAGCTCCGCGTTGTGCTCGGGCTTGCCGCGCATGTCCTTATTGGTGTGGAACGGCGCAAACGGGTACTTGACCGTCGCGTCGCCGGCCTTGGCGTTAACCTTCCAAAGCTTCAGCATATTAGAGCGCCTCCTCATCGAGCGGAGCGGCCATGGTGCCCTCGCCCGCAAGCGGCGACTTGTCGCGCCAGACGTTCTCGAACTGCTCCTTGTCGAGCACGTGATCGCGCTTGGCGGCGACATCGGTCACCGTCACGCGGTCGGTGCAGGAGTAGCACGGGTCGAGCGAGCCGACGATCAGCGCCGCATCGCCCACGGTGTTGCCGCGGAACATGTAGCGCAGGACCGGCCAGTTGCTGTACGTGGCGGCCTTGGCGCGCCAGCGGTAGCACTTCTGGTTGTTGCCGAGCATGGCCCAGTGCACGTCCTCGCCGCGCGGCGCCTCGGTGGCGCCGATGGCGTACTTGTGCGGGGTGTACTCCCAATCCGTGGTGAGGATGGGGCCCGACGGGCAGTTCTCGAGCATGGTCTCGATCATGTCGATCGAATCGTAGACCTCCTGGATGCGAACGGCGGTACGGCCGAAGGCATCGCAGGTGTCGGCCGTGGCGGCGTGCATCTTTTGGACGTCCGGATCGGCGTAGCCGTCGAAGGGATGGTCAAAGCGCACGTCGCGGGCATAGCCCGAGCCACGCATGAGCGGGCCGACCGGCGAGAAGTCGCGTGCGATCTTGCGGTCCAAGATGCCGATGCCACTCGTACGCTCAATAAAGTTGGGCGTGGAGAGCAAGACGTCGACGAGTTCCTGAACCTCGGAGCGCAGCTGGTGAATGGTCGTGAGCGTGGAGAGCTTCTGCTCGGCCAAAATGTCGCGACGCACGCCGCCGATCACGTTGAGGCCGTAGGTCTTGCGGTGACCGGAGAGCTTCTCGGCCAGATCCATGGACTTCTCGCGGACGCGGAAGAACTGCTGGAAGCCGGAGTCGAAGCCCGTGTAGTGCGACGCCAGGCCGATGTTGAGCAGGTGCGAGTGCAGGCGCTCGACCTCGAGCATGATGGCGCGGATGTACTGGGCGCGCGGCGGGACATGGATGCCCTGGGCACGCTCGACGGCCTCGGCATAGGCCACCGAGTGGGCGCAGCCGCAGATGCCGCAGATGCGGTCGGCGAGGAACGTCACGGCGTCATAGTTCAGGCGCGTCTCGGCGACCTTCTCCATGCCGCGGTGCACGTAGAACAGACGGTAGTCGGCGTCGACGATCGTCTCGCCCTCAACGAACAGGCGGAAGTGGCCGGGCTCGTCGGAGGTAATGTGCAGCGGGCCCATGGGGACGAGTGTGGTCTCCTTGCCCTTGGTATCGGCCAAGAACTCGTAGTTTTCCATGTCGCTCGCAGGAGCGGGACGGAAGCGGTAGTCCATGGAGTCCTTGCGCAGCGGGTACAGGCCACTGGGCCAATCGTCGGGAAGCACCAGGCGACGGCGGTCGGGCAGACCCTCGGGAATCAGGCCAAACATATCGCGCAGCTCGCGCTCGCCCCACACGCAGGCGGGGACGAACGGCGTCACGGACGGGAACGTCATCTTGGCGGGATCGACCTCGGTGCGCACAGTCACCCAGCCGGGGTCCTCCCCCTCCATGGAGATGACGTAATACACGGCGTAGCGACCGCACAGACTGCGCTCGTCGTTGCCGATGATCACGGGAATCCAGCCGTAGCGCTCGTAATACAGGTAGTGGACGGCCTCGGGCAGCTTGTCCTGCTTAACGGTAATCGTCAGCTGGTCCTCGCACTGCCACTCGACCTTCTCGATGCAGCCCGGAACGGCGTGGCGCAGGGCCTCGACATGGCTCTCGCAGCGACGGGCATACACCTTGTTCTCAGTTTCAATCATTCGTTACTCCACCTCGCTCTGAGCGGTCTCGGTACCGAACACAGCGCGGTACATCGGCGTCGCGTGAAGTTCCTCGGTGCTCTGCTCGAGCACAATGCCGGTCGCGGTCTCCACACCGTGCACGAGAGGCAGCGGGGTGGCGATGCCAAACCACAAGATCATGACGGCCAGGATGATTTCGGGGATAAGCATGAGCGCCGGGGCCTCATGCTTGCCCATGCCCTGGGGCGCATGGCCGAATACCGACTTGAGTGCGATGCGGGTGAGCGCGGAGATGGCCACGGTAAGACCGAGGGCGACCACGACGACCAGCCACATGGGACCGGCGGTAACACCGGCGACAAAAGTCAGGAACTCGGAGATAAACATGCCAAAGGGCGGGAAGGCACCAAGACCGAGCAGCGCCAGGACGGCGAGCGCGGCGGTTGCGGGAGCAACCTCGACGACGCCCTGGATCTTGGCCAGGCTACGCGTGCCAAAGGCGTGCTGGATGTTGCCGGACACGCAGAAGGCAAGCGTCTTGGTAAAGCCGTGGAACACGCAGTGCAGCAGGGCCGCGGCGATACCCAGCGGGCCACCGATACCCAGGCACAGGGCGATAACGCCCACGTTCTCCACAGACGAGTACGCAAAGCGGCGCTTGAGGTCGTCCTGGCGAAACATCGAAAGTGCCGCCACCAAAATGGACAGCGTGCCGACGATCAGCAGCAAAAGTTGCGGATACTCGGCGCCCACGGCCTGGATAGTAAAGCCGTAGAAGCGCATGATCACAAGCATGGCGCACTTAAGCAGCACGCCCGAGAGCAGGGCCGAGACAGGGCTCGGGGCCTGGGAGTGGGCATCGGGCAGCCAAGTGTGCATGGGGAACAGGCCGGCCTTGGTGCCAAAGCCGATCACGATAAACGCAAAGGCGAGGCGCATGAGCGTCGGGTCGAACTGGTCGGCATACGGCAGCACGCACGACAGGAATGCGGCCTCGTGGGCGTTGGGAATCACGTCGGCGGCGTTGGCGTAGATCAGCAGCGTACCGAACAGGCCAAAGGCCACGCCGGCGGTGCAGACCATCGCATACTTCCAAGAAGCCTCGAGGGCCGTCTTGTTCTTGTAGATACCCACGAGGAACACGGTGGAAAGCGTGGTTGCCTCCACGGCGGCCCACGTGAGGATCATGTTGTTGGACAGGCACGCGAGCAGCATGGTGAACACAAACAGGCTAAACAGCGCAAAATACTGCTTGGCGCGCTCGGCGGGCATGGAGCCCTCCTCGATATCGGCCTTTACATAGGGCAGCGAGAACAGCCCCGTAAGAAAACCGATAAAGCCGATGAGCAGCACAAAGATGGAGCCCAGCGAATCGAGGTGGAACCACAGGCCAAGAGCGCTCGCGGTGTCGCCGCTCATAAGGACGTCACCGGCCGTCATAATCGACAGCATCAGGACGGCTGCGACGGAGACCAGGTTGAGACCGGCAAACACGTTATAGGACGTGTTCTTGGGCAAAAACGCCATGACCAGCGAGAACACCAAAGGAGTCGCGAGCAGGGCGAGAATCAACGTTTCCATGGACTACCCCCTCAGCTCGGACAGGTCGCGCGAATCGAGCGAGTGGGAGTCGTCCCAAATGCGACGCACGACGATGGACATGATGATGACGGCAAAGATGGCGTCGGTGGCGATACCGATCTCGATGATCTCGGGAGCGGTGGGGGCCAAAAGCGCGAGCGTCACATGGCTGCCGTTTTCCATAAGGCAGTATCCAAAGATCTGCTTCATGATGTTGCGCTGCGAGATGATGCAGGTGAGGCCCACAAAGAAGTGAGCGAAGCTAATGGCGAGCGCAGGCGTTGCGACCTCGGCCGTGGGCAGGCTGATCTGCGTCACGACGGCAAAGCAAATCGCGACCTCCACGGCGATGATGCAAATGGCCCACGCGGGCTTAAGGCCGGCCTTGAGTGATGCGTCGCTCGGCTCGCCCATCTTCTTGTATGCGCGGTTGAGGATATAAGGGACCAGGACGACCTTGGTGATAAAGGCAGATCCAGCCCACATAAGCAGCTCCTGCGCACCGGTGGTGACACCGAGCGTGGCGAGAAGCCCCACGAGCACCAGCGACTGCACCGCATACCAGCTGATGGCATGCTTGATGTTCTTGGAGACAACCACCATGGTGGACGTGACGATCAGAAGGCCGCCAAGGATGTTGACGATCGAATAACCCATGTCGTTCTACCTCCTAACCGATCCAGCTGGCCGAAAGCGGGCCGCTGACGATAACCATGATGATGAGCACGATGAACACGAACGCCATCGCACGGGGAAGCGGAGCTCCCGCGGCGACCTCGTCGCTCGGCTCGCCGGGCAGGCAATAGCCCATCCACTTGAGGAACCAGGCAAAGGTGGCGACGGTCTCGGCGACCATAATGCACACGAGCACCAGGATCGCGACGTTACCGGCACCCACAGAGAAGCCGCCGGCGATGATCTGGAACTTCGAGAAGAACGTGTTCATGGGCGGCACGCCGGCAATGGCGAGTGCCGCGACACCAAAGCCCACGCCCGAGATCGGGTACTTCTTTACGATGCCGCGAAGCTTGGGCAGCATACGCGTGCCGAGCGTAAAGGAGAACGAACCGGCGATCAGGAAGAACAGCGTCTTGGCGAAAGCGTGGTTAAAGATGTGGCACACGGCGCCATCAAAGGCCAGCTGGCTGCCAAAGACCGAAAGGCCCAGACCAAAGAACACATAGGAGAGCTGGGCGATCGTGGAGAAGGCCAGCAGACGCTTCATGTCCTTTTGCGGCAGGTACATAAGGAAACCAAAGAGCATGGTGACCATGGCGTCGATAATGGCGACCCAGCCCACGATCTCGGGAATCTCGCCTGCAGAGACGAGTGCACGCGCGAACACGCACACGCCGACCTTGACCATCGAGGCACCATGCAGGTAGGCCGAAACAGGCGTCGGCGCCTCCATGGCCGAAGGCAGCCACATGTACATGGGGACCTGTGCGGACTTGGCCCAGGCCGCAAACAGCACGAGCAAAAGGACGATGGCCTTAAGCTTGGCGTCGAGGCCTGCAATCGCGGTAATGGCGAAGGTGCCGGTGTGGGCAAACACGATGGCGGCGCCCAGATACAGGCCGAGCGCACCGATATGTGTGATGATCAGGGCCTTCATGCCGGCCTTCTTGGCCGTAGGCGTCATGTAGTAGCTAATGAGACCCCAAGAGCACGCACCCGTGATCTCAAAGAACACGAGCTGACCCAAAAGGGTCGAACTGTACACGAGGCCGGCCATGGCGCCGATGAAGGTCGCGAGGTACGCGTAGAAGCGACGACGCGGCGCGTCGGGATGCTCACGGTTATTCTCGCTCATATAGGGAATCGAATAGATCACGACAAGCAGGCCGATACCCACAAAGGCGGGCGCGAGCAGCGTGCTCATGCGATCGAAGGTGAATCCCATGACGAGGGTCTGCCCAAACGAGATCAGGGGGACCTGCGTGTCGGGCATGCCGGCGCCAGCGAAATTCGCGGCGAGGGCGATGGTGCAGGCCGTCGAGACGGCGGCACCCAAAACGCTGAACCACTTGGCGTACGGACGGGGGAACAGGGCGACGAGCACCGAGGCCACCATCGGGGCCGCGATAGCGACCAAGCCGAGAAGGGACAGACTGACTGCAAATGACATTGTTTCTCCCTTCTCCTACACGCCGACGACCACGAAGACAAACGCCAGAACGGCGATGCCCACGACAGCCCAGGTCTGATTGCCAAGCACCTTAAAGCGCGAACGCGAGCAAGAGTTCTCGATCACGCCGCATACGACAAAGTCGATCAGGCACTTCACCAGGAAGATGACCGCGCCCAGAACGGCGGCGACGCCCACGGTCGCGGGCTCGCCCCAGGGGACGAAGATCGCGCAGAACCAGGCGACGACCAGGACCTGCTTCATGGACATGGCGAGCTTGGCCATCGCAAGCGACGGGCCGGAAAGCTCGGCGAGCGGACCTTCCTGAAGCTCCTGCTCGGCCTCGGCCTGATCAAACGGCAGCTTGCCGAGCTCCATGTAGCAGGCAATCGCAAAGGCGATGCCGGCGAGGATCACGGCGACCGGCGCGTCGATGGCGCCCGTCATGATGTGCTGACCCATGGTGGCGATGTCGGTGGAGCCGCACACCAGGGCGGCGGCAAACAGCGCCAGCAGCATGGACGGCTCGATGAGCACGCTCATGAGCAGCTCGCGAACGCCGCCGATACCGGCGTAGGCGTTGGACGAATCCACACCGCAGAGGGCGAAGAAGAAGCGGGCGAGCGCCAGGCTGTACATGATGGTGATGGCGTCACCAAAGACCGGGATGGGGCTTTGTGCCGTAAAGAGCGGCAAGCCCATCGCGAGCATAAAGGCGACGGCGAAGAACAGCGGCGGCATAATGCGCAGCGCAAAGCTCGCGTCCTCGCACTGGGACTCGGGGCGCGCAAAGAGCTTGGCCAGGTCGCGGTAGTCCTGCATGATGCTGGGGCCGCGACGGTTGTGCATCTTGGCGCGGATCACGCGACCGAGACCGGAGAAGAACGGCGCGACGGCCATAACGACCACGCCCTGCAGAACGGCAAGTACGATGTTGTTCATGCTCTCCCCTCCTTAACCCATTTGCACGGCGAGCACGAGGAACACCACGAGTGCCGCGACGATGTAGCAGATATAGATGCTGTAGTTGCCGCCCTCGAGCTTAGTCGCGAGGTCGGCGAGCTTCTCGACACCCTTATGCGGGGCATCGACGAGAACCTTGTCGGGTACGGGCTCCACAGCCTCGGCCACACCGGTGAGCTTCTGGAAGAAGTGCGCGATGGACCAGCAGACGGCCGTGCAGCGGTCGCGCAGCGTGTAGAGCGGCTGCATAAACCAGGACACCTCGGAGGCAAAGGTCGTGGCCACGACGGGCATATGCTCGTTGGGAGCATAGCCGCATGCCCACGGCTGGGACTTCTGCACCTTACCGACGGTCTTGAGTTTGCGATAACCGCAGGCAAGGCCGACGAGCACCACGAGCGCAATGGCGATCGCGGGCGTGGAGGTGGCAGCGCCGGAGTACTGGTTCATGAGCTCCATGCCCTCGGCGGCAAACACGCCACCGTACGGATGCAGCACGGATGCGGCGACATCGACCAGCACGGGCGCGATCACGGGAGCGCCAATGCCCAGCACGACGCAGATGGCCGCGAGCAGGCCCTGCGCAAACACCATGGGGGCGGGAACCTCCTTGGCATTGGCCGCGGCCTCGGAGCGGGGCGCGGAGGCAAAGGAGACGCCATAGGCCTTGACGAAGCACGTGACGGCCAGCGCGCCGGTAATGGCGAGCGCGACGGCAGCGAACACGGCCACGATCATGACGGCCTTGTCACCCTGCATGGCGGCGTTAAACAGCGACTGATAGGTAAACCACTCGGACACAAAGCCGTTGAAGGGCGGGATGGCCGAGATGGCAAGCGCGCCAATGAGGAAGCAGATGGCCGTCGCCGGCATACGACGGAACAGGCCGCCCATCTTCTCCATATTGCGGGTACCCGTGGAGTACAGCAGCGCACCGGCGCCCAAGAACAGCTCGCCCTTAAACATCGCGTGGTTAAACGTGTGGTAGAGGGCGGCCATCAGGGCCAGGACGGCGATGCCGACAGAGTTGAGCGCCATGGCGGCCATGGAGGCGCCGACGCCGAGCAGAATGATGCCGATGTTCTCGACGGAGTGATAGGCCAGCAGGCGCTTGATGTCATGCTCCTGCAGGGCGAAGGCCACGCCGAGAACCGACGAGATCGCACCGAAGACCATGACCATAAGGCCCCACCAGACCTGAACGCCCGAGGCGGAGAGCAGGTCGAGACCAACCTTGAGGATGCCGAAGATACCGATCTTGATCATGCCGCCGGACATGAGGGCGGACACGTTGGACGGCGCCTCGGGATGTGCCTTGGGCAGCCAACCGTGCAGCGGGATGATACCGGCCTTGGCGCCAAAGCCAAAGAAGGCGAGCACGAAGCACACGGATGCGACCGCGGGGCTAAACTGCGTGGCGCGGAAATCCGCAAAGGCAAACGAGCCGCCGGCGAAGTTGGTCATGGTGAGGAAGCTCGCCATGATGAGCACAAAGCCCACGTGCGCGATCACAAAGTAGAGCCAACCGCCATGGATGGAGTTCTCGTTCTCCTCGATCACGACCAGGAAGTACGAGGTCAGCGACATGAGCTCAAAGGCGACCAGGAACCAAAACACGTTGTCGGCGGTGATGACGAGCATCATGGACGCCACGAAGGTGTTAAAGAAGAAGCCGGCGCGGCCCTTTTTGCCCGGGTACTCATCAAAGTAGTTGAGACCGTAGATCGAACCGGCAAACGCGAGCACCGAGATGAGCGCCACGAACAGGCCGGACAGCTGATTGAGCAGCAGCTGGAAATGGGCAAACGGGAAGAACACGATGGTGTCGACCGACGTGACATCGCCCAGCACGGCCTGGATACCGGCCACAAACGAAAGCACCGCGGCGGCGGCGCCGATAAGACAGCCGGCGGTCTTGGCGGCGTTATCGGCCTTAATCAGCAGAACCGAGGCGAGCGCACCGATGCACGAGACGGCAAGCGATGCGATAAACAGCGTCATGCTATCCATTGTTTACGCTCCCTTCTGCTTTCTCGGACAGACCCTGGGCCACAGCGGTAACGTCGACGGACGGACCGTTTTCGATCGAGCGCAGGCGCTTGGCCTCGTCGAGTTCGCGATCGGCCGCGCCGCCCATGACGGTCAGCGCCTTGGTGGGGCACGCCGCTACACAATGCGGGCCGTCCGGATCGAAGGCGCACAGGTCGCACTTGACAGCACAGGTGTACTGGCCGGGAGCCCACGTAAGCAGGCTGCTCAGGGACTTAGGATACGAAGGCGTCGGGTCGCACATGCCTGCGACACCGGCGATAGACGTGCCATCGGGATGGATGGCTCCGAAGGGGCACGCGATGGCGCACAGCCTGCACCCGATGCACTCCTGCTCCTTGACGTGGATGCGATCGCCATCGTGCTCGATGGCATTCACCGGGCAAACCTCGGCGCAGGGGGCACCCTCGCAATGGTGGCAGGCAAGGGCGGCCGAAATACCGCCGGTCTTCACGAGCGCCAGACGCGGCGTATCCTGAAGACCCTGCATCCGGTGGGCGTCGGCACAGGCGGACTGGCATGTTCCGCAGCCGATGCACCTCTCCGGGTTGATGTCGATGAAGCGGTTCATCCCCACTTCCTTTCAAAATAACGGGCCGGGCTCCCGAACGTACGGGACGCCCGGCCCAAAAAGCCAACGAGAACGGGACTACACGATTTGATTCACGTGCGTCTCGTCGTCGAACTTGGCGGCGCCGGGCTCAACATCCTGGGGAGCGGCGGCGTCCACCAGAGCCTGCTTGAGCTCGGTGTACTGACGCTCGACCTCGCCCTCTGCCCAGACCTGGTCGGCAATGGCATCGACCTGGCAGGCGGAGAACTTGTCCTCGGGCGTATGCGAGACCGGGTCGACCTTGTGAATGGTCAGCTCGTTGCACTTGCCGATCCACCACTGGTAGGTCATATAGACCGTGCCCTTGTTGATACGGTCGCTCACGTCGGCGCGGCTGTATACCTGGCCGCGGCGGCTGTGAATCGAGACGATGTCGCCGTTCTTGATGCCGCGCGCCTGGGCGTCCGCGGGATTCATGCGGACAAAGCCGGGCTCGTCGGCGAGCAGCGCCAGCGTCTTGCAGTTGCCGGTCATCGAGCGGCAGCTGTAGTGGCCGACCTCGCGGACGGTGCACAGGATGAGCGGGTACTCATCGTCGGGAAGCTCGGAGGGCGCCTCCCAGTCGTGCGCCATCAGGTTGGCGCGGCCGTCCTTGGTGGTGAACTTGCCACCAGCGAACATGTCGGGCGTACCGTGGTCGTTCACATCGGTGCTCTTGACCGGCCACTGGGCGTAACCGCCCTCGGGAGCCATCTTCTCGTAGGTTGCGCCCACAAAGTTGGGGCACAGGCTAATGCACTCGTTCCAGATCTGCTCGGTGTTGTCGTAGTGCATGGGATAGCCCATGCGCGTAGACAGGTCCGCGAAGATCTCCCAGTCGTGGCGGCACTCGCCCTTGGGCGGAACGGCCGCGTCAAAGTGCTGGAAGCTACGGTCGGATGCGGTAAAGACACCCTCGTGCTCGCCCCAAGAGGTGGCAGGCAGGATGACGTCGGCGAGCATGGTCGTCTGCGTCATAAAGATGTCCTGGCAAATGAACAGATCCAGCTCGGAGAGCGTCTTGCGCATACCGGCCGAATCGGGCTCGGTCTGCACCGGGTCCTCGCCGTAGTTGTAGAAGCAGTGCACCTTGCCCTCGTCGACCAGGTGGCCCAGGTCGGTGAGCTTGTAGCCCTCCTCGAGCGGGAGCTTTTCCTCGGGCACGCCCCAAGCCTTGGCAAACTTGGCGCGAGCGGCGGGGTCGGTGACTTTCTGGTAGCCAGGGTACAGGTTGGGCAGCATGCCCATATCGCAGGAGCCCTGGACGTTATTCTGACCGCGCACGGGCGCGAGGCCGGAGTTGGGTTTGCCGATCTGGCCGGCAACGCAGGCGATGGAGGCGATGGTGTGCACCGTCTTCAGGTTCTGCTTCTGCTGGCATACGCCCATGCCCCAGCCAATGATGGCAGAAGGCTTCGCCGTGGCGTACATCTCGGCAGCTTGGTGGATCAGCGCGGGCTCGACACCCGTGATGTCCTGTACGGATTCGGGAGTGTAGTTCTTGATGGTCTCCCACCACTCGTCAAAGCCGTTCGTGTGCTCGGCGACGAATTCCTTGTCGTAGAGGCCATCGTTGACCAGACAGTTGGCAAAGGCGTTGAGGAACGCAACGTTGCAACCGTTCTTGATCGGAAGGTAGAGATCGGCGATACGCGCGGTTTCGATATGGCGCGGGTCGGCGACGATGATCTTGCAACCCTTTTCTTTGGCTCGCACGATACGCCTTGCGACGATGGGGTGCGAATCGGCAGGGTTATAGCCGAAGAGGAAAATGCAGCCCGCATCCTCCATACCGGGGATGGAGCATGACATGCAACCTGAACCAACCGTGTCCATCAGACCGAGGACAGTAGGGCCGTGTCAAGTACGGGCGCAGTTGTCTACGCTGTGGGTGCCGATGCACGCACGCGTAAACTTCTGCATGACGTAGTTCGCCTCATTGCCGCCGCCTCGCGAAGAGCCGGTGGTCATGACAGCGTTAGGACCATATTCGTCAATTATGGCCTGCATCTTAGATGCGGTGAAATCCAGTGCCTCGTCCCAGCTTACGCGCTCAAGATCCGCGCCCTTAGTGCGGCGGATCATCGGGTGCAGTACGCGAGGAGTCAAGATCTTGGTGTCGTTGATGAAGTCGTAGCCGCTCATGCCCTTAAGGCACAGCTCGCTCTGGTTGGTGATGCCGTTGAGCGGTTCGGTGCCCACGACCTGGCCGTTTTGGACCAGGAGGTTAAACTGGCAACCGGCGCCGCAATACGGGCAGATCACTTTATGCTTCTCCATGACACCCTCCTTCCTTTTTCTGCTACCGATTACTCGGTACTAATTTGACAATCATTGGGCCTGTCGCCCCAACGCTTACGCCTCGTTTTCGATGGTGGCGCGGGCACGCTCGGCAGTCAGTTCTGCCAGGCGCTCCTCGTCAACCAGGGTGAGGCCCTTGGTCGGGCACGCCTCGGCACACGCCGGACCGCCGGGACGGTCCACGCACAGGTCGCACTTGAGCACGAAGCTCTTGGTCTGCGAACCCACGCGCACGTCGCCCATCAAGACGGGGACCTGCGTGGTCGCCACGCTCACGGCGCCAAAGGGGCAGGCCATGACGCAGCTCTTGCAGCCGATGCAGTTGTCCTCGTTGACGCCGATGCGATGGTTCTTTGGATCAAAGAACAAGGCGCCCGTGGGGCAGGCCTTGGCGCACGGAGCATCCTCACAGTGATGGCACGCCACCGGTGCGGAGATCTCGTACGTACGCGTCACGCGCAGGCGCGGCGCGGCGATGTTGCCGGGGATGTCGTGTGCCTCGATACACGCCGCCATGCAGGTTTGACACCCAATGCAGCGCGAGGAATCGGCTACGACTCGTTTATTGCCCATGTTGTTCACTCCCTCCTGAATCCCATGCCAGAGAGATCCTGTCGACGTAGCCCCGAACCGCCCGTGGTCCGGCATCGGCGTATCGAGTGCATGCGGCGAAACAGGCACTTCGATAGAATTCCTCCAACGATATACAGGTTAAATATACGCAGTTGCAGGGGTCAAACTTGAGCATAGGCCCTGCAATACGGGTGTATTGCAGGGGTTTTGGCAGGTTGGAATTATTCTCTAGAAGCTATAAAGGTGAGTGTATTACATGCGTACGCCCAAGAAAGATTTCACGCTCATTTCTGAAGGATGTAGTACGTTTGTAATATCGTTTACACTCAATTACTCTAGTGCAATAAAGTAGTGGTTGTAAGATTGGCTATTATTAGCCGATGTTGTATTTGACTATTCAAATTGCACGCTCATTAAGGGAGGCCAGTGATGTCATCGACTCAGAAACGAGCCATCCTGCAGGTGCGCATTCGCGAGGAAGACAAGCAGCATGCCGAGCGTCTCTACGACGCCATGGGCACATCGCTCGCCGAGGCCGTCCGTCTTTTTGTTGCGCAGAGCATTTTGATGCGCAAGCTTCCCTTTCAGCCGGTCGCCGTGCGCTCAAAGGACGGCACCGCCGCCTATGGATCGCTCAAAGCATATGGGGACCCCAATCGCCGCTCCGAGGAGCGCAATGCCTGGATTGAGTATCTTGCCACAGAAAGCGACGATTCGATTTTGGGTCCCGAGGAAGTAGATATCCATGAGTAGCACCATTATCGACGAGACCGTCATCCTACGCTACCTGCTGGACGACGACGAAGTTCTGTCACCGCGCGCCGCCAAGGTCATCGCCACGCGCACCGCTCGTGTCTACCCCGAAATCATCACGCGCGTCGTAGTCACGCTGCGCGACGTCTATAAGGTTCCCCGCGTTGAGATTGCCGCGGCCATGAAAAGGCTGCTCGATGACGTCATGGTCGACGAGCCCACCGTTGTCGCCCTTGCCGTCAAACTCTTTGGCAAGACCCATATGGACTTTACCGACTGCCTCCTCGCAGCCCGAACCGCCATCTACAACGATGATGTCGTGAGCTTTGGCAAGCCCATCATCCAAGGCATGATCGATTACCGCCACAAGCGCCAAACCGCAGCCGAAGCCCGCAACCGCAGCACCGACTCCACCATCGACAAACTCCGCCACCACGGTCGCCACTAACCGACAGGCAACGGCATCGCCCGCCCCTCAGCCCCATCCCCTCCTAAGTTGCGGTGAAATACGGACTGTTTCACCCGTTAAAGGCCTCAACAGTCCGTATTTCACCGCAACTCATTGAAGGTTGGCTGCGAACGATTTCGCTATCGGGAGTCGGCGTAGGGTTTTGTTGTCGGAATGCCGTAACCGCGCATCATGGCACCGAACGATTCTACGTCGTAGGTGTCCGAAAGTTTGAAATGAATGACGTTGTGGCCCATGGCGCGAAGGTTCGCGTCGCGCATGAGGGCCGCTCGATAGGTTTTTGCCGCCGGTTGCTCTGGATCATTTTGAGCTTCGTCTTCAAACTTACCCAGCCCATGCAGCTCTGCCAGCGTCCATGAGCCGTCTGACATCTGCCAGCCATAATCTGCTAGATAATAACCAGCGTTTCCCGGTCGCGTTATCTCAACTTGAAGCTCAGGCGCGGCAACCCCAGCGAGAATCATCGCTGCTCTCGCCTCGGACTCGCCGCCATTGTCTGACCTGCCGTCCATATGCTCAAAAACGTCAAAGGCATGCGCGATGCCATGCAACCCTCGGCAATTTGTCTGTGCATATGCTCGCAGCTCTTCACGTTCGACATCGTACTCACGGGCCAAGCCATCGACATAGCCCAGCGCATAGCGAAAGGCGCTCGTTCGGGCGATATCAACAACCGTTCGATACGGATCCGTCAGCGCAAACAGACCGAGCCGCCACACTTCGCCCGCCCGCCAGCGCTTGTATTCAACGAACTCATACGTATCGCGCCTTGTAGACCGTGGCAGCAGCACTTGCACTTTATCCAGAAGCGTATAAGCCGAGCCGATGCCATAGAGCAGCGCTGCCGTCGACCCGCAAAACACAGCATCCGGTTCAACGACCGCAATAGCGGATGCCAGCTGAAAGATGCGATCTTCAATCCCAAGATTATTCCAATAGACCGGATCCGCATACACGTGGTTGTAAAGACGAAGCATGAGCTCTTCCTGCATAAGCTCGCGCGCACGGCGTTCTTCCCAAGGATCAATTGTTATAAGCAGCTGTCCATCTTGATGAATTCCAAGGGCCGAGAATAGCATCCTTGCATATGACTGCGGAAAATGTTTGCCTTTATCGAGCATGGCCAACCCCATAACCATCACGGCGGAGAGAATACCATTACGCTATCGCATGCTTCCGTCCGCAGGCCTTGCCAAAAGCTGACCAAAAGCTTGACGTCGCAGGTCAAGGCTTCAAAAAATATTTCCACTCTCGGTAGACGGTCGCTACGACCCTCCCAACGGCATCAAAATCCAACCTTACAAATAGTTGCGGTGAAATACGGACTACATAGGCCATAAAAGCCGAAAAACAGTCCGTATTTCACCGCAACTTAGGTGGGGCGTGGGGCGGCATCGATTCCCGTCACCCGTACACTTACGAAAACGGCTCTGATTCCCAAAAGGAACCATAGCCATTCATCTATCTTATGGAGCGGGCGACGGGAAGTCCAAGGGTTTGCTTCGCAAACCCTTGTTTCGCTGCGGGCCATTGGCCCTTGCGTGCTGCGCTGGAAAATACTCACGCATTTTCTCAGCTTCGCACCCTGCCGGGTTCGATTCCCGTCGCCCGGCACGCTTATGAAAACAGCTCTGGCACCAAATGGAGCCAAAGCCGTTAAAACTATCTTATGGAGCTGGCGACGGGAATCGAACCCGCGTCATCAGCTTGGAAGTGTTGCGACATTTTATACTAAGCCGTCTACCTGCGCAAACGTGGACGCTCTAGCAGGTATTTTTCCGTCTGTTGCGTCTATTCCGTCTATGTTTTATAGTTCAGTCAACGCCATTTTGCGACTATTTTGCGACCAAGATTGCGACCAAAAAGGAGAGACATGGACACCACGCTACCTGCGGAAACGTTCGCCACCTATTCGCTAATCAAACACGACTATTTGCGCAAAGACGGCACGACAGCCTACAAATGGAAAGCCCAGTACCCTTACAAGGACGAAAACGGCAAATGGAAGAAAAAGACCGTCACGCTCAAAACCGAGGGACGCGACAACGGGCGCTCTAAGCAGGTCGAAAAGGCGGCGAACCAAGAAGCAGAAGCAATCCGTCAACAGCTCAACGAACAGGCTGTCAAAGACCCCCACAGCGGCGAGACGGTAGCCGAGTATTTCGGGAAGTACGTGGAGGAACGGGCGAACAGCATTGAGCGTTCATCAGCCAACGAGCTAAGGCGCATACTCAAAAGCTATATCGCGCCCAGTATCGGGGCTATCGAGCTGGACGAACTGACCCCAGACGATGTGGCGGCGTGGGTTACGAAGCTGGGCAAGAAGTACTCGCCCGCCACGGTGAAGAAGTGCCTAACCAACCTGCGCTCAGCCATGCGGCAGGCGGTAGACCGCGACAGGCTCGTTAAAGACCCCACGCGCGGCGTTAAGAACCCCAAGCAGGCGCACAGGAACCCCAACGCCCTAGATGCAAAGGGGCGCGCCAAGGTAGCGCAGTTCATCGCCCTAGACCCCGACAAGCCGCTGAACGTTGGGTTTGCCCTAGCAATGTATATGGGTTTGCGCGAGGGCGAGATATGCGGACTGACGTGGAAGTGCGTGGACTTGAACGAGGGAACCGTCAGCATCGAGCGCACCATAGGGCGGGACGGCTCCAAATGGTACGTAAAGGAACCCAAGACGGGCGGCAGCAGGCGCGAGCTGTACGCGCCCTCCATCATCGCCGACATGCTCACGGCACGCCTAGCCAACGCCAAAGCCGAGTGCCTAGAGCTGGGCGTTCCATTCGATGAAAACATGTACGTGACGGGCGGCGCTGACGGCTCGTTTATGCAACCCCACTATCTTTCGCATAGGTGGAGGATTGCGGCTGACGCTCTGGAGCTTATCGGCACGGAGGGCAACCGCCCAACGTTCCATGACTTGCGCCACACGTTCGCAACGGCGGCGGTTACGGCAGGCACGGATATTAAGACCGTGGCGAGCATGATGGGACACGCCAACGCAGCTATGACGCTGAATATATATGCGAGCGCCGATAGAGAAGCCAAGAAGCGCGGCGCGGCTGTTGTTGAGCAGGCGTACAGGGCAGACGTTGCCCAGCACGCCAAGGACGGTTCAGTTATCGAGCTGAGCAGGACGGGAACCGAGGACTAGGAAGGTAAGAGAAATGAGCGACAAGGCGAACGAAACCGTATGGGTCATGGGCGATGCAGACATTAACGAGTTGCGCGGCTCTATCTGCACGCTCGAAACGCTGACGGAGCTAACGGGCAAGTTCGACAGCAACGAATCGCTGGAAGGGGCGCAGCTAAGAGATCTAGCCGAATTGCTGGACAGGGAGATAGCCAACGCACGAAAGGCGATGGACAGGGCATACCCGAAAATCGCGGCATAGTTGGAGCAACGTGGAAGGACGGAGACAGATGGAAACCCTTATAGAATCTGAACGCGAGCGCAAAGGGCTAAGCCAAGCCGAGCTAGGGGCAGTGCTTGACCCACCTGTGCCCGAGCGCACTGTATGTGAATGGGAAAAGGGCGTTACCCCTATCCCAGCAACCCAGCTGCTAAATCTGACAAAGCTGTTTCGATGCTCAGCCGATTACCTGCTTGGCTTGACCGATGAGCGCACGCCCATGGCACTTGGAAGGGGCAGAGGTTAATGGCTTTCCCAAACATGCGAGCGGAGTTAGAGCGTTCCGCAATCAGCTATCAACAATGCGCCGATCTTCTCGGGACTGATCTGGACAGCTTCAACTTGAAACTGGACGAGCAAGCGCCCATGACCGTTGTGGAAGCCAAGCGCATCCGCGATGCTTTCTGCCGAGATTGCACACTGGATTACCTACTTGAAAGCGATAGCCCAGCCAAACCAACCATCTAGCGCTATCGCCGAGCGGGAATAGAATAGAGACAGGTCGGGGCGCTCGAAAGCCGAACGCCCCTTTTTCGTAATTCCCCGCGCTGCAAACGGGAAATGTATACGCCGCCATTCTAGCGCATCGCTGGGACACGCGCGGCACTTGGAGGTCTAGCACCCATGATTGACGAGCGCCTTAAATCTCAAATGGCAGTCGAAATGGCTTTACTACCCAACGGTGCAGTCAAGACAGCGCTACAGGCTCTATTCGCCCATTACCGCGTATCGCAAGCCGCTGTAGCGGATTATATTGGCAAAGACGGCTCAACGCTAAGCAGGTGGCTAGACACGCTAAAGGGTCTATCAGAGCGCGACCAAGAACATATCTACCTAATACTGGAAGCCGTAGCCGAGATTAGCGCCACGCCGCCCAGATCGCCCAACGAAGTTGCCGAGCGGTTCATTGGCGAGTTGGAAGAAGCGAACACGTTGGAGCCACCGACCACCCCACGCGGGATAGCCGCGATGAGAATTGCCGAGATGCTAGATAATCTGACCGACAGCGACCTAGAGCTTGTAGAGCTGATGGTCGAGAGGTTGCAGGAGCATGGCAACGTCTCACAGCACCGATAAGCGCTCATATCTCAAACTGTGAGCAGTCTATGTGTTTTTCTGTCTCGAACGAAAATAGTAGCCATTGCACAATTCGTGCAACGGTGCGGTAACCGCAAGGTTTTAGCCGCCTTATACAATTCGCATCGCTTCCACAGAGGGCTATACGCACCTATGGAAAATAAGGCGCTCAGCCGTTGCACCGAAAGCGCAACGATAGCCGCCAAGACGTACGCGGCAGCGCGTCTCCCCTACGGATATCTTTCGACTTGTAAGACCGTCCACAAGCGAAAGAGGTAGAAACATGGACGCGGATACCCAGACCACAACCAGCCAAGAGAAAGCCCGCAGCGCCGAGACGATTGAAGAGATCTTAAACTCTGACGCGCTCGTTCTGACCGTCAAGCAGGCTGCAACTCTGCTGGGCTGTGGCGAGCGTTCGGTTTGCCGAATGTGTGAGCGCGGACAGATAAAAGCGGCTAAGGTCATGACCGCGTGGCGCATCAACAAGGCGGCGCTGCTCGAATATATCGGCATCGACACAGCCGCCTAATGGTTGAGATCTATGAAGTTTGAAACCGATGAGCCGTTTTCGAGGATGTTCGCAAAGTGGTATTGGCAGACTGCCAAGAACAATTTCAGCAAGAACGAAACGCATATCATCATGGCGTTAGCGCAAAACTTGGAAGCCGATGAGAACGGCAGGCTATACGCTTGGCGATCACGCGAAGAGCTAGCGCGGCTAACTGGAATGACCACGGGCAGCGTATCGAGCGCAATTCATAGGCTAACCAAGCCGAACCCAGCCAAGGGGCGAAACATACGCGGACTGGAACTGAAAAGCGCGGGGCACAGGGGCAGGGCGAGCGAATACTACGTAATGCCCGACACGCCGATTGAGGTTAAGTTGCTCGACAACAAGAACCCCCACAACGGGAAACCAAAGGCACGCAAGCGAAAGCGTACCGACACCGACAAAGCAGCCGAACCAGAGCGGGAACTAACGCCCACAGAAATAGCCGAGAAACTAGGGCTGTGGAACTAGGGCTGTAAAGGTGTAGCAGTTTGGCTAAACCAAAGCCGTATTAAAAGGTGTAGCCGCTATCGCTAAACCAAATGCCCTAAAGGTATAGCGCTTAAAGCTAAACCTATCGAACTTAAAGGTGTAGCAGGAGGGCGCATTTAGGTATAGCCCCATGGCTACACCCATAAGAAGAGAAGAAGGGGGCTGCTATACGCCCACCGCTTATTCGCGGTGGGACGATAGCACCCCTACTCCTACTTTCATAAATAAAAAACCGCGCGACCACTACCGACCACTCATGACGGCGAATCACGTGGGCGGTCTGGAGGTATCAGCGCATGGCACGAGAGGGGGCGATATGCCCGAATGGATGAAACGGAAAGGGAGCGATCACGTAGAGAAGAAAGCGCGTTTTACGATGAGATGGGCGAACGGCTCACGGCTATGGGAATCACCGACCTTTACAAGCGAACTGAAATGCTCGAATTGGAGTGGTACCTGTTCACCCTGAATTGCGAGGACTACGAACAAGAACGATTCAAAAGGCATAGGGAGCGGGAACATCAGAAGGAAATCGAAAGGGAGTGTTCGCGGTTGATGGACGAAGAAGAAGCCGCACGGCAGGTCGAAACGCCCAACGCCGACCACGATGAGAAGCCGGAAAGCGCCACCGACCACGACCAGCAACCCGAGGGCGAGAAGCGGGGCGATGGAGGGGCAGAACTGGAGACGGACGCAACCGAGGGCGTTGGGGATGAACCCGACAGCGAAACCGCCGAATCGCTCGACCTGCTACGGGAAATTGATGGAATGTTGTCGGACGCGAAAGGCATTATCAGAACGGCGGCGAAAAACGCCATACCCAGATTCAAGACGGGAATCGCATCCCTAGATGAAGCACTGGGCGGCGGCTTATCTGCGGGCGTGCACATACTCATGGCACCACCCAGCACGGGAAAGACAGCGCAAGCCCTGTTCATGTGCCTAAAGGCGCGCGGCGAACCCAGCAACAAATGGAGCGCTGAAGATCAAGTAATCTACTGGGGTCTGGACACGAGCGAATCGGATGTGTGGGCACGATTAGCAAGCTGTGTATCGCTACTGAAGGGAAAGGAGCTTGGTATAGAGCCGTTTCCATACAATGACGTTCCGAACGACAAACTTATACGGCTAGACCAGCTCATGAACGCCGTTGAGCGCTACAGGAAGAACCCCGCTAGCCATAAACGCGAATTAAGGGAGTGCCTGAAAGCTATCAAAGAGATCATGGACGGCACTGTAGGCGATTACCTGACGGCGAGAAAGGAAGCGAAAAACATGATATGCAAGGATGATTTTGGGTTTCGTTTCTTTCGACCGACCGACAGCTCGCGCAATGAAATTAGCGACATACTGGACGGCGATTTTAGACCCGCAATCTGCGAAAACCACTACCAGATGCTAGAGAACCTGCTTGAACTCAGACCGTATGTCTACGAGGACGATGGATACAAAGACATGGACACAGCCCGCGAAATGCTCAAAGGCGATTGTTCCTATAGAGAGCTGGAAAAGAATCACCTTATAGGCAACAACCCGCAGGGCGATGAGGTGGAGTTGCTTCTTTCCTATCTGTATGCGTGGGGCGATATACGCCTGTGCGTGGTCGATTACCTACAGCTGCTAAAGATCGCACCAAAGAACGGCGGTGGCACTCCACAAGAAAGAATCGACAGAATACTAGAGTTGTTATCTAACGCGGCGATGGAAGAAAAGATACCAGTGATAGTGATTAGCAGCATGAGCAAGGAAGCGATACGCTCCAGCAACCCAGACATGATGAACGCAAGCGGCAGCTCAACGCTACAGTTCAAAGCCGAGACGATAACCGAGATGAGGATAGAGAAGAATGGGCAGGGCTTTAACACAGTCGCGCTACACATAGAGAAGAACAGGGGCAGAAAACCATGCACGGTGAAACTTAACTATATGCCCGCGTTCAATTGCTTTACCGAGGTGGAGGAAGCGAAACAAGAGGACGCGGGCAAAGTAAGGGAGGGGCGGTAACGGACCGCATCGAAGCGCCCACGGACTACCATCCGCGTGTGCCCCATTCCTCTCTCCCCGACCATACTAGCGGGGCCGTAGCCCTGCGGATGAAGCGCCCAAGGAGGTAGTGTGATGGAAGGAACCGCTAAAAAGGAAGCTGGAAGCCCGCAGAAGCGCAAGAAGAACCCAAGCAAGAGAAAGCGCACAGACAACCAGACTGTATACGACATAGTGAAGCGGGAAAACGAGCGCGGGGACGCGCAGAAGAGCGGCAAGCCGTGGACGGACGAAGATAGACGATACCTGATAGCCCACGCCGCAGACGGGTGCGTTTTCCTAGCAATGGCGATGGGCAGGACGGAGAGCGCGATAAGGTCGAAAGCCGATGAGATGGGCGTGCATATGACCATGCGCCCAAGGCTGGGCGGTCTGTGTCCCAACTGTGGGCGGCACAGGATGAGGGAAACCCACGTGCGCGCGTACAACATGGGGCTGTGCCCAACGTGTTACGAGATCGCCAAGGCTGACGCTATGACGGAGCGCACGGACTATGTGAAAGCCCGCAGGTACTACACGGCGAAAAAGATTGAGCGACAAAGGGCAGAGAAGCGGGCGCGGAAACTGAACCGCGAACCCTAGCAGAGCCAACCAGAAGCCCCAGAACGGCGCATAAAGCCAACCAGCAGCCGCGACAGCACAAGACAGAAACAAGGCGCTCAGAGCCGTCCACAATTACCGTGGGCGGTTTTTTTCATGGCACGGGAAAGGCGAAACCGACAGCACCGCAGGGCGCACGGGCAAGCGAAAAAGGAGCGCTTGGACAGGGCTGGAGCGGTCACAATCAAAGCGCAATCGAATAGTATTTTGCGACTATTTTGCGACCAAACATTCTGACTAAAAAAGCAGGTCAAAGGCTTTAATACCTCTGACCTGCGGTTTTTCTGGAGCGGGCGACGGGAATCGAACCCGCGTCATCAGCTTGGAAGGCTGGGGTTCTACCATTGAACTACGCCCGCAAGATATGGTCGGGACGACAGGATTTGAACCTGCGACATCCTGCTCCCAAAGCAGGCGCGCTACCAAACTGCGCCACGTCCCGAAGGTGTTGAGCAGCTAAGGTCTAAACCTTGCGTGTCCCAAAGCGAAGGAAATTATAGGGGAGACTCCCCGCCTGTGCAAGCGGCGATACCCTAGCTCCTCGAATGTGCGACAAACTGACTATGAACCAGACCGATCACAAACGCCACCACGGCAACCGGCGCCCACGCGGCGCCAATGTCCGCCAGCGGCAGCGCATCGAACGGCAGCCACGTACCCGCAAAGAACGCATCGCGGACCGAGGTGATCACACTCTGTACCGCGACAACGCCGCCGACCCAGACCCACACCTGCGGATGCGCGTCGCAAAAGCCGTGCACCAGGCCCATCAGTACCAGCACAATGGCAACGGGATACAGGGCATTGAGCATAGGCACCGAGAACATGAGAATCACGTCGAGGCCCACGTTGGAGAGCACGCACGAAAACGCCGCGAACACAAAGGCGAGAATCGCGAAGGGACGGCGCATGGCCTCCTCGGAAGCCTCCGCTCCCCCTTCGACCACATACGTCTCGCAGAAGTAACGCGAGCAGCAGCTAATAAGACCGATGCACACGTTCATGCAGGCGAGGAAAAAGATCGCAAAGACCACGACCGTGCCGACAAGACCAAAGTGCATGGAGGCCGAACGCGCAAGGATCGCGGCGCCGTTGGTGGCATCGGGCATAACCGTGCCGAGCTGCATGCCGGCAAGCGCCAGGCCGCAGTAGATGATGGCCATGAGCACGCCGGCGATCACACCGGAGCGCGAGATCTCAAAGGCCACGCGCTTATCGTCGGTAACGCCGAGGTCATGGATGGTCTCGGCGATGATGATGCCAAAGGCGAGCGACGCGAGCAGGTCCATGGTCTGGTAGCCGGTCAAAAAGCCCTGCACGGCAGCACCGGCATTGTAGGGAGCCTGCGGCGCGGCAGCGGGGCCCAACGGCGAGACCACGGCGGCACCCACGACCAGCACGATGAGCGCGATAAGCGCGGGGCCCGTAATACGACCAAGCACGCGTGTGATAACGCCCGGGCGCAGCGTGAGTGCAAACGCGACGACAAAGAAACCGACGGCAAACACCAGGCGAGCCGTGCCGAGCGAGACGCCCTCGGGCAGCAGCGGCACCAGCATCTCGAAGGCCGTTGAGCTCGTGCGTGGAATGGCCAGGCACGGGCCAATGGCCAGATACACCGCCGCGACAAAGAACTCACCAAACTTGGGGTGCACACGGCCGGCAAGCTCGCGCGCCGTTCCGGCAAGCGCCACGGCGATAAAGCCCATGACAGGCAGGCCGATGGCGGCGATGAGAAAGCCAAGCATGGCGACCGGCGTGGCAGAACCTGCCTGCAGCGCCAGCAGTGGCGGAATAATGAGGTTGCCGGCGCCAAAGAGCATCGAGAACAGGGCGATGCCGACGGTGACGACATGGTCGGAGCGCAGACCGCGCGAGGCGGATGAAGCCATGGGACCACCTTTCGAGTCGAAACAAAAACGGGACGGGCAATAGACCCGTCCCGCAAGTATATACGCTCTAGCAGGCTAAATCGCGCAAAGCGTCAATCGCGGTGTCGACTTCCTCGTCCGTGTTGAAATACCCAAACGAAAAGCGAACGACACCCTGGCGCTCGGTCCCCAGCGCACGGTGCATGAGCGGGGCGCAATGGGCGCCGGGGCGCGTCGCAATCCCCCACCCTTGCATGAGCGCATCCGAGATCTCGGCAGAGTCGATATCGCCCACGTTGAGCGACACGATCGCCGAGCGCGTCGGCTGTTCAAAGGCACCGTAGAGCTTAATCCCCGAAATCTCGCGCACACCGGCAAGGAAGCGATCAGCGAGCGCACGCTCGTGGGCAGCAATCGCCTCGACCCCGCCCTGGGCCTCGATAAAGTCGAGGCCAGCAGAAAGGCCGGCGATACCGTGGCCGTTGAGCGTGCCCGCCTCAAGGCGCGTGGGCCACTCAAGCGGCTGCAGCGCATCGAAACTGTGCACGCCCGTACCGCCCATGGCCCAAGGGGCTACGTCAATACCCTCTGCCACGGCCAGGCCGCCGGTCCCCTGCGGACCCATGAGCCCCTTGTGGCCGGTAAAGCACACCACGTCGAGCCCCATGGCCTGCATATCGATATGTGCCGTGCCGGCAGACTGCGAGGCATCGACGATCACGAGCGCACCGGCCGCATGGGCCATGGCGGCTACGCGTGCAATGTCGACAGCGTTGCCGGTCACGTTGGAGGCGTGCGTCACCACCACGACACGCGTGCCCGGCGTGACCAGCTGCTCGAGCTCGTCGTAGTCGAGCACGCCGTTCGCGTCGCAGCCCGCACGCTCAACGGTCACGCCCCGCTCTGCCGTCAGGCGGTTGAGCGGGCGCAGCACGGAGTTGTGCTCGAGCACCGTCGTGACCACGCGGTCGCCGGGACGCACCACGCCGTTAATCGCCGTGTTGAGCGCCGCCGTAGAGTTGGGCGTAAAACAAACATGGTCCGCCCTCGGGCAGCCCAGCAAGCGCGCAAGCTTGGCACGGCAAGCATGAATCGTACGAGCGGCATCGAGGGCACCCGACGTGGCCCCGCGCCCGGCATTACCGAGCGAACACATCGCCTGCGTCACGGCATCGATGACCGTCTGCGGCTTGTGCATGGTCGTCGCCGCGTTATCCAGGTAAATCATCGCACGACCTCCCACATGTCGATCACCGTAAAGCCCTCGGTGGGAACGCCCGCCGCGGCGAGTTCGCCGCGCAGCAGGTCCTCATCCGAAGGCAGCGCCTTCCACGCCAAGCCGCAGCCGGCAGCGACCTCCCCGGGCACGGGAATCGTGCGCCCGGGAAGGCCGCGCTCGATGCATAGGGTCTCGCACCCCATGGCGGCCGCCGTGGTGGGAAACGTGATGACAAGCGCCGGGCGCTTCTCCCTCATGGCAACTCCAACCAATACGCTACGGGCGCACGACGCGCACGGCCTGCTCCATCTTCTCCACGATCACGTACATGTTGGTGACCTCGCCCACCGCAAGCTGGTCTTTAATGCCAAAGTGGTCCAGGCAGGTACCACAGGTGAGGATCTCGACACCCTGCTCGGCCAGGCCCTTCAGGTCATCGAGCACCGGCGAGCCCTCGACAGTGAGCTTGGCGCCGCCGTTATAGAACAGCATAGTTGCGGGCAGCTCCTCCTGCTGCGTCACGGCAAAAATGAAGGCCTTCATGAGCTTGTGGCCCAGCTCGTCGTCGCCGCGGCCCATGCAGTCGGTGTAGACGGAAATGACGAGTTTGCCCTTGCCGGCGCTGGCGTCGCAGAAAGCGGCACCGTCCTGCTCGGGGTCCACAACGGCCACGGCACCGGCGGTCGCGACAGTCACGTGCCACTCGGCGTCCGAGATCTTCTCGACCGACGCCGTGCAGCCCTTCTCCTGCGCCATCTTGGAGATGTTCTTGACGGCGGTCTCGTTGTCGACCGAGGTCACGACGGTGCCCTCACCATCAAGCTGTTTGAGTGCCTTAAGCGTCTTGACGACGGGCAGCGGGCAGGCATCGCCCATGGCATTGACTTCAATCTTGGTAGACATAGCTTTTCCTTTCGAAAGAACCGTTCTTGAGAACGGTAAACAGTTACATAAACGTGCGGGCTAGCGAACAACGCGGACGGCAGGACCACCTGGCACCGGCTCGCACACGCGACCGACGGCGGCGGCGATACGTCCTTCGGCATGCAAACGGCGCGCAAGCTCATCCACATCGGCAGCAGGTGCCGCGATGAGCAAACCACCAGACGTCTGCGGATCGTAAAGCGCATCCAACATGCCCGGCTCCAGGTCCTCGTCGGCAGCCACACGCGGGCTAAAGAAGTCCTGGTTGCGGTAGGAGCCGGCAGGGATAATGCCCAGGCGCGCCATGTCGAGCACCTGATCAAAGAGCGGCACCGCCCCCGACGCAAGCTCAACCTGCACGCCCGAGCCTTCGGCCATCTCGCACGCATGCCCGATCAGGCCAAAGCCCGTAATGTCGGTGCAGCCGTGAAGTTCGAGCCCCTCGGCCAAACGGATCGGGGCTTCGTTGAGGGTGCGCATCGAGTCAAACATCGGGCCGGCGTCATCCTGTTCGATGAGCTCGCCCTTAATGGCCGTGGTGATAATGCCCGAGCCGACCGCCTTGGTCAGCAGCAGAACATCGCCCACGTGAGCGCCGCTGTTGGCGAGCATGCGGTCGAGTGCGACAAAGCCGCTCACGGACAGGCCGTACTTGGGCTCGTCGTCGTTGATGGTGTGGCCGCCCGCGATGGCGCAGCCGGCCTCGACGCACTTGTCGGCGCCACCCGCCAGAATCTCGCCGGCAACCTCAACGCCCAGGCAACTGGGGATGCAGAGGAGGTTCATGGCATGGCTCGGCCGCCCGCCCATGGCGTAGATGTCCGACAGCGAGTTGGCCGCGGCAATCTGGCCAAACAGGAACGGGTCGTCGACCATCGGCGGGAAGAAGTCGATGGACTGCACGAGGCCCAGGTTTTCGCCAACACGAAAGACGCTCGCATCGTCGGAAGTATCGAACCCCACGAGCAGGTTGTCGTTATGCACATTGGGTAAGTCGCCCAAGACCTGGGCGAGAGCTCCGGGAGCCAACTTAGCGGCTCAACCGCTCGCGGCCGTCATAGACGTGAGCTTAATCTGATCGTCAGCCATCGATACCTCCTCTCTTCGGTCAATCATTTCCTCCCAGTATACGCATGAATGCGCTTCCGCGGCCGATACATCACCCTAGTGCCTGGGCGCGAATCGCCGCGCCGATGGCACCGGCAAAGCGGGCCTGAGGCGAGGTGGTGACCGGCGACCCCAGCAGCGCGGCCAGCCGCTCCACAACGTAGGCGTTCTCGCACAGGCCACCGGTCAGATAGTACGGAGCGCCCGCCGCCTGCCCAGCCATGGTCGCCACGCGCGAGACCACGCTGTCGATCACGCCACGCGCAATGTTCTCGCGCGGCTCACCGCGACCGATGAGGCTGATGACCTCGCTTTCGGCAAACACCGTGCACATGCTGCTGATCTTGGTGGGCTCGCCGGAACGCGCCAGGTCGGCCATCTGCTGCTGGGAAATGCCTAGGCGGTCGGCCATGATCTCCAAAAAGCGCCCCGTTCCGGCAGCGCACTTGTCGTTCATGGCAAATTTGGCCACGCGGCCGCCCTTAACCTGGATGACCTTGGTGTCCTGGCCGCCCACGTCAATCACCGTGCCGTGATCGCCAAACAGGCGCACGGCACCGGTGCCGTGGCAGGTAATCTCGGTCACGACCTTGTGCGCATAGGGCACGGCGACACGGCCGTAGCCAGTCGCGACCACGCGAACACCGTCGCCCGTCACGTCATAGCCGGCTGCGGCGAGCTCACCGCGTAGGCGCTCGGCCGCATCGACCGAGGAGAACCCGGTTGGCTGCACGCACGTCCACGCCACCGAACCCTCCCCGTCGACCACAGCAGCCTTAGCCGCCGTAGACCCGATATCGATCCCGATCCCTATCATGGCTCTCTCCCAATCTAAACATCAAAGGTAGCGGCGCGTTCAGGCACCTTAGCTCTAGATTTCTCAGGTGCCGGAGGTTGCCCCGAAAGAGGAGCGCAGCGTACTTTGGTACGCAAGCGACGGTTTGAGGGGCAAGATCCGGTGCCTGAGGAAGCTAGAGGGTTTCGATGAAGGCGGCGATGCGCGTCTCGATCTGGCCCATATCACCGTTGCTGTAATCGGTCTCGATCTTCATGTACGGAATGCCCGCACCCTCGACGGCCTCCTGCATACGAGCGCTCTCAACGTTGAAGGTGTGGCATGCCTGCAGCACGTTTTCCACCACACCATCCACGTGGTACTTCTCGCACATGGCCAAGGTGTTGTCCATGCGGCCGTCGTTGGGCGTCATGACCGAGCAATTAATGTCCAAGTAGCGATCGGCAATGGCGCGCAGGATATCGGGAGCGTCGGGGTCGATCATCATGGCGGCCGTACGCTCGCCCGAGCAATCGTCCATGCACACGACCACGCCGCCGTTGGACTCGATGGTGCGACCGATCTTGTTGATCACGCCGCCCACCGGGCAACCGGTAATCAGAATGCGCTTAGCATCTGCCGCAACCGGACGCTCGCCCGCGTCGTAGGCCTCTCGTAGCTTGACAACCTTTTGCTCCAGCTGCTGCGTATAAGCCTCGATATCAAAGCTGAACGTACCGGCAAACATAGTGCTCATCAGGTCGACACCGCTCATGGCCGCAGGCTGGTTGGCCTGAAGCGCGAACATATCGAGCTGCGCCGCACGCAGGCGATTGCGACGACGGACGGCGGCGCGCAGGTCGTCATCAGTAATCGTAATGCCGTAGAAACCCTCGAGCTCCTCCTTGAGCAGGCGGCACTCCTCGTACCAGCCTTCACGCTCGTAGGCGCGGTCGCGGCTCTGCGGCAGATGCAGGATATACGTGCGCTTAAGTTCGTTGAGCAGCTCGTACATCTTCTTCTTACCGTCGCAGGTGGTCTCGCCGATGATCATGTCGCTAAAGTACGTAAACGGACACTTTTGCGAGTAGGCAAAGCCGTAGGTCGACTTGATGAGCGGGCAGAGGTTTGCCGGCAGCACCTTCTCGGCCTCGGGGATCACCTCATCGGACGTACCGCACAGAGCGACACTCGCGGCCCCCGCGGCATCGATAATCTCGAGCGGCGTGTAGCTGCACAGAAAACCGATCAGGCGATTGCCCGCCTGTTTGTAGTCCTTGACGCGAATAAACGCCGCCTTGCGCTGCTCGTTGAACTCCTCAAACGTGGACGGCAACGGCTGCTCAATATTTTCCGACATATAACTCCTAAACCTTTTAACCAACCAAGGAAACGGCTTTCCCAGGTGCCCGAGGTTGCCGTGAAAGAGAAGCGCCGCATACTTTGGTACGCAAGCGACGGTTTGAACGGCAAGATCGGGCGCCTAGGGAAGCCGCCAGGGCGGATAGTCCTAAATGGTTTCCAAGAAAGCTTCAATGCGCGTCTGCAATTGCCCCGCGTCCTCGCCGGCGTAGTCGGTCGTGATGTGCATAAACGGAATGCTTGCCTCCTCGGCGGCCTTCTCCACGGCAAACGACTCCATCTCGTAGAGCGTGCAGAACTGCAGCGCCACATCCACGATGCCGTCGGCATGCAGGTCCTTGGCCATCTGGACAATGTCCTTCATACGCTGGTCGTTGGGCGTAAAGACGGCACAGTTGATCTTAAAGTAGCGCTCGGCGATGGCATCGAGCATCTCGTCGACCGTCTCGCCGGACTCATCGACCAAGTCCTTGTAGTAGCGCGAGCCCGTGCAGGACTCCTCGCCCACCACGACGCCGCCGGCCTTCTCGATGAGGTTGAAAAGCTTCCAGTTGGGCACGGCCATGGGCGTACCGGTGTACAGGATGCGCTTGGTCCCCTTGGGCACCACGCCCTCGCCGGCCTCGACACGCTGCTCACACTCAGCCGCCATATCGTTAATGGCTCCGGTCAGACGCGGCGTGTCGTCCATAAAGGCGGCCTGAACGGTCAGCAGGCTGTCGAGACCGCTGATGGGTGCAGGGTCGGCAGCGCGTGTGGCGGCGAGGCGCTGCAGGGCACGGCGCTTCTCATTGACGGCGTGGACGGCGGCCTTCAGACGCTCAGGCGTAATCGTGACGCCGCACTCTTCCTCGATCTTGGCGGCGAGTTCCTTGACCTCGGCTTTCCAGGTCACGAGCGTCGACTCGTCGTGTACGTTGGGAATATCCATGACGTACATGTTCTTTTGCGTGGCAAAGAACTCGTAGGCCTTCTTCTTACCGTCGCAGGTGTTCTCGCCTACCACCAAGTCACTCGACTCAATGTAGGGGCAGACCTCGCCCAGCTTAAAGCCGGCAAAGCTCTTGATGAGCGGACAGGTGTTGCGCGGCAGGTGCTCCTCGACCTTGTCCGTTGCCCAGTCGGCACCCGAGCACAGGCCCACGGGGATGCCGTCACAGGCAAGTACGATCTCCTCGGGCACGTACACGCAGAACGAACCGACGATCTTAGTGGCCTCGCCGGCCTCCTTCTTGTCGAGCATCTCCTTAATACGGCCGCTGTGGATGTTGGTGGCCACAAAGTCCAGGTAGGACGTGGACTTGGGACGGTTGTTCTGCGTCAGGAACATATCGCCGTACATCTGGCCCACGGCACCCAGCAGCATGTCGTGGTCGGCAAGATTCATGCCGAGGCTCTCCCACATCGGATGGAAATCGAATTCTTCAGCCATGACGGTTCCCCTCTCGAACCAAAAACGGATTACAGCGGTATCGATGCACGACGGACGGCGATTGCCCGGCCGTGCTCAAACCCGGAATTTTAGGGAACCTGCTTTGCGGTCGATTATTTAGTTGTGCGTCGTCTCTCCCGGAGCCGTGAACATACCTGCTCATATGCGACTCCGAGCCATATACAGGGCGCGCGCGGCAACGCGGCGAATGTATGTCGTCTGCGGCATGTGCGCACCCTCCTTTACAAGTTGAGGTCAACTATATCAACGGTCATCGACTATGCGAACACCGTTGACATTCGTACGACAGCGTCGTGTGCCGTGGTTTAATAAATAATTATCTTGATTGATAAGAGTTTGTCATCCCTCATTCGGCGAACGGCAAGACAAGGCCGCCAAGGCTTATATCCCCGACGACATTACCCGGCGCTATCGACAAACCAAATGGATCTTACTCGCATCGAAGTGCATGCGCAGCGTCTCGCCTGTTTGCGGCAGCTCGTCGACAGGCACGCCCACCTTGTTGACCTTCCATTGCAGACGCGTGGGCGCATCAGCACGCGGCACGTCCAGCAGCACCAGGCGCTCAAAACGCGAATCGCTCACGCGCGCCACGTGCAAATCGTAACTGTTGCGACCCCGCTCCGCGCGATTGTCAACATGGAAGTAGCTTGCGCGAATGCCCAGGTACGCCACATTATCGGGAACCTCGCGACCCACATTAAAGGTCATGCCCCAGTCGAGGGCCTCAACTTCTTCGTCGCCGATCTTGCGCGCACGGCTCGTGTTTTTGCACCCTGTCAGACGCAGTGCTGCCAGCGTCTGCGGACGGCGGACCACGTCCTCAACGGAGCCGACCTCCTCAACATGACCGTTGTGCATCACGCAGATGCGCTGGCACAGGCGGCATGCCTCGTCAATATCGTGGCTCACGTAGAGCACGGTGCGGTTGCATACATCGAACAGGTCGAGCATGTTCTGTTCGAGGGCGCTCTTAAGATAGGAATCGAGTGCGCTCATGGGCTCGTCGAACATAAAAATGCCCGGATGCGCCGCCACCATGCGTGCAAGCGCCACACGTTGCTGCTGACCGCCCGAGAGTCGCGCGGGATAGCGGTCGGCAAAATCGGCTAGACCGAAAATGCTCAGATAGCGCTCGGCGAGCTTTTTGCGCGCGGCGGCGTCGCCCGCATCCTTTACACCGGCGCATACGTTATCGGCCACCGTCATGTTGGGAAACAGCTGATAGTTTTGGAACAGCAGGGCGCATTTGCGCTCCTGGGGCGACAGGTTGATGCCCGCCGCCGAGTCAAAAAAGGTCACGCCGTTGACGACGATCTTGCCCTCGTCGGGTGTCTCCACGCCGGCAATGCAGCGCAGCGTACAGCTCTTGCCACAACCCGAGGCGCCCAGCAGTGCCACGCGCTCCTCGCCGGCCTCGAGCTGCATGTCGAGCATAAACCCGGGATAGTGCTTTTTTATATCCAGAACGAGCGACATGGCCTATCGACCTCCCTGTAATGCGGCATCATCGCGCATGAGCTCGGCCAGTGCCTCGCGATCGATACGCAAGGCATCACCGCCCGCCGGGTCGAGCGAATCGCCCTGTCCGGCGAGATCTTTGGCCTGCTTACGTTCCGCACGGGAAAGGCCACGCTCGCGGTATTTTTGCGAATGCGCCGTGTACATGTTGATGAATAGGATGACCAGGAAGCTGAACGCAATTACGACCACGACCCAAAAGAGGGCCACCGACGTATTGCCGCCCATCCACTCAAAATAGATGGCGATGGGAATGGTCTGCGTAATGCCGGCGTAGTTGCCCGCAAAGAACAGGGTGCAGCCAAACTCTCCCATGGCGCGGGCAAAGGCGAGGACCGTACCGGCGGCAATCGAGGGCCAGCCAAGCGGCATCATAAGCTTGGTAAAGATGCGACGCTCGGACCATCCCAGGGTTCGTGCGGCGTCGAGCATCTGCGTGTCGAGGCCCTCAAAGGCACCGAGTGCCGTACGGAAGATGAGCGGGAACGACACCACCACGGCAGATATCACCGCCGCGGGCCACGTAAAGACGATTGAGACGCCGTGCGCGATGAGCCACTGGCCCACCCCGGTCGAGTGGCCAAACAGCATGAGAAGCAGAAAGCCGCAGACCGTGGGCGGCAGCACCATGGGGATGGTAAAGACCGAGTCGAGCAGGCCCTTGATGCGACTCGAGGTACCCATAGTCTTCCACGCGGCAAACAGGCCCAGTGCAAAGGAAATCAGCAGGGCAAGGCCGCTCGTTTTAATGGACACCCAAAACGGGCGATAGTCGATATCGCCCAAAAAGGAAGCCAGTGAGGTCAAGGGCCCCCGCTCATCCCGCAACACGACAGACGATGCCTCTACCATTTGAGCGCTATCAAGCCAACGCGCGCCGCCCTTAGCATCACCCGAGGCTGATGCAATCACCACATAGCGGTCCCCATCCGCACCGCGCTCGTCAAAGCCATAGGTATACCCGCCGGCATCAAACGTTGTTTCCGCCGTGACATACCAAGGAAGATCCACGTCCCCCAGCTGCGCACCTCCCATGCAGTTTGCGCTGTCGAGCTTGCAGATGAGGGCCTTGAGACCCGATATGCACTCGTTGTCCTGCGGATCAAATCCATACCTCTCGACCGCCTTAGGCGATATCCACACCACAACGCGATCGGCAGCAGGCGCCACTACAAGGTCCACGTCCTCGTCAACGGGAAACCGGTAGCCCTCAGGCTGGCCCTCCATGGCACGAGCGGTCCCCTTGGCCAGCCGCTCAAAACCCTCGATCCCATAGGAAAGCCCATGAGCGGTCGCAGCAACCTGGGCCCCGTCCTCAGTGTCCCCACCAAACGCAAATCCCGGCACCCAGCAAAGCGCGAAGGTCAAAGCACAGGTGACAAGCATGCGGAATCTATTAAGCACGAAAAGCTCCAAGAGAATACAAGGACGGAGTGAAACACAAAACGATGGAATTATCGCGCCAAGCCGCACTACGCGGAAAGCTCAAAGCCGTACTTAGCCCAAATCTTCTGAGCCTTCTTGTTGGTCAGACAGAAGTCGATGAACGCCTTGGCCTCGTCGGCATGCTCGGAGCTCTCGGCAACGGCACCCGGGTACACGATGGGCTTGTGCGAATCCTCGGGGCACACGAAGGCCTCCTCGATGCCGTCGTAGCGGAAGATATCGGAGCTGTAGACAAAACCGGCCACGCAGTCGCCTGTGGACACATAGGCGGCGGCGGTACCAACTTTGTCGGCCAGTGCGACCTTGTCGGCGATCTCAGGCGCGTACTCGCCGTCGTCGCCCTCGGTGCCGGTGTAGAGGCCCACAGAAGCCAGCGCCTGGTTGGCGTACTTGCCGGCGGGAACGGTCTTGGCGTCGCCAATGGCGATCTTGCCGTCCAGATTCGCGACGTCGGCGATGGCCTCGACCTTGGTGTCGGAGCCCTCGGCACGAATAATCACGAGATCATTGACGAACATGTCCTCACGTGTGTCGACGTCGACGAGCTCGGCGGCCTCGGCGTCGTCCATGGTGCCCTTGGAGGCCGTGATGAGCACGTCGACGGCGGCACCGGCGCGCATCTGCTCGACAAGGTCGCCAGACGCCTTAAACTGCGTGTCGGCAAACGTGGTGCCGGTCTGCTCGGTGTAGAGCTCCTGAACCTCGGGCAGAGCTTTCTCGAGCGAGTTGGCGGCAAAGACCTGCAGCTCGACAGCTTTCTTGGAAGATGCCTTGGCAGAACCGGCATCGGATCCGGCCAGCTCGGACGTCTTGTTGCCCGAGCAGCCGGCAAGACCAAGGCCGGCAGCGGCGACAGCAGAAAGCGAGACGAATCCGCGGCGAGAAACCATATCGAACATATTCAACCCTTTCGAACGCTATGCCCGGGCACCCCGCCGCAGGCTTTATTCCGTTACTAGATTATACTTCCGCGCGAATAATGATAGTGAGAAGTTATTCTCGCTAGAGAATATAGTTTCGAGTTGCCGTGCACCTCGGCGTCGCTTCGGCGGAAAACAAAGGCGGAGCAACCGTTCAGGTCGCCCCGCCGCAGGTAAACCGCTTAGTTGGTATGTCCGGCGCCCGCTGTCATCTGAGCCGCATGCTCCAGCTGGTCCGCTATGGCCTCCCAGCTTTCGCGGGCGGCCTTCGTAGAACCGGGAAAGTTTACGACAAGTGTATGACCTCGTTGCATGCAAATAGCGCGCGAGAGCATGGCGCGGCGCGTCTTGGTCATGGAGTACGCGCGAATCGCCTCTGCAATACCCGGCACATCGCGGTCGCAGACGGCACGCGTCGCCTCGGGCGTCACATCGCGCATCGAAAGCCCCGTGCCGCCGCAGGTGAGCACGACATTGGCGTGGCACTCATCGGCGGCTTCCACAATGGCATCACCGATCTCGCTGACGTCATCGTGCACGACCACATGCGAGGCGACCGTCCAGCTCTGCGCCACGATGAGTTCCTCGAGTGCGGCTCCAGCCTCGTCCTGGGCAAGATCGCGCGTGTCCGAACACGTCACGATCGATATCTTCAACTCCATAGCATTCCTCCTACAACACGGCGTCCTCAGGCAGGTCGACACGCACGACATCCACGACGTCGCCCGCCTTGAGCTCGCACGGTCCTTCGTCAATACGCAGCAGGCAGTTGGCCCGCTGCATCGTGCCGAGCAGCGCCGAATTCTGCGTCTTGGCCTCGGTCACCAACAGCTCACCGGTCTCTGGGTCGCGCAAAACCGTGGCGCGATCGAAGAAGCGTCGGTCCTGGCGCTTTTTCACACCGTGGGTAAGAGCCGCTCGCTGCACGGGACGCGCCCCCTCGGCAAAACCACGCATCTTGCGAATCGCCGGGCGGGCGAGCATCTCAAAGCCCACATACGCCGCCGCGGGATTGCCCGAAAGCCCCAGATACGGCTTACCCCCGAGCAAGCCAAACGTGATGGCCTTGCCCGGACGCATCGAGATGCGATCGAACAGCACCTCGCCCTCGCGCTGGACCAGCGCCGTCACGTAGTCGTAATCGCCCGCCGAGGCGCCACCGCTCGTAATGACAAAATCGCACTCCTGCATGGCACGATGCACCAGCTCGGCAATCGCCTGCTCATCATCGGGCGCAATGCCGTAGAACACGGGCTCGGCTCCTGCATCGAGTGCTTCGGCCATCAACGCCGACGAGTTGGAGTCGCGAATCTGCCCGCGCGCCGGCACGTTGCTCGGTGCGACCAGTTCCGTGCCCAGCGAGATGATGCCCACACGCGGGGCAGCGTGCACCTTCACGCTCGCGTATCCGGCGCTTGCCAGCAAACCCGCGCCCGCCGGAGCCACGACCTCGCCGGCGTGCATCACGACATCGCCGGCATGGGCCTCCTCGGCAGCAGAGCGAACGTTCTCCCCCACCTTTGCCGGCGCCGAGAACCTCACACGCGAGCCCTCGTTGCCGTCGCCATCGAGCACCTCGACGATCTCGTATTTCACTACGGCATCGGCACCTTCGGGTACCGGCGCGCCCGTCATAATGCGAACCGCCTCTCCCGCGCCGACCACGCCCTCAAAGACATGGCCCGCTGCCTCGTGCCCGATAACGTCGAGCGTCACCGGTGCCTCGTCAGATGCCTGCGCCAAGTCCGCCGCGCGCACGGTATACCCGTCCATGGCGCTGTTAGCAAACGGCGAAATGTCGATATCGGCCACAGCATCCTCGGCCAAGGGAAAACCAGCCGCCTGCCACACGGGAATCTCGACGAGATTGGTCGGAGCAACGTGCGACAGAACAATCGACTGCGCGTCCTCCAGCGGAATGAGTTTCTCTGCCATATGCACCTCTTAATGCCACGGCGCACAACAGGAGCGCCAATTCTTTATGCTTGTCTCAGTATAATCCCCCGACGCACGACCGCGACTCGGCCTGTACCCGCAAATACACCTGTCGACCGCAAGCCGCGAAACAGAATGGAAACCAACCCACCGGCTCGTCGCGCTTGCCGCGTTTTATAATGCTTGCGTTGCAACCTAAAAGAGGAATATATGGCTCATAACAACAAACCCGAAAGCGCAAACGAAGCGCAGGATCATTCCCAGCCGCTCGACGATGGCGGCTTTTTCTCCCTTAGCGACGTCATCATGGCCGGCAGGCGTCAACTCACCCGCTCCGAGCAGCTCTTGGCCGCCGACACACGCCGCAACGCCCGCAACCTACTCGCGAGCGCCAAGTTGCTCGTACTCGTCGTCATCGTCTCGCTCGCCATGGGCGTTGCCGCTTGGGCATTTTTGGCCTCGCTGAATATCGCGACCGATTATCGCGAGCACCACGTGTGGATTTACGCGTTGCTTCCCGTTGTGGGCGTTGCCACTTCATGGGTGTACAAAAACCACGGCCTTGCCGCCAAACGAGGTAACAACCTGGTCATCGACTCCGCCCTGGGCACACGCCTTATCCATATGCGCATGGCCGTTCTCACCTTCGTCTGCTCCACGCTAACGCACCTAACGGGCGGGTCGGCCGGTCGCGAGGGGGCTGCGGTGCAGATTGGCGGCACCATCGCCAGCAACATCTCGAGCCTCGCCCACCTCAAAAAGCATGACCACCACGACCTCATGCTCGCCGGCATCTCATCGGCCTTTGGCGCCGTATTCGGTTCGCCCCTTGCCGGAGCTTTCTTTGGCATGGAGATGTGCTTTATCGGCAAGATCGACTACACCGCAGGCATCTACTGCCTGGTCGCCTCGTTTACCGGCTACTTTACGTCGCTTGCCTTGGGAACCGAGTACGAGGCGAATGTTATCGCCAGCGTTCCCAACATGACACCACGGACGGTCGTCATCGTAGTCATCAGCGCCATCATCTTTGGTCTCACCGCACGTCTCTTTGCCTGGTCGGTTCGTACCGTCAAGAGCCTGTACGGCCGCTTTATCACCAACTACATTGCTCGCGCACTCGTGGGCGCGCTCGTGGTGCTCGCGACCTACGCGATGCTCGACGCCTGGAAGTATGCCGGCCTTGCCACCTGGCTCTCGGGCGCCGGGTTCGCCGGTAACACGACCCTTGCCGACGCAGCCATCAAATTGGTCGTCACAGCGCTTACCCTGGGCGCGGGCTTCCAAGGCGGCGAGGTCACGCCCCTGTTTGGCATCGGTGCAGCGCTCGGCGGTTGGATCGGTTGCCTCGTCGGAATCGACCCCAGCTTTCTGGCGGCGCTGGGCATGCTCGGCGTGTTCTGCGCCGGTCTCAACGTACCCATCACCACCTGCATGATGGCCATCGACCTGTTCCACGGCACGGCCGCCGGGTTCTTTGTCATCGTAGCCTTTATCAGCTACCTAACCGGCGGACACCGCGGCGTGTACCCCGCCCAGCGTATCATCTCACCCAAGCGCCGTTCGCTTATTGTGGATGAGGGCGGTACGGTAGCGGATGCTATCGAGCGCCACAACGACCTGATAGAGTAGACGTAAATATTCGCCGTGCAGCCACAATCGGGGGCAATTCGACCTGAGCGCGACCGCACTGTCACGTCATACGCCGGGAGTCGCCCCATGCACGCAACTGATTTTGGTCGCACGCTCATCATCGCCAACCCCGCCGCCCAGTCTGGTGCGGCGCGCGAAGTTGCCGAGCGCCTGCAGCGCTTTTTGGACATGACCGCGCGCTCATCCCAGTTTGACCTGGTGCTGACCGAGCGCATGGGACATGCCAAGGAACTGGCCGCACAGGCCCGGGGCTACCGCACGGTTATCGCACTCGGCGGCGACGGCGTGATCCACGAGGTCGTCAATGGACTCATGACGCAGGATGAGGCGGTCCGTCCCGCCCTTGCCGTCCTACCCGTGGGCTCCGGCAACGATTTTGCCCAAACGCTCGGTATCGACGATTTCTCCGGCAAAGATTTTGGCGCGCTGCTCACCTGCGAGCTGCAGCGTCAGGACATCGGGCGCATTCGCTCGTGGCGCCCTGCGAGCGGCAGCGGCGAGGCTGCCGTTGAGTACTACGACCAGACGCTTTCGGTCGGTATCGATGCCGCCATCGGCCTGGGCACCACCGAGCTGCGAAAAAAGACGGGGCTCGCCGGCGCTCCGCTCTACACCCTCTCGGGACTTGAGCAGTTTGGCCTGCGCTACCGCAACTACCCCATGACGGTGAGCTTTGACGGCGCGCCCGCCGAGCGCGTGAGGGCGATCATCATGGCGATTCAGCTGGGGCCCACCTATGGCTCGGGCTATCGCATCTGCCCCGATGCCGACCCCTGCGACGGCATGCTCGACGTCTGCTACGCCTGCGGTCCCGTTCCCCGTGCGGTTGCCCTGCCCATGTTCCTTTCGGCCAAAGATGGCCACCACACCAAGCTGCCACCGGTTCGCATGCGCCGCTGTCGCCATGCCGCGCTTACCTTTAAGGAGCCCGACTACCCCATCCAGGCCGACGGCGAGCCCGTCGTCGCCTCACGCATCGAGGTCGACGTCCTTCCCGCCGTCCTCGAGGTCTGGCACCCAACCCGCTAACCCCACCTAAGTTGCGGTGAAATAGGGACTGTTTATGCAGCAAAAGCCGCAAAACAGTCCCTATTTCACCGCAACTTATTGAGAAGATCATTCCTCCCCGCCTGGCTTGCGACGGTTGGCCTTTTTAATCGCGTTGAAGTGCTTGTCGTTGAGCCTGCGCTGGCGCGATCGCTGTGGCACCTCGGTCTTTACACGTCGGCGCGGCGGACGCCCGCGACGCTCGAGCTCAGCGCGTAGCTTACGCAGACAGCAGCTGCGATTCTGAAACTGACTACGGCTCTCGCGCGCCGTCACGACAATCCCCGTGGGCCCATGCTTCATGCGTACCGCCGAGTCCGTCGTGTTCACGCCCTGTCCGCCCGGGCCCGTCGCGCGAAACACCTGTATCGCGCAATCGCGTGCCAACTCCTCGACCGACATCTCGGCATAGCGCGCATACTCGCGCCATCCCATCTTGTTCTCATCCATATCAAAACCTCCCCTCATACAAAAAATGTGACAAAGGGACAGTCCCTTTGTCACATCGCATACCAATCGCTTGTGCTGCGCGCCTAGGCGAACGTGATCTCGCCGTTCTCGCAGTCCATTTCGGCGATACGGGCCAGGCTCTCAACGCGGAAGCCGCGCTCGCGGAGCTTATCGCCACCGCCCTGGAAGCCCTTCTCCACGGCAATGCCGATGCCGGCAACCTCGGCACCCGCGGCCTCGCAGATCTTAATAAGGCCCTCGAGCGCGCAACCGTTGGCCAAAAAGTCGTCGATAATCAGGACCTTGTCGCCCTCGGACAGGAAGCGCTTGCCCACGATAACCGGGTACTCCTTCTGCTTGGTAAAGGAGTAGATGGTCGTGGCATACTGCTCGCCGTCGAGGTTGATGGACTGTGCCTTCTTGGCAAAGACCACCGGCACGCCACCAAAATGCTGAGCTGCGATGCAAGCCATGCCAATGCCCGAAGCCTCGATCGTCAGGATCTTGTTGATCTCGACACCCTCGAACAGACGGGCCCACTCGGCACCCATGTGGTCGAACAGCTCAACGTCGCACTGGTGGTTGAGGAAGGCATCAACCTTAAGGACGTTACCGGCCTTTACGATGCCGTCATGGCGAATACGATCCTCAAGCTCCTGCATGGCGCAACCCCTTCTCGCGGCAACGATACCGCGCGATTAATAAACGTTGTTCGATAGTCTACCACGGACCGACCCCCGCCCGCCCCACAAGCCGCATCGCACCATAAAGCTGCAAGACCAGTAGATAGGCCCGATTCGTGGCAAGCCTGCCACCACAAGCTAATGGCGGGCGCGCATCCTCACCAAACGCACCATAGCGAGCGCAAAGCCCACAGCGGCCACAGCCATGAGCACGTAGAACACCGAGCGAAAGCCGAACAGGAACACATCCGGACGTCCTGCAACAAAACTAGTCACGGCCTCGCCCATCGCCACACTCATCTGCCCATACAAGATATTCGATGCCACCGTAATGCCGAGTGCCATGCCGGCGTAGCGCGCCAAACTGCCCAAGCTGCCCGCAAAGCCGAGCGCCTCGCGCGGAGCCGAGCCCATATACAGCGAGTTATTGGGGCTCTGGAAAATCGACGTGCCGCACGACATAAACGCGGCACAGCACACGATCACAGGGATGGAAGAGTGCTCGTCGAGTGTGCTTACCGCAAAAAGACCGCACACGTACACTCCCAGGCCGACCGCCGTGGGGCCCTCGCAGCCAACACGGTCCGAAACCGTACCCGAAAGAGGGCCGATAAAGGCATTCACCATCGGCAGCGCCAAAAAGAGCAGGCCCGAGATGTCGGAACCAAACCCATGCGCATCCTGAAAATAGAACGGCAAAATAAACTCGGATGCGCCAATGCCAACGAACACGATGAGCATACAGGCAAGGTTGATGGTGAAGGCCGAATTAGCAAAGCAGCGACGCGCGGCCTCCGCCAACGACATGGGGCGCTCGCCGGCCTCCGGCTTAACATGCGGCAGTGTGTAAAGCCCCACGATAAACGAGATGACGCCAATGGGCAGGTTGATGAGGAAGATGCTCTCCCAAGGAAAGCTTGCCACCAGCATACCGCCGAGCACGGGGCCACACATCATGCCGAGGGCCACGAAAGTCGCGAGAATACCCATGGCACGGCCTCGTTCGCGCGCCGGAAACGACTCGGTGATAATGCCCATGTTGTTAGCCATGGCCGCCGCGCAACCGATACCCTGAACAATGCGTGCCAGAATAAGAACCTCGAGCGAGGCCGAAAGGCCACAAAGCAGCGAGCCAACCGTAAAAACGATGACGCCCAGCTGGAACACATTCACTTTGCCGCGCACGTCGCCCAGACGGCCAAACGGCAACATAGCCACGCACGTCGCAAGCAGATACACCGAGCTCACCAGCTGGATGCGATCGAGGCCCACGCCCAGCTCCTTTTGCATCACGGGCAGCGCCACGGTCACGACGGTCGAATCCAGACACACCATAAACGTCATGATGAGCACGGTAAACAGAATCGCCCACTTGTTCTTGCCATGGGTATCGCCCTCTAGGGCAATGTGCTCGCGGCGCAGCTGCTCTGCGGTTTTCTCCATATCCATCCTTTCGAGTGGCCCAACGCAAAAAAAAACGGGGCCCCAATCGCCTGCAAACAGCCGCGATTGGGGTCCCGCCTACGGAATCGGAACGAAAGGTCGCCGAAGCCCTCTACCAGCATCGGCGCCTTAAGCGAACGCTAGCCTAGCACTGCGCAAGCGCCTGCTCAAGGTCGGCAATCAGGTCGGCCGTATCCTCGAGACCGCACGACAGGCGCACCATGTCGGCAGAGATGCCGCAGGCGATGAGCTCCTCATCGTTCATCTGACGATGCGTGGCATTAGCGGGATGCAGGCAGCAAGTGCGGGCGTCGGCCACATGCGTGGCGATCTGGGCGAGCTTGAGGCTCTTCATAAAGGTCTCGGCCGCCGCGCGACCACCGTTAAAGCCAAAGCTCACAACGCCGCAGGTACCGTTGGGCATGTACTTCTGAGCCATGTCATAGTACTTATCGCCTTCCAGGCCCGGATAGCTCACGAAGCGCACCTTGGGATGGTTCTGCAGGAACTTGGCAACGGCCAGGCCGTTCTCGCAATGACGCGGCATGCGCACATGAAGGCTCTCGAGCGAGCTGTTCAGGAAGAAGGCCGCCTGAGGGTTCTGCATGGGGCCGAGGTCACGCATGAGCTGCGCGGTTGCCTTGGTAATGAAGGCACCCTCGCGACCGAACTTCTCGGCATAGGTCACGCCGTGATAGCTCTCGTCGGGCGTGGTGAGACCCGGGAACTTGTCCGCATGGGCCATCCAGTCAAACTGGCCGTGATCGACGATCACGCCACCCAGGTAGGCCGCATGGCCATCCATGTACTTAGTGGTGGAGTGCGTGACGATGTCGGCGCCCCACTCAAAGGGACGGCACATCACGGGCGTCGGGAAGGTGTTGTCGACCATCAGCGGTACGCCGTGGTCGTGCGCGGCCTTGGCAAAGCGCTCAATATCGAGCACGGCAAGGGCGGGGTTGGCAATCGTCTCGCCAAAGACGAGCTTAGTATTGGGCTCAAAGGCTGCCTCGAGCTCCTCGTCGGAGCAGTCGGGGGCAACGAACGTGCAGGTCAAACCCATGCGCTCCATAGTATGGGCGAGCAGGTTGTAGGTACCGCCGTAGATGGCAGAGCTCGCGACCACGTGATCGCCGGCACCGGCTACGTTAAAGATCGCGAGGAAATTCGCCGCCATGCCCGAGCTCGTGAGCATCGCAGCGGTGCCGCCCTCCATCTCGCAGATCTTGGCGGCAACCAAATCGCACGTGGGGTTCTGCAGACGGCTGTAGAAATAGCCCGACTCCTCTAGGTCAAACAGCTTGCCCATGTGCTCCGACGTGTCGTACTTCCACGTGGTGGACTGGTAGATGGGCACCTGGCGCGGCTCGGCATCTCCCGGGTGATAGCCGCCCTGAACACATGTAGTACCGATGGTCTGCTCGTTCATATCTAGCTCCCTTGCCTGGGTTACGTTTTATTCGGTTCACGATACCGCTACCCTGCACCCCTCTCAACCCATCCCCAAGGTAGGTTATGGAACAAATGAATCAGGGGCATTCGTCTCAGCCTTAGGCATTTGCTCCATAGATAAAAATGAGGCATCCATGAAGCTCTCGATGATTACATGCACCGTCACGGGTACCATAGGCGAGTACACCGTAACCAAGGAGACAACGATGAAGCAAATCGATACGGCCCAGCTCGACATCAACGCCTGTCAGGCTCAGGCTGCCGAATACCACGCCCGCGGCTTTAACTGCGCCCAGGCCGTCGCCTGCACCCTCGCGCCTGCCGTCGGACTCGACCCCCAGATCGCCTTTACCCTCACCGAGGGCTTTGGTGCCGGCATGGGTGGCATGACCGAGACCTGCGGTGCTATCTCGGGCGCCGTGGCCATCATGGGCTTCGTGATGAGCGACGGCATGGAAAACCCCAAGACCAAGGGCCAGACCTACAAGCTGTCGCGCGAAATCGCCAAGCGTTTTGGCGAGAAGAACACGACGACCGTCTGCGGCACGCTCAAGGGCATCGGATCGGATAAGGGTCCGCTCCGCAGCTGCCCCAGTTGCATCGACGATGCCATCGAGATCGCCTGCGATGTGCTAAAGCAGCTCGCCGAGTAAACGGCAGCAACAGAAAAACGACGGCCGGCGCGCTTGGAATCCATCCAAAAGCACGCCGGCCGTCGCCGTCAGAACTCGGCAAATTCGGGAGCGCCGACCTCGATCTCCTCGCGTCCCGCCATAAGCTCGCGCATCTTGGCGCAAAATGGCTCCTGCTCCCCCGCCTTAAACACCAAGTGAAGTGTAACGGTATCCGCGTAATCGGTATCCGAAACCTTGGCACCCGAATCCTGCGCCAAGCGAAGCACCTGCTCATACTGTGGATAGGCCACATACACGTCAACCGGCACGACGCTTGTCATCTCGACGATCTGCCCGGCCTCCTGAGCCGCGGCCACCGCCGCCTGCGTCGCCGCGGTATAGGCGCGCACCAAGCCACCAGGCCCCAACAGCGTGCCACCAAAATAGCGCGTCACTACGCAGCAAACATTTTTGAGCCCCGCGCCACGCAGCACCTCGAGCGTCGGCATACCGCTCGTGCGGCTCGGCTCACCATCATCGCTCTGGCGCTCGCGTCCATCGACCAAAATCCACGCGGGAACATTATGCCGAGCGTCATAATGACGCTTGCGAACCATCTCGATAAAGGCATTCGCCTCATCCTCGGACTCAATATGGACCAGCTGAGCAATAAACCGACTCTTGCGGTCCACAAACTCGCCCGAAGCCTCAATATTCGATTGCAGAGTAAAATAGCTGTCCAACAAAGCCCCTCAACAGAATAAAGCGCAGCAACAAACAGCCTCAATAATACGGCAAAGACCGTACCGATAATCCCAGTAAATAGAACGGCAACGCCAATGACCAGGCAAAAACAGCGAGTTGCCAAGAACGGAACCGCCGATGATTCCGTAAACGAAAGCGAGAACCCGTCAGCGCGAGCAAGGTGCCTTGAAAGACGAGGGCATTGACCTTATGGTCATGCCCGAAGGCTTGAAAGGCAGATTGCCGCGCTGACGGGTTCGCAGCGTCAACATAGTTGCTGAGTGGGCCTATAAGCCGGGTTCTGTCGTGAACGGTCATTTATCTTATCTGCACGTTACCGTGCAGCTCCACGCACGCTACCCGAACGCGGACCGGGCCGGCCCATAGCGTTCCTATTCGCGCTTGCTCCGGATGGGGCTTGCCAAGCCGCCGTGTTGCCACGACGCTGGTGGTCTCTTACACCACCGTTTCAGCTTTTCCCTTTACGCCTTGCGGCGCAGGTGGGAGTCTTCTTTTCTGCGGCGCTTTCCGTCGGATCACTCCGCCCGGCCGTTAGCCGGCATCCCGCCCTCTGGAGCCCGGACTTTCCTCACGCGTACTGCAAGCAGCACATCGCGCGACCGTCTGGCCCACTCAGCAGTGCAAGAGTGTAGCACACCGTTGCCGCAGGCAATGGCACAACACAAGCGTTCGACACGATAAACCAAGAACCGCGCTATGCAGTACAATAGAGTCGTCGATGGGCAACGTCGTCAGTCGAGACGCGACCGCGCTCCGCACCCCTCCGTCTACTCGGTGCGTTCCCGCCTCCTCCCCGAGGCGGGATGTCGGCATTTTTCATGCACCGACAACCCAATAGTCTGCGAACAGCCAGGGCAGCATTGCGCACGGGCAGCATCGCGTACCTCAGCAACAAATGCAAAAAGGGACCCGTCCATTGCGGACGGATCCCTTAAACAAGTGATCGTCAAACCGATTTACTCGGCGTCGGTCTCCTCGTCCTTCTTCTCGGAAGGCAGCGGGGTAACCTCGATCTCGACGCCCAGAGTCTCAGCAGCGGACTTCATGGACAGGGAGATACGACGACGGTCGAGGTCGATCTCCATGACCTTGACCTGAACCTTGTCGCCCACGTGGGTGACCTGGGAAGGCTGATCGACGTGCTTGTTGGCCATCTCGGAGATGTGCACCAGGCCCTCGATGCCCTCGCCCAGATCGACGAAAGCGCCGAACGGGACAAGCTTGGTCACAGTGCCCTCGACGATAGCGCCGACGGGGTACTTCTTGACCAGTGCGCGCCACGGATCCTCGGTGGTCTGCTTGAGACCCAGGGAGATGCGCTCGCGGTTGAGATCGACGTCGAGAACCTCGACCTCGACCTCCTGGCCGACCTTGACAACCTCGGAAGGATGGTTGACGTGGTTCCAGGAGAGCTCAGAGATGTGGATGAGGCCGTCGATACCGCCGAGGTCGACGAAAGCGCCGAAGTCGACGATGGAGGAAACGGTACCCTGGAGACGCATACCAGACTTGAGCTTGGACAGGATCTCGGAGCGCTCGGCCTTACGAGACTCCTCGAGCACGACGCGACGGGAGAGGACGACGTTGTTGCGGTTGCGGTCCATCTCGATGACGCGGGCCTCGATACGGGTGCCCATGTAGGAGGTGAGGTCCTTGACACGACGGAGGTCGACGAGAGAAGCGGGCAGGAAGCCACGCAGGCCGATGTCGAGAATCAGGCCGCCCTTGACAACCTCGATAACCTCGCCCTCGACGTTCTCGCCGGAGTTGAACTTCTCCTCGATGCGGTTCCAAGCACGCTCGTACTCGGCACGCTTCTTGGACAGGACCAGACGACCGTCCTTGTCCTCCTTCTGGAGAACCAGAGCTTCGATGGGATCACCGAGTGCAACGATGTCTGCAGGGTTAGCGTCCTTGCGGATGGACAGCTCGCGGACCGGGATAACGCCCTCGGACTTGAATCCGATGTCAACGAGCACCTCGTCATGCTCGATCTTAACGACAGTGCCGTTAACGAGATCGCCCTCATCAAAGTCGGTAATCGTACCGTCGATGAGGTTGTTCATCTCCTCCTCGTTGACATCGTCAAGAGAGAAAATGGACGAGTTCTGAATCTCACTCAAAGGTGGACCCCTTTCGAACTACGGGGCCCCGATTGCTAGGACCTACAGAAGGGTGCGACAAGCACACAACGTTTAGGAACACTCGGGAGCCGACAGATACTAATGTGACGCTTATGCAATCACGTTCGTATAGGTTACGGGGAAATGGGTTCGATTTCAAGCGTGAACTGCGTTTTTTTACTCGTGTGGAGACTTTTTCGTAATCTTATGGACAGCTGTCTCCACAACTTGACGATAAGCAGTTTGCCCATACGCCTTTGAGGTAAAGTATCCGGAGCCAACTATTCTAGAACGATTTATCGAGAAAGGTGCCCGCGTGCTCAAAGCAGTCGTTTTCGATATGGACGAGACGCTTCTTAGCATCAACCTCAACGCATTCATCCTTCGCTATTTTAAGGATGTCTCGTCGATGCTCGCGGACATCGGGCGACGCAGCCGCGGTGGCACGATGGCCCGCCTCGGCACCATCTTGGTCGACCTCAACGCCAACCGCCGCAGCGGCACGGATAATCGCACCAACCTTGAGTTCTACCAAGAAGAGGTTGAGCGCCGGTGCGGCATTTGCCTCTCGGACCCACTCATCTACGAAGCGTTTACCTACTACGACCGAGAAGTTCTTCCGTACAAGAACGACGATGTCATCAACGCCCACGCCATGCCCGGCGCACACGCCGCGCTTCAGGCCGTACAGGATGCAGGACTGCGTTGCGCGCTCTTTACCAACCCCAGCTTTCCGCAGGGGGCCATCGAGTGCCGCATGGGTTGGGGCGACCTGGCCGACGCCCCCTTTGAGCTCATCACGCACATGGGAAACACCACCCGCTGCAAGCCCGATGCCACCTACTATCTAGAGCAGCTTCAGGTGATGGGGCTCGAGCCGCACGAGGTCCTCATGGTGGGCAACGACCCCAAGCGCGACTTCCCCAGCCCCGCCTGCGGCATTCAAACCGCCTATGTTGGCCAGGGAAAACCAGGCCGAGCCACCTGGCGCGGAACCATGGAAGACTTCGCCCGCAACTTCAACGCCGTAGTAGAAGCCTTCTACGAACACCAAATAGCCGACGAACTGTCGTAGAACCCCTCGCTCCAAACAAAATAGTGCCGCAGGTTGTAAGGGACAAAGAGACAGTCCCTTTGTCCCTTACAAAGCAACGCCGATGTTATGGCAACGACAGCGAAAACCCGCCAGAGCGAGCAAGGTACCTTGAAACAAGGCGGCATTGACCTTCTGGTCATGCCGCCGAAGTTGAAAGGCAGATTGCCGCTCTGGCGGGTTTGCAGCGTCGGCCGGTTACGCGGTTTGGTAAAACCGCGTAACTAGCACACCTGGGTTTTGCCGATCATGATGTTGAGGATCTCGACGTCAGTATCCTTCATACCCACACGGCCCACGTAGCCCATGCTGGCGATCGTCTGCTCGACGGTATCCTGGATGAGGCCCTCGCCGGCACGGAAGCCGCGGCCCTGCATGGCCATATCGTGGCCCAGAATCGCAGCATCGACGGCAGCCGAAATCTTGGCGGCGCAGCTTGCCTTGGCGCCATCGCACACGATCCCGCCCACGTTGCCGAGCGTGTTCGAAACCGTCGCGCCAATCTGCTCGCGCGTGCCACCGCACAGCCAGGTAATCGCGGCGCCGGCGCCGCACGCGGCGCAGATAGCACCGCAAAACGCCGAGAGCGCACCAATATAGCTCTTGATATGCACAGCGATAAGATCGGACAGCATTACGGCGCGCACCAGGCGATCATGGTCGCAGCGCAAATACTCGGCATACTCCATAACAGGCAGCGCGCAGGTAATGCCCTGATTGCCCGAGCCGCACACGATGGCGACCGGCAGCGCGCAGCCGTTCATGCGGGCGTCGGACCCGGCGGCTGCACGGGCGCGGGCACGGCAGGCGACGTCATCGGCACGAGCGCCCAACAGCGTACGGCCGACCTCGGCGCCCCAAGCATGCGCCAGGCCCTCGGCACTGATCGCACCGTTCAGCTCAATCTGGCGATCAACGGCAGCGCGGGCGTCCTCAATGTCACCGTCCTCGATAAAGTCGATGATGGACTCAATGCTCATAGGGGTATCGGCGTTATCTGCCGCACGCTCGGCCACGACGCGCTCGGCGCAGGCGGCACACTCCCCCGCCGACTTGCCGCATACCGGAATACCGTCGAGCGTATGGCACGTGACATTAGTGTGGTGGTCGGTAATCTCGACGACCGCGACATGGCCCCCGGCCGTCGCAGTCACCTTGATGTAGAGGTTGGGCACACCCTCGACAAGCGACACATCGCAGTAGCCGGCGTCGGCGAGAAGCTCGGTCACGCGAGCGCGGTCTTTATCGTCAACGCTCTCGAGCACCTCGAGCGCGCTCTTGGCGTCACCGCCCACGGCACCCAGCACGGCCGCCGCTTCAATACCGTGCATGCCGCCCGAGTTGGGCACGGTCACGCTCTTAACGTTCTTGATGATATTGCCCGAGCAGGCAACATCCATATGATCGGGTTCGCAACCGAGCGTCTGGCTCGCCAACGCTGCTGCATAGGCAACGGCAATGGGCTCGGTGCAGCCGAGCGCACAGACAAGCTCGCGGTTCAAGACATCGCAAAAAGCGGCATCGCGGATGGAATCGGTAGGCATAGGTATCTCCTGCTTACATAACGAACTGGGCTCTCGATAATAGTTAACTCTTTTATTTGATAACAATGCATCAGAAACCGCAACCATGGTTCCGACGGACGGCGCTTAAGCGCAATCTGACGGCATTAATTCATGAGAAGCCGGTCTTGTTGCATGCTAAAGCGTTTGACCAAAAAACGCCCGAGCGTTTACGCAAAAGTCGCGCTATGATGCAGTCGAACGCGGTAAAACCTTTAGCAATTCCGCCGCACGGACCAGAGAGGAACCACTCATGAAGATTGGTATCGGCAACGACCACGCCGCCGTCGAGCTCAAGAACATCATTTCCGAGCACCTGAAGGAGCGCGGCTGCGAGGTCGTGAACTATGGCACCGACACCTCCGAGAGCTTCGATTACCCCATCGCCGGCTACAAGGTGGGTAAGGCCGTGGCCAACGGTGACGTCGACCTGGGTATCCTGATCTGCGGTACCGGCGTCGGCATCAGCCTGGCTGCCAACAAGGTGGAGGGCGTACGCGCCGTCGTGTGCTCCGAGCCCTTCAGCGCCAAGCTCTCGCGTATGCACAACAACACGAACGTGCTCGCCTTTGGTGCCCGTGTCGTGGGCTCCGAGCTCGCCAAGATGATTGTCGACGAGTGGCTCGACGCCGAGTTTGAAGGCGGTCGCCACGAGCGTCGCGTTAACCTCCTCAACGAGATCGACCACACACGCGGCCTCAAGGTCGTAGACGAGGCCTAAACTACTCAGTGCCACAAGCTAACAGCAGGGGCCCGCTCGGAACTCATGTCCGAGCGTGCCCCTTCATAGATTTTGGAATAAAAAGGGCGCCGCGGATGGAATTCCGCGGCGCCCAAGCCACACGCTAACAGCTTTAAGGAGTCAAAGCTGGTTTAGCCAAAGAAGCGCTTGATCTCGATCTCGGCGTTCTCCAGGCAGTCGGAGCCGTGGATCACGTTGGCGTTGACATCGACAGCAAAGTCGCCGCGAATGGTGCCAGGGGCAGCATCAAGCGGGTTGGTAGCGCCCATAAGGGTGCGCATCTTGGAGACAGCGGAGAGACCGGAAACAACCATCTTGACGACCGGACCGCTCGTCATAAAGTCGCAGAGACCGCCAAAGAAGGGCTTGTCGGCCAGATGGGCGTAGTGCTCCTCGACGGTAGCGCGCTCGAGCGTGGTCATCTCCATGCGCTCGATGACAAGGCCGCTGCGCTCAATGCGAGCAACGATCTCGCCGATCTTACGGTCACGCACGGCGTCGGGCTTAATCATGATGAAGGTCTTCTCGATAGCCATAAGGTAGCCTTTCAAGTAGGTTCGCGCGTGCCCAAGTCCCATTCCGGCACCCGCCTGGACTGCATCGTAACAGAGTTTTAGCTGCAGTTAAACAAAAAGCTGTTTATTGAAACGCTGCAATTTATTAAAGCGCTCCATATGTGTCACTTCTGTTTCGAAGCCCGATTAGAGTACCATCCGACCGCCCATCAACCGCATCGAACAGAGCAGGCGGTCGGTTGCCACCCGCGAACGTATCCCCTTCACAACCTGCCCAAAGGTCCTACAGAAGTTCTCGACAAGCCCCTCCCCCATCGCAACAAAATACGGGCGCCCGCAACAGCAGGCGCCCGTAAAAGCAAAACGATTTATCACTACATGGACAATGCGGCTTCAGTCAAACCCCTACTTTGCCCCGTGACCCATCTCGACGACCTTGGTTAACGATCCAAACACGCCCTCGTCGGCCACGAGCTGTGCCTCGGCACGCTGCAGCTGCACGGCAACGGCGGCAGGGGCGGTACCGCCCTCGGTCGTGCGCGCGGCAACAATCGACGGGATATCGAGCGCCTCGGTAATGTCGCGCTCAAAGAGCGGGCTTGCCTCCTGGAACACTTCAAACGGCAGGTCCTCAAGATTACAGCCGCGCTTCTCGCACATCAGGACCAGATGCCCCACCACGGCATGTGCCTCGCGGAACGGCAGGCCACGCTTAGCCAGGTAATCGGCAACATCGGTGGCGGCAAGGTGTCCCACGCCGCACTCGCGCGCCATGGCATCCTCGTTGACGGTCCAAGTCGAAATCATTCCGGCCATAACGGACAGGCACTGCATGAGCGTATGGGCGGTATCGAGCGCGCCCTCCTTGTCCTCCTGCAAGTCCTTGTTATAGGCGAGCGGCAAGCCCTTCATGGTCACGAGCAACTGCACCAGGTTGCCGTACACGCGACCGCTCTTGCCGCGGATAAGCTCGGCAAAGTCGGGGTTCTTCTTCTGCGGCATGATAGACGAGCCGGTGGAGTAAGAGTCTGAAAGCGTGATAAAGCCAAATTCGGAGCTCGACCACAGCACGATCTCCTCGGAAAGACGCGACAGGTGCATGGCCATGACGGAGCCGGCGTAATGCAGGTCGAGCAGGAAATCACGGTCGGAAACCGCATCGAGCGAGTTGGGAATCACGCCCGCAAAGCCAAGTTCGGCAGCCGTCATCTGGCGATCGAGCGGATAGCTTGTACCGGCAAGCGCGGCAGCACCCAGTGGACAGTTGTCGGCGGCATCAAAGGCGGCCTTCAGGCGCGTAAAGTCACGCGCGAACATCCAGGAATATGCCAGCAGATGATGCGACAGCAGCACGGGCTGAGCGTGCTGCATATGCGTGTAGCCCGGCAGAATCACCTTGTCGTACTTCTTGGCCGCATCCACCAGCACATGGCGCAGCTCAAGATTGGCCTCCATGAGCTCCTTGGCAAGCGCCTTGACGCCCAGGCGCGTATCGGTCGCCACCTGGTCGTTGCGCGAACGCCCGGTATGCAAGCGCTTACCGGCCTCACCGATGCGACGCGTCAGCTCGCTCTCGATGGACATATGGATGTCCTCGTCGTTGATATCGAAGGTAAAGTTGCCGGCATCGATATCCTGTTCGATTCCGGTCAGGCCCTCGGCGATCGCCTGCTCGTCCTCGGCACTGATGATGCCCTGGGCGGCCAGCATCTTGGCATGTGCCTTAGAGCCGGCGATATCCTGCTTATAGAGATGCTTGTCGACCGGCAACGACGCACCAAACTCCTGCGTGACCTCGGCCACGCCCGCCTCAAAACGACCGCCCCAAAGAGCCATGGAACCGTCTCCTTTCTCCAAATACCAAAACAAGCGCCCAAAGCAATGCGCCATATCGCTAAAGCGATTTTTCAACCGCTAGTTTTGCATATTCCCCACCGTGCGCGAGGCCATATAGCTAATTTGCAAAGAAGTGACGCACCATGCACTTGGCGCCCAACGTCTCCCTCCGGGTGTTGCCCTGCGAACCGTCAATCCAAGCCTTCAGGCTCATAGGGACGTCCTCGACCTTTGCAGCATCGAGCTCGGGCGCGAGGGCAAGTAAAGCATGCACGACAGCATTGAACATAATGGATACTCCTCATATATATAGGCGCAGAGCCGCCAAATTGATAGAAGGAGCCCCGCCGGACAACCCCGGCGGGGCTCGGACTCAGCCGCAGTCGCGGCGTCATATATGCGGGCGGAACGTAGGGGCCACCGATGTTAAGAAGTGTCAGCAAGCATAACGAAAGGTAGGGACCCCATGCGCCCGTTATGTATCACGCGGATGGGCCGCGCGGATACCAAGGAAAGGAAGACTTAAGCCTGGGCAGCGGCAGAGCTGGGACCCTGGACCTTGGCCCACGTCTTGAGCGACAGCGTATCGATCTCGATAAAGCCGGCGCTGGCCTTCTCGTCAAACGTGGTGTCACGGTCGTAGGTAGCCAGACCGTAGTCATACAGGCTAAACGGGCTCTTGCGGCCGACGACATGGCAGTTGCCCTTAAAGAACTTCAGGCGGACGGTGCCGGTCACGAACTTCTGGGTGTCGGCCATAAAGGCGTCGAGCGCGTTCTTGAGCGGGCTGTACCACTGGCCGTTGTACACGGCGGTGGCCCAATCCTGCTCGAGTTTGATCTTGGTCTTGAGCAGGTCGCCCTCGACGCAGATGTCCTCGAGTGCCTTGTGGGCGGTGATGAGCGTCAGGGCGCCGGGAACCTCGTAGCACTCGCGGCTCTTGAGGCCCACCAGACGATCCTCGACCAGGTCGAGACGGCCAAAGCCGTTGTCGCCGGAAATCTTGTTGAGGGCGATGACGATCTCGGAGAGCTTCATCTTCTTGCCGTCGACGGCGACGGGCTTGCCCGCCTCAAACTCAATCTCAGTGTAAGTCGGGGTATCGGGCGTGTCCTCGGGATTCTTGGTCATAACCCAGGCGTCGTCGAGCGGCTCGTTCCAGGGATCCTCCAGGTGGCCGCACTCAATGGCACGACCCCACAGGTTGTCGTCGATGGAATAGGGGTTGTCGTTGGCACCCTCGGGAACCGGCACATTGTGAGCGTGAGCATAGGCGACCTCGTCGGGACGGCACTTCAGATCCCACTCGCGAACCGGGGCGATAACCTTGAGCTCGGGGTCGAGGGCCTTGACGGCAGCCTCAAAACGAACCTGGTCGTTACCCTTGCCGGTGCAGCCGTGGGCGACGTAGGTCGCGCCAAACTCGTGAGCGACCTCGACAAGCTTCTTGGCGAGCAGCGGGCGAGAAAGGGCGGAGAGCAGCGGGTACTTGTTCTCGTACATGGAGTTTGCGGCGATGGCCTTAGTCAGGAACTCATCGGAGAACTCGTCGCGCAGGTCGAGTACCTGGCAATCGAGAACGCCCAGGTCAAGCGCCTTCTGCTTCTTGGCGTCCAGGCCGGTCTCCTCCTGGCCCACATTGCCGCAGACACAAACGACATCGAGATTCTTCTCGTCCTGGAGCCACTTGACACATACGGATGTATCAAGACCACCGGAATATGCGAGAACGACTTTTTCCTTGCTCATGGCTGTTTCCTTTCGCCCTTGGTAGCTAGTTAGAACATCGGTCAGTTGCAAGTCATTTCGAGGTCAAAAACCGTGCAATATCAGGTTAAATAGCAAAAAGCAGCACAACATGCCCTAGAAACATGCGTCTATGTCGTGCTAAAACCCAACGACCTCAAAATGACTCTGTTGAGGCAATTCGCCCCATGCGGACAGAGACGATTGTTATCGTCGTCGGGAAATTGCGCGCTGGCGTCGGATGGCATTGTCTGCAGTAGTGATGATCTTTACGAACTGCATCTGCCTCTCCTTTCACCTATCGCCGGGCGCAATTCAAATATCGTAAACGGTACCTTTTCCTCGGTAAGCGGCTCTTTTGCCGTCTCCGTTTTCGATGGTCGCTATATTACGCTAAAGTGCCCGCAGCACAAGCGACAAATTCAAATTTCTGAAAAGTTTTTTCATTACTTTGTGAAGCGTGGTGCAAATACGCTCCGTTCCTGCGAAAATACGCCTGACTACGAGTTGATGGTTATAACATCTGAAACAATTTCGAAACGAAAGGCTCGCTTTTATGCAAACTTACGAATCGGACGCCAATATCGGAAACATTAAGCTCATCGCCGTCGACATGGACAAAACGCTGCTGACCGACGAGCGCGTGTTGCCGCAGGGTCTTGATGAGCGCTTGGACAAGCTCGCCGACGCCGGCATCGTATTCTGCCCCGCTAGCGGACGTCCAGCCCCCAAGCTCGAGGAGATGTTCGAGGACATCAAGAACCGCCTCGCCTTTTGTCCCGACAACGGAGCGTGCGTAATCTATCGCGGCAGTTATATCTATAAGAGCAATATCGACGTGGAGCTGTACCAGCAGGTCTTGAGCCGTGCCTCGGAGGACCCGCGCGCCGTTCCCGTCCTGTGCTGCTTCGACGAGTTCTACGTGCTTGCCCGCGACCATCAGTACCACGACGAGATCAGCGTCTACTACAACACAATCAACTACGTCGACAGCTTTGAGGGCATTGATTTCGAGTCCAACAAGATTTCGGTCTTCTTCCCCGGCTACGACGCCGAGCCCGCTTTCCGCGAGACCTATAGCCCCGAGTTCTCGGGCAAGCTCTACGTCACCAACGCCGGGCGCGAGTGGATCGACTTTATGAACCTGGGTGTCGACAAGGGCGCCGGCGTCGCGCATCTGTGCGAGCACCTGGGCATCGATATTGCCGACGCCGCCGCCGTGGGTGATACGTACAACGACATCCCCATGCTGGAGCGCGTCGGTCACAGCTTTATCGTGGACAATGCCGAGGAGCATATGAACGCGCATGCTAAGTGGCGCATTCCGAGTAACAACGACGGGGGCGTACTGACGCTCATCGACGCCATCTTAGCGGCTCGGTAGCCGTCCCATCGGGCCTGGCCGGGCGGCACGGGATAACTTTTCGCTCGGTCAGGTCCTGCGCAAGACGAAAGCCACATTAAGTGGCTTTCTTTGCGTGCGGAATCTACGAAAAGTTAACCCGTGCCGCCCGGCCAGGCCCTAGGTTTACTTGTCTGCCGCCTAGATGGCGTCTTGGCGCCTAGATACTTTGGCTGAATTTAATTGAACGAAGGACGCTCCTTGTTCATGAGGGGCGTCCTTCTGTTTTTGGTTACTTTGGAACTGTGGTTGCTTTCCTATTTCGCGTCTGCCCAGGTTATGCCGGTGCTGGCTTCGGCGATGAGAGGTACGCGGAGGTCTACTACGTGCTCCATGACGTCGCGGACCATGGCGGTGAGGCGCTCGACTTCGTCGATGGGGCATTCAAAGTCCAATTCGTCGTGTACCTGTAAGATCATGTGGGCGGCAAAGCCCTCTTCTTCCAGGCGGCGGCTTACGCGGGCCATGGCGATCTTGATGATGTCAGCCGCGGTGCCCTGCATGGGGTGGTTCATGGCCGTGCGCTCGCCAAAACCGCGGAGTTGCGGGTTTTTGGCCTTGAGCTCGGGAATATGGCGTCTGCGGCCATACATGGTCTCGGCATAGCCCGTCTGCTTGGCGCGCGCCACCACATTATCGAGGAACGTGCGCACGCCCGGGTAGGCCTCGTAGTAGCGATCGATCATATCGCGCGCCTCGGCCATCGAGATATGCAGCGACTGCGACAGACCGTAGGCCTGCTGGCCGTACACGATGCCAAAGTTCACGGCCTTGGCGCGGCTGCGCAAGTCGGGCGTTACCTCGGACACCGGCACGCCAAATACACGCGCGGCCGTCTCGGCATGAAAGTCCTCACCCTCGTTAAAGGCACGTACCAGATGTTCATCACCCGAAAGATGCGCCAGCAGGCGCAGCTCGATCTGCGAGTAGTCCACGGCCAAAAAGACACTGCCCTCGCCCGCCGAGAACGCCGTCTTGACGGTACGCCCCAGCTCCGAGCGCGTCGGAATGTTTTGCAGATTGGGGTCGCTCGAAGACAGACGCCCCGTCGCGGTGATGGTCTGGTTGTACGTGGTGTGCACACGACCGTCGCCACGGCGCAGCGGACCTAGCGTGTCCAGATAGGTCGACTTAATCTTGGACTTCTCACGCCAGTCCAAAATCAGGCGCACGATCTCGTGGTCGCGGGCAAGATCGCTCAACACCTTGGCGTTGGTCGAATAGTAACCGCGCTTGGTCTTCTTGAGGCCCTTGGTCGGAAGCCCCATCACATCAAAGAGTACGTGCGACAGTTGCATGGGACTGCCAATATTAAAGGTCTCGTCACCTGCCAGGTCGCGAATGCTGCGCTCAACCTCAGCAATCTGGGTCGCCAGACCCTCGGACAGACTGTGCAGGCGGTCGGGGTCCACGAGCATGCCCGCGCGCTCCATCTTGGCAAGCACCGGCACGAGTGGCATCTCGATGCCATCGAACACGTTGGCGGCATTCTCACGGGCCATGCGGTCACGCAGCGGTGTGACCAGCGCCAGCGTTAAGGCCGCCGTGCGAGCGGCGGGCGCAGGAGCGTCCTCGCCGGCACCCTCTGCACCGCGCGCCGCGGGCAGCGTCATCTGCAGATAGGTATCGGCCAGATACGCCTCATCGAACTCGGAGCGGTCGGAATCCAACAGGTAGGCGGCAACCACGGTATCGAAGATACGCGTGGAATCGACTACCAGCGGATCCATGAGCTCGGGCTCAGAGGAATCGATGGGCGAAAGCTCATGCAACAGCGCCTTCATATCTGGGCTCGCCACACGGCCCTCCATAAACAGACGCGCGAGCACGCCGGCAATCACGCCGTGGACGAAGTTGAAGCCCTCAACCTCAGCCGCCGCACCGCTGTCGCCCTCCTCGAGCGCGAACAGGCCCTTGGACGTCGCCAACCACAGCGTGCGCGTCAGTCCAAAGAGCGCGCCCTCTTCCTTGTCGTCGTCCACCACGGCGGCGACCCACTCACCGGCACCAATCGCACGGGAGACCTCAGCCGCAACGGCACCAAGCGCGTCAGCATCGCCGGCGGCCGCGCGAACCATCGCAGGCATCTCAAACACACTGGAGGCAGCAGCAGCCCCGCCCTCGCCGCCGATCAGCGCCAAGAAACGGTTCTGCATGGCGGTGATACCAAGCGTACCCAGCGCCGCAGAAACCTCATCGGCAGAAAACGCCGGGAAGGACGTCGTCTCAAAATCGAGCTCAACGGGCGCATCGGTGCGGATGGTCGCGACCTTGCGGCTCAGCAGGGCATCGTCGATGTGTGCTCGCAGGTTTTCGCCCATCTTGCCCTTGACCTCGTCGGCGTGTGCGATGACCTCGTCCAGGCTACCGTACTGCGCAATGAGCGCGCTCGCCTTTTTGGGGCCGATGCCCGGCACGCCGGGGATGTTATCGGACGTGTCGCCCTTCAGGCCATAAAAGTCGGGCACGAGCGCCGGCGTGATGCCGTGATACAGATCGTCCACGCTCTCGGGCGTCATAATCGCCACGTCGGACAGGCCCTTGCGGGTCGAGACCACGTTGACGTGCTCGGTCACGAGCTGATACATATCGCGATCACCGGTCACCAGCAGCATGTCGCAGCCGGCCTGCTCGCCCAGGCGCGCCATGGTTCCCAGGATATCGTCGCCTTCCCAGCCCTCGGACTGCAGAATCGGCACGTTGAGCGCGGTGAGCAGCTCCTTGATCATCGGAAACTGCGCGTGCAGATCGGGGTCCATGGGCGGGCGCTGCGCCTTATACTGCGGCAGCATCTCCATGCGCACGCGCGGCTTGCCCTTATCAAACGCCACGACCACACCGTCGGGGTTAAAGGCATCGATCATCTTGAGAAACATGTTCAGAAAGCCAAAGATCGCATTGGTGGGGCGACCGTCCGGCGCGTTCATGGTCGGCGGCACGGCGTGGAAGGCGCGATGCATGAGCGAGTTGCCGTCGATAACGGCAAAGGTGCGGCGCTTGTCAGACATATTGAATACCTCGCTTTGGGCTGGGCACGGTTTGCTCACTCCAGTTTACACGCTCCCCGCCCCGCGACCACCGCACATCAGGCTCCCCTGCCGCCGCGGGCCCGCGCGTGATACGATGGCTCACGGTACATCAACCAGCACGATCGATCCGAAAGGAGCCTGCGTCATGGAGCGTCCCTGCGCATGGAAAAAGTACACGCCACAGCAAATCGAGGAGCTCGAGGAGCTTTGCCGCGGCTATAAGCAATTTTTGAGCGAGAACAAGACCGAGCGCCTGTGCGTCAAGACCGGTATCAAGATGGCCGAGGAGGCGGGCTACGTCGATCTGGAGACCGTGATCGCCGAGGGCCGCGCGCTCAAGGCCGGCGACAAGGTGTACGCCGCCAATCACGGCAAGGACCTCATGCTCGTCAACCTGGGCACCGCCCCGCTCGAGCAGGGCTTTAACATCCTGGGAGCCCACGTGGACTCGCCGCGCCTAGACCTTAAGCAGAACCCCGCCTTCGAGGCCGGCGACATGGCTTATCTCGACACGCACTACTATGGCGGCGTCAAGAGCTACCACTGGGTCGCTTCCCCGCTCGCACTCGTGGGCGTCATCTGCAAAAAGGACGGCACCACCGTCGACATCAACATCGGCGACAAGGCAGACGACCCGGTCTTTACCATCTCCGACCTGCTGATCCACCTCTCGAGCGAGCAGATGGCCAAGCCCGCCAAGGACGCCGTCGACGCCGAAATCCTCGACGTGATCGTGGGCGGCCGCCCCGTCAAGTTTGACGAGGACGACAAGGACGCCCCCAAGGAGCCCGTCAAGCAGATGTTCCTGGACATCCTCAAGGAGCAGTACGACGTCGAGGAGGAGGACTTCCTCTCCGCCGAGATCGAGGTCGTGCCCGCCGGCCCGGCCCGCGACATGGGCCTCGACCGCTCCATGATTCTGGGCTATGGCCACGACGACCGCGTCTGCGCCTATCCGTCCATGCTCGCCCAGATCAACGTCGCCAACGTGGAGCGCACGAGCATCACACTCATCGTCGACAAGGAGGAGATCGGCTCCGTGGGTGCCACCGGCATGACGAGCCGCTTCTTCGAGAACACCGTCGCCGAGATCATGACGCTCGCCGGCGAGGATAGCCCGCTGGCCCTGCGCCGTGCACTCGCTCACAGCCGCATGCTTTCCTCTGACGTGTCCGCCGGCTTCGACCCGGGCTATGCCGGCAAGTTCGAGACCAAGAACGCAGCCTTTATGGGTCGCGGCCTGTGCTTTAACAAGTACACGGGCAGCCGTGGCAAGGGCGGATCTAACGACGCCGACGCCGAGTACGTGGCCCTCGTCCGCGACATCATGGACGAGGCCGGCGTGGACTTCCAGACCTGCGAGCTCGGCCGCGTCAACGCGGGCGGCGGCGGCACCATCGCCTACATCATGGCCAAGTACGGCATGAACGTCATCGACTCCGGCGTTGCCGTCCTGTCCATGCACGCCCTGTGGGAGGTCGCCAACAAGGCCGATATCTACGAGGCATATCGCGGCTACAAGGCCTTCATCGAGCGCGCCTAACCAACCCTTCATCAGTTGCGGTGGAATAGTTCCCAAACACGCCTTTTAACAGGCAAAACAGGAATTATTCCACCGCAACTTCTTTTTTTGGCAGAGGAGAGTCCATGCTGCAAGTCATCATTTCGCTCGCCAAGCAAATGCGCGCGGCCCAAGATGCTTTTGAAGTCCTGGGCATTCCACCCTTTGCGCGCGAGACGGCTCGCCTCCACCGCGCACTGCTAGATATCGAGCGGAATGAAGGCAGCGGCGGCCTGCAGGCGCTGTGGAACGTGAGCGACAGGCTGCTTACAACGTGCCTGGATACGCTTCACGAATTTATGCCCGTCCTGAGCGATTCCGACCTCGCCGATCCCGATATCGCGCGTCGAATCTCCCCCGCCGTCATGTCCTACCACGGCATCCAATACCAAAGCATGGCGCCCGAGGTCATGGATGCCGCACAGCTCGACTGGCTGCAAAACCATCTCTGGATCCTCTCGGGCCTTTACGGATGCGTACGCCCCTTTCATGCCGTTGAACCGTATCGGCTGGAGATGGGCGCGAAACTTGCCATCGACGGTGCCCGAGACCTCTACGCGTTTTGGGGCGACAAGCTCGCACGGGCTATCGCTCCGGCAGGCTCCAACGCTACGATCGTCAACCTTGCCAGCGTGGAATACGCCAAGGCCGTTCTGACCCGCCTCACCACCGACGTCACGGTCGTCACGTGTCTCTTTGGCGAAGGCGTCCGCAACGGCAAGCCCATCCAGCGCTCGACCGCCAGCAAAAAGGCGCGCGGCTCTATGGTGCGCTGGATGGCAGAAAACAAGCTCGAGGATGTAAGCGAACTCACCGCGTTCGACGTTGGTTATCGTCACTTTCCCGAGCTTTCAAATAAAAACACTTTGGTCTTCCTGAACGAACAGGCCTTGTAGGACCACCGCTACTTTTGAATGTGCTGCCTAGGCACGGCGTCTATTCCGCCAAGCCGTCGGCTTTGGCAATTTCATTTGTCGAGCCATCCTGATAGGTAATTTTGACATGCTCCACCTCGGACACCTTGATGCCCGACGGGGGCTCCAGGCGCCATTCCGTCAGCGCGATATCCATCGTCGTGGGCACGTTCCCCTGATCTTTGAGCTTCACCGTGAGTGTTTTGAGCGCCGCATCAAACGTCACGCGTTCGATTTCCTCGCCAGGAATAGACCCGCCGCTCAGCTGCAGTTGCATAAACTCATCGCGCGGATACCAATAGTCGCCCGGCGCGGCAACGGTATTGCCGCCCGCGACCTTCACCGTCATGATCGGCAGGGCCTCGTCGGCCTCAAACTCCCAGGCAGCGCCGCCGCGACCGCCAAACGTCCAAATACAAAAGGCAATCACCAGCACGGCAAGCACCGCAAAGCCAATCGCGACCAACCCATGGTGCGCACGGCCCTCCTCGGCCGATACGTCCCATTGTGTCTCTCGATATAGATGCTTGTCTTCCATGTTCGCCTCCCCACAGGTACGCTCGTTGGCCCAATCGTACCCATTCAGGCTATACTTGAGCCCATGACATAACGGGGAGCTTGCAGGACAAGACGGCAGGCTGAGATTGGGTGCGCCCGCCCTGACCCGCAAACCTGATATGGGTAATGCCAACGAAGGGAGCCGTGCCAATGAGCACACAGACCGAGCCCAAGCTCGTCACGCAAATCGACTTCGCCCGCGCCGGGCAGATCACACCGCAGATGAAGGAAGTCGCCGAGCGCGAGCATCGCGACCCCGAGTACATCCGCGAGCGCGTGGCCGACGGCCGCATCGCCATTCCCGCCAACATCGTGCACATCAAAAAGGGCATGCGCGCCTTTGGTGTCGGTGAGGGCCTGTCCACCAAGGTCAACGTGAACTTGGGCATCTCGGGCGACAAGGCCGATGCCGCCGAGGAATGGAAGAAGGTCAAGATCGCCGAGGACTTTGGCGCCGACGCCATCATGGACCTCTCCAACTCGGGCAAGACACGCCAGTTCCGCCAGCAGCTCATCGACGAGACGCCGCTCATGGTGGGCACCGTCCCCATGTACGACGCCATCGGCTACATGGAAAAGCCGCTGGTCAAGCTTACCAAGGACGACCTGCTCGAGGTCGTGCGCGCGCACGCCGAGGACGGCGTGGACTTCATGACCATCCACTGCGGCATCAACAAGTCGGTCATCAAGACCTTTAAGGAGACCGGCCGCCTCATGAACATCGTCAGCCGCGGCGGCTCGCTGCTGTTTGGCTGGATGGAGGTCACCGGCAATGAGAACCCCTTCTACGAGTTCTACGACGAGGTGCTCGAGATCTGCCACGAGTACGACGTGACGATCTCGCTCGGCGATTCCTGCCGCCCGGGCTGCCTCTACGATTCCAACGACGCCACCGAGACCGCCGAGATGATCGAGCTGGGCAAGCTGTGCAAGCGCGCCTGGGCCGCCGGCGTCCAGGTTATGGTCGAGGGACCGGGCCACATGGCGCTCGACGAGATCGCCGCCAACATGAAGCTGCAGAAGCGCCTGTGCCACAACGCCCCGTTCTATGTGCTGGGGCCGCTGGTGACCGATATCGGCGTGGGTTACGACCACATCACCGCAGCCATCGGCGGCGCCATCTCCGCAAGCTCCGGCGCCGACTTCCTGTGCTACGTGACGCCGGCAGAGCACCTATGCCTGCCTAACGCCCAGGATGTGCTCGACGGCCTCATGGCCACTAAGATCGCCGCACATGCCGCCGATATCGCCAAGAAGGTGCCGCACGCCCGCGACATGGACGACAAGATGGGCCAGGCACGCCGCAAGCTCGACTGGGATGCCATGTGGAAGTGCGCGCTCGACCCGGTCACCGGTAAGAAGCGCTACGAGGAATCCCCTGCCGCCACCGAGGGTACTTGTACCATGTGCGGCAAGATGTGTGCTGTCCGCACCGTTAACAAGGTGTTCGAAGGCACGACGATTGATCTTGGCATGGAGGATTAGCCTTTACGCGGCAATCGCCCGCAAACCTGCTACAGCGCCCGTCAATTGTTGACGTGTGAACATTTGCTAACATTTGCGTAAAGATTGCATCGCCCGCCCGGGATCGGCATACAGCCGGCCCGGGCATCTTTATAATGCGGGGTAAAAGACCCATTTGAATCCAACCGGACAAGGGAGCGAACATGGATCGTAGCAAGGTACCTGCCGTCCTGTCCATCGCAGGATCCGATTCCAGCGGTGGTGCCGGCATTCAGGCCGACATCAAGACCATTACGGCGCACCGCCTGTATGCCGAGACAGCCATTACAGCCATCACCGCACAAAACACGCTCGGTGTCACCGCCGTGCAGAATATCTCCCCTGATATCGTCGCTGCACAAATTGACGCCGTCTTTGACGATATTCGCCCGAGCGCCGTCAAGATCGGCATGGTTTCTTCTGTCGAGATTATCGAAGTCATCGCCGACCGCTTGAGCGCCTGGAACGCAACGAACGTGGTCGTCGACCCCGTCATGGTCGCCACCTCGGGCGCTCGCCTCATTGCCGAGGATGCCTCTGAGGCACTCACCCGCCGCCTGTTCCCGTTGGCAACCGTCATCACGCCCAACATTCCCGAGGCTATGGCGTTGCTCGATTACGAGGTCGATTCCGAGCGCACGCAGCAAAATGCCGCCATGCTTCTCACCCGTCGCTTTGGCTGCGCGTCTCTCGTTAAGGGCGGGCATTTTGTCAACGAGGCGAACGATGTGCTAGCAGAGCCCGCGCCGCTCGATGACGAGGGTAACCACCTGGGCGATCCGCTCACCACGTGGTTCCGCCACAAGCGCATCGAGACCGGCAACACGCATGGTACTGGCTGCACGCTTTCGTCCGCCATCGCCTGCGCGCTGGCCCAGGGCATGGAACTTGCCGACGCCATCAACGCCGGCAAGGCCTACCTAACCGGCGCTCTCGCCGCCGGCTTTGACATGGGCAAAGGTTCCGGCCCCGTCAACCATATGTGGCAGTATTAAGATTTGCAGCCCAAAGTCACCACAAAGGGGACAGGCACCTTTGCGGTGGCTACCACAAACGTCTCAATCTGTAACAGTTAGAGCCCATTTTTCGGCCCACCTGTTACAGATCGAGACATCCAAATTCCGCTGAGAAGATAATCTCGATCTGTAACAGTAACTCGGCAAAATCGACCCTAGATGTTACAGATCGAGACAAACGACCGATATCGACCTAAATAATCTCAATCTGTAACATCTAGCCCGTTTTTGACCTTACAACTGTTACAGATCAAGACAAACAAACGAATCAAGCCACCGCAAGGGTACCTTTGTGGTGGTTTGAGGTCGCGCTACTCACCGAGCATATCCTGGAGCTTGGCTGCCACAGCGTGGCCCAGGCTCTCATGGCTTTCGGGCATCATATGCAGATAGTCGATATCGCCCGGCTCGGCAAACTCGGCGGCATTCAAAAAGTCGCAGCCAAACTGCTCAGCCACGTGCGCATAGTACTCGCTAAAATGCTCAGATGCCTCAACGGAATGCTCGTCAAAGTCGGTCATATATACATCGGCGATCTGCGGCTTGATCTTGATAGGAGCCATCAGCAGAATGCGCGGACAAGGCGCAGCGTCAGTCCAGGGAAACGCGCGGACGGCGCGAATCAGCGCCATGGCGCCACGGGCGATATCGGAAGCTGTCACGTTAAAGACCGTCTTACAGTCGTTGGTGCCCAGCATGATCACAATGGCGTCCAGCGGCTTATGGGCCTCGAGCAGCATCGGAAGCGCGCGAATGCCGTTGAGGTTAGTGTCCAGATGGCACATATCGTCGCGCACCGTCGTGCGACCGTTGAGCCCCTCCTCAATCACATGCCAGCCCTCGCCCAGGTCACGCTGCGCCACGCCGCACCAGCGCACATCCTGCGCATAGCGCACCGCGGTGCCATCGCGCATACCAGCCGGATCATAGCCATAGGTGTTGCTGTCACCAAAGCACAGAACGTTTTTCATCGTAAGCTCCCCATTCAGTAAAAAGCCGACGAGAGCAGCCCCCGTCGGCTCGGCATGTCGCATCACGCGCGCCGTTTACAGGTATTTGCGCCAGTCGTCGTCATCCTCGTCGTCCTCGGCAGTGGCCTGAGCCTGCTCGGCGGCACGGGCGGCCGCGGCGCGGGCGGCAACCTGAGCATAGGACTCCTCGTTACGCTCGGGGAAGTTTGCCAGCACGTGCTCGAACTTGGCAAAGTCCTCGTCCCAGCGCGTAGAAGGCACGGCAAAGAACACCTGCTTGACTTTAAAGTCGCCCGACGTGAGCTCCTTACGGAAGAGCTCGGCTACGGCCTCGGCATCAAAGCCGTTATTGTCGCAGCCCCAAGCACCCAGCACGAGCTTCTCGCGACCCAGCTCATCGCAGATGGCAAGGACAAAGCGGATACGGCCGCGCAGGGCATCCAACAGGGCGTCGTCGCTCACGCGGTACTCCTGGCGGGCACGCTTGGCGTTGGGTGCGGCGGCAACGATCACATCGGCGTATGCGTGCACGTGGTTGCGGTCGAAGCGCACGGCGGGCACCACCAGTGCACGATTGCGGTAAAGCTCGCAGTTGATGTTGCGGCGACGGTTCTCGCCGTACCACTTGCGCTGCTTGTCAAGCACGTTGTACAGGTACGAATCGGCGCAGAGCGTCGCCTCCTGGCCCAGGTAGCCCTGGATATAGCCACCGCCCGGATTGGTAAACGAGGCAAAGGCAAGCACGGCCATATCGCAGAACTGCGCATAGCCGCGGCCGTTATCGAGGATTGCCTGCGTGGCGGAGGCATCAAGCACAGTGACCTCGGGCAGGACCGGAGCAGCCTCCTCCGCGGGCGCGGACTCGGCTTCGTCAGCCAACTCGGTGGACTCGGGTGCCACCTCGGACTCGACCGCAGTCTCCACCTCGGCAGCCTCAACCCCGGCAGCGTCAGCCTCCACCACCTCGGCAACCGGCTCCTCGGCAGCCGCAGCCGCTTGGGCCTTGGCCTTCATCGCCGCGATAAATCCGGCAGGCATGCCATCGAACTCGCGCACGCCGGCAAGCGAGCGCTCGATATCCTTGGCGCACGCTTCGGACACAGTCGCCACGTGACGCTCGGCGGCCTTGGCACGGGCCTCGCGCTTAGGATTGGACCTGCGGTTACGGTTCCTGTTGTCGACATCTGCCATAAGTGGTCACCTTTCTCGGTCTCTGCCGCTATCGGCTTTTTCCCATCCATGATACCCCGCCGTGCACAAAAAAGACGGCCCCGAAGGACCGCCTTTCACATCGTTTTACCGCGTCCGACAAGAAACGCTGCAATGCCCCGCGCTAGTCGCGACGACCGAGGATGTTCAGGATGCGCAGGAACACGTTGATAATGTCCACGAACAGGTTGGACGCCATGAGCACCGCATTGGGCAGCGTGGGCGGCACCGTCGTGGCAACATAGGTGTCGTAGCCAATAAAGCCGGCGAACACCACGATCACGATCAGGTCGGTGATGGTCTGCGAGACGCCCATGAACATCAGCACGATCTCAACCAGAATAGTGGCGAGCAGAATGCCAAAGCCGATGCCATATACGCGCTGGAAAAACTTGGGGAACGTCACGCCCAAGGCGCCAAAGACAAAGGTGATGGCGGCCGTGGCGATAAAGGCAGTGTTGATGGTGGGCAAGTCGTAGTTGGCAAGGCCAAACGACGCGGTCAGGCCAAAGGTACTCGCAAAGATTACGTAGCCCACAAGGGACAGGCCCACGGACTGCTTGCCCGCAGCAGCCGACATCATGACCATGCCGACGATGGTCAAAATAAACGAGCCAAAGACCAGCGGTAGGGCGGCGCCGCTCATCATCATGCGCGCAAACGACATGGTGCTCGTAAAGTAGGCGCCGGCGCCCATGGCGCAAAAGCCCAAGAAAATCAGGGCAGACATGGCGAGATTGTACGCGCGCGGCGACATCTCCTTGGCGCGGCTTGCGCCGGTCTCGACGGGGCCGTTCTGATAGCCCTGAATATCGTTCATACTTCGTCCTTTCAAAAAGCGCCACGACAGCGCCGTTGGTGACAAGATCCCTGCCATTGTACCCGAATGCCGCGCGCTCTTACCTGCGGCGCTCGCCCTCAAGCGTGCGGTCAAACGCCCATACCCACCAACGCATCACATGCGCCTGCGAGCCATCCGCCCGCTCACGCGTCTGGTCCTCCAGATACAACTCGGTCGCATGTCCGCCAAAACGTACCTTATAGGTTGCCGTGCGAACGCCGTGAACCGTCAGGCCAAACCCGGTGGTCGAGATAATTTCGTCGATCGTAAAACAACGGCCGTCGACCCAGCAGACGGTGACCGGCACGACTTGTCCGCCCGCAAGGATGCGGGCCACGACGTCCACATACTGCTTGTGCACGCGTCGAGTTTTGCCATCTGTCTGTCGATATTCCATGCCCTTATTATCGAACGCGTGTTTGTATGTTGTAAAGCGAACAGACTGTGGTTTTGGGGTGTTGGGACGCGCGCACGTGTCCTCATGGCGTGTTAGCAAAAAGAACACCCGCGGTCAACAGGGCTAATATTCAATATTAGTGCCAAAAAATTCACTTCTCCCATCAGAACTCGGTAAAGAAACCCGCAGGAGGTGATACGATTTATCATGTTTTTGTAACGTGCCTGCAAACTTCGAGAAAGCCCATATATGGACGTAACGTTCTCAACCTTCCTCGGCCAACTTGTGTCGAACCCAGTCCTTGCCGTCACCGTGATCCTCGCGCTCGGCGCCATCTTCGTCAACGGATGGACCGACGCGCCCAACGCCATCGCGACCTGCGTCACCACACGTTGCATGCCCGCCCGCGCCGCCATTCTCATGAGTGCCGCATTCAACTTCCTCGGCGTGCTCATCATGACGCACTTTAACGCAAGCGTCGCCAACACCATCTCACATATCGTCGACTTTGGCGGAAACAGCACCATGGCGCTCGCGTGCCTCTGCGCGGCGCTGTTCTCTATCGTCGTCTACGGCGCCACAGCGTCGCGTTTTGGCATCCCCACCTCGCAAAGCCACAGCCTTATCGCCGGCCTGACCGGTGCCGCCATCGCCCTCGGCGGTGCGAGCAGCGTCAACGTCCACGAGTGGATGAAGGTCATCTACGGCCTGGCGCTCTCCATCGGCCTGGGCTTTGTCATGGGCTGGGTCCTGTGCAAGCTCGTCTCGATTCTTTTCGCCGCCGCCAACAGGCGACGCGCCAACGTCTTCTTTAAATACGCTCAGATCGCGAGTGCTGCGGCCATGAGCTTTATGCACGGCGCGCAGGATGGACAGAAGTTCATCGGCGTGCTCTTTTTAGGCGTGGCCTTTGCCAGCGGCCAGACGAGCGTCGGCGACGCCGGCATCCCCATCTGGATCATGCTGCTGTGCTCGGCCACCATGGGCATCGGCACCAGTGTGGGCGGCGAGCGCATCATCAAGTCCGTCGGCCAGAGCATGGTCAAGCTCGAGAAGTATCAGGGCTTCTCCGCCGACCTCGCAGGCGCCGCGAATCTGCTGCTTGCCACCCTTACCGGTATCCCTGTGTCCTCCACCCACATCAAGACCTGCGCCATCATGGGCGTCGGCGCCGTCAAGCGCCTTTCGGCCATCAACTTCGGTGTGGTCAAGGACATGATGTTCACCTGGTTCTTCACCTTCCCCGCCTGCGGACTCATCAGCTTTGTCATGGCCAAGCTGTTCATGATGTTCCTCTAGTCAAACCGAACGTCCACCCGGACCGCATTACCTCGCCCACCCGTCTTCGCCTCGAAAGGACCCACTCATGGCAAAGAAACCCGATTCGTTCTACTTTGACAACTACGTCGCCTGCGCCGACCTTGCCGTCCAGGCCGCCGAGCTGCTCACCAAGATTTTCGAGAACTTCGATCCCGCGAAGATTCACGACATGCTCGAGAAGATGCATGCAATTGAGCATGCGGCAGACAAGAAGCACCATGAGCTCGAAGACGCCCTGCTCACCGCCTTTATCACCCCGCTTGAGCGCGAGGATCTAGACCTGATGAGCTGCTCGCTCGACACCGTGCTCGACCGCATTGAGGGCGTCGTGCAGCGCGTCTACTTCACCAACATCCAGAGCATCCACCCCGATGCCATCGTCATCGCTCACAAGGTGACCGACGCCTGCCGCGCCATGAAGGACCTGATGGTCGAGCTGCCCAACTACCGCAAGTCCAAGACCCTGCGCGAGCTGGTCATCCAGATCAACACGATCGAGTCCGAGGCCGACGAGCTCTACATCAACGCTATGCGCAACCTGCATGTCAACGGCAAGGATCCGCTCGAGGTCATCGCCTGGCGTGACGTCTACGCCTTCCTGGAGTACTGCGCTGACTGCTGCGAGAATGTGGCCGATGTTGTGGATTCGATTGTTATGAAGAACAGTTAATTGGGGGTATGTGTCCCGGTGGCGAAGGGCCGGCCACGGTTTGCTTTCTCACTCCGGCTGCTTTGCAGAGTCGTTCGAAAGTAAACCGTGGCCGGCCCTTCGCCTTACGTACCACCATTGGAACTTTGGCTGATAGCTTTAGCGCAATGGGGGTTTGGCTGAAGGGACCTTTGATACCCATTCGGACACTTTGGCCCTTGATGAGCGTTTGGCTGATTGCTGCTTTGGGTACTCTTTGGGTTACTTTGGGTTTGTTTGATTTTTAATTGTTGGAGGGCTTGTATGTCGTATTTGGATCTGGCTCGGGGTCGTTACTCTTGTCGCGAGTTTGAGAATCGTTCTGTTGAGCAGGCTGTGGTGGATGCCATTGTTGAGGCTGGGCGTATTGCTCCCTCTGCTTGTAATAATCATCCAACCCGTGTGATGGTGTTGGATACGCCTGAGCTTCTGGAGAAGGCTGCTGCTTGTCAGCCTCGGTTTGCTCGTGACGGGTCTATCTTTGGGGCACCGCTTATCTTTCTTATTTGCAGCGTTACCGATGACGCCTGGGTGCGCCCTTATGACCAGATGAACTCCAGCGCTATCGACACCTCGATCGTGTGCGATCAGATGATGATGGAGGCCGAGGAGCAGGGCCTGGGTACGTGCTGGGTGTGCCATTTTAAGCCCGAGGTGGCCTGTGAGCAGTTCAGCCTGCCCGAAGGCATCTATCCCTATCACATGCTCGTCTGCGGCTATCCTGCCGACCATATCGCCGATCCCGAACACCGCGAGGCCCGCACCATTCCCCTCTCCGACTTCCTCCTCAAGTAGATTTTTGGGACATGCCTTAATCCACCTTTGATCGCTCACCCGTTCGCCGAGTTCTGTGCCCTCAAACGCAGGACTCGGCGTTTTGTTTTGCAGGCTGCATACAGCCACAAAAAAGGACCCACAAGCTGTGGGCCCTTTCTAGGCGCTAAATGATAGCTGGATGTTAGTCCAGGTCGTCGGCGGCGAAGTTGTCGATCGGTGCGAAGGGATCGGCAACGGGGATAACCGGCTCGGCGACGGGCAGCGGCTCGGCAGCAGGAACGGTCACAGCCGGAGAAGCGGCGGAACCGACCGGCGTGGAAGCCATGAGATCGGACGGGAAGGAGTTCTGAGCATCGTCCATGAAGTGCTGGATGAGCTTGAGGTACTCGGCCTTGAACTCCTCACGGGAAGCCTTAAGACGGTCGATCTCCTCAAGCTCGGCCTGCTTCTCGGTCAGGGCCTGACGGATGACCTCACGGGCCTTGGCGTCGGCCTCGTTGCGGATGCGGTCAGCGTTCTCGTTGGCGTCGTTGACAATGCCCTCGGCGGTCTGCTGGGCAGCAATCAGGGCAGCGGAAATCTGACGCTCCTGAGCGGAGAAGTCGGGCGCAGGAGCGGCGACGGGCGCGGCAGGGACGGCCTGAGCGGCAGCATCCTGAGCCTGAGCGAGCTGGGCCTGCGTGTCGGCGAGCTGCTGCTCGGTGGCGGTCAGACGACCCTTAAGATCGACAATCTTGGCGAGCATGGCGTCGACCTCAGAGGACAGGGTCTCCAGGAAGACGTCGACCTCGGCGGGATCGTAGCCGCGCTTGGCCTCAGAGAAGGTCTGAGCCTGAATGTCAGCAGGGGTAATAGCCATAACAAGTTCTCCTTTATCTTCGCCTTGGCGCCGTGCGCCCGACGTGAGTTACTAAGCCAGTTTTATATGAGTATACCTATAAGAAGTTGCAGAACCAGCTTCTGCACCAACTGCAACGCAATAATCGCAACGACCGGCGAAAAATCGACGCCGCCCATCGGCGGGATAAACCGGCGGAACAAATTAAGCCACGGGCCGCACACGCTATCGAGAACAGCGGCGATATCCTGCAGCAATCCGCCCTGCTTCATGGGGATCCACGTCATAAGGCAGTAGACCACAATGAGCGTGGAGTAAAAGTTGAACAGCGTATTGACCAGCTGGACAATGGTGTAGATGTTGATGAGAATCTCCTCGTCTTGCTTTTACTTAAGGTAGCCGTCGGCACGGAGCTTTTTGAGGTCCGAATCCTTGACCTCGCAACCAGCAGGCAGCACCATAAACACGCGATCGCCCACCTCTTTGACTGTGGCACCCAGGCCGCAGGCAAAGCCGTAAGAGAAGTCCAGGACGCGCTTGGCGACCTCGGTACGAACGCCCACAAAAATCAGAGCGACAGGCTGCTTGGTGCGCACGCGGCGCACGACGGTCTCCACGTCGTCATAGCTCTCGGGGCGCAGGACATAGGCCGGCAGCTGCGGCGTAGCATTGATGATGTTGCTCGCATACGCCGAGGCATCGTTCGGTGAGGGAGCAGGTGCGGGGGCAGCGGCGCGGGCACGTGTGCTCTCGGCGTAGCTCGACGGCGTGTCGTAGGCACCGGGACGATAACCGCCCGCAACCGTCTCCTGCGAGCGCGATGGCGGGTTGTAGGTCGTAGCGTGGCGAGAATCGTCGCCGACCAGCTGACCGGAGCGTGTGTACACGGCCACCGACTCGGCCTCGCCGCGGCGCGTCTGGCCCAACAGGCCGTTGCTCGGCTCGTCCTGGGTGTAGAAGCCCTCGCCCGAGGCACCACTGTAACCGTTGTTCTGGTAGCCGTCGTCATAGCCATCATCGTAGCCGTAGTCGTCGTCCTGGCCATAACCCTGGTCGTAACCCTGCTGGCCGCCCAGGTGCATCTTATTTTTAATCTCGTCAAGGAAGCCCATGGTTGTGTCCTCTCGCGGTTTAGTGCAGGCGCTCCGATAATCAGCGCGCACTTCAGAGCCTTATTTTACTGCAAACTCCGGGCTAAATACTACCCTGCCCAGGCGAACGAGCGTAGAGCCTTCCTCAAGGGCAGGCTCAAAGTCCTCGCTCATGCCGCAGGAAAGTTCGGGCAGGCTCAGATCGGAGTGCGTCGCCTCAAGCTCGTCCCTTAGTTCGCGAAGTCCGGCAAAGGTGCGGCGCGCCACATCCTTGTTCCCCCGGGGCGCCATAGTCATAAGGCCCTGCACACAAATTCCCTCAAGCTCCGCAAGCTCGCCTGCGGCGTCGCGAACCTCGTCGGGCGAAAAGCCGCCCTTGGACTCCTCGCCGCTCACATTGACCTCGAGCAGCACGCGCTGGGGGCCGGAGAGCTCGCCCGCCTCAATCTTACGGACCGCACGGCTCGAGATAGCCTGAGCCAAATGCAGCGAGCTTACCGAATGAATCAGCTCGGCCGAGCCCAGAACCGCATTGATCTTGTTGGTCTGCAGGTTGCCGATCATATCGAAGCGCACCTCGGGTAGCTCCGGATGCTCTGCGAGGCCCGCGAGCTTGCGAACGAGCTCCTGCGGGCGGTTCTCGGCAAAATGGCGATACCCCGCCTGGATAGCGGCAACGGTCTCATCGACGCCAACGGTTTTGGAGACGGCAATCAGGCGTGCGGCATCGTGGGTACGGCCCGCGCGATCGAGTGCGGCATAAAAGCGTTCGAGAATCTGCTCGCGGCGAGCGCGCATCAAGTCCAAATAGTTATCCATTGCCAATCGCCTCCGCAGACAGCCATACAAGTAGTCCCATGCTAACGCAAGAGCGCGGCCCTGCATGTGCAAGGCCGCGCTCACTTAGGTATTTACAATCTTTCGACGAACGAAGCTACCCTACTCCTCGTCGTCCTCGGCGTCGTCCTCGTCCTCAAGGTGCTCAAGCAAATAGCGAAGGCCTTCGCTCACCTCGTTAGCAGGCACCTTGGCAACAAAGCGCGCATCGACGGCGGGCCTCATGATGACGCCCTCGCCCGAAGGCACGCGCATGCTCTCGAGCTCATCCTCGTCCGTACGGGCGATATCGCCGGCAGTCATGCGCTGTCCGGTCAAAAGGAAGGTCAGACGGCAGGCGGCATCGATGGAAATCGAGGCAATGCGATCGAGGTAGCGCGAAACCATGATGGCGCGGCGCAGGTCGTCGTAATTGCTGTTGTCATCCATAAACTCGCCGGCATCCATGCGGTTGAAGGTACGGAAGAACTTCTCGTACGCCGCATGCACCGGCTCGTCCTCGACGGCCAGATTGCAGATGATGGACATGTCGTTGGTGACGAGCGCAGAAAGCGACGAACCCAGCACCTGATAGACAGCCTCGGCCTCGGCTTCAACCAAGGTCACAAGCTCCTGAGGCAGCGAGATGTCGGCCTTGACCATGTGACGCGTGGCGCGGCAGACCTGGCGAACCTTATCGGTCATGCGCTGCAGGTTAAAGTCGACGTAGATGATCGTCTGCAGCAAGCGGAAGTCGGAGGCGACCGGCGACTGCGTAGCGATCAGGTTGTAGCACACGGCCTCCAAGTTGGCGCAGCGCGCATCGATCGAGAGCGTGCGCTTCTTGGTCTTGGTGGCGAGCTTGCGGTCATCGGTCACATAGGCCTTCACGGCGTCGTGAAGAGCCAGATCGACGGCCTCGTAGATGCTCAGCATCTCGTGACGGGCCTCGATGAGCTGACGGGAAAACAGTTTGCGCATGGTTCACTCCAATCAGTTGGGTGCGGTCATGCCGCCCGCACAGTGAATACGCACCGGACCAGGTCCGATCGGATTGGGACTAGTCGCACCGATCAGCCAAAGCGGCCGGTAATATAGTCTTCCGTCCGCGAATCCACCGGGCTGGTGAAGATCGCGTCGGTTTGACCATACTCGATGAGCGTGGCGGGCTCGCCGGCAACTTCCTGCAAGAAAAATGCGGTGTAGTCGCTAATACGAGCAGCCTGCTGCATAGAATGCGTGACGATGATGATCGTCATCTCGGGCGCCAGCTCGGCCATCAGATCCTCGACCTTAGAGACGGACGTGGGGTCGATGGCGGAGCAGGGCTCGTCCATCAGCAGGACATCGGGCTGCACCGCAAGCACACGCGCGATGCACAGACGCTGCTGCTGACCGCCCGAGAGCGCCAAACCATCCTTGTTGAGCTGATTGGATACCTCTTTCCAGAGGTTGGCGCGCTTGAGCGATTCTTCCACGATGTCATCGAGGTCGCTTTTGCTAGTCACGCCCTGCAGACGAGGGCCAAAAGCGACATTCTCGTAGATGGATTTGGGGAACGGGTTGGGCTGCTGAAAAATCATGCCCACGCGACGGCGAAGGTCGACCGGGTCGACGCCCTCGGCATAGATATCGTTGCCGTCGAGCGTCATGGTGCCCTCGACGCGGGTGCCCTCGATAAGGTCGTTCATACGGTTGATGCAGCGCAAAAACGTCGATTTGCCGCAGCCCGAAGGGCCGATAAACGAGGTGATGGCGTTTTTGGCAATGTTAAGGTCGAGCCCCGTCAGCGCGTGAAAGTCACCGTACCAAAAGTTGAAATCCTTGGCCGTGATGGCCGCTTGCTCCGGCGTGGGAGCGGACTGATAGACGGACATGGGACTCCTTAACTAGCGGCGCTTGCGCGACAGATAGCGCGCAAACAGGTTGAAGGCCAGAATAATCGCCATCAGCAAAAGCGCGGTGCCGTAGGCTGCGTTCATGTTGATGCCGTCGTTGGCAAGCAGATAAAGGTGAACGGTCATGGGACGACCGGAATCGAGCGGCGAAATAGGCAGATTGATGGCCTGACCCATGGTGTAGAGCACCACCGCGGTCTCGCCGATGGCGCGGCCGATGGCAAGTACGATGCCGGTGGCAATGCGGCCAAAGGCAGAAGGAAGCACGATCTTGGAGACGACCTGCCACTTGGTGGCGCCCAGGCCATATGCACCCCAACGGATATAGCGCGGAACGGCGCGGATTGCCTCCTCGGTGGTACGCATGACAATAGGCAGCATCAGAAGTGCCAGTGCCAGGGCGGCCGAGACCATCGAAAGGCCCAAGCCCATGGCCTCGACAAACAAGGCGTAGCCAAAGAGGCCCATAACAATGGAGGGCACCGAGGCCAGGGCATCGGCAGCATAGCGAATAATGTCGACGACCTTGCCCTGCTTGGCGTACTCGGCCAGATAGACCGCAGCCAGGACGGCAACCGGCGTGCAGATAAGCATGGCGAGCGCCGTCACGTAGATGGTCGAGACGATCGTGGGCCAAATGCCGCCCTCGGCGTTGACGCCCTGCGGCCAGCCGAAGATAAAGTCGAGCGAGATATGCGGCAGGCCGTTGATGACCACGTAGGCGATGATGGCGATCAGCACCAGCGTGGTGATATAGGCCGCGGCGCGAAACACGCCGAGCATGATCTTGTTGGAGAGGTCCTTGTTGATGCGGCCCTTCTTGCCATGGGAAAGGGCACGCTTGATGCGCTCGCGCGACGAGGTCGTATCGACCATCGTGTCAACGGAATCGGACATAGCCTACCCCCTCTTCTTGGAAATCAGGCGGACGATACCCACCAGTGCAGCGGAGATGATAAACAGGACCACGCCCATGCCAAACAGAGCCGAGCGGTGCAGGCCCGAGGAATAGCTCATGTCGAGCGCGATCTGGCTCGTGAGCGTCGAGATGGGGCTCGAGATGCTGTCCGGAATGACCGGGGCGTTGCCCACGACCATCAGCACGGCCATGGTCTCACCGATGGCACGCCCCATACCCAAGACAATTGCATCGACAATGCCCAGCTTGGCTGCAGGCAGCACGACCTTGTAGATGGTCTGCCACTTGGTGGCACCCATGGCATAGGATGCCTCGCGAATGCCCATGGGAATGGAATTGAGGGCATCGATGGTGAGCGTGGTGATGGTGGGAACGATCATGATGGCGAGCACGAACCACGCTGTCAGCGCGCCAAAGCCAAGGCCGCCGGTTAGCTGCGCGATAAACGGACGGATGATGACCATGCCAAAGAAACCGTAGATGATGGAGGGGATGCCCGCCAGCAGATCGACGGCGGGGCTGATGAGCTTGCGCACGCGCTTGCTGGCGATCTCGACCAGATACACAGCCGTGCCCACACCCAGGGGCACACCCATGGCGAGCGCACCGACGGTCACCAGACCAGAACCCGCCAGCAGCGACATAATGCCGTAGTGGCCCTCAGAGGGTGCCCATGTAAAGCTAAAGAAGTCCGCCAGGCCGATGTCGGTAAAGACGGGCAGCGCCGAGTACGTGGTAAAGACAAAAATCAGGATGACGGTGACGACCGCCAAGAACGCGCAGGCAAAGAAAATCCACTGCAGCGCCTTCTCCTTAAGATAGGTGCTGCGCGACACCAACGCCAACTCACGCTTTTTGGGCGCCTGAGTCTCCTGCTCAATCTGGGGGGTTTCCTGTGCTTCCACGCTACTCACTCCCCTTTCCGTCGTTGGTGACGGGAATAAAGCCCGCCTCGCGAATCTGCTTGTCCATCTTTTCGGACGTCACGTAGTCGATGTAATCCTGCGCTTGCTGCGAAGGCGTTCCCTTCACAAAGAAGTAGAGGTCACGCGAGATGGGATAGCCGCCACTTGCGACCGTCTTCTCGGATGCCTCGACATGGTTGACCGAAACGGCCTTGACCGAGGTCTTGGCGTTGAGGCTCTCGACAAAACCCAGCGAGATGTAGCCAATGGCGCCACGCGAGCGAGACACGACATCGCGCACCTGGCCCGTGCCCGAAAGAACAGCCGAGCGGCGATCGAATGGCGTGCCGTCCATCACGATAGTGCGGAAGGCCTCGCGCGTACCGGACGCCTCGTCGCGGTTGATAACCTGAATCTTCAGGTCCTCTCCGCCGACCTCTTTCCAGTTGGTGATCTTACCGGCGTAAATATCGCGGAGCTGCTCGGTCGAGAGATTGTCGACCGGGTTGTCGTCGTTCACGATGACTGCGATGCCGTCGTGCGCGATTACGATCGGGGTCAGGCCCAAATCCTGCTCGTCGGCATTGAGGCCACGAGAGGAGCTGGCGATATCGGCGGTGCCGGCGCTAACAGCTTCGATGCCAGCAGATGAGCCAAGGCCGGAGACGAGCACGTCGGTGCCGGTCTCCTCTTTAAAGCCCTCGGCGGCAATCTCGGCAATGGGAAGGCACGTCGTAGAGCCGGCAACGGTGATGGAAGAGGTAGAAGATCCCGAGGAACAGGCGCACAGCGTGAGCGTGAGCACTGCCGCACTCAGGACCGATGCGATCTTTCTCATAGCATCACGACGATCGCAGCATGGCGCCCACAGGTCCCGCCCTCGTTGCGATAGGAATAAAAGCGGTCGTTTTGACGCACGGTGGAAAGTTTGGTGTCCACAATGCCATTCACATCGACACCGGCATCCACCAGCGCCTCGCGAATGGCGGCGGAAAGATCGAGCATACGGGAAGCGGTAGCATCGATGCACGCGAACTCGGCGGCAAAGCGATCCATAAGTTCTTGGGACACCTCATACTCGTCACCCAGGATATGGGGCCCAATATAGGCAGAGATGTCCTCCGGCGTGCAGTCAGCCGCCTCGCAGAGTGCTTGGCTGGCCTTGGCGGAAATGCGCGCAATCGTGCCCTTCCAGCCAGAATGCACCACGGCAAAGCCGTTGGGAGCCACCAGCACCACGGGAACACAATCGGCAAAGCAGAGCAGCACGGGCACCTCATGGGCCGTACAGACGATGGCATCGCAGCCCTCTGCAATCTGTTCGCGAATGTTCTCGAGATCGTCGGCGCCGTTCGAGGTCACCGTCACGACATGGTCACCGTGCACTTGATTGGGAACAAGCAGATTATGCTCGCACTCGGCGGCCCCCATGGCCTCGAGCGCTCGACGACGATTTTCTTGAACGGCAAAGGGGTCATCGCCTACATGCGAGCCCAGATTGAGCGAGGAGTACGCGTCTTCGGAAACGCCACCGGTGCGCTCGGTAAAGGCAAAGCGAACATCGTGCGTCGCGCCCTCTACCAACGTAACTCCATCATGGTCGACACGCGAAACGTTGTCCGCACGTGCTGCCATACTAAAGCCTCCTAATAACACAAGTATCGCGGCGACGCCGCAGCAGTCCGCGTCATACGGCTGCCATACTTCATCAAAAGGATACCCGCAGCGGTAGGGACCAAACGTAAAGGGAACGTAAGGAGATTGGAGGCTTTCGTTTACAAAGACGAAACACAACAAAAAAGGGTGCGCCCAATCGGACGCACCCCATGCAGGTCGTTGAGAAAAACGAACTAGAAGCTACCACGCTTGAGGAAATCGGGAAGCTCAAACTGATCGTTGCCAAAGTTGGGCAGCTCGGTACCACCGACGTTGCGAGTCGGGGCAGCCTGAGCAGGGCTGGTAGCCGGAGCAGTGCGCTGCGGCTCAGTAGAAGCAGCAGCCTTGCTCTGGGACTGCTGGGCAGCGAAGAGCTCGTCCTGACGGTTGACGTTGGAGTCGGAGAAGCCCGTAGCGATAACGGTGATGCGCACCTGGTCGCCCAGGGACTCGTCAACAACGGTACCGAAGATGATGTTGGCCTCGGGGTCGACGGCATTGGCGACAACGTCGGCGGCGTCGCTGATCTCCTGGATGCCCAGATCCTTGGAGCCGGCGATGGAAAGCAGGACGCGCGTGGCGCCATCGATGGAGCTCTCGAGCAGCGGGCTGGAGATGGCCTGCTGGGCAGCGTCGACGGCACGGGTGTCCCCAGAAGCGGTACCGATACCCATCATGGCGGTACCGGCCTGCTTCATGATGGTCTTAACATCGGCGAAGTCCAGGTTGATGATACCCGGGACGGTGATGAGGTCGGTGATGCCCTGGGTGCCCTGGGAAAGGACGCCATCGGCAATTGCGAAGGCCTCGAGCATCGTGGTCTTCTTCTCGGCGATGTCGAGCAGCTTGTCGTTAGGGATAACGATCATGGTGTCGACGCAATCGGAGAGGGTCTTGATGCCCTCCTCGGCGCTCTTCTTGCGCTTGCGTCCCTCGAAGGTGAAAGGCTTGGTCACGACGGCGACGGTCAGCGCGCCGACCTCGTTCATCGCGATATCGGCAACGATGGGAGCGGCGCCGGTACCGGTACCACCGCCCTCGCCGCAGGTGATGAACACCATATCGGCGCCAGCGAGCGCCTCGGCGATATCGTCGCGGGACTCATCGGCAGCCTTGCGACCAACCTCGGGGTTGGCGCCGGCGCCCAGGCCGCGGGTAAGGTCGGTGCCGATGTGCACCTTGATATCGGCATCAGAGATCGCGAGCGCCTGAGCATCGGTGTTGATGGCAACAAACTCGACGCCGCGGATGCCCTCTTCGATCATTCGATTGACCGCGTTGGTACCGCCGCCGCCGACGCCGACCACCTTAATGACGGCAAGGTAGTTGTTGATCTCTGTCTCGTGCATGTCGGTCCTCCGAACAAAGGTTATAGCCATAGCATGGGTTGACCCCTGCGCACATTAACCTTCAGGTTGAAAGTAAATGCAAAGGTAAACCGTATTATGTTTGCACATTATGAACGTTTCAGTCAAATTATTGACCGTGAAAACCAAACAAACCAGATAAACGGCGTGGTATGACCCCTCAACAAAGCCATTTAGGATGCTAGGCGGTCGGTGCGTTCCTAAACGTGTAGTTGCCTGGAGAGCGAACATTGATATAGGTTACGCCCTCTACCTGCGAAAGTAGCTTGGTCACGATGCGTTCTTTCTTGGCGATATCGTCCGAATCGCCCAGCGACACCTCGACGCCGTTGTCGAGATTTGCCGAGATAGCCTCAACGGAAGGCGTGGAAATATCCTTCACCTGGTCCAAGAACTCACTCGAAAAACCGCGTGCGTAATCCAGGCCGGCCTTGACAGCCTTGGAGCTCACCGCCCGGCCCGAAACCGGTGCGACATCGGCCGAGACGTCAGTCAACAGCACGGCGCCGTAGTGCTTGGCAAGCGCCAGGGCCGCATCGATGCCGGTCAGGGTTTTGGCACCCTCCCCCGATGTAATGACGTTCCCCCGGTCGTCCACCTCGACAGACGTCGACAGCGGAGCAATCCAGGTGTCATCGTCTCCGATAGCCCAGGCAAGGTCGTCGGAGCTGATATACGCAATGGCGATAACCTTACGCTCCGTCGGCGTGATGATAAGCGTATGGGGAAACTGGCGCTGGACATCCACGCCCGAGACCCACGGGTTTTGCTTGAGGCCCTCGGTGATCTGATCGGGATCCACGTTAAAGAGCGACGTGTCCTCGGGAAGATTGATAAGCTGCATGGCGTCGTGCTTGGTCACATGCTCGCTGCCATGAATCTGAATATCGGTGGCGGCGAACAGGCCAGAATTGATGACGACGATGGCAATAATGGCAAGTACGGCCACGGCTGCCAGGATGCCGCCCGCGATTTTGCCCTTACCTTTAATGGCAGAAGCGACGTCGGTCGCCTTACCTGCCATGGCACCCAGCGATGACAGAGGATTGATGCCCTTTTTTGCCGAAGACGCCTTGGCAGCGGGCACCGATGTCAGCGAACGCGGCTTAGCGCCAGCCAACGTACGGTCGGCATGCGGCGCACGAGTTCCCAGCGAAGGCCTGGGCGTCGCCATGGGTCGGGAGGTCTTGGTGCCCATCGTCGGCCTGGGCGTCACCGAAGGACGCGGAGCCGGACGACTCGTCTTTTTAGAAGCGGGGCGTCCTCCCAGCTGCGAGCCGACGACCGGGCGCTTGGCAGGACGAACGGGCCCAACAGACTTGGAGGGCATGGCGGGCTTATGTTGAGGCTGGGCAGGTGCGCCGGAACGCCCTCCGGCGCGGCGGAAGGTTGGTTTCGATGCTCTAGAAGCCGAGGAATTTAACTTCCGGTCTGAGCTCGATGCCATACGCCTCCCTCACCTTTCCGTGCACATGCCTGATAACCGCGGCCACGTCATCGGCCGAGGCGGTTCCGTTATTAACGATAAAATTAGCGTGTACGGGCGAAACTTCCGCACCGCCAACCGAAAAACCCTTTAATCCACAATCCTCAATCAACTTGCCCACGCTTGCATCGGGCGGGTTGCGAAAGACCGATCCGCAGGATGCACGGCCCATGGGCTGCGTGCGCTTGCGGCGCGTCAGGTACCGTTCCATGCGCTCGCGAATGTCGGCCTTAGGCGCGGGCTTGAGTTTAAGCACGCACTCGAGAATGATCTCGTTACGCGGCAGGCTGCACTCGCGATACCCCCAAGCGATCTCGGACCCCGCATAGTGCTTAATACCGGACGCCGGATCAAACGTGACCACGTCCTCGATAAGGGAGCCGATCCACTCGGTCCGCGTACCTGCGTTCATGGACACGGCGCCGCCGACCGAACCGGGAATACCGACCGCGAACTCAAGGCCCGAAAGCCCGCGCGACAAGGCATCGTTGACCAAACGCGCGAACATCACGCCCGCACCAACGGTCAGCGTGCAGCCGTCCTCGGCAACAACCGTGCGCTGAAACTCACGTCCCAGCGAAATAACGGCGCCGCGATAACCGGCATCGGCAACCAACAGGTTGGACCCCTTGCCGATAATCACCCACGGCACCCGCTCGCGGTCAAGCACCGCCACGGCGCGACGCAGGGCATGGTAGCTATGGCACGTCACAAAGAGGTCGGCCTTGCCGCCGATACGATAGCTTGTATGGCGTGCAAGACGTTCGTCCTCGACCACGTCCGTGTCGATCATGCCCGAAAGCGCCATGACGGCGTTAAAGAGACCCATAGGGGTTAAGCGTCTTTCTTGGCAGTCAGATACTCGATGAACTCGGGGCCGACGGTCGTAACGTCGCCGGCACCCATGGTGAGCAGCAGGTCGCCCTCGCCCACGAGCTTCTCAAGCTCCTGGTTGAGCTCAAGACGGCTGGAGCAGTACACGACCTCCTTGCCGGGGTGCTTGGCGCGAACGGTATCTGCGAGCATCTTGGAGGTAACGCCCGGAATCGGCATCTCGCCGGCGGAGAACACATCGATCAGCAGCAGCTTATCGGCGTTGGCAAAGGCATCGGCAAAGTCATCGCACAGAGCCTGCAGGCGCGAATAGCGGTGCGGCTGGAACACGACGTCGACGTGCTTGTAGCCCAGCGAAGAGGCAGCAGCGAGCGTCGCCTTGATCTCGGTGGGATGATGGCCGTAATCGTCAACCACCGTGATGCCGTCGATATCGCCCACGTGAGTAAAGCGACGGCGGACGCCCTCAAAACTCGAAAGCGCCTTAGCGGCGGCGTCGATATCGAGGCCTAGGACATGGGCGACGGTCAAGACGGCCGTGGCGTTGAGCATGTTGTGACGACCGGGGTTGCTCTTAATCTCGACAGCGTGCTCGGTGCCGTCCTCAAAGCGAACGATAAAGTCGCTCTGGATGCCCTTGACATCCGGATGCACGCAGACGATGTCGTTGTTCTCGGCAAAGCCATAGGAAAGCACATGACGGCCCGTCGACTTGGCGAGCTCGACCAGATGCGGATCCTCGCCGCAAACGATGACGGTGCCGTCCTCGCCCACCAGCCCCATAAACTTGGCAAAGGTGGCCTCGATCTCCTCGATGCCCGAGTAATGATCGAGATGGTCGGCCTCGACGTTGGTCACGATGACCACGTTGGGGTTCAGGAACAGGAACGAGCTGTCGGACTCGTCGGCCTCGGCGACAAAGTAGTCACCCGAGCCGTTCTTGCCGTTGGTGTCGTAGCCCTCGACGATGCCGCCGATTAAAAAGCTGGGGTCCAGACCCATGCGATCGAGCATCGTGGCGCACATCGAAGACGTCGTGGTCTTGCCGTGCGTACCGGCAACGGCGACGGTGGTGTAGCCGTGGCCCAGGGCCGAGAGCATCTTGGCACGGGGCCACACGGGAATACCCAGCTCGCGTGCACGCACGAGCTCGGGGTTGGACTCGGGAATAGCGGTGGAGACCACAACCACGTCGGGCTTGACCTCGTCGATCGTCGCAGCCTCATGGCCCACGTGGACCTTCACGCCGGCGCGGGTAAGCTGGCGAATATAGCGCGACGTCTTAAGGTCGGAGCCGGTAACGGTATAACCGCGCTCGTGCAGGACGAGGGCGATGCCGCTCATGCCGGCGCCACCGATACCGATAAAGTGGGCGCTCTTGAACTCGGGCGCGGAGGTTGCAGTCTGGGAATCAGCCATGTGCTCGTGTACTCCTTGCGTAAACACTGCCTGTAACCCGTTAACTGTACCGCACCTACCGCATCCGCGCGAGGGCGACCGGCGATATCCCGTCTAACTAACGCAATCCCTCTACCGCATCGGCCAAAAGTGCGGCGGCACGGTCCTGGGCCAAGCCACGCGCCGCCTGACGCATCGCATCACGCGCCGCAGCGTCATCGATCAGGTGCAGCAGCTCGTCGGCAAAGGCAGGGGCGTCGATATCGACATCGGCGCATAGCACGCCGGCACCGGCATCGACCAGGTAACGCGCATTCGTGGTCTGGTGGTCGGCCGTGGCGTGCGGGTACGGCACGAGTACCGAGGGCACGGCAAGCGCGGCGATCTCGGCCACGCTCGAGGCACCGGAACGCGAGAGCACCAAATCGGCCGCAGCCAGCATATCGCCCATGTTGTCGATGTAGGGCTGGACTCGATAGCGCTTCGCCTCCTCGGGCGTCAGCGCCAAAGCGCGCTCGGTCTCCTCAAAGCCGTCGGCACCCGTCGAATGCAAAACGTAGAGATTCTCGCGGGTCAGCAGCTCACTCTTGAGCGAGGCAACGCGCTCGTTGAGATGCTGAGCACCGAGCGAACCACCAAAGACGAGCAGAAGCGTCGCGTCCTCGGGCACACCGAGCGTCTTGCGACCGCGGGCGCGATCGCCCTCGATCACCGAACGACGCACAGGATTGCCCGTCATGAGCACATGGTCGGGGTCGCCCTCACGCTCAAAGACCGCGCGGGCCGCAGGTACCGAAATGCACACGCGGGCGGCATGTGAGTTCATCATCTTATTGGCCAGACCCGGAACAGAGTTCTGCTCGTGCAGCAGATACGGAACGCCGGCGCCCTTGCACCAACCCAGCAGCGGGACCTCAACGTAAGCACCAAAGCCGATAGCGGCATCGGGCTTACCGACCTTTGAGAAGTGACTGGCAAGCGCACGCTTCGCCTTGTTGACGCGCCACAGCGAGGTCAGCGCCGTCCAGGGACGGGAGCGATCGAAGCCCGTGACCGTGATGGGCACAAAATCGAATCCGGCCTCGGGAACCAGACGGCCCTCGAGCTTGCGCGATTGGCCCACGAACACAACGTGATGACCGCGGTCACGCAGCTCCTCGGCCAAGGCGAGCGCGGGGTTGATATGTCCTGCCGTGCCGCCAGCTGCAATAGCAACGGTCATCTTATCGGTCATGGTAATCCCTTCGTACACGCGGCCCCTGGTCATCGGTGCGCAAACGCGCCGACGGGTCCGAATTCAAATCGATTCGATTATATCCGCCGCCCGCATTGCGGGGAGTGGGGCGCTGCGGACGACCTTGCGGCGCCGTTCGCTGACGCGGACGGGCTGCCGACTCGGTCGCAGAGCCATCCAGGACGGTAAAGCCGTTACGCGAAGATCGCTCACCGCGCACGTGGGGCACGCCGGCGGTACTCTCATCCATAACGGCAAAGCTCTCGCGGCGACGGTCGTATTCATCGCGACGGGCGCTCTCATACGAAACGCGCAGGATCAGACCGGCGAGCATAAGCGACACAATAATCGACGAGCCGCCGTAGCTAATAAACGGCAGCGGCTTGCCCGTCATGGGAAACACATTGAGAATGCCCAGCGCGTTGATCAAAAACTGCACCGCAAGGATGACCGCGGAACCCGATGCCATAAGTGCTCCGCGACGGTCGGTCGCCTGCTCGGCAATACGAAACGCCGAGTAGATCAGCATCGCGAACACCAAGAAGAACAGCACGGTTCCGATAAAGCCAACTTCCTCGCCGATAATAGCCAAGATGTAGTCGTTATGCGCCTCGGGCAAATACGAGTACTTCATGGTGGAGTTACCGATACCGCGACCGAACAGGCCGCCCGAGGCAAACGCCATAATGGCAAGCGTGGCCTGATAGCCATCACCATATTCGTCTGCCCAAGGATTCCAAGCAACCTCGACACGCGTCATACGATACGGCTCGGCGATAAGGGCGATCGCAATGACGGCGATGCCGGCAACGACCGTCCAAACGATATATTTGGGGTCCAATCCCGCAAACAACGCCATGCACATGAGGGTCAGCAAGATGATCAGAACGGTGCCAAAATCGGGCTGAACAAAAATCAGAAAGAGCGAAATGCCCAGGTAGACACCCATCTTGCGAAGAAACTCGTTGATGTTGCCGCCGGGCGAAAAGATGCGGTCGAGCATGATTGCCGAATACGCGATGGCGAACGGCTTTAAAAACTCAGACGGCTGGAACTGAATACCGGCGATGTTGAGCCAACGCGTGGCGCCACGACTGCCGCTACCCATAAAGAACACCAGAACCAGTAGCCCTATCATGCCCATGAGAAAGATCCTGAGCACGTCTTCCCCAAACCAACTGTCCGGCAAGACGCGCACGATGGCAACCATGGCCAGCACGCCAACTCCAGCAAACGCGGCCTGTCGAAACAGGAAAAACGTCGCCGTACCATTCTCGTGCAGCGCCTCGACCGAAGATGCCGAGTACACCATCAGCAAGCCGAAGCAAACCAAGCTAAACAGGCAAGCCATAAATATCAAACGGGGGCGCATGATGCGAGCGGGGACGCCGGCAATATAGCGCTCACCGAACGTCTGCCCGCCGCGTCCGGAACGCGGCGTGCTACGCAGCGAGGAAGCACGGTCCGAGTCGGGCCTCCTCATATCACTTCGGGGGCTCTCCTCTCTCACCGGCAACCCCTATTCCGTTTGCGATTTCGCTGCCGCGGCAAGCTGGGCAACGTAGTCCTTAAACACGCGACCGCGCTCCTCGTAGCCCGAGAACTCGTCGAACGAAGAGCAAGCAGGCGAAAGCAGGATCACGTCGCCGCGGCTCGAGAGCGAGCGGGCAACGTCAACGGCATCGCGCAGATCATCGGCTTGGGCGATATCCACGTCACCATCGACATCGGCCTCGTCCATAGCGGCGGTAAAGCGCTCGCGCGCATCGCCAAAGCAAACGACCGAGCGCACGTTGTCCATAACGACGCGGGCAAAGTCCGCAAGCGGCGTACCCTTATCGTGGCCGCCGAGCAGCAAAATCACATCGTCGTCGGGAAACGCCGTCAGGGCCTTTTCGACCGCATCGGTGTTCGTTGCCTTGGAATCGTTAACGTAGCGCACGCCATCGATCTCGCCGCAGGGTTCCACGCGGTGTTCGAGCGGCCGGAACGATGCCAAACCGCGGCAAACGCCCTCGGGATCGGCACCGACGGCCAGAGCAGCCGTAGCGGCACATAGGGCATTGATGACATTGTGATGGCCCGAGATCTTGAGCTCGGACGTGGCGACAAGCTGAGTCTCGACGCCCTTCAGGCGCACGACCATCTTACCGTCGCGCACAAAGGCGGCGTCTGCACCCTCGGGCTCGTCAAAAGCGACCTTGCAGATGCGGCGACCCGGCGTGTAGATGTACTCATCGAACTCATGGATGCCGGCATCCTCAACGTCGATAACCACGAGGTCGTCGTCGACCATATTCTCGAACAACTTGATCTTGGCAAGCGCATAGTTCTTGTGGCTCTTGTGCCAGCCCAGGTGGTCGGGCGTGATGTTGAGCAGTACCGCCACGCGAGGATGAAGCTCGGCGGTCGTAGCAATCTGATAACTCGACAGCTCGGCCACAAACCACTCATTGTGTGCGCGGCCGTCGATCTCGTTCACCGGCGGCTCACCGATATTGCCGACGGCCACGCTGGCTTCACCGGCGGCCTTGAGCAGATAATCGGTCAGCGACGTGGTAGTTGTCTTGCCGTTGGTGCCCGTGATGGCGATCCAATTTTGGGGAGACAGGCGATAGGCAAACTCGGGCTCGCCCATAATCTGAGCGGCATGCTCCCGCCCGGCCTTAAAGAAGGCCGAGAACTCCGAGATACCCGGGCATGTCACGCACACGTCATAGGCACCCTCGACCTGCTCGGTGCCGTAGACAAACGACGCGCCCTGCGCCTCAAGCGCACGCGTGGCGTCATTGGGCTCGGAGGTACCGCCGCCATACACGGTCGTGGCGCTCACGCGCTCGGGGTGAGCCAACGCCCAACGGGCGACATCGAGACCGGATTTACCCTGCCCCAAAACAAGCAGGCTAAAGACATCAGCAAGAGGCATGAAAGACCACTATCCCAACTGGAAGAACAGGGCGAGGCCAACGGCGCCAAAGGCCGCGGCGATAATCCAAAAACGGATAACGACCTTGGTCTCGGCCCAGCCCTTCTTTTCGAAATGATGATGAATGGGCGCCATAAGGAAGACGCGCTTGTGCGTAAAGTGGAAATAGACAACCTGGATCATGACCGACAGGGTCTCAACGATAAACAGACCGCCGATGATGAGGGAAACGACTTCGGTGTTGGTCATGATGGAGGTGCAGGCAAAAGCGGCACCCAGGGCAAGCGAGCCGGTATCACCCATAAAGATGCTCGCCGGGTAGCAGTTGAACCACAAAAAGCCCAGGCAGGCACCGGCGCACGCCGTGCAGAAGATGGACAGGTTCACGTCACCGTGCAAAAACGCCATGGCGGCCATGGCGAGCATGGCGATCATGGAAGTGCCGCCGGCAAGGCCGTCCAGACCATCGGTCAGGTTCACGGCATTGGAAAGACCAGCGATCATCAGCCAGCAAAATACAATGTAGAGCCACGGAAACGAAAGGCCGCAGATGGTGGTCGAAAGAACACCGAGGTCAATCGTCAGGCCGCCGGGAAAACGAATCTCGGGGGCGACGCCGCACCAATTGACGGCGAGCACGGTAAAAGTGACGCAGATGATGGTCAGACCAATCATCTTGGCGTGAGGCGTCAGGCCGAGCGAGCGACCATGCGTGACGGAGGTCAGGTCGTCGATGAGACCCAGAACGCCGGTGGCCAGCGTGGCAAGCAGCACGAGCACGAGCTCGGTGGTGAGCTTGCCCATCAGCAGGCAGGTCAGCGAGATCGCGACAAGGATGATGACGCCGCCCATGGTCGGCGTACCCTGTTTAATCAAATGACGCTTGGGGCCGTCGGCTCGGACCTGTTGGCCGATACCCTCGACCTTCAGCAGCTTGATCCACCACGGCATAAGCAGCAACGCAATGGCGGCAGCGATGCCAAGTCCCAAAAAGGCCTGATACGTAGGATACGAGGGATTGCCGAACATGGGCTAGCACACACCTTCCACAAAGCGGTCGAGCTCAACAAAACGGGAACCCTTGACCAGTACAACATCATGATTTTCAAGCGCGCCGCCCATGCGGTCGAGCACCTGCTGATAATCGGAGAACACCTGGATGCGGTCCTCATCCATACCCATCATACGTGCGGCATCGGCCATGAGCTGAGCCAGCTCGCCGCCGACGCACGCGAGCATGTCGAGCTTCTTGGCGGCGGCATAGGCGCCCACGAGCTCATGCATGCGGGGAGCCTCATCGCCCATCTCACCCATCTCGCCCAAGATCGCCATGCGCGAACCGTCACAGATGAGCGAGCACAGCAAATCGAGGCCGGCAGCCATAGACTCGGCACTGGCGTTATAGGAGTCGTCGATGATGCGTGCTCCGCTCTTGGCGCGCTTGATCTCCTGACGGTGACCGGTGATCGTAAGGCCCCTAAAGGCAGCATCGATCTGCTCGGGCGTCACGCCCAGACGATAGGCGACCGCGGCGACCTTGACGGCATTGGGCACGGACTGCACACCGGGAATAGCCAACATGGTATCGACCGTGTCGCCCTGACCAAAGTCGAGCGTAAAGACCGGATGGCCCTCGTCGTCGACGCGAATGTCGCGCGCGCGGACCTCGTCGTCGTCCGAGACACCTGCCAGCATCACGTCAATACCTGCAGGCTGGGCGAACGTGTCACGAATGAACGGCGTAAAGTCGTCCTCGCCGCCCAAAACCAGCAACGGCGAGAAGTCGCCGGCGGCGCACATGCCCTGGACAATCTCGGACTTGGCGCGGGCGATGTTCTCGCGGCTGCCCAGGATACCGATGTGGGAGGTTCCGATCTTGCTCACGATGGCAAGATTGGGGTTGGCAGACTGGGACAGGCGCTCAATCTCATGAAAATGGTTCATGCCCATCTCGAGCACCAGAACCTCGGTATTGGCCGGAGCGGAAAGCACCGTAAGCGGCATGCCGATCAGGTTGTTGAAATTGCCCTTCGTGGCCCAGACGCGATAACGCTTGGCGAGCACGGCAGCGAGCACGTCCTTGGTCGTCGTCTTGCCAATCGAACCGGTAATGCCGACGACCAGGCAGCCAAGCTCCAAGCGATATACGTGCGCCAGGCGCAGCAAGAACTCCACGGGGTCGTCGGTCAGCAAGATGGCGCATCCCTTGTCCTGCGCCAACGAAACAAGCTCGGCATCGGGCTCGCGCGTCATCACGACGGCACCGGCACCCGACTCGATGGCACGGGAGGCAAAGTCGTTGCCGTCGACCTTTTCGCCGGGGAAGGCGACAAAGATCGTCCCCTCCTCGACCTGACGCGAGTCGATAACGCACCCGCGGCATACCCGATCGACTTCTTCCGTCACGGTTCGGGCCCCCGTTGAGGCCGCGAGGTTGTTGACGGCGATCTCTATCATTGCAGCTCCCCTGTAAACCTAATAATGCTATCGGCGTATTGTATCCCAGTGCCATGCGCGCGTGGTGCAGGGCATGTGAACACCCTTCAGATCAAACGGCAGATCACGCTCAAGATTGTAACCCCCTACTTCGTGCGCGGGATACCCAGCACATCGAGCGCGTTGGCCATAATGGACTGGAACGGTACCGCGGCGGCATCCGAGCCGCTCGGCGTTCCATCGAGTGTGATATAGCACAGCACCTTGGGCGATTGTGCCGGCGCAAAGCCCATAAAGGACGACATGTAGTTCTCCTTGAGGTAACCGCCGTTCTCGTCAGCACGCTCGGCCGTACCGGTCTTGCCCGCCACGTCATAGCCATCGACCGCACCGCCAACGCCCGTGCCTTCGGACACGACCGTCTGCATGCACGATGTCACCTGGGCGGCAGCGTCCTCCGAAATCGCACGCTCGCCTTCGCCCCAGTCCTTCTCATCGCCCTTGCTGGACTTATAGAAGTGCGGCGTCATCATCACGCCGCCGTTCGCGATGCCGCCCACGGCACGTGCGACCTCAATCGGCGAGACGGACAGCGCCTGGCCAAAGCTCATCGAGCCCAGCGTGGCGCCGTCGTACTGGTCGCGCTCCTTGACGATGCCCAGACTCTCACCCGGAAAATCGACACCGGAGCTATGACCGATACCCCACTTATCCACATAGGTGGCAAAATCATCGGCACCGATCTTGCGTCCCACCAGGACAAAGCCCACATTGGACGAACGGCGCATCATCTCGCGCACGTCCATGGTCATGGTGTAGTCGCGCTTATCGGCGTCGGTAACGGTGTCGTCGCCAACCTTAATGCTCGCCGGCACCTCAAACGACGTGCTCGAACGCACGGCGCCCAAGTCGAAGCCGGCACCGGCCACGAGCGTCTTAAAGACCGAGCCGGGCTCGTAGGCATCGGTAACCAGGCGCAAGTTCATGTCCTCGGTCTTGGCGTTTTCCAGATCGGTCTGGTCATAGGTCGGATACGAGCATGCCGCCAGAATCTCGCCCGTCGTGGGATCGGTGACCAGGGCCGAGCCATTCTTGGCCTTGGTCTTTTCGACCGCCTCGGCCAGGGCGTCCTCGGCGGCACGCTGGATATTGACATCGAGCGTCGTCACGATGTCCACGCCGTCCACCGCGGCAACCTTCTTATAGGCGCCGCCCGCGATATAGCTACCGTCCCTCGCCCGCTCACGCACCAGCGAACCGTTCGTTCCGGTCAAAAGCTTGTTGTACTGTTTTTCGAGGCCCGTCAGACCGTCGTTGTCCACGTTTACCACGCCAAGCACCTGCGATGCCAGGTTGCCGTAGGGGTACACGCGCTTCATGGCCTGCTCAAAGAGCACGCCTGGCAGGTTCTTCTTCTCCAGCGCCGCGACATCATCCTCGTCCACCTGACGTTTGATATACACCCAGGTGCCATCCGACTCAACGAGCTCGCGACAGGTCTTTTTATCGATGCCCGTAGCTTTGACCAGCGCCGATACCGTCTTGTCAACGTCCTCGATAAGCTGAGGATTCACGGCGATGTTGCGGCATTCGACCGACGACGTCAGCACGTTGCCGTTACGGTCGTAGATGGTACCGCGCTTGGCATACAGCGTCTGCGCAAGCAAGCGACGTGCATCGGCGCGGTCGCGCAACTTATCGGCTTCCACGATTTGATAGTCGGCAAGGCGAAGGACGCCCAAACCCAAGCCAAACCCGATGAAGCCCATGACGGCCTTGCGACGGGGCAGCGGCGTGCCCGTGAGCCATTCGGTCGACGAGCTCTTGCGCGGTCTGGTGTTATGCATTTGAGGGCCACTCGAGCCACGGAGACGCGACGCAGGGTCGTTGCCATAGGACGGCCTCGCGTTGTAAGATGGCCGACCCGTTCCTTGATAACCAGAACGTCCCCGCGATGAGGGACGTCCAGAACCGCGACCCCCGTCGGAGCCGCGGCGATAGTCATTTGTCATACTCAGCTACCGTCTTTTTACTGAGCGGTCGCGGTCGAGCTAGCGCCCGCGGCTGCATCCTGCGAAAAATCAAGTGTAACGCTCTCGCTGGGCTCCACCATGCCATAAGCGCCCGCAAGGTCGCGAATGCGCGTGTCGGCACCATAGACCGAATGCATGACCTCCAGGTCGGAGCTCTCGTCGGTCGCCTTCTCGAGCGTGTTGGTAAGCGCGGCGTTGCTGTTGAGCACCTGGGCCGTAACGCCGGCGAGCGCCACGCGGGCGACACCGATCGTCATGAAGATGGCCGCAATGATGCAAAACGTTTTAAGAACGCTCATGAAAACCGGGCTTACCGCCTGGTTTGCCTGACGGCCCGCGCCCGTGTAGACATCAAAGCGCGGTGTGCGCTGCTCGCGGGGAGCAGCGGGGGCCTGCGGTGCCTCACGATAGGCGGGCATGGCGTTCATATCATAGGCGAGTGCTGCGTTTGAGTTGTTGTAGCCCATGATATGCCGCCTCCCATCCCGAGTACGTTGGTAGTGTGTTTAAGCTTCGTTTGTGGTACGAGCGGGAGGTCCAATATCGCGCGGTCGCGTCTACAGACGCTGCGCCACGCGGATCTTGGCTGATCTCGCCCGAGGGTTGCGCGCAACCTCATCGGGTTGGGCAACCAGGGGTTTGCGGGTGATGACCTTGAGTATCGGCACGTTGCCGCACACGCACACCGGAATCTCCGGCGGACACGTGCACCCCTGGCTCATCTCCTTAAAGTGGTTCTTTACGATACGGTCCTCGAGCGAGTGATACGAGATGACGCAGATGCGTCCGCCCGGGTTGAGCCACCTTGTGGCGGCGTCAAGCCCTCGCTCGAGCACATCGAGTTCGTGATTGACCTCAATGCGAATGGCCTGGAAACTCTTCTTGGCTGGGTGTCCGCCATGCCGACGAGCGGCAGCGGGGATACCAGCCTTGATGATCTCGACAAACTGACCGGTGGTTTCGATCGGCTCATGCTCGCGGCGGCGCACGATCTCACGCGCGATCTGCGAGGCGAACTTCTCTTCGCCGTAGACGCGTAGAATCCGGGCGAGGTCGTGTTCGTTATAGGTGTTGATGACCTCAGCTGCGTTTAAGGTGTTGTTACCCGGATCCATCCGCATGTCCAATGGGGCGTCCTCGTTGTACGAAAAGCCCCTGCCAGGGATATCGAGTTGCGGCGACGAAACGCCCAAGTCGAACAGGAAGCCGTCGACCCCGGGCACCTCGGCCGAGCAAAGCAGCTCGTCCAAGTCGCCGAAGTTGCCCTTCAGCAGCCGGTGCGGCACGCCGGGAACCTCGCGGTCCAGACGGGCGCCAGCGGCCTCGAGGGCCATGTCGTCCTGATCGACGCCGAGCAAAAGGCCGGTCTCCCCCACCTGCGCGGCCATCTTTACCGAATGGCCGGCACCGCCAAGGGTGCAGTCGCAGACGACGGAGCCGCTCTTTAGCTGCAGCGACTCAAGCACTTCGCCGAGCATGACAGGTTCATGCCGATATTCTTGTGTCAAGATCCCACGCTCCATCCGTTACTCGTGCCTTGCCCTTACGAGAAGAAGAGGTCCAGCAGGGCCTCGTCATCATCGTCCTCATCGGCCGTAGCGCGGTCCCAAACCTCAAGGTGGTCGTAGTTGCCCACAACCGTGACCTCGCGGTCGAGGTTCGCCTGCTTGCGGAGAGACTCAGAAAGACCGATACGACCCGCGCTGTCCACATCCATCGACGTGGTGCGCTTGTTGATCGCCCTCATGAGCTTCTGGTCGTTGATGTCACGCGGGTTAAAACCCTCGTGGCCCTCACGACCCGCGAAGAGTCCTTCGACCCACTTATCGAAGGCCTCGGCAGAGAACACGTACAGAGCATCGACATCCAGGGCTTTGAACACGCGAACGTGCTCTCCAAGCTCCTCGCGAAGGGGTGCAGGCAGGGATAGACGACCTTTTGCATCGAGATTGCGCTCGTATGCACCCGTCATTCCCATGTGCGCCCTCCCCTCGGTTACTCAGATGGCACGTACGCGGGGAACCACCCCGCTTGTCGACGTCATCAATAATATGGGGAACCGCCCCATTTTTCAACACCTTTCCCCACTCCTTCCCCCACCCCACCCCACCACTCCACCCCCAATATGTTGTAAAACACCCCCGAGCATATGTTCGAAAACACAATATGTTGTGTTTGCAGCAAAGGCGGGATGCCACCTGTAGAACCACGCCCGCGAACCTCAACCTTCAAGTTGACCTTGAGGCGATTTTTTACGTCCCTTTACACACCGTTCACATCGCCCCCAAACTCCCCCACCCACGGCACACACGGCCCACCACCGCGTCGGTGTCTAGCGAAAAATGGGACGGGCCCCAGATTGCCCATGTGCGCAAAAGTGCGTCTCGGCAATCTGGGGCCCGTCCCCTTTAATATTTATAAATATGCAGGTCAGCGAGGTGCTAGCGATGTGCCAGCGGATGCGCCGCCAGATAGACCTCGGTCAGTTGCGTGCGGTCGACATGCGTGTAGACCTGCGTGGTCGAAATATCGGCATGGCCCAAAATCTCCTGCAGCACACGCAGGTCGGCACCGCCCGCGAGCATGTGGGTGGCAAAGGAGTGGCGCAGGGTGTGGGGATGGAGCCCAACCAGCCCCACCTGGCGCCCATACCGCTCGCATATCGCATGCACGGCCTGGCGCGACAGGCGACGTCCGTTCTTATTTAAAAAGACCGCCGAGGTCTCCGTCCCGTGAGCATGCGCGGCCAGGAGAGTGCGCCCGTCACCTATATAGTGTGTCAAGGCGCGAGCCGCGCTTCCCACCAACGGGGCCAGACGCTCCTTGGAGCCCTTACCGCGCACCAGGACAAACCCGTCATCAATATGGATATCGCCCACATCGAGCCCAACCAGCTCACTCACACGCAAACCGCATCCGTAGAGCACTTCCAAGATGGCATGATCGCGCAGCCCCATCTCGCCCTCGGGAAAGTCTTGATCGAGCAGTGCCGAGACATCCTCCACCGAAAGGTATTCCGGCAGGCGATCTGCCTTTTTGGGCAGGCGCAACGCCGCCGTCGGGTTTTGGGCCACGGCCCCATCGCGCACCAAAAAGGCATGCAGGCCCTTCACGGCAGCAAGCGCGCGCTCCACCGAGGCGTCGGAATAGCCTCCGTCGCGGCGATCGGCAACAAAGTCCTCCACGACCTGACGGGTCACCTCTTCAAAAGACACAATGCCCGCCCGCTCCAGATAGGCGCAGTACGTCGTCAGGTCACGACGATAGGCCGCAATCGTGTTGCGCGCCAAGCCCCGCTCGACCGCGAGGTAATCGAGATACTCCCCCGCCACCACAGCGAGCGACGAGGGAGTAGCTTCGGTATGTTCTTGGTTCTCCGGCACCCTTAGTCCGTAGCGAGGTTCTTGGGCGTCACCTGCAGACGGTCGACACCCTCGTGCTGGCCGATCGAGGCGCGCACGAACTCGCGGAACAGCGGCTGCGGGTTGGTCGGACGGCTCTTGAACTCGGGATGAGCCTGGGTGGCCACATACCACGGATGTACGTCGCGCGGCAGCTCGACCATCTCGACCAGGCGCTCGTCGGGCGAAAGACCCGAGATTACCAGACCGGCGTCCTCGAGCTGGTCGCGGAAGGCGTTGTTGAACTCAAAGCGGTGACGGTGACGCTCGTAGACGAGCTCCTCGCCATATGCCTCGCGCGCGAGGGTATCGGCAGCAAGCTTGCACGGATAGGCACCCAGACGCATGGTGCCGCCCTTCTCGGTCACGTCCTCCTGCGAGCTCATCAGGTCGATGACACTATACGGGCCATCCGGATCGAACTCGGAAGAGCTGGCGCCGGCAAGGCCGACGACGTTGCGGGCGAACTCGCACACGGCCACCTGCATACCCAGGCAAATGCCCAGATACGGAATCTTATGCTCACGGGCAAACTCGGCCGCGAGGATCTTGCCCTCCAGGGCGCGCTTGCCAAAGCCGCCAGGGACCAGGATGCCCGAGGCGTCGCCCAGGACCTCGGAGACGTTCTGCTCGTCGAGGCTCTCGCCATCGACCAGCTGCACGTCAACGTGGCGATCGTAGAACACGCCCGCGTGGTGCAGGGCCTCGATAACCGACAGGTAGGCATCGGGCAGCTGCGTATACTTGCCCACGACGGCGATCTTCACCTTGTCGGCGTGATGGTTGGCGTGATTCTGCTTGCGCAGGAACTCGTTCCACTCGCTCATGTCGCGCTCACGCGGGTCCAGACCCAGGCGCTCACAAATGCGCAGGTCAAAGTCCTGCTCGGCAAGCAGCTGCGGAACATCGTAAATGCTCGCGCAGTCCTCGTTGGTAAAGACACAGTCGGTGTCGACGTCGCAGAAGCTTGCGATCTTGCCGCGGATGGCATCGTCGATATGGTGGTCGGAGCGCAGAACGATAATATCGGGCTGGATACCAAAGCTGCGGAGCTCCTTGACGGAGTGCTGCGTCGGCTTGGTCTTGACCTCATGGGCGGCGGCGATATAGGGAACGAGCGACACGTGGATGTAGCAGACGTTCTCGGGGCCGGCCTCCTTGCGATACTGGCGAATGGCCTCGACAAACGGCTGCGACTCGATGTCGCCGATAGTGCCGCCCAACTCAGTGATGACCACGTCGGAGCCGGTCTGCTCCTCAATACGACGGAACTTATCCTTAATGGCGTTCGTGACGTGCGGAATCACCTGCACGGTGCCGCCCAAAAAGTCACCGCGACGTTCACGAGCAATCAGGCTCTTATAGATGGCACCAGTCGTAAAGTTGGAATCGCGGGTAAGGTTCTCGTCAATAAAGCGCTCGTAGTGGCCCAGGTCCAGATCGGACTCGTAGCCGTCCTCGGTCACAAAGACCTCACCATGCTGGAACGGGCTCATGGTGCCGGGGTCGACGTTCAGATACGGGTCGGCCTTTTGCATCGTTACCTTGTAGCCGCGCGACTTGAGCAGACGGCCCAGCGAGGCCGCGGTAATACCCTTGCCCAGAGACGAAACCACGCCGCCGGTCACGAACACATGCTTGGTCATATTGAGTTACCTGCGCTTCCCGTAGAAGTTGTCCATACACATCTTACGGGTCTTCATTGTAATACTCGCGACGCGCGCCGTAAGCATTTTTTCTTACGCGCAATCGTATTTCTCCATCTCGAAACAAAACGCCGTCCGGTTGCCCAGACGGCGTCGCTTCCACTATGAATGCACGCTGTTATCGATCGGCGACTTCATCCTCGATCAAGTCCTTCACGAGCATACCGGCACGGATGCCCTCTAGATACCATTCGCCACGCTCCGTGAGACAAATACCATTTGCGAGCTGGCCGCCGTCGTCGCTGTAGCGCGAGACGACCTCAATAATGTCTTCGGATTCCAAGCGCTCAATTGCCGCGCGGGCGCGATACGGAGACACCCCCACGCGCTCGGCAAGCGTCTTGCGCGAAAAGCCATAAAATCCGCCGTTGTCTTCGGACAGCTGTGCGATCTCCATCAGCACCTGCACCTCGACACGCTTCATATCGTTGACACTCGCACGACCCTTGCCAGCCATGGCAGCCTCCTCAAACCGAGCACGGCCATCACCTGCACCGTGCGCGACCGGCACACCCCATGATGGCCGGCAACATCCATCATGCGGCATCCCCGCAAAAGGATGAAACAATTAGGGTTATTGTATACCGCCCAAATCGCTTATAGGCAGGTAAACGGGCTATTTTTAGGTTAAACGGTAGCTTTGTTGATAAAAGGGGCACACCGAATGCATACCCGATGCGCCCCTTTCAAACCAATTTTATCCAGACTTAGCGGTGGAAGAAACCACGGCGCTCGAACTTAGGCTCGCAGCACACGTTGATGCCCAGCTTGCGCAACACCGTTTCGTCAGTCGGCGAGATGATCACGCTAAAGAAGGCATCGCAGCCGCGCAGCTGCTCCAGGCCCGAAAGGACGCGGGCCGCAGTCTCGCTCGTTGCCGAGGTAATCGAGAGCGCCATAAGCGTCTCGTCGGTGTGCAGGCGCGGGTTCTTGCTACCCAGGAAATGCGTCTTGAGCTTGCTGATAGGCTCGATAGCCTCATCGCTAATGACCTCGAGCTCAAGGTCAACGCCCGAGACATGCTTAAGTGCATTCATGATGAGCGAGCTCGCGGCGCCCAGGCGTGTGGAAGTCTTGCCGGTCACCACGGAGCCGTCGGGCATGACCATGGCACCTACGGGGCCACCCGTCAGCTGCTCCCTGGTAAGGGCGGCCGAGCGTGCCGGCGAGTAATTCTTGTCGATACCGGCCTTCTTCATAATGATCTTGAGACGATCAACCTGTTCATCGCCCACGCCGGTACGGCGCACATTTTCGACCGCGGTAAAGTAGCGGCGGACAATCTCCATCTTGGAAGCGTCGCGGCAGGCATCGTCATCGGTGATGGCAAAGCCGACCATATTGACGCCCATGTCCGTGGGGCTCTGGTAGGGGCTCTTGCCCAGGATCTTTTCCATCAGGGCACGGACCACCGGGAAGGCCTCGACGTCGCGGTTGTAGTTGACCGTAGTCTTGTTATAGGCCTCCAAGTGGAAGGAGTCGATGATGTTGGCGTCGTCGAGATCTGCCGTGGCCGCCTCATAGGCGATGTTGACCGGATGCGTGAGGGGCAGATTCCAGACCGGGAAAGTCTCGAACTTGGCGTAGCCGGCGGCGGTGCCGTGCTTGTGCTCGTGATAGAGCTGAGACAGGCAGGTGGCGAGCTTGCCCGAGCCGGGGCCGGGAGCGGTGACCACGACGAGCGGACGGGTGGTCTCGACAAACTCGTTCCTGCCGTAGCCGTCGTCGGACACGATCAGATCGACGTCGTGGGGATAGCCCTCGATGGGATAGTGCAGCTTGGCGGGAATGCCGAGCGCGTTTAGGCGATTACGGAAGACGTCAGCGGCGGGCTGGCCTGCATACTGGGTGATGACCACGGCCGCGACAGCAAAACCGTTGCCGCGGAACAGGTCGACCAGGCGCAAAACGTCCTCGTCATAGGTAATGCCCAGGTCACCGCGAGCCTTATTCTTCTCGATGTGGTTCGCGTTGATCGCGATGATGACCTCAACGTCATCGGCGATGCTCTTGAGCATGCGGAACTTGCTGTCCGGTTCAAAACCCGGCAGCACGCGACTCGCGTGATAGTCGTCAAACAGCTTGCCGCCAAACTCCAAATAGAGTTTGCCGCCAAACTGCGAGATGCGCTCCTTAATATGAGCGGCCTGCAGCTCGATATACTTCGCGTTGTCGAAACCCTGGCGCATGTATGGCTCCCGTCCCGTTTCCAATTAATGTTCTAGGCGATTATAACGGAGCCCGCCCTCCCCGATACCCAGACCATCAACAGGCACCAACCAAACACGCCAACGATAAGTTGCGGTGGAATAGTTCCCGTTTAACCCCCAGACGGCCAAACAGGAACTATTCCACCGCAACTTCCCCTTTTTGGCGCAAACTAACCTGACCCCTTTGCATCAATAATGGAAACGTCGCAGGTTGAGCATAAGTCAGCGAGCGCCGTCCAGGACGTACAAGTTGGCATGAAAAAGGCAAGGCATAGACCTTTTGGTCATGCCTTGCCTTTTGAATGACAAATTGTCGTCCCGGGCGGCGCGCAGCGTCGACTGGTTGCGCGGTTCGTAGAACCGCGCAGCATGAGAGCGCCCCCTCCCGCGCACGGAACGGAAGGGGGCTAAAGGTAGGAGTCTACCGGTGGGTTGACCCCACCGGACAGACGATGACCAGGTGATCCTTTACAGGATCGTCAAGGTTTCCGTGGGGTACCCGTTGGGTACTTAGATCAACACGCAGGCGACGGTCAGGATGACGGCGCAGACGACGGAGAGCGCGACGATGAGCTTAAGGGCAAACTTGAGCCAGGTCGTCCACTCGATCTTGGCCAGGGCGAGACCGCCCATGATGGCGCCGGAGGTCGGGGTGAACAGGTTCACGACACCGATGGCGGCGGAGAAGATCATGACCATGACCTCGGGCGAGAAGCCGAGCTTAACAGCCAGCGGTCCCATGATGGGCATGGAGACGGTGGCCATACCGGAGGTCGAGGGGATTAGGAAGGACAGGCCGAAGTAGACCAGGAAGCTCATGGGAGCGAAGATCACGCCGGACAGGCCAGCCAGGGCATTGGCGGCAGCGTCGAGGACGAAGACGTCGAGGCCGGTGTTAGCCATGAGGACGGAGATACCACGGGCGAGGGCGATGACGAGAACAACGGACATCATGTCGGCAGCGCCGGTGATGAAGGTGTTAACGATCTGCTTCTCGGACAGGCCACCGATGATACCGATCAGGACGGCCATGAGGAAGAACCAGGTGGAAGCCTCGTCGAAGTACCACTGGCCAATGGGCAGGCCGGTGATCAGGGCAGACCAGCCCTGGACGACGGCGTTACCGTCGGCGTCGTAGACAGCGCCAGCGTCGAAGAAGTTGGCGACGCCCTCGTTGAGGTCGGCCAGCGGAATGAAGCCGACGATCATGACGACGAAGGTGAAGGCGAAGGCGATCAGAACACCCTTCTGACGACCGGTGAGCTTGACCTCCTTGTGGACCTCGGAAGCAGCCTTGCCGTGAGCCTCTTCGGCGTCCTTGAGCTCCTGCATCGACAGGATGGTGGAACCCTTGTCAGCCTTGACCTTCTTGGCATAGTTCATCACGAAGACGATGGACATAGCGGTGGTGACAATCCACAGGACGGCACCGAGGCCGATGATGATGGACTGGTTGACCTCAATACCAACGCCGGTCAGAGCGTCGACGGCAGCGCCGACGGCGAACGGGTTAACCGTGGAGCCCAGGCAGCCGCAGCCAGCGCCAAGCAGGACGGTAGCGGCGCCGACCATGGGATCGAAGCCAGCGGCCATCATGGTAGCGGCGAGCAGGGCGTAGAAGGGAACGGTCTCCTCGCACATACCATAGGTGGTACCACCGAGGGAGAAGATGAGCATAAGGACAGGAATGAGCATGATCTCGTTGCCCTTAAGCTTCTGCACCAGAACGGCGATGCCGTTGTCCAGAGCGCCGGTCTCGGTCATCATACCGAGGAAGCCGCCCAGGATCATAACGAAGAGGCAGACGGGCAGAGCGTCAGCGAAGCCCAGGATCGGGGCGGTGCAGAAATCGCTCAGGCGGGCTGCAGTAACCGCGCCGCCGGACGTGCCGGAGACGATAACGGTAATCACTGCAACAATTGCCAGCAGAGCTAGAAGAATGGTGAACGATGAAGGCATACCGCGCTTTTTCTTAGCGGTCTCAGTCATGGTTCTCATCCCCCCTTCATAAATCATTTAACTTTCTCGCGCGAAGCGGATCTTCCGTGCCGTGCCCACCGCCCGACGCGAGATATTTACCAGACAAAGCCGCTCGGGGTGTGCAGCAAGACACCCCGAGCGAGATGCTAGATGCTCTTACTTGAGCGTGGCGTACATGACAGCCTTGATGGTGTGCATGCGGTTCTCGGCCTCGTCGAAGACCTTGGAAGCGGGGCTCTCGAAGACCTCGTCGGTGACCTCCTGCTCGGTGATGCCGAACTGCTCGCACTTCTCGGCGCCAATCGTGGTGTTGGTGTCGTGGAAGCTGGGCAGGCAGTGCAGGAAGATGGCACCCGGGTTGGCCATAGCCATGACCTCGGAGGTAACACGATACGGGGTGAGCTGAGCGATGCGCTCGGCCCAGACCTCGTCGGGCTCGCCCATGGAGACCCACACGTCGGTGTAGATAACGTCGGCACCGGTGACGCCGTCCTTGACGTCGGTGGTCAGCTTGATGGTGCAGCCGTTAGCCTCGGCGATGGGCTTGCAGGCCTCGATGACGTCGTCGGCGGGCATGCACTCCTCGGGGCCGCAGGCCACGAAGTTCATGCCGAGCTTGGAGCAGACAACCATGAGGGAGCGAGCGACGTTGTTCTTGCAGTCGCCCATGAAGACGAGGGTCTTGCCCTTGATGTCGTAGTTGAAGTTCTCCTGGACGGTCAGGATGTCGGCGAGCATCTGGGTGGGATGCCACTCAGTGGTCAGGCCGTTCCACACGGGCACGCCGGACTTAGCAGCGAGCTCCTCGACGTCGTCCTGGGCAAAGCCACGGAACTCGATGCCGTCATACATGCGGCCAAGAACGCGGGCGGTGTCCTCGATGGACTCCTTCTTGCCCATCTGCGACGAACCCGGATCGAGGTAGGTGACGCCCATGCCCAGATCCATGCCGCCGACCTCGAAGGCGCAGCGGGTGCGAGTGGAGGTCTTCTGGAAGAGCAGAACGATGTTCTTGCCCTCGAGATAGCGGTGCGGAACGCCAGCGCGCTTCATATCCTTGAAGTTCTTGGAGAGCTTGAGCAGGTACTCAATCTCCTCGGTGGTGAGGTCGAGAAGCTTGAGGAAGCTACGGCCGGAGAGGTTAACACCCATGGTTCGTTTCCTTTCGAAAAAATGAATTACGTAAGTGTTAGTGTTGCCCGTTGGACGGGCGAAACCGGTGCGGTTGTAGGGGGACCGCACCGGAAACGGAAAAACTTAGAGGTCCTCGCGCCAGAAGGGCATGCTCATGCAGCGCGGGCCGCCGCGGCCGCGGGAGAGCTCGGCGGAGGGCACGACGAGAAGGTCCAGGCCCTCCTTGTACAGCACGTCGTTGGTGACGGTGTTGCGGGCGTAGACGCAGATCTTGCCGGGCTCGACGCACAGGGTGTTGGAGCCGTCGTTCCACTGCTCGCGGGAGGCCGCGATCGGGTCGCCGCCGCCGCAGGGGATCAGCTTGACCTGGTCGACGCCGGTGGCGTCCTCCAGGACGTGCTCGAGGGTGTCCTCGATCAGGCGGATGTTCACGTCGCCCGGGTTCTTGCCGGCGGTCAGCTCGTAGACGCGCAGGGTGCCCATGATGGCGGGGTGGATCGTGAACTTATCGACGTCGATCTGGGTGAAGACCGTGTCGAGGTGCATGAAGGCGCGCGAGACCGGGATGTCGAAGGCCAGGATGCGCTCGACCTTGGAGTCGGAGTTCCAGAAGATGTTCTGGGCCATGACGTCGATGGCCGCGGCCTGGGTGCGCTGGGAGATGCCGACGGCGAGGGTCTTCTCGTTGATGTTCAGCACGTCGCCGCCCTCGGTGTGGAACTGGCAGTCGCGGCGGAAGTACAGGGAGACGTCCTTGTAGTCGGGGTGGTACTTGAAGACGTACTTGCCGTACAGGGTCTCGCGGTTGCGGGTGACCGAGTACATGCGGTTGAGGTTGACGCCCTCGCCGACGACCGCGAACGGGTCGCGGGTGAAGTAGAGGTTGGGCATCGGGTCGATGATCAGGTCGGACTCGGACTCGGAGTTGACCAGGGAGTCGAGGGTCGTGGACGCCGTGAGGGGCATGTCGATCTCGGCCTTGGTCATGCCGGCCATGGTCTTCTTGACGAACTCGAGGTTGTCCTCGATGGAGTCCAGCTTCTCGCGGACGATCTGCGGCATGTGCTGGCCGCGGATGCCGGCCTCGGCGATGTACTGGTCGGTGAACTCGGCGCGGGCGCCGGGGACCTGGTCGAACACCTCGGCGACGAGGTTCTCGAGGTAGAGGACCTCCACGCCCTGGTCCCTCAGGATCTGGGCGAAGGTGTCGTGCTCCTGCTGTGCGACCTCCAGGAACGGGACGTCGTCGAACAGGAGTCGCTCGAGCTCGTCGGGCGGCAGGTTGAGGAGCTCGTCGCCGGGACGGTGCAGGCAGACCTTCCTGAGCTTGCCGATCTCGGAAGGCACGTGCAGACCTTTCGTCATGGCCTCCTACCTTTCTTTCGGGCCCTTGTCAGGGCCGATTCGTTAGCGCCCCTCCGTGTGAGGCGTTATTGCTGACGACATATTTATATCCAAAATCAGTCCATACTTCCACCTCGCCCCCGAACGGTTTTATATGGGGGGTGAACGGCATACACATATACTTCACGCATGGCACACTTTGATTAAATAAAGTGTATTTACGTGCTTAAATGCCTTTTTAACCGATAAATCAATTGAAACTAATCTTTGTTAAACCACCCTCAAATTGCATATTTCGCGCAATGATATGAATAGAATTCGCAATTCTCGCTGTATCTCAACCATTTTGATTTTTATTCAGAAAGAAGTTCGTCCTATTCATTTTTGGCAAACAGACTACCGTTTACCAGACGTTGAATACCGTTCACCGGAAGCTCAGTATAAGGCCCGTCGAATACCCAATCGATCTTACGTCTCCATTTGTAACAACTTGACTTCTCGGTATAGAAAAACAGTCCCGCTCCCCTCATGGGAAACGGGACTGTTATCGATAATCGTAGGCAGATTTGAGCGGCCTTGAGAGCCGTCGGAATCCTAGCGATCGAACTCCGCCAGCGCCTCGCCCAAAAGCCTCAGGCCCTCGCGCAGAACGTCCTCGCTCGCGCAGTAGCCCAGGCGTGCGCCACAGGGAAGCTCAAAGCGGCTGCCAGGTACCAGCAGCACTCCCCTCTCGGACAGCAGGCGCTTGCAGAACTCCTCGTCATCCTCGGGAATGTCCAGCTGGATAAACGAGGTGGACACACCCTGCGGGGCCGTCCAGGAGACACGATGCTGCGTGTCGATCCAAGCCTGCGCGATATCGCGGTTTCCAAACACGATCTTGCGGTTGCGCTCGATGATCTTGTCCTTGTGCTCGAGCACATAGGTCGCCAGGGCGTCGTTGAACACGCCGCCGCAAATCATGGTGTAGTCGCGGTAAGTGCGAATGCGGTTAGATACCTCTTCGTCTGCCACAACCCAGCCCACGCGGGCCGCAGGCGTCGAATAGGTCTTGGACACCGAGTTGGTGACGATGGCCTTCTCGTACACATCGGCCATCGACAAAAAGTCCTCGGTGTTCTCAAGCGGCAGGTACACCTCGTCGCACAGCACATAGGCGCCAACCGAGCGGGCAATCTCGGCGATCTGGCCGAGCGTATCGGCATCGAGCACCGTACCGATAGGGTTCGATGCGTTATTGATGCAAATGAGCTTGGTGTTGGGGCGCACCAAGCGCTTGAGCTGTTCGATATCGGGTTTCCATCCGAGCTCCTCGCAAAGCTCCCAATACTCAACCTCGGCGCCGAGTGTACGCGGGATCTCATAGAGCGGCGCATAGGTGGGCCACTCGGCAATCACATGGTCGCCGGGCTCGACCACGGCCATGATGGCGTTGAGGTTTGCGCCCGTGCAGCCATTGGTCTGCAGAATGTGATCGGGATTGACCTCGCGACGATACAGCTTGGCAACCTCGACCTTAAACTCCGGCGAACCCTCGATCCAGCCGTAGTTCATCTTCTCGCGATCTAGGCGCTCGTAGAACGTGGCACCATCTTGATCGTCGAGCGCGCGAAGCTCGCCCATGGTAAGCGACGAAATCGTCGACTGGGCGATATCCCACGTAGCACTCTTCTCCCAAACGTTAAGCCATTCCTCAACGCCGATCGTCTTGATATCCATGGCCAAGCTCCTTACAAAAGCAGTCATCCAATCGTGTTGACGTTCCTCATACAAGAATGGGGCGGTGCGAATATCCGCACCGCCCCAATGGGAGACATCTAATGGCAGCTAGATGTATGTGTTAAGACCTGTACGGGTCCTTGAAGACCTTAGAGGTCCTCGCGCCAGAAGGGCATGCTCATGCAGCGCGGGCCGCCGCGGCCGCGGGAGAGCTCGGCGGAGGGCACGACGAGAAGGTCCAGGCCCTCCTTGTACAGCACGTCGTTGGTGACGGTGTTGCGGGCGTAGACGCAGATCTTGCCGGGCTCGACGCACAGGGTGTTGGAGCCGTCGTTCCACTGCTCGCGGGAGGCCGCGATCGGGTCGCCGCCGCCGCAGGGGATCAGCTTGACCTGGTCGACGCCGGTGGCGTCCTCCAGGACGTGCTCGAGGGTGTCCTCGATCAGGCGGATGTTCACGTCGCCCGGGTTCTTGCCGGCGGTCAGCTCGTAGACGCGCAGGGTGCCCATGATGGCGGGGTGGATCGTGAACTTATCGACGTCGATCTGGGTGAAGACCGTGTCGAGGTGCATGAAGGCGCGCGAGACCGGGATGTCGAAGGCCAGGATGCGCTCGACCTTGGAGTCGGAGTTCCAGAAGATGTTCTGGGCCATGACGTCGATGGCCGCGGCCTGGGTGCGCTGGGAGATGCCGACGGCGAGGGTCTTCTCGTTGATGTTCAGCACGTCGCCGCCCTCGGTGTGGAACTGGCAGTCGCGGCGGAAGTACAGGGAGACGTCCTTGTAGTCGGGGTGGTACTTGAAGACGTACTTGCCGTACAGGGTCTCGCGGTTGCGGGTGACCGAGTACATGCGGTTGAGGTTGACGCCCTCGCCGACGACCGCGAACGGGTCGCGGGTGAAGTAGAGGTTGGGCATCGGGTCGATGATCAGGTCGGACTCGGACTCGGAGTTGACCAGGGAGTCGAGGGTCGTGGACGCCGTGAGGGGCATGTCGATCTCGGCCTTGGTCATGCCGGCCATGGTCTTCTTGACGAACTCGAGGTTGTCCTCGATGGAGTCCAGCTTCTCGCGGACGATCTGCGGCATGTGCTGGCCGCGGATGCCGGCCTCGGCGATGTACTGGTCGGTGAACTCGGCGCGGGCGCCGGGGACCTGGTCGAACACCTCGGCGACGAGGTTCTCGAGGTAGAGGACCTCCACGCCCTGGTCCCTCAGGATCTGGGCGAAGGTGTCGTGCTCCTGCTGTGCGACCTCCAGGAACGGGACGTCGTCGAACAGGAGTCGCTCGAGCTCGTCGGGCGGCAGGTTGAGGAGCTCGTCGCCGGGACGGTGCAGGCAGACCTTCCTGAGCTTGCCGATCTCGGAAGGCACGTGCAGACCTTTCGTCATGGCCTCCTACCTTTCTTTCGGGCCTTACTGGCCGAATGTATCAGCGCCCCTCCGTATGGGACGCTGCTTGCTGACAGCTCTAGTTATATCCAAAAACCACTCGCAATTCCACCTCGCCCCCGAACGGTCAGCAAAGTGCGATGAACGGTATATCGCATATGATTCCCCCATGATGCACTTCAGTTTTCTAAAGCAGGTTTTCAAAGGTAAACGTTCTTTTTTCTAAGGAATTAAGTCAGATTGCACAAATATTTTCATGTTTAGGAATTGCATAGCTAAAACGGTTTTCTGCATATATATGTCGTTTGTCCGCGATTCGATTTGGATTCGATTATATTCAGCTCGCAATCATTCTTATTCATACATCCTCACCAGTTGAGTATGGATATAGATTGTTTTCAAAACGGGTTGGGCAGTTAGTTGCATGCCTTGACAGCGTAAGAAGTAGGTAAAGATACCGTTCGCACAATACGTCCGTGCCACAAGTCGACTAAATTGAGACAATAGTGGATAGTGTTAGGCTACCGTCCCCTGCGGGGACTGAACGGACAGATGCATATGCCGAGCAAAATCGAAAAAAAGCAAGCCGCCGCAAAGCTGCGCAAACCGCCGCGCGACTTCTCGTACACGCAGAACCGAGAGCTCAGCTGGCTACGCTTTGACAACCGTGTGCTCGACGAGGCTTTCGATGAGTCCGTGCCGCTGTTCGAGCGCCTTAAGTTCGTCTCGATCTTCGAGTCCAACCTCGATGAGTTCCTCATGGTGCGCGTGGGCGGACTGTCCGACCTTGCCGAGCTCAAAAAACAGCCTGTCGACAACAAGAGCAATATGACCGCCTCCGAACAGGTCGATGCTGTCATGGCCGAAATGCCCGGGCTCCTTACCCGTTGGGAATCCATCTTTAAGAACATCGAGGGCAAGCTCGACACCCTGGGCGTTCACCGCGCGCGTGTCGATTCGCTTACGCCCGAGGAGCGCACCTTTGTGACCCGTTACTTCCAGGCCTACGTGTCGCCAGTCATCTCACCGCTGGTGATCGACCCGCGTCACCCCTTCCCCAACCTGCGCAACGGCGCACTCTACCTGGCCTGCGGCCTGGACGGCGTCACCGACGAGGAGAGCCTGCTGGGCCTGATCGAGATTCCCGCCTCGATGAACCGCGTGGTCGAGATCCCCTCACCCACCGGCACCTACTCCTACATTCTGCTCGAGGACGTCATCCTCGCCTGCCTGGACAGCTGCTTTGGCTCCTATAAGCCACTCGACCGCGCGCTCATCCGCGTCACCCGCAACGCCGACATCGATCCGGACGGCGAGGGCGTCGAGGAGGAAGAGGACTACCGCCAGCATATGAAGCGCATCCTCAAGAAACGCCTGCGCCTGCAGCCGGTAGTGCTCGCCGTCTCGGGCTCACTCGAAAAAGCAACGCTCAAGACTATCCGCAAGGCGCTCGAGCTCTCGCGTCGCTCGGTCTTTGCCTGCGACATCCCGCTCGACCTGGGCTATGTCTTCGGCATTGAGGGCAAGATTCCCGAGCACCTAAGCAACGAGCTGCTCTTTACGCCGTTTAAGCCGCAGCCCAACCCCACCATCGATATGACCCGCTCCATCCGCGAGCAGGTACTTCAGCACGACAAGCTGCTCTTTTATCCTTATGAGGCCATGAACCCCTTCCTGGATCTGGTGCACGAGGCCGCCTACGACCCCGAGTGCATCTCACTGCGCATCACGCTCTACCGTGTGGCCAAGCAGAGCCGCCTGTGCGAGTCGCTGATCGATGCCGCCGAGAACGGCAAAGAGGTCACGGTGCTCATGGAACTCCGCGCCCGCTTCGACGAGCAGAACAACATCGAGTGGGCCGAGCGTCTGGAAGAGGCAGGCTGCACCGTCATCTACGGCTCCGAGGGCTTTAAGTGCCACTCCAAGATTTGCCAGCTCACCTATCGCGAGGGCATGGCGCTTACACGCCTGACGCTGCTGGGCACCGGCAATTTTAACGAGAAGACAGCCAAACTCTACAGCGACTTTATGCTCATGACCGCCCACCCCGGCATCGGCGAGGACGCCAACCTGTTCTTCCGCAACCTGTCGCTGGGCAACCTGCGCGGCGATTACCGCTTCCTGGGCGTGGCGCCGGTCGGCCTGAAGCCGCTCATCATGCGCGGCCTGGATCGCGAGATCCAGCGCGCCCTCGCTGGCGAGCCCGCCCGCGTGTTCTTTAAGCTCAACTCGCTCACCGACCGCGAGGTCATCGACAAGATCGCCGAGGCATCGTGCGCAGGAGTCCGCGTGGACATGATCATCCGCGGCATCTCGTGCCTCAAGCCGGGCGTTCCGGGCAAGACCGAGAACGTGCACGTCCGTTCTATCGTCGGACGCTTTTTGGAGCATGCGCGCGTTTACGCCTTTGGCGTGGACTCGGACATGATCTATCTGAGCTCGGCCGACATGATGACGCGCAACACCGAGCACCGCGTGGAGATTGCCTTCCCCGTGCTCGACCCCACCTGCCGCGCCCTGGTGCACGAGTACATGGGCATGCAGCTGCGCGACAACGTGAAGGCCCGCAGCCTCACGAGCGACGGCACCTGGGTTCCCGTGAAGCGTGCAGAGGGTGAGAAACCCTTCAACTCGCAGGAAGCCCTACTGGAGCGTGCCTATCGCAACGCCGAGGCGGCCGCCGAGGCAAAGCCCGCGCCCGCGTCCCAGCCTGAGCCCAAACCGCAGCCGGCCGCACCCGAGGTTCAGAAGGTCCAGGCGACCGTCATTGAGCCCGAGCCTGCACCTGCACCTCAGCCCGAGCCGCAGGTCACCAAGCCCGCACCCGAGACGAGCGCCCGTCGCGATAAGCCCGCCGGCAAGACCAAGGCCATCGAGCGCCATCGCCCCGGCCGCGTGCGCATGGGCCTGGGCCTGATTGGCCTGGGTCTTAAGACGCTCATTACCGGCAAGACGAAATAGTCGTTTGTAGAAGCAGTTTGTAGAAGCGCCCCGCATTTGAGGAAAGCCTCGGATGCGGGGCGCTTTTCCCTGCTACCATGGTGCGAACAACAACGCGAATGACAGGCAGGGATATGAAGCTCACTATAGAATCGATGACCTACGGCGCCGACGGTCTGGCGCACGCCGACAACGGTAAAGCCGTCTTTGTGCAGGGCGCCGTGGCAGGCGACACCGTCGAGGCCGAGGTCGTACAGGACGGCAAGTCGTTCATGCGCGCCCGCACCACCGAGATTCTGGAGCCGAGCCCCAATCGCATTCAGCCCCCCTGCCCCTTCGTGGGCATCTGCGGCGGCTGCTCGTGGGGCAATCTCTCACGCACGGCACAGCTCGCCGCCAAGGAGCAAAACCTGCGCTCCACGCTCGAGCGCATTGGCAAGTTCGCTCCCGAGCAGGTCGATGAGCTGGTGCAGCCCATCCGCCACACCAAGGATGACTGGGGCTACCGCAATAAAATCGAGCTCGAACCGACCGTCGTCAACGGTCGCGTGCGCCTTGGCATGCACGGTGTCGACCCCAGCAAAATCGTGACCGTCGATGCGTGCCCGCTGTTCGATAAGCGTTTTCCCAAGGCGCTCAAATCGGTCGTCGGCGCGCTCAACTATCTGAGCGGTAGCCACGACCTGAGCCTCGAGCGCGTGGGCATTCGCGCATCGCGCCGCACCAAGGCACTCGAGGTCGCACTTTGGACGCCCACAGGCTCTTTTCCGCGCTCGCAAGTCTCCCGCGTGCTGGCGGACGCCGCTCATCCCACGAGCATCGTGCGTGTGATGAGCAAGGGCGAGAAGAAGGCGCGCCGCGTCTCTAAGGTGGAGATGCTCGCCGGCGAGGGCTCGTGGACCGAGAATATCGCCGAAGGCCAGATGCGCTTATCTGCCCCGTCGTTTTTCCAGGTCAATACCAAGGGCGCCGAGATTTTGATTGAGCTCGTTATGGACGCCCTCGACCCGCAGGAAGACGAACTGGCCGTGGATCTGTACTGCGGTGCCGGCACCTTTACCCTGCCGCTCGCCCGCCGCTGCGATTTTGTCGCCGCCGTCGAGGCCTACGGCCCGGCCGTGCGCGACCTGCGTCGCAACCTGGAGATCAACAAGCTCGATAACGTCGACGTCATCGGCGGCGATGCCGTGCGCGAGTTCCCCGACCAGGACGCCGATGTCCTGGTGGTCGACCCGCCGCGCGCGGGTCTCGCCCCCGAGGCGATCGACCTCATCGCGAGCACGAGTGCCCGTGATGTCGCCTACGTAAGCTGCGACCCGGCAACTCTGGCCCGCGACCTCAAGCGCTTTGTCGAGGAGGGCACCTTCTCCCCCGTCAAGATCACGCCGGTCGACCTATTCCCGCAAACCTTCCACTGCGAAACGGTCGTCCACCTCAAGCGCAACTGACCGCATGACGAGAGCGGGCCCGCGTGCGTAACTGCACGCGGGCCCGCTTTATTCGGTCGATGCAACGCTGGCAAAAGTCATCGCTGCACTCACGGGCAACCAGAACAGCAACGGCAGCAGGTAGCGCATCGACTCGGTCGTGTACGACGTCGGCGAGATCCAAAGAACAAGGTTTGCCGCAACGAGTGGCACCATCAGATAGAGTTTCTGGGGCGCACGACGTTTTATCTCCAGCAGCAGAAACGCCATACCCCAGGTCGACCAAAGCGCCTTGGCGCCGACAAGCATGCCGACCGGCGTCGACTGAAACCATGCGACGAGCGACTCGACACTTCGGCCCAAGGTCGCATCGGACCAGCTCAATCCCAGGTCCCGCGAGCGGGGAAACACATGGCTCACGTTGTGCCCTTCGACGGGAGTCACATAGGGCGACAGGGCCTCGCTTCCCGCCACCGGCATGGCATACCAGCCAATCTGCACTCCCAGATACGCCTTAAGATAACAAAGTGGATGTTGCAGGAACCCCGCTACCCACGCGCCAAAATAGGCTGCAAAATCGAGCTCGTCGGCCTTACCAAACGTGGGGTCTTTAACGGAGTCGGTTAAAAACCACGTGTAGTTGTTCTTACCATCCTCCCCGATGGCGCGCTCGACCTCTTGACGCTGCCACTCCGGAAGCTCGTCCCCGTGGTCACGCATCAGCAACGCGGACTGCTGAAACATGAGACCGTAGACCTCCTGCTTGCCACCAGGCTCGCACCCCAAAGCGGGAAGCACGGCCGTTGGCATGATGACCGCCATAATCAGAGAGCTGCCGACCGCGACCGCGGCAACGATTAGTTTTCCTCGCCGACCCGTAGCCCTAAAGAACACGGCAATCAAGACGACCAGTGCGAGTATCAAACCGGTCTTGCGCGTCAGCGCCACAAGCAACACGAGCACAACGTACACGAGAAGGAAACCGGGGGCCCTCAGGAGTTGCCCCCTCGAACGCATGACCTCAATGGAGGCAACCGAGAACAGCAAGAAAAACGGCAGAAAGGTGGCATCCTTTGCCATGGCCGAGGCATAAATGGGAAGATGCCAATACAGGCACAGAAGCGCCAGCAGTGCCAGGCAAACGCCACGTCCGCCGCCCATGCGGCGTACCAAAACAAGGCAGCACGCCAAGGCACACGCCGTCAGAAACGCCTGTACCAGACAGAAGGCGTACACCCCAGCATCAACGCTTCCCAGCGCACGGCCCATGTCGGTAAACCATCCGTACAGATAGGTATCAAGTATTGGATGGTGATCGGTAACGGCGCCCTCCGACAACGCGTTGGGCAGTCCGTTGTACTGCAAGAGCTGTTGGCGAGTATCCCACCAGATCACGCCCGGGAACAGCAGGACCAGCAACGGAGACCAGCAGGCGTAGATGATTGCGCCCAGTTTTACGATGCCGCCGAATGCGTATGTCTGCGGGATGCCAGAGAACGCCATGTCGCACAAGTTGTCAAACCATCCAGCATGGACTTGCCGAGGAACGTCGACAGCACCTTTGCGTCCCGCCAGGAACCGATCGACCAGATAATCGCCAAGCATAAACGCTGCGCAGAAAAAGGCGATGTATCCCAAGACATGGACCAAGTAGATAGGGTTGCAAGAGAATCCCACGGTATCGCGAAACATATCCGCAATGGTCGCGAGCACCGCCAAGATGCCCGCGACCATCAACATGTCGCGATTCTGTTTTAATCGCTCCACCGGCATGCGCTTAGTGCTTTACCGGCGCGCCGCAATGTGGGCAGAATTGAGAATCGGGCGTAAGCGGGCTTCCGCACGAGCTACAGAATCGCGGCGCATCCGAGGGCGCAGGAGCCTGCTGCGGCTGGGTCTGAGCCTGCTGTCCGACAAAATTCTGCGGCATCGTCTGTTGAGGCGCTGTATATGCGGTGTTATTCGCAACCGTCGCATGTGTCTTAGAGTGTTTGCGCATGCGAATGACAAAGAAGCCGCCAACGCCCGCCGCGATGAGAATCGCAACAATAACGACGATGAGAATGGGATTGAACGAAGATGAGCTGTCTTCCTTTTGCGAATCGGCCAAAAGGGATTGCTGGGAGATGCCGCTCTTGTAGACATCGATCCTAAAACCGTCATCTTTATTATCTTGAACGGCGTAAATCAATGAGCAGTCCTTCGAGAACCACGCAGACCCCAAGTAGCCATCGTCGCCTACGCGGTCGTATTCCAGCGAGCCTCTCAAATTGATCTGAGAATGCGCGCCCGTCTTTGTATCAATCAGATACAACAGATTGTTATCGTTGTCGTCCGAACCATTGGCCAATGCAAACCTGCCGTCATTCGATAGAGCACCATATTCGTCTTCACTCATAAAGGGGAGATCATTAGGGTACTTAGTCCTCCATTTTGTTTCGCCCGTCTTGTTGTCGACGACAATCATTTCAAGGCTTTCCAGCTCGGAAGAGCTGGAGCCAAGTCCATCACAGTTTTCGTTATACAAGCCAAGAACGAGCGATCCGTCCTGATTAAGCGAGTTATGTTCCAGGTTGCTGTAGTAGATAGAGGTTGCGTCGCCTTTTTTCGAGACATAGCAGCTCGAACCGACAGCGGCGCCGTCATCGTTAACGACAACCGTATTGCCCGCCTTGTCAAATTCAGATGTGTTGACGGCTTCCTTGTCCTTCAGGTCGAGCGTTACCACGTCGTAGTACGAATGTGAATCGTAATCGTCGCCGCAATAATCTCGTATAACATAGCCGTATTTGCCGTCATTTGAAATCCAAGCAGGGCCATCCAAAGAGTAGTCATCGGATGACGTAAATTCGTATTTAGTCGTTGTATTGCTGTTCTTAAAATCAACTACGCTAAAAACCGCGTAATAATCCTCTGAACGCGAATCATATACTAGGGATGTTATAAAAAGCGATTTGTTGTCCTTAGATATTTGAAGCCTGACATCGCCATCATCGTCATCAAGCACGTCAGATGGAACCGCGGAGCCCAGCGGATATTCTTCTGGCTTGTCATTGGACAGATCATATGCAATTACGGAATCGTTCGTTCTACTGAAACAATAAAAGATTCCCTCGTCGGCAGAAAAGCAATATGCGTTTTTATAGTCATTACCGTTGGCATCAATCTCCACGACAGTGCGGGACCAATCTTCGGTATCTAGTAAATAGAACTTTTCTTCAGATACATCCCCGTACAGCACATACCTTCCAGAGGGCGAACGGTTTACATATATCGAATTCTCAAGCTCATACGTATCCTTGAGCTCGGGCGTGGGAACGTCGGCAGCGTAGGCACCGAGCGGCGCCACGATAAGACTGGCAGCCAGTGCAAGGCCGGCCGTAAGGAGCATCCCCCATTTCATTTTTCTCGTTCTTGGCATGGTTGCCCCTTTCGATTGAGAGGTGAGTATGACCTAAGACTACGCTAAGCCCGATAAATCAAAATGTGTTGCGCAACAATTCCCAGCGAGCAAAAAAGTCGGTGGCGAATGATGAAAATGGGGCGGGGATTAAATAATCATTGTGTACCGAATGATTATTTAATCCCCGTCCCAGAAAAATCACTGATGGTTGACAGGAGCGCCGCAGTTTTGGCAGAAGGAAGCATTTGTCTCCAGCTTTGACCCGCACTGGGCACAGAAATAAGTAGGCTCAACTGGCTGAGCATCATCGACCATGGTTGACACCTGCTGCGCCGGCGGGACCTGCTGCGCCGGAGGCATTTGCTGGTATGGATTGGACTGCGGAGGCTGAGGCTTGTTCGACGATTCCTTGTTCAAGATAACAGCAAAGGCGACAGCCGCGACACCACCAAATACAACTAGCAAAACGAGAAGATCGGATACCCTAAGGCCTATCATCGCACATCAGCTCCTCATGTTGCGAAAGATGACGGATGCCGAGATTTTATCGCCGCGCCGCAAGCCCCTCCTAGTGCGCAACACCCATCCACCCTGCGTGATTTTCTGGGGCGGGGATCAAAATCATTGGGGAATGGTGCGTGGCAAGCGGGGGTCTTCGGGGTATAAGACGGCTAATTGTATGCCGCCCTATGAAAGGAACCCTTATGCCCAGCGTTGCCGTTCTTGCCGCCGATGGCTTTGAAACGATTGAATGCCTGACCATGGTCGATGTCATGCGTCGCGGCGGCGTGCGCGCCACGCTCGTCTCGATCATGCCCACGCGCGAGGTCGTAAGCTCGCTGCAGATTCCCGTAACTTGCGATGCGCTCTTTGACGAGATCAACTTTGACGAGTATGACTGCGTCGTGCTGCCCGGCGGTCTGCCCGGCGCTACCAACCTGCGCGCCGACCAGCGCGTCTGCGACGTAGTCTGCGAGTTCGCCGCGACCAAGCATGTTGCCGCCATCTGCGCCGCCCCGTTTATCCTGGGCGAGCTTGACCTGCTCGAGGGACGCCACGCCACATGCTTCCCCGGCTTTGAGAAAAGCTTCCCCGAGGGCGCCTATACCGGCGACAAGGTCACACACGACGGCAACATCATCACTGCCAGCGGCATGGCCCAGTCGCTCCCCTTTGCGCTTGAGCTGCTGCGTACGCTCGCCGGCGACAAGGCTGTCGAGAAGGTTGCCGAGGGCATTCAGCTATGATTTTGGCTTCGCAATCACCGCGCCGCATCGAGTTGATGCGCGAAGCGGGCTACGACATCCGCGTCATTCCCGCTGACATTGACGAGACTCCTTTTGATGACGAAACCCCGCTTACGCTTGTCGAGCGCTTAGCACGCGCTAAGGCCGCCGCCGTTGCCGCCGAGCACGCCGAGCCCAATGAGCTGACTATCGCGGCCGACACCATCGTCACCTTCGATGGCAAGCTTTTGGGCAAGCCGGCAAACGAGGACGAAGCCCGCACCATGCTCCATGAGCTCTCGGGGCGCACGCACCAGGTCGCAACCGGCGTCTGCATCGTTAGGGCCGGAGACGTCACAGCCCCGCACGCCGCCGAGAGCCTGTCGTTTGTCGATGTGACCGACGTGACGTTCTATGAGCTCACCGACGAGCAGATTGAGCGCTACGTCGCCTCAGGCGAGCCCATGGACAAAGCCGGCGCCTACGGCATCCAGGGTGTCGGCGGGCGCATGCTCGTGCATGATATTTCGGGCGACTTCTACAACGTAGTGGGCCTGCCCATCGCTCGCGTCGCGCGCGCGATTCAAAAACTATCGTAATTGCATCTGGCGCTGGGTATCCCCCAGCGCCTACAATTTCGGCGTACCGTACGGATCCCGACCGGGCATAAGGCCCGGCGGAAAACCGATAGGAGTAAAACATGGATACACTGCTTGAGGCCATTGACGTTTGCGATGTCGATGGCTTTTGCTTTGGCAACTATACGGACGAGGAGGCCGGCACCGGTTGCACCGTAATCGTGGCACCCGAGGGCGCCACCGGCGGTGTTGACGTTCGCGGCGGTGCCCCGGCATCGCGCGAGACCGACCTGCTGCGTCCCGAGAACACCGTGGACAAGGTCCACGCCGTCTGCCTTTCGGGTGGATCGGCCTTTGGTCTGGAGGCCGCAAGCGGCGTCGCCCGCGAGCTCGAGAGCCGCGGCATCGGCCTTCCCGTCGGTCCCACGCAGGTGCCCATCGTGTGCTCCAGCTGCATCTTCGACCTCGCCTTTGGCGACCCCACCGTACGCCCCGACATCGAGGCTGGCATCTCCGCCGTGCGCGAGGCGCTCGACAACACCCCCACCACGCTCGAGCAGGGCAATGTAGGTGCCGGCACCGGTGCCACCGTGGGCAAGCTCATGGGCCCCGCCACCTGCATGAAGGCCGGCCTAGGCGCTGCCGCCGTGGCACTCGGCCCCGTTAAGGTGGGTGCCGTGGTCTCGGTCAACGCCTGCGGCAATGTCGTCGACCCCTTCACCGGTGAATGGGTCGCCGGCATGCGCGCTGCAGCAGATAGCGACCAGATCGTCGACATGGAGCTCGCAGCCTTTGCCGCAGCCGGCTCCATGCAGATGCCGCTCGACCGTACCAACACCACCATCAGCTGCATCGTCACCAACGTTGAGCTCACCAAGGCCCAGGCCACCAAGGTCTCCCAGATGGCAGCAGACGCCTATGCGCACGCCATCCGCCCCACGCACACCACCAACGACGGCGACACCATCTACACCCTCGCCAGCGGCAAACTAGACGCTCAGACAAGCGCCACCGTACCCCTAGACCTGCTGGGCATGCTCGCCGTAAGGGCTTTGCAAACCGCCATCGTAAACGGAGCCAAAACCGCCAAAACCTCCCACGGCATCCCGGGTGCTGCGAAGTAGTCCACTCGACCGTCGGCCGGAGGCGGGCGGGCGTTACGTTTGCTGCTCTACAGTCCTATGCAAGACGAAGGCCACATTAAGTGGCCTTCTTTGCATGCGGAACTCGCGACAAACGTAACGCCCGCCCGTCTCCGGCCGACTACCAACTAAGATCTTTTCAGCCCAGGCCCCTGTGTACCGCGCGTCTAAGATCTTCAAATTCAGGCAGCCTGACAATCGATTCTTATAGCAAAGGCCCCTTGGCCTTTAGTTTGATACAAGTTCCGCACGAGCCGGAAAGCACTTAATGTGCTTTCCGTGCGAGCAGGACTGTTCGCAGTAGCAAACTAAAGGCCAAGGGGCCCAGTCAACCTATCAGCAGCGATTACTCAGCAGTTAGTTGAATTTGAAGATCTTTGAGGCAAGATGGTATAGGCCGAGTGTGGTTTTGTCTCCGGCCCGTCCACGCAGGTTGGTAAAGAATCCGACCACGCCGTAGCGAGCGCGACGATACATGCGCTCGTCGTACTCTTTCAGGTCCTTCCACAGCGTTTTCAGGCGCTCATCGGCACAATCTTCCTCGGAAAGCTTGGTGAGCACCGAGCAAATCGCCATCATCATGGTGAAGTAGCCCATCATGTACGAACGCAGACGCGAGGACTCAACATCCTGGTACAGGTGGAACGATTCCATCATGATGCGCGTTACGCGGAACTGCTGACCCAGGCGCTTGACCATTGTGGCCTCATTGACGCTCTGGCCCTCGCGACCGATAAAGTAGCGATAGAGGTCGATGTCGGCGTAGTACATGGTCTTGCAACGCGGCAGCGGCACGTAAGCGTAAATATTATCCACGTAGAACGTGTGTGCCGGCATAGGCAGATTGGACTCGCGCAGTACATCGGTGCGATAGCACAGGCTGTGCATGAGCAGGTTCTGATCGGGACGGAAGTGTCCGATCTGGTCCCAAGAGAAAATCTTTTTGCGCGGCAGGGCAAACTTGTAGCCAATAGCGGTATGCGTGCCCTCGTAAACCTTCTCGTACACGTAGTTCGAGATAAACAGGTCGACGCGCTGGTCGCGCTCCTCAAAGCCACGCAGAATCGACAGCATGGTCGAAAGCGCCGCACCGTCGAGCCAGTCGTCCGAGTCGACAACCTTGTAGTAGGTGCCCTGCGCCTCACGCAGACCCGAAAGGACGGCAATACCGTGGCCGCCATTCTCCTGGTGCACCGCGCGGATGATTCCAGGATAACGGGCCTCCCACTCGTCGGCCTTGGCGGCCGTCTCGTCCTTGGAGCCGTCGTCCACCACGATAATCTCGATATCGGTGGCGTAATTGCTCCCCTCCAAGATGGAGGTGATGCAATGGTCCATGTCCTTGGCGGCGTTATACGAGGGAATACCGAATGTTATGACTTTATGCATGGCAGGCGATAATCTCATCCGAAAGATCGAGGGCGGAATTGGTCACGGCGTCCATATCGTAGTAACGATACTCGGCCAGACGGCCCACCGGGTGGAAGTTCGTCAGGTTCTGGACGCGCTCAAGATAGCGCTCGTAGAGCTCGCGGTTCTCGGGCTCCAGGATGGCGTAGTACGGCGTCTCGCCCGAGCCGGGCGTATAGGCCTTGGAGTACTCCTTCATGATGGTGGTCTTGCCGGGCAGGACCTGACCGGTCATGTTCTTGAACTCGGTGATACGCGTGAAGTCCTCGCTCGTGGTGTAGTTGACGGTGCCCACGGGCTGGAACTGGTCCATATCGAGCGTCTCGAACTTCATATCGAGCGTGCGGTACGGCAGCGCACCCAGGTCGAGGTTGAACAGCTCGTCGAGTGGACCGGTGTAGACGATCTCGCCACCATAGACCCTGCCGTCGATCTTGACGGTGGTCTCGTCGATCTCGAAAAGGTCACGGGCGTCTACGTCACAGAACACGTCGATCAAATCGTGATCGAGCATATGCTCGAACAGCGCGGTATAGCCGTCCTGCGGCATGCCCTGGAAGGGAGCTTGCGGGAAGTAGCGATCGTCATCGCCTACAAAGACGGGAACGCGGCCGGTAATCGAGGGGTCGATCTGATCGGGCGTCTGGCCCCACTGCTTCATGGTGTAATGCAAAAAGACGTTCTCGTAGACGTAATCGGCGACCTCGGCAAGATCCGGGTCGTTCTTCTTGCGCAGCTCCATAATGGGCACCTTGACGTCCTTGCCAAAGGTCTCCACGAGCTTCTGATACAGCTCCTCGCCGCGCTCATCGCCAAAGGCGAGCTTGAGGCTCGCATGGTTAAAGGGCACGGGCATAAGGGTACCGTTGATGTTGGCGAGCACCTTGTGCTGGTAGTCCGTCCACTTGGTAAAGCGCGACAGGAAATTGTGGACGCGCTCGTTAAAGGTATGGTAGATGTGCGGACCATACTCGTGGACCAGGATTCCCGCCTCGTCAGTGCAGTCGAAGGCATTGCCCGCAATGTGGCTACGGCGTTCCAAAACGGCAACGCGATAGCCGATAGTTTCGGCAAGACGGCGGGCGCAAACGGCACCGGCATAACCGGCGCCGACAACGATCATGTCGTACGCACCGGCATTAAAGCCTTCAGGCAGGCCTGAGGTAATCTGCATCGATACTCCTTGTCAAAAGCCACACGCTTTTTAACTGGGCTTTTTCTCGAACATACGTCGAGACATATTTATCAGAGCGATTATAGCGCTAATGCGTCCTATAATGAGCTTGCCACACAAGGAAAGCTCAAGCACCGCGGCGTACATAATTGAAAGGTAAACCCGCTAGCAGCGGGTTTATTCGTGTACAGCCGAGGGCCTGGAGCTTAGCAAAACGCTTGTAAGGAGTAACATGAGCGATTTCCTAAACCGTATGAAGTCTGCCGCCAAGGCCGACCTTAAGACCATCGTCCTGCCCGAGGGCGAGGATCCGCGTACCATCGTCGCGGCAAACAAAATCATCGAGGAGGGCCTGGCAAAGCTCGTCATCCTGGGCAACCCTGACGAGATCGACGTTCCCGGCGCCACCGTCATCGACCCGCGCAACGCCGAGAAGCACGAGGAGTATGCGCAGAAGTTTGCCGAGCTCCGCGCCAAGAAGGGTGTCACCATCGAGCAGGCTCGCGCCCAGGTGATGGACGCCACCTACTTTGGCACCATGATGGTCAAGATGGGCGACGCCGACGGCCTGGTCTCCGGCGCCTGCCACTCCACGGCCGACACCCTGCGCCCCGCGCTTCAGATCCTCAAGACCGCTCCGGGCACCAAGCTGGTCTCGGCCTTCTTCGTGATGTGCACCGACACCCCGCAGTTCGGCACCGACGGCACGCTGATCTTCGCCGACTGTGGCCTCAACATCAACCCGTCCTCCGATGAGCTCTCCGAGATCGCCATCGCCTCCGCTCACTCTTGGTCCACTTTCATGGGCAATGTTGAGCCGCACGTGGCCATGCTTTCCTACTCCACCATGGGCTCCGCCGGTGGCGAGGTCGCCAAGAAGGTCCAGGAGGCCGTGAAGTTCTGCAAGGAGAAGGCTCCCGAGCTCGCCATCGACGGCGACCTGCAGCTCGACGCCGCCATCGTCCCCACCGTCGCCCAGCTCAAGGCTCCCGGCTCCTCCGTCGCCGGTAAGGCCAACGTGCTCGTGTTCCCCGACCTCGAGGCAGGCAATATCGGCTACAAGCTGGTCCAGCGCTTCGCTGGCGCTGACGCCTACGGCCCCATCCTGCAGGGCATCGCCAAACCGGTCAACGACCTTTCGCGCGGCTGCTCCGCCGACGACATCGTGGGTGTCGTGGCCATCACCGCCGTCCAGGCTCAGATGGCTGAGTAGCGGACTTATCCCCTCGGGGCCCTACAGGGTAAAGCTCTGAAAACGTCCTCGGACATGCATGAAACCCCCGCTGCGCACTTCGTGCGGCGGGGGTTTCATGCGTCCTGCGGAAAGTTTTCAGAGCTTTACCCTGTAGGGCCCCTGCCGCCACGTGGCAGTCAGGGTATCTGGAGTGGACGGCGGCTTGGCTACGAGCTGGGGCTGAGAATCTGAATGATCGGGTGCCGTTGCTGGGAGCGCAGGCGTTGCTGGTGACGATCACTTTGGGACTGGAATTTCCGCCTACTAGTAAAAAGGCCTCCGGAGCGATTGCTCTGGAGGCCTGTCGTTTACTTGCAAATGCGCGCGTTAGTTGTTCTTGGTCAGACGCTCGACGTCGTGGGCGATCATGTATTCCTCGTCGGTGGGGATGACCATGACCGTGACGGAAGAGCCGGCGGCGCTGATGACCTGCGGACCGTTGCCCACGGCCTCGCGGTTCTTGTTGTTGTCGATGCGCACGCCCAGCCACTCAAAGCAGTCGCAGAAGGCCTTACGAATCGACCAGTCGTTCTCGCCGATGCCGGCGGTAAAGGTGATGGTATCCACGCCCGCCATGGAGGCGATCATGGAACCGGCCTGCTGCATGGCCTTGTAGGCGAACATATCGAAGGCGAGCAGGCAGCGCTCGTCACCCTCAGAGGCGCGCGTACGGATGTCACGGGCATCGTTTGAGATGCCCGAGATGGCAAGCAGACCGGACTGCTTGTTCATCATGTCATCGACTTCCTGGTAACTGTAGCCGCCCTCGCGCTGCAGATAACACACGGTGGCCGGGTCGATGGAACCGCAACGGGTGCCCATCATCAAGCCGTCGAGCGGCGTGAGGCCCATCGTGGTGTCGCGGCACACAGCGTCCTCGATGGCGGCAAGCGAGGCTCCGTTGCCCAGATGGCACGAAAGCAGGCGATGGCAGCGCGAGCCCAGGATCTCCTTGGCCATCATCCACTCGTAACGGTGGCTCGTACCGTGCGCGCCGTACTTGCGCACGTGATACTTATCGCACACGTCCTTGGGCAGGGCGTAGGTGTAGGCGACCTCGGGCATGGTCATGTGGAACGAGGTGTCGAAGACAGCCACATTGGGCAACTCCGGATACTTCTCGCGGCAATACTCAATCGCTGCTGCCTCGCCGTAGTTGTGCAGCGGGGCGAGCGGGGCCACCTCAAGGATCTTAGCCATGACCTCATCGTCGACGACCGCGGAATCATCGAAGTGCCAACCGCCCTGAACGATACGGTGGCCGATACCATCGATCGTAAAGTCGGTCTTCTCGAGCTCCTCGAGCACGCGAGCGATAGCAGAGCGATGATCGGGAAAAGGAACCTCCTCGGTCTGCTTGGTGCCACCGTTCTCGGAGTGACCAAAGATGCCCATCTCCGATCCGATACGCTCGCAGTTGCCCTTGGCGAAAACCTCGCGGGTATCGGTATCCAAAAGCTGATATTTAAGGCTCGAGCTGCCGGCGTTGACAACAAGTACGTTCATGAGACTCCTTCGTGATTACAGTACGGTCGGCAAACCTATAAGGCGGCCATACCCTTAATAAGAAGTTATCAGAGTTCAATAAATATCTATTAAGCTCTTCGCCCAAAGAGCATAAAAGGGGGCTGAACGGCACAAGGCCATCCAGTCCCCTCCCCTTGTATCAATTACTTGCCGCTGACGATGCGCTCGACATCGGAAGCGATCATGAACTCCTCATCCGTGGGGATGACGAAGATCTTGACCTTGGAATCCTTGGCGGACAGGCACCAAGCGCCGTCGCCACGCAGGGCGTTGCGGGCATGGTCCATCTTGACGCCCATAAAGGCCAGACGGTCGGCAACGCCGGCGCGAACGGCCGGAGCGTGCTCGCCGATGCCGGCGGTAAAGACCAGGGTGTCCATGCCGCACATGGAAGTGGCCATCTCGGCGGCCTTGGCGGCAATCTTGTAGACGAACATATCGAAGGCGAGCTGAGCCTCGGGGTCGCCGGCAGCGGCGAGCTCCTCGACGTTGCGGCAGTCGTTGGTTTTGCCGCCGGTCACAGCCAAAAGGCCGGACTTCTTGTTCATCATCTCGTCGACCTCGTCGAAGGTGTAGCCACCCTCGCGCTGCAGGTAGCACACGGTAGCCGGGTCGATGGAGCCGCAGCGGGTGCCCATCATGACACCGTCGAGCGGCGTCAAGCCCATGGTAGTGTCCATGCACTTGCCGTCCTCGATGGCGCACAGGGAAGCGCCGGAACCGATGTGGCACACGACGACCTTGCGAGCCTCGCCGTTGGTCATCTCGGCAACCTTCTTGGAGATGTAGCGGTAGCTGGTGCCGTGGGCGCCGTACTTACGGATGTGCAGCTTGTCGCAGACGTCCTTGGGCAGGGCGTAGGTCTTGGCGACCTCGGGCATGTTGAAGTGGAAAGCGGTGTCATAGACCGTGACGTTGGGCAGGTCGGGATACTGCTCGAGGCAGTACTCGATAACGTTGGCCTCGGGGTTGTTGTGCAGCGGGGCGAGCGGAGCGACCTCGCGGATCTTGGCGAGGACGTCCTCGTCGACGAGGGAGGAATCGCCGAAGTACCAACCGCCCTGAACGATACGGTGGCCGATGCCCTCGATCTTGACGCCGTTGGCCTCGAGGTCCTTCAGGACGACCTCGATGGCGACCTTGTGGTCGGGGAACTCGATGTTCTCGGTCACCTTCTTGGAACCGTTGGCAGCGTGGGTGAAGGTACCGCCGGTAAAGCAGACGCGCTCGCAGGAGCCCTTTGCGGACACCTTGTGGGACTTGGTATCGATGACCTGATACTTAAGGGTCGAAGATCCTGCGTTGACGACCAGAACGTTCATGTGTCTCCCTACTAACAGGCGGTGTGGCGCCGCCAGGTTACATACGCTTCAATAATACCCCTAAACGCGCGCCCTCCCTAAGCGGGAGGTAATATATCAACACTCGAGCGTCGTATTCTTCGAGCGGGAACCGCCGCAATCCTTAGTAAGCTTGAATAACGCCGGAATATAAAGGAGCGCCGAGAGAAGAAGCGCCGCCAATATAGCCGAAGAGACCCCGATAGACGAAACAATCAGCGCGTTGAACGCATAAAACAAGATTGCTCCAACCGAAACCATCAGGCTCTGAACCGAGATGAGGGTACAGCGAAACTGCGCAGGTGCATTGCTCTGAAAAATCGAATATTTAATCGGAGCAAGGAAAACGTACGCGACGGTCTGCAGGATATACAGCAGGGGCAGGAACGAGCGCGGCGTAAAAGGCAGTAGAAAGAACGCGGTCAACAGATACCTCGAGCAGCCCATGATTCGAGCGAAACGTCGATCATCGAGTCTCTGAAGCAACGACGGGACAGCCAGCCCTAGACCAGCAGAACACAAGAGCTGGACTGCAATCGTCACGCCTGAGGCAACTGAGCCTATCCCCTTCTCGTTTAACATCAACGTGAAGAAATCCTCGAGCGAAACAAAGGCAAACGCCTGCGAAACGTCCATGATATACGCCTCGATGAGACGAGGATTGAACGAGATCGCTTGAGCTATTTGCCGAACGGTCACATGATTCTCCTCCCTCATCGCCTTTGAACCGACGCGGGGTTCGTGAATCAGGGCAACGGCAGCGAGCGTTAAGACCATAGCTACGATATCGCATGAAAGACCAACCCGATAAGCCTGCGCGGCCGAAATCACACCACCAAGGAAAGCCGATATCGCATACGAGGCGTAGAAAACGAAGCGCTCGATAACGTTTAGGGAGACCAAGGCATCCTGAGGGACATTGTCGACATAGATGGCCTCAATAGAGCCGCTGATGCATGCAACACAAATGCCTTTGACAGCAAATGCGGTAACAAGCGCAATCGGCGAATGCACAAAGAGTAGTGCAAGATAGTATGCGATCAGGCCGGCAACACCCAGTAGCCCGCTCATCTTTCTGCCGTAACGGTCTGCAATATATCCGGTGGGTATCTCTGAGGCGAACTTGCTGACCTGATAGGCTAGCAGCATTGCCGAGATGACCGTAAGCGAGAAGCCCTCGTACTCGAGATAGACAGTCAGGAAATAAAGGATCGTGCTGAAGTTCGACAGGAACACGAACAGCATGTAGGGCAGTATGACCTTCCTAAGCATTTACGCCCTCCAGAAGACCAATTTTCCAGGAGATATATCGGTTGAGCATATCGGAGATGTCAGAAAAATACAGGCAGCTCTCATACGTTGAGCAGACAGCGCGCCTCATACGACAGGCACCCCCGCAAACGGGATAAACAGGACATTTCGAACAGGGTCCCTCCATAAGAACAGCCTTGCCGCTAAGCAATCGCTCAGTGTTGTCGAAGCACGAACAGGAATCCTCTTCAACAGTGCCTATTGGAACCGAATTGAAACCGGCTTCATTGCAGTCATAGACGGCCCCCTCTGGGGAAAACAAAAGAACCGATCCGGAAAGACAGTCGCCAAATAGTGGATAATGCGCCTGATCTTCTTCGAATATCTGGTAGAAATAGCTCACTTGGTTCACTGCGAGTTCTGACAAGGATATGTATCCTTCCAAGCATAGTTCGAGTAATTGCCAGAAAGAAACGGACTTCTCATATGAAGGGTATTCAACCCGGTGAATCTCATATTTAAAGCCAGGATGCCTCCAATAAGGTTGCCGCAGCATATCAATATTATTTTGAGAAACATTTAGACGAACCGAGACGTCTATTCCGTTCAACATAGCAGTTTGAATAGAAGATACCACCCGATCATATGTCCCTCTCCCATCGAAAGTCCTTCGGACGCCATCGTGCGCAAAACGGTCGCCATCCAAAGTAACGGTAACGCCGTCTAACACCTCACCGCTCCGCTTTAAAATCGTTAGATAGCAGGGCAATTGAATCCCGTTAGTAATAACTCGAAGACGAAAACCGCTCCTCCTGCAGATATCTACAGCCTCAGCGACCAAGCTCATGTTTTTCGCCAGAAATGGCTCACCGCCATACAGAACAATAACGATTTGAGAAGGATTGATTGCCAATTTAAGAAGTCTATTCAAACGTAATTCAATATTTCTAAGAGAATCCAACGTCATAGACCGGCAATGATACCCATATGAAGCTTGAAAACAATAGGAGCAGCGCAAGTTGCATTCATGGGTTAGTTGGAGATATACATAACAAGTAGTCTCATGTCCTTTTAGATAGGTGCCCCAGAGCCGAGCTATCGATTCGCGCTGCTCATTATCCCGCGCTTGCAGATGTCCCCGTTTTTCAAGATAAGACAGTTGATGCCTGTCGAGCATTTCCACGGAAATCGAATATTGGTCATCAACAAGACCGGGATCGATAGTATCAAGCGTTCCGCACAGATAATTTGCCAACACCATCTTTCCGTCGTATTCGGAGGCGACAGTGAAATCCGCTTGCATAAACATCAGCAGTGCCCCCCATCACAACGAGAAGGGCAATGACGATGCACTTCATAATTCAAAATTGAATGAAAATCCGGACACGCTATAGAGCCCTCCCTTAATTCAGATAGAGTAAGTTTTCCAGTGCAGCCGCCACCGCAAACATATCTATAGCGACAGGCTCGACAGCCGTTCATTTGAAGCACAGAACGACTCTGATAATATGACAGCAACTTCTCGTCCCATGCTGTCGCACCGTGGTCGTCGAAACCAACAGCTCGAGACCGGTCGCCCATAGCCCACCAGCATTTATAAACATGGCCAAATTGATCGTATATAAATTGATTGCTCATTGCGCTGCATGTCTTAATTTTTGGATGGAAGACGCCGTCATTAAATATCGATTCGACTAACTTTCTCCCGTGATACTCAATGAGGAGACTCTTAAGACCAGAGTTTTCGTCCTTCAGCTTCTCAAGATATTTAATTCCCTCAAGCTCATCAAGCACGTTATCACTTTGACAGCAGCCTTCCTGTTGCATAAGGTAGACATAAAAAAGCACAGGGTCAAACCTCTGAATTAGAGGTTCTAGTTCAGTCAACGAGCCAATATTGAGTTTCGTCGCATTAATCCTCACTCGTAAGTTGAGCTCGAGACCATTTAGCAGTTCAATTGAGTGAACAATACGATTGAAAGTCGGCCTACCGTCAATGGCAACCCTAATTGAATCATGTATCTTCTGGGCACCATCTAATGTAATTTGTATATCATCAATAACAGAAGCGTAATTTGAGATTAGCGGCAAATACTCTGGAACAGCAAGCGCATTCGTAACGAATGAAACCTTAAAGCTCCTTTTTTCGCACCCTATGAGGATTTTTTCAATTGTGCGAAACGTAAAACCTTGCAGAGGTTCACCACCGGTAATTGTCACCAGTACTCTGGATGCATCAAATTCCCCATAACGCTTCTTAAACTCAAGAAGAACTTTAGCTGCAAACGAGAAAAAAGAATCGACGTCTAATTCAATTTCTTTGTTATGCCGGATATTGCGCGAAATGCTAGCTCTTTCAAAACAATAGTAGCAATCAAGATTACACGAATAGGTTGGGACTACAATAAAATTTGGCGTTTCTTTAACCGACTCCTGCGCCAACCGTCTATCGACTCCCTGAACAAACTGGTCGCGTGCCATTTCGGAAACAAAGATATAGCCACGCTTGTTTAGTTGGGTGAGCGTATTGGAGTCAAGCTCGTCAAAGCAACCAGAGCGAACAGCACGCGCGATAGATGCATTCACAATGTCGGCGTTTCCATTTATCAAATTTATTAAAACAGAATCATTCTCGTCCAGATTGATGAGCTCGAGTTCATTCAATTTTACCAATGCCATTGAATCCCCTCCAAAAAAGGCGGCTCAGAGAGCCGCCTCGCTTTGAAAATTAAGCTTTGCAAGCGTTGTACATGCAGACAACGCGTTCAGAGCTCACATCGGCATTCGTTTTATTAAGGGGAGTCATTTGTATACCTTTCTATCCTGTCATCAGAACATGGCGATCGCTCGAATAGAAAAGTAGCCCGAAAACTGTCAACCAGAAGAAAGAGACCGACAAATTATATTTACCCCGCATCTATCTAATGCCGCATAGAGTTTTCATGAGATGCCAAAACACAGTACGGTGTCTTTCCGTCCATTCATTTTTCCTAAAACAGAAATAGACGGGAAGGTAGAGTTCTCTAGATGCCCTAATGTCGAACTCCAATATTGACGAGTTTTCTGCACAGATCCGGGAACCAGAAAACGCGAGTATTCTTCCCCCTGAATTAATAAAACGGCATTGCTCCGGAATCGAATACTCCACGTCACGAAATTTCAAATCATGAAGTTGAGTTTCCGGACACTTTGATAGGGCAGTCAAACAAGGCCCCAAGTTGATGGGAACGGCGACCCTACTGTCGAAGAGATCTTCAATTCGAATCAAGCGAGAAAAAGAAGGGTGATCGGAGCAGGCAAGCACCTTAAGGCTCTTCTCTCCGAGATTTTTGTAATTCAAGCTGCCGTCACGAGGTTCTTCAAACGAAACGGCGGCATCTGAGATACCCATCATCAATGATTCAAAGCATGCAGCGCTCGGCTGATGCCAGACGTCTAGGTGAATCTCAGAATGCTCCTCTACGAACTTATCGTAGCAATCGTCAGAAAACAGCTCGCCCCTGCCGTGCAGGCAAGGAACGTAAAGTCGAAAATGGCCGTCAGGAGAAACGCCCCGAACATCTTGGTTGGCAAAATGCCTGAGCCCATCAATCTGGTTCAGAACATCTTGAGCACGGCGAGCGAATTCTCTTCCCTCTGAGGTGGGGACGATCTCACGCCCCGCGCGATCAATCAGCTCAACGCCCAGTTCGGATTCAAGTTTTTTAATTGCGACCGAGACGGCCTGCGGCGTTACATGAAGCATAGAGGCCGCCCGACGAACACCACCCAGTCTTACAACGGCATCGAGGTACTCCAATTGCGACAAGTTCATCAAACAATCCTTAACTCGATTTCAAGGAGTATCGTAGATCCGCCGCGACCTGGCTACTCATATGGACTCGAATTGTCACCGGCTCGCAACAAAAAACGAACCGGGAGACGCCCGCTCAAACAGACATCTCCGGGCCGCCATCAAAGAAAAAAGCCGATTTCAACCGTCAACGAAATCGGCGCGCGAGGCGCCCTCAGATGAGGTTCTCGCCCAGGTTTTTGCCGCCGAGGATGTGCATGTGGAAGTGCATGACGGTCTGGCCGGCGTTGACGCCCTTGTTGGAGATGACGCGGAAACCGTCCTCCAGGCCCTTGGCCTTGGCGACCTCCTGGATGGCGTGAGCCATGGCGCCCATGGTCTCGGCAGGCACGTCGTCGGCGATGTCGCTGTAGTGCTTCTTAGGGATCACGAGCGTGTGGACCGGCGCCTGGGGGTTGAGGTCATCGAAGGCGATGACCTGATCGTCCTCATAGACAACGGTCGAGGGGATCTCGTGGTTGGCAATTTTGCAGAAGATGCAATCACACATGGTAGGTTCCTTTCTCACAGACCAAGGTAATTATATTTGGTCGGGATGGTTAGAACGAGAGGTTGTCGTCGGTGTTGGCGGCCTCGCCGTCGGCGAGCACGTCGTTGCCGTCGACGTCCTTAAGGAGCACCGAGACCTTCTGCTCGGCATCGGACAGGCGGGTGCGCAGGCTCTTGAGGAGCTCGACGCCGCGGGTATAGCTCTCGAGCGACTCCTCGAGCTCCATATCACCCGACTCCAAGCTGCGGATGATGAGCTCCAGCTCCTGCGAGGCCTGCTTGTACGTAAGCTGCTCGACCGGGGTCTTCTCTGCCATATCTGTTTCCTTTCCTAAAGGCTTATCGCTATGAAACGCGGTTTACTCGACCGCGTTGACGGTTGCCGACACGTTGCCGTCCGCCATGCGCACGCGGATGGCGTCGCCCGGCTTAAAGGTCTTGGCGCTCGTAGCCACGCCATCATCGCTGTACGCGATGGAGTAACCGCGGGCAAGCACCTTGAGCGGCGACAGGGCATCGAGCGACGCGGCAGCTCGGCCCAGGTCGGACGCGGGCTTGCTGAGCATCGTACGTCCCTGATGCTCCAGACGGGAACTCGCAAGCGTGAGCGCATGGCGCTTGCCATCGAGCCCTGAGGTGCTTGCGATCAAGCGCTCGGGCAGACGCTCGAAGTTGGAGCGGAAGGCCCCAACCGAACGCGTTATGGCGCCCGACAGTCGATCGGCAGTCAGCGCAAGCTCAGACTCGCGACGCTCGACCATAAACGTTGGATCGTTGAGGCACGGGCGGCATGCGGCGGCATCGAGGGCATCGCCCAAGCGAGCCGTATAGGCATCCCAGGCACGGCGACCGCGCTGATCGAGCATTTCCAAATCGACCTGATCCGACCCGATCATCGAAGCCATCGCGGCGCCCAGACGCTGATGGCGCGTCTCGAGCACGTCGGCCAACTCCGTCATAGCCGGTGCCACCGATTCCGCCGCTGCCGTTGGCGTGGAGGCGCGACGGTCGCTCACCATGTCGCAAATCGAGGTATCGGGCTCATGGCCAATGCCGGTCACCACAGGCACGGGACAAGCTGCCACCGCACGGGCAAGCTCCTCGTCGTTAAAGGTCATGAGGTCCTCGAAGGAACCGCCGCCACGCACGAGCAAAATACAATCAGGCGCCGGCGTAATGGCAGCGGCGCGGCGCAAGCCTTCAATAAGCTCTGCCGGCGCACCCTCGCCCTGGACCTTTGCGCCCACGCAGACAAGCTCGACGAGCGGGTTGCGACGGCGCAAGGTACGCTTGACGTCGTCGATTACGGCACCCGAAAGCGAGGTGACGACCGCCACACGCGAGCAAAACACCGGAATGCGGCGCTTGCGCGCTTCGTCCATCAGGCCCTCGCGACGCAGCTTTTCGGCCAACTGAGCCACTTGTTGACGCAGCAGACCCTCCCCCGCCAGCGAAAACGAGCGGGCGACGAAGCTCATGCGACCCGTAGGCTTGTAGAGATTGAAGCTGCCCTTAAAGCTCACCTGCATGCCGTCGCGCAGATCGAAGGTGCGCTTAAGGTAGGCGCCCTTCCAGATGATGCAGTCGACGGCCGCCGAGTCGTCCTTGATTTGGAAGTAGCAGTGGCCGCTTCGGGCATTGGGACCACGAAAACCCGTGACCTCACCCAAAACGCTCAGCTGCGGAATGGCATCGAGCGCGCCGGCGGCGATCTCCACCGCTTGGCTCACGCTGAGCTCTTTGCGCTCTTGCTCGTCCGATCCGTCGAACTCGGCGGAAACGGTATTGCCGGTCAGATTCCAGCCTGCCACGCAGCCTCCTTTCGTCATCGTGCACATGGGCTCCGGCCCTGCGCAAATTCAAGTCCAACACATAGTACAGCGCCGCGTGGACACGAATCCCCGCGGCGCCTGCCTGTCCTATTTGTTATCGGTTGGAGTTTCTGTTGTAGCGAGCCATCAGGTAGAGCAGTTGAATGATCGAAGTGAGCGCTGCGGCCACATAGGTAAGCGCGGCTGCCGTCAGCACCTTCTTGGCGCCGTTGACCTGCTTGGAACTCATGCCCGACTGCTCGATATACGCCACGGCGCGGCGACTGGCATCGATCTCGACCGGCAGCGTAACCAGCTGGAACAACACGCTAAACGAGAAGAAGACCAGCGCGAGGGTCGTGAGCCCCGCGATGTTCATAAACAGGCCCATGAGCAGCACGATCGTCCAGGTGTTCTGGGTAAAGTTGACGACGGGGACCAAAGCGGTGCGTACCTTCATCATGGCATAACCGCTTTGACGCTGGGCGGCATGACCCGCCTCGTGGCAGGCCACGGCAACGCTTGCGACCGACCCGCCCGAACGGTTGGCATCCGACAGATATAAGTTGTTGTCCTGCGGGTTGTAATGATCGGTGAGCTCGCCGGCAACGCCCTTGATGCCCACGGCGCTACAACCGTTGGCGTCGAGCATGCGGCGAGCGACCGTGGCACCCGTATCGCCGTCCGAGCGAACCTTGGACCAGGTCTTGTATGTCGAGTTGATATAGCTCTGCGCAGCAAGGCCAAGCACCGTGCAGACAAGAACAACCAGCAGGTACAGCGGGTCAATGCCAAAGCCGTATCCATAGTAATAAGGCATGCGAATTCCTCCGAATCGAGTTACACGTTGGAGGCATTCTACCCATTCGACTGACCAGCAAATCAACATCGATGTTTTGGCAATGTCAGCGAAAACGGCCGAGAGCGAGCAAGGTGACGTGAAAGAGAAGCGACGCGTACTTTGGTACGCGAGCGACGATTGAACGTCAGATTGCCGCTCTCGGCCGTTTGCAGCGTCGAGCTGTTACGCGGTTTGGTAAAACCGCGTAACTATATACCTATAGCAACTCAATCTTTCCATCCTTCACGGTGAGTCCCATGTTGCCCGAGAGCAGATCGTCCAGGCGCGAGCCCACGAGCTCAAAACGCCAGCCTTCGCGCAGGGGGCTCTGCTCGGGATGCTCAATATAGTCGGCCAGGTCATCGCGCGAGGCAATGACCGAGGTCGCCACGCCCGAGCGCTCGGCAACCAGGCGAATGAGAGCATACATCAGGTCCGTCACGCTCTCCAACTCCGGCGAAATCTGACGGTGCCCGCGCACCATGAGCGGCAGGCGATCGTGCGGACAGCTCGCGCCGCGCCTGATGGCCATGAGCGCGCCATCCACATCGCGCTCCCCCAGCTGGTCGGTGCCGCGGATGCTGCGGAACTCCTCAACACGCACAGGGTTGCGCTTGACGAGCGCCAGCAGCGTATCGTCAGACATGACCCACTTGCGCGGGATGTTGCGGCGCTCGGCGCGGTCCTCGCGCCAAGCGGCAAGCTCGCGCGCAATGCCCAGCTGATGGCGACTGCAGGAGTTGATGCGCTTGACCTTGCGGAATGCCTCGTGACGATCGGCGCGGTAGTGCGACTCGTCGGCCAGCGGACGCAACTCGTCGAGTACCCAGTCCACCCGGCCCAGCTCGCGCAGGCGACTCATCATCTCGGTATAGGCGACAATCAGGTACTTGACGTCATCGATCGCGTACTCGATCTGTTTGTCGGTCAACGGGCGGCGCGACCAATCGGTCAGTGACTCGGTCTTGGGCAATGAGACGCCGCAAAACGTCTGCACGAGCGCGCCGTAGGAAATCTGCTGGCGCTCGCCCAAAAAGGCGGCGGCCACCTGCGTGTCAAAAATGGGACGCGGCAGCACGCCCACGGTATGGAGCATAACCTCCATATCCTGCGAGCAAGCGTGAAACACCTTGGTCACGCTCTCATCGCCCATAAGCTCGGCCAGCGGCGATAGGTCGTCGATCACCAGAGGATCGACCGCGACGCTCTCGGCAGGGGTGGCAATCTGGACCAAGCACAGGCGCGGGTGGAACGTGCGCTCGCGCAAAAACTCGGTATCGACGGCAATCGCGTCGAACTCGCGGGCGCGCTGGCAAAAGTCGAGTAGAGCCTGATGTGTGGAAATGTACATATCAACCCATCGAATAAGGTTAGGCCCGAAAAACACGGGTAGGATATCGGCATTGCCTTACAACTATACTCGGTTAGTCACAGAACGGGAACGTAAGTATGCGCTGCCTTATCATCCACAACCCGGCATCGGGCCCCAGCTCAGATGAAATCTACGCGTTCACGCACGCCCTCGCGCAGGGCGGCGACGAGGTCGTGATGCGCTTTATCGGCGATGGCATGGAACCCGAGGACGCCGTGGCAGACGTGCGCGAGTTTGATCGCGTGGTCGTTTCGGGCGGCGACGGCACCGTCTCCAACGTGCTCGACCAAATGCGCGGGTGCGGTGTCCCCACGCTCGTCTTCCCCTCCGGCACAGCCTGCCTGTTCTTTAACAACATCGGTAATGCCCCCGAGGCAGCGGCGCTTGCCAAGGCTTGCCGCGCCGGTCGCACGGTCAAAGTGGACATGGGCGAGCTCTTTTGGCTCGACGAGAACGGCAACGAGAAGCGCCACGGCTTTATCATCATCGCCGGCTCGGGCTTCGACGCCGAGATCATGATGAAGGCCGCCCCCGCCAAAAACGACATCGGCGAGATCGCCTATTTCCTGTCGGCGCTCGCCACACCCAACCCCACGGTGGCGCATTTTACGATTGAGCATGACGGCATTGTCGAGGAGCTCGATGGCATCTGCTGCATGGCCGGCAACACCTCGGTCATTCAAAACGATATCAACCTGTTCCCCGATTGCCGCATGAACGACGGCATGGTCGACATCGCTGTCATCGAGCCCGTAAAAACCGTCCAGCTCCTGCCCACTGTGATCACCGCCGCGCTCGACCCCGCCGGCAAGGTGCTTGGCCGTCCGCAGTTCAAGATCATCCAGACAAAGGAAGCCAAAATCACCTGCACGCCGTCGCTGGGCATGCAGTTCGATGGCGAGATCATCTCCAGCAACTCGGGCGTCTTTGGAGCCCGCGCGCTTCCGCAATGCCTCGACCTCATCGTCGACGAATTCTCCCCGCTCGGAAAATAGGAGGACCCCATGAACGACAACCCCCTGATTGGCTTTATCGTCATCGTTCTGGCCATGCTCGTCGGCTATGCGATTAACGTGATCCACCGCCGGAAGAAGTAATTCCACATTGGTATGATATTCATCCAATTATCGTCTCCCCCGTTGTTTATGCATTTGCCAGACAGCGGGGGATTTTTCTTTGTGCCCCGTGCAAAGCGCTTTATTCAGGTACAGTAATTGCAGGGCGTCTTTATTTAAATAAAGTTAGATAATGAGTATTCTTGTCCGCTCATCGCATATTTTAGGACGCTCATCGAGTATTTCATCGAAATAGATGAATACTATTTAGACTTCCGATAGGCTAATAGATGTATTTATTAGCTGAAATCCTGCACGGTTCCGCGGGGTTTCAACGGTTGGGAGGGATTATGAGGTTTACTCATCCTGTCAACACGCTCAAAAAGCTCGGCTGCGGCCTTGCGTTTGGAGCAGCGGCCATCATGGCCATGCCGACTTCGGCGCTCGCCTGCACCCAGATCTACATGGGCAGCAAGCTTACGGCAGACGGCAACACGTACTACGGCCGTTCCGAGGACTTCGGTCCGCGCTATGTCAAGCACTTTGGCATTGAGCCCGCACACAAGGACGGCAACAAGTACACCTCGGTCGAGTCTGGTTTTGAATACAAGTCCAAGGGCGCAACCTACCGCTACACCTTCGTTCGCGACAACCCCTCGCAGTGGGAAGATCGCTACGACGCATATTCCGAGGCTGGCATCAACGAGAAGGGCGTTTCCTGCTCTGCCACGCTGAGCACCTCCTATAACGAGAAGGCTGAAGAGGCCGATCCCATCACCGAGGAGACTGGCATTGGCGAGTACAGCTATGCCAGCGTCATCCTGGGCGAGAGTGCCACGGCCCGCGAGGGCGTCGAGCTCATCGGCAGCCTGATCGACGAGCAGGGCGTCTGCTCCAACGACCAGATCATCATCGCCGACAGCACCGAGACCTGGCTGTTCGCCGCGCTTTCCGGCCATCAGTGGATTGCTATGAAGCTCGCCGATGACATCGCCTCGCTCAACCCCAACATCGGCAACCTCACCTATAACGTCGACCTCGATGACACCGAGAACTGTCTCCATTCCGAGGGCATCGAGTCCATGCCTAAGGAGAAGGGCTTTGCCGAGTACACCGACGGCAAGTTCGACGTCGCCAAGACCTACGGCGAGGAGATTAGCGAGGCCGGTATGCACCAGTGGTCGCGCTATATCCAGGGACGCGATTACTTCATGGCTCCGCTTGCCGAAGGCACCGACTACGAGATCGTGAAAGACGAGCGCGAAGATGCTCGCGCCACGACCGGCGCCCTGGTCCACGAGATGCAGCCGCTGTTCTTCCAGCCCGGCAAGTCCGACTGGAACACCTTTGAAATGATCCGTTCCTTCGCCGCTCGCGGCGAAAATGTCGCCGGCCTCAACGCCAACACCGACGGCGCCTATGTTTTTAATGATACGGCGACCACCGAGATCTACACCTTCCAGATCCGTCACGGCATGGATCCCGAGATCGCGACCATCCAGTGGGAGATGCTCTCCAACGCCGAGTTCTCCGTCGCTATCCCCCTCTACTCCGCACTGCTCACCGAGGTCAGCCCCTACTTTAGCGATCAGGATGTCTCCTTCGATCACTGCGAAGAGGAAGACGTCGTGAACAACGAGGAGCCCAAGAACTCCATCAACTACGTCCTCATGGACATCAACACGCTCGCCTATGAGAACCGCGACCACTGCGCTACTGGCGTCCGCGCCTACCTCGACGCCCTGCAGAAGGAGCTCATCGAGCAGAACCTGACCGTCGACGAGGCCATGCAGGCCGCCGAGGGCACCGAGGCCCGCACCGCCCTGGCCAACAAAGCCGGCAAGGCTGCCACCAAAAACACCTACCTCAAGTGCAAGGCCATGCTCGAGGAAATGCGCGACTACCTCAAGGAGGAGGATTTCTCCGAGGAGTTCGTCCCGAGCGACTACGATGCCGACAACGACTGCCTGGTCGAGTCCATCACCTACGCCGACGAGGCCCTCTCCGATGAGGACGTAGCCGAGCCCGAGGTCGAAGAGGAAGAGGCCACCGAGAAGAAGTCCGAGGGCAACAACATGGCCGCCATGGCCGTTGGCGCCGTCGTCATCATCGGTGTCTGCGGCTTCGTGCTCTATCGTCGCAAGAAGGCCTAAGGCCCTCACGCTCTAAGGAAGGGCAAGACAGTGCGAGCGGTCTTGCCCTCCTCGCCTGTCATCCGACCGGCGGGAAACATCGCCGAAATCTTTTCAAAAAAGATTCCCTGCACACACTTCGCTGTGCTATAGTGCAGCGCAACAGCAACTAGGTGCGACCGCGCCACGGTATCACGAAAGGAGCCACCAACATGAAGAACACGATGACGTCTCTCAACAACTGGTGGTGGCGTGATGCGAATGCGATCGGTCGACTGTGAGTCCCTCACGCCTGTTTTTGCGCTCTAGGTGATTAGAAGGCCTCCGGTTTCGACCGGGGGCCTTTTTCTATCTCGAGCCCGATCGCATTCGCATCACGCGCCTCCGCTTTCTTCTCTTGCACTTCCCTTCCGAAAGGATTTTCGCCATGTCTCAGAACACCGCCACCGCCCAGCCCCGCACCGTCCAGACCGCCGACCGCGGCAAACTCGACGTCCGCGCCCTCGTCTTGCTCGCCATCCTGCTTGCCGCCGGCTTCATCCTCAACTTCACCGTCGGCAAGGCCATCTCCGGCATCTCAGGCGGCATGATCAGCCCCGAGTTCATTATCTCGGCCTTCTGCCTCACCATCCTGGTCGTTCGCCCCAACATTGGCCAGGCGCTCATTATCGGCCTGATCTCGGCCGCCGTGATCCAGATCACCACCACCTCGCCGTTCGTCGATTTTGCCGCCGAGGGTTTTGCCGCCATGCTCATGGCCGTCATTGTCAACGCTGCTGCCAAGGACGGCCAGGTCAAGCCTGCCGTCGCCATCGTCGCGACCTTCGTGACTACCTTTGTCTCGGGCGTCATCTTCATGGTCATCAAGATGGCCATGCTCGGCGTGGTGGGCGAGCTCGCCGCTGCCATGCTGCCCGTCGTCGCCATGACCGCCGTCTTTAACGCCATCCTGGTCGGCGCTCTCTACCTGCCCATCCAGAAGGCCCTCAAGCTCAACTAACCCGCTCGGCTTTACGAGCCACCCCATCTTGGCGTTCATTCGTCGCTCGCGTACCCAAGTACCCAAGTACGCTTCGTTCCTCTTTCGCGCCAACCTGGGGCACCTCGTAAAGCCGTCTCCGTGCTTCACCACCAAAGACTGTCCCAAACAACGAGCTTTTGGGGACGTTCTTAAACGACTAGTTATGTAAGAACATCCCCGATGACTATGAAAGGTATCCATGGAAACGATCATCAACGTCGACGATGTCTCGTTCTCCTATGGCACGCAGACCGAGCAGGCGCTTAAGCATATCTCGCTCAACGTGAACAAGGGAGATTTTATCGGCATCATTGGGCCCTCGGGCGCCGGCAAGTCCACGCTTGCCGCCTGCCTGTCGGGTGCCGTGCCCCACCACTACACCGGCGCGTTCTTTGGGTCCGTCATGGTTGACGGCCACGACACCTGCGAGGTCTCGCTCACCGACGTATCGCAGATCGTCGGCAGCGTGTTGCAGGACATCGACACGCAAATGGTCGCCTCGCTCGTCGAGGACGAGATGCTATTTGGCCTGGAGAACTTTGGCGTTCCCCACGACCAAATCGAGCAACGTGTGAGCGAAACGCTCGAGACCGTCGGCATCAGCGACCTGCGCGACCGCGAGATCGCCACCCTCTCAGGCGGCCAAAAGCAAAAGGTTGCCATCGCCGCCATCCTCGCCATGCGTCCGCGCGTGCTCGTGCTCGACGAACCCACCGCGGCGCTCGACCCCGTCAGCTCCACGCTGGTCTTCGAGACCCTGCGTGAGGCCAACCGTGCACTCGGCATCACCATCGTCGTCGTTGAGCAAAAAGTCGCCCTGCTTTCGGAGTATTGCAACCGCGTGCTCGTGCTCAATCATGGCGAAATCGCGCTACAGGGCGAGCCGCACGAGGTCTTCGCGCACGCCGATGAGCTCCGCGCCATCGGCGTCGATTGCCCACGTGTCACGCGCATTTTCAACAGCCTCGAGGCCGATGGCCTGGCCAGCGGCACTCCCTGTTTGGATGTTGATGAGGCCGAGCGCCTGATTATGGGTATCGTCGACCCCGCGCACGCAAGCAGCGACATTCAGGCACCCGCCGGCTCACCGCACGCACCGTCGTTGCGCCCGCACGCCAAGGACGCCGAGCCCGTGCTCACCTTCGATCACGTTGAGTTTGCCTATCCCAATGGCGGCGCCGCCGTCCACGACCTCAACCTGACCCTCTATCCCGGCGAGCTCGTGGGCATCGTCGGCCAAAACGGCGCCGGCAAGACCACGCTCACTAAGCTGCTCACAGGCCTGCTTAAGCCCGCCTCGGGCAGCGTGCGCGTCACGGGACTGGATACCGCAGCCGTTCCCACAAGCCGCATCGCCCGCGAAGTCGCAACCCTCTTCCAAAACCCCGACCGCCAGATCTGCAAGGACACCGTGCTCGACGAGGTCGCCTTTGGCCTGGAGCTTGCCGGCATCGACCGTGCCGAGGCGCTGCGTCGCGCCCAGCTCGTCATCGACCGCTTTGGCTTGCCGGCCGACGAGGCGCCCTTCTCGCTCTCGCGCGGTCAGCGCCAGATGGTGGCACTCGCCTCCGTCGTGGTCGTAGAGCCCAAAATCGTGGTGCTCGACGAGCCCACGAGCGGCCTTGACTACCGTGAGTGCATGACCGTCATGGAAACCGTGCGCACCATGGCCGAGCGCGGCTGCGCCGTCATCATGGTCTGCCACGACATGGAAGTCGTATCCGACTTTGCCGAGCGCATCGTGGTGATGGCCGACGGCCACATCCTCGAGCGCGGCCGCACGCACGAGCTGTTCTCGAACATCGAGCTCATGCAGCAAGCCTACGTTGAGCCACCTCAGGTCATAGAGCTTTCTCGTCGCCTGGCATCCTCCGTCTCTCCCGTCTTTGCACAGGTGAGCGAGGTCACCGATATCGTTCGCATTACCGAGGAGATGGTCCACCGTGGTTAACGTCATCGACTATATGCCGGGCGATACACTGCTGCACCGCTTGAACCCGGTCGTCAAACTGGGCCTTGCCGCCGCCATCATCATCGGCATCTTCCTATCCGATACCTACGTGGCGCTGTTGGGCTTTTTGGCACTCACCCTTGCACTGGGCGCCTACGCCGGCGTCGTCGACCGTCTGTTCTCGCTACTCAAGCTGCTGATTCCGCTCGCGCTTATCATGCTTGTGCTTCAGCTGGCCTTTATGCGCGACGGCAACATAGTGTGGGGCTTTATCACCGACACGGGCCTCATTACCGGATCGAAGGCCTGCCTACGCCTGTTGGGCGTGGCGCTGCCACTCATCCTCATGCTTATGGTGACCAAGCTCAACGACCTCGCCAACGCCTGCGTCGAGGTACTGCACGTGCCATATCGCTATGCCTTCACCTTTACCACGGCGCTGCGCTTTGTGCCGGTATTTGGCCAGGAAATGAACACCATCATGGAGGCGCAGACTGCACGCGGCGTCGAATACGACACTAAAAATCCCGTCAAGAAACTCAAGCTCATGCTGCCGCTGTGCGTGCCGCTGCTTATTTCGAGCGTGGGCAAGACCGATGCCACCGCGCTTGCCGCCGAGCAGCGCGGCTTCTACCTGCGCACACGCGCGAGCTCGTACAAGCGCTACCCCATCAAGGGCCTGGACATTGCTGTGATCATCATCAGTATCGCCCTCATCGTCCTCGGCTTCCTGTTCTAGTTCACCACCGACAGCAACCGCCCAACGCAAAAGGCCCCGGCTCGCAACAAACGAGCCGAGGCCTTACTGTTTTCCATGATAAAACCTACCAAAATTAGCCTGTCCCTTTTTGGCATGTCCCCTTTTGGCAGGCGGAGAACTAGAGGCGGTAGGGAACGCCGCTGCGAATGATGGACTCGCGTACCAGGACATCCATCGCATCGAGGGTGATCTCGGGCATCTCGCGATACTTCTGCAACACCGAAAGCTCCGTGCAGGCCAGGATGACGCGGTCGCAGCCGCTACGGGCGAACTCCCACATCACGCGGTCGAACTTATCCATATCGGGCTCGCGCCCGGCCTTCACATCGTCGTAGATGAGCGACATCACGTCGGCCTGACGCTTTTCGCTGGGATAGACGACCTCAACGCCCGCAGTCTCACATTCGCGCCCATAGACGTCTGCGCCCACGGTGCCGTCGGTGCCCATGATGCCGATCTTGCGCACCGGCTCGGCCGGCATGCTCAGGTTTGGATCGAACTCGCACTCCCCCATCACCGCGCCGGCCAGAGCATAGCGCACCGACTCGCGCGGCATGTGGATAATCGGCACCTTCGTAAACGACTGGATCTGGTCGTAGAAGTAGTGTGACGTGTTGCAGGGAATTGCTATGTGTGCGCAGCCCAGCGACTCGAGCGCTTGGGCGCACTCCTTCATGGTCGCCAGCAGCTCGGTATGCTCACCGGTCTTGATGGCCAGCGTGCGGTCGGGCATGGTCGACTTGGAAAGCACCACCATGTCGATATGCTCCTGGTCGCACGTAGCCGCCGTATGACGTACCACCTGGTCGTAGTAATACGACGTGGCCTCGGCGCCCATGCCGCCGATAACTCCCAGCTTTTCCATCGCCGCCTCCTTGGTGACGCCCACGCAATTGCGCGTATCATACCCGCGCCCGCCCGATACATACCGGACGGGCGCCACGCTCGTCTACTTGTAATACGTCTTGAACAGCTTATAGTGACGCAGCTTGGTGTGCCACATGCGCAACCAGCGGTTAAAGACAAAGTCTCCCTTCATAAACGAGGGATCGGCGCCCTTGCCCTCCTTGGCAAGACGATGCACCTTCGCGCGCAGCTCGGGATCCTTGACGTACTTGTCGACGACGCCCATGGGAACGACCATCCACAGCGCCTCGTCCTGCGCCGTCACAAACTCCGGCTCAAACGGGCGGTTGAACACATACTCGTCCACCACATACTTGGCAACGTTAAAGCCGCTGTTGGTTACGTAGTAGTTGCTGCGGCCCTGGCGGGTGTTGAAGTCAAAGAACTTAAACGAGCCATCGCGCTCGTCGTACTTGACGTCAAAGTTGGAATAGCCCACAAAGTGAAGGTCCTCGAGCAGCTTGCGCACGCCATCCATGAGCTCATCATTGGGCTCGGTGATGATGCAGGCGTGATTACCGACGCCATGGGGCTGATGCTCCTCGAGCAGCACGTGGCCCAGGCACATCATGCGGACTTTGCCGTTGCGGTCAGAATAGCTGGTGAGCACGCGCATGTACTCGTCGTTGCCGGGCACGCGATCCTGCAAAATCAGGTCATCGGTGTAGCCACTGGCATAGGAATCGCGGATAACCTGCTCCAGCTCGGCGCGGTCGGCAATCTCATAAGCCTTCTTCTGACCCTCGAACTCATGCTGCCACCACATGATGCCGTCGGAAGGCTTCAGGATCATCGGGTAGGGGAAGTCAATCTGGTCGAGCACCTCGGCAGGTGCCTCTCCTTGCGTGTTGAGCATCTGCGCAGTAAAGGTAAACGTATGCGGATAGGGAACACCGTGCTTCTCGCACAGCTCGTAGAAGATCTCCTTCTTCTGGCACTGCTCAAGCATGCTATAGGGCGCATAAGGCGCAACGATGTTATCCGCCAGCTCGTTGGCATCCTTGGCCTGAGCCACCAGGGCAACATAGTTATCGCCGCAGCCCATCAGGACAATCGTCTTGTCGGCATGTGCCCGAGCGATACCGTTGACGGTCTTAAGCATCACGGGCATGGTGTCGATATCCACGTTGGGCGTGTAGTCGATAATCTGGCTGCGATACGCAGGGCCCGTCTGATACTTGCCAAAGACCAGGCTCTTGACCTGATACTCCTCGTAGAAGGCGCGCGCCACCGAATACGCGTTGATGTCGCCGCCGAGCAGCACGGGAATAAACTCGCGCTCTGTAAACTGCAATGCCATGGAAACTTCCTATCATGAACTGCCCACACGACGGGCGGTCTTTGTGCAACTGATTTATTCTAGCGTGCCGAGCCGCCGGCACCCAAAGCTCCACCGTATCTATGGCAATCGGCGTAATTATCCAGCGCTAAGGCGGCAATCACCGGTGTACGACAACGGGGCAATGAACCCACCGTTGTTGTAGGATTCAACATGTTGCCCGCCCCGTCGAAAGGTGCACCATGCCCCAGGCTCATCCGATCAACAACCCCATCATTGACGCCGCAAAGCGCGAACTTGCGGATCGTGCCCAGACGGCAGCTCCCCTACGCACCGCAAACGACGCTTACAACGGGCCTGCCCGCATCGTCTCAATCAACACGTCGGAGCACAAAGGCACGCGTAAGTCACCCGTCGCCGACGGGCACGACACCGTCATCGAGCAGTTTGGCCTCGCCTCCGATGCGCACGCCGGGCATTGGCACCGCCAAGTTTCCTTTTTAGCTGCAGAGTCTATCCAGACGGCGCAGGCGCGCGGGCTCGATGTGCACGAGGGCGACTTTGGTGAGAACTTCACAACCCAGGGCATCAACCTGCTCTCGCTCCCCCTGGGAACGCAGCTCAAGCTCGGCAGCGAAGTACTCGTCGAAATCAGCCAGATCGGCAAAGTCTGCCACACCCGCTGTGCCATCTACTATCTCGCCGGCGACTGCGTCTTCCCCCACGAGGGCATTTTTGGCGTCGTGTTGCAGGGCGGAGAAGTCCATATCGGTGACGACATACAGGTGGTCAAGCTCGGCGATGGCACCTGTTCCTTCACTCCCGCCGAGGCACTCAAAGAGGTGGAGCAGGCTCGTCGCGAAGGAACCCTGTAGTTGCAAAACCCCACGTGAGGGCAACTTTTACAGCCGAGAATCCCGTTGCAACAGGGTGCCGTAACGTTAAAGTTGAACTCTATGGTTTCTCAACAATTCACCATTCCCGCAGGTCAAGGCCAAAGCCTCAAGTTCAACTTGACCCTTTAGAACCTTTAAGGTTCAAGTTGAGGTCGAAAGCAGTAGTAGAATACAGCTCGACCAATAACCTACGATTGATTGCAGAGGGACTGGATGCAGCATTCGAACCATCGCACCGCAGCGCTCATCGCGTCGAAGCCGGCTCGTATCATCACGAGCGCCGCGCTCGCCGTCGCGCTGACGGCCACGCCGATGCTCTCCCCCGTCGCGGCCTATGCCGCCTCGCAGGCAACGCAGGATCAGCTTTCCGCCGCCCAGAAAAAAATCGAAGACGCTACGAGCGCCTACAACGACGCTCGAACCAAGCTCGAGGATCTGCAAAAGCAGATCGACTCCAATGAAGCGAACATCGATAAGATTGAGGCCGAGCTACCCGAGCAGCAGGCCAAGGCAAGCTCCGCCATGCGCGATCTGTATAAGTACCAGAAGGGCACCAGCCCCATCGTGAGCTTCCTGGTGAACACGCAGAGCTTGGGTGACTTTATCACCACCTGCAAATACACCAACCAGATTACGAGCTCGAGCGTCGACGAGATCGAAGAGCTTAACAAGATGCAAACCGAGCTCGAGCAAAACAAAACCGAGCTCGATCAGGCCAAGTCTCAGCTCGAGGGCGAGCAAAAGAATGCCGAGGACGCGCTGGCCCAGGCGCAGCAGCTCCGCAGCGAGGCGCAGGCAAAGGCCGAGCAGGAAAATGCCGCCGAACTGGCTAAGCTCGAGGCCGACAAAGCCGCTGCCGCCGAGAAGATCTCGGGTACCGGCGTGAGTGGCAATAACTCCAACAGTCAGGCCACCAACTCCAACACCACCATCGACACCACGGTGAACAACTCCAACAGCGGCAATTCCGATTACGACTCGTTCATTAACGAGTGGACGAGCCGCATCGACAACTACCTCGCCGGTTCCCCCATGGCAGGCCAGGGCTATAACTTTGCCGTCGCCGCCTGGAATACCGGCGTCGATCCCCGTTGGTCCCCCGCTATCGCCTGCATCGAGAGCAGCAAGGGCCTCTATTGCGCCGGCTCCTATAACGCCTGGGGCTGGAGTGCCCGCGGCGGTGGTTGGCGTAGCTTTGGCAGCTGGAGCGAGGGTGTCTCCGCCCACGTTGCCTACCTGGGCGCCAACTATGGCTCCACGCTTACCCCGGCAGCAGCCAAGAAGTACTGCCCGCCCACGTGGCAGGACTGGTACAACAAGGTCGCTTCCCAGATGAACCGCATTTAGGCTCGCAAGCCTCAACTGCAAAGGGCCCCAAACGGGGCCCTTTTTCGTATATCTAGGAGACGACGCCCGTCGCGTTGCCGATAACAACAACGACGCACATGACGGCAAACATAAACCCGAGCGCCTTGAACCATAGTTCGACAAAGGCGCCTCCCCGATACCGATCGAGCACGGGAAAGCGACGCCGAAGCCTGCGGCGGTCGAGCATACCAAACGTAATAAGCAGCACCAGGCCATCGACCATAAAGAAATACTCAAGTGCCAAAAACCACGTTGGATAGTTTCGGTTTTCGCCCGTCGGCGTAAATACCGCAAAATGGCTGCCCACCAGCAGCAACAATGTTGTCGCATAGACGCATCCATTCCATATGCGCCCCACGGGCTCGGGGATACGCGAGAGCAGACGTGCACATTTGGACGGCACGGGAGAGACGATCGAACGCCGGTTTGCAGAAGACGGAAGCGTGAGGGCAACCGGCTGCTGTACCCGCTGCACCTGTGACACCGCGACCCGGGGCACACTGGCAGTAGAACAGGTCACGGGCGACGACGCAGGGAGACATAGCTCATACGCCGCGCGCGCAGCATTGCCCAATGCCTTTGCACTCACAAAGCGCTTAGCCGGATCGAGCGCCATCGCCATGCAAATCACATCCGACAGCGGGACGGGAATGCCATGCGCCTCGCATTGCTCACGTATGTCCCGCCCCGGTTTGGGGTCAGTTCCCGTCAGGCAAAAGAACAGCAGGGCGCCAAGCGCGTAAATATCGCTGCGGACGCTCGTCTGCCCAAACCCAAACTGCTCGGGCGGCGCATAGGAACGCGTGCCAAACTTGACGGTGTCGGCGTCGGCGCCATCGCGCCAAACGCGCGCGATTCCCAGGTCGATAATCACCAGCGAGGAAAAGGTCATGCCGGCATCGGTCGCGTATCTCACGCCCGACACAATGATGTTCGAGGGTTTAAGGTCGCGGTGGATTACCGGTACCCCTGGCTCCCCCGCAGCTGCAAAACCAGCATGCAGCTCGCCCACCGCTTCACACAGAACGGGATACAGCTCGCGGGCATAATCGGGCGTCGCCCCCAAGCGTCCCACCAACGCCTCGAGTGTCTCGCCTTCGACATACTCCATCGCCACGTCAAGCTCGTCGCCCACGCGGCGGCAATCGACGATTCGGGGCAAATGCTCAAAACGATGACCGGCGCGCTGGGCCGCAAACAGGCGCTCATATGCTCCGCCAATCTGCGCCGAAGCATCGATGCGCTTGCGGACAAAGGGACCGAGAGACCCGCCGCCAGAGCCCTCAAAATAGACGAGTTCGGTCGTCTCGACATCCGAGAACTTGAGCACGCGCTCCACACGATAGCTGTCATCGCGGTCAAGCGACGCCAAATGCTCGACAAGTGAAGCAGTCAGCTCGTCATCGGAATATGTTGGGCTCTGAGTATCCATAGCGTCCATCATAACGCAGGGCGCGGACACCCCATGGCATCCACGCCCTGTTCGTTCGCATAGTTGTTTTGGTAACAGCCAACTCAGCCATCGGCCGCTAACTCACCGTCTCCTCGCCAAAGCGATACAGTTCCTCGTTGACCTTTTGCAGGCTGCAGCCGCGATCAATACAAAAGATGACAATCGCATCGCGACGGTCCTTACAGTTGAGGACGCTTACCCCGGCAGCCGTCAGAGCGCGGTTGGTCTCCTTGAGCGTCAACGCCATCGCAAAGGCAATCTGCAGCACCTTATTACGGCTTGGGTGGCGTGCACCGGTAAAAATCTGATAACCAAAGGTCTCATTGAGGTCGGCCATCCGCACCACGCGCGAGCGCTCTAAGCCCTTTTCCTGCAGCAGCTGCTTAAGGTAGTCCGAAAGCGACGGGGCGGCAAAGTCGTGTTCTTTGATATATCCATCGATGTTTGGCGCGTCGAGAAGCTCATTGAGTAACTCGTCAGTCAGCTTTTTATCGGGCATACGACCTCACCTCCCATACGGCGCAACGGTAGCGACATGTTAGGCCAGCACCCAGCTTGCGGCGGCAGACTTATCAAACACGTTGGCAAAATAGAGAGCCTTCTTGATGTCACCATCAAAGTAGATATTGCCCGCCACGGAACCGCCGGCGGCAAGGGTACCAGACTGCAGTTCATCGGAGCCCTCGCTGTAATAACCCTGGTTCTGCTGAGCACCGTTGGCGTCCTCGCCCTTCCAGTCGTAGACATTGTAGTCCGCGCCCTCATCGCCATTGTTGACGTACGTGACGTGAACGCCCGTCATGGTCGAACCGTCATAATTTGTGAGGCCGGGCTGGACGGAATCGACGACGACGGAGAGACCGGCAGCCGTGGCCACCGTCGTACCAACCGCCAGGTCAGTCGTAGGCTGCTCTTCCTTCTTCGCCTCTTCCTTCTTGTCGCCATCGTCGGCGTCCTCGGTGACGGTCGCCTTATCGCTACCACAGCCGGCAAGAAGACCGGCAGTGCCCAAGGCGACGGTGGCGAATGCGCCAAGTGCAGCGCGACGGCTCAGCAGCACTTCGTTTTCGAGCTTATTCATCATGCATCCTTCCTACGATCCGGCTACCGCGCCGGCACACAGCACATCGTAGGAAGGATTAAACATGAATTCATTAGCTGAGAGCTAAGGTTGCGGTAAACGGCCAATGCAGTTATCCAAACGCCGAGCAAGCGCACTTTGCTCGACCGTCTGCTGGCAGCGCATCAACCCACCGCGACAGATTCCCCCGTAAAGGCGCCGATCATCAACAGGACAAAGAACACCAGGTAGCTGACACTCAGCGGGTACGCAATGATCAGGAAGACGACCCATCCAACATTGGTCTTACCATCGGCACGGCGTTGCTCGCGATTGCGGCAGAGCCAAATCGTCACGCCAATAGCCACAATCAACAGTACGAGTGCCGCTGCTGCCAGCCCGGCAAGCGCAAACATCACGCCAATGCTCACAGCAATAACCGGAAGCAGTAGCAAGCCACACCCGCATCCACCCGGACTATATACGGCAGATTGTCGGCGTCGCCCCATCGTCACTCCATCACAAGCAATCGTTTGTAGACATCGAGGCCTTTGAGCAGGATTTCCTCGTCAAAGAGCATGGTATCAGTGTGAAGGGCGCTCGTGGCATAGGCGGGACAGCCATCCGAATCGCTCGGGTTTTCTTGACCCTCCGGCACGCCCGTGCCCAGCAAGAAGAACACGCCCGGCAGATAGCGCTGATAGAAGGCGAAATCCTCGGCGATTAGCAGCGGCTCGTCCACAAGTTGCAGTTCGGACAAGGCAGGCGCAATGTGGGCAAACAGCTCGGGGTCGTTATCGACTGGCGGATAGCCCTCGGCAAAATTGAGATCGTACGTGCAACCCGTTGCAGCGCACGCCTCGTCGAGTACACGGCGCACGCCTTCGCGCGCGCGGTCGAACATGCCGTCCGTAAACACGCGCAGGCTGCCCGCAACATGGGCCTCCCCCGCCACCGCATTGCAGACGGTGCCGGCCTGCAGCAGGCCGAACTTACCAATGCAGGGTTCATCGGCGCCCAGCTCATCCATCAGTTCGCGCTCGGCAACCAAGAACTTGGCAGCCGCCAGCGCCGCATCGTGCGACTCCTCGACCGGAACGCCATAGGTCTTAGCGATATGGATGCTCGTGCCATGGATATGAATGTGCGTCTCGCTCGAACGCGCCAGCAGCGGACCGGGACAGCTCGCCAACGTACCGGCAGGCAAATCGGGCCACACATGGAAGCCGAAGATGCGATCTGCCCCATAGCGCTCGAATACGCCGCTCTCGCACACTGTCTTGGCGCCACCGGTCGTTTCCTCGGCCGGCTGAAACACAAAGAGCACATTGCGCTTGATGGCGCCCGGCTGCTCGCGAATCGTTCGGTCGACATGCGTCGCGGCGGCAAGCACCATGGCCATGTGACCGTCGTGACCGCACGCATGCATCTTACCGGGATGCGCCGAGGCAAAGGCCGCGCCCGTTGCCTCGGCGATGGGCAGGGCGTCCATATCGGCGCGAATCGCCGTGGCATGCGTAGCGCCCACACCGGCATCGAAGAAGGCACAGACGCAGCTCGGACACGGATGGGTCACCTCGCAAGCGAGCGGCGCCAACACGCCCTCAATATAGGCGATAGTCTGCGGAAGATCGAAATCGAGCTCCGGAATGCGATGGAGATCGCGCCGATAGCGACGGAGTTCTTGGAGCTCGGTCATAAAGGGTCCTTTCATGGGGCATATCCATTCACACACTATTGTGATGCAGAATTATGACGCCCTTATTTCCAGCATATCCCTGCATTTTTTAAACGTTATATACGAATACTCTTGTTTGGTAAAGTGCAACGTGGTAGGGTCTTTACCACTTGATAGAGGCGCGGGCACGAAGATCCGCGGGCGAGCCGGCAGGCTTTGACCCCGCGGGGAGGCGAAACCCGCCGAACTGGGTTTTTCGGGCACGAACAACCTGGTGGGCCTGCGGGAAACACCCGCAGGACTGTCTGCAGCAATGCGGGAGCGCTATCCGGACATTGGGTCCACGCTATGCGGATTCGATGCGCAGATGGCGCCGTCTGGATAGCGAGGTTTACGGGACATGGCATTGACCCCCAACGAAGCGTATGCGGCCAAGCAGCCGTTTGTGGACAAGGAAACGCTCGAGCATATCGTCGAGCAGTTCCCCACGCCGTTTCATCTATACGACGAGGCGGGCATCCGCCGCAACATGCAAGAAGTGCGCGACGCCTTTGCATGGAATCCGGGCTTTAAGGAATACTTTGCCGTCAAGGCCAATCCCAACCCGGCGCTCATCTCCATTCTCAACGAATACGGCTGCGGCTGCGATTGCTCGAGCTATACCGAGCTCATGATTGCCCGCTCACTGGGCATCACCGGCCACGACATCATGTTCTCGTCCAACGACACGCCGGCAGCGGATTTTGCCCTTGCAGATAAGCTGGGCGCCATCGTCAACTTTGACGACATAAGCCATATCGAGTTCTTTGAGCGCGTTGCGGGACCCATTCCCAAGACGGTCAGCTGCCGTTTTAATCCGGGCGGCCTATTCCAGCTCTCCAACGGCATTATGGACAACCCCGGCGACTCCAAGTACGGCATGACCACCGAGCAGCTCTTTGAGGCTTTCCGCATGCTCAAGGCCAAGGGCGCCGAGAATTTTGGCATCCATGCCTTCCTTGCCAGTAATACCGTCACTAACGACTACTATCCCAAGCTCGCACGCATCCTCTTTGAGCTTGCCGTGCGCCTGGAGCGCGAGACCGGCGCACATGTCGCCTTTATCAATCTGTCCGGCGGTGTGGGCATCCCCTACCTGCCCGAGCAACAGGCTAACGATATCCACGCCATCGGCGAGGGCGTACACGCAGCCTACGACGAGATTCTGGTCCCCGCCGGCATGGGCGATGTGGCGATCTGCACCGAGATGGGTCGCTTTATGATGGGACCCTACGGATGCCTGGTCACCAAGGCCATCCACGAAAAGCAGATCTACAAGGACTATATCGGCGTGGACGCAAGCGCCGTCGACCTCATTCGTCCCGCTATGTATGGTGCCTACCACCACATTACGGTGATGGGACAGCCGGGTGGCCCTGACAAGACCGCAGCACCGGTCACGAACACGTACGACATTACGGGCAATCTGTGCGAGAACAACGATAAGTTCGCCATCGACCGCGAGCTGCCGCAGATCGACATGGGTGATGTGCTCGTGATCCACGATACCGGCGCGCATGGCTACTCCATGGGCTACAACTACAACGGCCGCCTGCGCTCCGCCGAGGTGCTGCTGCGCCCCGATGGCTCGGCCGACCTCATTCGTCGCGCCGAGCGCCCGGGCGACTACTTTGCCACGCTCGACGTGCTGCCGTGCGGCCGCGAGCTGCTGGCAAAGTCGCGCGCCGAAAGCGCCCGTCGCCGCGCCCAGGACGAACGCCTGGCCGTCGCCGCCCAATGGAACAAACGCATCCAGATCGCGGAAGCGAAGGAGAAGAACATGGATATCCGCAACCTCGAGGGTTCGATCGTCGCCCTCGTCACGCCGTTTAAAAAGGACGGCAGCGTCGACTTTGACGCGCTCGAGCGCCTTATCGATTTCCACCTGCAAAATGGCACCGACGCCATCCTCACTCTGGGCACCACCGGCGAGAGTGCCACGATGACCGATGACGAGGACAACTCCGTCGTCGCCGCCGTGGTCAAGCAGGTTGCAGGCCGCGTCCCCGTCATTGCAGGCTCGGGCTCTAACTCCACACAGACCATGCTCACCAAGTCGCTCACCTATCAGGGCCTGGGCGCCGACGGCCTGCTGCTCATTACCCCCTACTACAACAAGTCCAACGAGGAGGGCATCTACCAGCACTTTAAGACCGTAGCGGATGCTGTGGACATCCCCTGCATCCTGTACAACATCCCCGGCCGCTGCGGCTGCGGCATCAGCGAGCGCAACGTAGAGCGCTTGGCCGCGCACCCCAACATCATGGGTATTAAGGAAGCCTCGGGCAACGTCGCCTACGCGGCCAAGATCGCCCACCTGCTGTCCGATGACTTCCGTATGTACTCGGGCGAAGACGCGCTCACCGTGCCGCTCATGAGCCTGGGCGCCTCGGGCACTATCAGCGTGTGGGCCGATGTTCAGCCGCAGCTCGTGCACGACATGTGCCGCGCCTATCTGGACGGCGACGTGGAGCGCGCCCGCGATATCCAAATTGCCGGCCAGCCGCTCATCAATGCCCTCTTTAGCGAGGTCAACCCCATCCCCGTTAAAGAAGCGCTCGCTCAGATGGGTATGATCGAGGCAAACTACCGCATGCCGCTGTGCCCCATGGCCGATAACACGCGCGCCGCACTTACCGATGCTCTGAAGGGAGTTGGTCTGCTTGATTAAGACCGTCATTATGGGAACGGGCCGCATGGGCTCGCTCATCCACACTACCGCCGAGGGCACCGTTGATGCCACTGGGCAGCCCGTTTTTGATATCGTGGCCCAGATTGGCTTCGATTTGAGCAAGCTCGAGAACGCACCAGCCGCCGACGTCATCATCGACTTCTCGAACGTCGTGACCTTCGATGCCGTCGTCGCCTATGTCGAGCGCACGGGTGCGGCGTTGGTCTCGGGCACCACGGGCTACACACCCGAGCAGATGGATCGCCTGCGCGAGCTGGGTCAGAACGCCCGTGTCATGCACTCCGGCAATTACTCCATCGGTATCGCAGCCCTGCGTCATCTGGTAGCACAGGCCACACGCGAGCTGCCCGGCTTTGACTGCGAGATTGTCGAGACGCACCACAACCAAAAGGTCGACGCCCCCAGCGGCACCGCCAAGCTGCTACTCGACGCTGTAGTCGAGGCCGAGCCTGAGGCTGGCTATCATCCTGTCTACGGTCGCGAGGGCATGTGCGGCGCTCGCGATCCCAAGGAAATCGGCATGCACTCGCTGCGCGGCGGCACCGTCGCCGGCGTGCACGAGGTAAGCTTTTTCGGCCAGGACGAGGAAGTCACGCTTAGCCATCGCGCCACGAGCCGCCAGATCTTTGTCAACGGCGCCCTGGCCGCCGCTCAAAAGCTCGTCACCCACGAGCCTGGCTTCTATACGTTCGACCAGGTCATGTTTGCCTAACCAGGTATCTACCGCACCCACGCAAAGGAGAAACAGCATATGAGCAACGCAGCCGAGATGGATGCCCAGGAGATTATCAATTACATCGCCACCGCGCCCAAGAAAACGCCCGTCAAACTGTACGTGCGCGAAAAGCCGGGCAAGAAGGTCCAGTGGGGCAATGCGCACGTCTACGGCGGTCGTCGTGGCAAGACCGTCTTTGGTGACTGGGATGAACTCAAGGCAATCCTCGACGCCAACGCCGACTCCATCGACTACTACGACGTAGAGAACGACTGCCGCAACTCCGCCGTGCCCATGCTCGACCTCAAGGGCATCAACGCCCGCATCGAGCCGGGCGCAATCATCCGTGACCGCGTCGAGATCGGCGATCGCGCCGTCATCATGATGGGTGCCATCATCAACATCGGCTCCGTCATTGGCGAGGGTTCCATGATCGACATGGGCGCCGTGCTGGGCGGCCGCGCCACCGTGGGTAAGAACTGCCACATTGGCGCCGGCACCGTGCTGGCAGGCGTCGTGGAGCCCGCCAGCGCCACGCCCGTCATCATCGAAGACGATGTCATGATCGGCGCCAACGCCGTGGTCCTGGAGGGCGTGCACGTGGGTAAGGGCGCCGTCGTTGCCGCCGGCGCCGTGTGCGTCGAGGACGTCCCCGCCGGTGCCGTCGTGGCCGGTGTCCCCGCCCGCGTCATCAAGATGCGCGACGAGAAGACCGACAGCAAGACTGGCCTCGAAGAGGGCCTGCGCAAGCTTTAATAGTTACGCGGTTTTACCAAACCGCGTAACGGCTCGACGCTGCAAACGCCCCTAAGCGGCAATCTGACGTTCAATCGTCGGGCATGACCAGAAGGTCAATGCCCTCCTCTTTCACGTCACCTTGCTCGCCTAGGGGCGTTTTCGCTGACTTATGCTCAACCTGCGGGGTACTTCATCCCTAAACAAAAAGGCCGAAGCTCCATTGGGGCTTCGGCCTTTGCTTTGCCTGCAGTTCAAGCGCAGTTTATCGATTCTCAATTGACCCGATATTTTTGAGCTCGATGGAAATGAGGCCGTTGGGCTCGTTGACGAACTCGATGTACTCGGAGTTCGAACCCATCTCGGCCGGGAAGCTGATCTCGATACCCGTGTCGGTACGGATCTTATGATTGCGCACCGCCGCGCGTTCGACCTGCTTGCGCTCCACGGGCACACGCTCAGGCACCTTCTCCTCAGTCAGTGCCGCGCGCACGCTCTCCTTGATAACCGGTTCGTCCTCAAAGACCTCATCGACGATATCCCAAGGCGGCAGCTCCTCGTCATCCTCGACTTTCTCGGCGACGGCAGCCTTAACCTTGGCGAGCGCCACGGCCGTATTGGCACCGTGCTCCTCGGCGACTTCCTCGACCACACGCGTCACGGTGTCGATGACCTCCTTGCCCGATACGCCCGTGTCGCACTGCAGCAGGCCATCGGGGATAAGCATACGGTCCTCACCGGCAATCTTGCGCTTCTTGTCCACGTAACCTATCTCCATGGTGCTCGCACGCACGATGGCATAGCTCGGCACCTTTTGCGAGGGGTTCGGCAGAATGGCGTAGTGGCGCGCGATGTCGTTGCGCACCTCCCCCTCCTCGCGGCCCACTTCGTGCATAAAAGCCTGCTTGGAGCCCAGCAGCATCACGGCAAACCAGCGAGCATCCTCATCGTCGTCAAAATCGGCCACGAGCACGTCGGTGGACTCGGCTTTCTCTGCCTTGGTGAGCTCGGAGGAGATAAACTCCGCAATCTGCTGCGACAGGTCCACGAACTCGCGCTCGCCAAAGAAATAGCCCTTGAGCTCGCCACCGAATGCGGAGTTCTCGGCAAACGTGGCGCGTTTATTGTCGGCCGAGGTGCGCGCGCGGCGCAGATGTGTGGTCACGAAGTTGCGCACGGTACGGCTTTCGATATCGAGCTCGCGCTGGCTCATAACGTTGACGGCAGAGTCAAAGTCCAGGATATGCAGAATCGCGTGATTGATTTTCATATACGGCATTCCGTTCTAGATCGATTTCGGCACGAACCAGTATAGCGGTCGAGCCCGCCCCAGACGCATCGAAGATTGGTGCATCGGGGACAGGTGCTTTGCACCAATGGCTAGCGCAGGAGCTCGGACTGCCAAGCCTCGAGCTGTTCTGCCAAACTCTTGCCGGCAGCGGGCATGTCGATCTGGGGTCGTTTGGGCAGCAGTGCGCATTTAAGGATTGCCACGATAGTCTGCGAGACAAAGCGTCGCGTATCCTTGTCAAAGCCTTGCGCAGCCTGGAGCATCACGGGTAGACTCTCGCGCAGATTCCCGGCGATATCCGCAAACCGCTCAGCACCCGTAGCCTCAAACACGGAGAACAACGCATCTACAAAACGCTCGCGCTCGCTAGGCGACACTGCAAGCAGCATCTCGCGAATGGAGCCATCAACGTATCGAGCGCCGGCGGACAGACGCTCGCAGTACACGAAGTCGTGGCCATCAACCACCCAGCTAAAGGGATTGTGCTGCAGCAGGCTGAACTCGGTGCTCTCAACGATGGCATAGTCCTCCTGCGTCTCGAACATCATGCCAAAGATCGACGACCGAGGTAGCGTCTTGTCGATTCGACCGGAAAGATCAGCAAAGGCGTTTCCGTTCAGAAACTCCTCGACGAAGCCCGGACCATCATGGGAATATGCCCGTTCGATTCGCTCACGGGCGACATCGGAGCACATCGCCGCACCGTACACCGCAAGGTTTCCACCCTTGGAATGACCTCCGCACAAAAGCTGTCCGTCAATCGCATCCGCCGCCTCGTCCACATAACGCACCGCGGATTCCTGGGCCGGCACAGGACACCGGAACGCCATGTTAAAGTCCTCTTTCCAGCCCACAATCGTGCTGTCGGTCCCCCGGAAGGAAAGATAACTAAACCCCGCCGGAAACCGGAACGTCATGGCTGCAAACTGCTCTGTCGCCACCACATCGCTCACGGCACGATAGCCGCAAACGTGCACGCCACGGTAGCGAGGGCTTGCTGCCACGGCCTCCAACAAGGCCCTGCTCCCCTCTGGGTCCCACAAGTCGTCAATCATGTCCCGGTAGCACTCGGCACGCAGCAGCTCGCGTACGTCTAGGCCCTGCCAGTTCGTCAGCTCCGCCATATCACCCGGCAAACGCAAATAGGACAACCACGCAAAGACCAGGCTATCCACCGCGCAGAACGGCCGCTCCTCAAACGAATCAAACGCCGTCTGGGCATAGGTCAAAAAATTAGGCGAATCCGACATGGCCCTCCCATCAACTATGGTGCATTGGGGTCAGGTTACTTTGCACCAAAAAGGCGCCCGGGCCGTGTGGACCCGGACGCCTTCATTGTAGCTTTTCGCTCTAGCGAGCTTGATTTAGCAGGAGAAGTCGACGCTGTCGATGATGTCCTTGAGGGCCTTGGCAGAGGCGGTGAGCTCATGCTGCTCGTCATCGTCCAGCGGCACGGGGACGCGGCAGACGACGCCGTCGCGACCAACGACGGTCGGCATGGAGATGGCAAGATCGGACAGGCCATACTCGCCCACCATGAGCGAGGAGACGGGCAGAACGGTCTGCTCATCGCGCATGACGGCGGTGCAGATGCGCTTGACGGCCATGGCGACGCCATAGTAGGTGGCGTGCTTCTTCTCGATGATGGTGTAGGCGGAGTTCTTGACGTCCTCGGCGATGCGCTTCTCGGCAGCCTCATGCTCCAGGTGACCGTGAAGCTCGCAGAAGGTGTTCAGCGGCACGCCGGCAACCTGAGCGCTGGACCAAGCGACAAACTCGGAGTCGCCGTGCTCACCCATGACATAGGCCTGAACGTCGCGCGGGTCAACCTCGACGTGAGCGCCGAGCATCTGCTGCAGACGGCCGGTGTCGAGCACGGTGCCGGAGCCGATGACGTGGCCCTCGGGCAGGCCGGACATCTTGATGGCGGCGTAGGTCAGAACGTCGACCGGGTTGGAGACGATGAGCAGAATGCCGTCGAAGCCGGACTTCTTAATCTCGGGAATAATGGACTTAAAGATGCTGACGTTCTTGTTGACCAGGTCCAGACGGGTCTCACCGGGCTTCTGGGCAGCGCCAGCGGTGACGACGATCATGGCAGCGTCGGCGACATCGGAATAATCGCCGGCATAGATCTTCATCGGCTCGGCAAACGTCATGCCGTGCGCGATATCCAGGGCCTCACCCTCGGCGCGGTTCTTGTCCACGTCGATGAGGACCATCTCGGAGAACAGACCACTCTGCATCAGCGCGAACGCCGAAGACGAACCGACGAAACCGCAGCCGACAATAGCGACCTTCTTCTCGTTAACCATTAGAAACTCCCATCTCACTCCACAAACAAGCCGCCCGGGAACGACCCGAGCGGCTTGCCGTAATCCCAATACATCCAATCGGGACTTTGATTATGCTCCTATTCGCAGCCAAATATCGACCGTTTACCGAAATTATTTGCAGGATTCGTAAAATAACTGCACGAAATCGGTTTCGAGCTATTGACGAGTCGAAATAGGTTTCTAATACAGGCCCGCCTCGCGAATAGCCTCAACAGCCAAAGCGATCTGATCGGGCGGCAGCACCAGCGCCATGCGCACGTGACCCTCACCCGAAGGGCCAAAGCTCGCGCCCGGTGTCACGACGACTCCGGCCTTCTCCATGAGCTCCTCGCAAAACGCCATGGAATCGGTGCGGCCACCGGGAAGCTTGGCCCACACAAACATAGAGCCATGCGCGTTGGGGCGCTCCCAGCCCAGGCCCTCAAGACCGTCGCACAGGGCATCGCGGCGCTCCTGGTACTTCAGACGCTGCGCCTCGACCTCATCGCGCGGACCGTTCAGGCAGGCGATGGCGGCCTTCTGGATCGGGAAGAACATACCGAAGTCGATCTGGCCGCGCAGCTTGGCAAAGGCCGAGACCACATCCTCGCGACCGACCAAAAAGCCGATGCGGGCACCGGTGACGTTAAACGACTTGGAAAGCGAGAAGAACTCCACGCCCACCTCGAGCGCACCGGGATACTGCAAGAAGCTACCGCCCGGCTCGCCGTCGAACACGATGTCAGAGTAAGCGTTGTCATGGACGATCAGCAGGTCGTGCTCGCGGGCGAAAGCGATGATCTCCTCGTAGACCTCGGGCGTGCCCACCGAGCCGACCGGGTTCGCGGGCAGCGACACGATCATATACTTGGCACGATCGGCCACCTCGGGATCGATGCCCGCCACATAGGGCAGGTAATTATGCTCGGCAACCAGCGGATAGTATTCGAGCTTGGCATCGGCGATCTTGGCACCCGCCTCAAAGACCGGGTAGCACGGATCGGGAACCAGAATGGTGTCACCCGGATCGAGCAGGGCCAGGCCCAAATGGCCCACGCCCTCCTGCGTGCCGTTGCACGACTGCACCATAGACGGCGTAATGCCCGAAACGCCAAAGCGACGCTCATAGTAATCGCACACGGCTTGCTTGAGTTCGGGCAGGTCGCGCAGGGCATACTTCCACATCTCGGGATCTTGCGCCGCTTGAGTGAGCGCCTCGACCACGTGGTCGTACGGCTTAAAGTCGGGCGTGCCCACGCTCATGTTGTAAATGGTCTTGCCCTGAGCCTTCAGCGCGAGAAGCTTGTTGTTGAGCGAGGCGAAAACCTCCGCGCCAAAGCGGTCAAGACGCTGCGATGCCTGCATGGTGCCACCTTTCGATATAAAAAACGCGGCGCTCCGACAAGAGCGCCGCGCGATACGGGCCATCAGATTGCAAAAGTGTAACGCTTACAACCCCCGTATTGGTTCAATTTGGCCAACCTTAGTCAATTGCATTGAGCGCGTCGATCTGCGCAAGCCACAAACGCGAGCTGGCGTCACTCGGCATACGCCAATCGCCGCGCGGGCTGAGCGTCACCGAGCCCACCTTGGGACCATCGGGCAGGCAGCTGCGCTTAAACTGCTGGGCAAAGAAGCGACGATAGAACGTACGCAGCCACGTGTGGATGGTGGCCTCGTCGTAGACGCCCTCGAAGCTCTTGAGCGCCATGCGGTAGATCTTGCCCGGCTCAAAGCCAAAACGCAGCAGGTAGTAGAGGAAGTAGTCGTGCAGCTCGTACGGGCCCACCAAATCCTCAGTCTTCTGCGCAATCTCGCCGTCGCCCGTGGGCGGCAGAAGCTCGGGGGACACCGGCGTGTCGAGGATATCGAGCAAAACCTCGGCAATGCGCCCGCCAAAGACATCGGCCGCATAGCGCACCAGATGGCGCACAAGCGTCTTGGGCACGCTCGCGTTGACGGCGTACATGCTCATGTGGTCGCCGTTATAGGTAGCCCAGCCGAGCGCCAGCTCCGACAGGTCGCCCGTGCCGATGACAAAACCACCAGCCTGGTTGGCCAGATCCATCAGAATCTGCGTACGCTCGCGAGCCTGGCTGTTCTCGTAGGTCACGTCCTGTACGGTCGGATCGTGCTCAATGTCCTTGAAGTGCTGCTCCACAGCCGCGTGAATCGAAACCTCGCGGAAGCTCACACCCAGGTCGCGAGCGAGCGACTCGGCGTTCGACTTGGTGCGATGCGTCGTGCCAAAGCCGGGCATGGACACGGCCGTGATACCGGTGCGCGGCAGTCCCAGAATATCGAAGGCACGCACGGTCACAAGCAGTGCCAGCGTGGAGTCCAAGCCGCCCGAAAGGCCGATGACCGCAGCCTTGGTGCCCGTGTGGGCAAGGCGGGTCTTGAGGCCAGCAGTCTGCAGGTCGAGGATGGTCTCGCAACGCTCGGCCAGGTCACCATGGTCGGCCGGCACAAAGGGCGCGCGGGGGAAGACTCGGTCAATGTCAAGTGCATCGCGCAGGACAGACTCGTCTGCCAGCACGCCCCCAAACGAAAACTCAACGGTCGTGGCCTCCGGCGCATCGTCCGCGCGCGTCCACGTCGTCGAGCGACGGCGCTCGGCAACCAGACGGTCAAGATCGACATCGGCCACCGCCATCTCGCAGGTGAGGAGCTTCGTGGCGGCGAGCTTAGATCCGTTTTCGTAGACGAGGTTCTCGCCCGCAAAGACCATGTCGGTCGTGGACTCGCCCTCGCTCGCATCCGCGTAGGCATAGGCGCAGTACAGGCGCGCGCTTTGATTAGAGATAAGGCTGCGGCGGTAATCTGCCTTACCGATGATCTCGTCGGAAGCGGAGGGGTTGAGAATCACCGTCGCACCGGCAAGCGCCATCTCGGTCGAGGGCGGCGCAGGTACCCACAGGTCCTCACAGACCTCGACGCCCAGCACCAAATCCTCGGCACCCTCATCACAGCAGCGGTAGACAAGCCCCGAACCCAGCGGAACCGGACCCTGACCGGCAAACTCGACCCACACAGGATCTGCGGGCGCCGGAGCAAACCAGCGGCGCTCGTAGAACTCGCCATAGTTGGGCAGATACTTCTTGGCCGTAAGACCCAAAAGCTCGCCCGCGCAGCACACGGCGGCGCAGTTGTAGATATTCTCGGCAACTGCAACGGGAAGACCGATGGTAAAGACAATCGGCAGCTCACGAGTCTCATCGAGGATATGCACCAAAGCAGCCTCGCAGGCATGCAGTAATGTGCGGTTATGGAACAGATCGGCCGCGGTATAGCCGCACAAGTTGAGCTCGGGCAGCACCAGAGCACGAACGCCGCGCTCGACAGCCGCGCGAACAGCCGCTAACGCAACCTCGGCATTGCCCTCGACATCGGCCACGCGAATCTGCGGCGACGCCGCCGCCACACGCAAAAAGCCATCAGACTGAGAAAGGTGAAGATTCATAAGAATGCTCCCGTGCGTAGACGCCATTCACAACAATTAGCAAGCCCTATTGTAGTTCAACCGCCGGGTGTAACCGCATCCCACCAACTTGGTGAGCTATTGATGAGTTGATGGTATCTGTTAAATGTCACGTACGATTCACATCTGGTGGGTACCCTGATGGCTACACGAAACGAAGCAGATTTACACCGGGAGGACCCCGTATGACAACCAAGTACACCGACGCGCCGCGCACACGTGTCATGACGCCGGCATCGCTCAACAACGGCGTGCACGAGAACCATTCCATCGGCCAGACCATGGCCATCGCGCCCAAAAAAGGCCTGTTTGACGACATTTCCATTCCCCAGATCATCGCCGGCGCCGCAGCTGCCGCCACGAGCGTCGCGCTTGCTTCCAAGATTGGCATCGCCGGTTCAGTAATTGGCGCCGCCGTGAGCTCGGTCATCACCGTTGTGTCCTCGCAGGTCTACCGCCACTTTATCTCTGCCAGCGCCAAAGCCCTCAAAGGTACGCACGCCGACGTCGACTACCCCGCCGGCGCCTATGAGCCCGTTGAATTTAATGCCGAGGAGCACCTAGGCGGCACCGCGACTACGCAGGAGATGCGCCAGATTGCGGGGCGCGCGACCACGGCGCGCGTCGCTCCCGACAGCTTGCGCGCCAAGGCGGCGGCAGAGCGCAGCCAGACGCAAAAGAAGGTCATCGTCTTCTCGATCGCCATCGCCATCGTCGCGGTCATCGCCTGCGCCGGCGCCATCCTTATCACCACCGCCGGCGAGGGTCTGGGCGAGCGCCCCGAGCCAATTCTGTCGTCGCGCACGACGGAGAGTGACGCAAATGGCAACACCCATTCGCAAGACCAGCAGGCACAGACGGACGGCACGCAAGATAGTTCTACCTCTGCCGACTCGTCATCGAACACCCAAAACCAATCGCAGGGTGCCAATTCCTCTACGAACAGCAGCGGCACGCAATCCGGCACGACCGACTCAAGCCAAACGACTGACAGCTCGCAGCCGAGCACGGGCGACCAAACGAGCGACACCACATCGGGAACGGGATCTACCGACAACAGCAGCACTAACAGCTCGAGCGGAACCGCGTCCGGCACGACATCTGACAGTTCAAGCCAAGGCACGACATCGGGCAACTAGGCGCTGCATCCCCAGATAGGCAACCTGTACAACGGGCGCGAATCGATAGCGGTTCGCGCCCGTTTGCCTTGGGTGCCGCCATGGCAAACGCTATGCGATGGTAAGATGCTTTACGTGTGTAAAGAGGAGATTTGCCATGAGCAAGACAATAGTTAGGCCCACGCTATCGCTGGGCAACCACATCTATCTGTATCGCCTGCTGCGCGATGCGATTGGATGCGGCAAGCAAACGTTTATGACGCAGGTCGAGGAGGCACTCGCCGCGGGCGACATGACTGCTTATGACCTGGGCTTCGAGTCCACGCGCGAGCTGCTCGAGGAGCTCGACGACTGCATTAAGTTGACTGTCTTTAAGGGCGGTCGCCTGTATGCCACCGTCATCGCTAACGAGGTCTGGGATACCGCCCTTGCCAAGGGCGAGGACAAGCCCAAGGCAGCCAAGGGAGCCAAGCAGTCCTACAAAAAGAAAAAGCGCGGCGAGAAGGACCTCAAGGCCGTGCGCCCCAAGCACGTTAAGCGTCCCGAGCCCGAGCCCGTGGCTGAAGCTGTGCCGGAGCCCGAGCCCGAGGCAGAGATCGAAGTCGCTATTGAGGTAACGGCAGAAGCCGAAACCGAAATCGCCGCCACGACCGATCCCAAAGTCATATCCGAGCAGGAAGCCACTACGGAGCTCAACGAGGCTCCCAAGTCGACACCCGAAGAAGCCGCTAGCCAACCTGAGGCGCCTGCGCTCCAAAACAGCGATGTCTTTGGCGACGAGGCCGAGGACGATCAGCCCGAAGAGCCCGCAGAACAGGACGCTACCGAGGCGGCATCGGAGCCCAAGGCACCGCAGCCTGCCATCTCACTCACGGTCGTCTATGACCCCGAGAACGCAAACGCCGGCATCACCACCATGGCATCCACGCCCATCGAGGCAAAGTCGAGCGTCGAGAACGAGAACGCGACGCAGGTTGAGGTTGAAACCGCAGTTGCAGACGCGCCCGTCACCGTGAAGCCCGCAGATTCCGAGATCAAGCCGGAAGTAACGTCGGAGCCCGCACCCGTCGTCGAATCCGTGCCCGCCGCTGCTTGCGATCAAATTCCCGCATCCGCACCGGCTTCGGCACCCGCAGCGGCCCCAACCCCCGCACCCGTAGCGCCCGCCATCCCCGAGGACTTCCCCGTCGATTTCGCAACCGAAGTCTTCTGCCCCGGCCCGCTTCTGCACCAGTTGTCGACCTATCTCCCCTACGGTGCCGACACGCTCGGCATTGTCGGCGAGTACTACTGGATCGCCCGCGAGCGCGGTACCATCGAGGCCGCGCGAAACCGCGCAAGATTCCCCCTGCGCTACACGCAGGCCGGCGAGCGCCGCGAGGTTGCCGTGCGCATCCGCCGCAACACCACCGGAGGCCTCGGAGCCGCCTGGGCCATCGATAAAGTCGAAGAACCCGAGCATTAACGACAAACGGCTCAAATCCAAATCAGGATTTGAGCCGTTTTTATTTATTGATGTTGCGTAACCAAACCAGCAATAAACCTAATCACGCGTGAGCTTGCGGTGGATACGATGCGGCTGGGCTGCGTCCTCGCCCAGGCGCTCGATGCGGTTGGCCTGATAGGCCTCGAAGTTGCCCTCGAACCAATACCAGTTGCCCGGATTCTCGTCGGTGCCCTCCCACGCCAGAATGTGCGTGGCGACGCGGTCCAGGAACATACGATCGTGGCTAATGACCACCGAGCAGCCCGGGAACTCGAGCAGCGCCGCTTCGAGCGAGGACAGCGTCTCGACGTCGAGGTCGTTCGTGGGCTCGTCGAGAAGCAGCAGGTTGCCGCCCTGCTTGAGCGTAAGCGCCAAGTTCAGACGGTTGCGCTCGCCGCCGGAGAGCACACCAGCGCGCTTCTGCTGGTCCTGGCCCTTAAAGCCAAAGCTCGCCACATACGCGCGGCTCGGAACCTCGGTCTCGCCGACCATCATGTGGTCCAGGCCGTCCGAGACGACCTCCCATAGGTTCTTATCGGGGTCGATGCCGGAACGGTTCTGGTCGACGTAAGAAATCTTGACGGTCTCGCCCACCTCGAGCTCGCCCGAAGTCAGCGGCTCCAGACCCACAATCGTCTTGAACAGCGTGGTCTTACCGACACCGTTGGGGCCGATGACGCCCACGATGCCGTTGCGCGGCAGGGTGAACGAAAGGTCATCGATGAGCACGCGACCGTCGAACTCCTTGTGCAGGTGATGGGCCTCGAGCACCTTGTTGCCCAGACGCGGGCCGACAGGGATGCGAATGTCAGTCCAGTCGAGCTTCTGGCTTGCGCGCGCCTCGGCCTCCATCTCCTCATAGCGAGCCAGACGGGCCTTGTTCTTGGCCTGGCGGGCCTTGGGCGAGCTGCGCACCCACTCGAGCTCGGCCTCCATGCGCTTGGCGAGCTTGGCGTCGCGGTTGCCCTGCGCCTCGATACGGGCGGCCTTGGTCTCCAGATACGTGGAATAGTTGCCCTTGTAGGGATAAAGGTGGCCGCGGTCGACCTCGCAAATCCACTCGGCAACGTTATCCAAGAAGTAGCGGTCGTGCGTAACGGCCAGCACTGCACCCTGGTAGTTGTGCAGGAAATGCTCGAGCCACAGAATCGACTCGGCGTCCAGGTGGTTCGTGGGCTCGTCGAGCAACAGCAGGTCGGGAGCCTCGAGCAGCAGCTTGCACAGGGCCACGCGACGGCGCTCGCCGCCGGAAAGTACGTTGACCGGCATGTCGGAATCGGGCAGCTGCAGGGCGTCCATGGCCTGGCCGAGCTTGGAATCGATATCCCAGCCGTCGGCGGCGTCGATCTCGTCCTGGAGCTTGCCCATCTCGGCCATGAGGGCATCCATGTCGCAGTCCGGGTCGCACATCTCCTCGCCGATCTTGTTGAAGCGATCGACCTTGGCGATCATGTCGCCAAATGCCATGCGCACGTTCTCGATGACGGTCTTGTCGTCGTCGAGCGGCGGCTCCTGCTGCAGGATGCCCACGGTGTAGCCGGGGGTGAGCCTGGCATCGCCGTTGGAGACTTCCTCAATGCCGGCCATAATCTTGAGCAGGGTCGACTTGCCCATACCGTTGGGGCCCACGACGCCGATCTTGGCACCGGGGTAGAAGCTCAGGGTCACGTCGTCAAGGATCACCTTGTCGCCATGGGCCTTACGAGCCTGATACATCTGGTAGATAAACTCCGCCATTTGTCTGTTTTATCCTTTCTACCTGCTGTTTCTCTATTCTTGATTCGCTTTAGTGGAAACGAAATGAGGAAACCAGCTCTGAAACTTAACGAAAAAGGGGCATGGTTGCCCATACCCCCTAATACTACCTGGGAAAAGTCCCCCGGAACATACTATGAACTGCGTACGCTAGTTTTCCGCAACCTTAACGAGCGGCTCGCTGCGATTTGCGCCACAGCAGATACGAGTAGACGTAGACGGCTCCGACCGAACCAAACGCCAGAACCGCAATCACCGCGGCGACGACTTCACTCGAAAGCACGCTGCCTGCCACGCCCATCACAATCAGGCCAATACCCAGCACCATAAAGCAGGCGCCGCCAAAACGCTGCGTACGGCGCCAGTTCTCGGGATCGGCAAGCGCCCAGGGCGTCTTGATGCCGAGCGTATAGTTCTGCTTCACACGCGGCAAGTAGTTGCCTACGCCGATGAGCAGCAAACCGACAACACCGGAAATCAGCACGTTGGCTGAACCGACCGCCGGCACCACGCCCCAGACCGTAAGCTCTCCCAGCCAGCTTATAGCGCACATGAACAAGGTGAAGGCGATTACGAAACCCTGATAGAACTTGCCCGAGGTTCGATATGCCTCACCTTTGGGATCGATGCGCGGCACCACGCAGAACATTGCGAGAAGCGCCAGCGGCAACGCGCCGAGCGCCGATGCCATCCAGCTAGGACCCCAACCGTCGACGGCGCCGCTCGCTCCCCAGTGCGTGGGAATCTGCGCAGGCAAGCTCGGCATCACCATGAGGTGCGCTACGACATTGGCGACGCACAGAGCGATCAGCGCAATCCACACACGCCGCGATACCCCCGTGGCGTGAATGCCCTTGTTTTCGTTATTCATCCTTATCACCTTCCGTGTTTGTAAAGCCCATAAACCAACCGATCAAGTCCTGCATGACGGTGGTGTTTAAGCTGTATACGATGTTTTGGCCATGGCGCTCGTCGGTCACCAACCCGGCGTTTTTGAGCGTCGCCAAGTGATGGCTTAGCGACGGCTTACTGATATCGAAATGCTCGGCAAGCTCCCCCGCCGTGTAATTGCCCTCGCGCAGCAACTCCAAAATGCGCCGTCGCGTTGGATCGGCAAGCGCCTTAAAACCCTCTCCCGGCATAAGACCTCCTCTCATCATCTCTCATGACGCGCACACTATACTCGTTATTTAGATGTTTGTCTAACTATCTAATCTTACACTCAAAAAATAGCCGCCCCGCGTAATGCGAAGACGGCCACTTCTCACGCTACAAACGTGTTTTGGAGTTGGCTAACCCGCTGCAACGGGTGCCATCTGCTTCAATCTTATGCGAATTCCAATCCCATTTCAACAAACCCCAAGGGTTCAAATGGAATCGCGATAATACCTATAATGACGATAGCTAAAACACGATTCGCTTCCCCATCGGAGGATGTCTATGACCGAAACCACAGCCGCAACTCCCAGCGAGACACGCGACACTAAGCTCGAGATCATTATGGGGCGCGAGGCGCTCGATAAACTCGCCAGCTCCACAGTACTGGTGCTCGGCTGCGGAGGCGTGGGCTCCAACTGCTGCGAGGCACTCGCCCGCGGCGGCATCGGTCATTTCGTCATTCTGGACAAGGACATCATCGCGCCCAGCAATATCAATCGCCAGGCTATCGCCTTTCACAGCACCGTCGGCAAGCGCAAGGTTGACGTAATGGAAGCCATGATCCACGACATCAATCCCGCCGCCACCGTTATCAAGCGCACCGAATACCTGCTGAGCGACAACATCGATGATTTCTTCGCGAGCGTTTTGGAGCAGACGGGTGGCAAGCTCGACTACGTCGTCGACGCCATCGATACCATCTCGGCCAAGCTCACCATTGCCAAATATGCTCAGGACCACGACATTCGTTTGGTTAGCTCCATGGGCGGGGCCAACAAGCTCCATCCCGAGTGCCTCCGCTTTGCCGACATTTTCGATACGGTACGTGACCCCATGAGCCGCATCATGCGCAAAGAATGCAAGAAGCGCGGAATCAAGAGCCTACATGTACTGTTTAGCTGCGAGGAATCGGTTAAGACGCAGCCCCGCGACCCTTCCAATATCCACGAGCGCACCGAGCTGGGAACCGCCAGCTTTATGCCGCCCATCATGGGCCAGATGATCGCCGGAGAGGTTATCCGCCAGATCAGTGGCCGCGGCACCGAGCGCGTGCGCGCCGATGGCCAGCGCCTAGACTAGCGGAGCGCGCCGAGATGGAGCCCCGGTTATTTGATGCACACTGCCATCTTGATTTAATGGCTCACCCGGACGCCGTTGCCGATGAGGCGACGGCGCTGGGCTTGGGTCTATTTGATTGCGGCGTCGATCCACGCGACTTCGCTAGCGCAAACGAGCGCGCCCGTCGCCAAACAGGCATCATCGCCGGCGTTGGGCTCCACCCCTGGTGGCTCGCCGACGGCCGCTGCGGTCCTGCCGAAGTCAATCTGCTTTGCGAAGTTGCTGCCCAAGAGCGCTGCATCGGCGAGGTGGGACTTGACTTTTCCGCTCGTTTTGCCGGAAGCAAACCGCTTCAAATACAGGTATTTGACCGGCTCTGCGATACACTCGTGCTGAATCCTCTTGCCGGGCGCGTGATATCAATTCACGCCGTTCGTTCGGCAGGAACCGTACTGGACGCCCTCGAATCGCACGGATCACTCATCCCAAACCCCGACTCCCCCGTTATCATCTTCCACTGGTTTAGCGGTACTTCGGACGAACTCGTCCGCGCGCGTAATGCGGGCTGCTATTTTTCCGTCAACGAGCGTATGCTCGCCACCAAGCGCGGTCGCGAATACGTACGACAGATTCCACTCGACCGTTTACTGCTCGAGACCGATGCACCGGCGGAGGCAAACGCAGAAACAAGCGCGCAGTCGCTCATTAGATCGCTCACAAGGGCCTCAGAACGCATCGCCTCACTCAAAAACTGCGACGCAAAGCACATCGAGTCGGCAGTTTTGGGAAATTCACGCTCTGTTTTTGGCCTTCGCTAACCCCTGTGTGCAAAAAATGCCAAATATGAGTACTGTTGCAAATCTAGTCACATTATTTACGGCAAAATAACATCTTGATAATGCACAGCTGTTCATTATCAAGATGTTTAAAATCATTTTTAGAAGGTTTTAATCGCTCGCAGACACCCAACTAGGCTCTCAAAAGCTTGATTTTGCTGTTACTAAATTAATGACAGTACTCATATTCGGCATTTTTTGCACACGAGGTCCCGAGGAGGTGACAATTCGACTCCCCGGGACTGCTCACCTATTCGGAAATCGGCGCTCCATGGCCCCAGGAGCCTTCCATGCCGCATACGGTCGAAGCAAACCCCGCCGCAAAGTCGAGTGCGCGCTCGATGGCCTCGGCACCATCCTCGCCACGCTTGGCGGAATCGAGATAGCACATCAGGAACGAAGTCAGGAACGAGTCGCCCGCACCCATGGTGTCCCTCATGTCTGCCACGGGTTTGGCATGCTGCCGATAGTAACGCTCGCCGTCATAGGCAATGCAGCCCTCGGCGCCAGCCGTTGCGGACACAAAACATGGACCCAGGCCCTTCACCCAGGCAAGGCGCTCGCGAATCTCATCCTCGCTCGCAGCGTCTGCCGCGCTAAAGAACGCGAAGTCAACGTAGGGAGCAATCTGCTCGTAGTACTCGTCGGTCGAATCATCCGAGAAGTCAAACGAAACGGTAATACCCGCTGCCTTCAGCTTAGGCAGCTCGCGCTCAGTAAAGCAGTAGTTGCCCGAATGGACCACATCAAACTGTTTCATGTACGCCAGGTCAAAGCGATCGAGCACATAGCGCGCATCACCGCGGATGCCACCCTCGTTAGACCCCAGAAATACACGGTCACCATCAACCACAGTAACGCGTGCCGCACCGTTCTCGCCGATAAGCTGCTTGCATTTGGCTAGTTCAACGTCCTCATCCTCAAGACTCGCAATCACATGCTCGGCAGCAGCGTCATTACCAAAGATGCCCATATACGCGGAGCGCGCGGCTCCGCATTTCTTGGCATACACGGCAAAGTTCACCGCATTGCCACCCGGATACATTGTGTGGATATGCTCGTAGCGGTCGACGACGTTGTCGCCAAATCCCAGTGCGCTTACGTTAAATGCCATGACGCCACCTCTCTCTTATGCCAACGGAACCACTGTTGTGACAGCAGTACCGCCCAGGATCTACGCGAGTTCCAGCAGCTCCGGCAGCTGGTCGATAATCTTGTCCGCGGCGTCCTGGCTAAAGCCAA
>CATXKN010000001.1 GCA_958370785.1 uncultured Collinsella sp. | reverse complement strand
AGTCCCTTGCGGCGTAGTTCTTATTTAAGCCGTCCAAGTTTTGGGGTGCAGTTCACATTGGAGGCCGGGGCCCGTAGATTTTGGAATATGCCTAGAAATCTACCGCGGTTGAGTGCTACTCGGCGTCGGCGAAGCCGTTGGGGTTGTGGCTCTGCCAGTTCCAGCTATCGCGGCACATGTCCGCGATGTCGTACTGGGCCTTCCAGCCCATCATGCGCTCGGCCTTGGAGGCATCGCACCAGTTGGCAGCGATGTCGCCGGCACGGCGCTCGCGGATCACATAGGGCAGCTCCTTGCCGCAGGCCTTGGAGAAGGCGGCGACGACCTCGAGTACCGAGGTACCGGTGCCGGTGCCCAGGTTAAAGATCTCGACGCCGGTCTTGCCGTTCATCCAGTTGAGGGCGGCAACGTGACCAGATGCCAGGTCGCACACGTGGATGTAGTCGCGAACACCGGTGCCGTCGGGGGTGGGGTAATCGTTGCCAAAGACCTGAACGGCCTCGAGCTTACCGACGGCGACCTGGGCGACGTAAGGCACCAGGTTGTTGGGGATACCCTTGGGATCCTCGCCGATCAGGCCCGACGGATGGGCGCCGATGGGATTGAAATAACGGAGCAGCACGACGTCCCACTCGGGGTCGGCGGTGTGGACGTCCATGAGAATCTGCTCAATCATCCACTTGGTCCAACCATAGGGGTTGGTCGCGGGCTTCTTGGGGTCCTCTTCGGTGACGGGAGGATTGTCCGGATCGCCGTAGACGGTCGAAGAGCTCGAGAAGATGATGGACTTACAACCGTGGTTGCGCATGACATCGATGAGCACCAGGGTGTTCTCGATATTGTTGTGGTAGTACTCGACGGGCTTGCTCACCGACTCGCCAACGGCCTTAAAGCCGGCGAAGTGGATGACGCGGTCGATCTGGTGGGTATCGAAGATCTTGTTCATCGCATCGCGGTCGAGCACGTTGGCCTCGTAGAAGGTGAGGTTCTTGGCGGCCTCGTCGCCCACGATGGTCTTGACGCGGTCGATGGCAACGGCGCTGGAGTTGGAGAGGTCATCGACGACGACAACCTGGTAGCCACCCTCGAGCAGCTGAACGACGGTGTGCGAGCCGATAAAGCCGGCGCCGCCGGTAACGAGGACGCAGGTGTCTTTGGGGTCGAGTGCTTTGGACATGTAGTCTCCTATCGAATCAGGAACACTTCTTGAGGGGAGTATAGCGCAGCTGGGGGCACCCAAAACACGCGGGGCAGGAAAACCAGAGGATTGATGTTAACGTACTCATAGGTCGTTATTTGCATAATTCTTACCTTTGGTGTGGGGCGTATTTGCGAGCCGCTGACCATACTTTTCCAGCCGTTCGTGGAAATAGTTGGGACAAGCGCGATGTGCGTTAATATGTTTGAGTTGAGCGACATATAAATAAGCATGTAACGGAGTACATATGTCACCAAACAACGATTCCATCTTTACGCAGGAGCTTTCGCGCCGCACTGCCCTTAAGGCTCTTTTCGGCGCCGCTTCCGCGGCTGTTCTTTTTGGCCTGCCTGCTCGCGCCCATGCGGCTGAGGCCAGCCAAGAAACCACCGACAAACTGAATGCCGCCCAGGCCCAGCTCGACGAGGTCCAGGCCCAGCTCGACAGCATCGCTAATGAGTACGCGACGCTCGCCAACAAGAATGCCCAGACCCTCAGCGATATCGAAGGCGTACAGGGCCAGATTGACGAGACGCAGGCTCAGATCGACACCAAGAAGTCCGAGCTCAAAGAGAAGCGCAGCGACCTTTCCGATCGCGTTGCCGCCAGCTACAAGTCGGGCGGCACCAACATCCTGTCGTTGCTGCTCGCTTCTGGTTCGTTTGAGGAGCTCGTCGCCAACGCGCATTACGTCGAGAAGATCAACAAGAGTGACCGTGACGCCATCGAGGACATCCAGACCATCCAGAAAGAGCTCGATACACAGAAGTCCGAGCTCGAGTCGCAAAAAGCCGACTTGGAGAAGCTCAAGGACCAGCAGACTGCTCAGATGCAGGACATGCAGGCCAAGCAGCAGGAGGTCCAGACGGTTCTGAACGGCCTCTCCGACGATGTCAAGGAGCTCATGGCCCAGCGCGATTCCGAGATTCTTGCTGCCGCTCAGGCCGAGGAGGCTGCCAAGAAGGCTGCCGCTGCCGCGGCTGCCGCAAACAAGAACAATTCCTACTCGGGTGGTTCAAGCTCGGGCGGCGGATCGTATGCGCCCGGAACTCCGCAACAGAATGCCGGCTCGGGCAAGCAGCAGGCTGTCGTCAACGCGTGCTACTCCACGCCTTCGCCTGGCCAGAACTGGTGCGCGGCGTGGGTTACCAACGTGTTCCGTAACGCCGGCGTGGGCTACTTTGGCGGCAATGCGTGCGACATGTTTAACGCCTGGTGCTACAGCTCCAATCGTTCGGCGCTGCAGGTGGGCATGATCGTGGCCGACTCGTCGCACAGCGGCACCGGTACACCGGGTCTGCTGTACGGACACGTGGGCATCTATGTTGGCGGCGGCATCGTTATGAGCAACGAGGGCGCCATTACGTCGAGGTCGCTTGACTCGTTCATTGGGTTCTACGGCACTGGCTCTGGCGTGCGCTGGGGCTGGCTTGGCGGTATTGCGCTGTCGTAACGATAAGTTGGGCCGCGTGCCCGCCCGCAATATATTTGATTGCCTGCTCGGGCAGTCCTGCGCAAGACGAAGGCCACATTAAGTGGCCTTCTTTGCGTGCGGAACTCGCGATCAATCAAATATATTGCGGGCGGGCACGCGGCCCTCTCGGGTCTTGAGCGCGACTCACCGGACTGGTTGTCTGAATATAGGAAAGCGACGGTCCCTTGGGCTAAATACTTAGTTTTACTTTACGCTGCGCTTTTTCGTTCTGCTGTATACGGTTGTCACGGTTACTGCGCCGACGCTGGCGAACAGCAGGGCGATCCACAAAGCAAGGCTGTTTGTATCGCCAGCCTGCGGAAGCTTATCGGATGTTGCCGGTTTGGTGCTGGCAGGTTTTTTCTTCTTGGCGCTGACAGGTTTTTTCTCAAGAGCAGCAATGGCATCTTCGATAGCCTTCGCCATTGCATCCACTTCGCTCTGTTCAGTGATGTTCTTGTCGCGGACAACAGCCTTGATGGCAGCTTCTACCGCAGTGAAGTCTTTGTATTCATCTTTGTTCAGGGCATTTGCTTTGGCAATGGCTGCATCGACTTTGGTGTAGTCAGCAGGCAAATAAGTCATTGCGATAGTACGCGAATGAGTTGCCGTATCAGCCGTAATCGTAATATTGGAATTGAAAACCTCGCAATTATCTGCGCTGACTTCGGCTTGATAAGTACCTGCCTCCAAATTGGCGGGGTTTGTTACTGCCTGACCGTTCACTTTGATGATTACATTTGTCAGTTCAGCAGGTGTTACATCAAAAGAAACTGCATATTTCGGTGCTGGCAGAATAGGTGTGCCATTTGAGTTGAATCGATAATTGCCGCCAGCAGCAGTGATTTCATTAAAGAAATCTTCCGTTTTCATGGAGTCAAGGGTCTTTTCTGTTCCAGCATTCTGGTACTTAAAGCAAGCCGGGACATTCTCAGTTCCCACGAAATAATTGTTTTCAAAAGCAGGTGCATCAGAAGAAACACCGCCTGCAATACCACCTAAGCGCTTATAAGGTGTAGTGGCAGCGTATTGAGATAAATCCATTTCACCAGCGAAATAGCAATGTCTGATTTCAGTGCCAGCACCAACTATGCCTGCAATGCCGCCGAAATCCGTAGTTCCATTGCCAAGAGGAGCCATTTTCCCTGTGGAATAACAATTGATAATCTTTGAAGCTTGATACAACTGCCCAACGATTCCGCCGGTACAGGGTGTCCAAGAGGTCATATCGCCTGTATTAGCACAATACTGAACGGTACTGTTTTCAGCAATACCTACGATACCGCCCATCTGGAAAGAGCTGACATCCTTCGTTATTGAAAAATTTCCCTTGTTTTGGCAGTACTCAATCGTGCTATTTATTGCATATCCGCACATAGCCGCAGTACCGTTAATATATTTGTCTGTATCCGTGAATGATACATCCGAAACGCAGTCAGAAATTTTGCTGTCTGCTGCAACACCCGCTACCGTTCCAAAATAGACATACCCTGAATTGGATACATCCAGCTTGCCTTGAATTGTCAAACCGGAAATTTCAGCGCCGTAAACCTCACTGAATAATCCGAAAGACGGATATTCCGTCTTTCCATAGTTTTCGGAAAAATCTAAATTGGAAATCGTATGCCCGTTTCCATAAAACTTGCCGCTGAAGTAATGCTGCAGAGTTCCATCAGCAGCAAATACGCTACCAATTGGTGTCCACGCAATGCCTGTTAAATCCAAATCTGCATCAAGCGATACAACTGCATCTGTTTTATCGTCATATTCGCCATTGTCCACAGCTTTTGCAAATTGCAAAAGCTCATCTACTGTTGTGATTGATATTTTGCTGCTTTGCGCGTTCTCTCCTGCAAAGGCTGTCATCGGAACAAGTGTCATCGCGAGGCACAACGCAAGCAGAACGCCTAGAAGCTTCTTCTTCATTTTCATTCCTCCAAAATAATTCTGTCCGCCATTCACTTCCTCCGACAGCGGGCACGCCGGAGAAGATAGAAGGTTTAACCGGAAAGATTGATTTGCCGGTTGTGGTTAGGACTTCAAAATCAAACCACCATCCTTCCGGCAAACACAAAAAACCGAAGCCAAGGCATACTGCGCCCTGTCTCCGGCAACTGGATCGTTATAAATTGTATGAAATAAGACTTGAAACGCTGAAAAAGCGGCGCTATGCTCCTGCCGAGCCGAGCCGAGCCGAGCCGAGCCTAAAATAGTCGCTGCATTTCCATTCGCCATAGTCAAGTCCTCCTCCCCTATTGTAATTCTCCACGTACGATTGATTTTACCAGGCAATTCAATCATAAGTGGGGGATTACAAAAGCCGAAAGGGAGAGGACTTCCTTACGAAGCCTCTCCCTTTCGGGGCTTTCTTTATTAGAGGAATTCGCCGATTCGGTGGACTTCGGGTTGTAGGTCTACTCCGAATTGGTCTTTGACGGTTGTTTGGATGTGGCGGATGAGTTCGTCGACGTCGGCGGCGGTGGCGTGGTTGGCGTTGACGATGAAGCCGCAGTGCTTTTCGCTCACCTGGGCGCCGCCGACAGCGTGACCGCGCAGGCCGGCGTCCATGATGAGCTTGCCGGCAAAATGGCCCTCGGGGCGCTTGAAGGTGGAGCCGGCGCTCGGCATGTCGAGCGGCTGCTTGTCCTCGCGGCGTTGGTGGTAGTCGTCCATGTCGGCCTTGATCATCGCGGCGTTGCCCGGGGCGAGGTTAAAGGTGGCAGAGAGCACGATAAAGCCGTCGTCGGCGATGCGGCTCTTGCGGTAACCCAGGTTGAGCTCATCGACATCGAACTCAATGATATTGCCACTGCCACGGGTGCCATCGTCGAGGACGTGTGCGGGCTTGTAGACCCGCACGGACTCCAACACGTCGGCCATGCAGGCACCGTAGGCGCCGGCGTTCATGTAGCAGGCGCCGCCGACCGAGCCGGGGATGCCCGAAAGGGGCTCCATGCCGGTCAGGCAGGCTTCGGCGGCAGCCGCGGCGACATCGGAAAGCAGGGCGCCGGCTGCTGCCGTAACATGCGTGCCGTCGATGGTGATGTTAGAGAGGCCTTCGCCCAGTGCCACGACGACACCGCGGATGCCCTTGTCACCGACGAGCAGGTCGGAGCCGTTGCCCACGATGGTGAGCGGCAGATCGCAGCGGTAGCAGGTATCGAGCGTGGCGACGAGGCCCTGCTCGGTGTCGGGCGTGACAAAGACATCGGCCGGGCCGCCGATCTTAAACGTGGTGTGCTCGCGCATGGGCTCGCTCATGAGTACGTTGTCCTCGCCGGCAACGCCAGCGAGTGCGCAGAGCAGGTCCTCGTTAAAAAAGTCGTTCTCGTGCATACGAATATCCGCCTTATGGTGGTCGTTTTCATTAATCGAATGCAATATACCCCACCCGGATGGATTTGGTGCAAAGTAACCTGACCCCAATGCATCACATGGTGCAAAGGGGTTAGGTTGCTTTGCGCCAATCGCGGCGATAAAACAGCCGTCTACCGGATTGGTAAAGTGTTTATCATCAAGGTAGAGGGACGGTCGCTATACTTTCAAGAGATTGCGCGAATACTCGGAAGGAGCGAGATGGGCAACAAAGTTACTCTCAAGCAGATTGCCCAGGAGGTGGGGCTTTCCCCTTCATCGGTCTCGCTTGTCCTTAACAACCGGCCCTGTCGCATCTCGGAAGAAAACCGTAAGCTCATCAAAGAGGTCGCGGCGCGCAATCATTATGTTCCTAACCAGATCGCGCGTAGCCTGGTCATGCGCGAGTCGCGCACACTGGGCCTTATCGTCCCTAACATCGAGAGCCGCTTTTTTGCCTCGCTCGCCGGCAGCTTGGAAAAGCGCTGCCGCGAGGACGGCTACGCGCTCTTTATTACCAGCTCGGGTGGAAGTGCCGAGGACGATCTGGAGCTCCTGCGCCAGCTGGTGACGCGCGGCGTCGATGGTGTGTTCTTGGTCGTGGGCGACGAGTTCTCGGACGACCGCGCTTTGCGCGAGGAAGTCAGTCATCTCCCCATTCCGGCCGTGATGGTTGACCGTGCCATTGAGGGACTCGAGTGCGACAAGGTGATGTTCGATCACGAGATGGGTGGCTACATGGCAACCCGCTATCTGATCGAGCAGGGCCACCGTCGCATTGCCTGCTTGGTTAATGCGCGCCGTTCCAATACGGGTCGTAAACGTCTTGCCGGCTACGAGCGTGCGCTGCGCGAGGTTGGCCTGCCTATTGACGCGCGTTTGGAGTTTGAGAGCGAGTACTACATTCCGAGTGCCTACGAGGCCTCGGAGGCGGTGCTCGCAACTGACGCCACCGCCGTGTTCGCAAGCTCGGACAACATTGCCCTCGGTCTGCTCAAGCGTTTGCATGAGATGGGGAAGAGCATCCCGGACGATATCTCGGTGGTGAGCTATGACAACTCGGCGGCAGACGTCCTCTTTGAGCCGGCACTGACCGCCATTGAGCAGGATCCTGGCGTGCTCGCGGAGCATGCTTTTGGCTGCATGTCCAAGCGTCTTGCCGGTAGGGGCGGTAGGCGTGCCGAAGAGGTCGTCCTGGAGCCGGCACTTATCGTTAAGGGCAGCGTGCTCAAGCTTACTAAACACAACTAAACACGTTTATCAATTTGCAGAGACTGAATGTGGAGCACCTGTGACAGGCAATGCCGCAGGTGAATGTCGCGTTTTGTTGATCGATGCGATTGATAAGGATGATAAAACGTTTTTTCACCATGATAAAACGTTTTAGCAAATATACTAGTCCCAACGAATGGTTGCCGTATCGGAGGGTGACCGCACAGCGAAGGGACATAAACAATGGCTAAAACACTGGGGACGCCGTGGAAAAAGCTAGGACACGAGGTGCCGGCTTCCGAGCTCGAGGGCGTCGATCTGTATTGGCGCGCATCGAACTATCTGTCCGTCGGTCAGATCTACCTTCGCTCTAACCCGCTGATGCGCACCGACTTTGTTGATGAGAAAACCGGTGAGGTGCGCGACTTTGGTCGTCCGGACGTTAAGCACCGTCTGGTCGGTCACTGGGGCACCACGCCCGGCATCAACTTCCTGTTCGGTCATGTCAACCGCCTTATCGCCGATCACAACCAGAACGCCATTTTCTTGATGGGCCCGGGTCACGGTGGCCCCGCCGGTACCGCCCAGTCGCTGCTCGATGGTACCTACCGTGAGATTCGCCCCGACATCACCAATGACGAGGCTGGCCTGCAGAAGTTCTTCCGCCAGTTCTCTTATCCCGGCGGCATCCCGAGCCACTTTGCGCCCGAGACGCCCGGCTCCATCCACGAGGGCGGCGAGCTCGGCTACACGCTCAGCCACGCCTACGGCGCCGTCATGGACAACCCGAGCCTGCTGGCCGTGGCCGTGGTGGGCGACGGCGAGTCCGAGACCGGTCCGCTTGCGACTTCCTGGCAGTCCAACAAGCTCGTGAACCCGGCAACCGACGGTATCGTCCTGCCGATCCTGCACCTCAACGGCTACAAGATTGCCAATCCCACCATCCTTGCCCGCGTGTCCGACGAAGAGCTCACCAAGTTCTTTGAGGGCATGGGCTATAAGCCGCACTTCTTTGTCGCCGGTTTCGACGATGAGAGCCATGCAAGCATTCACGCGCGTTTTGCCGCCCTGTTCGAGCAGGTCTTCGATGAGATCTGCGACATCAAGGCCACCGCTATGGCTCAGGCCACTGCGGGCGAGACCGTGGTCCGTCCGGCCTATCCCATGATCGTGTTCCGTACGCCCAAGGGTTGGACCTGCCCCAAGCAGATTGATGGCAAGAAGACCGAGGACTCCTGGCGCGCCCATCAGGTGCCGCTGGCGAGTGCCAAGGACACCCACGAGCACTTCCGCGTGCTGCGCGAGTGGCTGCGCTCCTACAAGCCCGAGGAGCTCTTTACGCCCGAGGGTCAGGTGCGCCCCGAGGTGACGGCCTTTATGCCGACCGGCGAGCTGCGCATTGGCGCCAACCCCAATGCAAACGGCGGCAAGGTGCGCCGCGAGCTTGAACTTCCCGATATTCATGCCCACGAGATTCCCGTCGCAAGCAAGGGCCACGGCTGGGGCTCCACCGAGGCCGCCCGCGTCTTTGGCGAGTACACTGCCGACGTTCTGGCCAAGAACATGGACGATTTCCGCATCTTCGGTCCCGACGAGACTGCGTCCAACCGCCTGCAGGCTGCCTACAAGGTGACCAAGAAGCAGTGGGATGCCGGCTTCTACGAGGACGATGCCAACGACGAGCTGCTGGCCGGTTCCGGTAAGGTTGTCGAGCAGCTGTCCGAGCACCAGTGCGAGGGCTTCCTCGAGGCATACGTGCTCACCGGCCGCTCGGGTGTGTGGAGCTCCTACGAGAGCTTTGTCCACGTGGTCGATTCCATGGTCAACCAGCACTGCAAATGGCTCGAGGCCACCAAGCGCGAGATTCCGTGGCGTGCCCCCATCAGCGGTCTCAACATTTTGCTGTCGAGCCATGTCTGGCGCCAGGACCACAACGGCTTCTCGCACCAGGACCCCGGCTTTATCGACCTGCTGCTCAACAAGGCCAACGACACGCATATCGTGAATGCCTACTATCCGGCCGACGCCAACATGGCGCTTGCCGTTGCCGAGCGCGTCTACCAGTCCACCGACTGCGTCAACGCCATCTTCTGTGGCAAGCAGCCCGCCCCCACCTTCCAGACGGTCGACGAGGCCAGGTCCGAGCTCGCCGAGGGCGTAGCGACCTGGGAGTGGGCATCGACTGCCGATTCGCTCGCAGAGGCCGACGTCGTGGTCGCCACGTGCGGTGACGTACCGACGCTCGAGGCTCTGGCTGCAACCGATATGCTGCGCGAGCTGGGCATTAAGGTGTGGTTCGTCAACGTGGTCGACCTGCTCAAGATCCAGAACGTCTGCGAGAACGACCAAGCCATCAGCGATGAGCGCTGGGCTGAGCTGTTTGGCCTCGGCGAGAAGCCCGTGCTCTTTGCGTTCCACGCCTATGCCGGCACGATCCGCCGTCTGATCTGGAACCGCCCCGGCCACGATGCCTTCCGCGTCCACGGCTACGAGGAGAAGGGCTCCACGACCACGCCGTTCGACATGCTGCGCCTGAACAACATGGACCGCTGGGCCCTGGCCGCCGACGTACTGCGCATGGTCGACGCTGATAAGTTTGCCGAGCAGATTGATGAGTGGGAGGCTTTCCGCACCGAGGCCTTTGAGTTCGCGTGCGACGAGGGCTTCGATCACCCGGCCTTCACCGACTGGGTCTGGCCCGACGCCGCAGCCGCAACTGCTGCTGACGGCGCGCTCTCCGCAACGCAGATGACCGCAGGCGACAACGAATAGGTAGGCATCCGGGACGGTCTCGCGCTGGGGCCGCCTCCGGGCGGGTGCCTCCCTCTGAGAAGTGGGCTTCGCGAACTTCTCAGAGGGAGGCACCCGCCCGGAGGCGGCCCTCTCGCCTGTTTCGATATGCGGGGCTGATATTTTTTTAATGCAATGGGGAGCTTGCTGATACTGCCTTGGGGGTTGTATATCTTTCTTTAGTCAGCCAGTGATACATTGCCGGGGCCGGGGTGCCTGCTTTGTTTTGAGAAGTTCGCGAAGCCCACTTCTCAAAACAAAGCAGGCACCCCGGCCCTCGTGGAATAGATAAGGGGGATGCATGAGCTTTACGAGTGTGGCGCTTCAGATGTTGACGGTTTCGTTGCCCATTTTGTTGGGGTGGTGTATCGCCAAACTGGGGTTTATGAAAGCGGAGTTCGAGCGCGAGCTATCGCATCTGCTGCTGCAGGTGGCGCTGCCGTGCTTGGTGCTTTCGTCAGCGCTGGGCGATGATGTGAAGCTTCCGAGCATTGCCGATACGTTTTCGCTCATGGGTCTGTCCTTTGCGATGTATATGGTGGCGATCGTCATCGCGTTTGCTGTCACCGCTGCTCTTCGCGTTCCCAAAGGGACGGAATGCTCGTATCGCTTCGCCGTGCTTTTCGGTAATGCCGGGTTTATCGGTTTTCCGGTTATTTCGGCGGTGTTGGGAAAACAGGCGCTGTTGTATGCATCGATTGCGCTTATCCCCCTAAACTTGCTTATGTTTACCGTCGGCATCATGTTATTTAGCGGAACGGATGGTGGCCTCAAAAAGCAGATGCGCAATATTGTCGCCTGCTGCAAGAGCCCCGGTCTCATTGCAAGTGTTGTTGTGCTTGGGATCGTGCTAACCGGATGGACCGATTGGGGCGTGTTGGGCGACTCGATTTCCATCGTTGGCACCATGACCACTCCGGCGGCATTGTTGCTCATGGGGTCGTCTATCGCCAAGTACCGTCCGCTCGAGATGCTCACCAACTGGCGCGCCTATGTCGCCGTGGCATTTCGCCTGGTTGTCGTGCCGGTGGTATGTCTTGCCGTCGCGCGCTTGTGGCCCGGCATGACGCCCATGTTTATCACGACGCTTGTGCTCGAGATGGCAATGCCGGTGGGCAGCAACGGTACGTTGTACTGCCTTCAATACGGTAAGGATGCCCGCCCCATGATGCAGTGCACGTTTCTGTCGATCATCTGCTCCATTCTGACTATTCCGCTCGTAACCACGCTGTGCGGGTAGGCATGCGGGACGGTCTCGCGCTGGGGCCTGCTCCGGGCGGGTTGCCTTGCTCCGGGAAGTGGGCTTCGCGAACTTCCCGGAGCAAGGCAACCCGCCCGGAGCAGGCCCTCTCGACCGTTTCGATATGCGGGGGCTGATTCTTTTTTATGTAATGGGGGCTTTGCTTACGCTGCCTTGGAAACCGTGCATTTAACTAAGGTCAGCCAAGATTACATTGCCGGGGCCGGGGAGGCATGCTTTGTTTTGAGAAGTTCGCGGAGCCACTTCTCAAAACAAAGCATGCCTCCCCGGCCCTCGTCCGTAAACTCTTCCGCTGAGCGAGCGGGACCTCGGACGTTTTTCTGGATGGACTGTCGATGCCCTTTGCTGTAGAGGTGGGCTGCGGGCAATCCGCTCCTATGTTTCCAAATGAATACGCTGTGAGCCGAGGAGGACGATTTTCCCCGCAAACACTCTAGTATGCTAAAGTACCCAGAAGACCGGCGGAGCTATGCCGGTCTTCTATTCTATATGAAACGCAGCATGAGGAGGCTCACCAGATGACGGCCACACCGTGGGGATTCCGGGACATATTGCCCGAGGAGGCTCAGGCGCGCGAGGAGATTGCGCTGACGGTGAAGGGCTGCTTCAGGGAGCATCATTACCTTCCGGTCGAGACGCCGCTGCTCGAGGACAAGGGTTCGCTTGAGGAAGGCGGACGCATTGCGGACACGCCGTTTAAGCTCTTTGATGATGACGGTCGCCTGCTGGTGGTCCGTCCCGACAACACGCTGCCGATCGTGCGCCTGGTCTCGACCCGCATGCGCGCGGCCGACCTGCCCCTGCGCCTTCGCTACGAGGCGCCGGTGGTTCGTGAGTGCCAGCACAATGCCGGCGGCTCGCGCCAGTTTACACAGCTGGGCTTTGAGCTTATCGGTGCGGGCGATACCGCGGGCGATGTTGAGATTGTTTCGCTCGTGGCCGAGGCGGTGCGCAAGCTGGCGCTGCCCGATGCACGCATTATCGCAGGTAGTGTGCGTCCGTTTAAGGAGCTGCTCGCGGCGTGCGAGGATCGCGAGCTGGCTGCCGAGGCCCTGCGCTGCGTGCACGCCAACGACTTTGTGGGCCTCGATGCTCGCGTGGCAGCAAGCGTCGAGTCCGATGCCGTCAAGGCCGCCATTTGCGAGCTGCCGCGTCTGCACGGCGGCGCCGAGGTACTTGACCGCGTGGATGCGCTGCTGGTTGCCGCCGGTATCGCCGCGCAGCTCACGCGTGAGCTGCGCGCTCTGGTCGAGGGCCTGGCTCCCGAGGACGCTCAGGTGCTGTCCTTCGACTTTTCCATCATGAACTCTTTCGATTACTACACGGGCCTGGTCTTTAAGGCCTATGCCGGCGGCTTGCCCGATCCGGTCGGTTCGGGCGGTCGCTACGACTCCATCTTTACCGGTGCATTTGGCGACGGCATTGAGGTGCCGGCGGCGGGCTTCGCCTTTTCGCTCGAGCGTCTGGAGGTCGCGCGTACCTCGGCCGAGGACGCCGCTTCCGACGGCGATCACGCCGCGGGCCGTGGCGCCGAGGGCCCGCTGCGCATTGCCGTGCCCAAGGGTTCGCTTAAGGCCGACACGCTTGACGTGCTCGAAGCAGCGGGCTTAGACGTCTCTGAGCTGCGCGACCCCGGTCGTCACCTGATCGTGCGCGGTCGCGACGCGCGTGCCGGTGAGGGCGCGGTCGGCGATATCGAGTTTGTCATCGTGCGCCCCAGCGACGCGCCCGCTTTTGTGGGCTGCGGTGGTGCCGATTGCGGCATCTGCGGTTGGGACTCGCTCATCGAGGCCGACCTCAACCTGCTGCAGCTGGTCGATCTGGGCTACGGCCTGTGCACGTTTATCGAGGCGGAGCCCGCATGGCGCGCCGGCCAGGCCGAGCGCAACTACGCCCGCCGCGGGTCGCTTCGTGTGGCCACCAAGTACCCGCGCATCGCGAGCGCCTGGTATGCCGAGCGCGGTGTGAATGCCGATATCGTCTCACTGCACGGCAACATCGAGCTGGGTCCCATTGTCGGCATGGCCGATCGCATCGTGGATATTACCGCCACGGGCGCCACGCTGCGCGACAACGACTTGGTCATCACCGGCCGCATCATGGACTGCACGGCTCGCTTCTTCGTCAACCCAGGTGCCGCGCGCTTGGATCCGCGCGTACGCAACTTGGCCGATCGCCTGGCTGCGGCCGTGAAGGACAAGCATTTTGAGCCCGTCGCGGGCTCGGCACAATAGTGCGAGCACGCACGGGCGCCCCAACGTACGGGCTGCAGGCCGATGGCGCCGCCGCCCGACCTCTCGTTTTTCGAACACAACCTCGACCGATAGGGGATACCGATATGAAGACCATCAGGCTCGCTCCCGGTGAGCGCCTCGTTACCAACCAGCTCAACCGCAAGGGCGTGCTGCCGCAAAACATTGTCGACGCCGCCCGTGATATCGTGGCCAACGTGCGCGCCAACGGCGATGCCGCGGTGCGCGATTACTGCCAGCGTTTTGACGGTGTTGAGCTGCAGAGCTTCCGCTTGCCGCAGGAGCAGATCGATGCCGCGCTCGAAGGTCTCGATCCGGTCTTTGTCGCCGCGCTCGAGAAGGCTGCGCGCCAGATTCGCGAGTTCCACCAGCGCGAGGTCGAGCAGAGTTGGTTTACCACGCGTCCGGACGGCACGATGCTCGGCGTTAAGGTGACCCCGCTCGCTGCGGCCGGCATCTATGTGCCGGGCGGTCGTGCGCAGTATCCTTCCACGGTGCTCATGAACGCCATTCCCGCCAAGGTTGCCGGCGTCAAGCGCGTGGTCATGGTGACCCCGCCGCAAAAGGATGGCCTGATTAGCCCGTATACGCTTGCGGCAGCCAAGCTCGGCGGCGTGGACGAGATCTATATGGTGGGCGGCGCTCAGGCTGTGGCCGCGCTGGCGTACGGCACCGAGACCATTCCGCGCGTCGACAAAATTACCGGCCCGGGCAACGCCTTTGTCGCCGCGGCCAAGCAGATTGTCTCGGGCGACGTGGGAATCGACATGGTTGCCGGCCCCTCCGAGGTCTGCGTGCTGGCCGACGCCACGGCCAAGCCCATGGTGGTCGCGGCCGACCTGATGGCCCAGGCCGAGCACGATCCGCTGGCAGCCTGCTATCTGGTGACCTGCGACGAGCAGTTTGCGCGTGAGGTCGAGGCGGGTATCGAAATTCTGGTAGCGCAGTCCCCGCGTGCCGAGATTACGCGTGCCTCGCTCGATAACGAGGGCGCCATCGTGGTGGCCGCCGACATGGCAGCTGCCGTCGAGGCGGTGAACACCGTGGCGCCCGAGCACCTGGAGCTGCACTGCAAGGATGCGATGAGCCTGCTTGGCGGTATCCGCAACGCCGGTGCCATCTTTGTGGGCGCTTGGAGCTCCGAGCCGCTTGGCGATTATGTTGCCGGCCCCAACCACACGCTGCCGACCGGCGGCACGGCCATGTTCTCCAACCCGCTTTCGGTCGAAGAGTTCGTTAAGCGCTCGAGCGTCATTTGCTATACGCCCGAGGGCCTGCTCTCCGACGCTCCCGCTACGCAGCGCCTGGCCGAGGCCGAGGGCCTGTGGGCGCACGCGCTTTCGGCCGCACTGCGCCGTCGCGTGTTGGAGCAGGGCGAGGATGCCGTGAGTGCCGAGTCTCTGGCCGCGGCCGATCTGACCAAGGTTGCCTGGCCGGGCGACACCGTGACGACGGTTGCCGAGGGCGTGGACCTGGCGGCGGCTGCGGGTGGTGCCGCCGGCGCGACCGGCGAGGAGGCCTAAAATGGCCGAACTCACGCCCCGCATGAAGGAACTCGTCCAGCCCTACTTGGCCGGCATTGAACCCTACGATCCCAATTTTACGCCCACGTGCATCAACCTTTCGGCCAACGAGAACACCTATCCCGTGCCGGCCGGCGTGCGCGAGGCGGTTGATGCGGCCCTGGTTGCCACGCCGCTCAACCGCTATCCCGATCCCATGTCCAACGACCTGCGCGACGAGCTTGCTGCCTGGCATGGCGTGACGCGCGAGAACGTCTGCGTGGGCAACGGCGGTGACGAGCTGCTCTATAACTATCTGCTGGCGTTTGGCGGCGCGGGGAGGACTCTGCTCAACTGCCCGCCGTGCTTTAGCGAGTATGCCTTCTTTGCGTCTCTGTGCCAGACCGAGGTGCGCGACGTTTGGCGCGACCCGGCGACCTTTGAGCTCGACCAAGCTGCTGTGCTCGCGGCGGCGCCGGAGTGCAACCTGGCAATCGTGACCTCGCCCAATAACCCCACGGGCGACGTGGCGCCGCTCGACTTTGTCGCGGCGCTGTGCGATGCGTGTCCCGGCATGGTCATGGTCGACGAGGCCTACGTTGAGTTTGCCGACGATTCGTTTGGCGCGGCCACCACGGCGCAGGGACTTATCGCCGAGCATCCCAACCTGGTGATTCTGCATACGCTGTCCAAGGCGTTTGGCGCCGCCGGCACGCGCCTGGGCTACGTGATCGCGGCGCCCGAGGTTATCGAGGTGTTCGCGGCGATTCGCCAGATCTATTCGGTCAATGTGCTGAGCCAGGCCGCCGCGCTTGCCTGCGTGCGTGCCCGCGATGCGTACGCGCCCGTGGTGGCACAGGTTGCATCCGAGCGCGAGCGCGAACTATGTGCTCTGCGTGCAATGGCTGCCGAGGACCTGCCCGTGGAAGCATGGCCGAGCGCGGCGAACTTTGTGCTCGTGCGCACGCCGCATGCCACGCGCGTGCGCGAGCGTCTGCGCGATGAGTATTCGATTTTGGTGCGCGACTTTAGCTACGCGCCGGGGCTCGCGGATTGTCTGCGCATTACCGTGGGCACCCCGCAGGAAAACGACGAGGTGCTGGCTGCGTTTGCCGCGCTGGTGAAGGAGGAGATGTAGATGGGCCGTTATGCCAAGGTGACCCGCAAGACGGGGGAGACCGACATTGTCGTAAAGCTCGACCTGGACGGAAGCGGCGTGTGCGATATCTCGACCGGCGTGCCGTTTTTCGACCACATGCTCAACGCCTTTGGTCGTCATGGCCTGTTCGATTTGACGGTGCATGCGGTGGGCGACGTTGAGGTCGATGCGCATCATACCGTCGAAGACACGGGTATTGTGCTGGGCGAGGCGTTTTGCCAAGCGTTGGGCGACAAGGCGGGCATTACGCGCTTTGCCGACGCGGCGATCGCCATGGACGAGACGCTCATGATGGCCGCCGTGGATATCTCGGGCCGCGGGCAGGCCTACTGCGAGCTGCCCGTACCGACCGAGCGCGTGGGCACCTTTGATACCGAGCTGGCTGTCGAGTTCTTCTACGCCTTCGCGCGCGACGCCAAACTCACGCTGCACGTGCGCGAGCTGGCGGGCGGTAACTCGCATCACATTATCGAGGCTGCCTTTAAGGCCGTGGGCCGCACGATGCGTCACGCCTGCGAGCTCGATCCTCGCGTGCAGGGCATCCCCAGCACCAAGGGCTCGCTGTAACCTGCCAAAAAGGACAGGTTTATTTTGGCAGGTTTTGAATGGGAAAAGGGAGGGTCGCGTGGGCGAACCGAAGATCGTGGTGGTCGACTACCACAAGGGCAACTTGTCGAGCGTTGTGCGCGGGCTTGCGCGCGCCGGTGCCGCCGCCTGTACGTCGGACGATCCGGAGCAGATCCGCAACGCCGACGGCCTGGTCATCCCGGGCGTGGGCGCGTTTTATGACGCGATCGTCTTTATGCGCCAGAGCGGCGAGGAGGCGGCCGTGCTCGATGCCGTCGCCGCTGGAACTCCGTTGCTTGGCATCTGCCTGGGCCTTCAATTATTTTTTGAGCGCGGCAACGAGGGCGTGCCTGCGGACGAAGGCGCGGTTGCCGATGGCAGCGCCTCCGAGCAGGCCGGCGGCCCCTGGGTCGATGGCCTGGGCATCATGCGCGGTTCGTGTACGCGCCTGGAGTCGAGCCGCCTGAAGGTGCCGCACGTGGGGTGGGACCAGGTGCACATGACGCCCGCCGGTGCGGCCGATCCGCTGCTCGCCGGTTTTGCCGAGGGCGCCAACATGTACTTCACCCACAGCTATGCGGTGGCCGACGATGCCGATGCCGCCGATGTTCTGGCGCGCACACACTACACGCGGAGCTTCCCGTGCATCGTGCGCCACGGCAACGTGTGGGGCTGCCAGTTCCATCCCGAGAAATCCTCTGCGCTGGGTCAGCGCATCCTTAAGAACTTCGTGAGCATCGTCGAGGGGGCCGGCCGATGATTTTGTTTCCCGCAATCGATTTGATCGGCGGCAAGGTCGTGCGCCTGGAGCGCGGCGACCGCAGCCGCTGCAAGGTATATTCCGACGACCCCGTGGCCGTTGCCCGCTCGTTTGCCGAGCAGGGCGCGAGCTGGGTGCACGTCGTTGACCTGTCCGCTGCCTTTGGCGAGGACGAGGACGCGTGTGCTGCCAACTCGGCAGCGATCGAGGCCATCTGCGGCGTCGACGGTCTGTCCGTGGACGTGGGCGGCGGCGTTCGCTCGCTTGCACGCATCGACGAGCTGGCCGGCTACGGCGCGCGTCGCATCGCACTCGGCACGGTGCTCGTGACCGAGCCGGGATTTGCCGAGGTGGCGGCTCGCGGCTTTGGCGAGCTGCTGGTGGCAGATATCGCCGCGCGCGACGGCCAGGTCAAGGTGAACGGCTGGCGCGACGGCGCGGGTATGGCGCTCGACGATGCCGTGGCGCAGCTTTCCGAGCTGGGCTTTAAGCACCTGGTCTATACCGATATCGCGCGCGACGGCATGCAGACGGGCATCGATGTGGCGGCGTATCGCCATGTGGCCGAGGTCGCGGGCTTTCCTGTCGTGGCTTCGGGCGGTATCTCGACACTCGACGATATCCGCGCGCTTGCCGCGGTGGGCGAGGATGCCATCGAGGGCGCCATTACTGGTCGTGCGCTCTACGAGGGCAACTTTACGCTGGTACAGGCGCTGGCCGCTGCCCGAGGGGAGGAGTAGCCCATGCTTACCAAGCGCGTAATTCCCTGTCTGGATGTTAAGGACGGCCGCGTGGTCAAGGGCGTCAACTTTGTGAGCCTGCGCGATGCGGGCGACCCGGTGGAGCTGGCCCGCGCCTATGACTGCGAGGGTGCGGACGAGGTCGTATTTTTGGACATTACCGCGACGAGCGACAACCGCGCGACGACCATCGAGATGGCGGCGCATGCGGCCGAAGAGCTCGCTATCCCCTATACCGTGGGCGGCGGTTTTCGCGACCTGGCGGGCATGCGTACCATGGTTGCCGCCGGCGCCGACAAGGTGTCGCTCAACTCTGCCGCCGTGCGCGATCCGTCGTTGATCGGCCAGGCCGCCGCGGCGTTTGGCAGCCAGGCCGTGGTCGTGGCGATCGATGCCAAGCGTGTGGGGCTCCCCGGCGAGCCGGGTGCCGACAAGTGGGAGGTCTTTACCGCGGGAGGCCGCAACGCCACAGGTATCGATGCGGTGGCGTGGGCCGAGGAAGCGGCTCGTCGCGGCGCCGGTGAGATCTTGCTCACCAGCATGGATCGCGACGGCACCAAGGCCGGCTTTGACCTGGCACTCACCCGTGCTGTGGCGCGTGCGGTGCCGATTCCCGTCATAGCGAGCGGCGGCGTGGGCACGCTCGAGCATTTTGCCGAGGGCGTGATCGAGGGCGAAGCCGACGCCGTGCTGGCTGCCAGCGTTTTTCACTTTGGAACCTTCAGCATCCGCCAGGTGAAGGAGTATATGGCGTCGCAGGGCATTCCTGTGAGGTTGGACTTCTAGTGCTGCGGCTTGTCCAGGCACCGCATCTTGCCGCTCAAACCGTCGCTCGCGTACCAAAGTACGCGTCGCTCCTCTTTCGCGGCAACCTGCGGCACCTGGACAACCCTCGCCGACCTGTGGGGTTTCGTTTGTTACTTGGGAGGAATGATGACTGAGGTGGTAGAAGCGGCGGATCTTACGTACGACGCCCGCGGGCTGATTCCTTGTGTGGTTCAGCAGTATGACACCGGCGAGGTGCTTATGGTTGCTTGGATGAACGAGGAGTCGGTGGGGCTGACGCTCAAGACCAGGACCACTTGGTTTTGGAGCCGCAGTCGCCAGGAGCTCTGGAACAAGGGCGCGACGAGCGGCAACATGCAGGAGGTCAAGGAACTCTGGGCCGACTGCGATAGCGATACGCTACTGGTCAAGGTCGACTCGCCGGGCCCGGCTTGCCACACCGGCAACCGTACCTGCTTCTTTAAGAAACTCGCCTAAGGCGGGCACCCTGTTGGGCGCTCGGTAAAACGGAAAGGATTGAACTATGGGTGTGCGCACCGCAAATGTTCAGGATGGAAATATCGGCGAGACGTTGACGGGTCTGGCCGAGGTGATTCACGGTCGTCGCGATGCGTCGCCACAGGAGAGCTACACCGCTCGTCTGTTGACCGATGTCGAGGACGAGCTGCTCAAGAAGCTTGCCGAGGAGGCGAGCGAAGTCATCATGGCCTGCAAGGATAACGATCACGACCACATCCGCTACGAGGCCGGCGACCTGGTCTACCACCTGCTCGTGACGCTCGAGCGCTACGGTATCACCCTCGACGAGCTGGCCGGCGAACTCAACGCTCGCCGCCACTAGTCTTAGGCGAGGGGCGTGGGTTCCCATTCGCCGGTGGCGTGGGGGATGTCGAAGGTTCGATAGCCGCAGTCGTAGGCGTGGGCCTGAGCTTCGCGGGTGTTCCAGCAGATGTCGCAGGCGCGGTGTGCGTCCGAGCCAAAAGTAATCGGCACCTCGGCGTGGGCGAAGCAACGCAGCAGCCCGGTCGCGGGATAGAAGTCGTCGAGTCCCTTGCGCGGTGCGGCGGTCGAGACCTCAACGCGGCGACCCGTATCATGGGCGCATTCGGCCATCTGCTCCCAAAACGGCGCCGGGTCAAAATCGGGCGCAAAGCCCTCCTTCGAAAAGCGCATGACCAGGTCGGGATGAGCCATCACATCAAAGTTGAGCGGGCTTTCGCAGGCGCGGCACCAGTCATCGACATAGCGCTCCCACACGCCGCGCACGCCCAGGTTTTCCCAAACATGCAGGTTGGTGTCGTCGTCGATCCAACCGCAAGGGGAATCGGGCGTATCGGGGCGAGCGACGTTTTCCGTTCCCGCCGTACCCGCGGCACCGGCCATGATATCGCCGGGGTCGCCAATCCAGTGCACGCTGCCCAAGCGCACCACGGCGCCCTGGGACCAGCACTCAACCAAGGGTTCGCAGCCCTCGTACCAATCGCATTCAAAACCATAGATAAGCTCGAGCTCCGGCGCGATCTGCGCGGCGAGTTTGCGGGCGTCCTCAAAGGCCAGACGATGTGCCGGCAAGTCGCCCTCGACAACCTGCACTTCGCAGTTGGCGTCCATGCTGGCGGGCAGGGTGAGGTGGTCGGTCGAGACCATGGCGCGGCAGCCGGCGGCGGCAGCAGCGCGGACGTTGTCCTCAAACGAGGCATGGCCGTCCGAAAACGAAGTATGGGTGTGGCAATCGACCAGCGGGCAGGCGGGCATGGCGACTCCTTTGCATTTGGCGAATCCGCTCCATTGTAATGGCGCGGCCTCGGCGCGTCGTGCACGCGGGGTGCCGAAATCGACTGGAAAGGCTGCGCGGTGCGACCTCGCTTGCTCTCAAAACATGTACATCAGCCTCCAAAACCGACAAAAAATGACATGTTTGGAGGCTGATGTACATGCTTGGATAGGGGCGAGGGCGGCGACGGACGAAAGTCACGCCTGTGCCACGTCCGATGTGCTAGCGTTTGGATGAATAAAACGAGCCCGTGCGGAAAGGATCCGGACCGTATGCAACGTGGAAGTACATCTCCGCTGTCCCGCGAGACCGATGCGCCCGAAACCATCGTCAAGCTGGAGTGCGACATCGACGATGCGTCGCCCGAGGTACTCGCCTATGCCGCCGACCGCTTGCGCGAGGCGGGCGCCCGCGAAGTGCACTGGCTGCCTCTCTACTGCAAAAAAGGTCGTCCCGGCTGGCAGCTGCAGGTAATCTGCGCCCGCGAGGACATTGACCGCCTGCAGATGATCATCTTTTTGGAAACCACGACCAACGGCATTCGTCGCCAGGTGATGGAACGCGTTTGCCTGCCGCGCCGCTTTGAGCGGGTGGCGACGCCTTGGGGCGAGGCGTCCGTTAAGGTGGCGACTCTGCCCGACGGCAGCGAGCGTGCGGCGCCCGAGTACGAGGACTGCGCCCGCCTCGCTTGCGAGCATAACGTGCCGCTCCAGCGCGTGATGCAGGCGGCACAAGCCGCGGCGCTGCGATTTGAGTAACGCGGCCGGTGGCACGCCACGCCAGCTCCATCAACCACACCCGAAAGGATCCCCCATGAAATACCTCATTGCCTCCGACATCCACGGCTCGGCATATTGGACCGAGCGTCTGGTCGCCGCCATCGAGTCCGAGCAGCCCGACCGCATCGTGCTGCTGGGAGACCTGCTCTACCACGGCCCGCGCAACGACCTGCCGCGCGACTACGCCCCCAAGTGCGTGATTCCGCTGCTCAACGCCCTGGCCGACCGCATCATCGCGGTGCGCGGCAACTGCGACGCCGAGGTCGACCAGATGGTGCTCGACTTCCCCGTCATGGCCGACTACGCCACGCTGTTCGACGAGACCGGCCGCGAGCTGTTCCTGACGCATGGCCACGTCTTTGGCGCCGGCATGCACAACAGTGTCGACCACGCGCCCGCGCTGCCCGAGGGGTCCGCGCTCGTCTACGGCCACACACACATCAAGGTTAACGAGGAAAGCGCCGCGCACCCGGGCCTGTGGCTCTTCAACCCCGGCAGCGTGAGCATTCCCAAGGACGGCACGCACAGCTACGGCATCTACGAGGGCGGCGCGTTCCGTCACGTGATCATGGAGGAGGACTAACCATGGCGCAGCACACGGCTCAGCAAAATGCCGAGGGCTCGCGCAATCTGTCCACGCTGGCCGATGCGTCGGCCGAGCTGCAGCATCTGGTGCAGACCATCTGGCGTCTGCGTCAGCCCGATGGCTGCCCGTGGGATCGCGAACAGACGCATCAGAGCATCGGCAAGAACATGATCGAGGAAGCCTACGAGGCGCTCGATTGCATCGAGGCGGACGACGCGGCGCATCTGCGCGAGGAGCTCGGCGACGTGCTCATGCAGGTAGTGCTGCATGCGCAGATTGCGGCGGACGCCGGTGAGTTTACGCTGGCCGATGTGGCACGCGATATCGACGCCAAGCTCATCCGCCGCCACCCACATGTGTTTGGTGATGCGGATGCCGATAACTCCGACGAGGTGCTCAAGATCTGGGACGAGGTTAAGCTTGCCGAGAAGGCTGCCAAGGACAAGGCCGTGGCAGCGGGCGAGGCTGCGCCCGAGGGCCTGCTCGACGGCGTGCCCACGCACCTGCCGGCGCTGATGCAGGCTCAGAAGGTGTCGCGCAAGGCGGCTGCCGTGGGCTTTGAGTGGGAGACGGTCCAGGACGTGTGGGACGAGGTTGCCGAGGAGCGTGCCGAGTTTGAGGCCGAGGCTCCCGGCTCGCCCGAGCGCGAGATGGAGTTTGGCGACCTGCTCTTTGCCCTGGTCAACGTTGCGCGCAAGGAGGGAATCGATGCCGAGAGCGCTCTGCGCGCCAGCACGGCAAAGTTCCGCCGTCGTTGGGCTGCGATGGAGCAGATGGCGGCCGACGCCCACGTGGATCTGGCTGAGCTTTCGACCCACGGCCTCAATGATCTCTGGGATGCCGCCAAGGCGGAGGAGTAAGACTGCGGGAACGACGGGCTGACATGCCCTATCGTTCCCGCTAAATTTTTCGAAAAACAAGTGTATCCCTCGGCTAACTTAGGGCATAATGCAAAAAGTGCGACAAGGCTAACTTACGGAGGCGCACCGACGGTGCCCGGTCGGCCGGTCGCCAAGCATTCAACCCGTTTCCAAGTGAGAGGGAGACAACATGAGCGATATTTTGGACGTCTACGGTCGCGAGGTGCTCGACAGCCGCGGCAACCCCACCGTCGAGGTCGAGGTCGTGCTCGAGGATGGCAGCTTCGGTCGCGCGATGGTGCCTTCGGGCGCTTCGACTGGCGCTTTCGAGGCTTGCGAGCTGCGCGACGGTGACAAGGGTCGCTACCTGGGCAAGGGTGTTTCGCAGGCCGTCGAGCACGTCAACAACGAGTGTGCCAACGCCGTCGTGGGCCTCGATGCCTTCGATCAGCGCGCCGTCGATGCCGCGCTAATCGCCGCCGATGGTACGCCCAACAAGACCAAGCTCGGCGCCAACGCCATTCTGGGCGTGTCGCTGGCCGTCGCCCGCGCCGCTGCCGAGTCGGCGGGCCTGTCGCTGTACCAGTATCTGGGCGGCGTCAACGCCCACCTGCTGCCCACGCCCATGATGAACATCCTCAACGGCGGCGTGCATGCCGACAACAACGTCGACTTCCAGGAGTTCATGATCATGCCGGTGGGCGCCCCGAGCTTTGCCGAGGGCCTGCGTTGGTGCGCCGAGGTCTACCACACCCTCAAGGGCGTGCTGCACGAGGCCGGCCTGGGCGGCGGCGTGGGCGACGAGGGCGGTTTCGCGCCCAACCTCAAAACCAATGCCGAACCGTTCGAGTACATTACCAAGGCCGTCGAGAAGGCTGGCTTTAAGCCCGGCGTCGACTTCATGTACGCCATGGACCCGGCGTCCACCGAGTTCTACAACGCCGAGACCGGTATGTACGAGCTCAAGGGCGAGGGCGTGGAGTACACGAGCGCCCAGATGGTTGATTACTGGGAGAAGCTCGTCGACACCTATCCCATCATCTCCATCGAGGATGGCATGGCCGAGGAGGATTGGGACGGCTGGGTTGAGCTCACCCGTCGCATTGGCAACAAGGTGCAGCTGGTGGGCGACGACCTATTCGTTACCAACACCGAGCGCCTCAAGAAGGGCATCGAGCTGGGCGCCGCCAACGCGATACTGGTCAAGGTCAACCAGATCGGCACGCTCACCGAGTCGCTCGAGGCCATCGAAACCGCCAAGGAGGCCGGCTATGCTTGCATCGTGAGCCACCGTTCCGGCGAGACCGAGGACTCCACGATCGCCGACCTGGTCGTGGGCGTCAACGCCGGCCAGATTAAGTCGGGCGCCCCGTGCCGCAGCGACCGCATCGCCAAGTACAACCAGCTCATCCGCATCGAGGACGAGCTCGAGGGCAGCGCGCGCTACGCCGGCAAGGCCGCGTTCTACAACATTCGCTAAACGGGCGAATTTGGCGAGGGGGAGGCTGACTCGGTTCCTCCCCGCCTTGGCTGGATGCCGCAAAGAACTATGGGCGCTGGGCCATACGGCTCAGCGCCTTTTTTATGTCGAGCAAAGGCTGGCGAAGGCGGTGCGGGCGCTCGTGCTATAACTAAAGGACTTAGCGCAAACAAACCTCAACCGCACAAGGCGCACATGGATCAGATTTACGACAACAGGTACTATTCCGCCGGTTCGCGCGAACCGTCACCTCGCCGTGCGCATTCGGTGCAGCTTGGCGGGTCTGGTTATGCTGGCGCTGATCGCTCCAGGTATAGCTCGCCGGCGACTTCGCATCCCAATGCTCAGCCAAATAGTTCCTCGGACAGTCCGGTGCGCCCATCGCGTTCCAAGCAAGCGTCGCGCCCCTCGACCCAGGCGTCCGACAAACCGCGCCGTCCCTCAAGCCGTCTTTCCGGCTCGGACTTTATGCACTACGCCAACGACAATGCAGTGATCAAGGCAATTTACGACTTTACCCACGGTCCTCAGCGAGGGCTATTCATCGGCATTGTCGTTGCCCTGGTGCTCGTGAGCCTGTATTTCCCCGTGCGCGATCTGTACGTGGCAAAGCGCTCGAGCGATATCTTGGCCAAGCAGGTCGAGATTCGTCAGCAATACAATGATGAGCTGCAAAAAAGCGTCGACAAGCTGCTCTCGGAGGAGGGTATCAAGGACGCGGCATCCGAGGACTTGGGCCTGGTGATGCCCGGCGAGAAGAGGATTGAAGTGCAGGGCCTGGACGACGATTCGGATTCGTCTTCGAGCAAGAAGTCGTCGAACGCCAAGAAGGCCAGCGAAGTTGCCAAGGAAATCGAAGAAGTCGGTAAGGACGCGCCGTGGTACATCCAGGCGCTCGACATGCTGTTTGGGTTTAACGGTGTCGAGGGCCAGACGGTCGTGTCCAACGGCGAGTAGCGCCCGGAGGGGAACCCGCAATGGCAGATTGCAAACGATATAAGGTGGGGGCGATCGATCTGGGAACGGTGTCGTCGCGACTGGTGTTGGCCCAGGTCGAGGGCGGGGCGATCGTGGAATCGTCCAAGCATACCGAGATTACCGACCTGGGCGAGGGTGTGGACGCGACGGGTCGCTTTTGCGAGGCGGCGGTCGAGCGCGTGCTCGCTGCATGCCGCATGTTTGTGGACGAGGCGCGTGCTTTTGGGGCCGCGTGCATCTGCACCACGTGCACGAGCGCCGCGCGCGATGCGTCCAATGCCGCGCTGCTGCTGGACGGCCTGCGCGATCTGGGGCTTGAGCCACAGGTGATTCCGGGCGAGGTCGAGGCGCGCCTGACGTTTTTTGGCGTGGCGCACGACTTTGCCGGCGAGCGCATCATTGTTGCGGATTCGGGCGGCGGGTCCACGGAACTCGCGACGGGCGTCTATGCGCCGGAGCGCGGCGTCTTTGCGCTGGAGGGCACGCGCTCGCTGGACATCGGTTGCCGCCGCGTGACCGAGCGGTTTTTCTCGGCACTGCCGCCTGCGGACGGCGAGCTTGCGGCTGCTGCCGGCTGGGCGGGCGAGCAGTTCGCTGCCTATTTTGGGGGCCTGCCCAGCGACTTTGAGCGCGCCGAACGCTTGGTCGCAGTGGGCGGCACGGTGACTACGCTGGTGGCTCTGGTCCACGAGCTGGAACCGTATGATTCGAGCTTTGTACACCTGCGCGAGCTTTCGCTGGAGCAGGTTTCGGCCGCTATTGAGCGCATGTCTGTGTTGGACGCGGACGGCATTGCCGCGCTACCGGGTGTACAGCCCAAACGCGCGGGCGTGATTCTCGCTGGCGCCGTGGTGATTCGCGAGCTCATGCGCGCCGGTGGCTACAAGACGCTCACTGTAAGCGAGAACAGCTTACTCGCCGGCATGGCCGCCACCATCAACGAGGTTCTCGACGGCGCGACCCCCACCATCGCCTGGACCCCGAGTCTGAGCACCCTCTAAATAAGTTGCGGTGAAATAGTTCCTAAATAAGCTGGTAAACGGTTTAAACAGGATCTATTCCACCGCAACTTCTAAGGGGCCGAAGCAGTCTTTTAGCTCGTCCTAAATAAGCTGACTTTCTGAAGCACGGGGCGGTGGGACGTCTGCGTATTTGCTGCGCAAATCCGCACCGGCTTCGGACGCCCGCCGGCGCCCTCGCCGGCTCGCTGCGGACGCTGCGCGTCCGCTTGACGCTCGCCCCCTCGCGGGTTCGAGTCCCACCGGCATCTAAAAGAAGTGAGCCCGCATCCCTTGGGGACACGGGCTCGAAAGCTCCATATGGTAGGGGCGGTGGGACTCGAACCCACAATCCTTGCGGCGAGAGATTTTAAGTCTCCTGCGTATGCCAATTCCGCCACGCCCCCGTGAGACTAGAAGTCTAGCACAAGCCGTCCGTTACGCGTTGACGGCCATCGAGTGTTGGCCCGACTTCTCCAGGAACTCCTGGAACTTGGCTTCGTCGCCCTTGTTTTGGTACTGCAGGGCCAGCAGGTATTCCAGGCGGCAGCTCTTGACCTTGTCGTCACCGGCCTCCTTGAGCATGCGCTCCAGCTCGGGAATGTCGTTGTGGCGCTTCAAGATCATCGTGTCGTACATCAGCTGGCATTCGTGTGCGACTGCCTCGGCCTGACCGCCCTCAAAGCCCTTGATCTCGTGCAGGAGCTCCTTGGATTTTTTGCGGTCCTCCTGGCCAACGTAGTAGTTAAAGGCCTTAATCACCAGGTCGACGCGCTGCATCTTGGGCAGATTGAGTCCCAGCAGCAAATCGAACATCTCGTCGGCGCGCTTGTGGTCCTCGCGCAGCAGATAGGAGTTCAGGCGCAGGTAGTCGCGGTTATAGCGCGGGTACAGCATGCTGGTGAGTTTGCCATCGAGCAAACGATCGAACTCGTCCCACTGCTTGGCAGCCATAAGCTGTTGCAGGCGCTTAAACGTGGTGCGTTTTTTTACGCTAAAGAACACCGATATGGCGATACAAATAATGACGACGGCGGTCCAGAGGGTGCGGGAATCGGGCATTTTAGAGTCCTTAGTCGCTCGTAAAGCGAGCGGTATGACAACACGTACTAGATGTATTATACGCGGCGTGCAAGCAAACTGGCATAAAAGCGCATCGAGGCCGAGCGCCATCGCTCGCTGCGGTACACTTACCTAAAGTAAACCACGAAGGGAGACATTACCTATGAAGAAGATTGTTTTGGCTTGCGGTGCTGGCGCTGCTACTTCCACGCTCGTTGCCCAGAAGGTCGCCACCATGCTCGACGCCAACGGTTACGCCGACAAGTACGAGATCGTGCAGTGCGCCATCTCCGAGGCCAAGGACGTTTGCGACGAGGGCGCCGATCTGCTGATCGCCACCACCGTTGCCCCCGAGGGCCTTACCTGCCCGTACGTGAGCGGCGTGCCCTTCATGACCGGCATGAACCGCGTCGCCGCCGAGAAGGCCGTCCTCGACGTCATGGCTCAGTAGGCGCTGACTGCATGAGTGAGCAGAACGCCAATCCGGTCGAGCTCTTTGGTATGCGCGTTGCCCATGTGGGCATTAACGCCGCCGACCCGGCAGACGCCTTGGAGATCGCGGAGCTGTTCTCGACGATGATGGGCCTGCCCGTTATCGAGACCCCGGTTTCGTACTTTAACGATTCGCTGGTCGAGGTCATGAAGCAGAATGGTCGTGGCGCCAAGGGCCACATTGGCTTTGCCGTCAACGACATCGATGCGGCCGAGAAGTGGTTTGCCGAGCGTGGACTCGAGGTCAACGAAGAGTCGCGCGCGCTGCTGCCCGACGGTAGCACCAAGCTCGTGTACTTTAAGCGCGAGTTCGCCGGCTTCGCCGTGCATCTGTGCCGCGAGTAGCGCACAAGCTGCTATAGCTAGCAAAAAATGGGGTAAGGCGCGTGGCCTTGCCCCATTTTTAATACCGAGAGGGTGACTGACGGGCTGCCGTAAATCGAAGGTGAATGGCTTTCCGCGAAGTGAACGAGTGAAATCGAACCCCTGGAGCATCGACACTTTGGAGACGCCGTTTCCTGCGGTTTTGTCAGGTTTTTCTTGCGGTTTTGGCGCCAAAAAGTGCGGATGCTTCGGGGGTCCAAAATAGGTCGTTCACTTCGCGGAAAAGCATTCACCTTCGATTCGTGAGAGGCGCCCCTACCGCGGCAGGCGAATCGTAAAGCGGCTGCCGACGCCCTCGACTGAGGTCACACCGATGACGCCGCCGTGGCTGTCGACGATCCACTTGGCGATAGCGAGCCCCAGGCCCGAACCCTGTGCACCGACATCGCGCGCGTTGTCGGCACGGTAGAACCGCTCGAACGCGTGAGCTGCGGATTCCTGGTTCATGCCGATGCCCTCGTCCTCAACGCTTATGTCGATCGTGCCCGCGCCCGCATCCGGCGCTACGCCAAACGTGATGGGCGTGCCCGCGTCTGAATACTTGACGGCATTCTGCACGATTACGCGCAGAGCCTGCTTCACGAGCGCCACGTCGACGGGCGCGTCGCAGCGCGGGTCGCTGACAAGCGCAGCGTCAAAGGCCAGTCGATACGTGTGCTCGGTATCGATCATCTGCGATTCCTCGCATACCTCGCCGACCAGTGCGGCCAGGTTGGTATTCGCGCGCCGCAGGACCGTGCGGCCGGCATCGCCGCGTGCCAAAAACAGCAGCTGTTCCACGAGCTCCTGCATGTGCTCGCTTTCGGCCTTGAGGGATACGATAGATTCCGCCAGCACGTCTGGGTCGTCTTTGCCCCAGCGGTCGAGCATGCTTACGTAACCCTGAATCACCGCGATGGGCGTGCGCAGTTCGTGGCTCGCGTCGTTGACAAAGCGCATCTGCTGCAACTTGGCCTCTTGCATCTGGCGCAGCAGGCGGTTGAGTGCGACCTCGATACTCGCCAGATCGGCGTCGCCGGTGGTGACGCTCGGCGAGTCGACGCTTGCGCGCTCGATGGCCTGCTCCAGTGTTTCCATCTTGCCGCCGGCGAGCTGCATACGTCCGAGCTCGTCCACGCGCAGGGCCAAGTCGTTGAGCGGTGCCATGGCGCGGCGCACGCGGCGGGCGCCGCCGAGCATGTTGAGCACGCTGATGACCTGCCAGCCCGCAACGACAAGATAAAGGGGCCACAGCATGACCAGATCCTGCGCGAGGGGGAAGGTCTTGGTGGTACGCGCAAGCTCGACGGTATAGGTAAGCGTTGTCAGATCCCAGCCGCGTGCTGGCGTCAGCGACATGCCGTGAACGGTGGCGCCTGGAATCCATCCTGCGGTAAACGCGCCGTCGGGTAGCGTCTGGTTGTATCCATAGACGAGGATTGCCGCCGCAATCACCACCAGCAACAGATCGAGCCAGACGTAGCTCACCAAGCGGCGCCACATGTAGCTCCAGTTGATGGCACGGGCGATGGAGGTGACGCGCTTGGTCTCGGCGTTACGCGCGGCAGACATAGCCCACCCCGCGCACGGTCTGGATGATGCGGGCACTGCCGCCGTCCTCGATCTTGGCGCGTAGGTGCGCGATGTGCACATCGACGTTGTTGGTGTCGCCTACGTAGTCGTAGCCCAGCGCCTCGTGCGCAATGCGCTCGCGCGTGAGCACGGTGCCGGCATGTGCCATAAGCAGGGCGAGGACGTCGAACTCGCGGGCGGTCAGCACGATGGGCGAGCCGCCGACCGTGACTTCGCGGCGGTCGGGATCGAGTGCGACCGAACCCACGGTGAGCGCGGCGGGGGAAGGCGAGGCGGATGCCTGGGCCGAGCCGCCGGCCAGGGGCATCGCAACGGTACCGGCGCCCGCGCCGCTCACTACGTTCGCCCCGGCACCGACGCCGCCAACGCCCGAAGCCGCCCGCACGGCCTCCGAGCGCTTCAGCGCCACGCGGATTCGTGCGAACAGCTCCTCAATCGCAAACGGCTTGGTCAGGTAATCGTCAGCACCGGCGTCGAGCCCGGCCACCTTGTCCATCACGGCATCGCGAGCGGTGACCATGATTACCGGCACGTCCTTGTGCTTGCGGACGCGCCGCAGCACCTCCATGCCGTTGAGCTGCGGCAACAGCACATCGAGCAGAATCAGATCGTAGTTGCGCTCCAGCGCCAGGTCCACGGCGGTGCGGCCGTCGGCGGCATGTTCCACTTGGTAGCCCTCGTGCTCCAGCTCGAGTGTCACAAAGCGGGCGATTTTCTCTTCGTCCTCTACGATCAAGATCCGTGCCATGCGTGCCCCCGTCTGCGATTACTTGTCGTCGTTCAGATTTTGCTTGATGCCGTTCGCGGCGTCGGCGGCGTGATCCATCAGGTTGTTGATGCTGCCGGGCACGTCGCCGTCGCTGTCGATGCGGTAGCGCATGCCAAAGAACAGGCCAAGCAGCATCAGCCATATCGTGGCGCCCCAGGCAAACAGCGCGACGATGGGAATCAGGATGGGAATGTTGAGGATGATGGCGTCGCGGCGCGTGGCGATAAACTTGGTGTCCAGACTCAGGCGGAAGAGCTTCTTGAGGTACTCCCACACGCTGTCCATCTTTTTGGAGAAGTCGGTCTTTTCGCTCGACTTCTCGTAGGCGGCTTGCGCGGCGACCATCTCGGCCGAGGGCTCATCGACCGGCTCGGACTCGGTGGCGGCGTGCGCCGACGTGCTCTGGGTCTTGCCCTGCGACTCGAGCCAAATGATGGCATCCAGAACGTTGCCGTCGGCGGCGTCGAGCGCGGCCTTGGCATCGGTGTAGCTCACGTTGCACTTGGTGCGGATGGTTTCAACTTTTTCGAGGTCGTCCATGACCTGTCCTTTCGTTCGATGGGCGCGACGACGGGCAATATGCCCGGGCGCGAGCGTTGCGTTCGGTGGTCTGCATTGTGCGGCGCCGCCCCGCTCTTGGTCGAACTCTATAGTGTGGGTTATAGATTAAGCGATTCTTGAGCCAAGATTAATGTTGGATGAGTTTTTGGGTGGCGGTGGGGAGAGGTGTCCTTCTGGATAGCTAACAGCGAGGTCTAATACTTTTTCGAGAAGTGAACGAGCTAAATCGGACCCCCGAAGCATCGACTCTTTAAGGGCATCGTTTCCTGCGGTTTCGATACTGGAATCCTGCGATTTTGCCGACGAAAAATGCGGATGCTTCAGGGGTCCAAAAACAGACGTTCACTTCGCGGAAAAGTATTAGACCTCGATAGCGGGGGATGGGGTGCCGGTGACAAGTCGGCGTCAAGCGTTGGCCGAGCAGGCGGTTTCTCCATTGATGTCCGCACGGCATGTGGCACTTACTCTACCGCCCTGTTCTGCCGCGGCGGCATGTACCCAAACAACGGTCCTCTAAGGAGTTCGATATCGATGAGCGACAACACCAAGCATCTCGCAAAGAAGTGCGTCAAGGACGCCGGGCCGTGCCTCGCGCTGTGCCTTGCCGGCGCAGCGGTCGCGCTGCTGGCAGTTCTGGGACCGTTTGACGCGCTCCGAAGTGCCAGTTCTCTGCACGTTTGCATGGCCCTTGCCGGCGCCATGATGACCGGCGGCGTGCTCGACCTGATTTTTTGGGTGTTTGACCCGTTTGGATGGAAGAACGAAGGGTAAGCCCTAAAGGATGGAAAGGCCGGAACGGTTGGCTTAGTGATCGTGCAGAATGCGGGCTAGCGACTTACAGGGAAGTGGTAATCCGATGACGGTCTATGTGACGGGCGATATTCACGGCAGCCTCGACATGCAAAAGCTGCGCGATTGGGAGCTTGGGGATAGCATGACGAGCGACGACTATTTGATTGTCGCGGGCGACTTTGGCTTTCCGTGGGATTTCTCTGCCGAGGAGTGCGCCGACATCGCTTGGCTGGAGTCGCGCCCCTATACCGTGCTGTTCGTCGACGGCAACCACGAGCGTTTCGATCACTGGGCGGAGCGCCCCATGGAGTTGTGGCACGGTGGGCTGACGCAGTGCCTATCGGATACCTCTCCCATACGGCGCCTGACGCGCGGCGAGGTTTTTGAGCTCGACGGCTCAACGGTCTTTACCATGGGCGGCGCCACGAGCGTAGACAAGGAATACCGCATTCCGTATTCCAGCTGGTGGCCGCAGGAGCTGCCGGACGAGCGCAACTTTGAGGAGGCGCGGACAAAGCTCGACAGCGTACGTTGGAAGGTCGACTACGTGATCACCCACACCTGCTCCACGCGTATGCTTTCGCCCACGCTCTATCCGGGGCCTGGCTGGAATTGCCCCGCCGTTGATCGGCTTACGGCATTTTTCGATGAGCTGGAAGACCGCTTGGACTACAAGCGCTGGTACTACGGGCATTTTCATCGGGATGCCAACCCTGCCGAGCGCCATACCGTGCTCTACGACTGCATCGTTCGTCTGGGCGACGAACTCCAGCCCTGGGATGTTGCGTAGGGGCGGGGTGGCTGACTACTCGACCGTTACAGTGATGTTTTCCCGGTGCGCGCGGATGACGTCCCAGGTAAAGTGCTCGACCAGCTGCTCGGCAGAGCGCGGTGTGGTGTCCGGTGCGATGCCCGTTTGCCCAGCGAGCCAGCCCAGTAGTGCCTCGGGTGTGCCAAAGCGGGCGCGGAGCTCGCCCAGGTCCAGATCGCGATCGCGTTTGGAAAGGCGGCGGCCATCCGGCGACATGAGCAGCGGAATGTGCGCATAGTGCGGCGTGGGAAGTCCCAGCAGATGCTGCAGGTAGATTTGGCGCGGCGTGGAGCCCAGCAGGTCGCATCCGCGCACGACCTCGGTGACGCCCATGGCGGCGTCGTCGACCACCACGGCCAGCTGGTAGGCAAACACGCCGTCGCTGCGGCGTACCAAAAAGTCGCCGCATTCGGTGGCGAGTGCTTCGCATTGGGCACCATACGTGCGGTCCACGAATTCGACCACATCGTCTGCGAGGTCGTCGACGGCGGGCACGCGCAGGCGCGTGGCCGGAGCGCGCAGAACGCTGCGGCGGGCAACCTCCTCGGCAGAAAAGCCTCGGCAGGCGCCGCGATAGATAGGCGTGCCGTCGCTGGCATGCGGCGCGCTTGCGGCGTGGAGCTCGGCGCGCGTGCAAAAGCAGGGGTAGGTGAGGCCGGCGTCTTGCAGCCGGCGCAGGGCGCTCTCGTACAGATCCAAGCGATCGTGCTGGTAGTAGGGGCCTTCGTCCCACTCAAGCCCTAGCCAAGCCAGGTCGTCAATCAATTGAGCGGCAAGTTCCGGGCGCTTGCAGCGATCGTCCAGGTCCTCAATGCGTAACACGATGCTGCCGCCCTGGCTGCGGGCCGAAAGCCACGCGCACAGGCAGCTGAACACGTTGCCCAGGTGCATGCGGCCCGAGGGCGACGGGGCAAAGCGACCCACGACGGGCGTGGGAGCGGGAGAGGAGGTCGTCGTTGGCGCGTCCGCGGCGGGCGCTGCTATGTTGCGTGCGTTGATATCCATGCGGACGAGTATAGCGCGGGACACGGTAGGGAAGGCGTTGCCGTGGCTCGCAAGTTGGCGGCGCTGCGCATTGCGCACGGCGGGTTTGCGGCTCAACGTCTCGATCGCCGCGCACTGACTCAGCCTCACAAACGACAGAAACCCCGGCAGCTCTTCGCAACTGCCGGGGTTTCCGCGGAAAAGGGGGACATGATCCTCGAGCGAACGGCAAAGGGGCAAACCGTTTTCGCTCAACTGCTTTATGCCCCTCGGCTGGCGGCTCAATCAGCGCATGCCGCGCCCACACAAAGCCGCTACACCTGTGACGGAGCTGTGAAGTGATATCTATCGTTGGTGCAGGCCATGCCAAGGAGTGTCCCAAACTGCCGGCAGATAAGGAACGTCCCTAAGTGCCAGGCTCGGGTGGGACTTTTGTCCCATTTGGCGCTCCGGTCGCCTAGATATTCGTCATGTGTGCCCGTAAACGTGGGACAATGGCGCTGTTGGTATCACAGACAAAGGATGTGCCTATGAACGCCCCCGTTGCCAAGACCTGTCGGCAGCGCCGCCTATTCGCGCGATTTGCTTCTGTCTGCGCGCTCGTCGCGCTTGCGTTGCTGCTGCTGCCTGTCGCCGCGCACGCCGACGGTTACTCCATGAGCCAAACCTACATCGGCGCCACGGTCGAGGCCGATGGCTCGTTGACCGTTGTCGAGGGACGCCAGTTCGATTTCGATGACGACATCAACGGCGTGTTTTGGGAGATCGATGCGGGCACCAACCAGCAGGGCGGCGCGGCGGGTGTCGACGTGCTGAGCGTCGAGGAAGACGATGCCGCGTTTAACAGGGTCGACTATGCAAACAAAGGCGACAGCGGCGTCTATACGGTTGAGCAGTCCGACGGCGGCGTAAAGATCAAGGTTTTCAGCCCCCACGAGAGCGGCGATAGCGTGATCTATTACGTGAGCTACACCATGACCGGTGCGGTCATGAACTGGGCCGATACCGCTGAGCTCTACTGGAAATTTGTAGGTGACGGCTGGTCCGCGGATTCCGACGATGTCGAGATGGAAGTGTACTTCGCAAATGCCGCTGCCGGGACGGCGGCCGTCAAGGGCGATAACTTCCGCGCATGGGGCCACGGTCCGCTGACGGGCGACGTGTCACTCGATGAGGACGAGCCCATGGTCACCTATACCATTCCCTGCGTGCATCAGGGCGAATTCGCCGAGGCGCGCATCGCCTTCCCCAGCGACTGGGTGCCATGGCTTTCCGCCTCGAGCGAGGAGCGCATGTCAACGATCCTGAACGAAGAGAAGGCGTGGGCCGACGAAGCTAACGCCCGCCGCGCTCACGCTCGCATGATTGCCAATGTACTTGCCGTACTAAGTGTTGTCGCGGCGGTGGCCTTTACCGGCACAATCGTTGTGCTCAAGCTGCGCCGCCGCAAGCCCAAGCCGCTTTTCCAGGACGAATATTTCCGCGATGTGCCTTCGGCCGACCATCCCGCCGTGCTTTCGGCCCTCATGAGCTGGAACGAGGTGCCCGATCAGGCATATATCGCCACGCTCATGAAGCTTACTGACGACCGTGTGATCAAGCTGGGGCAGGCGACCGTGACCAAGGCCAAGAAGGGTCTGTTGGGGCGTGAAAAAGAAGAGCAGACATATCGCGTGACGGTGAGTGATGCGGGCTGGAAGTCGGCCAAGGGCATTGACCACATGGTGCTCAAGGTTTTCTTTGCCGGCGTTAAGCCCGACGAAAACGGTGACCGTTCGCGCACGTTTGACGAGCTGCAGCACTACGTTAAACAGCACACTACGCCCGTGGGCGACAAGCTCGAGGACTATCAGAACACCGTTAAGGGCAAGCTGGCCGATAGCGAGTACGTTGCCTCGGACGGCATCGTCGCAATGGTGTTTTGCCTGGTTCTTGGTATTCTGATCGCCTTTGTTCCCATGGGATCCATTTTCTTTACCGACGGCGCACAGGCGAACATTATCGCCGCGGTTATCTCGGTGCCGATTGTGCTGGTGGGTATTGGCGTGGGCCTTACCTTCCGCCGCTTTACGCCGGAAGGTGCCGAGGTAGCGGCCCGCTGCAAGGCGCTCAAGCATTGGCTCGAGGACTTCACGCGCCTAAAGGAAGCCGTCCCGGGCGATTTGGTGCTGTGGAACAAGCTGCTGGTGATGGGTGTGGCGCTGGGCGTTTCGAAGGAAGTCCTGCGTCAGCTTGCCGAGGCGGTGCCTCCCGAGGTGCGCGAGGCCGACGGTTTCTACGACAATTACCCCTGCTACTGGTGGTACTACCATCATTACGGCAACGAGTCGCCGATGGATTCGTTCGACGGCGTGTATCACGAGAGCATCCGTGAGCTGGCTTCGAGTTCCGATAGCTCGGGCGGCGGCGGAGGCGGCGGCTTCTCGGGCGGCGGCGGTGGTGGCGTCGGCGGAGGCGGCGGCGGAACGTTCTAACGGTCGTAAGCTATGGGATGGGCTTTTCTCGACAGCCGTCGGGGAAAGCCCATCCCCTTTTTATGCGCTACCTACGAAGACCGTCCCCAGCGACTAGCCATTTAAGAACGTCCCCAACGACTAGGTATGGCTGCTGAGCCTAGACGGTTAGGTCGAGTTCGTAGAGGAAGCTTTCGCGCGGCATGGCGTGGCGGCGTTCCTCGCGGTTGGCGCGGTGCGTGGCCGTGCGCTTAAAGCCGTGCAGCTCGTAGAACTTCCACGAGCAGTTGGAATCGGTGTACAGGTGTGCGCTGGTCGCCCCGCACGAGGACAGATGCGAGATAGCGGCGTCGAGCAGAACCGTGCCAACGCCCAGGCCGTGGACATCGCGATCCACGGCAAGCAGTGTGACCTCGTTGTCATGCGGCAGTGGACTTTTCTCGAGCAGGCGGTTGTTGGTTCGGATGGTTGTGCGCACAAACGAGAGGTACTCGGCGCAAGCTTCGGGCTCCAGCTCGCGCATCTGCGACAGCAACGCGCGTTCGGTATCCATCCAATGTTCCCTGACGGCGGTGCCGGAGCTCTGTCCTGCACGCGCAAGCGCAATGCCGCGCGCCTCGCCATCTATAACTGCGACCTGCGAAAACGTCGAGGAAGAAAGGCAGTAGGCAAGATCGCACGCGGCTTCGAGGCGGTTGTACTCATCGTTATCCGAGTTGTTGTGCCAAAGCTGCTGCAGGATCAGCGCGATGGCGTCGAAATCTTCGGTATCAAACGGTCGGTAGAGAACCCGCGAGACCATGGTGCCTCTTTCTATTGCGGATGCATATCGAGCACAGTTCTACCACGCCATTGGCATCTAATTATGGTGCCCCTGTGTTCCATGAACTCACCGTGCCCAGTGGCGCTCCTGCAACCCCCGCTCGAAGCTTTTTCTGCACAGCCGTGCGTTGCGGGGTGCATCGTCGCGCTCGATGCGCTACATTGAATCAGTATTTTCAATGCCGCTGCGCGAGCGCTGCAGATCGACGTATCACCGACTCACAGAGCACGGCGGCGTACCAGACAGGAGGACTGCATGGGATCTGATGTGAAGATCGCACGCGCGTTGATCTCGGTTACCGATAAGACGGGCGTCGTCGATTTCGCACGGACGCTGGTTGACGACTTTGGCGTCGAGATCATCTCTACGGGCGGTACGGCTCGTGCCATCGAGGACGCGGGCGTTCCCGTAACCCCCATCGAGGAGTTCACGGGCTATCCCGAGATGATGGACGGCCGCGTCAAGACGCTGCACCCCAAGGTTCACGGCGCACTGCTTGCCCGTCGCGATTCCGAGCAGCACATGCAGGAGGCCGCTCAGCACGGCATTAAGCTGATTGACCTGGTCGTCGTCAACCTGTACGAGTTCGAGAAGACCGTCGCCAACCCCGAGGTCACCTTCGCGGATGCCATCGAGCACATCGATATCGGTGGCCCCTCCATGCTGCGCTCTGCCGCTAAGAACGCCGCGAGCGTTACCGTCATTTCCGACCCGGCCGACTATGATGCCGTCCTGGCCGAGATGCGCGAGACCGGTGGCTGCACCACGCTTTCCACCCGTCGCCGCCTGCAGGTGAAGGTCTACCAGACCACCGCCGCCTACGACACGGCCATCTCCCGTTGGCTTGCCGCCCAGGCAAGCGACGTGGCGGACACCTCTGCCAAGCTCGAGATCTCGCTGGAGAAGGTCGACGACCTGCGCTATGGCGAGAATCCTCAGCAGAAGGCTACGGTCTACCGCTTTGCCGAGGGCTGCGAGAACACCGCGAGCTCGCAGTTCCCGCTCGTGGGCTCCGAGCAGATCCAGGGCAAGCCGCTCAGCTACAACAACTATCTGGATGCCGACGCCGCCTGGAACCTGGTCCGCGAGTTCGACGAGCCGGCCTGCGTGATCCTCAAGCACCAGAATCCCTGCGGTTCTGCCGTTGCCGAGGACATCACGACCGCCTACGACCGCGCCTTCGCCTGCGATCCCAAGAGCGCCTTCGGCGGCATCATCGCCTGCAACCGCGAGGTTCCCTTTGATCTGGTTGAGCACTTCGCCGATCAGAACAAGCAGTTCGTCGAGGTCATCATCGCCCCGAGCTACACCGATGAGGCGCTCGAGCGCATGGCTAAGCGCCCCAACCTGCGCGTGCTGGCTACCGGCGGCGTGGACCACGGCGCCCAGGTGGAGCTGCGCTCCGTCGACGGCGGCATGCTGGTGCAGGAAGTCGACCACGTGACCGAGGATCCCGCGACCTTTACGTTCCCCACCGACCGCAAGCCCACCGACGCCGAGATGGCCGAGCTCGAGTTTGCCTGGAAGGTCTGCAAGGGCGTTAAGTCCAACGCCATCCTGGTCTCCAAGGGCAAGGCCGGCATTGGCATGGGTCCGGGTCAGCCCAACCGCGTTGACTCTGCGCTGCTGGCCTGCGAGCGTGCCGAGGACTTCTGCGAGCGCGAGGGCGTGGAGAAGGGCGGCTTTGCCTGCGCAAGCGACGCATTCTTCCCGTTCCGCGACAACGTCGACGTGCTTGCCGAGCATGGTGTGACCTGCATCATTCAGCCCGGCGGCTCCAAGCGCGACGACGAGAGCATCCAGGCCTGCAACGAGCATGGCATCGCAATGGTGTTTACGGGCGCTCGCCACTTTAGGCACTAAGTTTTGCCCTGGGACAAAATAATCTCTGCAAAAGACGGCTGCTCCGTTTGGAGGGCCGTCTTTTTGGTATAAGAGGACGGAATGACTAACACGAAAGGTACAACCATGCCCCAGATTGATGATGCCGAGCTGTTTGGCAATGCCGAGGATCAGCGTGCGTACGAGGACTTTTGCGCCAATCAGGAGGCGGTCGAGAAGTTCACGCTCGATAAGCCCGCGCTCATCTGCCGTTGGCGCATGTCCAACAAAAAGGTGCCCATGCTCAACCGCCACATTCGCGCACTGTCCGAGCGCCTGGTGCAGGGCGAGCCGCTTACCCACAACATGCTCAGCTGGGCCAAGCAGCACGTTGAGTGGTCGCTTGCCGAGGGCGACTACACCGCCCGCGACGGTGTGCTCATGCTGGTGATCGACGTTAACGGCAACGCCGCCATGACGGTGGGGGAGTACGAGCCGCTGGCCGACACGTCGGCCAAGGCGCTGCGTGCCCGTTCTGCCGAGGCTCGCTCCGAGGCCGACGAGACCGGCGTGGCGCCCGAGCTGCTCGCTGCCGTCAACGACGGTGAGCTTGCCTTTGTGGCGCCGGCAGACGAGTGCCTGTGCGGCACGGCGACGCTCATCGAACAACTGGCCCAGACCAAGGGCATCCCGGTCACGCGCGTAGATATTCCCGCACAGCTCAAGGGCGCGCTGTTCCTGGTGAGCGACGAGCACGGCGTTGTCCCCGCAACCGAGACGGAGGCCGCCGAGGCCGACGCCGCCACGGTCGCCTTCTTTGCCGACGGCTACGAAAAGCTCCGTGCCCGCCGCTCCTAACCTCAAGGCGGGGTGGGCTTACTGAAGCGAGCGAGCGCGTTCGATGGCGTAGGCGAGCGACAGCTGCTCCATCTCCGGGGCGCATTTGTAGCTCAGTCCGGTGAGGGCTGTCACCTTATCGAGGCGATATCGAATCGTGTTCGGGTGCTGGCCAGTCTGCTTGGCGGTCTGCTCGATACGTCGGTCGTTCTCGATGAATGCGGCGAGTGTGGATTCCAGTTCGCTGCCATGCTCGCTGTCGTGCTCGCGTATCGGCGAGAGAATCGCCTCCGAGAACGATCGCATCTCCGGGGTTTCCGCAAAAGGCATCACGGTTCTCAGGATGCCGAGCTGCGTATAGCGCACGGGACCCTCGGCTCGTTGACAAGATAGGCGCTGCGCGTAAATCGCCTGCGAAATCGCCTGCGCCACCGCCTCGTCTCCAAACAGAATATCGCTGATGCCGAGCCCTTCCGCTCCGCCATCGATACCGCTAGCCTCGATGAGCTCCATGAGCGCCTGCACGATTCGCTCCACATCGAGCGTCTGCTCCGAGTCGCTTGTCGCTACGAATAGCAAACCTCCGTCATAGGGTGCCAGCATGTTGTGGCATCCGGCGAGGGTCGATTTTGCACAGAGACGTTCGATTTGCAAAAACGTACGCGGGTCGAGGGGCTCTGCAAACGATGCGAACAGGGCGACCGCTTCGTCCAGAAATGACGGGTTGAGGCCTCGGATGCGTCGGCAGACGGACTCGGGCGATACGTCTGTCCTCAGGGCATCGATCTCGCGCTGTGCGAAGTCGATGGACGCGAGCTGCTCGATATGCCGTTTGACCTCATAGATGACGCTGTCAAAGAACAGTGAGTCGTCGGTTGTGAGAAAGACCGGGTAGTGCCGCGCGTTGGCGTAGCGGATGGCTTGGTCGGGAATCGGGATGTGCAGGACGTTTTTGATGATGAGACCGCTCGTCCCCTTGGCGACGAGGTATTTCACGGCTTCAGTGATGAGGTATGGGTCGTCCTTCGCATAGAGGAAGGTGCTGAGAACGATCTCGTCTGGGCTGAAGTTGACGCGCTGATACTTGTTCTTGAGGCCGGGCATGAGTTCATAATCGAGAATCCCGACGCCGGAGACGGCGCGTGAGACGCCATCGCTGCCGGCGATTAGACGGACCGACCCCTCATATTCCCGTGAGAAGTCCGAGATGGTGTATAGCATCAGCATCACCTTGTAAATAGCTACAACAAGTACCGGTATAAATAGGATAATCGCACATCCGTATGCTGTTGATGCGACAAATAGCTCAGATACCTGCTGATAGAACGAAAAATCAGATTGAGAATCGTTGTAGATTCCAACAAGAAATGATCCTTGGCGGCATCGTTACTAAACCGTACAGTGAGGCAACGTAAAGCTTTCGCTGAGAGGAGCGATGATGGGGCAGATGGTGGTGCTATCGGCCGAGGAAGTTTCCAAGGTGCTGACAATCGAGGATGCAATCGCTGCCGTGGAGGAGGCGTATCGCCAGAAGGCAACGGGCAAGGGTGTTGCGTGGCCGATGGTATATGAGCAGTTCGAGCCCGGCGTGGCCGATATGGATATCCGCTCGGGCGAGTTGGCGGGAAGCGGCCTCTTCGGTCTCAAGCTCACTGCTTGGTTCTCTCAGAATCCCAAAAAGGGGCTGCCCGAGATCTTTGGCACCACGCTGCTGTGCGACAACGCGACGGGCGAGCCGTTGGCGCTGCTCAATGCCTCTGCCGTCACCGGGCTTCGCACCGGTGCCGCCGCTGCGCTCGGTGCCAAGTGGCTGGCTCGGCCGGATGCGTCCAAACTGCTTGTTGGGGGTGCCGGCCACATGAGCACCTATATGGTGGCGGGCGTGCTCGCCGCCTGTCCCAAGGTGAGTGAGGTCAAGGTGTGGGAGCCGGTTTCCGATGCCGCGCCCGAGGCCCGCGTCGAGCGTATGCGAGACGAGGTCGCCCATATCTTGGGCGCTTGCGAGCATGCTCGCGAGGCATCCACCTATTCCATCGAGGCGACGGCCGACGGCCAAGGTGCCGCGGCAGAGGCCGACATCATCGTGACGATCACGCCGGCGACCAAGCCCATCATCCCCGATGCATGGGTGCGCCCCGGTACGCATATTTCCTGCGTCGGTGCCGACATGCCTGGCAAGCAGGAGCTCGCCTCGGCACTTGTCGCCCATGCCGCTGTTTACGTCGACGACCGCGAGCAATCGGTCGCGTCCGGTGAGCTGGAGATTCCGGTTGTCGAGGGCGCCATCACGCCCGAGGACATCAAAGCGGAGCTCGGCGAAGTCATCGCCGGCGCGGCTACGGGGCGTTCGGATGACGAACAGGTGACGGTGTTCGATACGTCGGGCATCGCCGTTCAGGACCTTTCGGCATCGAAAATCGCCTACGACCGCGCCGTCGAGGCGGGGCTGGGCACCGTGGTGGAACTGTAAGAAAGTCAAGGAAAGGAAACGACAATGCAGATCAAGGATTTCGCCGTCGAGCAGTGGATGAACGAGTGGGAGACCAAGTGCACCTACAACGTTGCGGAGACGTGCGTCTACTCCCTCACGCTCGACCAGCTATTCGAGCTTACGAACACCGACAAGAAGGCGTGGCTCGATAGCCTGTGCTCGCGCCGATTCACCTACGGAGACATCGAGGGGCAGCCCGGCTTCCTCGAGGGGGTCGCGCGTCTCTACAAGACGGTCGAGCCCGGGCATATCGTGCCCACGCATGGCGCGACCGGTGCCAACTCCCTGGTTATTTCCACGCTCGTCGAACCGGGCGATCACGTAGTCTCCGTCAAGCCCACCTACCAGCAGCTTTACTCGATCCCCGAGATGTGCGGTGCGAAGGTCGATATCCTTCAGCTCGATCGCAAGAACGGCTACCACGTCGATGTCGACGCGCTCGATGCCCTGGTGACCGACGATACCAAGCTCATCTGCATCAATAACCCGGACAACCCCACGGGCGCCCTGCTCGACACCGATACGCTCAAGGCGATTGTCGAGGTCGCGCGCAAACACGACGCGCGGCTGCTCTGCGACGAGGTCTACCGTCTGCTTACTCAGACGGATGAGTACTGCGAGTCCGTGATCGACCTGTACGACAAGGCCGTCGTCACCGCATCCATGTCCAAGGTCTGGTCGTTCGCCGGTCTGCGTCTGGGCTGGGCGGTCACCAAGAGCCCGGAGCTCCGTCGCGCGCTGCTCTCGCATCGCGACTACAACCTGATTTCCGCCGGCATATTCAGCGAGTCGGTGGCGGAGCTGATTCTGGGCAACGCTTCCGTGATCCTTGAGCGCAGCCGTCGCATCGTCCGTCAGAACCTTGCTGTTCTGGAGAAGTGGGTCGAGAGCGAGCCGCACCTGTCGTTCGTCAAGCCCGAGGCGGGTACCACCGCACTTGTGTATTACGACTACGACATCGACTCCAGGACGTTCTGCATCGACATGATTAAGAAGTCCGGCGCGCTCGTCACCCCGGGCGATTGCTTCGAGGAGCCCAAGAGCATGCGCATCGGCTATGCATACTCCGATAACACCGACGACTTGCGGAAAGGCCTGGATGCTATCTCTGCGTACATGCGTACGCTCGAGTAGAGGATCGAGGTCGAAGTGATGGGGCCGATCGGTTTAGGACCGGTCGGCCCCTATTTTCTCTTAAGACTGCCGAACACTTTTGTCACATTAGGTGCCCACGGGGTCGTATCTCTGCGACGCCGTGGGCATAATGGTGTGAAAGGTGCAAGTTACGTGAAATGGGAGGACACATGGCGCTGATCTATGTCGTTGAGGACGACGATCCCATTCGTCGCGAGCTTGCCGATATCCTTGCCCGCGCCGGTTTTGAGGTTGAGGCCTGCGAATCGTTTGAGCATGTCTCGCGCGATATTCTCGCCGCCGCGCCCGACCTGGTGCTGCTCGACCTCACGCTTCCTGTCAAAGATGGCCAGCACATCTGCCACGAGGTTCGCCGCGAATCCGAGGTCCCCATCATCGTCCTCACGTCGCGCACGACCGAGATCGACGAGGTCATGGCCATGACGCTCGGCGCGGATGACTTTGTTCCCAAGCCTTACAGCGCCCGTGTGCTCGTGGCGCGCATCAATGCCTTGCTGCGTCGCACCTCGGCGGCAGGCGAGCGCAGCACGCTCGTCCACAAGGGACTGGAGCTTGACCTCGCCCGCTCCATGGTCACCAATACGCAAACCGGCACTAGTACCGAGCTCACCAAAAACGAGCTGCGTATCCTCTCGCTGCTTCTGGGCCGTGCGGGCAAGATCGTTTCGCGCTCGGCCATCATGCAGGACTTGTGGGACTCCGACGCCTTCGTAGACGACAACACGCTTACCGTCAACATCAACCGCCTGCGCACCACGCTCGAAAAAATCGGGATCAAGGGGTATTTGACGACGCACCGCGGCCAAGGCTATTCGGTCTAGGGGCCGGCTATGTCGTTTGGCAAGTTCTTTAAAGATGCGCTGCTTCCCGTCGCCGTGTGGACCTGCGGCGTGCTGCTGAGCTGCTTTGTGCTGACGGTCGCCGGCGCACCCGTTTCTATCGTGGTCGTGGCGGTCGGCGTGTCCTTTATCTTTGGTATGCTCGGCATCGTGATCGAGTACGCTCGCCGTCGCCGTTTTCTGCGTCAGTTGGAGCGCGCGGCAGAGGAGCTCGAGAGTCCCGCATGGGTGCAGGAGATGGTGCAATGTCCGACCTATGCCGAGGGCGAGCTCGAGTACGAGGTCTTGCGCCGGGTGGGCAAAGCTGCCTGCGACGAGGTTGCCGAAGGCCGGCGTCAGACCGATGACTATCGCGACTATATCGAGAGTTGGGTCCACGAGGCCAAGCTGCCTCTGGCGGCGGCTCACCTGATTTTGGAAAACCTGGACGGCAGCGAAGACGGCCTGTCGCGCGTGGATGACCTGGGCCGTGAGTTGGCTCGCGTGGAGCGCTATATCGACCAGGCGCTGTACTACGCGCGCTCGGAAGTCGTGGAGCGCGACTACCTGATTCGCCGCTGGGATCTCAAGACCTTGGTGACGGGCGCGATTAAAGCCAACGCGCGCGAGCTCATTGCGGCACACGTGGCGCCGGTGTGCGAGAACCTCGACTTTGAGGTGTTTACCGACGAGAAGTGGCTCGAGTTTATTCTGGGCCAGCTCATTCAGAACAGCATTAAATATGCGCGTGATGACGGCGCGAAGATCGTGTTTTCGGGAGCGTTGCTGGACGAGGGCCTGGCGAGCGAACGCATCGAGCTCACCGTCGCGGACAACGGCTGCGGCGTGAGCGCGGCCGACCTGCCGCGCGTGTTCGAGAAGGGCTTTACCGGCGACAACGGCCGCACCACCAAGCGCGCAACGGGCATCGGCCTCTACCTGGTGGCACGTCTGTGCTCCAAGATGGGCATCGACGTCACCGCGGCATCCGAGCTCGGCGAAGGCTTCGTCGTTACATTCGCTTTTTCAACGAACAAGTTCCAATACTTTGAGTAGCCAGCCCGTATGACGTAGCCGTTCAGGATCTTCCCATCTAAGAAAATATCAGGCTTTTCGGTAGCTATATTCCTGAACTGGAACATTGCTAATGTAGCAAACACTATATTCCCGTACATGAACATAGTTCCACGGTTTATACTATGTTCACGAATGGGAATATAGCTGGAGGCATCATGAGAACGGTGACAACGATTAAAAAGCTGGATGGGCGCATCAAGCTCAAACCGTCGGAAGTCGCTTTCTCGGAGCGCATGGTTTTCGATCCCGCCGAGATGGGAAAAGCCCTCAGGCTCAGAAGGCGTGAGCTCGGCTTGACTCAGCGCGATATCGCGACTATGACGGGTCGCAGCCTTCGTGTGATTGGTGATATCGAGCGGGGGCGGACAACGGTCGAAATTGGTGTCATTTTCGATTACGCCTCCATCGTGGATATTGATTTTATTCTGAAGGTGAGGGGGAAATAATGGATGGCACGCTGTTCGTTCACCGTGAGTTTAATGGGTCTTACCAGCTGGTTGGCATATTGGAGGAAAACGCGGGGCTTCCGATATTCACCTATAGCCCCAAATATCTCCAGAGCGGTGATGCGGCCCCGATTTCGACCTCGCTGCCGTTGTCGGCCGAGACATTTAGTCCGGACGCAACGGGTTCCTTTTTCTCCGGCATCATTCCGGAGGGGCAGCTCAACAGGGACCTTGAGAAAAGGGCGCGAGCGGAACGCGGAGATTACTTTAAGGTGCTCGATTTGGTCCGCGATGAACCTGTCGGCGCTCTGGTTTTGACGCGTGAGCCTTCGGCCGAAAGTCTCGAAATGGGCTATGAAGAGATAGGTGCGGGACAGCTAAGCGGGCTGGCATACGCGCCGGCGGAGGTTGCTTTTGATTTAGCGCTAGAGAGTCGAATTTCCCTTGCAGGTGCTCAGGCGAAGGTCGGTCTCTACCATACGGGCGATGACCCATGTGACGGATGGTACCTGCCTCATGGAGCGGCCCCATCTACGCACATTCTCAAAGCGGGGTCGAAAACGTTCCCGGGCGAGACTGTGTGTGAAGCGATGTGCGTGAGAGCCGCCTCTCTGATGGACCTGTCGGCTGAAGAGTGTTTTCTTATCCGAGTTGAGGATGCCGAGCCAATTATCGCCGTGAGGCGATTTGACCGAGTAACGCCTGATGCTGGATGCTCGGTTGACGGATTGCCAATCCCATACCGTTTGCACCAGGAAGATGTTTGTCAGGCCAAGGGCATCTCGCGTGAGCTTAAATATGAGCCGACGGGCGTCAATTACCTGGGGCTTATCGTCGATGCGGTGCGAAGGGCGTCGACGAATCAAATGGAGGACAGGTTCCTTGTCGGCTATAACCAGCTGTTCGACTATGCCGTAGGTAACTGCGATAACCATCTAAAGAATTGGTCGCTCGTATGGGACGAAAGTTGGAAGCAGGTGAGGTTGGCGCCGCTCTACGACGTGCTGTGTACAACGGTTTATCCCAGCCTCGTTCGTGAGATGGGCGTCTCGTTTGGTGGGAGCCGCAAGATTGACGACGTAACGCGCGGGTCGGTGATGAGCCAAATGATTGGGGCGGGTTTGCCCGGGGGAATTGTTGCCGGAATGATTGCTGATACCTGCAATGAGGTTCCAGACGCGCTAAGAGATGCCGCGCGCGGTCTCAAAGAAGAGGGTTTTTCCGAGGCGGAGGTAATGTTCGAGAAGATCATTCCAGAAGTGCAAGCTCGTCTAAGCAGGATCGCCTTATAACAAAAAAGCGCCGCCCCAAACAAAAGCGTGCCGCCCCAACCGGGGCGGCACGCCATCTTTCTTATCAGCCAACTCGCTGAAGTACGGTGACGAAGGCGCAAGGCCGGGAGGGGTTATCTAAGCCGACATCCCGCAGCCGCGAAGCGGCGAGGACGTCGGCGTGATAACCCCGCAGGCCTTGCGCCGGCGGGAAGGAACCTACTTCACGACCAAAATGTCGCAGTTCGTATTGCGCAGCAGGAACGTCGAAATCGAGCCCAGAAGCGCGTACTTAATTGAGGACAGGCCGCGGGCGCCGCAGAGTACCAGATCGGGCTTGACCACGTCGAGCATCTCATCCTTAAGCGTCTCACGAATGCGGCCGGTACGAATCATGACCTCGACCTCGGGAATGTCGGGATTGGCCTTGGCCTCCTCGAGCTGCTTGGCGATGGAGTTGTTAAAGGCCTCCTCCAAGCCGTTGACCAGGTCGACCGGATAGGAACCGGCGCTCTCGAGCGCGGTGGAGTCGATGACGTGGCCGATAATCAGCTTAGCGCCGTTGTTCGCGGCGACCTTGATGGCGCGTGCGAGCACAAAATCCTGCTGCTCAGTACCGTCGAGTGAAACAAATACCTTGGTGTAGCCCTCGTTCATGGTTTCCTCCTTGGTCTATCGCACGGGCGTGGGGCTCGTGCGTCGGGCGGGCGCGGGCGCGTTGGCCGCCGGACACTTTATCTTGTTGCAGTTATACCCAAGGATTTCGGTTTGACCGCTCGCAATTCTGTGAACGGGCGAGTTTTTTGGTAAGGGCAGGCGCGGTCGCACCGCCAACGGTTGATAATGGGACCTCGCCCGCATCGTCCGCAGAACATCTACCGGCGGGTGTCTAATGAGGGGGTCCCTTTGGATATCATTGAGCTTCTAAAATCTGCCTTCATGGGCCTGGTCGAGGGCATCACCGAATGGCTGCCCGTTTCGTCGACGGGTCACATGATCTTGGTGGACGAGTTCGTCAAGATGAACGTGAGCGAGACGTTCTGGAATATGTTCCTAGTCGTGATTCAGCTCGGCGCCATTCTGGCCGTCTGCGTTCTGTTCTTCTACGACCTTAACCCGTTTTCTCCCAGCAAGGGCAAGGAGGGCCGTCGCGACACTTGGGTGCTGTGGGGCAAGATTGTGCTCGGCTGCATTCCCGCTGCGGCGATCGGTCTGCCGCTCAACGACTGGATGGAGGAGCATTTCTACAATGCTCCCGTCGTGGCGCTGGCGCTCATTGTGTACGGCGTGCTGTTTATCGTGATTGAGAACTGGCGCGCGAGCAAGCGCGAGGAAATGGCCGTTGCCGGTTCGTTTGGTTCGCGTGCTGTGGTGGCGGGCGGACGCCCCGCCGGCGCGCACTTTGCGGCGCCCGCCGCGGCTACCGCTGAGGATGAGGACGATGACGATAGCCTGGACTTTGGCTCCATCACTACGCTCGAGGATCTGAGCTGGAAGACCGCGCTGGGTATCGGTTGCTTCCAGGTGCTTTCGCTGATTCCGGGCACATCGCGCTCCGGCTCCACCATCATCGGTGGCCTGCTTTTGGGCTGCACGCGTTCGGTGGCGTCCAAGTTTACGTTCTTCCTGGCCATCCCTGTCATGTTTGGCGCGAGTGCGCTCAAGCTGGTCAAGTACTTCATCAAGGGCGGCACGTTCGGCGCCAACGAGGTCGCTATCTTGGGCGTGGGCTGCGTTGTGGCCTTTGTGGTTTCGCTCATCGCCATCAAGTGGCTCATGGGCTTCGTCCGCCGTCACGACTTTAAGTGCTTCGGTGTTTACCGCATCATCCTGGGCATCGTAGTGCTCGCATACTTCTTTGTTCTGGAGCCGATGCTCGGCCTCTAACTTAGTCGACGCTGCGCGGCGGCCAGAGCGACAACTTGTCATTCAAAGAGGGCGGCATGACCAAAAGGTCTATGCCGCCCTCTTTTCATGCCAATTTGTTCGCTCTGGCCGCCGCTCGCTGCCGTTGCCATGACATCGGCGGTTTCGTGATTGTCAATAGATTGGTGCAAAGTAACCTGATCCCATTGCGCCAAATCCGCTGGGGCGGGTTTGGCGGCGGCGCACGGAGTCGCGGTGTGATTTGCGTCGGTGTCCGCGCGGCTCGGTATACTGGTACGGCTCAAACTATGGCGCTGCCCGCAGGCGCGCCGTCCGTCAGATGAGGAGTCGCCCATGACCCAGCCCTTGCCCTGGGAAAAGAACGCCGCGGTACCCGTGCCGCCCGCGCCGGAACCCGTGCCGCTCGATGCGTACACCGCCCCCGCCGCGCCGGAACCCGAGCTCGTTCCGCTCGACATCTACGACGCCCCGGCTCCGGCGCCCAAACCCGCCAAGCCGCTCGTCGATATCGATAGTCTGAACCCCGCCCAGCGCGAGGCAGTCCTGACCACCGAGGGCCCGCTGCTGGTCCTTGCCGGCGCCGGCTCGGGCAAGACCCGCGTCCTGACCTTCCGCATCGCGCATATGCTTGGCGACCTGGGCGTTAAGCCCTGGCAGGTTCTGGCCATCACGTTTACCAACAAGGCCGCGGCCGAGATGCGCGAGCGTCTGGCAGCGCTCATTCCCAGTGGCACCCGCGGCATGTGGGTGTGCACCTTCCACGCCATGTGCGTGCGCATGCTGCGCGAGGACGCCGACCTGCTGGGCTACACCGGTCAGTTCACCATCTACGACGACGATGACTCAAAGCGCATGGTGCGCGACATTATGCAGGCGCTCGGCATCGAGCAAAAGCAGTTCCCCATCAACATGATCCGCAGCAAGATCAGCTCGGTTAAAAACGCCATGATCGGGCCCGAGGACATGCTCAAATCCGCCGACAGCCCCAACGACAAAAAGGCCGCGCAGGTCTACCTAGAGCTGGAGCGCCGCCTGCGCGCCGCCAACGCGATGGACTTTGATGACCTGCTCGTGCGTGCGCTCGAGCTGCTGCGCACCCGCCCCGAGGTGCTCGACAAGTACCAGGAGCGCTTCCGCTACATTAGCGTCGACGAGTATCAGGACACCAACCACGTCCAGTACGAGATCGCCAACCTGCTGGCCGCCAAGTACCAAAACCTCATGGTCGTGGGCGACGATGACCAGTCCATTTACAGCTGGCGTGGCGCCGACATCACCAATATCCTGGACTTTGAGAAGGACTTTAAAGGCTGCAAGACCGTCAAGCTGGAGCAGAACTATCGCTCTACGGGCCATATCCTGAGCGCCGCCAACGCCGTGGTGCGCCACAACTCGCAGCGCAAGGACAAGCGCCTGTTTACGGCCGAGGGCGACGGCGAGAAGATCCAGGCATTCCAGGCGAGCGACGAGCGCGACGAGGGCCGCTGGATTGCCGGCGAGATCGAAAAGCTGCATGCCAAGGGTACGAGCTACGACGACATCGCCGTGTTCTACCGCACCAACGCCCAGTCGCGCATTCTTGAAGATATGTTCCTGCGCGCGGGCGTGCCCTACAAGATCGTGGGCGGCACGCGATTCTTCGACCGTGCCGAGATCCGCGACGTCATGGCCTACCTCAAGATGATCGTGAACCCGGCCGACGAGATGAGCGTCAAGCGCGTCATCAATACGCCGCGCCGCGGTATCGGCTCCACCTCGATCCAAAAGATTGAGCAGCTGGCGCGCGACAACCGTTGCTCGTTCTTCCAGGCCTGCGAGATCGCGTGCGCCGAGACCGGCATGTTTAGCGCCAAGGTCCGCAACGGCCTGTCGAGCTTTGTGTCGCTGGTGCGCGAAGGTCGCCGCATGGACGGCGAGCTGAAGGACGTCGTCGAGATGATTGTCGACAAGACGGGCCTGCTGCAGGCATTCCGCGCCGAGGGCACCATGGAGTCCGAGAGCCGCGCCGAGAACATTCAGGAATTCTTGGGCGTTGCTGCCGAATTTGAAGAGACGCACGAGGATATCGAGGGTACGCTCGAGAGCTTGGAAGAGCTGCGCGCGGCTGGTGTTGCCGACGTGCCTGCCGGCACCGAGTCCGAGCCCGTCGTGGTGAGCGCACCTGCGCCCGAACCGGGGCCGTCTGCCCCGGCATCCTCGTTTGAGGCACTCGTCGGCGCGCGCGATGCCGCAGGTTCCAATCCGCTCGATAGCTTGGCCGCTCCGGCGCTCTCGCCGCAGGATGCCCTGGCCGCCGCCATCGCGGGCAACGCGTATGCCGCGCCGACGGAGATGCCGGCGGGTGCCGTGCATGCCGACGAGATCGAGCGCACCTACGGTCCGCTCACCTGTAAGGCGCTGCCGGCACTCATGGAGTGGCTGGCCCTGCGCTCCGACTTGGATTCCCTGGCCGGCGAGACGCATGCCATCACCATGATGACCATCCACTCCGCTAAGGGCCTGGAGTTCCCGGCGGTGTTCGTGGCCGGCATGGAGGAGGGCATCTTCCCGCACGTGCACGACTTTGGCGGCAGCGATGATCCGGGCAAGCTCGAGGAGGAGCGTCGCCTGGCCTACGTCGCTATCACACGCGCCCGTAAGCGACTGTTCTTGACCTATGCGGCCACGCGTCGCACCTACGGTTCGACCTCTGCCAACCCGCGCTCGCGCTTCCTCAACGAGATTCCGTTTGAGGATATCGAGTTTAGCGGTATCGGCTCTGCCGGTTTTGAGGGCACGGGCTGGGAGAAGCGCGGCGACCGTCACGGCACCTTTGGCTCGGGCATGGGCTCGGATATGTATGGCGGCAAGGTGTTCGGTTCGCATACGCGTTCGACCGGCGGTTCCGGTTCGCGCGGCGGATCGAGCTTTGACGATTTCTTTGGCGGCAGCAGTTACGGGACTGAGCGCCATCGTGGGGTTTCGCCCGACGCCGGCCGTGTTGCCTCGACCTTTGGTTCGGGTGCGCCGCGAGCCAAAAAGCCCTCGTCCAAAGTGTCCCCGACGGTGGAGCGCAAGGTCGATCGCGCCAGCGCATCGCAGGACTTTGCCGCGGGCGATACCGTGAGCCACAAGACTTTTGGCACGGGTACCGTGATCTCGGTCGCTGGAGACATGATCGAGGTCCAATTCGAAAAGACCGGCCAGACCAAAAAGTTGATGAAGGGCTTCGCGCCGATCGTTAAGCTGAATGCCTAACTGCGAGGTTGACCGGGCGTGCCGGGGGCTTTGGTCGCCTGCTCGGACAGTCCTGCTCGCACGGAGAGCACATTAAGTGCTCTCCGGCTCGTGCGGAACTCGCGATCGACCAAAGCCCCCGGCGCGCCCTCTTCCTTGTGGCGTTTTGGCCTGCAGCTTGCGAACGTTGCTTTGCCCGTTCGCTTTTTGATCTGGAGAGCCGGGTGGGCTGATAGATAGATACGAGTAGGGGCTCTCCCGTACATGGACGGGAGAGCCCCTTGTTGCGTTTGGGTTGTTGGTGCGACCTAGAGATGCGAGATGATCAGTTCCATCTTGCCTTTGAGGTCAATGGAGCTGACGGTGCTCGGAGCCAGCAGGTGGCTTCCCTTGTGGACGGGGTCGCCACAGACGGTGCCTTCGCCGTCGATGACCGACAGGCACATGAAGGGCCAGCGCTGGTCGAGGGTCTTGCTGCCGTCAACGCGCACGCGATCGACGGTGTAGCAGGGGTTGGACTCGAGCTCGGTTACGCCGTCGACCTCGGGCGCCGTCACGGTGCCGTCGGTCGGAGCCTGAGCATCAAAGTCGATGCAGTCGAGGCTCTGCTCAATGTGCAGCGGGCGCAGCTTGCCGTCGGTGCCGGGACGATCGTAGTCATACAGGCGATATGTCACGTCGCTCGACTGCTGTGTCTCCAAAATGAGCGTGCCGGTCTTGATGGCGTGCACGGTACCGGAATCAATCTGGAAAAAGTCGCCCTTGTGAATCGGTAACACGTTGAGCATGTCGCTCCAGCGGCCGTCCTCGATCATCTGTGCGGCCTCGGCGCGGTCATGCGCGCGCTGGCCGACGATGATTGTGGCGCCGGGCTCGCAGTCCAGCACATACCAGCACTCGGTTTTGCCCAGGCTGCCGTTCTCGTGCTCGGCGGCGTACTCGTCGTTGGGGTGAATCTGGATCGAAAGGTCGTCCTTGGCGTCCAGAATCTTAATGAGCAGCGGGAACTCCTTGCCCTCGCAATTGCCAAAGAGCTCGCGGTGCTCGGCCCACAGCCACGAAAGCGTGTGGCCCGCATACGGGCCCTCAGCGATCTGGCAGTCGCCGTTGGGATGGGCCGAGATGGCCCAGCACTCACCGATGGGACCTTCGGGAATATCGTAACCAAATACGGTTTCGAGCTGGCGGCCGCCCCAGATCTTCTCGTGGAAGATCGGCGTCAGTTTAATCAAATCGGACATGTTCATACCCCCATTATGTTGCGCGGGCGTTGCACAAAACAGCTCAAAACGAGCGCCCGCGTGACTACAAAAACCTATGCCAACGTTACGTTGTGCAACTCAAAGCGGTCGCCAACGTTGCGCGAGACCAAATACTCAAAGGCGGCGCCGCTGTCCAAAAAGCCAATCTGGGTGAGCTCGAGCAGGGGAGAGCCAGGTTTGGTGTCCAGACGCTCGGCTTCTTCCTCGGTTGCTGCCACGGCTCGAATGGTACGGTGAAAGCTCGAAATCTTCAGGCCACATTGCTCGCGGATGAAGCGGTAGAGCGATCCGTACAGGTCCTTCTTTTTAAGGCCCGGAATCAGCTCGAGGGGCATGTAGGTGTGCTCGATAACGATGGGCTTCTCGTCGGCCTGACGCACGCGCACGATGTGATAGGCAAAGTCGTCTTCGGCCATTCCCAGCTGGGTCGCAACCTCTGCCGGCGGATTGACGATCGAGAAATCGTAGACCACCGAGGTCACCTTCTCCCCGCGATGCTCGTACGAAAAGCCTTGGGCGCGGTCGTTCTTGCCTTGGAAAAACACCTGGCCGGGAAGCCCCGCTGTGTCCTTGACGTAGGTGCCCGATCCGCGCCGACTGGTGATCAAGCCCTCCTCGGTAATCTGCTCAATCGCACGTTTGACGGTGATCTTAGAAACGCTATAGAGCTCGCAAAACTCTACGACGGTGGGTAACTTATCGCCCGGCTTAAGGGCGCCGTCCTCGATGCTTCGACGGATATCTGCAGCTATCGCCTCGTATTTGGGAATCAAGGAACCTCCTTTCCAACTTGATTGAGAATAAAAGAAAGTATAGTCAACGCCTAAGTATCTCTATTGAGTTATTGAAAAGTTCGAGAACGATAAAATCAAAAGACGCCCCGCTTGTAACATCAGAGCGTTTTAAATGATAAACATCTGAGTAGTGTCGTGTTGAGGAATGATCGGTCCGAGGACGGGACCGAACCGATATAGCGGCCAGCGAACCGAATCTCGTACTCTGCGTTTCCCCAGATAAAGCCTGCCAAAACAAACCTGTCCCTTTTTGGTAGGTTTTTGCCTTGGGAGCGGTACCATACAGGCAATGTTTAAACGAGAAAGGTGGGCTCCCATGGAACCTAAGCAGTATTACATCGGCATCGACGTCGGCGGCACCTCGGTTAAGGAGGGCCTGTTCGACGAGGACGGCAACCTGCTTGCCAAGGCCAGCGTGCCCACGCCTCCCATCGTTGACGCTGCGGGCTTTGCCGCGGTGACCGAGGCTATCGACCAGGTGGTCGCCAAGGCACGGATTCCGCGTGCCTTTGTGGCGGGCATTGGCCTGGCCGTTCCGTGCCCCATCCCGGCATCGGGCGATGCCAAGGTCAAGGCCAACATTGCCATCAACCTGCCCGAGCTGAGGATCGCCATTCAAAAGCACTGCCCCGACGCGGTCGTTAAGTACGAGAACGATGCCAACGCCGCTGCCATGGGCGAGGCCTGGCTCGGTTCTGCCAAGGGCGTGCAGAACGTCGTGATGGTCACCATCGGTACCGGCGTGGGCGGCGGCGTTATCGTTAACGGCGACGTGGTATCGGGCGTTGTGGGCGCCGGCGGCGAGATTGGCCACATGTGCCTGAACCCGGCTGAAGAGCGCACCTGCGGCTGCGGTGGCCATGGCCACCTGGAGCAGTATTCCAGCGCCACCGGCGTGGTGAGCAACTACCTTGCCGAGTGCAAGAAAGCTGGCGTCGAGCCCATTGAGCTCACCGGGCCTTCTGATTCCAAGGACGTGTTCCAGGCCTGCCGCGAGGGTGACAAGCTCGCGCTGACAGCTGCCGATACCATGGCCGACTATCTCGGCCGTGCCCTGGCGCTTATTGCTAACGTGGTTGACCCCGAGATGTTCCTGATCGGTGGCGGCGCGTCCGCTTCGGCCGATGTCTACCTCGACAAGGTCCGCGAGCACTTCCAGCGCTACGCGCTTTCCGCCTCGCGTGAGACGCCCATTAAGGTCGCTTCGCTCGGCAACGATGCCGGCATCATCGGTGCCGCCTACGTAGCCCTGCGCGCCGCCGGTAAATAAGTTCGCTCGTTGGCGCAAAGGGGACAGGATGCTTTGCGCCAAGGTTTAGCGCGGCAAACTGAATATGGCTCCTCGGCAGGAGTCGCATGGAGCTCGGGCCGTTGTCGCCCGGGCTTTTTGCAGACGCATGGATCGTTTGACGCCCTAATTTTTATGGAATCGCCCAGGCCTAATCAGTCGCTTGGTGCTAAATGAAAAAGACGGTACTGGTAAAAACAGGCTATGAGCTGAGGAGGGCAGACGATGAAAAGCAGGCGATTCGAGGTCCTTGCGACCACTGTCGCAGCCGTTCTTATTGTCGCTCTGGCATTCGCCTACCACGGTTTTATGGCTCAGAAAATCTATGATGAGAACACCGAGAATCTAATCTCGACCTATGAGCAGATGGACAAAACTTTTGAGCTGTTTGCGCAGCGCAACTGGAATGTTATGGCTGATTGGGATGCACTACTGGCGGCGGCGACCGAAGACGGCCATATCGAGGACGTCTGGATCCGGGCACGGAGCCAGAAGGACTCCTGGGGGTATCGCGATGTCTATCTCTTCAACCAGAATGATGACTTTATCACCGACGGCGGACGCTCGGGCAAGGCCGGCAGCATCGATGGCGTATTTCAGAAGATGTACGAAAAGGGCACGCCTTGGATTTCGAGTTATATCGCCTCGGACGGGATGCGACGAATTGTCTTTGCTCTGCCGTTAAGTCAGCCCTTTACCTTTGGGGGTGTGACGTATACCGGTCTCGCCGTGAGTTATGACAACGATACGGTCATGGATATGGTCGCGGGCGATGTATACCGCGGCAAGAGCGATTGCTATGTGGTCCGCCAATCGGGTGATGTGGTGTTTTCGCTGCAACCAAAAAGCGAGATCAAACCATTTGTCTCAAACATTATGGCCTATCTGGGCGAACATGCTTCTTTTTCGCGAGGGAGTTTCGACGAAATCCAACGGCAGGTCGGCCACAGTAAGGGGGGTAGCGCCTTTTGCACACTTAACGGGCGCGGGTACTATCTGGTCTATCAGCCGGCGAGAATTGGCGACTGGTCAATCGTCGGCCTGGTGCGTTCCGATGTCGTGGATTCGGGCATGAATGGGGTCCAGCTCATCAGCACAGTTGCCATTGGAGTGGCCGGCGTGATTATCACGGCGCTGTTGGTAACGATAGCCGTCAAACGCGAGCGCGCAGATGCGAGGCTTAAAGATGAGGAACGGCAGGCGGTCGAGCGACAGCGGCGAGCTATTAGCCGGCTGTTGGGCGGCATGGGGCGCATCGTCGATCGTTTTGTCGTGGTCGATCTTGTCGACGGTACTTACGAATACCGCGAGAATCAGAAACGAGAGCCGCAGTATGCCCTAAAGGGTGATTATGCAGACCTGCTGAAGGAGGTTTCTGCCCGCTACGTTGTCTTCTCCGAGACCGAGGATACCGAGCTCGCAAATCTGCTTGCGCCCGAGCGACTGCGCAAGATGGTAGGGACGAGCAATAACATTATCAATATTGAGTACTGCGCGCGAAGCGGAAACGCCTACAAGGATCTCAGCGTCGTTCCGATAGAATGGGGGCCCGACGGCATGGTCACGCGTCTTCTGGCCATATCTCAAGACATTGGCCAAAGGGTAGAGCTCGAGACCATGGCGAACACTGATGGACTTACGGGCCTGTTCAACGAGCGGTACTTTAGCAGTGTTTTGCATAGGTACGAGATGCAGGCCAAGCCATTCACTTTGTTCTATCTTGACCTCGACCGCTTTAAGCCCGTCAACGATACGTATGGGCATGACATGGGCGATAAGCTGCTCAAGGCGGTGGCGGGTCGATTGCGCGACTGTGTACGCCAAACCGATTTTGCCTTTAGGATTGGCGGCGATGAGTTTGCACTGGTCATGAACGGCAACATGGATGACGCCCTGTGTCACATGATGATTGACCGAATTGACCGGACAGTGCGGCTTCCTTTCGGTATCGACGGCGTTACGATTGAGGTTGGCGCGAGTTGCGGCTGGGCGGTTTATCCGGACGATGGCGGCTCGGGAGAGGTGCGTATCCTCGCCGACCAGCGCATGTACGAGTGCAAGGAGCGCAACCACGCCGAGCGATAGACGTTGGCGGCCGCGGCCGCGCCGCGTGCTACCATAGACACGTATGAGTACACACACGCATATGGAGGAAACCCATGGCAAACGTTCTTGTCTTTGGTCACCAGAACCCCGATAACGACGCCATCATGAGCGCCGTCGTCCTGTCCCAGCTGCTCAACCAGGTTGAGTATGCCGGCAACACCTACGAGGCTTGCGCTCTGGGCCAGCTTCCGGCCGAGTCCGCCAAGCTGCTCGCCGACGCCGGCATTGCCGAGCCCCGCGTGATCGAGTCCGTCGAGGCCGGTCAGCTCGTCGTCCTCACCGACCACAACGAGTCCGCCCAGTCCGTCGCCGGCCTTAAGGACGCCACGGTCTTTGGCGTCGTCGATCATCATCGCATCGGCGACTTCGAGACCGCCGGCCCGCTGCACTACATCTGCCTGCCCTGGGGCTCCAGCTGCACCATCGTCACCAAGCTCGCCGGCGTGCTCGGCGTTGAGCTTTCCGACGTCCAGGCCAAGCTGCTGCTCTCGGCCATGATGACCGACACGCTCATGCTCAAGAGCCCCACCACCACCGATGTCGACCGCGCCGTCGCCGCCAAGCTCGGCGAGCAGGTGGGCGTCGACCCGGTCAAGTTTGGCATGGAGGTCTTCCTCACCCGTCCGTCCGGCTCCTTCACCGCAGCCGAGATGGTCGGCAACGACATCAAGATGTTCGAGCCCGCCGGTAAGAAGCTGCTCATCGGCCAGTACGAGACTGTCGATAAGAGCCGTGCGCTCGGCATGATCGACGAGATCCGTGAAGCCATGCGCGCCTACGCCGCCGAGAAGGGTGCTGACGGCATTGTCCTGTGCATCACCGACATCATGGAGGAGGGCTCGCAGGTCCTGCTCGAGGGCGAGACCGAGGCTGCTCAGAAGGGCCTGGGCATTGCCGACGAGCACGACGGCGTCTGGATGCCGGGCGTCCTCTCCCGTAAGAAGCAGGTTGCTGCCCCCATCATGGCCGCCTGCTAGGTTTAGTTGACCAAACGCCACGACCGGATCGCGGACGCCCCGCGCTCCGGTCGTTTTTTTGTGCACGGCGCCGCATCGTCTCTTGGACAGGCGTGCCCGTGCCGTTGAGCAAATAATGTTCAACCTGTGGTTCCGCTTTTCGGCCGCGCCTGCGTGCTTGTCGTGCAGGGTAGGCTAGATGCAAGCGTAATACGTTAGAGCGCGGCGCCGCCACTTGGGCGGGCCGTGCTTTTTTAAGACGGGAGCCATCCCGTGAAAGGAGCCGCCCATGGCAGCACCCGAGCAGCTGTTCAACGTCCGTGAGCGCAAGCGTTTTGAGCGTCACGACATCTGGGAGCGCATCGCCGAGAACGGCACGATTTCCGCCGCCGTTATGGTCTTCGCCGCCATCGCCGCCGTTATTTGCGCCAATACCGATGCCTATGAGGCCATCCATCACTTTTTGGAGACCCCGCTGTATGTGGGTCTGGGCAACCTTACGGCCGGTCTTACCGTTGAGCTTTTCGTCAACGACTTCCTCATGGCGATTTTCTTTTTGTTGGTGGGCATTGAGCTTAAGTACGAGATGACGGTCGGCGAGCTCAAGAATCCGCGTCAGGCCATGCTCCCCATGCTGGCGGCCGTGGGCGGCGTCGTCGTTCCCGCCTGCATCTACCTAATCTTTAACCATGCCGGCGCCCACAACGGTTGGGCCATCCCCATGGCAACCGATATTGCCTTTGCGCTGGGCGTGCTGTCGCTTTTGGGCAACCGCGTGCCCAACGGCGTGCGCGTGTTCTTCTCGACGCTCGCCATCGCCGACGACCTTATCTCCATCGCCGCCATCGCCATCTTCTACGGTCAGAGCCCCAATCCGTTTTGGTTGGGCGCCGCCGCGCTTGTGACCTGCGCGCTCGTGTGGCTCAACAAGACGCAGCATTACCGCCTTGCCCCGTATTCGGTTCTGGGTCTGCTGTTGTGGTTCTGCATGTTCAAGAGCGGCGTCCATGCCACGCTTGCCGGCGTCATCTTGGCCTTTACCATCCCGGCCAAGTGCGGCGTCAAGCTCGATAGCCTCACCGATTGGTTGGGCGAGTGCCTGCCGCTGCTCGATGACCGCTACGACGACGAGGCACACATCCTGGGCCAGCATGACTTTACCGTCTCGACCACCAAGGTCGAGCGCGTCATGCACCGCGTGACCCCGCCGCTCATCCGCATGGAGCGTCTGATCTCCACGCCGGTCAACTTTGTGATTCTGCCGATCTTTGCGTTCGTCAACGCACAGGTTCGCCTGGTGGGCGTGGACATGAGCACGCTGCTCACCGACCCGGTGACGCTCGGCGTGTACTTTGGCATGCTGCTGGGCAAGCCGATCGGCATCTTTGGCATGACGTTCGCCTTGGTCAAGCTCAAGGTCTGCGAGCTGCCGCACAACGTCAACTGGCACATGATTGCCGGCGTGGGTATTCTGGGCGGTATCGGCTTTACCATGTCGATTCTTATCAGCGGCCTTGCCTTCCCGACGGCCCAGTTTGAGGTTCTTGCTGCCAAGGCTGCCATTCTTGCCGGTTCGGTCACCGCTGCCGTGCTCGGCATGATCTACATGAGCGTGGTCTGCAAACACCCCGCGCCCAAGGGCGAGTAAGGGCGTAATAATAGGTACCAGACCCGTTTTGGGTGCGGTCAAAACGCGGGCCCGGGCGGTATTGGCTACCCGTCAGACACCCCCGTGTGCAAAAAACGCCGTTTGTGAGTACTGTCACAAACGGCGTTTCATTTTATGTGCGAAAAATAATGAACAAATAAATGTATTCTGTACATTAACGAGCCGACTCCGGATTGAAAGAAATCGAGGAGTTCGTTCGGAACAGGCCTTGTGGAGTTAAATAAGCAGATTTTGATCCAAAATCGCTGCCACTAAAAAGGTAACAGTACTCATATTTGCCATTTTTTGCACACAGCCCCTCAACTGGTCGTTTAAGAACGTCCCCAATGACTAGGCTTATTCCACGGTGCCGTAGACGGCGCCCCAGCCGTGGGCGGCCAAGGCTGAGTTGAGCTGGTCGCAAAGTGACTGGCGGTCGTAATAGCCGGGCGGTAGCAGGTTGACGATCTCCATGAGATCGGGTGCCAAGTCCAAGATCTCGGCCTGCACGATCAGATCCAGGCGGTCGATGGCGTGGCGGTCGTAAAACAGTCCGTCGACCAGGCGCTGCAGGTCGCCGAATTCCTCGGCCTGGAACGATCCGTACTCCATAGTGCCTCCTTGGGCGCCCCACGCAGGCATGCGCGGCGATTCGTATTTATTGCGATGGACTTAATCTATCACGGCTTCATAACGTTGCGGCGGTGGCGGTCTATACTTAGACGAACTGCAACGTACCGCTTCGCGAAAGGTCGCACCCCATGCAGACGATCTACCAGAAGATGGAAACCACCGAACTCGATGCCGCCATCGAGGCGCTCAAAGCCGAGGTCGCCGAGGTCAAGGCCAAGGGCCTGGCGCTCGACATGGCTCGCGGCAAGCCGTCGCCCTCCCAGGTGGACATTTCTCGCCCCATGCTCGATATCCTCAACGCCGACGCCGATCTGCACGATGGCAACGTCGACTGCTCCAACTACGGCTGCTTCGAGGGCATTCCCTCGGCACGCAAGCTGGCAGGGGAGTTCCTGGGTTGCCCCGCCGAGCAGACGCTCGTGCTGGGTTCGTCGAGCCTTTTGATCGAGCATGACATCGCCGGCATGTTCTGGCGCTGCGGTTCGTGCGGCAGTGAGCCTTGGGACGCCTACGAGGCCGCGCACGACGGCAAGAAGGTCAAGTTCCTGTGCCCCGTTCCCGGCTACGATCGCCACTTTGGCATTACCGCCGACTTGGGCATCGAGAACGTCCCCGTCGCGATGACTGACAACGGCCCCGACATGGACGAGATCGAGCGCCTCGTTGCCGCCGACGATTCCATCAAGGGTATCTGGTGCGTGCCCAAGTATTCCAACCCCACGGGCATCACCTTTAGCGAGGACACCGTGCGCCGCCTGGTCGAGATGCCCACAGCCGCGCCCGATTTCCGTATCTTCTGGGACAACGCCTACTGCGTGCACGACCTGTACGACGAGACCGACGAGCTCGCAAACATCTTTGACCTCGCTCGCGCGGCGGGCACCGAGGACCGCGTGGTGGCCTTTGCCTCGACGTCCAAGATCACCTTCCCGGGCGCCGGCATCGGCTTTATCGGTGCGAGCCCCGCGGTCATCGCCGAGTTCTCCAAGCGCCTGAAGGCCGGCCTCATCAGCGCCGACAAGCTCAACCAGCTGCGTCACGTGCGCTTCCTTCCTACCATCGAGGCGGTCAAGGAGCACATGAAAAAGCATGCCGAGTTCCTGCGTCCGCGCTTTGAGGCCGTCGAGCGTAAGCTCACCGAGGGCTTGGGCGACACGGGCTGCGCCACTTGGACGCACCCCCGCGGTGGCTACTTTGTAAGCTTCGATGGTCCCGAGGGCTCGGCCCAGAAGGTCGCCGCGCTTTGCGCCGGCCTGGGCGTCAAGCTCACGCCGGCCGGTGCTACCTGGCCCTATGGCAAGGACCCGCGTGACACTAACATCCGCATCGCGCCGAGCTATCCCACGGTCGAGGACCTGGAGGCCGCGCTCGATGTGCTGGTGCTGGCTGTGAAGCTCGTCGCTGCCGAGCTTGCGCGTGCCGAGCGCGCCTAACGCGCGGCTTCCCGTACTATCCGCACTTTCGATACGTAAAGGAGCGTATACATGGATTTGGGTATTTCCACCAACCCCACGCCAGAGCTCTACACCATTAAGGTAACCGGCGAGATCGATATCTCTAACGCCGATAGCCTGCGCAATGCCATCGACCTGGCGCTCGAGCAGCCCACCGAGGCCGTTGAGCTCGATTTTGCCCAGGTGAGCTACATCGACTCGACGGGCATTGGCGTGCTCGTGGGCGCCGCGCACCACGCGGTCGACCACGGCAAGCGCTTTAGCTGCACCAATGTGCAGCCCCCGGTGATGCGCGTGGTTCAGCTGTTGGGTGTCGACCAGGAGATTTCGATCACCGCTGCATAATCTTTGCCCCCAAAAGGGCGTGCCGTTTGGCATATGTTTGTGATGCGCTCGGACGTTTTGGCGTCCGGGCGCTATACTTGACCGAATGAATAGACGAGTTCCGGCCGAATGGCGCGGTGCGGGCTCGACTCACATCGAGCCTTGGAGGTATGTGTGTTTGGTATTGGAGAGGGTGAGCTCGCGATCATCGTGGTCTTCGGCTTTTTGCTGTTTGGCCCGGATAAGCTCCCACAGATGGGCCGCACGATCGGCCGTGCCATCCGTCAGTTCCGCGAGACGCAGGAAAAGATGACGGCCGTTGTTCAGTCCGAGATTATCGATCCGGTGAGCGAGGCCGCGTCGGCCCCGGTCAAGCCCAAGAAGGCTGCTGCGACCGACGACGATTCCGATGCGGATGAGGATGCCGCCGAGACGGCAGCGCCTGCCAAGAAGGAGACCTTTGCCGAGCGTCGTGCCCGTCTTGCTGCCGAGAAGGCCGCAAGCGAGGGTGCCGCCAAGGGCGAGGATGCTGCCGAGGAGACTGAAGCCGAGGGTGCCGACGCCGAGTCTGCCGATGCCGCCGTCGAGTCCGAGCCTGCCGCAGAGCCGGAGCCCGAGCCCGAGCCGACAGAGCCCACGACGGCTGACCTCTACGCCCGTCGCCCCCGCAAGCGCAAAGCCGTCGTCGACCAGCTCGCTCGCGAGCTCGAGGCCGAGGCCGAGGACGACACTGCCGCCGCCGACGCCCCGAAGGGAGGCGATGAGTAATGCCTATCGGACCTGCGCGTATGCCGCTCTTCGATCACCTGGGAGAGCTCCGTCGCCGCTTGACCATCGTGGTCGTCTCGGTCTTTGCCGCCGCTATCGTGCTATATTTCGCCACGCCCGTGGTGCTCGACATCCTGGAAGATCCCATCCGCTCCTTTGTGCCGGATGGTAAGTTCTACATCACCACCACGCTCGGCGGCTTTGGCCTGCGCTTCTCGCTGGCCATCAAGATGGCCGTGGTCATGTGCACGCCCATGATCATCTGGCAGATTCTGGCATTTTTCCTGCCGGCACTGCGTCCCAACGAGCGCAAATGGGTCGTGCCCACAGTGCTCGCCTCGACGGTGCTGTTCTTCCTGGGTGCCATCTTCTGCTACTTCATCATCATCCCCGCGGGCTTTGAGTGGCTCATCGGCGAGACCTCGGCCGTCGCTACGGCGCTGCCCGATCTGGAGAACTACGTCAACATGGAGCTGCTCTTTATGATCGGCTTTGGTGTGGCGTTTGAGCTGCCGCTCATCATCTTTTACCTGTCCGTTTTCCACATCGTGTCCTACGCGGCCTTCCGCAGTGCCTGGCGTTACGTATACGTTGGCCTGCTCGTGGGTTCGGCTGTGATCACGCCCGACGGCTCGCCCGTCACCCTGGGCCTTATGTACGGCGCCCTGCTCTCGCTCTACGAGATTTCGCTCGCCATCGCCCGTGTGGTCATTACCGCGCGCGAGGGCAAGGAGGGCTTGTTTGTGAGTCGTCTGGACCTGTTCTCGGACGATGAGGACGACGAGGAGTAAATCGGTATGCACGAGGTTGGCATTGTCAACGGCATACTCGATACAGTGATTCGCGCGGCGCGTGGGGCGGGGGCCTCGCGCGCCGTTTTGGTTACGCTGCGTATCGGGGATATGACCGAGGTCGTGCGCGAGGCGCTCGACTTTGCATGGGAGACGTTTCGCGACGAGGACCCTCTCACGCGCGGCTGCGAGCTTGCCGTGGAGGAAGTCCATCCACAAAGTGAGTGTTTGGACTGCGGCGAGGTCTTCGATCACGACCGCTTTCATTGTCGCTGTCCCCAGTGTGGCGGCGCCAACGTGCGCCTGCTGCACGGTCGCGAGCTCGACATCGCCAGTATCGAAATCGAAACCCCCGACGATTAGCCCGCCAGCCATCTGGTGATGGGGTATAAAGGGGCCAAAGTAAGGAGCGCCGAGTATGGCTGAGAAAACGATTGACATCGCGTCGCCGATTCTGTCGCGCAATGAGCGCCTGGCAGATCAGCTGCGTCAGCGATTTAAAGAGACTGACACCTATGTGATCAACGTCTTGTCGAGCCCCGGCTCGGGCAAGACCACCACGATTTTGGGCACCAACGAGCGCCTGCGCGACAAGGCCGGCTTGCGCTGCGCCGTCATCGAGGGCGATATCGCCTCGGACGTCGACGCCATTACCATGAAGGAAGCCGGCATGCCCGCCATCCAGATCAACACGGGCGGCCTGTGCCACCTCGAGGGCAACATGATCATGGAGGCCGTCGACGCCTTCGACCGGGCAGTGGGCCTTCAAAACATCGATGTTATCTTTATCGAAAACGTGGGTAACCTGGTCTGCCCAGTCGACTTTGACCTGGGCGAGAACCTGTCCATCATGATCCTTTCGGTGCCCGAGGGCGACGACAAGCCCATCAAGTACCCGGGCATCTTCCAACACGCCGGCGCGCAGCTGCTCAACAAGGTCGACGTGGCTCCGGCTTTCGATTTTGACATGGATAGGTATACTAAGACACTCGATGACCTCAATCCGCAGGCGCCGCGGTTTGCCGTGAGCGCGCGCAAGGGCGAGGGCATGGATGCCTGGTGCGATTGGCTCATCGGGCAGATTGAGCAAGCAAGGGCGTAAGTCGGCCGCCATACGGGCGGGCGTAGCCGCAGAGATACGAGATAGGAGCCTCTTTTGAAGCTCATCATCGCCGAGAAAAACGACGCCGCGCGTCAGATCGCCGAGCGTCTGTCCACGGGTAAGCCCAAAAAGGACAAGGTGTATAACACCGCCATCTACCGTTTTGAGTGGAAGGGCGAGGAGTGCGTGACCATCGGCCTTGCCGGTCACATCCTGGCGCCCGATTTTTGCGACAGCGTGCTGTTCGATAAAAAACTGGGTTGGTATTCGGTGACCGAGGACGGCGAGATGCTGCCGGCCGATATGCCCGATGGCCTGGCCCGCCCGCCGTACGACACCAAGCGCAAGCCGTTCCTTGCCGATGGCATTTCCATCAAGGGCTGGAAGCTCGAGAGCCTGCCTTACCTCACCTGGGCGCCCGTCATTAAGCTACCGGCCGAGAAGGAGCTCATTCGTTCGCTCAAGAACCTCGCCAAAAAGTCCGACAGCGTCATTATCGCCACGGACTTCGACCGCGAGGGCGAGCTGATCGGCTCGGACGCTCTCAACAAGGTGCGCGAGGTTGCGCCGGACTTGCCGGTTGCCCGCGCCCAGTACTCTTCGTTTACCAAGGCCGAGATCACGCAGGCCTTCGATAACCTTGTCTCGCTCGACCAGAACCTGGCCGACGCCGGCGAGAGCCGTCAGCACATCGACCTCATTTGGGGCGCGGTGCTCACGCGCTACCTGACGCTCGCCAAGTTTGGCGGCTTTGGCAACGTGCGTTCCGCCGGCCGCGTGCAGACGCCGACGCTTGCCCTGGTGGTCGAGCGCGAGCGCGAGCGCATGGCGTTTGTGCCCGAGGACTATTGGCAGATTCGCGGCATGGGCGCCGCGCAGGGTGCTGCCGAGGATGGTCGCTTTAAGATTGCGCACAAAACGGCGCGCTTTACCGACAAGGATGCTGCCGAGACGGCGTACGGCCACGTCGACGGCGTTACGACGGCAACCGTCGCCGCGGTGACCAAACGCTCGCGCAAGCAGCAGCCGCCCACGCCGTTTGCGACCACCTCGCTGCAGGCTGCCGCCGCGGCCGAGGGCATCTCGCCTGCGCGTACGATGCGCATCGCCGAGTCCCTCTACATGGCCGGTCTCATCAGCTACCCGCGTGTCGACAATACCGTGTACCCCGCGACGCTCGATCTGGGCGCCGTGGTGAGCGACCTGGCAAAGATCAACCCGGCGCTGGCACCCGTGTGCAAAAAGGTGCTCGCCGGTCCCATGAAGCCCACGCGCGGCAAGGTCGAGACCACCGACCACCCGCCTATCTATCCCACGGGCGAGGGCGATCCGTCCACGCTCGACGGCGGCCAGCGCAAGCTCTACGACCTCATCGCCCGTCGCTTCCTGGCGACGCTTATGGGGCCCGCGACCATCGAGAATACCAAGCTCGAGCTCGACGTCAACGGCGAGCCGTTCGTGGCCTCGGGCGACGTGCTCGTGATCCCGGGTTTCCGCGAGGCGTACCCGTATGGACTCAAGCGCGATGAGCAGATGCCGCCGCTGGAGCAAGGCGATACGGTCGACGTGTTTGACATTAAGCTCGAGGCCAAGCAGACCGAGCCGCCCGCGCGCTACAGCCAGGGTAAGCTCGTGCAGGAGATGGAGAAGCGCGGCCTGGGCACCAAGTCCACGCGCGCGAGCATCATCGAGCGCCTGTATGCCGTGCGCTATCTCAAAAACGATCCCGTTGAGCCGAGCCAGCTGGGCATCGCCATCATCGACGCGCTGACGCAGTTTGCCCCGCGCATCACGAGCCCCGATATGACCAGCGAGCTCGATGGCGATATGACCCGTGTGGAGCGCGGCGAGGATACCGAAGAGCATGTCGTGACGCACTCGCGCGCGCTGCTGGCTGGCGTGCTCGACGAGCTGCTCAAGCACACGCAGGAGCTGGGCGACGCCATCAGCGACGCCGTTACGGCCGATGCGCGCGTGGGTGCCTGCCCCAAGTGCGGCAAGGACCTGGTTATGAAGACGAGCGCCAAGACTCGCGGCAGCTTTATCGGCTGCATGGGCTGGCCCGACTGCGACGTGACCTATCCGGTGCCGAGCGGCGTCAAGGTAAGCCCGCTCGAGGGCGAGGCGGCCGTGTGCCCCGAGTGCGGCGCGCCGCGTATCAAGTGCCAGCCGTTCCGCCAGAAGGCCTTCGAGATTTGCGTGAACCCCACGTGCCCCACCAACTACGAGCCCGACCTTAAGGTGGGCGAGTGCAAGGTGTGCGCCGAGGCAGGACGCCATGGCGACCTGATTGCGCACAAGAGCGAAAAGAGCGGCAAGCGCTTTATCCGCTGCACCAACTACGACGACTGCGGCGTGAGCTATCCGCTGCCGGCGCGTGGCAAGCTCGAGGCGACGGGCGAGACCTGTCCCGAGTGCGGCGCCCCCATCGTGGTGGTCAACACGGCGCGCGGCCCGTGGCGCATCTGCGTCAACATGGACTGCCCGACCAAGGAGAAGAAGCCCGCCCGCGGCCGCAAGACTGCGACCAAGGCGAGCACGGCGAAGAAGACGACCGCGGCCAAGAAGACCACGGCGGCCAAAAAGACGACCGCCAAAAAGACGACTACCAAGAAGTCGACTACCAAAAAGACCGCTGCCGACAAGTAACCGAGCACATATAGATACGGCGGGGCCGGGCGCGCAGATGCAAATGCGCGTCCGGCCCCACTTCTAAGTTGCGGTGAAATAGGGACTGTTTTTGCTGGTAAAAGGCCTAATCAATCCCTATTTCACCGCAAGTTTTGATCATTTGTTGGGATTACTTCACCTCGACGGGTGCGGCGCCGGGGTAGCGGTCCTCAAAGTCCAGACGGTATTTGTTGTCGTTGGTGCCCGCTACGTTGTCGCGCGCCAGCGGCGCCACGATCTCGTCCTTGTGGTTGGCGGGGCTGGAGTACTCAAGGCTGATCTCCCAGGCATCGCAAATCACGTCGATGCGATTCTCCAGATCGTCGTAGAGCGTGATGATGTCTTTCCACGAGCCGTAATTCTGCGAGTCGATGGGAACGTCCAGGTCCTCGACCTCGTCCTTCAGGTCGTCGATCTGATCCTCGAGCGCCTCGGCGGCATCGCTGGCCGACTGACGCGAGCTGCGGTCATCCTTGAGATAGCACGTGTTAAACGTGGTGGCGCAGTCGCGGACCTGCTGGTCAAGATCGGAGAGCCTGCTGTAGTAGGAGCTCAGCTGGTCGTAGACGTTCTGCTCGCTGATGGTGGCGGCATCGTGGACGTCATCGTCATCATCGTCAAACTTGTTGGGGTCGCCCTTAACGGAGACGTCATCGTCGTCGTGGTCGATTTTGACCTTTTCGATCGTCGTGCCTTTGGAATCGTCGGCACCCTTATCGAAGGGCTTGATCATAAAGAACACGACCAACGCGATAATCACGACGACTAGCGCGGCGATGATGCCGATGAGCAGGGCGTTGTTGTTTTTGGGGGCAGTGGGCGCACCGGCCTGCGGAGCAGCGGTCGGAATGGGTTGCTGAGCCGCGGCGTTGGCCGCCGCCCATTGCTGCGTCGTGCCAACTTCGGGCTGGGGAGCGGGCGCGGGCTGATGAGCGGACTGCACGGTCACGTCCGCCTGCTGGGGCTGAGCCGCCGTGGGCTGCTGCGCAGACTGAACCGTGGTCGCGGCGGTGTCGAAGGCGGCATCGGACGCGGCGGCATGTTCGGCTGCCTGCGCATCCTCTTGCGACTGAGAGGCCTGGCCATTATCGATTACCGGCGTTCCGCAGCTGGTGCAAAAACGCTCGTCGTCTTTCAGAAGCTTGCCGCAATGGGCACAAAACCGGGGCATGATGGTTCCTTCCACTCGATGTGTTGGCTAGATTATAAGGTGGTTCAGGTGCGGTTGGGCCGCGCCGACCCAACTGGTTATGTGAGGACAGTCGTGCCGCGCAAGCCCTGTCGCATGCGTCACAATGAGTGCGGCATGCTGGGTGTCCGGCGCGGCCGTTTATCGACGGCTCGGTAGAATGCGATGGTGGGGAGTGAGTCTGTGTACTGCGGCGAGCAAGGTCGGGGTGGCGGCGACAACGTGGAGGCGTTCCGGTTCTCGCCGGGGGATGCGCCCCTCGCTGCGCGCGATTGCTCGCGTCGAGTGTTTTGTGCCGGGATGTTGACCGGAGCGCTTGCCTCGGTGATGAGTCTCGGCGGCTGTGCCGCGCGCTGCAACGAGGCTGAGAGCTCCGCTGTCCTTGCCAAACAAAAAGCGAATCATCCGTCCGCTCAAAAGACGGAAGCTGTCTCCCAGACTTCTTGGATTGCCGGCCTTCAGCAAGATATCGAAGCCCTTGTTGAGCCGTATGGTGGGTCTACCTCGGTCTATGCTGTGGCACTTGATCCTCAAACGTTCGCGTCGCTCGATGGTGAAGTCGCTGTGGCGCCGGACGCACGACGTGTGGCGGCAAGCATCATCAAGCTTCCCATTCTCGCTTGTGCGCTCGAGGCCGTGACGGCGGGCGAGCTGTCCCTCGACGAGCAGATAACGGTAACGCAACAGGATATCGTGGGTGGCAGCGGCAACATTCAGTCGCGCGGCGCGGGTGTATCGTACAGTATTGACGAGCTGCTGCACGCCATGATCGCCCAGAGCGATAACGTGGCAGCGAACCTTGTTATCGGCAGGCTTGGAATGGATACGGTCAACGAAACGTGTGCCGCATTGGGACTGACCCAGACCGTGCTCGCTCGTCTGATGATGGACACCGATGCCCAGGCACAGGGTCGCGAGAACTATACGAGCGCCCGTGATGCTGCGGCCGTGTTGCAGCGACTGGCGGCGGGGACAATCGCGACGCCCGGGCTGTGCGAGCGAGCGCGCGGATATCTGCTGGCGCAGGAAGACGCACGCGGTATTGTCGAGGGCGTTCCCGGCGGCGTTTTGGTCGCGCACAAAACGGGCGGCCTGGCGAATGCTCAGCACGATGCCGCAATCGTCTACGCCGAGCGCCCTTACGTGTTGGCAATCCTCACCCAAGACCTCGAACGCGAACAGGCCTTAGCCCTCGAGCGTGACATTTCTTTCGCCATCAACGCTCGCGCCCACTCCTAACTTGCGGTGAAATAGGGATTGTATTTGCTGCTAGAAGGCGTATTCAGTCCCTATTTCACCGCAACTTAAAGGGTCGGCAGTTGGGGACGTTCCTTTTCTGCCGGCACTTTGGGAACGTTCCTAACTGCCACCTAGCCCCTGCCCCTGGGGTATCATGGCTTGGTTGCTATAACTTGCATTTTCGCGCCTTGTAGGAAGGGACTGCGCCCATGGCTTTTGAGCCCGCTCAACATAGCTTTATCACGCTCGAGGGCGTCGATGGCGCCGGCAAGTCCACGCAGGCGCGCCTGCTGGCCCGCGCGCTCGACCTCGCTGGCTATCAGGTCGTAACTCTGCGCGAGCCGGGCGGCACCGCCATCAGCGAAAAGATTCGCGCCCTGCTGCTCGACCCCGCCAATACGGCGATGGGCGACACCTGCGAGCTGCTGCTCTACGAGGCCGCGCGTGCCCAGCTGGTGCACGAAGTCATCGCGCCTGCCCTCGCTGCCGGCAAGGTGGTCCTGTGCGACCGTTTCTACGATTCCACGACCTGCTATCAGGCGTTTGCCGATGGCCTCGACCGTCAGATGGTGCGCGATGCCAACAACCTGGCTGTCGCCGGTACGCATCCGGCGCTCACGCTCGTCTATCACATCACGCCCGAGCAGGCGGCGCTGCGCATGGCCGCCCGTGGTGCGGCAGACCGCATGGAGGCCAAGGGCATGGCCTTCCAGGAGCGTGTCTACCAGGGATTTTGCGCAATTGCTGCCGAGGAGCCAGACCGCGTAAAGCTCATCGACGCCACTGCGTCGATCGCAGACGTCTTCACGCAAACGGTCGAGCTGGTTCGCGCGTACGGTCTCGACATTCCCCAAGATGCCGTCGCCGCCGCGCTTGCCCAGGAGGCTGAGTAACATGGCCCCCGCGCAGACAAGCCTGCTGGCCAAGCTCGACACCCAACAGCGCGTGCGCGACTTTTTGACCAACGCCATCGCAAGCGGCCGCGCATCGCACGCCTACCTGTTCTTGGGCGCGCCCGGTGCCGGTAAGCTAGACGCCGCATGGGCACTTGCCCAGGCATTCCTGTGCGAGCAGGACGGCTGTGGCTCGTGCGACAGCTGCGTACGCGTCGCCCGCCATACGCACCCCGACGTGCACTATTACACGCCCGAAAGCGCTACGGGCTACCTCATCGCCCAGACCCGCGAGCTACTCGACGACGTGCCCTTGGCGCCCATCCGCGCCAAGGCAAAGGTTTACATCATCGACCGTGCCGAGCAGCTGCGCGCCAACACCGCCAACGCGCTGCTCAAAACGCTCGAGGAACCGCCCGAGGGCGTCATGTTCATCCTGTTGGGCACCTCGGCCGACGTGATGCTGCCCACCATCGTGAGCCGCTGCCAGTGCGTACCGTTTCGGCTGGTGTCGCCCACTGTGGCCGCGCAGGCCGTGAGCCGCGCGACGGGCCAGGATATCGCGCGTTGTCGCATGGCCGTCGCTGTGGCGGGAAGCCCCACGCGTGGTATCGAGTTCCTCAAGAGCGCCGAGCGCCAGGACGCCCGTCGCCAGATGGTCCGTGCCATCGACTCGCTCATTGCCGCCGACGAGGCCGATGTGCTCAGTCGCGCCAAGTCGCTCATTGTCGCCGTCAAGGCGCCGCTCGCCGAGGTCAAGTCCACGCAGGAAAAGGTGCTCGAGCAAAATGCCGACTACCTGTCGCGTGGAGCATTGAAGCAGCTTGAGGACCGCAACAAGCGCGAACTCAACGCGCGCGAGCGTTCGGGTATCATGGAAGCGCTGGCGAGCGCGCGGACGCTCATGCGCGACGTGCTGCTGACGCTTCAGGATGAGGCGGCAGACGTTGTGAACGAGGACGTGCGCGACACGATCGGGCGGCTTGCCGCGGCGACGAATGTTGCGGGTGCCACCCAGGCGCTCGAGGCGGTCGCAACTGCCGAGCACAACATCGCCAGAAACGTTACTCCCCAGCTGGCCATCGAGGTCATGCTGTTCGATATCAGGAAGGCACTGAAATGCCGTTAGTCGTACCCGTTAAGTTTACCTACGCCTCGCGCGACCTGTGGTTCGACCCACAGGATCTGGATATCCTCGAGGCCGATTATGCTATCTGCTCCACCGAGCGCGGAACCGAGATCGGCCTGGTCACGGCCGATCCCTTCGAGGTGCCGCTCGACGAAATCGGTCAGCCGCTCAAGCCCGTGTTGCGCGTAGCGAGCGATATCGACCTGCAGCTTGCCGACGACCTGGCCATCCAGGGCGATGAGGCCATGGTCGACTTCCGCCGCCTGGTCAAGGAGCTCGACCTCGAGATGAAGCCGGTCGGCGTCGAGTACCTGTTCGGCGGCGAGAAGGCTGTGTTCTACTTTGCCGCCGAGGAGCGCGTCGATTTCCGTCAGCTCGTCAAGGACCTGTCCTCGACGCTGCACATTCGCGTCGACATGCGCCAGATCGGCGTGCGTGACGAGACCCGCCTGGTGGGTGGCTATGCCCAGTGCGGTCAGGAGCTCTGCTGCACGCGCTTTGGCGGACAGTTTGAGCCGGTTTCGATCCGCATGGCAAAAGAGCAGGACCTGCCGCTCAACTCGTCCAAGATCAGCGGCGTCTGCGGCCGCCTGATGTGCTGCCTGCGCTACGAGTTCGAGGCGTACAAGGACTTTAAGAGCCGCGCGCCCAAAAAGAAGACGCTTATCGATACGCCGCTTGGCAAGGCGCGCATCCAGGAATATGACACGCCGCGCGAGCAGCTGGTGTTGCGCCTGGAGAACGGCAAAGTCTTTAAGGTCAACCTGGCCGACATGACCTGCTCTGAGGGCTGCAAAAAGAAGGCCGCCGAGCAGGGCTGCAACTGCCGCCCCGACTGCGTGACGCGCGATGTGCTCGAGCGTATCGAGTCGCCCGAGATGCGCCTGGCGCTTATGGAGCTCGATCGCGAGAACGGCGTCGACGTGGGCGATGGCCTGTCGAGCGCCGACCGTCTGGCGGGGACGACGATGCCCAAGCGCCGCCGTCGCGATGCGGACGCCGATACCCGTGCCGGTCAGAGCCAGAGCGAGGGTCGCGGCCGCGGTAAGGGTCGCGGCAAGGCCGAGATACCCGAGGCTGAGGAGGCTGCCGGTGGACGTCGCCGCCGCAAGCGCTCGGGTTCGGTCGATGCCGGCGAGACCGCTCCCGCAGGCAAGAACTCCCCCCGCGAGCGCGAGGCCCAGCAGCCTCAGCAGCAAAACCGCGGCGGTGGCATGAATCCCACGCGCCGTCGCCGCCGCCATTTGTCGAGCGAGGAGCGCGAGGACGCCTTCCGCGCCGCAGCCGCTCGCGAAGCCGGTGCCGCCCCCAAGGGTGGTTCGGGTTCCGATACGCCTGCCGACAAGGGCGGCAAGCAGCGCAACGATGACGAGCGCGCCCCGCGTCCGCGCCGTCGCCATTCCTCGGGCACGCAGCAAAAGCCCTCGGTGCCCTCCGTGGCCGATCAGGTCTCGGACGGCGAGGTCAAGGTCACACGCCGTCGCCCCGGAGATGGCGGAGGGGCGGCAGCCAAGGCCGCGCGCGGCGCTGCTCGCGACGAACGCGAGTCGCGCGAAGATCGTGGTGGCGAGGGTTCGGCCGACCAGGGCCAGAAGCGCCGTCGCCGTCGCCGTTCCCGCAAGCCGCGTCAAGATGGTGGCGAGGGCTCGACCCAAAACTCGTCTGCACCGCAACCGCCCACCGGCGAATAGCGCCCGCAAACGGATTTAACCTGCCTGACCCCAAACGCGCCGGGGTACCATAGCGCTGAATCAACAACCCTCCCTGCGACCGAACGTAGGGAGGGTTGTGTCGTGAAGAGACATTTGAATGTGTTGGGATGCCTGCAAGGTGCCGGCATCCTACCGTTTGCGGACGAATTGCTACCGTTTGCCGAGCGGGCGGCGCACGAGGCGCTTGAGGCGTTGTCGCCCACGCGATGCGCCGGCTGCGAGCGCTCCGGCGCGCTTATTTGCCAAGACTGCCTGGCGGCGCTTGCGCTTATCGACCCGCGGCATAGCTGCACTCGATGCGGTGCCCCGTTTGGAGACTTGCTGTGCACCGAGTGCTCGGTCGTGGGTGCGTCCTCGGCGATGGCCGAAGCACTCGACCGGTGCCTGGCATGTGCCGTTTACACACATCCGCTGCCGCGGATCATTAAAGCGTACAAAGACGCGGGCGAGCGACGCCTGGCGCCGTATCTGGCAGAGCTGCTATACGACACCGCCTTACATGCCCAGGTCGTGGCACCCGAACGCTTAGGCGGTGTGTTGTCCGGCGCCGATGCAGTCGTGTTTGTGCCCGCGACGGCGGCGGCGTTTCGGCGACGCGGCTTCGATCATATGGAAGCCATTGCGCGCTCATTTTGCGAGCTGTCTGGTGTTCCGCTGCTCGACGCCCTCGTTAAGTACGGCCATGGCGACCAGCGTGAACTCGGTCGTGAAGAACGCCGTGAACGCGCCCGAGGCATGTACGAGACCGTTGAGGATGTGCGGGGCCGCCGCCTGCTGCTTATCGACGACGTTATCACCACGGGTGCGACGATGGCAGCGGCTTCGGCGGAACTCAAGCGCGCCGGTGCCGCGGCCGTTGATGGCCTCGCTATCGCACGCGTTTGGTAGGGGTGATTCGTGTGGCGGTAAAGATTGAGCGGTGCAACGAGCCGACAGGCGAACAGCTAGCGGCTTCCATAATCCTAACAGGCGCCTCGGCGCTACGCATGATGCGCGCCGAGCGCCGGCAGATGGGCTACATCGGCTGGAAGGACCTTGAGCCCGATGAAGAGCACCGCGTGCTGTGTACGTCATCGCCTTCGACCGAGGATATCTATCTTCCCGACCTGGTGCGAATTGGAGCCAAAAGCGGCGAGGTGCAAGAAGATCTGTGCTTGCTGGTGGGATCTGCGGCGCAGCGCCGACGCATGCCTGGCGTGGGCTGGTCCGTGTGTTCCGGGTTGCCTGTCGGCTCGATTCTAGAGGTGGAACCGGGGGTGTACAGCCTATCTCCCGAGGCCCTTTGTGTTGCCGTCGCCCGCGAGGTCGGCTGTATCCGGGCGTTTGCTCTGGCCCAGGAACTGTGTTCCAAGATTTCACTGAGCGATCGCGGGAAGTATCTGCCTCCCTACACCTCGCCTGTTGCGAATAGACTTGCAAAGGACAAAGACCAACCGGCAGACGTGGGCTACTTTGAAGTCGAGCCGGTGTTGACGCCCGATCGCCTGACAGATTACCTCGCAGCATGCAAGGGGAGTGCGGCCAAACAACTGCGGCGGCTGTGTCCCTATCTGTCGGAAAACCTGCGCTCACCCATGGAGTGCATCATGCTTGCCATGTTTTCGCTTCCGTTTTCCTATGGCGGATTTGCCTGCGGTCCCTTTAAGACCGACTACAAGATCGAGTTCGATGACCGCGCACAGGCAATCTCGGGGATGCCGCATGCAGTTTGCGATGCGTATCAGGAAGCAGCCCGGTTTGACCTGGAATACAACGGCGAGCTGGGCCATTCCTCCCGGAGGGGACGTATCCATGATGAAAAACGCAACACGGGCTTGATTACTATGGGAATCGAGGTCGCGACGGTCAATAACGAGATGCTCTGCGACATGGAAGCGATGGAAGCGCTCGCATGGCGCATTTACCAACGCATGGGTAAGCGATATCAGAATCGCGTAGAGGCGCGTCGAAAGAGGCAAGATGCTCTGCTGAATACGCTCCGAGCGTGCTTTGGGCTCAAGCCGGCGTAAAACTATGGCTTTATAGGGGGGTCTGTTTATATGCCCTGTGCAAAAAACGGCAAATATGAGTACTGTTACTAGATTAGTGGCAGTAAAAACAAAGAAACTTGGGCCGAATATTTGGATTCATTGAAGAGATAATAAACGAATGTGGAATATCTTGGCGCCAAGCAGGCTGTGCGGAACTCAAAAAGGGCTCGCGGGGCGGAAAAACGCTGCTACTAAATTGGTAGCAGTACTCATATTTGCCGTTTTTTGCACACGGCACCCTGAGACGGGTGCCCCGGAGCTCTCCGTAGGGGAGCGACGGGCTCAATCAGGGCACGAATGGTCCGCTCCGACCTGCAAAATCTGTGCTCACGGTGCGAATGGCGCCCCTAACCTTAAACTTTAGCTTGAACTTAGCTATAATGCGCTACGTTCCTGCCAGGCTGTGGTTGCGGACGGACGAAATGTCCATCCTAGTCCAAGACAGACGCGGTCAAAGGGATCCACGTAAGCGACCGCGTGCGCGCGGCGCGATCATGGCGCGTCCTAGATGTAAGCCGCACCGTCCGTTCTACTTTCTTTGGGGCAATACCGCCTCGCGGGCGAGCGGGCCAGTCGTGAAGGTGGCTACGGCCTCCCGAGCAAACACCCCGGTGCGCAAGTGTGGGGTCAAATACCAGGTCAGCTGGTGGGAACACCCGTTATTCCGCGCAACGCACGGATTGTATACGACATAGAAGGCAGGGTAGTGGACATGGTGAGGGGCAGCTTGATGCACGCGGCTCGGTTAGGTGCTGGGACCGCGGCGGTCATTGCCGTTTTGGGCCTGAGTGGATGCGCGTTCAATCCTCTGTCCACGTTCACGACACCCACGATCGACCAGATCGAGCGCGAGAGCGTTACCCCTACGGTGTCGGACGATGCCCTGGTCACTCCCGGTACCCTGACGGTTGCCCTCGATACCTCCGATGCCCCGCAGGCCATGCAGGGCGCCGATGGTAACCTCACGGGCTACGCGGTCGACGCTGCCCGCGCCCTTGCAAGCCGTATGGGCCTCAAGGTTGCCTTCGTCGATGCGTCTTCTGCCGATTCCGCGCTTGGCGACAAAAAGGCCGACATCTTCATTGGCGACATCAATTCCACGGATGGTGACATCAGCACGCTTGGTACTTGCCTATACGACGCTGCGGCAGTGTTCGGAAAGACGAGCGACGGCGAGTCGCTGAGCGTTTCCACCGAAACGCTTAACACCGCTACCCTGGGCGTTCAGACCTCTTCGGCCTCGCAGGAAGCGCTCGCCAAGCAGAGCATCACGGCCAACCAAAAGACCTTCTCCAACATCAACGAGTGCTTTGAGGCGCTCGAGTCCGGTGAGATCGACTACGTGATTTGCGATTCCACGGCCGGCGGCTACCTTGCGCGCCTGATGAGCCAGATCTCTTACGTCGGCGCGCTCGAGACACCCTCGACGCTCGGCGTCGCGGGCCTCGCGGCCAACGATGAGCTATGCCGTGCCGTGAGCGATGCCCTCGACGGTATCACGGTCGATGGCACGCTCGAGGCGGTCCACTCCGTCTGGTACGGCACGATGCCCTATGACCTCACCACCAAGACGGTCTCGGGCGCCGACGTGCAGTCGTCCGACACCGGATCCAGCGAGTCCGCATCCTCCGATTCGAGCAGCGAGGGCGCAACTTCCGAGGATAAATCGTCCAGCCAGGAGGGCACTATCACCGACGACGACATTAACAAGCTCAATAGCTAGTTATTGCTAGGGGTGGCGTCTCTCATGCGCTAGGAGAGAGGCCTCTTCACGGTTTCAACACGCATTGCCGGGCTTTCCCAACAGGGGAGCCCGGCTTTTTCGTTTCCATAAAACCAGCAGGTCAAATACGTTTTTTAGGTGCAAAACCAAAGTCGCCGTCGCTCTCCCATAGCGCACTTTGCCACAGAAAAGTGCGAGACTTCGGTATGCGGTATCAAGCAATCGTTATTCGGGTCTTTGGGAATCCGCGTGATTAAATGCACGGCAATGGGTACATAGCCAGTACAGTAAGTCCCCGAGGCAGATTGGAGCCACGTATGGATATCAAGGTTTCTGGACGCAAGACGACGGTAACCGATGCTCTGCGTGCGCATGTGGATGAGAAGATCGGCGAGGCGCTCAAGGTTTTCGATATCGAGCCTATGACGGTCGACGTTGTACTTCGCTATGAGAAGAACCCCTCGAACCCCAACCCGGCAATCGTCGAGGTTACGGTTCGTGCCCGCGGTTCGGTGATCCGCGTTGCCGAGCACGGTGCAGATATGTACGCCGCCATCGACCTCTCCGCCGATAAGGTCACCCGTCAGCTGCGCAAGTTCAAGACCAAGGTCGTGGACAACCGCCAGGGCGGTGCCAGCGCAGCGGATGTCGCACCGGTCGAGCGCGTCGAGGATCTGGCCGACCTGCTGCTGCCCGAGGAGGAGGATGACCTGCTCGTCCGCGAGAAGGTCATCGATGTCACCCCGATGACTGAGGAGCAGGCGCTGGTGCAGACCGATCTGCTCGGCCACGACTTCTACGTGTTCGAGAACGCGACGACTGGCCTCATCAATGTGGTGTATCACCGTAAGAATGGTGGATATGGCATCATCAAGCCCCGCATCGAAACACTTGACGAGTAAAATACGTTAACTTGCATGAGTTAACGGTTGGCGGCCATCCCATGCGGATGGCCGCCTTTTTACGTAAGGAGTCGCTTTGATGGACAAGGCTGCATCTACCGGCCATTCTGACCGCTGCCGCATCGTCGTCGATACCTGCTGCGACTTTAGCCCCGAGGTCGCCGCGAACCTCGATGTCGATATCTTGGGCTTCCCCTTCATTATCGATGGCGAGGAGCGCACGGACGATATCTGGTCGAGCATGAGCCCTAAGGAGTTCTACGACCGTATGCGCGCCGGCGCTCGCGTGTCTACCTCCGCCGTGTCGCTCGGTCGCTATATCGAGTTCTTTACCGAGTGCGCCAAAGAAGGCACGCCCACGGTCTACCTGTGCTTTACCTCGGCGCTGTCGTCGAGCTACAACTCCGCGTGCCAGGCGGCAGATGCCGTGCGCGCCGAGTATCCCAACTTTGAGCTCTACGTGGTCGACAACGCTCTGCCCTGCGCGACCGGCGCGCTCCTGGCGCTCGAGGCCGTGCGCCAGCGTTCGGCGGGACTGACCGCCAAGCAGCTGGTCGATTGGGCAAACGAGGCAAAGACCTACGTCCACGGCTACTTTACGCTCGAGAGCTTTGACGCGCTGGCTGCCGGCGGCCGCATTCCGCCCGCGGCGGCGCAACTCACGGCAAAGCTCGATGTCAAGCCCGAGCTCTCCTACGACCTGGCCGGCTCGCTGTCGCTGATCGGCGTCAACCGCGGCCGCAAGAAGGCGCTCAAGTCCATCCTCAAGTCGTTCCGCGAGAACTATGTGCCCGATCGCACTATGCCCATCGCCATCATGACGGCCGATGCCGAGAAGGACGGCGACTGGCTCGAGGCCGCCATCCGCAAGGAGGAGGGCTGCGCCGACGTCACCATCATCCGTAGTTCCGTCGGTCCTACCATCGGCTCGCACGTGGGCCCCGGCATGGTGGCCTGCGCGTTTTGGGGCAAGAATCGTGCCGAGAAAGCCTCGCTTTCCGACCGCATCGCGCGCCGTGTGCGAGGCGAGTAGGCAGGCGCTGCGGCTGCAAGCGCCCTCAAGTCACGGCCGAAACGCTGGCACCGAGTATTCAACCTGGTAACAACACCCAACCCAAAAGGAAAGGTTTCATGGCAAACAAGCTCTCCGTCGCATTCATCGGCACCGGAATCATGGGTGCCCCCATTGCCGGCCACATCCTGGATGCCGGCTATCCCGTCACGGTCAACAACCGCACCAAGTCCAAGGCCGCCGCGCTTATCGAGCGCGGTGCCGTCTGGGCCGATACGCCGGCCGATGCCGTGGCTAACGCCGATGTCGTCTTTACCATGGTGGGCTATCCCTCCGAGGTCGAGGAGCTCTACCTGGCGGGCGACGGCCTGCTCGCGTGCACCAAGCCGGGCGCGGTGCTGATCGACCTCACCACGAGCTCGCCCGAGCTGGCGCGCGACATTGCCGAGGCCGCCCAGGTTTCCGGCCGCATAGCGTTTGACTGCCCCGTCACCGGTGGCGAGTCGGGCGCTATCGCCGGCACGCTCACGGCTATCGTGGGTGCTACCGAGAACGACATCGCGCCGGTCCGCGACATCCTTGCCACCTTTGCGGCCAACATCTGCTGCTTCGACGGCGCCGGCAAGGGCCAGGCTGCCAAGCTCGCCAACCAGGTGTCGCTGGGCGCCTGCATGGTCGGCATGGCAGACGCCATGGCATTTGCCGAGCTGAGCGGCCTTGACCTGGAGAAGACCCGCCAGATGATCCTGGGCGGTACCGGCAAGTCCGGCGCGATGGAGAGCCTGGCCCCCAAGGCGCTCGACGGCGACTACAAGCCCGGCTTTATGGTCGAGCACTTCATTAAGGACCTGCGCCTGGCGCTCGCTTACGCCGACGATCGCGAGCTTGCGCTGCCCGGAGCCGACGTGGCCTTTACGCTCTACGACATGCTCGACGCCATCGGTGGCGCCAAGCTGGGCACCCAGGCCATCACGGTCCTCTACAAGGAGGAGGCCGACGCCATCGCCGCAGGTCTGGACTGGTCGCAGTATCGTCCCGAGGAGCACGGTGCCCACGAGGACGGCTGCGGTTGCGGCGAGCACGGCGACGACCACGAGTGCGGTTGCGGCCACCACCATGGCGAGGACCACGAGTGCTGCGGCGGTCACGGCCATGACGATGGTCGCGAGTGCTGCTGCGGCCACCATCACGGGGAGTAGTGCCCATGAGCTGGACGTTCGTGGTGCTCGCGCTGGTACTCTTTATCTTTGCGATCTACATCGGCTTTTTGTGCGGCCAGTGGGCTTGCGAAAAGCGCGTCATCACCAAGCGCGACTACTGGATCGCCAATTTTGCGGGTGCGGCGGCAGTCGTCCTACTGACCTGGGTGTTTTCGCTGTTCCCGCTGGTGCAGTTTGCGCCGATCGGCTGGCTCGGCGGCTTTATCGCCGGCCTTAAGATGAGCTTTGGCGAGTCCGTCGGTCCGTGGCGCAAGCACGACGAGGTCTTCAACGTCAACAAGGCACACCGCGCCGCCGCCGACGCGGGCGATGCCGAGGAACGCCGCCGTGCGCGTCGTAATGGCGCTGCCGACCGACAGCTCATCTCGGTCACCGATGACAGCAAGGGTGCTGGCAAGCACGCTAAGAAATAGTAAGAAGAGGTAACTATGGCAGAAAATAAAGACGAACAGCTCACCGACGAGGAGCTGGCACAGCTCCAGCTGGCAGAGGAGAATGAGAACGCCGTCGACCGCCTGGTTCAGGAGCTCGGCTGCCCCACGCGCCGCATCCGCCAGTTTGCCGCCCGCGTGTTGCATCTGCTTGCCGAGCGCGATCCCCAGCGCGTCGTGCCCTGCGTGCCCGCGCTTATCGAGGCGCTCGACCGTCCCGAGGCGCAGACCCGCTGGGAGGCCCTCGATGCCCTGACGACGCTCGCCACCACCTGCCCCGAGCAGCTGGGCGATGCCTTTGAGGGCGCCGAGACCGCGCTGTTCGACGAGATTTCCTCCACGCTGCGCTATGCCGCCTTCCGCCTGCTGTGCGTGTGGGGCGCCACGAGCGTCGAGCGTTCGCGCGAGGCTTGGCCCATCCTGGACGAGGCCATTCAGTGCTACCACGGCGACCTCGAGTATCGCGATATGCTCGGTTGCTTGTACGAGTTTGGCCAGGGCGAGATCGACGCCGAGGTCGCCGAGAAGCTCGCGCTGCGCCTTAAGTTCGACGCCGAGAACGGCAAGGGCAGCTATCTCAAGGCCCGTTCGAGCGAGATTTGCGAAATGCTTGTTAAACGTTTTGGCCTGGATCTCTCCAAAAAGAAGAAGCGTGCTAGCGTTAAAAAATCCGAGGCCGCCGAAGACGAGGAGTAACAGATTATGGCGCACGATGTAGTCCTGATTCCCGGTGACGGTATCGGTCCCGAGATTACGCAGGCCATGCGCCGCGTGGTCGAGGCAACCGGTGTCCAGATCAACTGGAACGTCCAGGAGGCCGGTGCCGGCGTCATGGACGAGTTTGGCACGCCGCTGCCCCAGCACGTGCTCGATGCGGTCGCCGAGACCAAGGTTGCCATCAAGGGTCCCATCACCACGCCGGTCGGCACGGGTTTCCGCAGCGTCAACGTGGCTCTGCGCAAGCATTTTGACCTGTACGCCTGCGTGCGCCCTTGCCTGTCGCAGCCGGGCGACGGCTCTCGTTTCCGCGGTGTCGACCTGGTTATCGTGCGCGAGAACACCGAGGACCTCTACGCCGGCATCGAGTTCGATGAGGGTGCTGCCGAGGTCGAGGAGCTCTCGCAGCTTGTCGAGCGCTCGGGTCAGAAGACTTTCGCCGCCGATTCCGCCATCTCAATCAAACCGATTTCCATCGCCAAGAGCCGCCGCATTGTGGAGTATGCCTTTGAGTATGCCCGCCGCTGCGGCCGCAAAAAGGTGACGGCCGTGCACAAGGCCAACATCATGAAGGCGACCGACGGCCTTTTCCTGCGCGTGGCGCGCGAGGTGGCCGCCAACTATCCCGATATCGAGTTCAACGACAAGATTGTCGACGCCACCTGCATGGGCCTGGTCCAGAACCCCAACGACTTCGATGTTCTGGTGCTGCCCAACCTGTACGGCGACATCGTGAGCGACCTGTGCGCCGGCCTGGTGGGCGGTCTGGGCATGGCCCCCGGCTCCAACATCGGTGCCGACTGCGCCATCTTCGAGGCAACGCACGGCTCCGCGCCCGATATTGCCGGTCAGGATATCGCCAACCCCACGGCCGAGATCCTCTCTGCTGCGATGATGCTCGATCACCTAGGCGAGAACGGTGCTGCCAGTCGCATTCGTGCCGCCGTATCTGCCACGCTCGACGAGGGCGAGCAGGTTACCGGTGATGTGCGTCGTGCCCAGACCGGTTCCGTCGAGGGCGCGGTGGGCACACAGGCCTTTGCCGATGCCGTTATCGCGCACCTGGCCTAAGGCATGCACACTGCAAACGCCTAAATAGTACTTAAGTGTTTGCGTATAACCTAAGAATCAATACGCCCGGCGCTCTGTCGGGCGTATTCTATTGAAGACTATGTTTCCTAACAAGGAGTAACTGATATGGGTCTGATTCAAAAGAAGGACGAGAAGGACGAGATCGACGGCATCCAGATCATCGAGCGCGGCGAAGGCCCCGACGGTGACGAGGACGAGAAGATCGACCTGGTCGCCGGTACGTCTGCCGAGCACATTGCCGCCGGTACGACGGCCGAGGAGGAGGACGCCCGCCTGGAGGCTCAGATTGCCGCGGATGCCGCCGACGAGAATCTGATGCCCGAGGAGCAGGATGAGGACAACGACTCCGACGTGGACGACCATGCATCCAAGCACAAGAAGACGATGATTGCCGCCTTTGTGGTTGCAGTCGTGATCGCTGCGGTGGTCGGCTTCTTTATCGGCAATGGCGGCTTTGGCAGCAAGGGCGTCGGCTCGGCGACCCTCACCGAGGACCAGCTCGATTCGACCGTTGCAAGCTATAGCTACAACGGCAAGAAGAGCGACATCACTGCGCGCGAGGCCATCGAGAGCCAGTACAGCCTTGATACCGTCAAGGATAGCGATGGCAACTACACCGCTCCTTCTGCCGACGTCATCCTGTCCTACGTGCGCAACAAGATCCTGCTCGACGCTGCCGAGGACGAGGGCATCACCGTCTCTTCTAAGGAGATGAAGCAGTACGCCGAGGATTCCATCGGCACTTCGGACTACAAGACTATGGCCAAGCAGTATGGCGTGTCCAAGGATCAGGCCAAGCAGATCGTCCGCCAGTCCGCGACGCTGCAGAAGCTCTACAAGAAGAAGGTGGGCGATAGCTCTGCAAGCATGCCGACCGCCCCGACCGAGCCTGCTGACGGCAACGAGGAGACTGCGAGCAAGGACTACGCCGATTACATCATCAACCTTGCCGGTGACGAGTGGGATAGCGAGAAGGGCACCTGGAAGGACGCCGATAGCACCTACGCTAAAGCCTTTGCCGACGATGCCTTTACGGCCGATAGTGCTACCTATAAGCAGGCCATGACCGCCTACTACACCGCCTACCAGCAGTATTCCTCGCAGGCTTCGAGTGCCAGCTCCAAGTGGACCGAGTATGCTAACGGCCTCTACGCCAAGGCCAATATCAGCATCTACGGCCTGTTTGCGTAAAGATTGCCTGAGCCTTCGAGTACGAAGCCGAAATATCTGATGGAGCCCCCTAGAACGGACATGAACTGCACCCCAAAACTTGGACGGCTTAAATAAGAACTACGCCGCAAGGGACTGTCTCCGGAACTCCTCCGGGGTCAGTCCCTTCAGTTTAACCTGGCGCCTCCTCGTGTTCCAATGGACCACGAAGTCGTCGAGGTCCGCCTTGAAGGACTCGAAGTCCGGCCACGTCCTTCCGCGGAAGAACTCGTCCTTGATGTGGCCGAACACCTGCTCCGTCGCGCCGTTGTCGATGCAGTTGCCCTTCCGGGACATGCTCTGCACCACGCCGGCCTCCTCCAACCGCCTGCACCAATGCCGGCAAGCGGAGAAGCCGGTATGCACAAGGCGCGGACATGGAACTCGTTGGTGAACAACGAAAGAAAGGTTGGAGGAGATACCATATGATGAAGTACCTCCAGAAGCTCGGCAAAGCGCTGATGCTTCCCGTCGCGGCGCTTCCCGTCGCAGGTATTCTTATGGGCGTGGGCTACCTGCTCGCTCCCGCAGTCATGGGTGCTGCCGGTGACACTACCGGTTTTGCCTATACCGCCGGTTTCCTGCTCATCAAGGCAGGCGGCGCTCTTATCGATAACATGGCCTGGCTGTTCGCAGTCGGCGCCGCTGTCGGCCTTGCCGACGATCACGATGGCACCGCCGGCCTCGCTGGCCTCGTCGCCTTCCTGATGATCCAGCAGCTCCTGAACCCCGCTGTTGTTGGTACCATTCGTGGTATGGACGCCGATGCTCAGACCGCTTGGCTTGCCACGACCGAGGGTATCGCGTTCTCCAAGATCGCTGGTAACTCCTTCATCGGCATCCTGTCCGCCGTCATCGGTGGCACTTGCTACAACAAGTTCAAGGACACCCGTCTTCCTGACTGGCTGGCCTTCTTCTCCGGCAAGCGTTGCGTCGCCATCATGACCGCCGTCATCTGCATCGTCGTCTCCGTCGTCCTGCTCTTTGCTTGGCCCCTCATCTTCGGTGCGCTCGTCGCTCTGGGCGAGGGTATCGCTGCTATGGGTGGCATCGGCGCTGGCATCTACGCCTTCCTCAACCGCCTGCTCATCCCGACCGGTCTGCACCACGCACTCAACAACGTGTTCTGGTTCGACACCATCGGCCTGGGCGACCTGACCCACTTCTGGGCTGGCGAGACCTCCGCTGACGTCAAGTGGAGCCTCGGTATGTACATGTCCGGCTTCTTCCCCTGCATGATGTTCGGTATCCCGGGCGCTGCCCTGGCTATGGTTCAGACCGCTAAGAACAAGAAGGCTGCTATCGGCCTGGTTGTCTCCGCTGCTATCTGCGCCTTCGTCTGCGGCGTCACCGAGCCCTTCGAGTTCGGCTTCATGTTCCTGTGCTTCCCACTCTACGTCGTGTACGCTGCCCTGTACGGCATCTTCACCGTCGTCACCTACTATGTTGGTTTCCGTGCTGGCTTCTGCTTCTCCGCTGGTGCTACCGACCTCCTGTTCTCCTCTAGCCTCCCGGCTGCTGCCAACACCTGGATGATCATCCCGCTGGGCATCGCTGCCTTCCTGGTCTTCTACCTCGTGTTCCGCTTCGCCATCACCAAGTTCAACCTCATGACCCCTGGTCGCGAGGATGAGGATGTCGAGGAGACCTCCGCTTCCGCCGCTGCTGGCGACGACAAGTTCGCCGCTCTGGCCGCCGCTGTTCTTGCTGCCGTCGGTGGCAAGGAGAACGTCAAGACCGTTGACTGCTGCGCTACTCGCCTGCGCTTCGAGCTTGGCGATTCCGCTCTGGTCGACGAGGCTGCCTGCAAGAAGGCCGGCGCTCTGGGTGTCATGAAGATGGACAAGGGTGCTACCCAGGTCATCATCGGCACGCAGGTCCAGGCTGTTGCCGAGGAGCTCAAGAAGCTTCTCTAAGCCTTAAAGACGTATCTGTCTTACAAAGGGTCGTCCCGCTCCGCGGAGGCGGCCCTTTTTGCTACCTCGATACTTGATGTAGTGGTGTAATTGGTATTACGGCGCACAGGCTATCAACCGGCAAACAATATCAAAATGTGCGGGTTGACCTGCTGTTATTCCATTAAAACTGCTATAGTACGTGGTGTCTGGTTACAACCAATTTCGAGTCATTTATCCGGCAGGTATCATTATGGCAATGGGAGCGCGCAAACAACCTCTGTACGATCAGCTCGTCGATTTGCTGACCGATAAAATCGATCACGAACTTCGACCCGGCGACTATTTGCCGTCTGAGCGTGACCTGTCGGAACGCTATGGGCTCTCGCGTACGACGGTTCGCCTTGCCCTGCAGGAGCTTGAACGCTTGGGCTTGGTGGTTCGTCAGCGCGGCCGTGGAACCATGGTGTGCGACCGCTCTCTGCAAACGGCAAATCTCACGCAGACCTATAGCTTTACCGAGCAGATGAAGGCGATCGGCCGTGTGCCCAAGACGACGATTCTCGAGTTTACCGAGGTCGAGGCTGACAAGAATATTGCCGTAGAGATGAACGCGCGCCTGGGCGAGCGTCTGTACAAGATCAAGCGCCTGCGTATTGCCGATGGTGTGCCGCTGATGATTGAGTGTACATATCTGCCGAGTCGCAAGTTCTTTGCGCTTAAGCGCCCCATGATCGAGAACAAATCGCTGTACGACATGATCGAGCAGGACTTTCACGAGAAAGTTCGCGTGGCAGAGGAGGAATTCTACGCGAGTATTGCCCGCCATTCCGACGCACGTTTGCTCGAGATTGCCGAAGGCGCACCGGTCCTGGATTTGATTCGTACCACATATGACATGAACAACGAGGTTATCGAGTATACGCGTTCGGTTGCGCGCGCCGACCAGTTTAAGTACAAGGTCTACCACAACCGCGCAGTCTAGAGTTATTGGGTATAAACGGCTTGGCGTGTTTTGCGGCGGGTGCAAAATGTGCCAAGCGCAAGAAGGCAACGAACAATCGCTCGAATTAACAATGCAGTGGTTTTTGATCCGCCCTAAAACGCACTGCGGGTACGGGAGCATAGATGAGCACGTATGCTATCAAGGCCGACAAGTTCTTTTTGCCGGCGGGGCCGCAGCTGGGCGGCTACCTCATGGTCGAAGATGGCGTCTTTGGCGCTTGGCAGGCCGATGAGCCCGCTTGCGAGGTCAAAGATTATTCTGGTACATGGATTGCGCCGGGCATGGTGGACACCCACATTCATGGTTTCTATAACCATGCTACGACCGATAACGATGCCGAGGGTATCAACATCAGCTCGACCGAGCTCGCTCGTCGTGGTACCACCAGCTGGCTGCCTACGACCTTTACCGACGGCGTAGAACAGATCAAGGAGGCCTGCGCTGCCATTGCACAGGCGGACGAAGAGCGCGGACCTGAGTTCTGCGGTGCTCGTATTCAGGGCATCTACCTGGAGGGTCCGTTCTTTACCATGAAGCATGTGGGTGCCCAGAACCCTGCTTATCTGATCGACCCGTCCGAGAAAGTTTTTGACGAGTGGCAGGAGGCCGCCGGCGGTCGTATCGTCAAGAGCGCCATGGCGGCCGAGCGCGATGGCGCTGCCGCTTACGCTGCGGCTCTGAGCGCAAAGGGCGTCGTGACCTGTATTGGCCACTCCGATGCCACCTATGATGAGTGCGCCGCCGCCATCAATGCTGGCGCCAGCTGCTTTACGCATACCTACAACGGCCAGCGTGGTCTGCATCACCGTGAGCCCGGTGTCGTGGGCGCTGCCATGTCCACGCCCGAGACCTATGCCGAGATCATTTGCGACGGCAAACACGTGAACCCTGCTGCTATCAAGGCGCTGCTGCAGGCCAAGGGCTGGCAGCACACGGTGCTGATCACCGATTGCCTGGGTTGCGGCGGCATGCCCGAGGGCAAGTACACCAGCGGCGGCATGGACGTCATTATGAAGGACAACCTTTGCTGGCTCGCCGATGGCTCTGCTATCGCCGGTTCGGTGCTCACGCTCGCGCAGGGCGTCAAGAACATCGTCGACTGGGGTCTTGCGAGCGCCGATATCGCCATTCGCATGGCGACCGAGGTGCCCGCGCGTTCTGCTCACGTCGAGGATAAATGTGGCAGCATTATGCCTGGCCGCGATGCCGATTTTGTCGTGTTCAATCCCGACCTTACCCTGGTCGAGACGTATGTGGGTGGCAACAGCGTCGGTAATGCGTTTGCCGAGTAGCCGCCAAAGAAACGATCCGAGAGGGGATTTAGATGATTTACGGTGCATTGGGCGATATCGAGGAGTACCGCGGAATGCTCAAGGGTCTCGACGTGCTGATCGACTGGCTCGAGGAGAACGACCCGGCGCAGCTCGAGGTCGGCAGCCATCAGATTCTGGGCGACAAGGTCTTTGCGAACGTCATGGCTCCCACGACGCGTCCCGAGGCCGAGGCCCACTACGAGACGCATCAGCGCTATCACGACCTGCAGATCGACGTCGAGGGTCGCGAGGCCTTTAAGGTTGCCACGGGCAGCCTGACGCTGGTCCAGGAGTTTGACGAGAAGGACGACTACGACCTGGTCGATTCCGACGCCTCGATTGCCGGCGATCTTGCCGACGACAAGTTTGCGCTGTTCGTTGCCGGCGAGCCTCATATGCCCACGCTCGAGTTCCCGGGCGATGGCGCGCAGCCGGTCAAGAAGATCTGTTTTAAGCTGCTTGCAGATGCTTACTGGGAGGAGTAGCGCGCTGCTCGGCTGAACCGTTTGTCTGATGGCGTGATTCCCCTAGGGAAATCACGCTACGACCCCGCCAAGCGTGTTTTCCCTAGGGGATCACGTTTGGCGGGGTTTTATGTTTATGAATAGGGGAACTGAAGCCGTGACGATGCTTGGGTTGGCGCACGCGCACTCAAATCGGCAACAACAAAGTAGATAAGCATTTGAAGAAATGCGATTGAAGCATAATGTAACTAGTATGAAATAGTGGATAGCTGGTACATACCACCTTTCAAATATAGAATCGTTAGAAATCTATAGTTAAAAAGTAATTTACCAGCGGGTTTATATTTTGTTCATTAAAGCCGTTCATCGTCATTTCGCTACCGTTTACGGACCACTTCAGATTCTGTCTACATAATTGCGTTAATGCGTCCATAATAGGCAAGGCGTTTAGCTGAGGGCCGAGGAACCGGCATCGGCGTCGTAGAGCACGAAGATCGGGAGTAGCATGCATTCGTTTAAGATCACCAATCAATTCCTACTCGATGATGAGCCGTTCACCATCTTGTCGGGGGCGATTCACTATATGCGTGTTCATCCGAGCGACTGGCACCACTCGCTCTATAACCTTAAGGCTCTTGGGTTTAATACGGTCGAAACGTATGTACCGTGGAATCTTCATGAGCCAAAGCCTGGCGTCTTCGATTTTTCTGGTTCAATTGATTTGGCGGCATTTCTTGATGAAGCAGCGTCACTCGGTCTGTATGCAATTGTTCGGCCCTCTCCGTTTATTTGCGCAGAATGGGAATTTGGCGGCATGCCAGCATGGCTGCTGCGCCAACATGATATGAGACCGCGTAGCAGCGACCCCAAGTTTCTTGCTCACGTTGCGCATTACTACGACCATCTCATGCCGATACTCGTCCCGCGTCAGATTGACAAGGGCGGAAACATCATCATGATGCAGGTTGAAAACGAGTATGGATCATATTGCGAGGATAAGGACTATCTTCGCGCGATTCGTCGCCTTATGGTCGAGCGTGGGGTTTCCGTGCCCCTTTGTACTTCCGATGGCCCGTGGCGTGGGTGCCTTCGTGCCGGTACGCTCATTGACGATGATGTGTTGTGCACCGGCAACTTTGGTTCTCATGCAAAGGAGAACTTTGAGGCTCTTTCTGCTTTTCACAAGGAGCATGGAAAACAATGGCCTCTTGTGTGCATGGAGTTGTGGGACGGCTGGTTCAATCGCTATGGGGAGAACGTCATCAGACGCGATCCCGAAGATCTTGCCTCTTGCGTTCGCGAGGTGCTCGAGCTTGGAGGGTCTTTAAACCTCTACATGTTTCATGGAGGCACCAACTTTGGATTTATGAACGGATGTTCTGCACGCCATACACATGACCTGCACCAGGTGACATCATATGACTACGATGCTCCATTGGACGAACAGGGCAACCCGACCGAGAAATACTTCGCAATTCAAAGGACAGTTCACGAGCTGTATCCCGATATCGCGCAAAGCAAGCCGTTAACAAAAAAGGCGTTTTCCATGCCCGATATTTCGGTGAGTGAGCGCGTAAGTCTCTTTAATGTGCTCGATATTCTTTCGGAGCCGATTGAAGCCCAATATCCTATGCCCATGGAAGAGATGGGTCAGTCGTATGGATATACGTTATATACCACGACTGTCGAGCGTGACCGTGCAGATGAAGAGCGTATTCGGGTTATTGACGCCCGCGACCGTGCACAGGTGTTTGTGAACGGTGACAAAGTGGCGACGCAGTATCAGGAGCACATCGGGGAAGATATTCACTGCGTTCTTCCCTGTGAACAAAACCGCCTGGATGTTCTGACCGAGGATATGGGTCGCGTCAATTATGGTCACAAATTGCTCGCTGATACGCAGCATAAAGGCATTAGGACAGGAGTTTGCGTTGATCTTCACTTTGTTACCGGTTGGGAGATGCGTTGTCTGCCACTCGATAACATCGATAATCTTGATTATTCCGCCGGCTGGGTAGAGGGGCAACCTTCCTTTTACCGCGCAAAGTTTGATATATCTGAGCCGGCTGATACCTTTATCGACACTACGGGTTTTGGAAAGGGTGTGGCATTCGTAAACGGAACGAATGTCGGACGTTTTTGGGATAAGGGTCCCATCATGACGCTCTATGTTCCGCACGGTTTATTACACCCTGGTACCAATGAGCTCGTTATGTTCGAAACAGAGGGCGTGTATGATGCGAAAATCTCCCTTCGCTCTGAGCCCGTTATCCGTACACTTGAACAAGAAGGAGTTGAGTAGAAATGATTGTAGGCGCACGAATCGACTTTCGCTTGATTCACGGACAGGTGGCAAACCTCTGGTCTAACGCCCGTCAGGTAAGCCGCTTCATGGTAGTTGACGACGAGGTATCGCAAGATGCTACCCAAAAGCAGGTTCTTCGCATGGCTTGCCCGGCAACTGTGAAGTTGTCCGTGCTTCCTGTCGACAAGGCCGCTGCCAACATCACTGCTGGCAAATATGATGCACAACGTCTCTTTATTGTTGCGAAAAAGCCTGAGGTCTACGTTCGACTTTTGGAGCAAGGTGTTAAGCTTGAGCAGCTCATCGTCGGTAATATGACGACAATGGAGCCGGTCAAGAAGCTGACTCGCAACATTAGTTGCGACCAGGGGGACCTTGACGCATTTGCCAAACTCAAGGCCGATAATCTTCCTATTGTCATTCAGCTGACGCCGCAGGATAACCCAGAGGCTCTCACGCTCTAGTCGAATTAACGCTAGGCCGTGAAGGGGGATGCACGGTTTATATAAGCGTATTGGTATTGTAGAAACTGTTACACCTTAAATAAGGAGTTTACCATGATTGCTTGGTGGCAGATTCTTCTGTTAACCCTGTATGCGGGTTATCAGATTCTGGATGAGCTGAACTGGTACACCTGTGCCGGCTCAGCCGTCTTCTCCGGTATGATTACCGGTTTGATTATGGGTGACCTACAGACTGGCCTGTTTATCGGCGGCAGCATGCAGCTCACCGTCCTGGGCGTTGGTACCTTTGGCGGCGCCTCTCGTATCGATGCCAACTCCGGCACTCTGGTCGCCACTGCCTTTGCCGTGGGTGCGGGCATGAATCCCGAGACGGCTCTTGCCGCTATCGGCGTACCTGTCGCTGCCATTCTCGTTTACACCGATATCGCCGGCCGTTTCGCCAACACGTTCTTCGGTCACATGTGCGATGCCGATATCGAGAAGATGAACTGGGGTGCCTACAACGTACACTACTTGCTCGGTGCCGTTTCCTGGATGCTGTCCCGCATGATTCCGGTCTTCCTGGCTCTCGCATTTGGCCAGGGCTTGGTCGAGGGCATCACTACCGCCCTTAACGGCGACTGGAAGTGGCTGGGTGACGGTCTGTCTGTTGCTGGCGGTGCCTTGCCCGCTGTTGGCTTCGCCATCCTGCTCCGTTACCTGCCGGTCAAAAAGCACGTCGCCTACCTGCTGCTCGGCTTTGTAGTTGCCGCCCTGTTTGGTACGGCCTTCACGAGCATCATGAACCTCAACGCCAACATCGTCGCTGTGAACGGCGCGCTTGGTAAGGGCGCCGTGGATATGGTCGGTATGTTCAATAACATGTCGATGCTGGCGATCGCTATTATTGGCTTTGCTCTGTCTTTGCTGTACTACAAGAACAACCAGCGTCCCGTCGCTGCTGCTGGCGCTGCGGAGGGAGACGACGACGATGAGCTCTAATGAGAAACTCGCCAATGGCACCACTGGCTACAAGATTACCAAGGACGACCTTGCGCAGATCAACCGTCGTAACCTGCTTGGTTTCCAGGATGGTTGGAACTACGAGCGCATGCAACACTCTGGTTATCTCTGGATTATCCTGCCCACACTGCGCAAGCTGTACGGCGACGGCACGCCGGAGCTAAAGGAAGCCTGCCGCGCCCAGTGCGCACCGTTCTTCAACACCTCAAACTTCCTCAACACGATCATCACCGGTATCGATTTGGCAATCGAGGAAGAGGAGGGCATTGAGGGCCTCGAGGCTGTTGCTGGTCTCAAGACTGGTCTCATGGGACCGCTGGCTTCCATCGGCGATTCCATCTTCGGTTCGCTGCTCCCGACCATTTTCGGCGCTCTGGCTGCCAATATGGCCATGAACGGCAACCCCTTGGGTATCTTCATCTGGGTCGTCGTGAACATCCTTGTTGACTGGTTCCGCTGCAAGCAGACCCACATGGCCTATGAGCAGGGTATGAAGCTCGTCACCACCATGAGCGATCGCCTGAACGCGTTGACCGACGCGGCCTCCGTAATGGGTGTCTTTATGGTCGGTGCTCTGGTCGCAACCAATGTCGGTATCGTTATTGCGGCGAAGCCTGTTATCGGCGGTGTTACCGTTGACTTGCAGAACATCTGCAATATGATTTGCCCCAAGCTGGTTCCTGCCGCACTCGTCGGCTTCGTATACTGGCTCCTCGGTAAGAAGGGCATGACCTCGACGAAGGCCATCTTTATCGTCTTGGTTCTGTCCATTGCCTTGGGTGCATTCGGTATTATTTGCAAGGGCTAAATACCCATATTGTCACGGCATTTGAGCCTCAATTGAGACGTGGCGCACACCTCCAAGGCGACTTTATCGCCATATCCCCTGGAGTGTGCGCCTCTTTTGTTTTGTCGGACACCGCTGTTCATAGGCGGTTATGCAGTCATCGTGTTCGATTAATTCCTTAAGGCTGCCTTGAAGGGAATATAGTGCAATGCCATTTTGGATCGTCCTGTTCATTTGTGTTGTCGTGGCTTATTTCGCTGTGACCGAAGGAGCGAAAAAATACTTCGATATGAAATTGCAGGTATTGTTTAACTTGGGCTTATACCAAGATTGCATAGACCTGCTCGATCGCAAACTTGCGCGTATAGTAATGTCTACGTATAAGCAGTATTACCTGCGTTTCACGATCTATGAAGCTGCTGATATGGACGCATATGCAGATCGAATGCTTGACCACTTGCTGGAGATGTCGTGCGGCGATAAACAACGTCGACAGCTTGCGGTTCGCGCCTTTAATTTCTATATCAAGACGGGTGACCGGAAGCGGGCGGCGTCCATGTTGGAAGAGATGCGCCCCATCGTGTCGAAGGGCATTTTGGCGGACAGTCAATTGACCTACGACATAGTCTTTTGCCGTCGGCATGATAAGATCGATGAGATGGAAGCTATGCTGGATACGAACGACCTTGGGTTACGCGGAAAGCTCTATCTGCTGCTTTCATATCAATATGAGAGCAGCGGGAACAAGGGCGAAGCACGTAGATATCGCAACCTTGAAAAGCAGCTTAGAGACGCTCACAGACCTCCCACGATAAAACAAAACACTCACTAAACTTTAATGATGCAGTGGTCGTAAGAGCCCTTTTGAGGGGTTCTTTGGCTAGAGAAAGCGAACGGTAGAAAGGTAGATAGAATGATTGGATTTGTACTAACTGGTCACGGTCAGTTTGCACCTGGTTTGAAAAGCGCTGTGGATATGGTCGCCGGCGAACAGCCTAATTTTGAGGTAGTTCCTTTTGCGGGCTCGGAGGCGGTTACTTTTGGTGATGATTTGCGAACCTGCATTGCCAAGATGCGTCAAGCTTGTGATGGCGTATTGGTGTTTGTTGATTTGCTTGGCGGTACTCCGTTCAATCAAGCTATCCCAATGACGACTGAGCTCGATAACGTGACCGTTGTCACCGGAACAAATCTACCTATGTTGGTGGAGCTCGTTATGACGCGTGCGTTTGGAGACCCAACGCTTGATGAACTTGCCGAACGCGCGCGGGTCGTTGGTCGTGAGGGAGTCGATCTCAAGAAACTCGAGAGTGCTGACATTGATGAAGACGATGAGATGTAGTGTCGCTATTAGCCCATTTATTGGACATGTTGGTGCGTTACCTGAAGGCTGAAGTATTGGTTAATTGCTCATTACGTGGAGAATATCATGACGTGCAAGAGGCACAGGCAAACGCTATATGACCAGCTCGTAGATATTCTGATCGAAAAAATTGATCATGAATATCAGCCAGGTGATTTGATTCCGTCCGAACGTGAGCTTGCCGAACGTTATGGGCTTTCGCGGTCGACTGTCCGGCTTGCAATTCAGGAACTTGAGTATCTTGGTCGGATTGTGCGAAAACAAGGTCGCGGTACGTTTGTTGCCGATCGACTAGCTCAAGCAACAAATCTTACCCAATCGTACAGTTTTACTGAACAGATGAAAGCGATGGGCCGCCTGCCAGAAACAACCATCTTAGAGTTCTGTGAAATGGAAGCAGATAAAACGCTCTCGATGCAAATGGGGATTCATTTGGGTGAAAAGGTATTAAAACTCAAACGTTTACGAATGGCAGATGGTATTCCTATGATGGTTGAGCGTAGCTATCTTCCAGCAAGGCTCTTTATTTCACTCAAGCGTCCTCTACTCGAACAGAAGCCCCTTTACGATGTCATTGAGCAGGATTATCAGCAGAAAATTCGAGTAGCGGATGAGGAGTTCTCTGCGGGTATAGCACGTCCATGTGACGCTCGGCTTCTAGGTATTGGTGAGGGTGCGCCAGTTCTGGACATAGTCCGAACTACTCACAACACCCAAAATGATGTTGTCGAGTTTACGCTTTCGGTGGCTCGTGCGGACAAGTTTAAGTACAGGATTTCTCATTATCGAGATACTCTGTGATCGGATACGAGTGTTAACGAAAGAAAAACAGCCTATGACTACTACCCGATTTAACTTTTCAGATTAAGTCTTTATATATCAGACAATTTAGTAAAGAAAGAGGCATTAGAAATGTTCGAGAAGAGTGTCGAGGAGCTCACCGAGCTCGGCGCCCAGATCACCACGGCCGAGATTGCTCAGCAGCCCGAGCTTTGGCGTGATACGCTCAACATTTATCGCGAGAACAAGGAGGCCATCGAGGCCTTCCTGGCCGAGGCTCGCGCCATGGGCGAGGGTCGTCTGTCCGTTGTCTTCACCGGTGCCGGTACGTCCGACTACGTTGGCGATACCTGCGCCCCGTACCTGCGTCACGCTGGCAACACTGATCTCTACGACTTTAAGCCCATCGCCACGACCGACATCGTGAGCGCCCCGCGCGACTTCCTGCGCGCCGAGGATCCCACGCTCGTGGTTTCCTTTGCCCGCTCTGGCAACAGCCCCGAGAGCCTTGCCGCCGTTGCTGTTGCCAAGGAGCTCGTCCACAACGTCAAGTTCCTCAACATCACCTGCGCTCCCGAGGGCAAGCTCGCTGTCGAGTCTGCCGATGATCCCAACGCGCTGACGCTGCTCATTCCGCGCGCCAACGACAAGGGCTTCGCCATGACCGGTTCTTATTCCTGCATGACCCTGCTCTCCACCCTTATTTTCGACACTGCCTCTGACGAGCAGAAGGCCGAGTGGGTCGAGACCATCGCCAAGATGGGCGAGGAGGTCATCTCCCGTGAGCCCGAGATCGCCGATTACCTGGCTGGCGACTTCAACCGCGTGACCTACTTGGGTTCTGGCTCCTTCGGTGGCCTTGCCCAGGAGAGCCAGCTCAAGATCCTCGAGCTGGCTCACGGTCTGGTCGCTACTTCCTACGACACCTCCATGGGCTATCGTCATGGACCTAAGTCCTTCGTCGACGATAAGACGCTCGTCTTCGTGTTCGTCAACAACGACGCCTACACCCGTCAGTACGATATCGACATCCTCAATGAGATCGGCGGCGACGAGATCGCTCAGCACACCGTCGCCGTTCAGCAGGAAGGTGCTACCGTCTATGAGGGTGAGTCCTTCACCTTTAAGGGCTACGAAGCGCTTCCCGAGGGCTACCTCGCTCTGCCGTTCGTGATGTTTGCCCAGGCCATCAGCCTGCTCAACTCCGTGCGCGTGGGCAACACGCCCGATACGCCGAGCCCCACCGGCACGGTCAACCGCGTGGTCAAGGGCGTGACGATTCACCCCTTCACCGCTTAATCGCGTCCCTCTGTAAGGGCGCCCGTCCGCTCATAACGGCGGGCGGGCGCTTTTTGTTTTATGTGAGCTGGGTATAAGCATCACTACAGTCAACTGCTTTAGAAGCAAGGAGTGCATATGAGCACGTACGCAATTAAGGCTGACAAGTTCTTCTTGCCGGCAGGCCCGCAACTGGGCGGCTATCTTATGGTCGAGGATGGCGTCTTTGGCGCCTGGCAGGCCGACGAGCCCTCTTGCGAGATTAAGGACTACACGGGATCGTGGATCGCACCGGGTATGGTCGATACTCACATCCATGGCTTCTACAACCACTCAACTACCGATAATGATCCCGAGGGCATCGATATCAGCTCGACCGAGCTCGCCCGTCGCGGTACCACCAGCTGGCTGCCCACGACGTTCACCGATGGCGTCGAGCAGATCAAGGACGCCTGCGCCGCCATCGCTCAGGCGGACGAGGGTCGCGGCCCCGACTTCTGCGGTGCTCGCATTCAGGGCATCTACCTGGAGGGCCCCTTCTTTACCATGAAGCACGTGGGCGCGCAGAACCCCGCTTATCTTATCGATCCTTCCGAGGAGGTTTTCGATCAGTGGCAGGAGGCTGCGGGTGGTCGCATCGTTAAAAGCGCCATGGCGGCCGAGCGCGACGGTGCCGCTGCCTATGCGGCTGCTCTGAACGCCAAGGGTGTGGTGACCAGCATCGGTCACTCCGACGCCACCTACGATGAGTGCATCGCCGCCATCAACGCCGGTGCCAGCTGCTTTACGCATACCTATAACGGCCAGCGCGGGCTGCATCACCGTGAGCCCGGTGTCGTGGGTGCCGCTATGTCCACGCCCGAGACCTACGCCGAGATCATCTGTGACGGCAAGCACGTAAACCCTGCCGCCATCAAGGCGCTGCTGCAGGCCAAGGGCTGGCAGCACACGGTGCTCATCACCGACTGCTTGGGTTGCGGCGGCATGCCCGAGGGCAGCTACACTAGTGGTGGCATGGACGTCATCATGAAGGACAACCTGTGCTGGCTCGCCGACGGCAAGAGCATCGCTGGCTCGGTGCTCACGCTAGCCCAGGGCGTCAAGAACATCGTCGACTGGGGCATCGCCAGAGCCGATATCGCCATTCGCATGGCAACCGAGGTGCCGGCACGCTCCGCGCACATCGAGGGTAAGTGCGGCAGCATCATGCCGGGTCGCGACGCCGACTTTGTCGTGTTCGACCATGAGCTCACCCTCGTCGAGACGTATGTTGGCGGGCAGAGCGTCGGCAACGCCTTTACCGAGTAACGATAGAAAAAACGGCGGGCCCGAATCTGCTCGGACCCGCCGTATGGGTTAAACGCTCAAAAGTACCTTCACAGTTACAGCTTGTTAGCGATCTTCTTTGCCGTGCGCTTGACGCCGGCCACCAGGCCTCCTGCAGGATGCTCCTTCTCGTAGGCTAGACGCTTCTCGCGCTTGGCATACTCTTCGACGATGATGTCGCCGTACTCGTCTTCGATCTTGTCGAAGAAGTCGACGGCGCCCTTAATTTCCTCAGCGGTCGGGTGCCCCTTTTGGACACCGCCGGTGAGTTTGAACGGCCCCCACGTATCAAAGCCGGGGCAGCCGTAGACGCCCATAAAGATGGCCTGCCTCATGCGGCAGATACCATCGATATCCTTGCTGTACCACTTGTTTTTGCCACCGTAGGTCATAAGGCCAAACACCTTGTTCTGCGGCTGCAGCACGTTAGTGAGCACACGTGCCATATCCTTGTCGATCTCGGAGTAATAAATGCCCGTGGCGACGCCGATCAGATGGTATTCGTGCAGGTCGGGGTACTCGTTTTTACCGAGTGACTTCACGTCGAGGGTATCGATTTCGGGGTATGCCTCAACGATGGCGTCCACGAGCTTTTTCGTATTGCCGTGGTGGCGTGAGGCATAGAGGATGATGGTTCGAATAAGAAGGCCTTTCAGCTGTAATTGCTTCAATGTCTGTATGGTACCCCGTTGCATGGCTGGGATACCGGACGCATCGATGAACGTGCGGGTTTGTCCTTTGGTCAGGGCCGAGACAGGTACTTGCGAGCAAAAGCAGTTGTTCGAAAGGATGGGCAATGGAATACGCTCTCTCCAACGATTCGATTTCTATTAAGGTGTCCACGGCTGGTGGTTCGTTTACCTCGATCGAGGCCGGAGGTCGCGAGTATTTGTGGCAGGGCGATCCCGCAGTGTGGTCCGGCCAGGCACCGATTTGCTTCCCGATTTGCGGAGGCTTGCGCGATGGTAGCGCTATGACGTTTGCCGGGCATCATGTGAAGCTCGCCCGCCACGGCTTTGCGCGCAAGCAGGAGTGGAAGCTGTTGAGCCAAAACGCAAACGAGCTGGCGATGTGCCTGGCATCTGAGGATAACGCTGCATTGCTGAGCGCTTATCCATATCCGTTTAAGCTCGTCGCCCGCTATACGCTCGAGGACGCTGCCGTGCGCGTTTCCTACGAGGTCACCAACGAGGGCACCGAGGACATGCCGTTCTTTATCGGCGGTCATCCCGGCTTTAGGTGTCCGCTCGATGAGGGCGAGGCCTATACGGACTACGAGCTGCGCTTTGAGAAGGACGAGGCTGCTGAGCTTTGCACTGCCGTCCCTTCGACTGGCTTGATTGACGTGGCAAACCGCTCCAAGAACCCCATGGTGGGAAAGACGCTGCCCCTGTCGCACGAGCTCTTCGATTTTGCGGAGACCATCTTTGACGTGCTCGAGAGCCGCCAGGTCACGCTTTCTAAGAAGGGGGAGGACAAGGGCGTCCGCCTGAGCTTTGAGGGCTTCCCGTATCTCATTGTGTGGAGTAAGCCCGAGGGCGATTTTGTGGCAGTTGAACCCTGGGGTGGCCTCTCGACCTGTTCCGATGAGGACGACGTACTTGAGCATAAGCGCGGCTGCCTTGTCGCCAAGCCCAAGGAGACCGTCGTTCGCTCGTTCACGATTGAGATTCTGTAATTCCGTTTTGTCGACTCGTATCGCGAGGCACAAGGAGCCTGCGAGATAAGGAGCTAAAAATGATCCTCACCGTTACGATGAACCCGTCTGTCGATACGCGCTATCAGCTCGATGAGCTCATTATCGACGACGTTAACCGTGTGACGCCCGAAAAGACCGCTGGCGGCAAGGGCCTCAACGTGGCCCGTGTGCTGGGTCAGCTGGGCGACGACGTTGTGGCGACCGGTCTGCTCGGTGGCCACATGGGCGCCTACATGGCTGAGCTCATGGATGCCAACGGCATTAAGAATGATTTTGTACTCATCAAGGGCGAGACTCGTATTTGCCTCAACATCCTCCACGCCGGCAACCAGACCGAGCTGCTCGAGAGCGGCCCGACGATTGCCCCCGAGGAGCTCGATGCCTTTACCGCCAAGTTTACTGAGCTTGCGGGCAAGGCCGCTGTCGTTACCATCTCGGGTTCGCTACCCCGCGGTGTCGAGGCAGACTACTATGCCAAGATCACGGGCATTGCCGAGAACGCCGGTGCCAAGGTGCTGCTCGATACCTCGGGTGCTTCGCTCGAGGCCGCCCTTAAGTCCGAAATTAAGCCCGAGCTGGTCAAGCCTAACCTGACCGAGATCAACGGCCTTCTGGGCACGAGCTTTACTACCGACGATGTGGACGAGCTCCGCGCCGCGCTCGCCTCTGATGCCCGCTTCTCCGATATCCCCTGGGTCGTCGTGTCCATGGGCGCTGCCGGCTCCGTTGGCTTCCACAATGGCCGTGCGTTCCGCGCAAAGACGCCCGATATCCCTGCCGTTAACGCCACGGGCTCTGGTGACTCCACTATCGCAGGCTTCGCGCATGCCATCGCTGCCGGCGCAGACGACGAGACGGTGCTGCGTACCGCCAACACCTGCGGCAAGCTCAACGCCATGGATCCCATGACCGGCCATCTGGTCATGGACCGTTGGGACGAGGTCTACAACGGCGTTGTCGTGACCGAGCTGTAAGGGCTTGGGCGTCGGTCCCGGCATCGCTTGCTAGCTCATGTCGACGACAAGTGCGATAGCATTATGTCGGGGCGCGACGCCGACGTTGTCGTGTTCAATCCCGACCTTACCCTAGTCGAGACGTAGGTGGGCGGCAACAGCTTTGGTAATGCGTTCGCCGAGTAAGCTGCTTGCCGACGCTTACTGGGAGGAGTAACGAGCTGCTCGGTTGAGCTGTTCGTCTGATGGCGTGATTCCCCTAGGGGAATCACGCTACGACCCCGCCAAGCGTGTTTCCCTAAGGGAAATCACGTTTGGTGGGGTTTTCTGTTTTTGAGTAGGAAGCGATCGACGTGGCGATGCGTGGATTGGCGCGCGCCCATAATCGACAACAAAAAAGCCGCCCAAAGGCGGCTATCTTGTGCAATGGAGCCAGCGACCGGGCTCGAACCGGTGACCCCCGCTTTACGAGAGCGGTGCTCTACCAACTGAGCTACGCTGGCGGCCATGTGGTGACGCAACTGAGGCGTCAACGGCTGTCTATGATACGGGACATCGCAAATCCGCGCAAGTGTTCTGACGGCTTTTCTCACTTTAAATGCACTAATATTGGAGACGTGATGTCTTGCTCTTACGGGTCTCAAAGAGAATGGGGCAGCGATGGCTCAACCCAAGATTCTTCTCACACGCATCGATGACCGGTTTATTTACGGGCAAGACGTTGAGCTGTGGAATGAGGCGATTGGTTCCAATCTTGTCCTGATCGTCAACGATGAGATCGCGGCGGATTCGCGCCAATGGGCCCCTGTGAGGGTGGCGACGCCCGTTGGCGTCTGGACACGGTTTTTCTCGGTGCAAAGGACCATCGACATCATTCATACCGCAACGCCGCGCCAATGGATCCTTATCATGGTGGCCTCACCCGCCGATGCGCTTGCGTTGGTTAAGGGCGGCGTGCCCATCACCAAGATCAGCATTGGCCATATGCGGGCAGGGGAGGGCAAACGCTCTGTAACGCCTGCGGTCGCCATAGACGATGCGGACATCGCTGCCCTCAAAGAGCTGCAAAAGCTCGGCATAGAACTAGAAATCCGCTATCTCCCCAGCTCCAATCCCGACCCCATCCAACGAGTCATTGGGGACGTTCTTAAATGACTAGTCAAACGGGACACCCTTGGCACTTGGGGACGTTCCTCATGTGCCGGCCTTTTAGGAACGTCCCCAAGTGTCGGCAGATTGGGACACTCCTTCTCGCCAAACGTTAAAGACTGTCCCCAACGACTAGTCATTTAAGAACGTCCCCAATGACTAGGCAGCAAAACGCCCGTCGGCGGTGTGCCGGCGGGCGTTGCTGTACGGTATGTCACGTTGTGGGCTTAGTGCCTCATAAAGTGGTATTCGATCACATTGCTGTAGGGGTGACCCGGGCCCACGATGCCCTGTGGGAACAGCGGCTGGTGCGGCGTGTCGGGGTACATTTCGGCCTCGAGGGCAAAGCCGGCGCCCCAGCCATAGTTGGCATCGTCCTTGGCGTGCTCGTCGCCCAGCCAGTTGCCGGTGTAGAGCTGCACGCCCGGAGCGGTGGTGTAGTAGTCCAGCTCGCGACCGGTCCACATCTCCTCGACGTGCATCGCGCGGCGCAGGTTGCGACCGTACTGATAGCCATCGATGCACAGGCAGTGGTCGTAGCCACGGGCCTGCTTAATCTGCGGGTCGTCGGCCTCCATGCCAGGCGCGATGGGACGCAGCTCGCGAAAGTCAAACGGCGTGCCTTCGACCGGAGCGATCTCGCCGGTGGGGATATTCTGGTCGTTAATGGGGAGGTAGTGGGCAGCGTTAGCAACAAAGAAGTGCTCACAGTCCATGCCGGCGTTGTGACCGGCAAGGTTAAAGTACGTGTGGTTGGTCATGGACACGTACGTGGCGCGGTCGCTCTCACAGCCATATTCGATACGGAAGCAGCCGGTGCGCGTCACGGTAAACACGGCCGTAAAGGTGCGGTTGCCGGGAAGGCCCAGCTCACCGTCCTCAAGCGAGGTGGTCATGCGCACGGCATTGTGGACCTCGTCGAGCTCAACGTCCCATACGCGCTTGTGCAGACCATGCTCAAGATCGCTGTGCAGGTTGTTGGTGCCCTCGTTGGCGGGCATATGCCAGTCCGTGCCGGCGATGGTGATCGTGGCACCTGCAGTGCGGTTGGCCACAGGTCCGATGGTCGCGCCAAAGCAGGCGGGGTTGTCAAAGTAATCCTCGAGCTTATCGAAGCCCAGCACCACATCGCGCGCGTTGCCGGGGATGTCGGGCACGTCGATGCCCAACACGGTGGCGCCATAGTCCATAATGCGAACGCAGATCTCGGGCCCGTTGAGGGTGTAACAATGAACGGGGGTACCGCACGGCGCGGTGCCGAAAAGCTCGGAAGTGATCATTTGGTTCCTAACATCGAGGTATTTCGGACAAACTGTAGCGCGAACAGGCGAGATTATCACTACACCCCACTAAAGCAGGGGGTATTTTTCTCAAAAAAGTGATGATTGGAGCTGTGCGGGCGTTCATTTCTGACGCGCGCGAGTCTGATACAATTTGTTCGTTATTGTTTGAATTGACGTGAGCGTGGAACAGCGAGGACTCATCGTGATTAAAGCGGAGCGACAGGATAAGGTTCGGCAGCTGCTCGAGGAACAGGGAACGGTCTCGGTCAAGGAGATTTCGGATGCGTTAGGTGTCTCGGATATGACGATCCGCCGTGACCTTGAGGAGCTTGCGAGCCTGGGCGAGATCGAGCGCGTGCACGGCGGAGCCCGCAGTGCGCAGGGCCGTCCACACGCTATGCTGCGCCATGAGTATTCGCACAGCGAAAAGCGCACGAAGCATGCCGAGGAAAAGTTGCAGATTGCGCGCCGTTCTGTGGAGCTTATCGAGGAAGGCTCGACCATCTTTTTGGGCACGGGCACCACGGTTGAGCAGATGGCCTCGATGCTGCCGGCGTTTCGCCTGCGCATTGTGACCAATTCGCTTTCGGTGTTTAACCTGCTCGAGGCGCGCGAAGACTGCGACCTGTGCCTGGTGGGCGGCATGTACCGTCGCCGCACCGCCGCTTTTGTGGGACCAACGGCCGAGGATACCCTGCGTGCGCTGGGCATCGACGCGGCGTTTATCGGTGCCAACGGCATTCTGGACGGCGACGTGTCTACATCCAATATGGAAGAGGGCCGCATCCAGCAGCTCGCCTTTAGCAAGGCCGACTCGCGCTATCTGATCGCCGACTCCAGCAAGATTGGCAAGCGCGACTTCTACACCTTCTGCCGTCTGGACAGCCTGGACGCCGTGGTGTGCGAGCCGGGCATCGCCGCCGAGGATCGCGCCGCCATCGAGGAACTCACGCAGGTCATTTGCTAGCTAGCGCTGCAAGCGATACATCTGCCCCCTGCCGGCGCGGGGGTACCGCTTTACAATGACGCGTAAATAACTTTGGGCAACAAGGATGAGGCTATTCTGGGATATGACTAGACTCCGTATTTCGTCTTTATGTCTCTTGAGAATGAATCGTAGTCTTCATAGAGCCCCTCTCTGCTTTCATCCTCGGCGTGGTTTACACGTTCAAGAAGCTTATCCTTTGGAGCCTCTTTTGTTATTGCGGCCTCGCTATCGGGTAATGTGGATTGCAAGAATAGTTCTAGAGCATGGACGTCTTTGAGTATGTAGCCCGTCGAACGACCCGCTCCTGTTTTTTCGATTGCGCTGCAACTAACAAGCTGACCGAGGGTTCGTTTAACGGTAACCTCGCTGATATCGGGGCAGTTGGATCGGATGTCGGATTTCTTAATGACACCGGGTCTCTGTTGAAATAGAACGGCGATGCGCGCTTGCTTCGACATGGGACGAGTGCTTGATTCAATTAAGGTACGCTGCTCGAGCTGTCGGTAGGCGGCCAGGGTTGTTCCGAGCATGAAACGGATAAAGGGTGCTTCGGTGTTTTGATTTTCATTCCATCCAGCGGAGCTTGCAGCGAGGGCGTTGTAGTAGAGCGCCTTGTTGTCTTCAATAAGTCGTTCGATGCTGATGTAACGCGCAACGTCGTATCCAGTCTTTTCGAGTAGCAGCGTTGTAAGGAGCCGACTCATCCTGCCATTGCCATCGTTGAAGGGATGAATGCTGACAAAATCGAAGATGAAGCGGAATGATATAAGGAGGGGGTCGCAAACTTGACGAGATAAGGCGTCGTTGAGGGACCGACAGGCTTCTTCGATAAGTCCGGGGGTTGCTAGGGCCGAAGGCGGCCTAAAGCGCACAAATCGATTGCCTTGATCGTCGATGGAGATGATTTCGTTATCGCTATCTTTCCAATGGCCCCCATACGAGATTGCTGTGTGTACCATGAGGTCACGATGCAACTGCAGAATGACCGATGGCGTTACGGGAATGGAATCGTGTTGCTCGTGAATAAGCGACAGCACATCTCGGTATCCAGCGATTTCTTCCTCTGCGCGGGAGCTTGGCTTGGCGGAATACGCCATGATCGCTTTGAGTCTTTTTTGGGTGGTAACAATTCCTTCAAGTCCGTTGGAGGATTGGGTGCTTTGGATCTTAGCTTCCTCCATAAGGGACGATAGAAGTTCGGGTTTGACTTGACTCAGAGCAAGCTGTCGGCCTTTATGCTCGCGTATCGAGAGGAGGAGGTTGGTGATTGGAGTTGCTTCGAGTTCCGCTGGGACTGTGGTGTAATCGAACTGGCGCATGCGGCTCCTTTCGGTATCACGAACACACTTTCGATATCATAATACCATTAAATGATACCGAAAGTATGTTCGTGATACCGAAAACTAGAAACCATGCTTCATAACTGCTTGGAAAGTTTGGATTTGACTATCTTATTGTCTTGATCTGTAACATCTAGACGGTCAAAAGTGGTCTACATGTTACAGATCGAGATTGTTCGGCCCGGGCCACCCGTTCGTCTAAATCTGTAACAGCTAGGGCCGAAATACTCGACTAGATGTTACAGATCGAGACGAATGATTCGCTCGGGCCCACCAAAAACAAAAAGGCCGCATGCGAACCCGTGGAGGGATTCGCATGCGGCCGACAGGGGGTATGCGGCGGAAACTAGGCCATAAGCAGGCCGGTCTCCGCGACGTTCTTGTACCAGTACGCGCTCGCCTTGGGATAGCGCTTCTGGGTCTCAAAGTCGATGTAGAACAGGCCGTAGCGCTTGTTATAGCCGTTGGTCCAGGAGAACTGGTCCTGCAGCGACCACACAAAGTAGCCGTCGACGTTCACGCCGCCGTCGATTGCCTTGAGGATCCACGCGAGATGCTGACGCATGTAGTCGATACGAGGGGCGTCATCGATAAAGCCATCCTCGAAGTCGTCCTTATAGCCCATGCCGTTCTCGGTGATGTAGATCTTCTTGTAGTTGGGGTAATCGTTCTTAATGCGGAGCAGCAGGTCGTAGAGGCCCTCGGGATAGATGATCCAGTCCCAATCGGTGGTGGGTATGCCTTCGCGCACGCATGACTCGCCCACGCCCTTGAGGAACCAGCGCGAGGAGCCCTTGTCGCCGGTGCCATTGTGGTTGATGTCGTTTTCGCCCTCGGCGGCACGCAGGAACTGGCACTTGTAGGTGTTGACGCCCAGGCAATCGTTGTAGGGGAGCGCGGCGGTCAGCGCGGCGATGTCCTCGTCGCGGACGTCGAGCTCGCCGCCGGCGATATGAGCCAGCTTGGTCGCAGCCTCCATGGTATCGGCTGCATAGTGGCCGCGGAAGGTGGCGTCGAGTACCCAGCGGTTGTTGATGACGTCGGCCATGCGAGCCGCCTCGCAGTCGGCGGCGTTGTTGGGGTCGAGGGGATACTTGGGCTCCAGGTTCTGGACAATGCCGATCTCGCCCTCAAAGCCGCCCTCATGGAAGGCGACGACAGCCTTGGCGTGGGCCACCATCATGTTGTGCATGAGCTGGAAGGCCTTGTCCAGGCGGTACTTCTCGCCGTGCGGCCAGTTGCCGACGATAAAGCTGCCCTCGGCGGTTGCGGGAATCTCGTTAAAGGTAAACCAGTGCTTGACCTCGGTGAACTCGGCAAAGCAGAACTTGGCGTACTCGACGAAGGCATCGATGGTCGTGCGCGTCAGGAATCCCTCGCCGCCGTCCTGGTAGAAGACCTCGGGCGTATCGAAGTGATCGAGCGTGACATAGGGGATAACGCCAGCTTTGTTGCAGGTGGCGAAAAGCTCGTGATAGAAAGCGACGCCCTCGGGGTTAATCTCGCCGGTGCCACTGGGGAAGATACGGCTCCAAGCGATGGAGACACGGATGCCGTTGATGCCGAAGCGCTGGCACAGGTCGATATCGACCGGATACTTGTTGTAGAAATCGCTTGCGGGGTCGGGGGAGAAGCGACCCTGGGCAGCCAGGAAATCGTCCCAGGGCACTTTGCCCTTGCCGTGCGTGCGGGTCTCGCCCTCAACCTGGTAAGCAGCGGTGGCGCCGCCAAACACAAAGCCGTCGGGGAACTGCATGGGGTTGGTCATGAGTCATCCTTTCAGTGGGATACGGAATAGGGGGAAGTGCCCGAACTGGGGATCCGGGCACCAACAGAGGGAGGAAGCTAGTCGAGGTTCTCGCGGAGCCACTTGATGGCGCCAGCGGGGTCGCGAGTAAGGTCGATATATTCCTTACCGCGGGGAGCGAGCAGCTTAATGCCCAGACGATCGGTGTCGGCCTTCATGTCGTTGTAGTAGCTACGAACCTGCGGGGCGAGCACGATGACGTCGTACTGATCCATGATGGCAGTGTGCTGACCATAGGCGCCTGCGGAGGAAGCGATGTTTTCTCCGGTCTGTGCCGCACCTTCCTTGATGGCGTTGGCGAGCATGGCAGAGGTGCCGGCGCCGGCGCACAGGACGAGGACCTTCAGGCCGTCGACATCCTTCTTGGCGGATGCGTCGGAGGCGGGCTCGGGCTGATCGGCGACAGGCTTGCTGTCGGCGGCAGCGGCGGTCGGCTCGACGGAAGCGGCGGTCTGCTCGACAGCGGGCGCAGAGGTGCTGGCGGTGATGGTGGCAGCACCATCGGACTCGAGACCCAGCTCGGCGGCGCGCTCGGCCTCCTGGTCGCAGAGCAGCTTATCGTATGCCTTCAAGAACGGCAGGTAGATGATGGCGTCCAGCAAGATGATGATCGCGACAAATACCAGGGCGATAAGCTGGAAGTTCGTGGTGATGAAGATGCCGATGGGGGCAGGGGTAGCCCAAGGCACCACAAAGGAGAAGCCGTTCATGCCCACGTTATCGATAAAGAACTTGGCAACACTTACGTTGACGCAGCCGGCGGCAACAAAGGGGATGAGCATGTAGGGGTTAAGGATCATCGGCGCGCCAAAGAGCAGCGGCTCGTTGACGGCGAAGGCAACAGGAACAATCGAGGCCTTACCGACGGCTTTGAGCTGCTTGGACTTCATAAAGAGAATCAGCAGAAGCGGCACGATGAACGTGGCGCCGGTGCCGCCGAACTCACCCACGAGCGACATGTTAAAGGTGAGGGAGTGGGCGGGGTGACCACCGGCCAGCAGAACCTGCAGGTTCTCGGCCTGGTTGGCAAGGCGGATGGGGTCGATGCCCGGCTGGACAATCGAAGGACCGTGGACACCGATGAACCAGAAGAACGCGGTGGCTGCCTGAATAAGGATGAGTCCGGGGTAGGTCTCTGCTGCAGTGAAGAGCGGGGAGAGCAGCTTGATGAGCAGCTCGGAGAACGGAACGCCCATGAGGTTGCGCACGACGACATCGATGATGCCGCAGATGATGACAGCGCCACCGAAGGGGATGATGTCGCGGAAGTTCTGAGCGATGGCGCCCGGAACCTCCTTGGGCAGCTTAATGGTCAGATCGCGCGAGACGCAGAACTTATAGACCCACACGGTAATGAACGCGGCGATATAGGCCGAGAACAGACCGCGCGTACCCATGCTGGTGCAATCGAAGACAGAAAGCTCGGAGCCGTTGAACTTGGTGGTGAACTGCGTAACAGCGAGCAGCAGCATGCTGCACTGGGCGGCAACCATGGTGGAGCCGTCGTTGAGCACCTTACCGGCGGGCATGCGACGGTTCATGGAAGCCGTAAAGTTCTTGGCGGTGGTGCCGGCAACCATGATGCCCATGACGCCCATGGTGAAGTTGTACAGCTTGTTGCACCAGTCGATGAGCGGCTGGGGCAACGTGATTCCAACTACGCCGGGAAGGGTGGCGATCAGCAGAAAGATCGAAGAGGTAAGGACGATGGGCATGCACCCAAGGAATCCGTCTTTGATGGCCTGGAGGTAGATGTTTCTCGAGATCTTCTCGAAGAACGGTTGATGCTTTTCGAGCATCTTTACGATGGCGTCCATAGAGCTCCTTTGCTACTTGATGCGCGATGCATGTGGATGGAACTGGTCGTCGATGGATGGTCAGGACTGCCCGGAAACCTTCCTGCTTAAGGAAGGCATTGCGAAATGACAACGTTGTCATTTCGTTAATGACAACGTAAGACATTTTTGGAAGAGCAACAAGGATTTACGGGTGAACGGTCGATATTGTCCGATAAACGGCTGATTTGTCAGTCGGGCAGGTAGTGTATGCTAGAACGCAAAAAAACAAGCGATGCAAAACCGACTGGAGAAGTAGTGGCAACGATGGACAAGAAAAATGTCTCAATGAACGATGTGGCGATTGCCGCGGGTGTTTCTCTCAAGACGGTTTCGCGTGTGATCAACGAGCCCGATAGCGTACGAGAGTCGACACGCGATAAGGTCCATGCGGCCATGGAGGCGCTTGGGTTCCGGGCGAATTTTGCCGCGCGTTCACTCAAGTTGGGCCGTTACGGGTGCATCGGCGTCGTGCTGTTTCACTTGTCGGGCGGCGCCGTGGACATGATTGACGGTATCGCCGATGCCGCCGAAGAGCGAGGCTTTGCTCTCACGATGATCAAAAAGCGGGCGGGGGAGAAGATGACCCTTGCCGAAGCGGCGCGTAGGATGTCGCAGCTTCCCGTCGACGGCATGATTTTCAACCTGCGCCAGATGGTCGATGACTTTGATACCTTTGAGGCACCGAAAGACCTCAAGACGGTGATTATCACGCCGATGGAGCATCCTGCCTGCTCTACCGTTAGTGACGATCAAGAGGGTGGTGCGCGCATGGCGTGCGAGTACTTCTTAAATCGTGGGCACAAGAACGTATACTTCGTCTCTGGTAAGAAAGAGGCGCTGTCGAGCCAGTGTCGTATGAAAGGTTGGCGTGCGGCACTCGAGGCGCGTGGCATTGAGCCGCCCGAGCCTCTGCAAGGCGATTGGAATGCGGATAGTGGCTATGCCGCGGGCCTTGTGCTTGCCGATAAACCCGATTGCACGGCGGTCCTCGCTGCTAACGACTGCATGGCAAACGGCGTGATGATGGCTCTACGTGACAAGGGTCTGAGTGTGCCCGATGATGTGTCCGTGATCGGCTTTGACGATGAACTCTACAAGACGATTCCCAACTCGATTCTGACGTCGGTGAAGTTTCGCCACCGCGAGCTGGGCGTCCGTGCGCTTAACGAGGTCGTCGCAGGTCTGGAAGCCCCGAGCTCCAGAAGCCGTACGCTTGTCTCGGGTGTGCTGGTCGAGCGTTCCAGCGTAAAGGACCTGCGGGCGTAGACGTGCTTCGCTCGTTTGTCTCAATCTGTAACAGCTTGGACCGAAAAACTCGGCTAGATGTTACAGATTGAGACAAGCGGCCCCCGAACCGCCTAAAAACGCCGGGGGCGGCGCGTCGTGTGACGTGCCGCCCCCCGGCTGAGAAATGGGGACAGGTTGTGTGAGCGGGCAACCCCGCCAGTCACTAGTCCAGACGACGGGTCTGCGCCACGTGCTTATACCAGTAGGCGCTTGCCTTGGGCGTGCGCTTCTGGGTTTCAAAGTCAACGTAGAAGAAGCCGTAACGCTTGTTGTAACCATTGGTCCAGGAGAACTGATCCTGCAGGCTCCACAGGAAGTAGCCACCCACGTTGACGCCCACCTCCATGGCCTTGAGCAACCAGCGCAGGTGCTGCTCGATATAGTCGATGCGCGGCTGGTCGTCCACAAAACCGTCCTTGTAGGGGTCCTTGTAGCCCATGCCGTTCTCGGTGATGAAGATCTGCTTGTAGTTGGGGTAGCGCTGCTTAATGTAGACGAGCAGATCGAACAGGCCCTCGGGATAGATGATCCAGTCCCAGTCGGTGGTGGGGACGCCGGGCTTGTTCACATGCTCGCCAATGCCCTTAACGCGCCAGCGGCCAGTGCCCTTCTCGCCCGTACCGTTGTGGTGCAGGTCGTTCTCGCCATCGTAGGCCTTCAAGAAGCGGCACTGGTAGTTGTTAACGCCCAGGTAGTCGTTGTAGAGCGCGGCCTCGCGCATGATTTCCAGATCCTCGTCTAGGATCTCGATGGTGCCGCCCGAGACGGCAGCCAAGCGGTTGGCGCACTCGAGGGTGTCGGGCGCGTAGTCGCCGCGGAAGGTGGCGTCGAGCAAGAACTGGTTCTGCAGCACGTGCTCGTTGTTGGCGGCTTTGATGTCGGCGGGGTCGTTCTCGTTGAGCGGATACTTAAACTCCAGCGACTGGATGACGCCGATCTTGCCCTTAAAACCGCCGTTGTGGAAGGCCAGTACTGCCTTGGCGTGGGCGAGCATCATGTTGTGCTCGCACTGGAAGGCTTCGGCCAGATGCGCCTTGACGCCACCGGGGAAGGTGCCCTCGATGTAGGTGTTGGAGGCGTCGGCCCAGATCTCGTTAAAGGTGAACCAGTAGGTTACCTGGTCGGCGTACTCCTTAAAGCAGAAGGTGGCAAAGTCCACAAAGGCATCGATGGTCTCGCGGTTGAGGAAGTCGCCCTTCTCAAAGAGGGCAAGCGGCGTGTCGAAGTGATGCAGCGTGACAAACGGCTCAACGTGGTGCTTGTGGCACTCGGCGAAGAGATCGTGGTAGAACTGCACGCCCTCGGGGTTGATCTCGCCGGTGCCGTTGGGGAAGATGCGGCTCCAGGCAATGGAGAGGCGAATGCCGTTGATGCCGAACTCCTCGCACAGCTCCAGATCGACGGGGTACTGGTTGTAGAAGTCCGAAGCGGGATCGGGGGAAAAGCGCCCCTGGGCCTCCAAGAAGTCGTCCCAGGCGACTTTGCCCTTACCGTGGGTGCGGGTCTCGCCCTCTACCTGGTAAGCAGCAGTGGCGCCGCCAAAGACAAAGCCCTCGGGAAACTGCGCAGGCGGGTTGGTGACGCTAGCGGGGTTAACGGACATGATGATCCAATCGTCTAAATCGAAGGGCCAGCCGGTCTTGGATGGTCGGCTGGCCCTAAGCGTTACTTACTTCGAAAGCTGTTCACTCACGAAGGCGAGAGACTTGTCGCCGTTCTGGGAGAGCTCGATGTACTGCTTGCCACGGCAGGCGACGCACTTGTTGCCCACGCGCTCGCAGTCCTTCTGCAGGTCGGCCAAGTAGCTGGCAGCCTGCGGGGCCAGGACGACCAGATCAAAGTCGGGGAGCATGTCCACGTGGTTGCCATATGCCTCGGCAGCGGTCTCAAGATTGATGCCGCGCTCCTTGGCGGCCTTGGCCAGCGCGTTGGCGAGCAGGCCCGAGGTTCCGCCACCCTGGCAGAGCACGAGTACGCGCTTGCCGTTGAGGTCGCTGGCGGTCGTTGCCTCAGTGGCGACAGCGGCGGGGGCGTCGGCCTTCACGGCCTCGGCAGCAGCGCCGGCGGCAACGCTCTTGGCGTCAGCCTTGCCCTGGAAGGCATCGTTGAGCTTGGCGGCCTTCTCGGCGTTCTTGGCGGCGAGCTCCTCTTGGGAAATCTCGGCCTCCTCGGCGCACTTCTGGGCGTCGTAGGCACGGAAGAACGGGTAGTACAGAACGAAGTCGACGACCAGGATAAGGGCGAGCATCACAAAGGCGAGCGGCTGGAAGCCCAGGCCCATGATGGTGCCGATGGGGCCGGGGACAGTCCAGGGCAGGGTGTACATAAAGCCGTTCATGCCCAAGAAGTCGATAAAGATCTTGAGGATCCAGATGTTGGCGATCGGGGCAAAGACAAACGGGACAAAGAAGACGGGGTTGAGCACGATGGGCGCGGCGAACAGCAGCGGCTCGTTGACGGCAAAGCAGACGGGGACGATGGCGGCCTTACCGACGGCGCGCATCTCCTGAGACTTTGCCAGGAAGCAGAACATAAAGACCAGGACGAGCGTAGCGCCGGTGCCGCCCATGCAGACGACGAAGTACTGGGCACCCTGGGTCAGGACAGCTGAAGCGTGCTGGCCAGCCTGGAACGCAGCCAGGTTGTCGGTCATGTTGGCAACGAGAGCGGCGGCGATGGCGGGCTCGACGATCGAGGGGCCGTGGACGCCGACGAACCAGAAGAGGCTCATGGCGCCGTAAATCACAGCGAGGCCGATATAGCCGTCGGCAGCGGTGAACAGGGGCTGGAACACCTGGATGACGCCCTGGGCAAAGCAGAAGCCAAAAGCAGCGCGGAAGACGATGTCAAAAACCCAAAAGACGGTGATGCAGACGGAGAAGGGGATGATGTCCTTGAAGGTCTGCGAGATGTTGGGCGGAACCTGCTCGGGCATCTTGACGGTGATGTTGCGCTTGATGAAGAACTTGTAGATGATACCGGTCACAAACGCAGCGATGAAGGCGGTCAGCAGGCCCTTGGAACCAAGGTAGGTGGTGCTGAAGCCGCTGGCGGCGTCCGTGGCGATGGTGTCGCTCGAAAGGAGCAAGAAGCCGATGATGGCCGCGCACATGCACGAGATGAAGTTGATCTGGTTGTTCTTGGGCAGGTCGCGGTTCTGAGCGTCGGCGAAGTGCTTGGCCGTGGTAGCGGCGCAGGCGATGGCCAGGATGCCCATGGAGTAGTTGTAGCACTTCCACAGGGCGTTGTTGATGTCATCGGGCCAGTAGAAACCCCAGATGTTGGGGACCGAGGCTACCAAGCAGAAGATGGACGAGAAGATGATGATGGGGATGACGGAGATAAAACCGTCACGGATCGCCTTGAGGTACTTGTTGCGGGCGATCGCGTTGAAAAAGGGCTGGCCCTTTTCGATGATGGCGATGAGTTGCTCCATGCAATGCTCCTAAGAGTCGGTGGGTTAGCAACGATGGTAGCTTTTGACGTTCGGTTGCCAAAATGTTGACGTTGCCATTTTGTGACACAAAAAAAGACGCGAACCGGTGGTTCCTGTGCCTGCGAACCGTCGATTCCTTACGCGTAAACGTTTGAGCCGCCCGGTGGCTCTGTGTTTGCACAATGGCAACGTTAACATTTGGGCGACAAAAGCCGTTCGGGGAAGCAAAAATGTCGGTGAACGGTAGGTTTTGGGTGGTGAGCGTATGGTGGGGGAGGCGTTAGATATACTTGAAGACGTTTCATTTGACTGCGTAGGGTGCCACCAATGGCATCGTTGACATAGAAAGATCGACCTATGGCCGCTGTTAAAAAATCGGTATCCGTCAAAGACGTGGCGCGCCTCGCGGGCGTCTCGGAGCAGACGGTCTCGCGCACCGTGCACGATTCGCCCAGTGTGCGCCCCGAGACCAAGGAGCGCGTGCGTGCCGCCATGCGCGAGCTGGGGTATCGCCCCAATTTTGCCGGTCGATCGCTGCGCCGTGGCAAGTTTAAGACCGTCGGCGTCGCCATGTTCAACATTACCGGTACCGGCAACCTCGACCGTATGGAGGGCTTTGCCGCCGCGGCCGACAAACATGGCTATGCCATCACCCTCACTAAAGTAGATGGACATCCCTATACCCTCGAGAGCGCATCGTCGCGTATGAGCGCGCTGCCGGTAGACGGCATGGTCGTGATCATGAATCGCATGCCGGCGGACTTTGGCACCTTCGAGCCGCTGCCCGGCATGCAGACGGTGCTCGTTACGATGCTGGAGCACCCGCTCTGTTCAACGGTCGATAACGACCAGTTCGATTGCTCGCGCCAGGTGGTCGAGTATTTGCTGGAGCAGGGGCACAAGACCGTGCACTTTATCTCGTGTCCCGAGCGCTCGCTTTCGGGCATGCGGCGCGAGGAAGGCTGGCGCGAGACATTGCGCGCGCATGGAATTGAGCCGCCGCGACTCGTCCGTGGGGATTGGACGGCACAGAGCGGATATGCTGCCGGTCAGGCTCTGGCGGAAGATCCGACCTGTACGGCCATTTATGCTTCCAACGATGCCATGGCATACGGCTGCATTCGCGGGCTCGAGTCGTGCGGAAGGCGTGTGCCCGAGGACGTGAGCGTGGTGGGTGTTGATGACAGCCTGGGCGATATCGTGCCCGACCGTCGCCTGACCACGGTGCGCTTTGACAACAAGCGCGTCGGCATGTGGGCGGTCGACAAGATTGCCGGCGCCGATGGGGGTGCGTCTGGCGTGGAGCACATGCTGATCCCCGGTGTGCTTGTAGAGGGCGATACGGTGCGCGATTTGCGTTAGGGTGCGGCCCTGTTTGGGTTGCCGCTAATTGTGTTCGATATTGTTCAGATTGGTTTAAAAACCGTTCACGGGCGAAAAGTGACCGTTCATAGCTCGAAATTACGTTTTGAGCTGTTCTTTTTTGTTTGAATGTTATTGTTTCTGTCATACACAACGCAGCGCGTATGCCCGGACGCGATGCTCTCCATTGGTTCATATGTGAAAGGAACGCAACATGGCAACCAAAGAAGAAATCTCGATGGTTGGATTCGAGATTGTCGCATACGCAGGTGACGCCCAGACCGATCTGCTTGCAGCGCTCGATGCTGCTCGCGAGGGTGACTTTGAGAAGGCCGAACAGCTGCACAAGGATGCCAGCGATGCACTTATCGGCGCCCACGACACGCAGACCAAGCTGCTTTCGCAGGAGGCCGGCGGTGGCGAGATGGAGATGACCTTCATCATGGCTCACGCTCAGGACACTCTCATGACCACTATGATCCTGGAGAAGCAGACCCGCTTTACCATCGATGCCTACAAGCGCATCGCCGAGCTCGAGGCCAAGCTCGCCTAACGAGCCCTCACAACCAAGTCCCCTTCCAAAAGCTCTGCCGCTACCCGCGGCAGAGCTTTTTCTGTCCTCCTCCAAGTTGCGGTGGAATAGGGACTGAATAGGGGCCGGCGGGCGCAAAACAATCCCTATTCCACCGCAACTCATCCCGAGATAGTCATTGGGGACAGTCTAGTTGCGCTCCGTTCGTCCTCCCGTTCGATTTTTGCTCGGTGGGTATACTTCCTTTCGCATTAAACGCCGGACTGAGGAGGTATCCAAATGCCGGATAACGGGTCAATACAAAAAAGAGACGCGCACGAGATGGCTCATGGGCGTCCTGTCCAGATAACCGAGCACACGACGGTAACCGAGCTGCAGCCCAGCCTGTCCGATGTCGTGTGCGCAAACAAAAAGCTGCAGATCGGTATTATCGTTGCGCTCGTGGTGCTGGCGTTGCTGTCGGGCTTTGTAGCGCGACCGCATTTCGCCGATACCAAGACTTGGGACTCCACCATCGAGGTCATCGATCAAAAGAAGGGCAATGTTTTGGCGCTCACGACCTCGTGCGTGGCGCTGTCTGCGGGCATTACCGCGCTGCCGGGTGATACGGGAACGCCGGTTGCCGAGCAGCTCGCACAGCTTTCAGGCAACCTTGGTATCGTGCTTGCCGTGCTATACCTAGAGAAATATTTGCTCACGATTTTGTGGTCGATTGGCCTGGGCATCTTAATCCCGTTTGCGTTAGTGCTCTTTGCGGTGTCGCTCGGCATTCACGGGCGCTGGAGCACGAGCGCTGTCCTGCGCCGTGTGGCGACACGCGTGCTGGTGGTTGCCGTGATCGGCATGGCGCTCGTGCCTGCGAGCGTATGGGTGTCGCAGAAGGTCGATGAAACGTATCGCGTAAGTATTGAGCAAGCTGAGCAAAAGGCTGCGGACGCTGCGGAAAAGACCGATACCACGGACAAGTCAGCCGAGACCAGCTCAAAATCGAACAAGAAAAAATCTGAGGCCACGGAGTCCAAAAACGTGCTCGAGCAGTTGACCGATGGGGCATCGAGCCTTGTTACGTCGGTAACCAGTGGTGCCAAGCAGATGACCGACGAGATCGTGCAGCAGGTGACCGACCTCATCGAAGGCGTCATTGTGATGATCGTGACCTCGTGTGTGATTCCTCTACTGGTGCTCGTGGCGTTCCTATGGCTAGGACACGTGCTACTGGGGATCGATATCTCCGGTCCCGCGAACTATCTGACGGGTCGTTTCTTGAGCGCTCCGTCCAGACATGCCAAGAAGAGCGGGCAGTCTGAGTAGGCGGCAAAGCGATCTTTGGAAGATTAACCGTGAGAAGGGCGGCCGAGACATGTTCTCGGTCGCCCTTTTGTTTGTTGAACACATGGTCGCTACGTTCGCGCCCGGCTCAAACGGTCAGCAATCATCCGTAAACGGTATTTGTTCAAAAAAGAACAAAGATAAACAAATAGTTGTTGCAGTTTATGTTCGAATGTGTTCAAATAAACATGAACAGTGAAGAACCGCACATTCAGATGCCCGGACCTGAACGCGATTCAACACTTCCAAACAGAAACTACGCACCTGCGTATCTCTCAAGGAGGATGTCATGAGGGTTGTAATCGCTTCCGATGCCGACGGTATGTCGATGAAGGAGTCCATCAAGGAGATGCTCATCGCCGACGGTCACGAGGTCGTCGACTATTCCGAGACCCCTGCCGCGGACTTTGTCGATTCCGCGACCGCTGTTGCCAAGGACCTGCTGGAGCACAAGGATTCCCAGGGCTTCGCATTCGATAAGTACGGCGTCGGCTCCTATATGGCCGCCGTCAAGATCAAGGGTATGGTCGTCGCCAACATTTCCGACGAGCGTTCCGCCTACATGACCCGCGAGCACAACGGCTCGCGCATGGTCACCATGGGCCCGGGCGTTGTGGGCACCGAGGTCGCCAAGAAGATCGCCCGCGAGTTCCTGCGTGCACAGTACGCCGGCGGCCGTCACCAGATCCGTGTCGACATGCTCAACAAGATGGCCTAACGAGAGCCACCGAGAACTCGAACTTCTACCTCAACTTGTGAATTCAGACGAAAGGACGTTCTGATGAAGAAGACCATCGCAATCGGTTGCGACCATATCGTTACGGACGAGAAGATCTATCTGGCCGACCGCCTGGAGCAGGCTGGCTACAAGGTGCTCGACTGCGGCACCTACAGCCACACCCGTACGCACTATCCCATCTACGGTAAGGCCGTGGGCGAGGCTGTTGCCAGCGGCAAGGCCGACTTTGGCGTGGCCCTGTGCGGCACCGGCATTGGCATCACCAACGCCGTCAACAAGGTTCCCGGCGCCCGCTGCGCCCTGGTTCGCGACATGACCTCTGCCCTCTATGCCCGTCGTGAGCTCAACGCCAACATCGTGGGCTTTGGCGGCAAGATCACCGGCGAGTTCCTGATGGCCGATATCATGCTTGCCTTCCTGGAGGAGCCCTACGAGAAGACCCCCGAGCACGATGCCCTGATCGCCAAGATCGATGCCTGCAATAAGGCCGACGCCGAGGCTCAGGCTGACCCGCACTTCTTTGACGAGTTCCTCGAGAAGTGGGACCGCGGCGAATACCACGACTAAGGAGGTTACGCGGTTTTGCCAAACCGCGTAACGGGTCGACGCTGCGCGCCGCTCGCTGACGTTGAGGGTGCCTGTGGGGTTACCGCTGTTGTTGCGAAGCGTTCTGGTACGGCGAGCTGCTCCGATAACACGTTTGCTTGCTTGGCTTGAGTGCTTCGCTCTTGGCTGTACTTGGCGATTTGAAGCTTTTCAATTGACGGCTCGCGTTTCTGTGAGGGGGCGCGGGCCAGTTTTCTATCAGCCCAATTGGCTTGGCGGGCTTGGCGTGCATTGTTCTTTTGCGTGCGGCGCCGCCTCATTACCTTTGTGCTAAAGGCACGGCGTTCGCAATGGATCGTGCAAGATGATATGTGAAGGAGAAGATTCCCATGGAGTTTGTTCTTGATAACGGTTCTATTCGTGTGGCACTGAGCACGGCTGGCGGATCGTTCACTTCGATTAAAGCCAACGGTCGCGAGTACCTGTGGCAGGGCGACCCGGCGGTCTGGTCGGGCCAGGCACCCATTTGCTTCCCGATCTGCGGCGGCCTTCGTGACGGTCACGCAATGACCATGGGCGGCCGCGAGGTACAGCTCGCCCGCCACGGTTTTGCGCGCAAGCAGGAGTGGAAGCTCGAGGAACAGAGCGACAACATGGTTGCGCTGAGCCTAAGCTCTGCCGACCATGCCGAGTTGCTCGAGCAGTACCCGTATCCGTTTAAGATCGTTGCTCGTTACACGATCGATTCGGAAAAGGTGAACGTGTCCTACGAGGTGACCAATGAGGGCACCGAGGACATGCCATTCTTTGTGGGCGGTCACCCCGGCTTTAAGTGCCCGCTCGACGAGGGTGAGTCCTATGACGACTATGAGCTCCGTTTTGAGCAGCGCGAGGCCGACGAGCTGTGTACTGCCGTTCCCTCGACGGGCCTGATTGATGTTGAGCATCGCAGCAAGAACCCGATGGTCGGCCGCGACTTGCCGCTTACCCACGAACTCTTCGACTTCGCGGAGACCATCTTTGACGTGCTTGAGAGCCGCGTGGTTACGCTGACCAAGAAAACTGAGGACAAGGGCGTGCGCCTGACGTTCCCCGATATGCCGTACCTGATTGTGTGGAGCAAGCCCGAGGGCGACTTTGTGGCTGTTGAACCGTGGGGCGGCCTGTCCACCTGCTCCGACGAGGACGATATTCTGGAGCACAAGCGTGGCTGCCTGGTTGCCAAGCCGGGGGAGACCGTTACCCGCGGCTTTGAGATCGAGATCCTTTAACGAGTTATCGTATGTTTGGGGCGGGTCATGCCGCCCCGGAACAGGAGTTCAATATGATTCTGACCGTTACCATGAACCCGTCGATCGATACGCGCTATCAACTCGACAAGCTGATCATCGACGACGTTAACCGCGTGACGCCCGAAAAGACCGCTGGCGGTAAGGGCCTCAACGTGAGCCGTGTGCTGCTGCAGCTGGGCGACGACGTGCTCGCGACCGGCCTGCTCGGCGGCCACATGGGTGCCTATATGGCTGAGCTTATGGATGCCGACGGCGTCAAGAACGACTTTGTGCCCATCGCCGGTGAGACGCGCATTTGCCTGAATATCCTGCACGAGGGCAATCAGACCGAGCTTTTGGAGAGCGGTCCGCAGATCGCCCCGGCCGAGCTCGAGGCCTTTACGGCCAAGTTTGCCGAGCTTGCAGCGAAGGCGGACGTTGTGACGCTTTCGGGCTCGCTGCCGCGTGGGGTCGATGCCGGCTACTATGCCGAGCTCGTCAAGATCGCCGAGGAGGCGGGCGCCAAGGTGCTGCTCGACACCTCGGGTGCATCGCTGGAGGCCGCGCTGGAGTCCGACGCTAAGCCTGAGCTCGTAAAGCCCAACCTGACCGAGATTAACGGCCTGCTGGGTACGTCCTTTACGACCGATGATGTCGATGCCCTGCGCGAGGCGCTTGCCGCCGATGACCGCTTTGCCGGTATTCCCTGGGTTGTCGTCTCGATGGGCGCTGCCGGTTCGGTGGGCTTCCATGAGGGCCGCGCGTTCCGCGCCAAGACGCCCGCGATTGCGGCTGTGAACGCGACGGGTTCCGGTGACTCGACCATCGCCGGCTTTGCGCATGCCATTGCTGCTGGTGCCGACGATGTCACGGTGCTCAAGACCGCCAATACCTGCGGCAAGCTCAACGCCATGGATCCCAAGACCGGCCATCTGGTCATGGACCGCTGGGACGAGATCTTCAACAACGTTGAAGTTACGGAGCTTTAAAGTTACGGCGTTTTACCAAACGCCGTAACCGCTCGACGCTGCGCGGGCCGCATTTGGACAATCTGACGTTCAACTTCAAGGGCGCGACCAGAAGGTCAGCGCCCTTTCGTTTCGCGTCACCTTGTCTCAAATGCGGCCCGCTCGCTGTCCGTCCTCTACCTGCGGCGTTGTCTTGCTCCGGATGCGGCAGTTAGGGACGTTCCTTTTCTGCCGGCAGTCTGGGACATTCCTTGGGGTAGTCATTGGGGACGTTCTTTAATGACTAGTCGTTTAAGAACGTCCCCGATGACTACACTCAAAAACGGCGCCCGTCGGCGATGTTGCCGGCGGGCGCCGTTGCCTTGAGGACGAAATGATCCGTTTTCCTCCGTCCCCAAGGGATCATTACAGCGAGTCGATAAAGTGCTGCTGGGCGGCACGTCCTGCCTCGTCCCACTTAAAGACACCGGCGTTGTCGAGCACGTGGCCAAACACCACGCCGACCTCCTCGTGCAGGATATCGATGGCGTTGTCGGCCGTAAGCTCGTCGGCGCGGCGGGCAAAGACGTCCTCAGCCCATGCGGCGTGGCTGCGGCAAAGATCATCGCCCTCGAGCGCACCGGCAAGGTCGTAGCTGGCATCGACCTTGGCTGCCAGCAGATGCTCACGGACAGCGCCAAGCTCGGGAACCAGGCGCGGCGGCAGAATGGCCAGGCCCATGACCTCGATCAGGCCGATGTTCTCCTTCTTAATGTGGTGGTACTCGGCATGCGGATGGAAAACGCCCAGCGGATGCTCGTCGGTCGTGATATTGCAGCGAAGCGCCAGGTAGGCCTCGTAAATCTCGCCGCCGGCATTGCCGCGGGAATCGACGCGGCGGATGACGGGCGTCACGGTGTTGTGGGCCACGCCGTCGGCCGTGTGTGCGATAACGCCCACCGACTCATCGGTCCACTCGCGCCAGGCGAGGATAATCTTCTCAGCAGCGTCGAGCAGCTGAGCGCGGTCATGCGAGCGCAGACGCAGCACCGAGAGCGGCCATTGCAGCACAGTGCCGGTGACCTGGTCAAATCCGGGCACGCTAAACTGCGAGACCTCGGCGGCATGCATCATGGGGAACTCGTGCGCACCGCCCTGGAAGTGGTCGTGCGAAAGAATCGAGCCGCCCACGATGGGCAGGTCGGCGTTGGAGCCAATAAAGTAGTGCGGGAACAGGTCGACAAAGTCGAGCAGACAGGTCAGACCCTTGCGGTCCACGTGCATCGGGCGATGCTCGGAGCTCATGGCAATGCAGTGCTCGTTAAAGTACGCGTACGGGCTGTACTGGAAACCCCAGCGCTCGCCGTCGAGCTGGATGGGGATAACGCGCAGATTCTGGCGGGCGGGGTGAGCGCCGCCGTCGGCTGCGGCGGAGCGTCCGGGATAGCCCTCGTTTTCGATGCAGAGCTGGCAGGCGGGATACTTCTCGCCCGTGTTCTTGGCTACACCTGCCGCGGCGATATCGCGCGGGTCCTTCTCAGGCTTGGACAGGTTGATAGTGATCTCAAGATCGCCCCAGTTGGTGGGGGTGCTCCATTTGATGTTGCGCGCGATGGCGGCACGGCGCACGTAGCCGGCGTCGCAGCACAGGCCGTAGAACCAGTCGGTTGCGGCGCGGGGCTCGTTGACGCCCATACGTCCGTTGAACTCTTCGTTTACAACCGAAGGCCTCGGCATGAGCACGCCCATGATTCGCATGGCGATGCGGTCGCGGCCCGATGCTGTGTCCTCGGCGGCACCGTTGGCAACGGCGGTCTCGGAAAGCGCGGCAAGCGTGCCTTCAAGGTCAAAGTTGGGCAGGGTATCGGGGTGCAAGAGCGAGAGTTTCTCAACCTGGAGCGCCCAGGCCATATCGAGCGCGGGCCCCGTAGCGCCGATGCACTCCAAAATGGTGTTGTATGCCCAGATGCGGTCGTCCTGGCCGATCATCGATCGGTGGATGGCGTACTCGATCAGGTTCTGTGCGGCCTCGCGCACGTCAGTCATTACAGCCATGCCGCGTAAGCCCCCTTGTCAGAGATGGCGTAGTGACGGGCAGAGCCCTCGCCCAGCCAGCCGTTCATCTTGGCAATGAAGGTGTCGACCAGGTCGAGCGGCACGAAGGCCTGGATGGTGCCACCAAAGCCGCCACCGTGGATACGGACGGCGCCGCGGCCGTCGAGCACGTGCTCGGCCAGCGCCAGGGCATACATGGAAGGCTGCTCGGAACCCAGCTTGGCAACAACATTCTGCAGGTACATGGCAGAGCTGGCGCCGGACTCGCGCGTCAGGACCAGGAACTGGTCGATGTCGCCGGCGTTCAGAGCTGCCCAGCGCTTGTCGACCAGGCCGTTCTCGTACCAGTAGTGAACGGCGCGCAGGCAGGCACGGTCGCCCAGTTTGGCGCGCAGCTCGGGGAGCTTGGCGTCAAAATCGGCAACGTCGACCTCGCACAGGCGTGCCTTGCCAAACTCGGCGGCAACGTCCTGCATCTCGCGCGGAACGGCGGCGTAGTCGTCGGTGGCGGCCACGTGGTCGGCACCGACCTTAACGAGCACGAGCGCATAGCCGTGATCCTCAAAGTTGAGCTCGAGCTTCTGGGTTTTAGGCTGAGCCTGGTCCTCAAAGTCCATGTAGGCAAGGCCGCCCAGGCACACGGCGGCCTGGTCCATCAGACCGCAGGGCTTGCCGTAATAGTTGTTCTCGGTGCGCTGGCTCATCTGCGCGAGCGCGACGGGCTCGATGGCGGGTGCGCCCCAGAGGGTTTCCATGGCGCGACCGTACGCGGCCTCGACGGCGGCAGAGCTGGAAAGACCGCCGCCCGAGGGGACGGAGCAGGAAAAGGCAAAGTCGAAGCCGTGGGGCTCAACGCCAAGGGCTGCAATCTCGTGGGCCATGCCGCGGACGAGGCTTGCGGACGTGCCCTTCTCGGACTCCTGAACGTCTAGCGTGTCGAGCGCGATTTCAAACGTGGGATAGCCCTCGTCGGCTACGCGAACCTTGTTGGAATCGGTTGCCACGGCGATGCCGTCGACGGCGACATCGAGCGAGCCGGCGATAACGTGGCCACCCTCGTGGTCGGTGTGGTTGCCGCTGATCTCGGAGCGGCCGGGCGCGTGCACATAGAGCACCTGGCGATCGCCGATGGGCCCAAACTCCTCCTCGAACAGCTTGGTGAGCGTGGCGAGTGTCTTTTCGTCGGGGGTGGTCATGGGAGTCCTTTCCTTGGCGCATACTGACGAGTTTTCCGTCGTAGTGAGTACGTTAACAATCTGAAGCGGCGTGAACTCAGCATCTACGATGCCGCACGTTACGGGCTATGTTAACGTACTCATAACACAACGCTTATCACTTTTTGAGAATCTGGTAATCGGTAGAAATTCAGCCGTGAACGGTATTGCCGTATGGACTTATAGAGCAGAAGAGTTGCGGATTGAAAAAGTAGAGTACGTTAACATGCGTCCGACGATAGCGGGCCTCGGCGCGGGGTGTATTTCTGCCCGGGCCGGCATGCACGCTATTCAGATCTCGCAACGGTGAAGGTGATCCTGTGGCAAGGCGCCCGTCCAACGATACAGGTACGCGTCCGGTCTCCATGGCCGACGTCGCCCGCGCTGCTGGCGTTTCGCAGCAGACGGTTTCGCGCGTCGCCAACGGCTTGCCCAACGTTAACGAGCAGACGCGCCAGCGCGTGCAGGCCGCTATGCAAGAGCTCGGCTTTCGTCCGAGTTATGCCGGTCGCTCGCTGCGCGACGGCCGCTACCATTCGGTCGGTCTGTGCGTCAACGATGTCACCAAGTTTGGCAACCTCTCAATGATCGACGGCATCGCCAGCGCTGCTCGCGAGCATAATTGCGCCATCACGCTGGTCGAGATGTCCAAGACCGAGGAGTTTTCGCTTGCCGAGGCAACGCGTCGTATGGCCGCGCTGCCTGTGGACGGCATCATTATCGGCATGAGCCGTATGGCGCCCGATTTTGAGACGTTTGATCCACTGCCGGGCATTGGCACGGTCATCGTTACCATGTACGCGCACCCGCGGGTGACCACGGTAGACTCCGATCATTACGGCTGCTCGCTCTTGCTTATGAATCACCTGTTTGAGCTGGGGCATGAGCAAATTCGCTATATTGGCGGCCCGTCGTTCTCGGTCGACGAGCAATTTCGTCGAGCCGGTTGGCAGGATGCGCTCGAGCGTAGGCACATTAAGCCGCAGACGCCGCTCGAGGGCGACTGGTCTGCCAACAGCGGTTACGAGGCCGGCAGATATCTGGCCGAGCACGACCGCACCATGACGGCGATTTACGCGGCAAACGACCAGATGGCAAACGGCGCGATTGCAGCGCTGCGCGATAGTGGCTTGCGCGTGCCCGAGGACGTGAGCGTGGTGGGCGTCGATGATTCGCTCGATGATTTTGTGGCACACAACGAGCTCACGACCGTGCGATTTGATCTACATCAGCGCGGACGCGAGGTATTCGAGCATGCGGTTCCCGAGGCGGGTACGGCGGGCAAAACCGTTGCCATTCGTATTCCCGGCCAGCTCATTATTCGACATAGCACGGCGATACCGCGCGCATAGTTTGCGCAGGTAAACGGCGATTTATCGTATTTCAATAACAATCGGTATGGATGCCGGCAGATAACAGCTGGGATACTGCCGAGTGTTATGATAGACGGGTTCTTTTGTCTATCTAGGAGGCTTTGCCTGATGGAGATCACCAAGGATATCCGCTACATCGGTGTCGACGATCACGACATTGACCTGTTCGAGGGCCAGTACGACGTGTCCGAGAACGGTATGGCATACAACAGCTACGTTATCTTGGGCGAAAAGATCGCTGTCGCCGATTCAGTCGATGGCGGTTTTGTCGACGAATGGCTCGGCAACCTCGAGGCCGCGCTCGATGGCCGTACGCCCGACTACCTGGTCGTCCATCACATGGAGCCCGATCACTCCGCCGGTATCGCCGCCTTTATGGAGCGCTATCCCCAGGCACAGATTGTGGCCAGCATGGGCGCCTTCCGCATGATGGTCAACTACTTTGGCACCGACTACCCCGAGCGTAAGATAGTCGTCAAAGAGGGCGACGTGCTCGACCTGGGTGGCCACAGCCTAACGTTTGTCTGCGCCCCCAACGTGCACTGGCCCGAGGTGATCTTCTCCTACGAGTCTACCGACAAGGTGCTCTTTAGTGCCGACGGCTTTGGCAAGTTCGGCGCCAACGACATCGAGGACCCGGAAGGCTGGGCCTGCGAGGCGCGCCGCTACTACTTTGGCATCGTCGGTAAGTTCGGCAAGTTCGTGCAGGCCGTGCTCAAGAAGGCCGCCGACCTGGACATTCAGATTATCTGTCCGCTCCACGGCCCCGTGCTGACCGAGAATCTGGGCTATTACCTCGACACCTACAACACCTGGTCGAGCTATCAGCCCGAGGACGAGGGCATCACGATCGCCTATGTGAGCGTGTATGGCCATCTGAAGGCTGCTGTTGAGGAGCTCGCTTCTGCGCTCGAGGCTCGCGGCCAGAAGGTTTCCGTTTTTGACCTGGCACGCGACGATATGGCCGAGGCCGTTGAGGATGCGTTCCGCTATGACCGTCTGGTGCTCGCCTCCATCACCTATCAGGGCGAGATCTTCCCGTTCATGAGCACCTTTATCCATACGCTTGCCGAGCACGCCTATCAGAACCGTACGGTGGCACTCGTCGAGGCCGGCTCTTGGGCGCCCACCGCTGCCAAGGTTATGACCAAGGAACTCGAGGGCATGAAGGACATCACTCTGGCGCAGAACAAGGTGACCGTGCTGGGTTCGCTCAACGACGCCTCGCGCGCTCAGATCGAGGCCCTCGCCGACGAGCTTTCCAAGTAGCGACACGTTCACTTTTGACGCTCAGCCATCACAACCACCACAAAGGGGACAGGCACCTTTGTGGTGGTTTTTGTTTAAGCGCCGGCGATGACGAGATTTGGGCGGGCGTCGTCGGCGGTCTCGGCGATTGAGGTGGCGACGGCGCCATCGGGATCACGGTCCATCACGATGGTGTCGACATCGGTCAGCTTGGCAAAGCGGTACATGCCGCGTCCGTTAACCTTGCTGGCGTCCATGAGGGCGACGCTTTGATGGGCTGCGGCGATCATAGCCGTTTTGGTCTCGGCCATCTGCGGAAAGTCGGTCGTAAAGCCGCAGCCGGGAACAAAAGCGCCAGGGCACATGACGGCCAGATCGGCATGGACCATTTGGAGCGCCTGCATGGTAAGTGGACCGTACAGATAACGATGGCCTTTGCGCAGCGCCCCGCCCAGCATGACGACATCGACCGAGGGCATGCTCTCGTCGATATAATCGGCGATGGTAATGTCGGCCGTGATAACGGTGATGCCGTTGCGCTGATCGAGGAGCCGGACGAACTCGAGCGCCGTGGTGCCCGAGTCAACGAGCAGCGTGTCGCCGTCATTGACAAGCTCGATGGCGCTTTGCGCGATGGCCTGCTTGGCAGCGACGTTGACATTGATGCGGCGATCCTGCGTGGAGACGGTCAAGCGCTTGTGGAGCGACACGGCGCCACCATGCGTGCGGCGCAACTTGCCTGCTTCGGCGAGCGCGTCCAGGTCGGCGCGGGCGGTGACGGAGGACACGCCAAAGGTCTGGGCGATTTCTGCTACCTGTACCGAGGCATTATGCTCGAGCATTTCCATGATGGCGGTACGGCGTTCGTCGGCAAAAGCACGGTTGGTAGCTTGGGCCATATCTGCTCCATTCTCAGCTAAATTTGCAGGAATTGTGTTGACTCTATTTTCGTTCATTTTCTTTTTGAGTAAGAAAACACCTTTCGATTACTTATCTTTTCTATAAAAGAAAGACGCTGAACGCCCAAAATTCAATATCGAACACGCTCGCTCGGCTCCAATTCCTTCCGTTTACTTTTCAAAAACGACTGTATTGACCTGCATGGGCTCAATATCTCGCGCGTGCAAAGCCGCTGAATTTCATACAATGAGCGCAGAAAACGCAAGGTAAAAAGCCTTGTGAACAACTACGCCCGATGTCCAGATGCGGGCGAGGGAGAGGAGCAAACGCTCATGGCACTTGTTACCACCGAAAAGATGCTCAAGGACGCTCAGGCCGGCCACTACGCCGTAGGCGCGTTCAACGTCGAGAACCTCGAGTTTGTTATGGCCGTTCTGGCTGCTGCCGAGGAGACCAAGTCCCCCGTCATCATGCAGACCACCCCGGGCACCATCAAGACCGCTGGTCTGGACTACTTCTATGGCATGGTCAAGGCTGCCGCTGAGCGTGCTTCCGTGCCCGTCGCCCTGCACCTCGATCACGGCGATGGCTATGATCGCTGCATGCAGGCTTTCCGCACGGGCTACACCTCCGTCATGATCGACGGCTCGCACGAGTCCTTCGAGGACAACATTGCCCTGACCAAGTCCGTCGCCGACGCTGGCCGCGCCATGGGCGTGCCCGTCGAGGCCGAGCTCGGCAAGGTTGGCGGCAAGGAGGACGACGGTCCCGCAGTTGAGGGCGAGAGCCCCTACACCGATCCGGCCGAGGCCAAGGAGTTCGTCGAGCGCACCGGCTGCACCTCCCTCGCAATTGGCGTTGGCACCAGCCACGGCGTGTACACGAGCGATCCGCACATCGAGCAGTCCGTGGTCAAGGCCATTCGCGACGCCGTCGACGTGCCGCTGGTTCTGCACGGCACCTCCGGTGTGCCCGATGAGCAGGTTGCCGAGGCTGTGAAGAACGGCATCTGCAAGGTTAACTACGCCACCGAGCTGCGTCAGGCCTACACCAAGGGCTTCATGGCCTACATGGCCGAGAACCTCGCCTGCTTCGATCCCAAGAAGCCGGCCAAGGAGGGTATGCGTGAGATCACCGAGCTGGTTAAGATCCGCATGACCAACCTCAACTCTGTGGGCAAAGCAGAGTAACTGCAAGGGTACTCCGACTCGCTACATATCCCGGGGAGGGACGAGGGCTTAGTTCCCCAATCGTCCTCGGGCATGCAAAAAGCCTCGCTGCGCACTTCGTGCGGCGAGGCTTTTTGCCCCCTGCGGAAAGATTGGGGAACTAAGCCCTCGTCTCTCCCAAGTTGACCTGCTCGAGGTCGTCGCCCTTGTGGCGTTGGGGCTGAAAGGGTGGGACGCGTGGGTTATTTGGTTGTTAGGGTTAGTAGGTCGTTGGGGGTTTTGAGGTTGTAGGTGGCGTTTGGGATATCTTGGTGTGATCCCCATGCTGCTCGGGCAAAACTGACCCCTGCCGAAGTTGCGCATTGTTCGTCGTAGACGGTGTCGCCAACGTAGACGACGTTGCCAGGATTCGCGCCCGTACGCCGGAGATATTCGAGCATGGGAGCGGGTGCGGGTTTATGTTCGGTTGTGTCTTCGACAAGGATGATGTGTTCAAAAAACTTATCGAAGCCAAGGGGTGCAATTTCGTCTGTGTATTCGTCGCGCGCACGTGAGGAGACGATGCCAAGTTTGCAGCCGTTGTTGGCGAGTGTTGCGATGACTTCAAGCAAGCCTGGAAACAGGCTGATGGTGCTTTTAAAGCTGGCGGCAACTTGGCACCAACGATTCAACGTTGCCTGCGAGTAGATTCCAAGTTTCTCAAGGGCATCCTTGCCGGGTATGCCGAGGGCAAATTCAAGCTCGTGTCGGGGGAGCGTTTTGCCGGTCTCTTCTTGGACAATCTGGACAAGCGATGATAGAACGCTTTCTTCTGTATCTGCCAATGTCCCATCAATGTCAAATACGATATGGTCAAAGTGCTTCATATGGTTGCTCCTCTCTGTTGTTTGCCTGCAAGTTTGATGCGGTGACAGAAGAAAGGCTAGCGGGATTTCTGCCTGGTGCTATCGAGATTCTGCCTCGCTGCTCGATAGCTCGAAGGAGTGCACCCCATTTGTTCTTTAAATACCTGGCCAAGATGGCTTGCTGTCGCAAAGCCGCATTGGCGCGCGACTGTCTGGACCGTTCGCGTGGTGTGTGCCAAAAGTTCGCAAGCACGGTTTACGCGGTATGCGCGCAGATATGCCGCCGGGGTCGTTCCTGCGCAAGCTTCGATAATGCGGTAACACTCTCTTTCGCTTACGCCGGCTGCAGATGCCATCTGGGGCACATCTATAGCGGCTGCATAGTTTGCGCGGATATAGTCCAGGATTGCCTTGAACTGTACGTCGCGGTTGGTCATCCAAGAGGCGTTGTCGGAGGCAAAGAGCGGTTCGGCCTTGGCGTAAATCTGAATCCAGAGCTCTGACAAGCTATTCCGAAGCGCCATCTCGTTCTGCGGCCGTTGAAGGTCGTGGTTAAAGGAACTCTTTAGCAAATCGATAAAGGGCATATCGTCGGGGTTGGTGGGCGACCATTTGAGCACATCGACGCCTCGACATTGCAGCAAAGGATTGATATAGCGCTTTTGAAGGCGTCCCGCGGGATCGCCGAGCATCGACGGCTGAAAGATATGCAACATTTGAATGGCTGGTGCCGAATTGGGTGATTGCAGCGTGCTGTGCAAAACGCCGCCGTTGATAAAGCCGGCGGACCCTTCCTCAAAGCGCACGTGTTCATGAGCCGCGCGCGTTCGATAGTCAATCGCTCCCTGCTCCATGTAGAAAAGCTCGACTTCGGAATGCCAGTGCCAGGGGACGGAATTGCCCGGATAGCGAGCGAATTCTGCGCGTTCGGCAATATAGGGCCAGTCTTCGGCGGTCTCGGGAAACGCTTCCTCGCGTCCTCCGCGGTGCAATTCTATGTGATCCATGTTTCGCATGGCATCAGTATAAAGCGCGATGGGCTTAGATTGCTCTTGCCTGTTCGGGGAACGCCTTGTCTAGGGATGCTTGGAGCTTTTCGAACGATGCTCGCAAGTTGTGGCTCTGGTCGGTTGAGCGTTTGGCTTTTGTGGTGGGGGAGTCGAGGAGGCCGTCTCTCTGTGTCGGGGGGAAGGAGAAAAGGTCTGCATGTTTTAGGGATGGCTGCCGTGCTACGGCATTGGAAGAATGCATGCTTATGCGGCCTCCTCGATGTCCACCAATAGATTGCGCTCGGGGTATGCTGCTAGGTCCCGTGCATTGGCAGTATTATGCCGCGGCTGCTGCAAAGAAGCGCTAAAGAAAGGCTTAATCTGGTTTGGTGTTACGATGAAACTGCAGGTCAGAGGTATCGAGTAACATTCTTGAAAGGTTTTGAGCTTAAGGGCTTTCTAAGGTTTGTGGCGCGGATGTGGCTCGCCTGTGTGGGGCGTGTGGACGGCTCGTTCCTAGCGCTGCGGTTCTGCGGCGCGCACCTGCTCGATGACCTTTTCCATTGTGGCGTCGATGCGGTCTTTTTTGAGCTCGCATTCCCAGATGGTTATGGGTGTCCAGCCCATTTGAGTGAGTGCTGCCACGGCAGCGCGGTCGCGCTCGACGTTGCGACGGAACTTTGCCTCCCAAAACTCAACGTTGCGCTTGGGCTGGCTCGGATTGCACTTGGGGCAGCGGTGCCAAAAGCAGCCGTTGACGAAGATGGCGATCTTGCGCCCGGGAAAGGCGATGTCGGGTTTTCCAGGCACCTTCCATTCCAAACGATAACCCGTAAGGCCCGCGGCGCGCAGGCGCTGGCGAACGAGCAACTCGGGCTTGGTGTTGGCGCGCTTGTTGCCCTTCATGGACTTTTTGATGGCGGCGCGACGGCGGACCAGTTCGCGCTCGTCAGCGGAGAGGTCCGAGGTATCGATGCCGTCGAGTAGGCCGGGCTTGGGACGCTTCTTGCTGCGGCGCTTAGGTGCGCGCTTGGGCTTGGTGGCGGGTTTGTCGGCTGTGTTGGGCGTGGCGTCATCGGCGGAGCTTGCCTCGATCCGGTCTTCCTTCAGCTCAATCAGGGCATCAATGAGCCCCTTGTCGGCGGGCATCCATTCTACCGTGGCAAGCGAGGTGCGCGGAATCCAGCGGATATCGAGCTGGCGGTCGTGCTTCTGGGGTTCATCGGATTCATCGGCGAGTGAGCAGTAGTAGCACTCCATGGAGAGATGAAAGTCGGGGTAGTCGTACTCAACGGTATAGAAATCGCGCAGGTTGGTGACTTTTACCTGCAGCTCTTCCATGAGTTCGCGGCGCACGGCGTCTTCGGGTGTCTCGCCGCGCATGAGCTTGCCGCCGGGAAACTCCCAAAGTCCCTGCATGTCGCCGTAGCCGCGCTGCACGGCAAGCAGCTCGTCAGATCCTTCCTTGCGAATGATCCCAGCGGCAACATGAATAGTCTTCAACAGGAGTCCTCTCTCAACATCAACACGCGGCAGGGTAGCTATCCGTACCTTACACAACGGTAAGGCAAGCGTAAGCCATATCGATGGTAGCCGACTCGTCTTCTTGCGACTATAGATGCCGTAGACTAATCGCAAGAAAGGACTCGGTATGCAAACCACGCACATGGCGACCCCGGTACTGGAGGTCGCGCATCTCGAAAAGGTATACGGAGCGCTAGGCAACGTGACCCGCGCGCTCAACGACGTCAGCTTTACCGTCAACCGCGGTGAATTTGTTGGCATCATGGGCGCTTCGGGCTCGGGCAAGTCGACGTTGCTCAACTGCGTGTCGACCATCGATAGCGCCACAAGTGGCACGATCCGCATCAACGGGCAGGACGTGACGCGCATGAAGCAGGCTAAGCTTTCGCAGTTCCGCCGCGAGGAGCTCGGCTTTATCTTCCAGGACTCCAACCTGCTCGATACGCTCACGGCACGCGAGAACATCGCCCTGCCGCTCACCATCGCCCGCACAAACTCGGCAGAGATCTCGACCCGCGTGCAGGATGTGGCAGCGCGCCTCTCCATCAGTCAGGTGCTCGACAAGTATCCCTACCAGATGTCCGGCGGTCAGCAGCAGCGCGTTGCCGCGGCTCGCGCGCTCGTCACCGACCCCACCATGATCATGGCCGACGAGCCCACCGGCGCCCTCGATTCTAAAAGCGCTCGTCTGCTGCTCGAGAGCCTGGAGGCCCTTAACCGCCGCCTACGCGCCACGGTGCTCATGGTCACGCACGACAGCTTTGCCGCCAGCTACACGAGCCGTGTGCTGTTTATCCGCGACGGCAAGATCTTCACCGAGCTGCGCCGCGGCGACACCGACCGTCGCGAGTTCTTCGACCGCATTATGGAGGTCGTTGCCATGATGGGCGGTGAGGGCTCCGATGCTCTGTAAACTCGCTTGGGGCAACGTCCGCCGCGCCGGCCGCGACTACCTCGTCTACCTTTTGACGCTCACCCTGGGCGTCACGGTCTTCTATGCCTTTAACACCATCTCGATGCAGGTCGACATCGCCGGAATCGATGAAAAGGGCTTGGCGCAGGTTATGGGCAGCATGCTCGGCAACCTGACGTACTTTTTGGCCGGTGTCATGGCCTTTTTGATGGTGTACGCCAATAACTTCATCATGAAACGTCGCAAGAAGGAGTTTGGCCTGTACCAGGTGCTCGGCATGGGGCGCGGGCGCGTCGCCACGATCATGGCGCTCGAGACCGTGATAGTATCGGTCGTGGCCTTTGTCGCCGGCATTGTGCTGGGTGTGGGACTCTCCCAGCTCATGACGTTCTTTACGGCCTCGCTTTTTAAGACACAGATCGCCAATTTCCACTTCTTTTTCTCGGTGCATGCGTTCAATCTGACCCTTGCCTGCATGCTCGTAATGTTTGTGCTCACGCTACTGCTGAACCTTCGCGCCGTGCGTCGTACCAAACTCATCGAGCTTATGGGTGCCGAGCGTCGCAACGAGAGCATCAAGACACGCAACCCCTGGATCGCGATTGCCATCTTTGCCGTGGGTGCGGTGCTTGTGGGCGTGGCCTATTACCGTCTGCTACGTGATGGGTTCCCGCTAACCGCGACGGACAGCAAGCTGCAAGAGGCCATGAACCAGTTTGGTATTACGACCGCTATGGTTACCGTGGGCACCTTTGCCCTGTTCTGGGGACTCTCGGGCATGCTCATCAAGCTGCTGCAGAGCCTGCGCGGCGTGTATTGGCGCGGCCTCAACATGTTTACCGTGCGCCAGCTTGCGGCCAAGGTCAACACGGTGTGCTTTTCGATGGGCGTCATCGCGATGCTCCTGTTTTTGGCCATCACCTCGGTGACGTGCGGTATGTCAATTGCCAACGTGATGAATGAAAACCTGGAGCGCTATAACCCTGTTGACGTGTCTCAGACGTATGTCTATTACACGCCCGATACGCTCGACTACTACAAAGGGTATGTCAATCCGTCTGAGGCCGATCGCATGGTGTTGGCCGATACAACGGTCGATTTGTACCCTGCATGGCACGGCAAGGGCAAGTCGGCGGACAACAACGATGAGACCGGCAAGAAGGTCGATATCGCCGATGTTGCCGGTGAGCATGTACAGATCGATTCGTATCTGAGTTACCCATTTGGCGGCTCGAATCCTTCGGTGACCCCAAGTGAGATGTGCAAGACCATGGGCGAAAAGCTTCCCAAGGCGTTCGGGGGTAGCAATGCCGATACGATGGGTCTGTTTGTGACGCCGGCGAGCCAGTACAACAAACTGCGTCAGATGATGGGCGAGGAGCCGGTGCACATCGGTCACGACCAGTATCTGCTCACATGTGATATGGGCGGCGAGCTGGTCGACCTGTACACCAAATACATGGCCGGCGGCCATACCCTCACCTTGGGTGGGCATGAGCTCAAGCCCGCAACCGATAAGTCGGACGAAGATACGGCGGCCATCGCCAACTCGGCGATGGGCAGTAATCCGGGTACCGTCGTCGTTGCCGACGAGCTGTTGTCCCAACTTAATCTGCAGCCGTATTCCAGTAGCCTGCTCGTTAACTACAAACAGGGGATGGATACGACTGAGGCAGACGAGAGCATTAAATACACTGTGCTCGACAATCTGCTCGTTGACGGCAAGGAGCCGGGGTCGTGGGGAATCTTCATCACACGCTCCGAGATGTACACGCAAGCAGCGCAAATGAACGGTCTTATTAGCTACCTAGCCATCTACATCGGCTTTGTATTGGTCGTTGCATGCGCGGCGATTCTGTCGATCCAGCAACTCTCCAACGTGGCCGACGGCAGCCGCAGCTATCGTGTGCTGGCACAGATCGGCTGCGACGACCGCCAGATTCGCCATTCGGTGATGGCGCAGCAAGCGGTGTTCTTCCTGTTCCCGCTGGCGGTGGGCTTGGCGCACTCCTTTGTGGCACTTAAGGTGATCATCGAGCTGGTGAGCATATTCGGAAATATGAGCATCGGCGGCACCGTGGGCCTCACCTGTGCAATCTTCCTGGCGGCCTATGGCGGCTACTTCCTGGTGACCTATCTCATGAGCGCCGGCATGGTACAAGCTGCTATCGCCACCCGCTACAGCGAGTAACAAGCGAGCAAAACCGTTGCAAAACCAGTGCGAACAACCGCTGCGAAGGGAGTCCAGCCCCCCCTTCGCGGCGTTTTTTGCCTGACTGATGAGTCTCAAGACCAAGTGAGTAGACTTTTTTGGATCTGTCGAGCACATCGCGGGTGGCGCCCAATAAAACAGCAGGTCAGGGCTGTGGCGTTTTGGGGCGTGCTTGGCCTCCTGCAAAAAGCCTACTCACTTGGTTTTTTCTGCTAGAAAACCGCCGCGAGGGAAAGCAGCTCCCTTGCGGCGGTTGGCGTTTGCCCAGATAAAACCTGCCAAAATAAACCTGTCCCTTTTTAGCAGGTTATCGCTTCCAAAAATGGAGGATCAGCGTGGTGCCTTTTGGTGGAGGGGGGATATTGATTAATTCGGGTAACAGTTTTTTTAACGCCGGGAACGATGTTAAAATAACCAAAATGCTATCTAGGAGCTTTGATTTTATGGCAACCGAGGCAGCTACCCTGCAAAGCGTGACGCGCTCGTTCCTCTGGCATTCAATTATGTTGTTTATAGGGGCGGCTGGTCTGTATTGTGTGGCGCCAAGTATTTATACGGGCCTTTCTGGCACCGTTCTTATCGGTCTGCATCTGCTTTCGGGCTTCTGTGTGGGCCTCATCTCTCGCCCTGTGAGACAGGGTATTTCCAAAAGGCTTTTTGGACTTATGCTCGTAGACATTGCACTTCTTGTGATGTACACGATATCTCTTAATGTCTTTCATCAATTTCATGTTGTGGTTTCGGCGTTCGCGTTCATTTTGTTGTTACTAGCCCCCTTGCTTGTCGCTTGCTGCTCTTGGGCGCTTGGCGGTGAATTCGCAAACATACGTGCGGGATTAAAGGGGAAACATGTGGCCGATGGCTCTGCTCTCCACGGGTATCCTGAGCTCGCACTTTACAGCCCCGTTGTGCTCTTGATTGCTTTGCTTGTTGGCCTTCAGTTTCTTCTCGTCCCGTTGATGGACTCCATCGGTTCTTTCCTTTCCGTTAACGCCGAGATGGGGGTTGCTGCCTTGCTCGTCGAACCTCTTGCGTTTGGTAATGCCGCCGTTATTCTCGATACGGATTGTTTGTTTTCGCGCAATATAAACATCGGAGCTGTGCTCCTGAGCTTTGGTGGGCATCAAGAGATCGTATTGCTTCTGGTTACCGTTTTGGGCAGTATCCTTGCCAGGGCCATAACGCGATTTTTCCCTGACTTAACGAGCGCTTTTTCTGCGGCCGCCAAATTAGGAGGAAAACACTCTGCAGTTGCCGATATCCCTACGGCTTCGGGTTTTTCTCAAAGGGAGTCCGCGGTTTTCTCTATGAGGATAGAGGGAAAAACGTACGAGGAGATTGCTTCTGCCTTGGACATTTCCCCGTCTACTGCCCGTACCTATTTGTCGCGGGCCTTGACTAAAACCGGATATAAAAGCATTTCAGAGGCGACGGCTGGACTTCTCTTGTCAAAGGATGCGTGGCATCTTGACGCAACAAAAGGCCATGATCACCGTTCAGAATCGCTGGGGTCCTCATCGTTCAAGCAGAACTGCAGGATAGTCTTCGTCTGCTTCCTGTTTATGTATGCGTCTGGAATGGGCATCGAGGAAATCCTCGTATGCTTCGGCTTTGAGCATGATGCGATAATCCTATCGATAGCTATAGTGCTTGTGGCCCTGTGTTGCCGTGCGGCTATACGGTGGATGTCTGAAATGCACTTGTGCCTTTCGCCTGAACTCACCCTTTCTTCGGTGTCTGTGGGTGCTGGAGCAGCGTTCTGGGTTCACGATGTGGTAAGTCGACTGTACATTTTCTTTGAGTCCGTTGGGAGCGGTGAGGCCGTTGGCGGCCTTATGCCTGCCTTACGCGTGACTGCGTTCCTTGTCGTACTTATCCTTATGGCTAATTCGCTGCTATTCTTGCGTTCGAAAGATACGGTTCGGGTGGGTGATCGACGCGATACCGTGCGTGAGGCCTTCTTGAGGCTTGGTTTCACGCCGCTTTATGCCGATATCATGACATGCGTTTTTGATGGCAATAGAACCACCGAGATTTGCGCGCATCTTAACGTTGCTCGGGGAACCGTCAAAGAGGCCAAGAGCAAGAGCTATGCCTTGCTTGGAGTTCACTCGGAGCGTGAACTTAGAGATAGGGTTTTTAGTCTTATGGCAGATGTTATAGAAAATAGCAGGTAGAAGCCTGTAGACAAATAAGATTGTAAATCCATCCTACACGTCTACAGACAGTTCTGACGATGAAGGCGATACTTCCGGACAACGGGTCCGACGACTCGTGTGTTGCGAACCGGAGGTGCTTGCTGTGAAGACCTGTGATTGCCTCACATATGTACGGCTTAATTTAGAAGTTCTTGCGCGCAACCGGGGAATTATGTTGCTGACGGCGCTGCTCGCGCTCGTATTCTGCATCCCGGTATTTCTATCCGTTCCAACGGGAGCAGATTATCTATATGGTAGAGCTTCCATCGAAGACCAGAGAGCCCTTTTGGTCTCTCAAGTCTCTGACGGCGTTTATGACACTGCCCCACAGGAGCTCAACAGCATCATTGCCGACGAAAGGGCGTGCCTTGATCGGGCGCTTGAAAGCAAGGCGGACTCCAGAGAGTATTACGATGCGATTGCCGATTACGACAATCTATTGCTCAAGGAATACCGACTCGGTTATTTGAATGGTGTTGATTCGGAGTTATCGCTTGAAGCCCAAGAACGTCTTCCCCGAGCCATATCGATGCTGGCCCATCCGGAATCGTACGACTCAACAACAAAAATGCCCGGGATGATTCTTCTCGCATATTATTGCGGCGCTGTTCCTGCAATAGCGTGGCTTTTGGTCCCGGTCCTCGTCCTCTATATGTCGCTTGAGGGGGATGGAAAGCGGTTCTACGATCGAGCGTTGTTGTCAAAGTTAGAGATGAATGCATGCCGCGTTCTCGTCTCTGGTATTGCATCGATGCTGGTTTTGGTTCTGGCGTTGGCTCCCTGTTTTGTATTGGCAACGGTGTTTAACGGTGTAGGTCAGACAGAGTACCCAGTCGTATTCATTCAGTATGGTGACGTAGTCGAAAGAACTGTGTTAGTTCAGCTAGGGCTATTTGCCGTCTTTGAAGCTGTGCTGTCGATGATGTTTGCTTGCTTGGGCGTGTGCGTGTACGCCGGAAGCAGAAACAGGGCCATTTCGTCCATGGTGATCGCTCTTGTGGGGGGCATAAGCCAGCTTCCGTTTTATGCGAGCAAAGATGCTCCATGGCATGCGTTGCTGCCGTATATGGTGTCGAGCTATTCTGCCTCTTCGTTTGCGCTCGGCGGCGCATCTTACGCCAATGGAGCGGAGGTATCTCTCGTTCCTGAAGCCAGTGCATCGCACTGCCTCTTTGCCGTGATGGGCGCGTTTGCTGTTTGCGCGTTGGGGGTCATTTCGTTTTCGTGTCTAAAAAGCAAGAATCGCTGGGCCTGGAACCATATTCGCCCGGATAGTTTGGGCGAGAAAAGCTTGCTCTCTCTGTCGCTGGATGCGTTGACGGTTGGAAAAAACCAGCTGGTAAAGGGATTGCAGTTTGATATGCCCGCTGGCCAGATATGGGGTCTTGTCGCGCCAAATGGACATGGCAAGACTACGCTACTGAATACTCTTTGGGGAGATGCTGGGCCATCAGTGCGCGTGTCAGGTTCTCTCTGTTTTCATGCAAAAGTATGCGTCGACCGTGAGGAAATGAGAAAGGTATTCTTTTTGGTTCCGAATAGGCCGTCGCTATTGATTCCATACATGACCGTCGCTTTTCATCTCGACCGATGCAGGAGAATTTGGCATTCACCTCGCACTTTGGACCAAGTGCTTGATCGCTTTGACTTGACTGGGTTGAAGAATACGCCCGTATCTAGGCTGTCTGATGGAAATAGACAATTACTTAATGTCGCGATGGCGTATATGTCCTATTGCGAAGTCGTCCTTTTGGATGAGCCCATGAATGCACTTGATGTGAGACACGTTGCGATTGTTTCGAATGCTCTTAGAGATGAAGCGGGTAGAGGAGCACATGTCATTATCTCTTCTCATCTTATCGGAAACCTCGAATCGCTCTGCGATGCCTCCGTATTGCTCACAGGGGATGACTCGCGTGTCGTTACCAGAGAAATGGGAGGTGATTCGAAGTGGATCGGTAATGTATACGCGCAGCTTTTCAAGACGAACGACAGTAAAACTAGGAAAGGAAGATAACCATGAAACGCCATGTAACGAAGAACTTTGTGAAGGCAATGTTCGCATGTTTTATGCTTACCCTGTCGATGGTCACAATTCCCGTTTGTGCGACGGCGAAACCAGATGCAGGTTCTGTCGCGCCTTGTCGTCTTGTGACAGCGGACGTCTTGGACACTTACAAGTCGTTCTCCACTGCGAACCACCCGAGCGAGAATGTTGATTGTTTCGACCAGACATACAAGAGGCTGTCTTTCAAAACTTCGTATTCTCGTACGGGGCAAACGATTCTCTATACGGGTGCAGCGTTAAGCCCACGCGGCAACGGGATGCCCGGGTTTGAGACAAAATATCAGTGCACATATCGTACCTGGTAGACAACTCTAGGATCGGATCTCTCCGAATAACTTTGTGGCGGACTTGTTTAACGCTACCGCTCCTTCGTTTATCTCAATCTGTAACATCTGACTGGCAAAAACGCTTCTACCTGTTACAGATTGAGATTATTCGACGCGCGTTCTGTAACTCGTCTCGATCTGTAACAGTAAGACGGCGATTTGGTCTCCATATGTTACAGATTGAGACGAAAGAAAGCGTGAGCCAGAAAACCGCCGCGAGGGAAAGCAGCTCCCTTGCGGCGGTTGGCGTTTGCCCAGATAAAACCTGCCAAAATAAACCTGTCCCTTTTTAGCAGGTTATCGCTTCCAAAAGTGGAGGATGAGCGTGGTGCGGTTTTGCTGCTCGGTTTTGACCAAGATGTTGTGGATGTGGGTCTTGACGGTGTCCACGGCAAGGAACAGCTCGTCAGCAATCTCTTGGTTTGATTTGCCCAGCACAACCAGACGCAAAACCTCGGCCTCGCGGTTGGAGAGCTTGTAGTCGTTGGGGACGTTCTTAAACGACTAGTCAAACAAGAACGTCCCCAATAACTACCCCAAGGAATGTCCCTGACTGCCGGCAGAAAAGGAATGTCCCTAACTGCCGCATCCGGAGCAAGGCAACGCCGCATTCAGAGGACGGACGGCGAGCGGGTCGCATTTGAGACAAGGTGACGTGAAACGAAAGGGCGCCGACCTTCTGGTCGCGCGCTTGAAGTTGAACGTCAGATTGTCCAAATGCGGCCCGCGCAGCGTCGTGCCGTTACGGCGCTTGGTAAAACCGCGTAACTAAATACGCTCCGCGATCTCGTGGATGAGGTAGTCGGTCTTTTCCCAACCCAGGCACGGGTCGGTGATCGACTTGCCAAAGACGCCGCCGTCGACCGGCTGGTTGCCGTCCTCCAGGTAGGACTCGATCATAAAGCCCTTGACCAGCTTGGAGATGGACTCGTTGCGGCGGCAGCTGTCGAGTACCTCCTTGCAAATGCGGTACTGCTCCAGCGGGCGCTTGCCCGAGTTGTCGTGGTTGCAGTCGATGACCGCTGCCGGATTGGCATAGCCGGCGTGCTCGGTGTAGCGCTCGGCCAGGCGCTCCAGGTGTTCGTAGTGGTAGTTGGGGTAGGTGCGCCCATCGAGACCGATGTAGCCACGCATAACGGCGTGCGCGAGCGGATTGCCGTCGCACTCGACCTCCCAGTTGCGGAAGATGAAGCTCTGGTGCGCCTGCGCGGCGTAAATGGAGTTGAGCATAACGGTGGTAGAGCCGGCAGTGGGATTCTTCATGCCGACGGGTACCGAAATGCCGCTCGATACCAGGCGATGCTCCTGGTTCTCGACCGAGCGTGCGCCCACGGCAACATAGCTCAGCAGGTCAACGAGGTACTGGTAGTTGGACGGATAGAGCATCTCGTCGGCGGTGAAGAAGCCCGTTTCCTTAATAACGCGCAGGTGCATATGGCGGATGGCCTTGACGCCTTCGAGCAGGTCGTCGGGAGCCTCGGGGTTGGGGTTGTGCAGAAGGCCCTTGTAGCCGGTGCCCTTGGTACGCGGCTTATTGGTGTAGACGCGCGGAATGATGATGAGCTTGTCCTTGACCTCCTCGGCGGTCTTGGCCAGTCGGTTCATGTATTCAAGTACCGAGTCCTCGCGGTCGGCAGAGCACGGGCCGATGATGAGCACCTTGCGTGCGTCCTCGCCGGTAAAGACTTTGGTGACCTCGGCGTCAAATGCCTGCTTTTTGGCGGTAAGCTCGGCAGAAAGCGGCATTTCCTCGCGGATCTCCATGGGGATCGGCAACTTGCGTTTGAATTCCATGGCCATAGGGGCCTCCTCAATCTATAGAAAGAGCAATAAGCGTATTGTCGAATGCTCGGCATTATCCGCTGTCGCACGCTAAAGTGCAAGTCCTTGTCACCCCGAAACCTGCCAAAAAGGGACAGGTTTATTTTGGCAGGTTTTATCTGGGCAAACGTCGGCGGATGCCGGGAGGGAGCTGCGCCACGCGGAACCCTAAGGCTGTTGCCGGTTCCCCAGGAAACACTCCGTGGGCAAAAAATGCCAAATATGAGTACTGTTGCTCACCTAGTAACATATCCGTCTAGCGAGATAATAGACAAAGTGATAAATATGTTCATTAACGTTGGCAGACAGAAGCCTGCTAACGGGCGTTTTGATTAATTCAAAGGCGTATAGGGGCCGCAAAGAGGTCGTTTGAGGTGGTTTTGGCTGTTACTAAAAAGGTGACAGTACTCATATTTGCCCTTTTTTGCCCACGGGGTCTGGAAAGCGCCGTCAATGAGGTCTCGGGGAAGGCGTTTCGAGGCTCGAAGGACACAAAACGGGGGCGCAGGTTGTCCTGCGCCCCCGTTTTCGGGCGTTATTCGTTCCCTGCGGCAGAATTTACGCCGCTTCGTCGAACTGCGAGTTGTACAGGTCGGCGTAGAAGCCGCCCTGGGCGAGCAACTCGTCGTGCGTTCCCTTCTCGACGATGTCGCCGTCGCGAATTACCAAGATCACGTCGGCGTTGCGGATCGTGGACAGGCGGTGCGCGATAACAAAGCTGGTACGGCCCTGCATCAGCGCATCCATGGCACGCTGAATAAGCTCCTCGGTACGGGTATCGACGTTGGAGGTCGCCTCGTCCAGAATCAGCGCCGGGCGGTCGGCCAAAATGGCACGGGCGATGGTCACGAGCTGGCGCTGACCCTGCGACAGGTTAGTGCCCTCCTCGTTGATCATAAAGTCGTAGCCGCCGGCGAGCGTATGGATAAAGTGGTCGCAGCGTGCGGCACGTGCAGCGGCTTCGACCTCGGCATCGCTCGCATCGGGGCGTCCGTAGCGGATGTTTTCGCGGATGGTGCCGTTAAACAGCCAGGTATCCTGCAGCACCATGGCAAACTCGCCGCGCAGCGCCGCGCGGTCCCAGTCGCGCACGTCGACGCCCTCGACACGCAGCGAACCGTCGTCCACATCGTAGAAGCGCTGCAGCAGCTTAATGAGCGTGGTCTTGCCGGCGCCGGTGGGGCCGACGATGGCGATGGTCTGGCCGGGCTGCGCCTCGCAGCTAAAGTCGTGGATGATGGTCTTGTCGGGCGTGTAGCCAAACTTGACATGGTCAAACTCCACGTGGCCGGGGCGCTTCTCGGGAATCTGCGCGTCGGCCTTCTGCTCCTCCTCGGGCGCGGCCAGGAACTCAAACACACGCTCGGTGGCAGCTGCCATCGACTGCATCGTGTTGCTCACGTTGCCCAGCTGCTGCACGGGTTGCGTAAAGTTGCGAACGTACTGGATAAAGCTTTGAATGTCGCCGGGCGTGGCATTGCCGGTCAGCGCGAGCTGCGCGCCCACCACGACGACGCCCACGTAGCCCATGTTGCCCACCAAGCTCATAAGCGGCATCATCAGGCCCGACAGGAACTGCGAGCGCCAGCCACTAATAAAGAGGCGGTCGTTTTGACGGTCGAACTCCTCGATCGAAGCCTCGGCGCGGTCGAACACCTGAATGACGTTCTGGCCGGCAAAATCCTCCTCGATAATGCCGTTGACGGTGCCTAGGACCTGCTGCTGCTCGCGGAAGTATGGCTGCGAGAAGTGAATCATCACCATCAAGATAATCGCGGCGGCCGGCAGCGTGAGCACGGTGACGCCGGTGAGCGGCAGGCTGATCGACAGCATCATGACGAGGACGCCGATAATCTGCGTGACGGACGTAATAAGCTGCGTCACGCTCTGGTTGAGCGACTGGCCGAGCGTATCGACGTCGTTGGTGATGCGGCTGAGCACGTCGCCCTTGCTGTGGCCGTTGAAGTAGCTCATCGGCACGACGGCAATCTTGGCGGCAATCTCCTTGCGCATGCGGTAGCAGATCTTTTGCGTGACACCGGTCATGAGCCAGCCCTGGATCAGGCTGCAGGCAGAGCTCGCCAGATACAGGCAGAGCAAAAAGCCGAGCGTCTTAGCGATCCAGTTAAAGTCGACATCGCCGGTGCCGTTGACCTTGGCAACCAGGCCCTCGAACAGCTTGGTGGTAACCTGACCGAGCATCTTGGGTCCCACAATATTAAAGATGACCGAGCACACGGCAAAGGCGACGGCGGCAAACACGGCAATCTTGTGCTGGCCGATATAGCCGAGCAGCTGCCTCATGGTGCCCTTAAAGTCCTTGGCCTTTTCGCCGCGACGCATGCCGCCCATGCGGCCCATGGGACCACGCTGGCGGGTGGGCTTGGGAATCTGAGCCTTGGTCTCGTCTGCCATTAGCGCTCGCCTCCTTCCATGACGGCTGCAATTTCTTCTTGGGTAAGCCCCAGCTCCTCGGCGGAAAGCTGCGACTGTGCGATCTCCAGGTACGCCGGGCAGCTGCGCAGCAGCTCCTCGTGCGTGCCGGTGCCCACTACGTGGCCGTCGTCGAGCACGATGATCTGGTCGGCGTGCATGATGGTCGCGATGCGCTGGGCCACGACCACGAGCGCGGCGTCGGTAACGTTTTTGGCCAGCTCCTCGCGTAGGCGCGCGTCGGTCTTGTAGTCGAGGGCACTAAACGAGTCATCGAACACCACGACCTCGGGCTTTTTGGCCAACGCGCGGGCGATGACCAGACGCTGGCGCTGACCACCCGAAACATTGGAGCCGCCCTGGCTGATAGGGGAGTCGTACCCGTCCTCGCGCTCGGCGATAAAGTCCTCCGCCTGGGCGACGCGTGCTGCCTGGCGCATATCCTCGTCACTCACCATGTCGCCGGCAAACTTGAGGTTGCTCTCGACGGTACCCGAGAATAGACGACCCTGCTGCGGAATATAACCGATGCGGCGGCGCAGCTCGGAAAGTGTCATGTCGCGCACATCGATGCCGTCGAGCGAAATGCTGCCGCCCGTGACGTCGTACAGGCGCGGAATCAGCTGCACGAGCGTGGACTTGCCCGAGCCCGTGGAGCCAATAATGCCGAGCATCTGACCGGCATGCGTGGTGAAGTTCACGCCGCTGATGACGTCGGCGCGGGCATCGGGATACTGGAAGCTCACGTCGCGGAAGGTGAGCTCGCCGCGCGGCGCGCTGGCCGCGGGCAGTTTGGGCGAGACGGGGTCGTTGATGCTGGTGGGGCAAGTGATGACCTCTTCCACGCGCTCGGCTGCGACCTCGGCACGGGGCAGGATAACCGAAACCATGGTGAGGATCATAAACGCCATGACGATCTGCATGGTGTAGGAGATAAACGCCATCATGTTGCCGACCTGCATCACGCCGTCGGACACGCCCTGGGCGCCAAACCAGACGATAAGCACGGTGATGCAGTTCATGACGAGCATCATGAGCGGCATCATAAAGCTCATGGCGCGGTTGGTGTAGAGCTGCGTGGTCATTAGGTCGAGCGAAGCCTTGTCAAAACGCTCGAGCTCATGTTCCTCGCGGTTGAACGAGCGGATGGGCATAAGGCCGTCGAGCAGCTCGCGGGCGGTAAGGTTCACGCGGTCCACAAAGCTCTGCATCTTTTTGAACTTGGGCATGGTGAGGCCCATGAGCACGCCGACAACGGCCGAGACCGCGATGATGGCCACGGCGATGGTCCACTCCAGGCCGGTGTGGTTGGCCAGGACGCGCATGACGGCGACGATGCCCATGACGGGGGCCATCAGGCACATGCGGATAAACAGGGTTGCGGCCATCTGGATCTGCTGAATGTCGTTGGTGCAGCGGGTGATGAGCGAGGCCTGGCTAAACTTGCCCACCTCGGCCGGCGAGAAGTGCATAACCTTGTTGAAGGTCTCGCGGCGCAGATCGCGGGCGATGGAGCAGGCGGTGCGCGACGCCACGGCACCGGTCAGGATGGTGGCGACGAGCGACACCAGGCACAGCCCAAACATCGTGGTCGCCATGCGGCTCAGGTAAGCGTTCTGCACGTCGGCGGGGTCGATGCCCTGCGCTTTGTACTCTTCTTGTACGTAGGTCACGGCGCGCTGGGTCACGATGGAGCCCGACATGGAGCCCATTTTGTCTGCCATATCGTTGGCGCCCTCGACGAGCTTGCCCTGGTCGATTAGGCCGCCTTCAACGCCTAGACGCAGGCTCTTCATGGTGATCTTGCCACCGTCGGCATCAATCTGCTTTTGCATGTTCTGCGCCGCTGCGGCCTTCTGCTGCATCTCGGCGAGCTGCTCGGGCGTCATCGCCGCCATCTGCTCGGGGGTGGGCATGGCCTGGGCAGCGTTGTTGTCTTTCTCGCTGGACGAGCCCATCATGTCGCCCATGGAGTCGGCGTCAATGCCCTGGCTGAACGAAAGGACGACAGTCTCGGGCAGGCTCATAATGTCGGCAATCTTGCTGCCATCGGCACGCTCTTCCTCGGTGCCCTTGTACGTTCGAATGCCGTTATTGTCCGCCTTGCTAAACACGGCCTCCGCAGCTTTGGCGTCCTTGGCGCTCATGAAGAGTTCGAGGTCGTCGAGCGATTCGGCGCGAATGGTGTCGGGCACGGGCGAGGCGATGCCGCCTTGCTGCACGCCCACGTCGACGATGTCGCTCATATAGGTAGGCAGCGCCAGATCGGCGTTGCAGCTGATTACGATAAGTACGATAGCTGTGAACAGTGCCAGGACGTGCTTTTTAAAGAGCTTGAGAATCCTCACTCGGCATCTCTCCTTTCTTGATTGTGGTCGATAATTTCGTTGGCACGTCTAAGAAGGCGCACCATCTCTTGGGTATCTGTTTCGCCGAGCTGCTCGAGGAAAGCCGCGGTGCGGTCCTCGAATTCCCGGCGTTTGATTTCGAGATTCTTGAATCCCTTGTCGGTCACTATGACGTGTACGCGACGACGGTCGGTCTTTGAGTGCTCGCGCTCAATCCAACCCTTGGCCTCGAGGGCGCGCAAGATATTGGCGATGCGAGCGCTCGAGACCCAGGCGCGATCAGCGAGTTCGCTCGGCGTGAGCGAACCGCCAGCGAGCATGAGGGCGCGCATGACGGCCATCTCGCCGCCGAGGGCTTTGTCCGCAAAGCGCGAAATGCGCTGATGCATGCTGCCAAACTCGGTAAGGAGCTGACGCCCAAGTTCACGGAAATCGGTATCTTCCACCGAAAACCCCTAACACTAGAAACTATTTTCGGTGAAAGATGATACCCCTGCACGCGCGCCCTATACGGTAGATTTTGGGACATGCCTAGAAAACTACCTTTAGGCGACCTCCGTACACCGTCGGTGCCAGTAAAGTTTGGGGCAGATCGTTAGGCATGTCCCAAAGCCTACTCAGAGGCACTTTACCCTGCTAAAGCTGGCATAACAGCTAGAGTGAACGTCGTACAAAGGCAAGGAAAAATACCAAACAAATCGGTGAACGGTAGTTGTTCGCGCTCGCATTTCCTGCGGATTTGTTAAAAACGCCCTAATGGTATAAAAAAAGAAACATATAACAGCCCTGATGAAGGGGGTAGCTATGTTATCCTTCTCAAACGGGTGAAATCTTGGGTTTTGGGTTGCAGTTCCAAGGTGGACAAACGTTTTTCCCTGTACCAACGTGTGGTGAAGAACGGAAGAAGCCGGTAGTGCAAGCCGATAATTCAAGAATTCAATAAGCAGCGGTGTGAGAGAGCGCCGCATTACACGTAACTAGGAGCGTGGTTACACAATGCAGGAGGCATGGGAAGGCTTCAAGGAAGGCATCTGGACGGGAGAGGTTGACGTCCGAGACTTCATCCAGAAGAACTACACCCCCTACGAGGGCGACGAGTCGTTCCTCGCCGGCCCGACCGAGCGTACCAAGGAGCTGTGGGGCGAGGTTCTCGACCTGCTGCTTAAGGAGCGCGAGCAGGGCGGTGTCCTCGATATGGACACCAAGACCGTCACGGGTATCGTGAGCCACCCCGCTGGCTACATCGATAACGCCCACCGCGAGAAGGAGACCATCGTCGGCCTCCAGACCGACAAGCCGCTCAAGCGCGCTCTGCACGTCAACGGTGGTATCCGCATCGCTTGCCAGGCCGCCAGCCAGCACGGCTACAAGGTCGACGAGAACGTTGTCGAGCGCTACACCTTCGAGCGCAAGACCCACAACGCCGGCGTCTTCGATGTCTACACCCCCGAGATGCGCGCCTGCCGTTCGGCCCACATCATCACCGGTCTGCCCGATGGCTATGGCCGCGGCCGCATCATCGGCGACTATCGTCGTGTCGCCCTGTATGGTGTCGACTACCTGATCAAGGACAAGGAGGCCCAGAAGGCTTCCACCCCGACGGTCATGACCGCCGACAACATCCGCGATCGCGAGGAGCTGCAGGAGCAGATCCGCGCCCTCGGCGAGCTCAAGATGATGGCCGAGACCTATGGTTTCGACATTTCCAACCCTGCTACCAACACGCAGGAGGCCATCCAGTGGATGTACTTCGCCTACCTCGCTGCCGTCAAGGAGCAGAACGGCGCCGCTATGTCCATCGGCCGTACCTCCACGTTCATCGACATCTACGCTGAGCGCGACCTTGCCAACGGTACCTTCACCGAGGAGCAGATCCAGGAGTTCGTGGATCACTTCATCATGAAGCTCCGCATGGTCAAGTTTGCCCGTACCCCCGAGTACCAGGCCCTGTTCACCGGCGATCCGCAGTGGGTCACCGAGTCCATCGGCGGCATGGGTGTTGACGGCCGTACGCTCGTTACCAAGATGAGCTACCGCTACCTGCACACGCTCGAGAACATGGGCACCAGCCCCGAGCCCAACATGACCGTTCTGTGGTCGACCCGTCTGCCCGAGAACTTCAAGAAGTTCTGCGCCAAGACTTCTGTCGCCAGCTCCTCGATCCAGTACGAGAACGACGACCTCATGCGCGTTTACCACGGCGACGACTATGGCATTGCCTGCTGCGTGTCCTCCATGCGCATCGGCAAGGAGATGCAGTTCTTCGGCGCTCGCGCCAACCTGGCCAAGTGCCTGCTGTACGCACTCAACGGCGGTGTTGACGAGGTCTCCAAGAAGCAGGTCGGCCCCAAGTATCGCGCCGTCGAGGGCGATACGCTCGATTACGACGACGTTGTGGCCAAGTACAACGACATGATGAAGTGGCTCGCTGGCGTGTACGTCAACTCGCTGAACATCATTCACTACATGCACGATAAGTATTGCTACGAGCGCATTCAGATGGCTCTGCACGACAAGCACGTGCACCGCTGGTTCGCTACGGGCATCGCTGGCCTTTCCGTCGTGGCTGACTCCCTGTCCGCTATCAAGTACGCCAAGGTCCACCCCGTCCGTGACGAGAACGGCATCATCGTCGACTTTGAGACCGAGGGCGAGTTCCCCAAGTACGGTAACGACGACGACCGCGTCGACCAGATCGCTCACGACGTTGTGCACCAGTTCATGGAGTACATCCGCATGAACGACACCTACCGCAACTCCGTGCCCACGACCTCGGTTCTGACCATTACCTCCAATGTCGTGTACGGTAAGAAGACCGGTTCCACGCCTGACGGCCGCAAGGCTGGTCAGCCGTTCGCCCCGGGTGCTAACCCCATGCACAAGCGCGATAGCCACGGCGCCATCGCTTCGCTGTCTTCGGTTTCCAAGCTCCCGTTCCGCGATGCTCAGGACGGCATCTCCAACACCTTCTCCATTATCCCGAGTGCGCTCGGCAAGGAGGACCAGGTGTTCTTTGGCGATATCGACCTTGATCAGCTGGGCGAGTAACTATTGTTAGTGCTATACTAACAATAACGATTACTGATTAGTGCGCCGGTTTCGGCCGGCGCCTATCGATCGAAGGAGACACATTATGAAGGTTTCTGAAGTTTCCGAGACTCAGGCCGATAACCTGGTCCACATGCTCGACGCTTACGCCGAGAAGGGTGGCCACCACCTGAACATCAACGTCTTCAACCGTGAGACGCTGCTCGACGCTCAGGCTCACCCCGAGAAGTACCCGCAGCTGACCATCCGCGTTTCCGGCTATGCCGTGAACTTCCACACGCTCACCAAGGAGCAGCAGGACGAGGTCATTGCGCGTACCTTCCACAACAAGTTCTAAAGGGATTTAACTCCTGTAGGATTACTGGGGCCGGTTTTGGGTTATTTTCCAAAACGTCCTCGGACATGCAAAGAGGCTCCGCTGCGCGCGTTGCGCGGCGGGGCCTCTTTGCGTCCTGCGGGATGTTTTGGAAAATAACCCAAAACCGGCCAAGCGGGGTTCTTCGGAGTCGCCCTTTAGGCGGAACTCTCCTAATTATTTGGATGAGTCGTTTACTTACTTGTGCTGTTACCGTCTTCCCGCTGTTGTTGGGGTATGCTTTGTTCGTATGTAAACGTATGACATGTTGATGGGGGAGGGTGCTATGGCTCGCGAGGGCACTCGTTCTAAGGATTCTGCTAAGCCTGGCATCAAGGAAGTTGCAGCGGTGGCGGGGGTTTCGCCTACTACGGTATCTCGCGTGCTTAATAATCGCGGCTATATTAGCCAAGAGACCCGCGATAAGGTCCATGCCGCGATGGAGCGCATCAACTATACGCCCAACGATATCGCCCGTGCCATGCTCAACGGTCGCCTGAATCTTATCGGTATGATCGTTCCCTTTGTGAGCAGCCCGTTCCATGCTCAGGTTGTGCAGGCGGTCGAGCGCACGTTAGCGGAAAACGGCTTTAAGATGTTGCTGTGCAACAGCGCCAATCGACCCGATCTTGAGCGTTCCTATATTGACATGCTCCGCCGCAATATGGTCGACGGCGTCATCGTCAACTCCCTCAATATCGGTGCCGAGGCATATGCCGAGATGGGCTTGAGCCTGGTTGGCATCGACTGCGATCTTGGCGAGGGCTCTGTCCAGATTGCAAGTGACAGCTATGGCATTGGCGAGCTCGCCACGCGCCGTCTGATTGATGACGGCTGCAGGCGTATCCTGTGCCTGCGCAGCAATAGCCGCATGCGCATGCCTGCCAATAAACGTACCGATGCCTACCTCGATGTTGTTGAGCAGGCCGGTTTGTCCGCGCTTGTCCGTGAGGTTGAGTTCGTTAAGCCCGACGACGAAAAGGGCGCGGTCGTTGCGAAGATCCTCGATGAGAACCCCGATATTGACGGCATCTTTGCGGGAGACGATACGATGGCGGCCATCTGTCTCAACGTGATGAAGCAGCGCGGCTTGAGCGCTCCAGACGATATTAAGGTCGTGGGCGCGGATGGTGCCCGCCGAACTATGACGTTTATGCCTGACTTAACAACCGTACGTCAAGATATCGATCGCATCGGAGAGCTCGCGGCGCAATCCATCATCGCTCTTATTAACGGCGATAATCCCGAATCGAATATCAAGCTTCCCGTTGAACTCATTGAGGGCAAAACCGCGTAGTTCATCCCGTGCCAAAAGAATTCCTCAAACGCCTCTGATGACCGTTCACCGGCATATGTCAACCGTTTGCCGACGACTGGAACTGCGAAAAGACGTATTGGTGTGAAAACGTTTGACATATGAAAACGATTGACATATCTTGCCATTGTACCGAGTTAGTATGTCGTGGAAAGGAAGTCTCGGATGCACAAGGTGTATTACCAGCCTGAGGGAATTTGGGTAGGCGACATCATGCCGTACGGCGAGGACGGCACGTTCTATCTCTATCATCAGCGTGACACGCGTAACCCCGAACCTTTCGGAGAGCCATTTGGCTGGGCACTCGCTACGACCAAGGATTTCGTCAACTACAAGGACTTTGGGGAGAGCCTTGAGCGCGGCGGCGACGAGGAAGTCGACCAGTACATTTATGCCGGCACGGTGTTTAAGGTGGGCGACAAGTACCATGCGCTCTACACTGGTTGCAATCGCGATAAGGTCCGCGCACGTTTGATGAAGCAGGTTCTTCTTCACGCAACGAGCGACGACGCCGTCAAGTGGGAGAAGAACATCGCCGAGACGCTGCTTCCGCCCCAGGAGGGTTACGATGACCGCAACTGGCGCGATCCCTTTGTGCTTTGGGATGAGGAGAACGAAGAGTACATGCTCATCCTCGGCACGCGTGTGGGCGAGGACAAGCGTCTGATGACCGGCCGCCTGGTCAAGTTCACCTCCAAGGATCTGACCAACTGGGAGTTCCAGGGCGACTGGTGGAACCCGGGCCTGTACACCATGTTTGAGATGCCTGATCTCTTTAAGATGGGCGACTGGTGGTACCTCGTCTTTTCCGAGTACAGCGACGGCAACAAGACCCGTTACCGCATGTCCAAGTCCATCAACGGTCCTTGGATTACCCCCGCTGACGACTCCTTCGACGGCCGCGCGTACTACGCCGCTCGCACCGCATTCGATGGCGAGCGTCGCGTTCTCTTTGGTTGGGTTCCTACGCGTGACGAGGGCGGCGACCCCAGCTCTTACCTATGGGGTGGCACCTTTATGCCCCTCGAGATCGTTCAGCGTGCCGACGGAACGCTCGGCACCAAGCTCCCCGACAGCATGCTTGGCGCCTTTGGCGAGGCTAAGGCAGTCGAGACCTTTGAGCTTTCCTGCGAGTCGGGCAAGGTCGAGCAGGTGCTCGCCGCGGATGCCGGCTCCACCTACTTGCTCGATGCCGACATCGAGCTCGCCGGTGACGCTGCCGGCTTCTCGGTCAAGTTCGCTGAGGACGCCGAGACCGGTCTTGCCTATGAGTTCCGCGCCAACCTGCGCGAGGGCAAGCTCGAGTTCACGCCGGCTCCCCAGTACCCGTGGTTCCAGGTCAACAACATGGGCCTCGAGCGTCCGTTGTTCTTTAAGGGCGAGGGCGCTCACCATGTGCGTCTGGTCGTCGACGACGACATCGCGACCATCTTTGTCGATGATGTTGCGCTCAACGCTCGCTTCTGCAACAAGCAGGGCCAGGGTGTGGCGCTTACCGTCACCGACGGTGCGCTCAAGTGCGCAAACGCAACGATCGCGTCTCTGTAGCGGCAACGAACCGTTTTATGATTTAGAAAAGGAATGGAGAGGAACATGGACTACAAGGCAGTGTCCCAGCAAGTCGTCGACAACGTCGGCGGACTGGAGAACATCGAGGGCGCCACGCATTGCGTGACCCGTCTGCGTCTGGTGCTCAAGGATACGAGCAAATACAACAAGGCCGAGCTCGAGAAAATCGATGGCGTCAAGGGCGTGCTGTACAACAGCGGCCAGCTCATGATCATCTTCGGTACCGGTACCGTCAACAAGGTTTACGATGAGTTTATGGCTCTGACGGGCGTTAAGGAGATCAGTGCTTCCGAGGTCAAGGGCGCCGAGGCGGACAAGAAGGGCAAGTTCTTCTCGGTCCTCAAGGTATTCTCGGACATCTTTATCCCCATCATTCCCGCCTTCGTCGGCGCTGCTATCATCATCGGTCTTAAGTCGCTGATCGTTGCCAACGGCCTCTTTGGCATGGAGGGCAGCCTCGCCGATCACAGCGAGTTCCTCAAGAACCTCGCAAGCTTCTTTGCCATTATCGCCACCACGTTCGACTACCTGCCTGTCCTGGTTATGTACAGCGCGGTCAAGCGTTTTGGCGGTAACCCGATCCTGGGCATCCTCGTCGGTATCGTCATGGTTCACCCGAGTCTTATGAACCGTAACACGTTCGTTATGGACCCGACGGGTGCTGAGTACTGGAACTTCGGTCCGCTCTCCATTCCCATGGTTGCTTTCCAGGGCGGCGTGTTCCCCGCAATCCTGACCGCCTGGTTTATGGCCAAGGTCGAAAAGATTGCCCAGAAGTACATCCCCGAGGTCGTTTCGTTCGTCTTTGTCCCGACCGTTACCCTGATTCTTGCTAACGTCGCTCTGTTCACCGTGTTCGGCCCGCTCGGCAACCTGATCGGCGACGTCCTCGCCGGCGTAATCGATATCCTGTACAACAGGATGGGCGTCTTTGGTGCCTTTGTCTTCGCCGCGTTCCTGCAGCCGCTCGTCGTTACCGGTACGCATCAGTTCATCCAGGGTATCGAGGCCAACCTCGTTGCCACGACCGGCTTCAACTACATCCAGGCCATCTGGTCGGTTTCCATCATCGCCCAGGGCGGCGGCGCCATCGGTATGTACCTCATTCACAAGAAGCACTCCAAAGAGCGCAACATCTGCATGTCGTCCTTTATCCCGACGCTGGTCGGAATCTCCGAGCCCGCTATCTTTGCTGCAAACATGCGCTATTCGATCATTCCGTTCATCTGCGCATGCATCGGTGCAGGCTGCGGCGGTGCCTTCGTCAAGCTCTTTGAGGTGCGCGCTATCGGTCAGGGTCTGACCGGCGTGCTTGGCCTGCTCATCGTCACGCCCGAGACCCTCGTGTGGTATGTGGCTGGCAATCTCATCGCCTTTATCGTGCCGATCGTCTTGATCTTTGCCTACAACAAGGCAAAGGGCGTGCCGACCACCGATGAAGAGGGCGCTGGCGCTGGCTTCGACGTTAGCTTCTAGTTGAGCCGTTCAGTGTAATCTGAGGATAAGTCCATTTGAGGAAGGGCGTTCGACTCGTGTGAGTCGAGCGTCCTTCCCCATAGACGAGAAAGTCAACGGCGATGATAAATCAAAAAAACAAGGTGACACGCGCGGACTATGAGCAGTGGCGTGTCGGACAGGATGAGACGGCGGCTCGCATCGCGTCCGACCCCGATAGGCTTCTGTTCCATGTGGAGCCTGAGCTTGGCTGGCTCAACGACCCCAACGGTTTGGTTCAGATTGGTGATACGTATCACATCTATCATCAATACGATCCGTTCGATGCTGCGCATGGCGGTCCAGTGCTTTGGAACCATCTGACGACAAAGGATTTTGTGACGTACGAGAATCATGGCCCCGCGCTGTTCCCCGATTCCGATTTGGATTCGAACGGAGCGTATTCTGGTTCTGCCTTTGTACGCGATGGCAAGATTCACTATTTCTATACCGGCAACGTCAAGCATTTTGACCGCGATGATTACGACTACGTGTTGACGGGCCGTGAGCAAAACCAGATTCATATGGTTGCCGAGAATCCCGACGAATTGGGCGAGAAGTGCATAGCTGTTGGACCGGTCGATTACCCCGACGATATCGGTACGCACGTGCGCGACCCCAAGATCCTTGAGCACGATGGTATCTACTACATGGTTCTGGGTGCTCGTACGAAAGACGACCGTGGCTGCGTGCTTGTCTATACCTCGCGCAATCTTGAGGACTGGAGCTATGCGACGCGCATTGAGTTGGGCGAGAAGTTTGGCTTTATGTGGGAGTGCCCCGATCTGTTTGAGCTCGATGGCGAGCTTATTCTCGTTTGCTGTCCGCAGGGTGTGCCTGCCGATGGTTGGCGTTACCGCAATCCGCATCAGTGCGTGTGGTTCCCCATCGAGGCCGATTGGGAGGCGCCGAGCTTTAAAATCGTCGGGCAGGGCATGCCCCCGATGGTCGATGCCGGTTTTGATTTCTATGCTCCGCAGTCCTTTGAGGATACTGCAGGCCGGCGTTTGATGATCGGATGGTCGGGTTGCCCCGATGCGACGGCAGAAAACCCGACGGTGGCGCGCGGGTGGCAGTGCGCGTTGACGGTGCCGCGAGAGCTGAGCATGCGCGATGGCAAGCTCTGCCAGCAACCGGCGCACGAGATTGAGAGGATGCGCGGCGACTGCGTTCGCGCGACAGGCGGTGAAACCGTTGAGGAGCCGGGCCGCCTGTTTGATCTTGTGGTTTCCTGTGAGGGCGCCAAGATGGTCGAGCTCGAAATCCGCAAGGGTGTCTTTGTGTGCTATGCAGACGGGATGCTTACCCTCGACATGGGTGACGAAGGCTATGGGCGCGACCAGAGGTCGATCGAGCTCAGCGAGCTTCGCGACCTGCGCGTGCTTTCGGACACTACGATGGTCGAGATTTTTGCAAATGGCGGCGAGGCGGCACTTACGAGCCGTACCTATTCGCCGGCGGTTCCGGCGATGGAGCTGCACGCCGAGGGCGCGCCATCGATGAATTTCTACCGCCTCGTGCATTAACCGTGCATGGGGCACGATTGGACTTGCTGGGCGGAATGTGTTGCAGTTGCCGCAGCGAACTACCGTTTATCGCGTATAGCTACCGTTTGCGGGATAAGTAACACTCATTTATAAACCGTGTAAAATCTCAGCCAAGCACGGAGTTTTCCAGGGAGACGCTGTCCTTTGTTGTGTGCAAGGGGCGGCGTCTCTTTGGCGCTTGGACGCCGTTGTGCAACAGTGCGGCGGCGCGTGTCATGTATTGAAAAACCAACGTAGAGATGGGTCGTGATAATAATGGGCAAGTACGTAATCGTGGTTGAGTCTGGGTCGGATGTGACGCCGGAGCTCTGCGAACGCTACGGTATCGTGCGCGTGCCTATGCATGTCACGATTGGTGACGAGACCGTCGAGGACGGCTCGATCGATCCGCTCGAGATTTATTCGCGCTGCAACGAGTTTGGCGTAATGCCCAAGACCAGTGGCTGTGCGCCTGCGGATTTTGCTCACGTGTACGACCGCATTCACGCTGAGCAGCCTGACGCGACCATTTTGCATCTCGCGTATTCCGAGGCCACGACCTGCTCGCATCAGTCCTCCAAGATTGCGGCTAAGGGCCGCGACTACGTGTTCTCCATGGACACGCGTTTTGTTTCGGTGGGTCAGTCGCTCGTTGTCGTCGAGACCGCCAAATACATCGAGGCTCACCCCGATGCCACCGTCGACGAGATCTTTGCATTTACGAATTCCGTCATGGACCGTGTGTTGCTGGGTTTTGTTCCTACGGACCTTGCCTTCCTTAAGGCGGGCGGTCGCTTGTCCAACGTCGCGTTCCTGGGCGCCCACCTGTTCAAGATTAAGCCCTGCATTGAGGTGACGGGCGGCAAGTTCGTGGCAACCAAGAAGTTTCGCGGCTCTATGCTCAAATGCGCCCGTGCCTTTATTGACCACATGGTTGCGAAGGGCGAGATTGACTACTCGCACATTGGCCTGGCGTATTCGGTAGGCCTTTCCCAGGAGCTTCGCGACGACATGGAAGTCTATGCGCACGATCTGGGCTTTAAGGACGTTACCTGGACTCAGGTCGGCGGCGTCATCTCGAGCCATTGCGGCCCGACCGCCTTCGGCGCGGTGCTCACGCTTAAAGCGTAAGGCCTGGCGTCTATCGATTTCTATTGCCTCGGCGGCGGGCGGGTTGCGACAACCTTCCCGCCGTTCTTGCGTTGGGTCAAATAGAACAGCCCAATTGACCGCTAAACCGTTTCGCCATCATGCATATGGGCTAGAATGACTCTGGCATTTATGTAGCTAAAACCAATGAGAGGCAAGGTAGCGGGAATGGCTGAGATGACGCTCGAGGGTGTGGACGCTCGTCCTGAGGACTCTGCGTTTGTCCTGGGCCGCGTGCATTCGATTGAGACGATGGGAACGGTCGATGGACCCGGCATCCGCTTTGTGGTGTTTGTTCAGGGCTGCCCCATGCGCTGTGCGTATTGCCACAACCCCGATACCTGGTCGGTGAGCGGCGGCACCATGGTGACCGTCGAGCACCTGATGGACGAGTTCCAGAGCAACCATGAGTTTTACCGCAGCGGCGGTATTACGGTGTCCGGCGGCGAGCCGCTCCTGCAGCCTGAGTTTTTGGCCGACCTGTTCCGCGCAATGCACAACAACCCCGATGGCCGCGTGCATACCTGCTTGGATAGCTGCGGCTATGCGTTCGATCCCGCGCATCCCGAGAAGTTCGATGCCGTACTCAACGAGACCGATATGGTGCTGCTCGACATTAAACACGCCGATCCCGTCGAGCATAAAAAGCTGACCGGTTGCGATCCCGCACGCATTCTGGCGTTTGGTGATGAGCTCGCGCGTCGCAAGATTAAGGTTGTTATTCGCCACGTGGTAGTGCCGGGTATCACCGATACGGTGGAGGAATGCGAGAAGCTCGGTCGCCTGATCGCCCCGTGGCATAACGTGGTCGGTCTGGAAATGCTGCCGTATCACACGATGGGTGTCGTCAAGTACGAGCAACTGGGCATCCCCTATAAGCTCGAGGGCGTTCCACAGATGGATACCGCGCGCATGCCCGAGCTGCGCAACGCCGTCATGACGGGCATGAAAAAGCGCCGCGCGGAACTCAAAAACGCCATCGGCTAGCGATCCATTTTCGCCCCCAAGGGCACTCATTGGGGACAGACTTAAATGAGTGCCCCCGGGCACCTAGTTGATTGCTAAAGAGCCCCGTCAAGTTGCGGTGGAATAGTTCTTGTGTATCGGCTTATGCCGCCCAAACAGGAACTATTTCACCGCAAGTGCAATTTGGGTAGAGATGCGCAACAGAACCGCGCCATTTGGATAAATACGCTTGTGGTTTCTTTAAAAACACCTTAAACGCCGCTGAATATCTTTGGAAAGAAATGCCTGCTCGGTATTATGCTGCTCGTATATAAACGGTAGCAGTCAGGAGACCACGTGCGAAACAACGCATCGCGGGACGAGTATGTGCCGCAGCATGGCAGCAGATATGAGACGAAGGGCACGCCTTCGCGTGGCCTCGCTGCCACTCGCATCCGCGTGACGAAGATTGCCGCCATTGGGATGCTAACGTTGGCGGTTATTATCCTCGGAATTACCGCCAAAACCTACGCGTCGGAGCGAATGGCACACTCAGATGCGTCAACGGTACAGATGCAAAACAAAAAGGTCTCTGAAGCTAAAGCCACCGCAAGTCAAACCCTGTCGACAGCGAGCCTTAAGACGAGGCTTTCGAAGGCGGACTTTAACGATATTCCCTCAGGCGATACCGTGCAGACCTTCTCATTGGTTGATGATCAGATCCCCGCCCTGGAGGATGGGAGCCTCGCCGCGCTCCAAGATGCCCTTGATCAGGCCCAGGAATTGGGCGATGTGGGCGTGGTGTTTTACGATTTGTCGAGCGGCAAGGGCGTGACGTATAACGCCGATGTCGAGGTTTACGGCGCGAGTAGCTACAAGGCACTCTATGCGTTGTACATCTGCGAATCCCTGGTCGAGACGGGTCAGGTCTCACTCGATGATTCCCTTGGCACCTATGGTGGCTATAACATGGGCTGGCAGACGGTGCGCGACCTAATCGAGGCCGCGGTCGTTAATTCGGATAACGATTCGTTTATTGCGTTACGCGCGGCGTTTGACCATGCCGGTTACGAGGATTGGATTGTCAGTCTTGGCATCGATTACGATACCGCGCTCGATCCGATGAGTGATTTTCCCACCTATTGCCCGCGCACCTCGACCAAGTTGTGGCGCGAGATGAGCGAGTATTTGAGCTGTGGCAGCGAGGCCTCCCAGTGGTTATCTGAACTGTTGTCATCAACATCGCGCTCATTTATCCGTGATGGGATTGCGGACGACCAAGCCTTGGTGCGCAACAAGGCAGGCTGGATTAGCGAGGATGGTTGCTATTCGACATGCGATGCGGGCCTTATCGACATCGATGGCCGTACCTATGTCATGAGCATCATGACATCGATGCCGTGGAGCGACCACTCGAGCGAGGCTGTGGCCGCGATTGCAAAGGCGCTCTTTGATGTGCGGTCCTCGTTGGCCTAGCGACTTCGTAAAAAGTGAAAGATCCAAAATGCTGGTACCATACCGTGGATAAGCAATTTGTACGGATTTGGGGGATGGCATGGCAACCATCGCGATCATAGGCGCACTCGAAAAAGAGGTTGCGCAGATTAAGGAAGAACTGAGTGGCGCGCATGAGGCGCAGGAGGCGGGCTTGACCGTTGTGAGCGGCGAGCTTGACGGTCTGACGGTGGTCGCCACGACCGCTGGCATGGGTACCGTGAACGCCGCTGCCGCAACGCAGCATCTCATCAGCAAATACGCTCCGCAGGCCGTTGTGTTTTCGGGTATCGCGGGAGGCCTAAACCCTAAACTGCATATTAACGACGTGGTTATAGGCAAGTGCCTGCGCTATCTTGATACCGATACGGCACTCATCGCCGAGTCTGCGCCGGGGCTCGAGGAGTTTGTCTCGACGCCGGCGTTGGCTGATGTTGCCGCCGCCGTGCTTGCCGAGCATGGATTTGTGGATGCCTCGGCGGATAAGACTTCTACTGAGAAGGACCCCAAACAGTTCCTGTGTGGCACTATCGCCACGGGTGACCGCTTTGTTACGGGTGACGCCATGCGTAACGCTGCTATTGAGGCCACGCATGCCGATTGCGTCGAGATGGAGGGCGCGGCAATTGCGCACATCGCGGCCAAGAATGGTGTCGATTGCCTGGTGCTGCGCGCTATCAGCGATAATTGTGACGAGGCATATGACGCGTTTTGTGAGCGCGAGTTCGATCTGGATGAGTACGCTCGTACCGCGAGCGGCATCACGCTGGACATCGTTCGTCGTATCGCCGCCGCGTAATAGCGCGCCCGTTTTGTAAAAACCTACGACCAAGGAGTGTCCATGGCCGATTCCATTAACTACCAGCTTGCCAAGTTCGTTGCCAGCTATGGCAAGGTTTCGCAGATTCCCGAGTCCACTTGCCCCGAGGTGAGCTTCGTCGGCCGCTCCAACGTGGGCAAGTCGTCGATCATGAACAAGCTTTTTGGCCGCAAGAACCTCGTCAAGGTTTCGAGCACACCGGGCAAGACGAGCAACATCAACTTCTTCGAGGCCGACGACGTGCACTTCGTCGACCTGCCGGGCTATGGTTTCGCCCGTCGTTCCAAGGCCGAGCGTGACCGCTGGGCAGAACTTATCGGCGACTTCTTCGACTCGGAGCGCAGCTTTAACCTGGTCGTGTCGCTGGTGGATATTCGTCACGACCCGAGCAAGCTCGACCATGACATGATCGACTACCTGCAGGGCAACGAGTTCAACTTTATCGTCTGCCTCACCAAGGCCGACAAGCTCAGCCGCACCCAGCAGGCCCGCCAGGCAGCAGCCATCAAAAAGCAGCTCAACGTTCCAGCCGAGAACGTGATCATCACAAGCTCTCAGACTGGCACCGGCATCGACGAACTCAAGCGCCGCATCGCCGAGGCCTGCCTCTAATAAGTGCCCCAACCTAGCAAGAGCCCCTACCAATAAAAAGCAGGCTATCAGCCCGGCGCCCCTTCAAAGCGTGGGTCCCTATAGACATCCTCAGCAAGGTAGGCGCAGGGACGGTCGGGGTGTTCCCTCAAAATCATTCCGCAGCGCGAAGGCCCCTTGTCCGTCGCTCCGTAGGAGCAGGGCAAGGGGCCTTCATGCGCGAGGACGATTTTGAGGGAACACCCCGACCGCCCCGGACAGGTAATGGGAAGGATGTCTACAGGTACTCGATTTGAGCGCCTTCCGTGTCGCACGTCAGAATGTGCGTGTCGCACTTGGGGAACTGCTCACGCAGCTTGACCTGTAGGAACTTTGCCACGATGGTGTCGTCAGTCACGGCCATGAGGGTCGAGCCGGAGCCACTGATCCAGATGGTCTTAGCACCGCCGTTAAGGCAGGTGTCGCGCACAGCGTTGTAGTCGGGGATGAGGCGGCGGCGATAGGGCTCCTGGATGCGGTCGTCGTTGGCGGCGGCAATCAGGTCAAGGTCGCCGGTCTCCAGGCCGCGCGTCATGCCGGCGATGCGTCCCATTTGCCATACGGCGGTGGAGAGTGGAATCTCCTGCGGCACAACCTTGCGGGCCTCGCTCGTATGCACCTCGTAGGGCGGAATCACGGTAATAAAACGCAGGCGATCGCTCACCTCGTAGCGCAGGCACTGGGGGAGCGAATCGGTCGGCGTAAAGGAGCAGACGGCGCCGCCCAGGATGGCGGGGGCGACGTTATCGGGATGGCCCTCGACCTCGGTGGCAATGCGGACGAGCTCGGCACGGTCGACGGTGTGGCCCGTCAGCGCGGCGGCCGCCATGATGCCGGCGACGACGCAGGTGGAGCTAGAACCCAGGCCGCGGGCGACGGGCACGTCGGTCTGAATGTCGATAGCAACGGGAAAAGCCGGCTCGCCCCACGCGGCCAGAGCATCGACAAAGCTCACATAGACCAGGTTATTCTCGTTTTGGAACTCCTCGGGGCAGCCCGTGATGGTGAGCTTGTCGGTGCGCTCGAAGGTGAAGTGCGAGTAGAGGCTGACGGCCATGCCGAGGGTATCGTAGCCGATGCCTAGGTTGGCGCTGGTTGCTGGGACGGTGATTTTGATCATGTGGGTCCTCCTGGGCGGGTCTGGCCGTTTAGTTCGCTGCTCGGGCAGTCCTGGCTCGCTCGGAAAGCACATTAAGTGCTTTCCGGCTCGTGCGGAACTCGCGACGAACTAAACGGCCAGACCCGCTCGCATGCTCGTCATCATCCCGAAAGCTAAATAAAAAGAAGGTGCGCCGGCTTTCGCCGGCGCTTAATGAGGGATCTAGTTGGTGCTCATTCGTTTTGCTGCAGACTCGACGTAGCTTGCCATCTCATCGACGTCACAGACGTCTTCGAAGCGGACGGGCTTGGATTCGAGTTCGGCGAGCTGGGTCGGGGCGACCGTGTTGGTGGCCTGCTCGAGTACACGCATAGCCTCAAAATCATCTTCGGGAACGTCGAGGCCCAGGGCGTCGCAGCAGGCGCGCGGGAACTTGTAGGGGCTTGCGGTCGAAAGCAGCACGCGGGCCTTGGCACCCTCGGCGGGAGCGACCTGCTCAAAGACGTGATAGCCGCAAGCAGTATGCGGATCGATCACGTAGCCGTTCGCATCCCAGCAGCTCTTGATGGCAGTGCGGACCTCGTCCTCGCTGGCCCAACCGCAGCCAAAGACGCTCTGAATCTTTGCGAGCAGGTCGGCAGGAACCTCGTAGCGACCAGTCTGCGCCAGCTGCTCCATAAGTCCGGCAACAAGCTCGCAGTCGCCATCGGACAGGAAGTACAGCATGCGCTCCAGATTGGAGCTAATAAGGATGTCCATCGACGGCGAGATGGTCGTGAAGAACGGGCGGTTACGGTCGTAAACGCCGGTGGTCAGGAAGTCGGCAAGCACGTTGTTCTTGTCGCTCGCCACGACGAGCTTGGCGACGGGCAGACCCATGCGCTTGGCGTAGTAGCCGGCCAGGATATCGCCAAAGTTGCCGGTCGGTACGCAGAACTCCACGGCGTCGCCGGCCTCGATGGCGCCGGCGCGCAGCAGCTGCGCATAGGCGGCAAAGTAGTAGACGACCTGCGGTACCAGGCGGCCGACGTTGATGGAGTTGGCGCTCGAAAGCACCGTGCCGGCGGCCTCCAGGCGCTTGGCAAGCTCCTTATCGGCAAAGATGCGCTTGACAGCACTCTGGGCGTCGTCGAAGTTGCCGCGGATGCCGCACACGGCGACGTTGTCGCCCTCCTGCGTGGACATCTGCAGGTTCTGGACGCGGCTAACCTTGCCCTCGGGATAAAAGACGGTGATGCCCGTGCCCGGAGCGTCAGCAAAACCGGCGAGCGCGGCCTTGCCCGTGTCGCCCGACGTGGCGGTGACGATCATGATGCGTTCAGCTCCGCCGTCCTTGGCAGAGGTGCGGGCCATGAGGCGGGGGAGCATCTGCAGGGCGACGTCCTTGAAGGCGCTCGTGGGACCGCCAAAGAGCTCCATCACATAGGTCTGAGGGGCGTCAGCGCCCGGCGCAGCGTCGAGTTTGACGAGCGGCGTAACCTCTTCACTCGCGAACGTGCCGCGGTATGCCTCGTCGACACACGCCGAAATTTCTTCGGCCGTGTAATCATTCAGTAACATTCCCAACACATCTTGAGCGATTTCAAAGTACGATTTATCTGCAAGCGAGCTGATATCGACCTGCTGGGTGCCGAGCTCGTCCGAGACAAACAAACCCCCGTCGGGAGCGATGCCGGTGCGGATTGCCACCTTACTTGAGCACGATAAAGTGCGTCCTCGTGTACTATGATAAGTTCCCATATAACACTGCTCCTCGGATGCCTTGGTCCCAATCGGTGAAACCATGGTATCAGAGCGCGCAAAACAGGTTTGCAGAGGCTTTTAGAAAGGTAACCTCAAGCCCATGATTAAGATTGCCAAGTTTGGCGGCTCGTCGGTCGCCGACGCCGAACACTTCAAGAAGATCAAGGCCATCGTCGATGCCGACCCTGCCCGCCGTTTTGTGGTGGTTTCCGCCTGCGGCCGCCGCTTTAAGGGCGACACCAAGGTGACCGACCTGCTCTACCTGGTTAACGCGCACGTTAAGTATCACGTGTCGTGTGAGGAGCTACTCGAGGACATTGGCCAGCGCTATTTTGATATCGCTGACGAGCTGGAGCTCACCTATCCCATCCGCGAGGAGTTTGCGGCCTTTGCCGAGCGCGCCCGCTCAGGCGGCTACTCCACCGAGGAGCTTGTGAGCCGCGGCGAGTACTTTACCGCTCGCCTGATGGCCGAGTACCTGGGCCTGCCGTTCCTGGACGCCGCGACGGTCGTTGCGTTCCATCACGACGGTACGCTCAGCATGAATCGTACCTCCGAGCTGGTGCAGGAGTACGGTCAGCAGGGCGGCTTTGTTATGCCCGGTTTCTACGGCGCAACGCGTGAGGGCCAGATCAAGCTGCTCGATCGTGGCGGCGGCGATATCTCGGGCTCGATCCTGGCCAAGTGCCTGGGCGCCGACCTTTACGAGAACTGGACCGACGTCTCGGGTTTCTATTCTGCGGATCCGCGTATTGTTCCCGAGGCTCAGCCCATTGCGCGCGTTACCTACGAGGAGCTGCGCGAGCTTTCGTACATGGGCGCAAGCGTCCTGCACGAGGAGGCCGTGTTCCCCGTGCGCGAGGCGGGCATTCCGCTGGTCATCAAGAACACCAATGCGCCGCAGGACCCCGGCACCATCATTAGCGAGACGGCTGATGAGGGCGAGGCAGAGCCCATCATTACCGGCGTGACCGGCAAGCGCGGTTTTGTCGCCATCAACGTCGCCCGCGACCGCACCAAACCCCGTGTCGGCTTTATGCGCCGTGCACTTTCGGTGTTCGAGCGCTATGACGTTTCCGTCGAGCACATGCCCACCGGTGTCGATCGCTTTGGCGCTGTGGTGCAGGAGCAGGATGTGCACGACTCGCTTTACTCGCTTGTGGGCGACATTCAGCAGGAGGTCGAGCCGCTCGAGATCGAGGTTGTCGAGGGCTTGGCGCTCATCGCGACCGTCGGTCGTAACCTGCGCGGCCGTGCGGGTATCTCGGGTCATCTGTTTGGCATGCTTGGCCAGGCCGGTGTGAGTGTGCGTATGATTTCGCAGAGCTGCGACGAGATCAACATCATTATCGGTGTCGAGGAGAAGGACTTCGACCTGGCGATTCGGACCATTTACCGTGCCTTCTCCGATGAGAACGGCATTGTGAAGGTCTCCGACCTGGAGGCTTCCGCGCCGGTCGATCCCGCTCTGGCTGCGCTCCACAAGTAGCTGCTATCGCGCTAGATTTTTGGGACTCGCCTCAAAAATCTACGGCGGGGCGTTTCGTTTCGGTTTCGTTTCGACGGGGCGGGTTTCGTGCCTGCCCCGTTCTTGTATACACTGGCAACAATAATCGGCCTGCTCGGCGTGCGGGCAAAAGCCACAACCTTTAAAGGGGGAAGCATGAAACAGTACACGGTTGCTATTTTGGGCGCGACGGGAGCCGTGGGCACCCAGATGCTCGAGTGCCTTAACGAGCAGGAGTTCCCGGTCGGTAAGCTCAAGCTGCTGGCGAGCGCGCGTTCTGCGGGCAAAACCGTCGAGTTCCGCGGCGAGCAGATTGTGATCGAAGAGGCTTGCCCCGAGGCCTTTGAGGGCTGTGACATCGTGCTCGGCGCTGCCGGCGACGATATCGCCAAGGAGCTGCTGCCCGAGGCCGTCAAGCGCGGCGCCGTCGTGGTCGACAACAGCCATGCCTTCCGTATGGATCCCGAGGTGCCGCTGGTCGTGCCCGAGATCAATGCCGACGATATCAAGTGGCATCACGGCCTTATCGCCAATCCCAACTGCGCGACCATCATCGGCCTGGTTCCCACGTGGCCGCTGCATCAGCTCGCCGGCGTGAAGCGCATGATTGTCTCGACGTACCAGGCGGCTTCGGGCGCCGGCGCTCCCGGTATGGCCGAGCTCGAGGCTCAACTGGCCGCCCTGGGCCGCGGCGAGGAGATTCCCGAGCCGCGCGCGTTTGCCGCCCAGCTGGCGAGCAACCTGATTCCGCAGATCGGTGGCGTCAAGGAGGAGGGCTTTACCTCCGAGGAGATGAAGCTGCAGAACGAGGGCCGTAAGATCATGCACCTGCCCGAGTTGCGCGTGAACTGCACCTGCGTGCGCGTGCCCGTGCTGCGCTCGCATTCCGAGAGCATTACGCTCGAGTTTGAGCGCGACATTACGGTTGAGGAGGCCCGCGCTGCGCTGGCTGCCGCTCCCGGCGTCAAGCTGGTTGACGATATGGCTGCCGAGGATGCACACGACCGCTTCCCCATGCCGATGGATACGTCCGACCAGGACCTGATTTGGGTCGGCCGCGTGCGTCGCGACATCTCGAACCCCGAGGCCGCGCGCGGTATCACCTTCTGGTGCTGCGGCGACCAAATCCGTAAGGGCGCGGCAACCAACGCCGTCCAGATCGCTAAGCTGCTCTGCGAGTAGTGTGACCTGTCCGGCGGGGGCCGGGCTTAGCTTTCAGAACGTCCTCGACCATGTGTGGCGCCTTGTCCTGCTCCTTCGGAGCCGCGGACAAGGCGCCACACTGGTCTGCGGAGTGTTCTGAAAGCTAAGCCCGGCCTCCGCCTGCGGTGACTCGGCTGCGAGCGGTCTGCGATGGGGCCGTTGTTGGTTGGGGCCGCTGGGCTGATGGGAGCACGTGGCTGTTGTGGGCCCTGGTCCCGGCGGCGGCCTCGGCGCTTCGCGCCTGCCGCCTTGGGGGACTGCGGGGCGTGTCCGGCAGCTGCGGCGCGTTCGCGCCTGCTGCCTGGGGTGACTGCGGGGCGTGACGGCAGCTGCGGCGCGTTCGCGCCTGCTGCCTGAGGTGACTTTGGGGCTGGTGCGAATCGGGGTCTAATACTTTCCCGAGAAGTGAACGACCTTATTTTGACCCCCGAAGCATTGGCATTTTTTGACCGCTATTTCCTGAGGTTTTGCTGTGCGAATCCTGCGGTTTTGCGGTCTAAAGGCGTGGATGCTCCGGGGCTTCGTTTTTACTCGTTCACTTCTCGGGAAAGTATTAGAGCTCAGCTGATAGAGGTACCTCTCTGGCGTCGAAGCCCTGCGTCTTCTTCGCTTGATTGGGGAAAACAGCCTCGCTTAAGCAATTGCGAGCCCGCCCAGACGTATCTGCGGGGTTGTCTGCACAATTCGCGGTATTATGTTGCGGAGTTTTGAAGGGAGCCGCTGGTGGTCACGACGACGTTTGCTTCGCCTTTGGGCGAAATCCTGCTTGCCGCTGATGGCCGCGGTTTGACGGGGCTTTGGTTTGAGGGGCAGGAGCACTTTGGCTCCACGCTTCTCAAAGAAGATCCCGAACATGTTGAAGGCGCCGATGCGGTTTCTGGTGCTGGCGGCATGTCGTCGGTGAGTCCGGCAAATGGCGCGGCTTCTTCGGTGCTTGAGCGTTCGTGGGCTTGGCTGAATGCTTATTTTGCGGGGCAGGAGCCTCGGTTTACGCCGCCGTTGCATATGATTGGTACGGCGTTTCAGCGCGAGGTTTGGTTTGAGCTGCTTTCTATCCCGCGTGGCGAGGTCGCTACGTATGGTGAGATTGCCCAGCGTATTGCAGCTCGGCATCGTGTGCCGGGAAACGAGGCTCCCGTTGTGTCTCCTCGTGCGGTGGGGGCTGCGGTCGCCCGCAATCCCATTTCGATTATCGTGCCGTGCCATCGCGTGGTTGCCGCCGACGGCTCGCTTAACGGATATGCCGGCGGGCTTGACCGCAAGGAGTGGCTGCTTCGGCTTGAGGGCGCGTACGAGGAATAACGTTCGAGCACTTTGCATAGCCAAGACGCCCTGAAAGAACGAGTCGCCGTCCTTTCGCGGCCGGCATGCGTCCAAGCGCTCGGCATATGCGCCTTAAGTTTGGCTAAGCCATATCCTGCGTATTTGAAAACGCGCAGGTCGAGCAGCTAAGGCTGCACTAAGGCGGCTGACGGTGCGCTATTATCGGCAGTATCGAAATCTGTATAGCCGTGCGCCAAAGGAACAACTATGAAGCTGATGCTTGCCGAGGACGAACCCGGCCTCTCCCGCGCCCTTACCGCGATTCTTCAACATAGCGACTACGAGGTCGACACCGCGCTCGACGGCCTGACGGCACTCGAATATCTACTCGCCAACGACTATGACGCCGCAATCCTGGACATCATGATCCCCGGCATGGACGGTATCGAGGTTCTCAAGCGCACGCGTGAGGCCGGCAAACGCCTGCCCATCATCATGCTCACGGCAAAAAGCGAGGTGTCCGATAAGGTCGAGGGCCTGGATGCCGGTGCCAACGATTACCTGACCAAGCCGTTTGCCGCCAAGGAACTGCTCGCACGCATTCGTGCCATGACGCGCGCTGCCACGGCGATTGACGCTACGACGCTCAGCGTGGGCAACGTGCGTCTCGACACGGCGGCTTGCACACTCGTTGGGCCTTTGGGCGAGGAGCATCTGGCTAATCGTGAGTTTCAGCTTATGGAGCTCTTTATGCGCAACGCCGGCACGCGTATGCCTACCGAGCGTCTGATGCTCGAGGTTTGGGGTGAGGACGCGCCCGAAGGCGCCAACGTGGTGTGGGTCTATATCTCGTACCTGCGCAAAAAGCTGACGGCGCTTGGTGCCAACGTTGCCATTCGCGCGTCGCGCAACCAGGGCTATTCGCTTGAGGTTGTCGAGGAGGGCGAATAAGCGTGAGCGCGAGCGCGTGGCGGAAGCGCATGGCGGCAAAGCTCGGCATGGGCGCGGACTCGGGTAATCCGGGGCGCGCCGATGCTGCCAGTACAATGGGCCGTCGCCTGCGTCGCAAGTTCATCCTGGTTGCCATGGGTGCCGTGACCGTCGTGCTTACGCTCATTATTGCCGGCATCAACGTCGTCAACTACTCGCATGTCTGCAAGATGGCCGACGCTCGCCTGGACTATATCCTGGCGGGCAAGGACGGCATCGATTGGGGGGACGAGCCTAAAGACGATCCCGCTAATGGCAAGGATGCCGGCGATAGCCAGGCGGGCGTTCGCATCAGGCACTTCGAAGGTATGACGGCGGAGTCTCCCTTCGACACGCGCTACTTTACGGTGTCGATCGCCGGTGGGCAGGTGACCGATGTCAACACGGCCCGCATTGCCGCGGTGGGCGCCAAACGTGCTGCACGCATCGCGGCAGGACTATATTCCAAGGGTTGGACCTCGGGCTTTTCTGGTAACTACCGCTATACGGTTACGGTTCAAGACGATGAGACCACCTATGTGTTCGTGGACTGTTCGCGCGAGCTTGCAAGCTTTCATTCGTTTTTGAGCGCGAGCGTGGCAATCAGTTGCATTGGCTGGCTGGCGGTGCTGGCAATTGTGGCGGGTGCTTCGGGCGCGGTGATTCGACCGATGGTCGAGAGCTACAGCAAGCAAAAGCGCTTTATTACCGATGCAAGTCACGAGATCAAGACGCCGCTGGCCGTGATTGATGCCGCTAACGAGGTGCAGGAAATTGAGAGCGGCGAGAGCGAGTGGACGCAGAGCATTCACGAGCAGGTCGCGCGGCTGACGGCGCTGACGGAGCGTCTGGTGTTCCTGGCGCGTATGGACGAGGGTTCGGCCGGCTTTACCATGACATCGATCGATCTTTCAGAGGCAGTGGACAAGGCGGCGGCGCCGTTTGGGTCGGTGGCGGTTTCGCGCGGAAAGCGGCTGTCGACGTCGATCGCGAGCGGTGTGCGGGCCCATGCCGATGCCGCGGCAGTGGCGCAGGTTGTTGAGCTGCTGCTGGACAACGCCACACGCTACGCGAGCGAGGACAGCGTGATCGAGCTGAGCCTGCGCGCAGCCTCGCGCGGTCAGGGTAAGGGCGCCGCCGAACTTGTCGTATCGAACGCCGTGGACGAGCTGCCCGAAGGCGACCTGGACCGATTGTTCGACCGCTTTTATCGTGCGGATGTGTCGCGCAGCTCCAAGACAGGTGGCTCGGGCGTGGGCCTATCCGTGGTGCGAGCTATCGCCGAGGCCCATGGCGGGAGCGCTTCTGCCTGCGGCCACGGCAACCAGATTACCTTCACCGTCCGCCTCTAAAACCTACCAAAATAAACCTGTCCCTTTTTGGTCGGTGCGAAATGGGTAATACTAAGGAGTTATCCGACCAGATGGGAATTAATCGATGGCTTATATCGAATTCAAAGACGTCATCAAGGCGTACGGCGAGGGCGATGCCCGCATTCACGCGCTCGACGGCGCGAGCTTTACCGTTGAGCGCGGTGAGCTCGCCATTATCCTGGGCGCCTCGGGTGCCGGCAAGACCACGGCGCTCAACATCTTGGGTGGCATGGATACGGTAACCTCCGGCACCGTGACGGTGGACGGGCGCGACGTGAGCTCCGCCAACGAGGCGCAGCTCGTGGAATACCGCCGCGCCGACGTGGGCTTTGTCTTTCAGTTCTACAATCTGGTTCCCAACCTGACGGCGCTCGAAAACGTTGAGCTCGCGGCGCAGATTTGCCCCGATTCGCTCGATGCCGAGCAAACGCTTTGCCAGGTTGGCCTGGGTGAGCGCCTCGCCAACTTTCCGGCGCAGCTTTCGGGCGGCGAGCAGCAGCGCGTGTCCATTGCCCGCGCACTGGCCAAGAATCCCAAACTGCTTTTGTGCGACGAGCCCACGGGTGCACTCGACTATCAAACCGGTAAGCAGATTTTGCAGTTGCTGCAGGACACCTGCCGCAAGCAGGGCATCACGGTCATCATCATCACCCACAACTCCGCGCTGGCGCCCATGGCAGATCGCCTGATCCGCTTTAAGAGCGGCCGCGTGGAAAGCGAGACGGTCCAGCAAAATCCCGTGCCTATCGAGACGATCGAGTGGTAGCGCCCATGGACCAAGATCGCCAAAACAGCCAAAACCACGATACGGAGCACGCAGGCCGCGACGGGGAGTTCGCGACCTACCGCACTGCCCAAAGCTCAAACGATATGGTCCCGACGGTTTTTCGCCGTGGCATCTACCGCACAATCCGAGGCAGTCTTAAGCGCTTCTTGTCAATCGTGGTCATCACCGCGCTTGGCGTGAGTGTGATGTGCGGCCTTAAGGCGGGCTGCGAGGATCTGCGCGATTCGGTTGACGCCTACTTTGACCAGCAGAGTGTCTATGACATTAATGTGCAGTCGACCTATGGCCTTACACGCGACGATCTTGCGGCTATCCAAGAGGTCGACGGCGTCGAGACGGCCGAGGGCATCTACACCGAGACCGCCTACACCGCCGTGGGCACAACGCGCGAGCGCGTGGTCGTGCAGAGCCTTTCCAAGGAGAATATCGATCAGCCGGTGCTGGTGAGCGGCGATTTGCCCGAGAGTGCCGGTGAGGTTGCGGTGACATCGAAGTTCCTGAAGGCTTCGGGCAAAAAGCTCGGCGATACCGTGAGCTTTGCCGCCAATGACGCTAGCTCGTCGAACCAAAGCGCCAAGGACCAGTTTGCCGCGGGCGATTACACCATTACGGCCGAGCTTCTCGATCCCACCGATGTGAGCTCCGACTCGACCGTCAACGACTTTCGCGCTGCTTCGGCTGCGGACTATAAGTTCTATGTGAGCGAGGATGCCGCGACATCTTCCTCCTACTCCGCCGTCCACGTGATTGTTGAGGGAGCCAAGAGCCTCAACTCCTATTCCGATGCCTACACGACAAAGATCAACGAGGTCAAGAGTAATATCGAGGAGATCCGCGATGAGCGCGAGAAGGCGCGTGTTCAGGAACTGACGGTCGACACGCCGGCAAGCTTGGATGCGGCTGAGCGCCAGACGAATATGCTCTTTGGGATAGAGCAGGACAACATCAATCGCATGGCCGAGGGCAGCGAGGAGCGCGTTCAGGCACAGACCGATTTGAACCAGCGCCGCGCAGCCGCCGACCAGCAATTTGCCGATGCCCGTACCGAGCTTTCCGATCTGGGCGAATGCACTTGGTACATCCAGGACCGCGATAGCATCACAAGCTACTCGAGCGTGGAGAGCGACAGCTCTTCGATCGAAGCCATCGCCACGGTTTTCCCATTCATCTTCTTTGTCGTCGCCGTGCTCATTAGCCTTACCACCGCCACGCGCATGGTCGAGGAGGAGCGCACGCTCATTGGTCTGTACAAGGCGCTCGGCTATTCACGCGGGCGTATCCTGTCCAAATACGTGAACTATTCACTGTGGGCTTGTCTGATCGGCGGCGTGCTTGGCAACATTGTCGGATTTGTGGGCCTACCACTGTTCCTGTTCACGGTGTTCGACGACATGTACTCACTGCCCCAGATGCTGCTTTCGTACGACATCGTGTCCTCAATCGTCTCGGTGGCGCTGTTTGCCGTGGGCGTGGTGGGCGCCACGATTATCGCCTGCCGCCACGAGATGGCCGAGACCCCAGCCTCGCTCATGCGTCCCAAGGCCCCGCGTGCCGGCTCGCGCATTTTGCTTGAGCGCATCGGCTTTATCTGGCACCGTATGGGCTTTTTGAACAAGGTGGCGGCGCGTAACCTGTTCCGCTACAAAAAGCGTGCCCTTATGACCATCTTTGGTATCGCCGGCTGCACGGCGCTCGTGATCTGCGCTCTGGGCATCCGCGATACGTCGATAGCGCTTTCGCCCAAACAGTACGGGCATATCACGCGCTACGACTTGCTGGCGGTCGCCAATCCCGACGACTTTACGCAGACGTGCGCGGCGCTCGACGAGCGAAGCGCGGTCAAGGATTCCGGTGTGACCGTGACTTCGACGCTGCCGATTACGACCGATAACGTCACCTTTACATTTGGCGGCAAAAGCGAGACAGTGCTGTTAATCGTGGTGCCCGATGACCGTGTGAACGATCTGGACGACTACGTGCGCCTTGAGGACGAGTCCAAAGAGTCGCTGTCTTTGCGTGACGGAGATGTGTATCTGAGCAAGAGTTCACAGCTGGCGCTGGGGATTCAGCCGGGTGATACGGCGCACGTCCAGGATTCGTCGCTCAATGCTGCCAAGGTCAAAGTCAGCGACATTTCGCTCAACTATCTTGGCAACACACTCTATATGACGCAGGGCACCTATGAGCGCGCGTTCGGTCGAAGCGCGCGCCTTAACGGTGTCCTTGCGTTGCTGAAGGGCTCGTCGGCCGACCAGATTGCGTTTAGCAAGAAGATTAAGAGTGACGGCTGGCTTACGATTTCGAGTACGGCCGAGCATCAGGCGAACGCTGATGCGAACTTTACGATTATCAATTCGGTCGTGGCGCTCGTGACCTTTATGGCGGCGTGCCTGTCGTTTGTGGTTGTGTTTACACTGTCCAACACGAATATCTCCGAGCGCGAGCGCGAGCTGGCGACCATTAAGGTGCTGGGCTTCCGCCGTGGCGAGGTGCACCACTACGTCAACAAGGAGACGTTAATCCTCACGGCAATTGGCGCCGCGCTGGGCGTGCCGCTGGGTAGCCTGCTGGCCGAGAGCTTTACGTACATTCTGCAGATGCCGTCGCTCTACTTTGACGTTGAGGTCCAGCCGCTGAGTTATGTGCTCGCCGTAGTGCTTTCCTTTGTCTTTACGTTTATCGTCAACCTCACTACCAATCGCACCCTCAATAGGATCGACATGGTCGGCGCCCTCAAGAGCGCCGAGTAGCCTGTCCTGGGATTCAAGTTATAGCGAGCTGCCGACGCGCCCACAGCAGTATTTTTGCATAAACTGCCCCGCCAAATGCATATTTCGGTGGGGCGATTGCTTTTTGCCCACAGGTGCCCCAGGGGGCGCCGTGCAAATTCCGGAGTATTCAGCATCCCGGGGTCCGCGGGCGCGGGGGCGGGAGTGCAAAACTGCGCTGAAAGCCCCGATTCTGAGTCCCAACGCCTCTAGAGCCGCTCGTTTTTTACAGGATGCAGCCCATGGTGCCTGCCTTTCGCCCAAAATCCAGTATGCAGGCACCCTCGGCTGCTGAATACTCCCAAAAATGCACGCCGCATCCTACCCTAGGCACCTGTAGCTACTCTGCGGGTGCGTGGCCTGATAGTAAGTTGCGGTGGAATAGTTCCTGTTTTATGGCTCTGCTATGCCAAACAGGAACTATTCCACCGCAACATATTGAGAGGGCTCTTGGCTGTTATGCGTACTGACATTTGTCATGAAATGGCAGGCCATTAGGGGTTGCTACTCGTAGTTGCGGTAGGGTTGGGGCAGATTCTAACTAGAAATGGTGGTCGCTACCGGTTGTTCTCGGCATACTCGGCTCATTCGATTACGGTCGCCACATGAAAGGAACTATCATGGATCTTGCGATGGCACAGCGTCTCGTCGATCGCCGCAAAGCTGCCGGTCTTTCCCAAGAGGCGCTTGCTGCTCAGCTTGGCGTAAGTCGCCAGGCTGTCAGCAAATGGGAACGCAGCGAATCCTCACCCGATACCGATAACCTTATTGCGCTCGCCGCGCTGTATGGCGTGTCACTGGATGAGTTGCTATATGGGGAAGCGGCTAGCGATGTCGACACCTCGGCCGACGATGACGTTGACGCCAATAATTCAGGCGAGTCTGAAGGCGCCGAGCCTTCTACCGAGCACGTGGATTCTGACGGCAAGCCACTTGTCGACATTTCTCTCGCACGCGGTATCCATGTTATTGATCCCAACAAAGGCGAAGAGGTCCATGTTGGCTGGGATGGTATCCATGTGGCTAACAAGCGCAAGGGTGAAGAGGTCCATGTCGGGCCGGGCGGATTGCATATCGATACGCTAGAGGACGATGGACACAGCGTACATACCAATGCCGACGGCACCGTTACCATCGACGGCGAGACCTTTTCGAGCTGGAAAGAGGCACACGACAAGCTCGACCATCATGGCAAGCATTTCCACACTAAGCTCGGTCGCGCATGGAACAAGTTTCCCTTTCCTGTACTTGTCGTCCTCGCCTATCTCGCGCTCGGCATCGTCTGCGGCACGTGGGGCATGGGGCTCTTTCTGGTCTTTCTGATTCCCGTCTACTATGCGATGGGCGACTTCATCGACCGACATCATCTATCTAAGCTAATCGGCAGCGTCTATCCAACAGCCGCCATTGCCTGGTTCCTCTATATGTGGCTTTGCTTGGCGCAGCCCCATCCCGCATGGGTCATCCTCATTACCATCCCAGTTGTCAAAGCACTCATGCGCTGGTGCCGAAAGCAATGGAAACGCCGCAAACAAGCCTAAGCCGCTCCAACCCGTCAGCAATGCTTGGCCAATACCGCTCGCCCCTTTCAAGTTGCGGTGAAATACAGACCGTTGAGGACCTTGGAGCGTCTAACAGCCCCTATTTCACCGCAACTCACGAATGGAGCGGGCAATTCCAGCGCAGGAATTGGCATTTAACTCACTGCATGCCAAGAAAAGGCCGATTTACTACGATGAACTCGATGAGGCCGACCACATCCATCTTTTTCAAAAATCGGCAAGCTTTCTACCTGCGGTTTTACTTTCACCCTTTTCGGCATGGTTGAAGGCATTCGAATCATCGTAGTAATTAGGCGCATTTTGTAGCAAACGATTCATTCAAGCTCGAACTCGAAGACCGATGGTCCCCTCATCCACGGCTGCGAGCGAAAATACCAAATAGAATAAAAATCGAATGGCTAAGTCTGTTTGGCGAACGGAGGCAATATGGGCAAGGTAGCTGAAAGCGACTGGAAGCTGTTTAAGGAGCTGCTCCCAAAATGGCAAGAAAGCTATATGGAAATGCTCATCGGCCAATACATCGAGATACTAAACGGCGGCAGCGAAGCGTCTAGTAGATTTTGGGCGCTAGAAGAGCGCATCAATAGGGACAAGCTGTCCTCGGGAGTGCTAGCAAACGATATTCGCCGCAGCACCATGCATTATGAGATTGCCAGCTTGCTTTCCGATAACGTGATCACGCTCGACGACCTTGATGGTTTCACCGAAGACATTAAGGGCTACGCACGACGTTGCATCGGTCGGCAAGAACGCTGAGCGACATGCGCATCCACAGGCGCTATACTGCATAAACTGCCCCGTCGAATGTATATTTCGGCGGGGCGGTTGCTTTTTGCCCACAGGTACCCCAGGGGGCGGCGTGCAAATTCCGGAGTATTCAGCATCCCGGAGTCCGCAGGTGCGGGAACGGGTGCACAAAACCGCGCTGAATGCCCTGGTCCTGGACCCCCAATGCCTCAAGAGCTGGTCATTTTTTACAGAACGCGGCCCATGGTGCCTGCCTTTCTCCCAAAATCCAGTATGCAGGCACCCTCGGCTGCTGAATACTCCCAAAAATGCACGCCGCATCCTACCCCAGGCACCCGCAGCAAGCAGACGAATAGCCTCGGCCTCCCTAGTTACCGCAGGAGGCCCCAGGGCTTACCTCCCAAATCTTTCCGCAGGACGGAGGGACCCCGCCGCGCGAAGCGCACGGCGGGGTCCTGACATGTCCGAGGACGATTTTTTTTTGGGGGGGGGTAAGCCCTGAGGCCTCCGATGGGGCGGTTCCAGCCGAGGCTATTCGTCGCCGAAGCTGATGCCCAACGCCTTGGCCTCGCGCACCAGATCGCTCTGGGGGTCGACATACTTGAGCTTGCCGGCGACCTCCTCGAGCGGCATGTGGCACATCTTGCCGTCACGCAGGGCAATCATGTAGCCAAACTCGCCACGCAGGCAGCCCAGCGCCGCCTCGACGCCACACTGGGTCGCAAAGATGCGGTCCTGAGCATCGGGCTGGCCGCCGCGCTGCGTGTGGCCGGGGATGGCGACGCGGGTCTCGCGACCGGTCTTGGCCTCGATCTCCTTGGCGATGTCGTAGACGATCGACGGGCTCGTGCGCTCGGCGAGCTTCTTCTTGTACTCCTTCTTGGACAGCGCCGCGTCCTCCTTAGAGATGGCGCCCTCGGCGACGGCCACGATGGTAAAGCGGCTGCCGGTCTCCATGCGATGCTCGATGGTCTTGATGACCTGGTCCATGTCGTAGGGGATCTCGGGAATCAGGATGACGTCCGCACCGCCCGCGACACCGGCGTACAGCGGGATCCAGCCAACCTTGTGGCCCATGATCTCGATGACGAACACGCGGCCGTGGCTCGAAGCGGTGGTGTGGATGTCGTCGATGCACTTGGTGGCGACGTCGATGGCGCTCGTAAAGCCAAACGTCATCTCGGTGCCCCAGGTGTCGTTATCGATGGTCTTGGGCAGGGCGATAACGTTGAGGCCCTCTTCGCGCAGGCGGTTGGCAGTCTTTGTGGAGCCGTTACCGCCCAGCATAAACAGGCAGTCGAGCTGCAGCTTATGATAGGTGTGGACCATCGCGGGCACCTTCTCGACGCCGTCGGCCTCGGGAATGTTCAGGCGCTTGAACGGCGTACGGCTCGTGCCCAGGATGGTGCCGCCGCGGGTGAGGATGCCGCTAAAATCGGCGGGCGACATGACGCGGAATCTGCTGTAGATAAGGCCCTGGTAGCCGTCCTCAAAACCGTAGATCTCGATAGGTTCTTCGCTATTGGTCATAAGCGTTTTGACGATGCCGCGCATGGTGGCGTTGAGCGCCTGGCAGTCGCCGCCACTAGTAAGAAGACCGATCCTAAGCATGGTGAATCCTTCCGGGCAAGTTATAACATGCGCATAAGTTTACCCCCGCACACTGTTGATACGGGGGTAAAACGTGTTAGCTCAAGCGTATGGAAATGCAAGCAACGTCAGGGAACGTAAGGTCGACGGGCCTGGCTCCTTACAGTGCGAAGGCGTCGACGTCGCCCCAGTGGCGGCGCAGCGTAATGGCGGCGGCGGGTTCGGTATTGTCAAAGACGACCGACCGTTGCGTATTGCTGGTGATGTCTTCCGGATTGGGCTCTTGGGCTGCGGCGCGAAGGGCCTTCCAAGCGACTGCCTCGTCCTGGGCACCGGCGTGGGCGTCAAGGACATCGGCGATTGCGACGGCGCGCTCTTTACCATGGCCCAGCTCACCATTCTTTTGGTTGGGCAGCACTTCGTCGCCATAGCAGGCGTAGAAGTTCGTAACCTGGCGTACAGGAGTCGCCTTGCATGCACGGTCGGGGTCGCGCGGATCCCACTCTACTACGCGCGCGTCACCGGCAGCGTCGTTGATAAAGAAGTGGTAATCGCGTCCGGCCATGGTGTGCATGTCGTAGGCAGAAAGCAGGTCTACGGCCTCCTGCGTGGTGGCGGCACGGTCGAGCACCAGACGGATGGCGAGCGAGGTATTGATGACGGGGCGTTGTGTGTCCTGGTCACAGGGCTTGGAATCCAAGGTGAGTACGGCAATGGACACGCCGCATTCGTTAACACCGTCGAGTTGGGCAAACGGGCCCATGAGTGCGGCGGCACGTCCGGTGACGGAGTCAAGCGGAGTGTTGGCGCCCAGGTTATTGAGGGCCGCAAGCCCGATGGAGGCATAGCCGTCGCGCGGGTGATTGCGCACCAGCAGCGCCGAGGTGTCGTCCTTAAAGTCGTAATTGCGACCGGTGCGCACGCGGCCTTCGGCATCTACGGCGACAAAAGCGCTGCAGGCAAACTGGGGCGCCTGGACATGTGCCGGCACACCGGGCAGTACCTGCGCCACCACAGCATCGATGTAGGCCTGGTCGTCGCGCACATCGGCGGCGATGATGCGATCAAGATCGTAGTCGTAAGCGATGTCGATTGCGTACAGGTCATAGCCATCCACGTAGCCGGTCAAGCGTTTGAGCGACGCGGCAGACTTGATTTGCTTGCGGTAAACGATGCCGGTGGCAGCGGCAAGGCCGACGGCGACTCCCGCGACACCGCAGGCGATGGCAATGTTACGTGGCTTCATGACGGCTCCTTTCGTCTTGTTAGCGTAATTGTCGCAAAAGGAACGCGGGCATGATGGCTCAACTTGGCGAGCGGCGCGGGATTAAACATGGAATGAAGAGCGTGGTGCTGGCACGTCGGGGTATGCTGGAGGGGTTCATCAGCCCAGCGAAAGGGGAGAGCATGACGGATCAGGAAACGCCCGAGCGCGTGCACGTGACTGCCGACGATATCGAGGCCGCCAACGACCTTATCGACTTTATCGAGGCATGCCCCAGCATGTTCCATACGGCGGCGACCATTATGGCCGAGCTCGACGAGGCGGGCTTTACCTACCTGCCCGAGAACGCGGCGTGGGACATCGAGCCGGGCGGTCGCTATTACACGCAGCGCAACACCTCGAGCGTTGTTGCCTTTAAGGTGGGCGAGGACCTGGCCGCGACGTGGGGCGAGGACGGCGTTGCCGGCGACTACCATTTTCAGCTGACGGCGTCGCACAGCGATTCGCCGACGTTTAAGGCCAAGGCCGTGCCTGAGCTTGACGGCGCGGGCGAGACGCTGCGCCTGAACACCGAGGCATACGGCGGCATGATCGACTACACCTGGTTCGACCGTCCGCTGGCACTCGCGGGCCGCGTACTGGTACGCGAGGGCGACCATATTGAGAGCCGCCTGCTTGCCACCGAGCGCGAGGTCGCTATTATCCCGAGCCTTGCTATCCACATGAACCGCGGCGTTAACGAGGGCTTTGCTCCCAACCGAGCTGTTGACCTGTGCCCGCTCATCAGCGCCGGCGAGCTTAAGCAGGGTGACTTCGATGCCCTGATTGCCGAAGAGCTGGATGTTGAGCCCGAGCAGATCCTAGGTCGCGACCTGTTCCTGGTCAATCGTCAGGACGCACGCATCTGGGGCTGGGCCGACGAGTTTATCTCGACGCCCAAGCTTGACGACCTGGCCTGCGCCTACACTTCGCTGCAGGCATTTTTGGGTGCCGAGAACGCGCACGACGTTTCGGTCTTTTGCTGCTTTGATAACGAGGAGGTTGGCTCCGAGACCAAGCAGGGCGCCATGTCGACCTTCTTGGCCGACGCGCTGCGCCGCATCAACGGATCGCTGGGCTTTGACGACGAGTCGTACCACCGTGCGCTTGCCGCCTCGATGCTCGTGAGCTGCGACAATGCACATGCCGTGCACCCCAACCACGCCGAGAAGTGCGATGCACGCAACCAGGTTGTGCTCAACGGCGGCATCGTTATCAAGGAAGCTGCCAACCAGCACTACTGCACCGATGCCTTTAGCCGCGCGGTGTTCCAGGCTATTTGCGATGACGCCGACGTGCCCACGCAGGCCTTCGCCAACAAGAGCGATATGGCGGGTGGCTCCACGCTCGGCAACCTGTCGAACATGCAGGCGAGCATGCACGCCGTGGACGTGGGCCTGCCGCAGCTGGCCATGCACTCAAGCTACGAGACCGGCGGCGTACGCGACGTGATGTACGCCATCCGCGCCCTCACGGCCTTCTACGAGCGCAACCTCAGCATCAACGGAGCCGAAAGCGTGGAACTCTAAAACCTGCTAAAGAGGGATGTTAATTTTGGCAGGTTTTATCTGGGCAAATGCAAAGGATAAAACCGAACTAGATTGGTGATGCGTAGCCGCCGAGGTGTAATGTGCCTCGGCGGCTTTTTGTGCACAGAGCACGGCTAATACTAATTTATTGCTATACATGCTTTACGTATCTACCATAGAGTTTTATGATAATTTTAAAGTATTAAGGAGGGGTTATGACCACAACAGCCGCTCAGATCAACGTACGTCTCGATGCCGATCTTAAAAGGAGTGGGGACGCCGCTCTCTCCAGGGCCGGTATGACGCCGAGCCAAGCGGTGCGAGCGCTCTGGCAGCTTGCAGCGTCGCTGGCCGATCGCCCCGGTGCGCTCGAGGATATCCTGCTGCCCAGTCGTGCCCGGGCGGAACAGCGCGAGCGCGAAAAGGCCGCCAAACGTAAGCTCGAGCTCATGGATCAGGGGTCGAAGCTGTTCGCTGCCGCTTGCCGTGAGTCGGGAATCGATATGGTTAGGGCTCAGCCATCGGACGACGAAGAGCTCAAACGGAATGCCTATGCGGATCGCTATGGCGAGGAGATGAGCTGGCTCTATGAGTGAGGCTCCAAAGCGCATCTTGGTTGACACCAACGTGTGGCTCGATTACTTCATTCCCTCACGACGTGGTCGTTCGGTGGCGATTGAGTTTTTACGCGATGCATGCGCAGCGCAGGTGGATTTGCTGTATGCGGCGACATCGTTCAAAGACCTGTTCTATTTGATTTCGAGCGAACATAAGGCATGGTATCGGCGCGAGCATGGCTCACTATCCCAAGATGCCGCCGTGGCGGCGACATCACTTGCATGGGATTGCCTCGACGTGTTGTCGCAACTTGCCACGCCGGTACCCTGCGACCTGAGCGACATATGGATGGCGAGCAAGCAGCGTAATCTCCATAGCGATTACGAAGACGATTTAATCATTGCGGCAGCGATGCGCTCCCAAGCAGATTTACTGGTCACCAACGATGTCAAACTCTGTTCACACGCGCCTGTCGCAGCAATGAACGTCGAAAACGCAAAGAATTACTTAGCAACGTTCTAACAATTTGAAGACCCCACAGGTTGAGCAAACGTCAGCGAGAGCCCGCCGAGACACCGCAGGCCGAATGAAAGTCAGCGAGAGCCCGCCAGAGTGAGCAAGGTGCCTTGAAAGAGGAGGGCATTGACCTTCTGGTCATGCCCGACGATTGAAAGGCAGATTGCCGCTCTGGCGGGCTCGCAGCGTCGAGGGGTTCCGGCGTTTGGTAAAACGCCGGAACCCTAATGCTCGATCCAGCAGCGAAGCGTCTCGCCGGCCTGCAGGTGACGCAGATTCTCCGCGGCAATGTCGACGACGTTGTTGAGCGTGGCGGCCAGGTGGAACCAGCCGGAGACGTGCGGTGTGATGAGCATGTTGGGCGCATCCCACAGGGGGCTTGTCGCAGACAGCGGCTCGGGGTCGGTGACGTCGACCGCGGCACCGGCAAGGTGTCCGGACTCAAGAGCGGCAACCAGATCGTCGGCAACAACAAGGTCACCGCGGCCGCCATTGGCAAAGAAGGCGCCCGGTTTCATCGCGGCGAAGAACTCGGCGTTCGCCAGGCCGCGAGTCTCGGGTGTGCTGGGCATAAAGGCTGCGACGACGTCGGCCTCGGCTAGGCGCTCGGGCAGGGCGTCCATGCTGTCCATGTCCTCAAACACAATGGGGTAGACGAGCGGATGGCGCTTGATGCCGCGGACGTGCGCGCCCATGCTGCGGCAGAGCGTGGCAAAGTGGCCGCCGATATCGCCCGCGCCCAGCACCAGCACATTGGCGTTTTTGAGCGAGGCGACCGGCCCCAAATCCTCCCAGCGATGCTCGCGCTGCAAGTCGTGATAGCCGGGCAGGCGCTTCATCATGGAAAGGACCATGGCAAACATGTGCTCGCTTACGGCCTGGCCATAGGCGCCCACCGAGCAAGACAGTTTGGCTCCAGCCGGCACGGTGCCGGCGGTAAGGTAGTCGTCATAGCCGGCGGTCTGCAATTGCAACAGCTGGAGATGCTCGCATGCCGTGAGCATGTCGGGGCCGATGTTGCCCAAGATCACGTCGGCATCGGCGACCTGCTCGCGCGTGGCTGCGTCGGAGCTCGTGTAGATAAAGTCCTCGCCCGGAGCGCTCGACTCAAGAATTGCGCGATGGCGGTCGTTGACGGGCAGCAAAACCAGGATGTTCACAAGCAGTCCTCTCCGCTCGACCTGCCAAAAAGGGACAGGTTTATTTTTGGCAGGTTTTATCAGGCAAAACGTTCAAATAAAAACGCCGGATGCAAGACGAGCGTGCCCGTCAGCATCCGGCGCATCTACAGCTACCAGCTCAGCAGCTCGTAACCGTCCTCGGTCACCACGAGCTGTACCTCGCACTGAGCCGAATCGCTACCGTCCTTGGTGCGCACACACCAGCCATCGCCCTTGCTGATCTTGATGTCGGGCGCTCCGGCATTGACCATGGGCTCAATGGTAAAGACCATGCCCGGAGCCATGATGGTGTCCACATCGGGTGCCTCGGTGGTAAAGCCCACAAACGGGTCCTCGTGGAACTCCTTACCGATGCCGTGTCCGCCGTACTCGCGCACCACGCTAAAGCCGGCGTCCTCGACCGTCTTTTGCACGGCCTCGGCCATCACGGACAGTGGCAGCCATGGCCTGACGGCTGCCAGACCCGCCTCCACGCTGGCGCGGGTGACGTCGACCAGGCGCTGGCGCTCGGCCGAGACCTCGCCGATGCAGAACATGCGGCTCGAGTCGCTAAAGTAGCCGTCTAGGATCGTGGAGCAGTCCACGTTGATGATGTCGCCCTCGTGCAGCACGTCCGTATCACAGGGAATGCCGTGGCAGACGACGTCGTTGATCGAGGTGCACACGCTCTTTGGGTAGCCCTCGTAGTGGAGGTCGGCCGGTGTGCCACCGTGCTCGACGGTGTAGTCGTAGATCATCTGGTCGATCTGGTTGGTGGTCATGCCCGCGGCGATGTGCTCGCCTACGTAGTCGAGCACGCCCACATTGATGGCGGCCGAACGTTTGATGCCCTCGATGTCGGCGGGCGTCTTGTAGAGCGTGCGGGGCAGAACCTCCCAGCCCTCCTCCCACAGGCGCTCGAGGCGCTCGTCGAAGGCGCTGTGACATTTCTTATATTTTTTGCCGCTGCCGCACCAGCAGGCGTCGTTGCGGCCGGGTACGGGTCCGTTGTCATACATGGCTAACTTCCTTTCATCCGCAGCTAGTATAGCCCACCCACGCGTCCATAAAAGTTGCGGTGATATAGTTCCGATTTAAGCGGTTTAACAGCATAAACAGGAACTATATCACCGCAGCTGATGGAGCGGGATGGCGGGCACTAGCTGCTGCGTGGTTTTGCTAGTAGCTCACCTGGCAGGGAATGCCGAGGGCGCTCACGCGCGCGGCAATCGTGTCGAGCACCTCGGGCGCCGCTTTGGCAAGGCCGGCGACCGGTGTTTCGCGCGCCACCGTGTAGATGGTCGCCTCCTGCGGGCGAATGCGCTCGAGCGCCGCGAGCCAAGGGCCGACGTACTCCTCGCCGGTGTTGTCGATGAGCTTGCCCTGATACTCGCCGGTCAAAAAGATCGTCTGGATAATAACGTGACCGTCAAAGCTTGCGAACGTCTCAATCTGGTGCTCGACGTCGTAGGGGCCAACAGGCTGGTCGAGCAGCTGGATAAACGCCGGGTCGACGGTATCGAGCTTGAGGATATTGTCGTCGACCATCATGAGCGCGTCGTGCACCTCGGGGCGGTCGGCGCGCGTGCCGTTGGAGAGCACGGCGATCTTGGAGTTTGGGGCTAGCTGGTCGCGCAGCACAACGGCGCCGGCGATGGCCTGCGGAAATTCGGGTGCGGCGGTGGGCTCGCCGTTGCCTGCGAAGGTGATCACATCGGGGAGCTCGCCCTCGGCTGCCATCTCGCGCAGCTTTGCCTCGAGCGCGTCGAGTACCACGGCAGCTGTGTTGTACGGCTCATGGCAGGGGCGCTCGGCGTTGAGGCCGTTTTCGCAGTAAATGCAGTCGAACGTGCAGATTTTGCCGCTGGCCGGCATCATGTTGACGCCGAGCGAAAGACCAAGGCGACGGCTGCGAACGGGCCCAAAGATGGGGCTGGCATTCAAAAACGTAGACATAGGCATATGCTCCTCAAGACAATTGTGCCTAAGCATAGCATCGGCTCCAAAGCAAGGTGCGGGCTCTTGCTTTACAAGTTTCGTTTTTTCACGTTGCTCGTTATGTCGTGCCATGAAAAGCCTCGGGTCGGGTACAGTTAATCTGTTAACAAGGCGTAAGGCAATGCGGGTCCATCTAGCCGTACCGACGTGTAACTGGATGGGCGTTGACGATGGGAACACAGTATGGATTTTACGGTCGAGAATGCGTGCACCACGATCGCCTGCCGCGAGTATGCCGGCCCGGTTGTATCGTCCGATGCACCCGCCTTGGTGTGCGTGCACGGTGCGTGCGTCGACGGCGTCTTTTTTGACGCCATCGCCCGCGAGCTCGCCCGCGACTGTCGCGTCATTGCCTACGACCGCCGCGGTTGCGGCGAGAGCGGCGACGCTGCAGACGGACGCTACGACCTCGCCGTCCAGGCCGCCGACCTGCAGGCTGTTATCGAGCATATTGGCGCTCCCGCAAACGTGCTTGCGCACAGTGCCGGTACGTTGGTGGCCCTGGAGCTTCTCCGTGCAAACCCCGCCATAATCTCGCGTGCGATTCTGCATGAACCCGCCGTGACGGATGAGGGTGCCGGCCTGGGCGCGGCCCCGGTTTTGCTCGAGATGATCGCCGCGGGAAAGGTCTCCAGGGCGTTACGGGCCTTCTTGGGTGCCATCGGCGATTCGGACCCTGAGGCCCCCAAGTTAACCGAGGCAGAAGCCAAGCACGCCCTGCGCAACGGCCGCAGTTTCATGGCGAACGAATACGGGATTACTATGACCTGCGTTCCCGATTGGGATAGCGTTCGCGCGTCGAAAACGGTGGCCGCCGTGCTTTTGGGCGAGCTCTCGATTGGTACGTCCCGTGAGCCGGGAACGAGGATAGCGGCTGAGCTTTTGGACCGTCCACTCGTAATGGTTCCCGGCGCGCACAATGGCCTGCGCGATCGCCCGGCAGCGGCTGCTCAGACTGTCCGTGGCATTCTGGGGCTCTAACACCCGCAATAGCCAAAACAGGCTTCACCCGCAAACGTTTCGGCCGTGTTAACAAACGTGCTCAAAACCTTACGTTTGCGGCTCCAATTGCGCCGTCTGCCAACTCATAAAAATGTAACAGCATTCACGTGCTTACCTGCATCGGCAAGGTGTTACCCTTGTAACATTTGGAACCCACCGCTACTATGCGAACCTATCGAAAGGGCCCCATATGCTCAATAATCACGAGGTCAATCTAACCGGCGAGGAGGCTGCCGCCGAGGTCGCCCGCGTCGCGAAGACCTACCCCGTGGTGCGTTTGCTGTCGGCCGATCAGATTAAGAGCGAGCCTAACTGCTTGCTCGCCGGCGATCGCTGCCCTTGTCTGCGTCAGTCGAGTCTTGAGGCCTTGGCAGGTTCCGATGATGTATCGGAGCAACTGCTCAACGATGGTGTTGAGTACCGCGCCCGTCTGCGCCCTTTAAAGGTCGAGGGCGGGCCTCGCGTCCTGCTGATGGTGCGTCCGATCGATGAGCAAGAGGCTGCAGAAGAGGACCTTGTCTACACCGACGTGCTGACGAGTGTGCGCAATCGCCGATATTACGAGGAAAAGCTTCGTGGCGCCCGCATGAATGCCGGCGTTGCGATGATTGACCTTGATGATTTTAGGGCCTTCAACGATACGTGTGGCCGTCATGCCGGCGACCTTGCACTCGGTGCTGTGGCGACAGCCATACGCAGCGGAATTCGTTCGACTGACGAGCTCGTGCGCTATGGCTGCGACAAGTTTGTGGTCGTCATGCCCAATATTCCCTCCGATGACTTCGCCCGTCGCCTGCATCAGGTATCCGAAGCCGTTCATTCCACGATTATTCCGGGCCATGAGTACGTGAGCTTGACGGCATGTGTTGGTGGCGTTCGCATTCATGGCGAGACGGTCGATGAGGGCGTTGGCCGTGCTGTCCAGTTACTGAGCCGCGCTAAGGCAAAAGCCGGTACGGTCGTGACCGATGCCGATTCCATCGAGGCCTTCCAAAGCGAAAAGCCTTTGGTGCTTATTGTCGATGACTCCGAGATGAACCGAGCCATTCTCAGCGAGATGCTCAAGGACGAGTATTGCATCCTCGAGGCCGATAACGGTCGTACGGCGCTCGATATGGTCGACCGTTATGGCGATGAGTTGTCGCTCGTGCTGCTGGACATTGTCATGCCGGGCGCGAACGGCTTTGAGGTACTGGCCGATCTGTCGCGCCGATCGGGTATCGACAATCTGCCTGTCATCATGATTTCGAGCGAAGATTCCGATGATATGGTTCTGCGCGCGTACGAGCTGGGCGCCTCGGACTATATCAACCGCCCGTTTGACTCCCGTGTCGTGCGCCGCCGTGTGAGCAACACCATCCGCCTATACGCCAAACAGCGCCGCCTGACGAACCTGCTGTCCCAGCAGTACAACGAGCGCGTCAAGAACAGTCGCATGCTCATCGACATCATGGCCGGCGTCATGGAGCTTCGCAACGGCGAGAGCGGCAGGCACGTTACGAACATCGAGAAGCTGACCGAGCTGCTGCTTGGCTGTCTGGTCCAGCGTAGCGGCACGATCTCCCTCGACAATGAGGAACGCTCCACGATTGCCCTGGCTTCGGCGCTGCACGATATCGGCAAGATGTCGATTGACGATGCGATTCTCAACAAGCCCGGACGCCTTACGCCCGAGGAGTTCGAGATTATGAAGACGCATACCACGATCGGCGCCGACATGCTGCGTGAGCTGGGTAGCCATCACGCCGGCAATGCACTTATGGAATATGCGTACCAGATTGCGCGTTGGCATCACGAGCGCTGGGACGGCAAGGGTTATCCCGATGGCCTTAAGGGCGACGAAATTCCCATTGCCGCACAGGTGGTTTCGGTGGCCGACGTGTACGATGCCCTGACGAGCGTGCGCGTGTACAAGGACGCTATCCCGCACGAGGAAGCGATCAAGATGATTCTGGACGGTAAGTGCGGCACCTTTAACCCGTTGCTGCTCGACTGTTTGCTCGAGGTGCAAGACCAAATTGCCGAGACGTTGGCACGCCCCGCCGATGTCGTCGCGTTTCCTACGATTTAGTTTGACCAAAGGAGTTTTTAATCCATGATTTCCATGCGTGAGGCGTATGAGAAGATTGGCGCCAATTATGATGACGCGTGTGCTCGGCTGATGGGCGGGGAAATGCTTGCCCGCTTTGCCCTCAAGTTTTTAGATGACGAGAGCATGGACAAGTTGGAGGCTGCCATGGCGGCAGGAGACGCCGAGGAAGCGTTTATGGCAGCGCACACGCTCAAGGGCGTGAGCCAGAACCTGGGATTCGATAATCTGTACGAGCCGGCGGTCGTGGTAACCGAGGCGCTGCGCGGCGCCGATGCTGTTGACGGCGCTCGCGAGGGAATGCATGCGTTGCAGCAGCAATATGCGGCTACGATGTCGGCCCTGCGCGAGGCGGCCGAATAAGAGCTTGCGGGCCTTGGGCTGCGTGCAGGCAGCATATAGGTAAAATGGTGCCCCGTCGGACCATGTGGCCGGCGGGGCACCCTTATTTGTTGTGGGGTTCGCGAGCTAGCGCGCCTGCTTAACCTTTGCCGCCGCCTCGACAAACGACTTCCACAGGTTAAAGTCGGTCTCGAGCGTCTTCCACGTGTACTCAGGATGCCATTGCACGCCCAGGCAGAATGGCTGGCCTTCGACCTCGATGCACTCGGGAACGCCGTCGGTTGCCTTGGCGACCAAGCGCGTGCTTTTACCCAGACGGTCGACGCAGCAGTGATGTGCCGAGTTGGTCTGGATCAGCCTGTGCCCGCCAACCGCGCGCTCCAGCAGCGAGCCCGGCACGACCTCGACGGGGTGCACGGGATCGTTGAGCACGTGGGTATGGCGCCACTGCGTGCGGCCCTCGCGCGCACCCAGGCTCGGCACGTCCATGCACAGGGTGCCGCCGGTGGCGACATTGAGCAGCTGTGTGCCTCGGCAGGTGGTAAAGAGCGGCTTCTTGGCGCGAAGCACCTCGTTAACCAGCTTAAACTCAAAACGGTCGCGAATCTCGCAGCACAGCGTGGGGTCGTAAGGACGCTCGTCGCCCCAGCGTTTGGGGTTGACGTCCGGGCCGCCGGGAATAGCGATACCGTCAGCGATTTCCACGTAATGACGGATAACATCGACGTCTTCGGTAATAGACATCTGCAGCGGCAGGCCACCGGCGGCAAGGATGGCATCGACAAAGACACTTGCGATTTCCTCGTTGGGGGAGAGCGTCTCGCTCAAAAACGGTTTTGCCTCTTCCCAACGCGGCGCGACGAGGATGAGCGGGCGGTCGGCGGGGGCAACGTCGACGTGCGGGGTGTATGACGATGAAGTACGAGTTCCGATCATAGGTGTTGCTTTCGATCTGAAGGTGACAGGGCGCATGGGAGATGTGGGACAACACTTCCGATGAATTTGTCCCACGGAGTGGCTGGTTAGTGGTCCTTGATGGAGTTGAGGAAGTCCTGGGCGCGCTTGGTCTGGGGATGGTCGAAGAACTCGTCGGGCGTGCCGGTTTCCACGATCTGGCCGTCGGCCATAAAGACGACGCGGTCGGCTACGCGGCGGGCAAAGTTCATCTCGTGCGTGATGACGATCATCGTCATGCCCTGCTGTGCCAGACGGACCATGACCTCGAGCACCTCGTTGATCATCTCGGGGTCAAGAGCGCTCGTGGGCTCGTCAAAAAGCATGGCCTTGGGCTGCATGGCAAGCGAGCGGGCAATGGCTACGCGTTGCTGCTGGCCGCCCGAGAGCTGTGCGGGCACCTTATCGGCCTGCTCGGCCACGCCCACGCGGCTCAGCAGGTCCATGGCGCGCTCGCGAGCCTCCTCCTTGGAGACGCCCAGCACATCGACCGGCCCCAGCATGACGTTCTGCAGTACGGTCATATGTGCGAACAGGTTGAACTGCTGAAACACCATGCCCAGTTCGGCGCGCATGCGGGCAAGATCCTTGCCTTCCTGCGGCAGGGGCTCACCCTCGATGAGGATCTCGCCCGAGTCGATGGTTTCCAGGCGGTTGATGGTGCGGCACATGGTCGACTTGCCCGAGCCCGAGGGACCGATTACAACGACGACCTCGCCGCGGTCGACCGAGAGATTGATGTCGTTGAGGACGTGCAGGTCGCCATAGTGCTTATCGACGTGTCTGAGCTCGATCAGCGGCTGATTGCCGGTGGTAGAGGTGCTCTGTGCCATGGTGCTCGGCTCCTTATGACTCGAAATGGTAAAGCGTTAGCGGATGATGGTCGCGCCGGTTTTGTGCGAAACATAGACAGCGGCCTTGTTAATCGCGACGTTGATGAGGATGTAGATGACCGCGATTACCAGGTAGACCGACACGAGGGCGTCGTAGTTGGTAATGAGCACGCGGGCATTTTGCATGAGGTCGGGGTAGCTCACCACATAGGCGACGGTGGTGTCTTTGACTACGACCACGAGCTGCGAAATCAACGACGGAATGATAAACCGAATCGCCTGCGGCAATACGATTTTAAAGGTGATTTTAGCTTTGGAGAGACCGAGTGCCTGGGCGGCCTCGACCTGGCCGCGCGGCACGGCGTTGACGCCGGCACGGAAGATCTCGGCAAGTACGCCAGCTGCAGCGAGCGCGACGGGAAGCGTGAGCATCCAAAACGACGGCAGCGCGATCTTGTACTGGGGCAGCACCAAAAAGAAGAAGTAGATGAACAGCAGGCTCGGTACGCCGCGGAAGAAATCGGTGAGCACGCGGCAGACCAGCTGCAGCGGCTTAATGTCGCTGGTACGGCCGAGCATAAGGGCTAAGCCCAGCACCAGCGCGATGGCGCCAGCGGTGAGTGCGACTTTAACGGTGCCCTCAAAGCCGGCAAGCAGGAACTTCCAGGTGGTGAGGTGCGTAAAGAAAAACCAATAGTGAACCGAAAGCTGGCCAGTCACATAAAAGCGCTGCAGTACCAGAGCGATGAGCGCGGCCACGGCAACAAGCGAGATGGCGGTGCCGATGCGAATCTTGGTGCGCATCTTGGGGCCGGGAGCCTCGTAGAGCGCATCGCGCATGGTGAGTGCGGAGGTGGAGTGCTTGCTCATCGGAGGATCCTCACCTTCTTATCGATGTAGTTGCCAATGTGGCTCACCACAAAGGCCGTGCCCAGGTAGCCGAGCGCCGAGATAAAGAACGCGGCGACGCCGCCAAGCGAGCGCGTGTTGATGTAGCTCACCACGCCAGTGAGCTCCTGCGGTTTAAGCGGCACCTGGCTGCCCAAGGCGGTAGTGAGCATGACGGCGATAAAGAGGTTGGTCATGGGCAATACGCTTGAGCGCAGTGCCTGCGGAATCACGATCTTGGCGAGGATGCGGCTGAAGCCCATGCCCAGCGAGCGGGCGGCTTCCACCTGACCGACGCCGACGGTGTTGATGCCGCTCATAAAGTTCTCGGAGCCAAAGGCAGAACCCAAGAGCACCGTGGCGACGATAACGCAGGTACGGTAGGGCAGGACGACCTTGAGCGGCGGCAGCGCGTAGACGACGATGATAAGCAGCGCGATGCCGGGGATGTTACGGAAGACCTGGACATACAGGTCGCCAAAGACGCGCAGTGGCTTGAGCGGCGACACGCGCATCACAGTGACGGCGACGGCCAGCACCATGGCGATGGCAAACGACTCAAGCGTCATGCCCCAGGTTGCTAGCAGCGCGTCGATATAGTTCTGGCCATAGAGCGACCAGAGCTCGGAGAGACTCATGCGGACCTCCCGCCGATAAGGAAAGGGGCTCCCGTGTGTACGGAAGCCCCGACAACTCAGTGAGGAAACAGTTTAGCGCAATAAAGCGAATCGTGCGTTTCCGTATGGTTTCGCAGCGGCTGATGCCCAGCTTGCGAGCTTAGGCGCCGACCTCGGGCAGCTCGGGAACGTTGGTGTCGCCCGTACGGTCGCCGATGCAGATCTGCCACAGCTCGGTCCAGGTGCCGTCGTCCTCGATCTTCTTAAGGAAGTCGTTAACGAAGGCGACACCATCGGAATCGAGCGGCAGGCCGATGCCATAGGGCTCCTTGCTGCCGAAGGGCTTGCCGGCGATCTTGTATTTACCGGGCTCGCGGACCAGGGCGCTCTGCTGCATGTTGTTATCGATGACGTAGGCGTCAACGCGACCCTGCTGGAGTGCCTGGCGGGCCTCCTCGTCGGTCTTGAACTCCTGCTGGCTGGCCTTGGGAGCGAACTCCTCCAGGATGGCGGGGCCGTTGGAGCCGGACTGGACGGCGACGTTCTTGTCGGCCAGGTCGTCGACGCTCTTAATGTCGTCGTTATCGGCGAGCACCAGGATGGCCTGCTGGGTGTAGTAGTAGGGGCCGGCAAAGGAGACAAGCTTCTTGCGCTCGTCAGTGATGGTGTAGGTGGCAAAGACAGCGTCGACCTGGCCGTTCTGCAGGACGGACTCGCGCGTGTCCGAGGTCACCTGGGTGATCTCGACCTTGTTCTCGCCCAGAATGTAGTTGGACAGGAGCTGTGCGATACCGGCATCGAAGCCGCGGGTCTTGCCGTCCTTCTCGTTGAGGAGGGAGAAGAGCGTGGAGGTCTGAACGCCACCGATCTTAAAGACGCCGGCGTCCTTGACGGCCGTGGCCCAGGTGCTGGCGGCGATGGCATCGTCGTCGGCCTTGGGGCCGTTGTCGACGAGCTTGTCGAATGCCTTAGCGTCGAGCGTGGTGGAAGCCTCGGTATCTTCGGAGCTCTTGGAGGAACCGGCGGCGGAACCCTTGTCGGCCTCGGCGCTGGTGTCGGAGCAGCCGGCAAGACCAAGGCCGGCGACGGTTGCGAAGGTGGCGGCAACGAAGCCGCGGCGGTCGAGAACGACCTGCTGGGAGAGGTTCTTGCTCATGGGAGAACACCTTTCTCAATAAAATCCCTAGCGGTTGAGTAGAGTTATACCCTATCGCGCTCAAATGGGTCAACACGAAATAACTCAGAAACATACTGACCTTATGGGTTATTCTACCTACCAAAAAGGGACAGGTTTATTTTGGCAGGTTTTATCAGGGCAAACGTCGATTATTGCAGCTGAGATAGCGCTTTGCGGACGGCGTGGTCGCCCGCAGCGGTCGCTATAATGGCGGCAACGCGACACGTATATAAGTAAGGAGATCGCGTATGAACGGCTATTCGTTTTTCGCGCCGACCATGACTTGCTGTTTTGTCTCAATCAGTAACAGTTAGACGGTAATTCGGGCCCTAGGTGTTACAGATCGAGACAAATGAGTTGGGAAAATAGAAACCTCCGCAGGGGCGCTTCCCTTGCGGAGGTTTTCTTACTCGTTGAGTAGTCTCACGGCTTCGGCGGCCATGTTCTCGACCGTCATGCCGTTCTGCGCGAGCAGTTCGTTGGGGTCGTAGCGGTCGGGGAAACCCTTGGCGATGCCGAAGGTGCGCGTGCGCAACGGCGTGCAGGCCAGGTAGCACGCGACACGCTCGCCCCAGCCGCCGTCCAAGATGCCGTCCTCGAGGGTGACGACAACGCGATGCTCGGCGGCAAGGCTGTCGAGGAACTCGCGGTCGAGCTCGGTTGCAAAGCGCGGGTTGACGAGCGTGGCCTCGATGCCGTACTCGGCAGCCAAGCGGTTTGCCACGCGTTCGCCCAGCTCAAAGAAATCGCCGAGCGCGAGCACGGCAACGTCGTGACCCTGGCGCACCACGTTGTAGCGAACGGCGCTGTAGTCGGTGTCTTCAGCGGGCGCCAGATCGGGACGGTTCACCAGGCCAATGCCCGGCACGCGGATCGCCGCGGGATGCTCGCGGTGGTCGAGCGACCAGCTCAGCATGGACAGGTACTCCTCCATGCAGGCCGGCGCCAAGTAGCGCATGTTGGGAAGACCGCCCAGCATGGAAATATCAAAGAACGAAAGGTGCGTCTCGGACGTGGTGCCAAAGATCGACGCGCCAAACACCAGGATGGTTGCGGGGGCGTCGTTGAGGCACAGGTCGTGCCACAGCTCGTCGTAGGCGCGCTGCAAAAACGTGCCGTACACACCAAAGACTGGCTTGGCGCCCGAGCGCGCAAGCGCGGTGGCAAAAGTGACGGCGTGCTCTTCGGCAATGCCCACATCGACGAATTGTTTGCCGGCGGCAGCGCGAAGCTCGGGTGTAAAGCCCATGATGTAGGGCGTGGCGGCCGTGATGCCCACGACCTGCGGGTCGCGCTCGATGGCGGCGCTGAGCGCCTCGCCCGTAATGTCGGCATAGGTGCGCGGCGCAGGCTCGCTCGGATGGCCCGGGCAGAGCTTGCGCCCAGTCGCCATGTCAAACGGACCCACGTGGTGCCAGCGCTCGGGGTCGCTCTGGGCTGGCTCAAAGCCCTTGCCCTTGGCGGTGGAGACGTGCAGCACGATGGGATGATCGATATCGCGCAGTTCCTGCAGCGCGTCGACGAGGGCCAACACATCGTTACCGGCGTCCAGATAGCGGTAGTCGAGCCCCATCGCGCGGAAAACGTTGCGCTCACAGGTGCCGTTGCTGGCGCGTAGTTCGGTCAGATTACGATACAGGCCACCGTGGTTTTCGGCGATGGACTGGTCGTTATCGTTGACGACGATAATCAAGTTGCTGTCGAGCTCGGCGGCATTGTTGAGGCCCTCAAACGCCAAGCCGCCCGAAAGCGAGCCGTCGCCAATGATGGTGATGACGTTGTACGCGTCACCCGCCAGGTCACGAGCGTGGGCAAGGCCGCAGCCCAGGCTCACCGATGTGGAGGTGTGACCCATGGCGAACAGGTCGTGCTCGGACTCGTCGGGATTGGCAAAGCCAGAAGCCTCACCATAACGCTCCGGATCGATATAGGTGTACGCGCGCCCAGTCAGCGCCTTGTGGGCGTAGGTCTGGTGCGAAACGTCAAAGACAATCTTGTCGATGGGGGAGTTAAACACGCGATGAAGCGCAACCGTAAGCTCAACGACGCCCAGGTTGGGGGCAACGTGCCCGCCGACGGCGGCGGAGCTTTCGAGGATTGCCTGACGGATCTCGCCGCAGAGCAGCGGAAGCTCGGCGCGGTCGAGAGCCTTGACGTCCTCGGGCGTTGTCGTTTGCGTAAGCAGCATCGTTGTGGGTTACTCCATGCGAATCGAGCGCCGGTGCTCCCTCGGCCGGCACAATTGCACAAAACAGTCTCGCACATTTTGGCGTTTGATATGTGACGGCGGCGCGGTAATTCGCCAACTGGCGGGGCAAAACGTTTTGTCCGATGCCATACTGATGTGTTCCATGATGTTTTTATCGATTGTGCACAGGCCGTGGCTTGTCGCCGGGAGTCGCTGGAAGGAGACAGCATGTCCGATGTCGCTCGTGCCGAGAAAATCGCGTGCGAAGTAGACCATGCTGCCCGTCAACTGGCACAGGCGGGTCGTCTGGACCTGACGCGCGAGTTTATCCAGCATGGCGATGTGACGGTGTATACGCATGTGACCTCAGTGGCGCGGGCAAGTCTGTCCTTTGCCGAGCGCCTGGGCCGCGTCGGTATCTCCGTCGACCGCGCCTCGCTGCTGCGCGGAGCCTTGTTACACGATTACTTTCTCTATGATTGGCACGATCCCGACCCAAGCCATCGGCTGCATGGCTTTCGCCACCCATTTTTTGCCCTGGCACGTGCCGAAGAGGATTTTGAGCTGACGCCGCGCGAACGGAATATTATTGCGCGCCATATGTTTCCGCTGGTGCCAGTGCCGCCGACGTGTCGCGAGGCATGGATTGTGTGCCTGGCAGATAAATGGTGCGCGCTTCGCGAGACGGTCGCCGGTCGTCTGCCGCGCAAGGACGAGGCGGACGATGACGTGAGCAGCGAATCGAGCGAAAAGAGGAGAGGGTAGACGGTGGAAATCGCGATTGATATGGCGTTTGGCGGCGCGACGCTTGCCGCCTGTCCACTTTCGGCGCTGGTGCTCTCGTTTGCCTTCTACGGGTTTTGCGGCTGGGCGTGGGAGTCGACGGTCTGCGCCATGCTCAATCACGGACGATTTGCCAACAGTGGATTTTTGCTGGGGCCGTGTTGCCCTATCTATGGTGTGGGCGGCATAGCCTGCTGGCTGCTGTTGCGCGGAATTCCTGACGCGTCGAGTCAGTTTGTCGCTGCAGCACTCGTATGCAGCGTGATTGAGTACAGCGTAGGCGTGCTGTTGGAAAAAACAACGGGCGCTCGCTTTTGGGACTATTCTCACCTGCCGTTTAACCTGCACGGACGCATCTGTCTGTACTGGGCATGTGCGTTTGGCTTGGGTGCGTTGTGCATTTGTCGTTTAGTGGAGCCGGCATTGCTGGGGCTGCTTGGCCATCTGCCGGTGCTGATTGTGCGGCTATCCGCCTTTATCGTCGCGGTCGCGATGATGGTCGACGCGGCGTGCTCGTTGGCGAGCTGGCGCCGACTGTCCGATCAGCTGGAGCGCGTGCGCGCCGACCTTGCCGAGCGCATCAATGAGTCGCTTGCCGATGCGTCTGACTCCATGCTCGAACGTATTCCCGATTCGACGATTGACTCGGTGACGCAGACGCACATCCGTAGCCGTGCCGTTAACGCGTGGCTGGCCGAGCTGGGCGACGCGGCGCTCGATGCCCTTCGTGAGAAGGCTTCGATGCCGACGTTTATCTCGGATGGTGCTCGTGGCCTGGCACTCGCTGCCCGCCGCGTGGCCGATGCCGCGCCGAGCATGCCGCGTCCGTCGCTCAGTCGTCGCCTTGCCGGCAAGCGCGCGAGCCGTTCGGTGCCTAGTGTGTCACTCAGCCGTCGCGACCTACGCTTCTTTAACGCCTTCCCGCGTCTGCGCATCAATCACTACGAAGGTGTCATTCGAGCAACTAATCTCCGCGACCGAGCTCGCGAGCTGTTCCGGCGCTAGTCGGGACGGACGCGCTCACGGCTCCCTTGCTCGCGTATTTCCCGTTCGTTTCGTGCCCGTTGCCGCGCCGTTTCCAAGATTGCGGCACCGTTTCCATTCGACAACGCAGCGTTTAACAACGCCGTATCTGGTCTACACCAGTTACCCCTCGGCCGCATCATGGGCGCCGACAACGTTCATGCGATCAAGGGGGAGCGAATGTACGATACGGGATCGACAACGTTTATGCTCATCTGCACCATGCTCGTGTTTTTAATGACACCGGGTCTGGCGTTTTTCTATGGCGGCCTGTCCAGGCGCAAAAATGTCATCAACACCATGCTTATGTGCTTTGGCGCCATTGGCTTGGTCGGTGTGCTGTGGATTGTCGCTGGCTGGTCGCTGGCCTACGGCGGCGACGGTTCCAGCCCGTTTATTGGAGGCCTTGACCAGCTGCTGTGCCTGCCGGTGCTCAACCAGGTGCTGCAGGCGGCCGAGGGCAATGCTGCGGACGGTGCCGTCTACCCTCAGATCATCAACATCGCCTTCCAGATGGCGTTTGCCATGATCACCGCCGCTATCGTCACGGGCAGCCTGGCAGGTCGCGTTAAATTTGGTGCCATGACGGCCTTCCTGGGTATTTGGCTGCTTGTGGTCTATGCGCCGCTCGCCCACATGGTTTGGGGCGGCGATGGCTCCTTTATCGGCAATATCATCGGCGCGCTCGACTTTGCCGGCGGCGACGTGGTGCACATTTCGTCCGGCCTTACCGGCCTGATTCTCTGCTTAATGTTCGGCCGTCGTCGCGGCTTTGGCATGGTGAGCTACCGTCCGCATAACGTGCCGTTTGTGGCGCTGGGCGCCGGCCTGCTTTGGTTTGGCTGGTTTGGCTTTAACGGCGGCAGCGAGTTTAAGGCCGACGCCGTGGCGGCGCTCGCCATCCTCAACACCGTGACGGCCAGCGCGGCGGGCATGGTCTCGTGGCTTGCCGTCGAGCGCGTACACACCGGTCGCCCCACGCTGGTGGGTGCCAGCACCGGTCTGGTTGCGGGCCTTGTGGTGGTCACGCCGGGTGCGGGCTTTGTCGAGCCGTGGGCGGCGCTGGTCATGGGCCTGATCGTCTCGCCCGTCTGCTACTTGGCCATCAGCCATCTTAAGACCAAGTTTGGCTACGACGACGCGCTCGACGCGTTTGGCTGCCACGGTATCGGCGGCATCTTGGGCGGCGTGCTCACAGGCCTGTTCTGCGTGCCGGAGCTCTCGTGGACCGGTAAGGGTGGCCTGTTCTACACGGGCGACATGTCGCTGCTCGTCTCGCAGATTCTGGGCATTGTGGTGACGGTCGTCATCGTGATGGTGCTCGACTTGGTGATCGCTGCGGTGGTCAAGGCGCTGTTCCACGGCAGCCTGCGCGTGGACGAGGCCGACGAGGCGCTGGGCCTGGATGCGAGCCAGCACGGCGAGAGCGCGTATCCCTCCTTCTCGGGACTTGATTAGCAGCTTCCCCAAGCTCCGCACCTTGCCGTTCAATCGTCGCGCGGCTTTCCCAGGCACCCGACCTTACCCCTCAAACCGTCGCTTGCGTACCGAAGTACGCGGCGCTCCTCTTTCGGGGCAATCTCGGGCACCTCGAAAACCCGCGTCATTGAATGGCAATTCTTTTATTTGATAAAGAGAGGAATTCACTATGAAGAAGATTACGGCGATCGTTCGTGCCGAGAAGCTTGAGGTTCTTAAAGATGCGTTGTTTGCTGCTGATGTTCGTGGCATGACTATCAACCAGGTGCAGGGCTGCGGCGCACAGCATGGCTGGAAGGAATACGTGCGCGGCAACGAGTTGCTTGTCAATACGATCCCTAAGGTGCAGTTCACCCTCATCTGCGCCGACGAGCATGTCGACGGTATCGTTGACATCATCTGCAACGCCGCTCGCACCGGTGCCGTCGGCGACGGCAAGATTTGGGTCGAGCCGGTCGAGGAAGTTATCCGCATCCGCACCGGCGAACACGGCCCCGCTGCGGTGTAGGGCCGACCGTCTGTCATCTGCAACGTTAAAATACTGCCGTGAGGCATAAGGCTTGTGTTGCGGATGGACGGATTATGGGTCGCAATAAATATCCCGAGGAGACGGTCGCGAAGATTCTCGACGCGGCACTGGAGCTATTCTGTGCACAGGGTTATGAGGGGACGAGCATTCAAGATATCGTCGACCATCTCGATGGCATGACCAAGGGCGCTGTCTATCATCACTTCAAGAGCAAGGAAGAGATCTTCAACGCCGCGTTTGATCGGGCGATGACTCCGATTGTTGAGCACCGCCGCTCGATGCTTGGCGGCGGTAATATGACCGGCGCCCAAAAGCTAAAAAGGCTTTACGCTCCCGAGTCCGTTGTTCCGCAAATTGAGCTATGGGCACGCATGCATCCTGCGGCAGATCCGGTAAAAAGCTCGCGTCTTCTGGCGATGCAGTACCAGGGCTCGTTTAACGAGTCTGCCGATGGCTATCTCTTGCCGGTGATCGAGGAGGGCATCGCCGACGGCTCCATTGCGTGCGAATGCCCGCGTGAAGCGGCGGAGGCCGTATCGTTGTTGGCGAATCTTTGGCTGCTGCCGCTGTTCCGTCCGCTTGAGACCAAGGATCGAATGCTCGCTCGCGCTCAATGTTTGGCGCAGATGGCTGCCGCGGTGGGACTCGATTTGGGGGAAGAAGTGCTTCAGACAACGGCGCAGATTTGGGACGTATGGGACCGCGCCGGGTGGTAATATAGATACCAACGGTATGTAATAGATTTGAACGGGCAGCTCCGGCTGCCCTTTTCAAGTCGATAAATACATACTAGCGGTATGTATAGGGAGCGGACTTATGGCTGGACTGAGAGACGTCAGCGTCTTGTTGGAACCAAAAATAGTGCGGTCAATTAGGCTCACGGAGCTTCTGGTTGCGCAGCTGTGCACGTATTCGATGCTGTCGGCGCTGTGCTTTGCGTATCCGCTTTATTTGTTCGATTGCAGCGGATCGTCAACGTTATATGGCGCCGTCGTGGCGATGGCGTTCATACCCGGCGTACTCGCAACTCCGGCTGGCGGAATCTTGGCGGATAGGGGAAGACATCGCGAGGTCCTCGTGGCCCTCGGCATTGCTCTGATGACTGCATCGCTGCTGTCTATCCCTATGAAGCGATCGTTGCCTCTTGCGGTCGTCGTAGTAGCGATACTTTGTGTTCAATATGGTGTTCAATCGCTGCTAAAGCCAATGCTCCAAATTGAGACGGTGCGCATGGCGGGTGAAGAGAAGGTTGAGCGGGTCACTGCATTGGTTTCGCAGATGACCATGGTGAGCAATATCTTGGGCCCTGTGGTCGGGACGGCCGTCTATGGGTGCTTTGGCATCGATACTCTTTGCACAACTGCGTCGGTGGCGTTTGCGATTTCAGCTCTCTTGTTTGGGAGCGCGCTCAAGCAAAATGCCTCATCTGAAACGATGGGAGACGGCGCGACTCGTACGACATGCCGAAACGATTTTCGGGAGTCGATTCGGTATCTGTTGCAAAATGCATCATTGGTCGCTGTGATTTTGCTTGCGGCCGTTTTGAACCTTGCGTTGGTTGGGCTAACGATTGGCGCTCCCATCATTGTTACAAAGCATCTCGGCATGCAATCGTCCTGCGTTGGGATAGTTGAGGTTGCTATGGGCTTGGGTGGTCTTGCCGGCAGTGGCTTGGTCGGCATTTGGCCGCATCGTTTTTCTTTCAATGGCATATGTCGATATGTTGCGATGATCTGTTTTGGAGTCGCACCGATTATTGTCGCGCAACTGTTCGGCGCAGATGTATGCGTGTTCACCGTGTTTGCGGTTGGTTCGGCATGGGTCATGGTGTGGGCAGCAATTGCGTCGGTTGAAATCATCGCGTTTGTTCAGCGGGCAGCGCCGACTGAGCTCTGCGGAAAAGTGCTTTCGGTCGTTTACATGGTCCTTTCCTGCGCAACACCTATCGGCCAATTGACGTACGGGGTGGCATATGATCGATGGACACCGGCGATTGTATTCGCAGGCATGCTGGCGGTGCTGACGTTGACGACGGCGCTGTTTTATCGGCTGAAAAGTCGCTTGCGGCGATTGTCTTGACGCGCTGGGGCACCGTGAATTTGCGGAGGCAGTGGCCCGCCGCGCCGGGACGGCATTGTTTGGGCGTGCCTCTCCTTCGTCTACAATATCGTGCAGACGAAGGAGAGGCACGCCCATGATCAAGATGTTTGCGAGTGACTTAGACGGAACGCTGCTGAACGCCCTGCACGAGGCGGACGGAACCATTCGCCGCGCCATTCGCGAGCTGACCGAGGCTGGCCTGCATGCGGTTCCCGCAACCGGACGCTCGACGCTGCCGATCGGCGAGCATGGCTTTACGGGCCTGGCGCTTGACGCCTGCTGCTCCAATGGGTCCATCGTGCGTGACAGCCATGGCGAGGTTCTCAAGACCTGGACCATCGACCCGCAGATCACCGAGGAGCTGCTCAAGGAGTTTCCGGATATCTGTTTTGACTGCTCCACGCCCGATGGCATGTTCTCGAGCGGTTCGTTCGAGATGCATCAGGCGGGCTTTAAAAAGGACAGCCCCATCAAGCGCATCGTGATGCGTGGCATGCGTGCACGTGGCGGGTATCACGAGGAGCAGTATTTCGACCAGTCGATCGGTGACATCCTGCGCCACGATGTGTGCAAGATCAACTGCCGCGTGACCTCGCCCGAGCTGGAGCGCGACCTTAAGGCGTATCTGGCCGAGCGCTCGGACCGCGTGGTCAACGCACCGTTCGATCCGGTGATGTTCGAGATCACGGACGTGGCGTGCAACAAGGGCGAGAGCGTGGCCTGGCTGGCGGGTTACTACGGCATTGCCGAGGACGAGGTCGCGGTTTACGGCGACGGCGGCAACGACATCGCCATGCTCAAGCGCTTCCGCCACAGCTACGCGACCAAAAACGCAAGCGATGCAGCTAAAGCCGCCGCGAGCGCAACTATCGGCAGCTGCATGGTCCACGCCGTCCCCAAACACATGCTCGCCACCATGCACAAGCAAAACTCTCGCACCGTCATCGAATAATGTGACAAAGAGGCAGTCCCCTTGCTGCATCCCAAATATTGCCTTTACGTGTTGATGCACACGGTGTGCAATAATACTCGCACTGTGCAATAGCGCACAGGCTGAGTAACAAGGAGGACGCTTGTCCCAGCTCGAGAAATGCGATCGCCGGTCCCTTCGCTCGCAGCGTGCCCTTCGCCAGGCACTTGCCAGCGAGCTTGCCGAAAGCGGCGACCTTTCGCGCATTAATGTCGCGTCGCTCACCGAGCGCGCCGGCCTTACGCGCCGCACGTTCTATTCGCATTACCGCGATATCCCCGACTTTATCAATCAAATCGAGGACGGCTTGCTGGCCGAGATCCGTGAGCGCATTGAGCTCATCACCGCAGCTCAGCTGCCCGATCTCTATCACAACATCGATGAGCTCGAGCCGGCGCCCGGTTCAGTTGAGCTGCTGCGTTATCTTGCGGCCAACCGCGACTTAATCGGTGCGCTGCTGGGTCCGGGCGGCGACCAGGCCTTCATTAAAAGGATCATCGACACCGCGCGTGAGGCTGTGGTGCCGCGTGCGCAGACGGGCATTTTGGGCCTGGCGCTGGGCACGTTCTTTGACTACTACGTTACCTACGTCGTAAGTGCCGAGGTCGGCATGATTCAGCGCTGGTTTGAGCGTGGGCTCACCGAATCGCCCGAGGCCATGGCGCGCATTATGACGGTGCTCGCTTTTGTGCGCCCTGGTGACCTGTATGGTCAACCCATCGATATCAACGTGCCGGAATACGGCATGAAGCTATTGAACTTGCAGCTCGAGGACGCGGCCGACACCGCCGCAACCGTCGAGTCCAACAACTAAGAGGAGAGACAATGAGCAAACTCGTCGAGGGCATTAAGGACCGTATGGTTGCTGCCGCGCGCGAGGCCGCGCCCGCCGTGGCGGACGCCGCACAGAAGGCCGCGACCGCTGCTGCCGAGAAAGTTGCCGAGGCAGTTGCCGATGCCAAGAACGCGGCAGGAAAGACGTCCGTCGCTAGCGAGCCCGCCACCGCCGCTGAGTCCGTAGCCGCCGCCCACGCCCCCGAAGGCGCGATCTTCAATCCCGAGAACGCCCGCGGCAACCTGCACCTTGGCATCGACGTGGGCTCCACCACTGTTAAGCTCGCCGTGCTCAACGACGACAACCAGATTGTCTACGCCAAGTACCAGCGCCACCACACCGACGTCCGCGCCTGCGCCCGCGACCTTTTCGAGGGTGCTGCGACCGTGCTGCCGGCGGCCCAGATGACCTGCGCCATTACCGGCTCGGGCGGCCTGCTGCTTTCCCAGTGGCTCGACCTGGAGTTTGTCCAGGAGGTCATCGCCAGTAAGCGTGCCGTCGAGACCCTCATCCCGGCCACCGATGTCGCCATCGAGCTGGGCGGTGAGGACGCCAAGATTATCTACTTTGATAACGGCATCGAGCAGCGCATGAACGGCACCTGCGCCGGCGGTACGGGCGCGTTCATCGACCAGATGGCAACCCTGCTGCACACCGACGCGAGCGGCCTCAACGAGCTCGCGGCCAACGCCACCACTATCTATCCCATCGCCAGCCGCTGCGGCGTATTTGCCAAGACCGACGTCCAGCCGCTGCTCAACGAGGGTGCCCGCCCCGAGGACGTGGCCGCCTCCATCTTCCAGGCTGTCGTGACCCAGACCATCTCGGGCCTGGCGTGCGGCCGTCCCATCCGCGGCAACGTCGCCTTCCTGGGCGGCCCGCTGCAGTACCTCTCCGAGCTGCGCCACCGCTTCTACCTCACGCTCAACCTGGACGAGGAGCACCGTATCGTGCCCCAAAATGCTCACCTGTTTGTGGCGAGCGGCGCCGCCATGGCGCATGAGTCCAACAAGCTCAGCACGTTCCCGCAGCTCATCGAGGCTATCGATGCCTTGGGTGACACACAGGGTGCCGAGGTCGAGCGTCTGGATCCGCTCTTTGCCACCGATGAGGACTTTGCCGAGTTCAAGACTCGCCACGACACCGAGGTCGTCCCCAAGGGCAAGCTCGACGGCTACACCGGCCGCGTGTTCATCGGCATCGACGCCGGCTCCACCACCATGAAGGCCTCGCTCGTGGGCGAGGACGGCCAGCTGCTGCACACCTGGTACGGCAACAACAACGGCGACATCCTGGGCACGGCCAAGGTCATCATGGCCGATTTCTACAACCACATTCCCGCGGGCTGCACCATCGGCCACGTGACCACCACGGGCTACGGCGAGGCGCTGCTCATCGAGGCCCTCAAGGCCGACTCCGGCGAGATCGAGACCGTTGCGCACCTGCGCGGCGCCAAGGCATTCCTGCCCGGCGTCGAGTTTATCCTGGACATCGGCGGCCAGGACATGAAGTGCTTGCGCGTCAAGGACGGCGTCATCGAGCACATCATGCTCAACGAGGCCTGCTCGTCGGGTTGCGGTAGCTTTATCGAGAGTTTCGCCGTGTCTATGAACATGGACGTGCGCGCGTTCGCCGATGCCGCCATCCATGCCAAGGCCCCCGTCGACCTGGGCAGCCGCTGCACGGTCTTTATGAACTCGCGCGTCAAGCAGGCGCAAAAGGAAGGCGCCACGGTGGGCGACATCGCGGCCGGCCTATCCTATTCCGTCATTAAGAATGCCCTGTTCAAGGTCATTAAGCTGCGCGATCCCAAGGAGATCGGCAGCCAGGTGATCGTCCAGGGCGGCACCTTTATGTCCGATGCCACGCTGCGCGCATTTGAGCAGCTCACCGGCGTGCACGCCGTGCGTCCCGACATCGCCGGCTGCATGGGCGCCTACGGTGCGGCCCTGCTCGCCCGCGATCGCGCCGGCGCCGACGGCACCTCGACCATTCTTTCTGCCGAGGACATCGCGCACCTCACCGTGACGCAAAAGCATGTCCGCTGCGGTCGCTGCTCCAACAACTGCCAGCTTACCGTCAACGACTTTGGCGGCGGCAGGCGCTTTATCACCGGCAACCGCTGCGAGAAGGGCGCCGGCCACAAAAAGCAAAAGACCGAGGCCCCCAACCTCTTCAAAAAGAAAAACGAGCTGCTCTTTAACCGCGAGGTCCTGAGTCCCGACGAGGCCCCGCGCGGCACCGTGGGTATCCCGCGCGCACTCAACATGTACGAGAACTACCCCTTCTGGCACGCGTTCTTTACGCGCTTGGGCTTTAGCGTGCAGTTGTCCGACCAGTCGAGCAAGAAGACCTACCAGGCGGGCATCGAGTCCATGCCGTCCGAGAGCGTGTGCTATCCGGCCAAGATGAGCCACGGCCACGTGATGAACCTCATCGACCGTGACGTCGACTTCATCTGGATGCCGTGCGTGCGCTGGGAGCGCAAGGAGGACCCGACGGCCGGCAACTGCTATAACTGCCCCATCGTCATGAGCTATCCCACGGCGCTGGCGCTCAACATCGACGAGATCCGCGAGCAAAACATCGAGTTCCTGTATCCGTTTGTGCCGTATCACGACAAGACCGAGCTCAAGCGCCGTCTGTACCAGGTGCTCGCTGTTGACCGCGTGGCCGACGCCGAGGCTGGTCGCGGCCGCGTGCGCGGTCCTAAAATCACGCGCTCCGAGGTCGATGCCGCCGTCAACGCTGCTTTTGAGGCCGATGCGCGTTTCCACGAGGACATCCAGACCATGGGCGAGGAGGCTCTCAAGTGGGTCGAGGACCACGGCGGCCACGGCATCGTACTCGCCGGTCGTCCCTACCATAACGACCCCGAGATCAACCACGCCCTGCCCGAGCTTATCTCGAGCTTTGGCTTTGCGGTCTTTACCGAGGATTCGCTTGCGCATCTGGTAAAGCCCGAGCGTCCGATTCGCGTCGTCGATCAGTGGATGTACCACAGCCGTCTGTACGCCGTCGCCCGTTTTGTGACGATGCGCAACGACCTGGACCTGATTCAGCTCAACTCCTTCGGCTGCGGCTTGGACGCCCTGACCACCGACCAGGTGCAGGAGATTCTGGAGGCCAGCGGCAAGATCTACACCGTGCTCAAGATCGACGAGGTATCCAACCTGGGTGCCGCGCGCATCCGCATCCGCTCGCTCATGGCAGCGCTCAAGGACCAGGAGGCCGAGCGCCTGGCCGATGCCACGGCCGCGGGCGAGGCCTACGAGCAAGGCGACGCCGCGCCGGTGGCGCCTTCCACGGATGCCCCTGCGTTCGCGAGCCGTAAGTACACGTTCGAGGCTCAGCGCGAGAGTGCTTCGACCGCGTGGCCCAAGGTGCCCTTTACCGAGCAGATGCGCGAGGAGGGCTACACCATCCTGTGCCCGCAGATGGCGCCGATTCACTTTGACCTGGTCAAAGAGGTGTTCCGCGGTGCCGGCTACAACTTGGAGCTGCTGCCCTCGACCGACCACGATGCCGTCGAGGCTGGCCTGCGCTACGTGAACAATGACATTTGCTATCCGTCGATCCTGGTGACGGGCCAGATTATGGAGGCCATCGAGAGCGGTCGGTACGACCTGTCCAAGACGGCCGTGGTTATCAGCCAGACCGGCGGCGGCTGCCGTGCCACCAACTACATCGCACTCATCCGCAAGGCCCTGCGCGAGAGCGGCCACCCCGAGATCCCGGTGATCTCGCTTTCGGCCGTGGCGCTCGGTGAGGACAACCCCGGCTTTAAGATTACGCCGGCACTGCTTAAGCAGGCAGTCTACGCAGTGCTCTTTGGTGACGTCATGATGCAGATGCTCTATCGTTGCCGCCCGTACGAGGCCACGCCCGGTGCCGCCAATGCACTCTACGAGGAGTACATGGCGCGCGCCCGCAAGTTGGCGCCCAAGTTCAACCGCCACAACTACACCAAGCTGTGCCGCGAGGCCATCCGCGCGTTCGACACCATGCCGCTTGCGGGCGAGGGCACCAAGCCGCGCGTGGGCGTGGTCGGCGAGATCCTTGTCAAGTTCCATCCCACGGCCAACAACCACGTGGTCGACGTTATCGAGCGCGAGGGCTGCGAGGCCGTGGTGCCGGGCCTGCTCGACTTCTTCCTGTACTCCATGAGCAACGCCGAGCTGCAGAAGGACGAGCTGGGAAGCTCTGCCACTACGCGCGCTGGTATGCAGGCGCTCATCAAGCTCGTGGACTGGATGCGCACGCCGGTGGAGGAGATGCTCGAGAAGTCCCGCCGCTTTGAGGCACCCGAGCGCATCGGCACCATGGCCGACAAGGCCCGTACGGTGCTTTCGGTGTGCAACAACATGGGCGAGGGGTGGCTGCTCACGGCCGAGATGCTCGACCTGATCGATCACGGTGCGCCCAACATCATCTGCACGCAGCCCTTCGCGTGCCTGCCCAACCACGTGGTGGGCAAGGCCGTGATTAAGGAGCTGCGCCGTCAACATCCCGAGAGCAACATCGTTGCGGTGGACTACGACCCCGGTGCGTCCGAGGTCAACCAGCTCAACCGCATTAAGCTCATGATTAGCGTGGCCAAGGAGAACATGCGCGCCGGTAAGGGCTTTAAGCTTGAGAAGGTCGCGCCGCTCGCGATGGACGAGGTCACCGGCCAGATGCGTGCCCACGATGGCTGCGTGAGCTGCGGGCCGGCCAGCGAGGAGGCCGTTGCATCGGTCGCCAAGCGTTTGGGACGTGGCATTAAGAAGTAACTTGCCTGCTTTGGGCTAGATATGAGACAAACGGGTGGTAGCCGTACCGGCTACCACCCGTTTTTGCTGGACATGGAACCCTGAGATAATGAACAGGTGTTGCCGCTCGCCGCAAATTACTGTCCGTTTATAGAACCTATGCCCGGCGTGCAGTCCTCTTACGGTTGAATAAATACACATCTATGGAATTACGCAAGAGAGGACCGTTCCATGAGCTACAAGACCGTTTGTGTTGCCGGTGGCGGCGTGTTGGGAAGCCAGATTGCCTTTCAGGCTGCCTACTGCGGCTTTGATGTAACGATTTGGCTGCGCAGCGAGGGTAGCATCGGCCGCACCCAGCCCAAGATCGATCACGTGCGCAAGGAGTACATCGCTGCTATCGAGGGCATGGCGGACGGCACGGGCGAGTGGTGTGCCGGTATCGCCGATAGCGGCAAGCCCTTCGACAAGGAGGCGGCGCTCGCTGCCGTTGAGCGCGCCTACTCCACGCTCAAGCTGGAGCTCGATCTTGCCAAGGCCGTGGCCGACGCCGACCTGGTCATCGAATCTATGGCCGAGGACACCCAGGCAAAGATTGACTTCTACAAGAAGCTCGCCCCGGTTCTGCCGCAAAAGACCGTCGTCGTGACCAACTCCTCCACGCTGCTGCCGAGTACCTTTGCCAAGTACACCGGCCGCCCCGAGAAGTACCTGTCGCTGCACTTTGCCAATTCCATCTGGAAGAACAACATGACCGAGGTCATGGCTCAGGACCAGACCGACAAGCGCTATTTCGATGAGCTTGTCGACTTTGCCAACGACATCCGCATGCTTGCCCTGCCCGTCAACAAGGAAAAGAACGGCTATCTGCTCAATTCCATGCTGGTGCCGTGGCTGCTTTCGGGCCTTGACCTGTACGTCTCGGGCGTGAGCGATCCCAAGAGCATCGACCTCGCGTGGACGCGCGGCACCGGTGCCCCCAAGGGTCCGTTTCGCGTATTCGACACGGTGGGTATCCAGACGGCCTACAACATCGTCATGCAGTATCAGAAGGTGCCGGGCTTGGTGAGCCCGCTGCTCAAAAAAATGATGATGCCCTACAACTTTAAGGCTATGGCGTCCGTCCTCAAGAAAATGCTCGACGAAGGCAAGCTGGGCGAAAGCTCGGGCGAGGGCTTCTTTACGTACTAAAAATGATCTCTTGGGGGTGGAAGCGTTGGGGATCTACGGTAGTATGCGACAAAATCTGAATTGATCGGGCAAGAGCTGTAGCGCGCGTTGACGTTTGACCAATGGAGCGCAAAAATGCACCGTTCGCCGATACTCCTCTCGCGAGTGGTTGCCATATGGTTTGATGTTGGAAACATATGACTGCCGCCGGGCTGCGGGTGACGTTTGCTCTGATATCGGAGGTGCCAAGTATGTTTCACGCTCCGTTAAACAAGTATCGGGCTGGTTAATATGGGCCGCCGTACTATCTCGATAACCCTTGCAGTGGTTTGCCTAGCTGTGCTCCTGGGCGCTATGGGGCAGTTCGCTATAAGTCGAGAAACATCCTATATGCAGGAACGTGCTTCCGAAGGCTTCGCCATTGATGGCTACTATCGGGATGACAAAACGAGTCGGGAAACCCTGGCTTTTCTTGAGGAGGACAACTGTCGATGGCAGCTGGTTGACCAAGACGGAATCTGCACAGACGGGCAGTTTAAGCGTACGGATGACCCCAACATTCTGATATTAAAGAATGAAAACGGCGAAATATTCGGTACGGTCCACGTGGCGCATATTTCGCGCCGACGCGATCAGGGCTTGCTCTACCTATTTAGAGATACCAAGGTGACCCGTTTTTATCTGGTGAGCACCGATCCGGCGTTTATGGTGGAGTCTGGCGATGTCGATGCGGACAGTTGATTCACGGCAATAAAACGGCGAGCGGGGCGCGGGTGTGAACTGCACCACGCTATTTGCTCGCGTCCGTATCGCGTCTGCGCCTCGTCATAACTTGCGTCCGTGCGAGCGCTCATCCCGCGCCGGCATCACTTCACATCGAACTCCACGCGATCGAGTTCGGGCACATTGAGGTCGATGAGCTTGCGGGCAACACGACGGTCGTGCGCCCCAAGTGTCTCGCTTGTCGTCACATGGGCGACAACCTCGCGCTCGACGAGGCCCTCCTCCCCGCCTTCGGTGGCCGAGGTCTCGACGGCGACGGTGTAATCCTTAAAGCCCGGCAGTACCGCGGCAAGCTCGCGCGTAGTTTCGGTGACGCCATAGCCGTCCTGCACGCCGGCCTGCGCCGAGCCAATAGACCCCGCGGTCATAACGATGCAGGGGATGGCAAAGATCACCGTGCCCACGATGATGCGGCGGCGCACCTTGTGTGACAGCTCATCGACCTCGGCGTTTTCCTCGGCGGTCACAATACCGTCGCCGTTGAGGTCACGCTTGAGCGGTACACGCAGAAGAAGCAATACGGCTTCGGCCGCCAGCGCGATAAAGACAACGTTGATGCCAAATTCGTAGAGCGCCGAGAGAAACAGCGACCCGCTCGCGATGGCGATGCCGTAACCCGCCGCGCACAGGGGCGGCATGAGCGCGGTTGCCACGGCCACGCCCGCGATAAGCGTCGCGGGCTCCTGGTCGCGCGAGTTGCCCAGGCCTCCGGCAAAGCCACCCGCGAGCGCGACGGCAAGATCCCAGACGGTGGGTGTCGAGTTGTCGATGATAGCGGCCGTGGTGGTGCCGAGCGGTGAGAGCTTAAAGTACAGCGTGGACGTGATCAGGCAGAAGGCCATCTGCAACGCGAGACCGGCAATGGCCTCGACGGTAATCTCGCGGTCGAGCGTGGCGATGCCATATGCCATGGCAAGGACCGAGCCCATGAGCGGGCAGATGAGCATGGCACCTACAATGGCGATATCCGAGTCGATATCGAGGCCGATGCTCGCGATCAACATGGCAATGATCAGGATGCATAAGTGCGAGCCAGTCAGGCGCGCCCCGTTTACAAAGCGCTTGCGAATCACGTGATAGGGCGCGCGTCCCTCGCGAATGTTGAACGCCTGTTTAAGGAAACGGGTGGCATTCTCCATGGCCTCGCTGTGTGCAGGGCGTATACCGTGACGACGATGATGACGCTCGCGCAGCCGCTTGATCTGTTGTTTGTCGAGTTCCATGCTTACCTCGTTTAGCTTCTGAGCTGCTTCTTGCGTCTGTCGTCTTTACTCTACACCGCGTTAGGCGAGGTGTCAGACAAGGTTTGTTGACCTGGAAGTCAGGCCAATCGACATGGCTAAAACGCCGCGAGGATCATAAGAGTCAAATAGACAAAAAAGCGCGGGGTCGGTTTGATTCCGACTCCGCGCTCTGCGCTGGTGCGTTGTTGTTCGGCCTACCCCAGCAGGCTCAGACCAACAGAGACAAACGCCAGAATAACGCCGACGATGGACTCGCCGCCGAGCAGGCCGCTGGCGACGACCAGGCCCTGTTCCTGGAAGGCGGCGTCCTTGGCAGCCTTCTCCTCGTCCGAAAGACCAGCGGTGGCGTCGCGGTGGGCGGACCACTTGTCGTAAGCGAGCTTGACACAGGAGCCCAAGAAGGCCGTGAGCGACATATAGAACGGCAGGTACACGCCCAGGCCGATCATCATGGCTGGAATGCCGAGCCAGTACATGACGATACCGGCGATAAAGCCGCCTGCGAACCACGGCACACTCGGGATGCCCGAGACCATGGTGGCGACGACGCTTGCCTGTGCGGCAACGAAACTCTTGTCGGGACCAAAGGCGTCCGGACCATAGGCGGTGACGAGCGCGACCATGACGGCGGCAGCGACCAGGGCGCCCACGATGCCGCCGATGGCCTGGCCGACCCACTGTGCGCGCGGGTTGGTGCCCAGCACGGCGCCGGCCTTAAAGTCGTTCATGACGTCGCCCGCAAGGCCGCACGCTACGGCCACGATGCCGGCGATAAAGAACAGCTTGACCTGAGCGAGCTGCGCGAAGGCGGCAACGATGAGCATGACGATGAGGCCAAAGATCTCCATGGGGTCGATGCCCGTCTGACCGCAGCTCTGCGCGCTCATGATGGTGGTGACAAAGGTGAACAGCGTGACGATGACGGCAGGAACGGGGCCAAGACCGAGTACGATAGCAACGATCACGGCGATGGCGGCAGCGCCCAGGCCGATGATACCGGCGTCGAGCTTAAGGGAGCCCGAGATGAGTGACTGCTCGTCGGTGTCGGTGGAGCTGTCGGCGGCGAGGCCGCGGACGATACCGGCGACCTGCGGCAGGATGTCCTTGAGGACGACGGCGACGCCAAAGCCCATCATAAGGCCCATGCCGAGGGACTTGACGATGCCCTGTGCGGTCACAACATCGAACAGGCCGGCAGCGGTGCCGCCGACAATGATGCCAAAGTTACCCAGCAGCGCGCCGGCAAACCAGAACGCGACGGGGGCGAAGCCCACCAAAAAGCCGACGGAGAGCAGCATGGGCGAGTTGTAGATGGCAAAGGTCACGCCGGGGATGTTGAGCGTGCACAGCATGCTGGGCACAATGCCCAGGGCGTCGCGCAGCACGCTATAGATGCCGGCGATGGCCATGGAGCCAAAGAGCTGCTTGCCGGTCTTGCCGCCGGCCTCGGTCGCGCGCAGGGTCTGAGCTGCGGCGTTGCCAGTGGGGAACTCAAGCGCGGCGTCCACGATAAAGTGACGGTGGATGAGTGCCGTGGCCAGCAAGCCCAGGATGGTGCCGGCGAGTGCCACGATAAACATGTCGAGCCAGCTGATCTGGTCGGCATAGCCCAGCATCCAGGCGCCCGGGATGGTAAACGCCAGACCGCCGGCGACCATGGCGCCTGCGGACATGATGGTGTGGGTGACGTTTGCCTCGTTGAGGCTAGCGTTGCCCATGAGCTTAAGGAAGAACAGCGAGATGACGGCAGCGAAGACAATCGGCCAGGGGAGTGCGCCCATCTTGAGGGCAGTGTAGGCCGAGCTTGCCGTGATGATCACGCAGCCAAGGACGCCGATGACGACTCCGCGCAGCGTGAGTTGCCCGCGCATCGAAGCGCGGTTCGAGGGATTGCTCATATAAAACTCCTTTGCGTATATCCGCTTCCCCCGGGAGCGCCGTTACGGATACGGCGCGGGAAGTCGGGTTACCAAGGGCCGCCGCGTGAGCTCGCAAACGACCGCGCACCAGTATAGCCGCAAGCTAGTCATTTTGGGATGACTGGTTTAGGTAGGCGATATACTGCTGGACAGACGAAAGGAGCGCCGACGATGCTTAATGGGTACGCATATATATTGACGGTCGACGTGGGCAACACGTTCATTCGCTTTGGCCTGTTTGCAGAGGATTCGGCCGCGGCGCAGGAATGTCCGCTTGCGACGTGCGAGATCACCACGCCGTCGAGCATCACAGCAGACGAGGCGCGCATGCGTCTCGTGCAGGTCATGGCCGCACTGGCGGCCGATGCGGGCATGCCGGGTGCGCTTGTGCCCGCGGCTGCTGTGCTGAGCTGCGTGGTCCCGGCGCTCGAGCGCCCGTGGAAGGCGGCACTTTCCCGTACCTGCACGGGGCGCGTGCTCACCGTGGGGCCGGGACTTAAGACCGGCATACCCGTGCATTACGATGACCCGGCTGAGATCGGTCCCGACCGCATCGCCGACGCTGTGGCTGCCCGCGCCGTCTACGGCTCGCCGTGCATTGTGATCGACCTGGGCACGACGACCAATATCGAGGTCATCGACGCGCACGGTACCTTTGTCGGCGGCGTTATCGCGCCAGGCCTGGCCCTCGGCGCCCGTTCGCTTTCGGCGGCAGCAGCGCGCCTGCCTCAGGTTGAGCCCTCGGCGCCGACACACGCCATCGGCCGCAACACGCGCGAGGCCATGCGCTCGGGCGTGGTCCTGGGCGAGGTGGCCCGCATCGACGGCATGCTCGACATGGTGCTTGCCGAGATGCGCGCGACTAAGGCCGCGGGGGAGAGCGATGTGCCCATCGTCATTACTGGCGACGATGCCGAGGCGCTTGCGGCCCTGGTCGGCCATAGCCTGACGGTCGATGACGCGTTGACGCTGCGGGGTCTCGCCGAGCTCTACCACATCAACCAAAAGCCCCGCCGCGCGTAGCGATGGGGGGCGGTGAGACAAAAACGTCTCCACCTTCCACCTGCTACAATGGGTCAAACTATTGCGATTTCGGAGGTGTCTGCCATGTCGGACGATCTTCATCAAACCGCGTCGGGCAAGCGCCGCGACGTTATTAGCTGGGATGAGTTCTTTATGAGCGTGGCCATCGCCGCGCAGCGCCGCAGTAAGGACCCCAACACGCAGGTGGGCGCGTGCATCGCCAACACCAACCACCGCATCCTTTCGGTGGGCTACAACGGTACGCCCTCGGCGCTCAACGATGACTTTTTCCCGTGGGGAACGAGCGATGACCCGTTGCAGGATAAACACAACTACGTGGTGCATGCCGAGGCCAACGCCGTGCTCAACTACCGCGGCTCGCTCAAAGACCTCGAGGGTTCCACGGTCTACGTCACGCTGTTTCCGTGCCACGACTGCGCCAAGATCCTGGCACAGGTGGGCGTGGGCGAGGTCGTCTACCTGGACAATAAGTATGCCGACACCGATGACGGCCGTATCAGCCGCCGCATTCTCGACTCCTGCGGCATCAGCTACCGCCAGGTCATCGTCGATGTCCAGATTGGTACCGGGGGACAGGGTCGGCAGTAGCGCGTGCCAACGCCAGCTGGCGGCAAAACAGCCAAAAGAGCCCTGTCCCAAATTGACTACTCGTGAAAGTCGCGTCTGCGCGCATGGACGGCTCGTGAGCGGGTACATGGCTGTAGTAACATAGCTTCTGTCCGCGGGCGTGCCCGCGTTATTGTGAGAAAGGAGCCCCTGTGGCTGTTAACGAAGAGCTGCTTAAGAAGGTTCTTGAAGAGATTCGCCCCAACCTGCAGGCCGACGGCGGCGATATGGAGTATGTGGGCGTCGACGACGAGGGTGTCGTCAAGCTGGAACTGCAGGGCGCCTGCGCCGGCTGCCCCATGAGCTCGCTGACCCTTTCCATGGGTATCGAGCGCATCCTGAAGGAGCACGTGCCCGGCGTTACCCGCGTTGAGCAGGTCAATGCTTCCGGCGAGGCCGAGGACCTGTACGACGAGTATGCACCGTTCTAAGATGCGAAAGCTGCGGACGGTACGCTCCGCATAGACGTTACGCCCAAATATGCGGCTGCGAGCGCAAGGCCCGCGGCCGCATTTGTATGTAGGGAGCAGGGGGGATCGATATGCTCAACGACCTCTACCATATGCTTGACCCCGTTGCGATCTCGGCGGGCCCCATCACGATCTACTGGTACGGTCTGGCCTATGTGGTCGGCGCTCTGCTCACGGCGGTCGTTATGTACCGCACGCAGCGTCGTTGGGGCTTCGACATCACGATCGATGACCTGACGAGCGTCGTGGTCGGCGCGGTCTTTGGCCTCATCATCGGCGCGCGCCTGTTCTACGTCGTCTTTTACGGCGATGGCTACTATTGGACCCACCCGCTCGAAATCTTTGCCACCAACGAGGGGGGTATGAGCTTCCACGGCGGCCTGGTGGGCGGCATCTTGGGCGGCATCATCGTGTGCCGCATGTATAAGCTCGACGCCTGGACCATCGCCGACCTTGCTGTGATCGGTGCTCCGCTGGCGCTGTGCCTGGGCCGTTGCGCCAACTTCGTAAACGGTGAGCTGTGGGGTAAGCCGACCGATCTGCCTTGGGGTGTGGTCTTTGGCGGCACCGCGGGCGATATGCCGCGCCATCCTTCCCAGCTCTATGAGGCATTCCTAGAGGGCGTCGTGCTCTTCTGTATTTTGCAGGTGCTCAGCCGCAAAAAGCCGCTACTGCCCCAGGGTACGTTTATGGGCGTGTTCGTGATGGGGTACGGCATCGTCCGCTTTCTCGTTGAGTTCGTGCGCGTGCCCGATGCCCAGCTGGGTTATCTGCTGGGGGGCGTTATCACCATGGGCCAGCTGCTGAGTCTGCCGCTTGTGATCGCCGGCCTGGCGCTCATCATCTTCGCCCGACACCGCAATCGCCCCCAGCGCATCTACCTCGACGCCTAACCAAAACCACCACAAAGGGGACAGGCACCTTTGTGGTGGTCTTGCCGAGTTTGATAGGTTTCTAGAAAGGCTTTCGGACTGTGAAGGATCCCGACCTCTCCACAACGGCTGCGCGCGACGCTGCCCGCATCGTCTGGTTTAAGCGCTACCCCGCCAAGCAGACGCTCATCGCATTTTTGCTCGCGCTGTTGGCGACCACGGCGTTTTCCATCGATCCCGCCCCGGTGTCGAGCAACGCAGTCTTGGCGATTGACCCCAAAGCCTCGGGCATGCTGTACGTGTGCTACGAGGTGCTCCTCTCGTTTGCCGGCCATACCGACGCGGTCATGCTGCTTGCGCTTGCCTGCCTGCTCACGCTGCCGTTTCGCTACGTGTTCTTTGGCCGCGGCGACGCCTGGCGTCCCTCGGTGATCCTTCCGTCGCTGTTCTTTGCCGTCTGCATGGTGTTTGGCCGCAGCTACGACCTCACCGATTCGGCCGAGATCGTGCTCGGCGACAAGGCCCGCATCATCTGCGCCTGGATAGGCGGTGCGGGCTGGATGCTCTTGGCGGTCGTTGCCTTCTACCTGGCTTTTGAGTGTCTAGATTGGCTGAGCTCTCGGCGCATTCCGTTTTCCGAAGCACACTTTGGCCGCGTATGGCGTGTGGCTCACGCCGTGCTCTCGGTCCATCCCTTTGCCGGGCCCTTCCTGGTGCTTATGATCGCCTGGGCGCCCACGCTCATCGCTTCGCTGCCCGGCCTTTTTATGGGAGATACGGGTGCGCAGATTCGCCAGTGGTTCAACTACCCCAACGGCACGAGTGACTACCTGCGTCTGCTCAATCCCAATGTGTTGCTCAACGGACATCACCCCGTGGTGCACACGGCTATCATCGGTTCGTGCGTCCAGCTGGGGCTTTCACTGTTCAACAGCGCCAACGCGGGTCTTGCCATCTACACCTGCGCTCAGTTCGTTATTACGGCCGCCTGTATGGCCTATTCCATCTCGTCGCTGCGTAAGCTGGGCGTGAGCCTGCCGGTCCGCGGCGTGATCTTGCTGTTCTTTGTGTTTATGCCTATGTTCTCCAACTACGCGGCTCTGCTTACCAAAGATGTGCTGTTTGCCGACGCGTTTTTGGTGCTGTTGGTGCAGACCGTGAAGCTCGTGGCCTGCGGCCTGCCCCGTCGCGATGCCAATGCCGAGCGTGCGGGCGAACAGAGGCCCGTGCTCTTTGCGCGCCATGACTGGCTGCTGCTCGCTCTGGGCGCCATGGGTTCCACGTTCCTGCGCAACGGCGGCCTGGTGTTTCCCCTGGCGGCATGCGTAATCGCGGCGGCGTTTTGCGCATGGGACGCGCATGTGGCTCATCGTGCAGCCAAGCAGGCTGGTGCTGCGCCTTCGGGCGCCATCCCGCGTTTCCGCTGGGTCGGCGTCCTCGCGGTGCTCGCGCTCTGTCTTGCCTCCAATATGTACTTCACCAAGGTCTTTATGCCGGAGCACGACATCACGCCTGGTTCCAAGCGCGAAATCCTCTCGATTCCGTTCCAGCAGACGGCTCGTTTCGTCCAAAAGCACGACGGCCTCAACTCGGGCGTCAACCCCACGGTTAAGGAGGACGGCACCATCGTGGAGGCTCCTTGCGACGGCTTGGTGACCGACGAAGAGCGTGCCGTGATCGACCGCGTGCTCAAGTACGAGAACCTGGGCCGCCGTTACAACCCGGATAAGTCGGACGCCGTCAAAAATTGCTTTAACGAGTATGCCTCGCAGGAGGACATCAAGGCCTATTTTGAGGTGTGGGCTCAGATGTTCAAAAAGGATCCCGAGTGCTATATCTCGGCGCTCATCAATAACTACTACGGCTACTTTTATCCGAGTGCCCGCGATGCGTGGGTCTACAGCACGGCGCGCAGTGCCGAGATCATGGCAAAGCCCGATAACCTCAAGTACTTCGACTTCCATCCGGTCGATAGCAAGGTTGTGCGCTGGTGCGACCACCTGATCAACCTGTATCGCGTGGCAGTACAACGCATCCCGTTTATCTCGCTCACCATGAGCTCGGCCACCTATGTGTGGATCATGATCGCCGTGGTGGTCTATCTGCTACGTCGTCATTCGTGGCGCGGGCTGGCCATTTGGGTGCCGCTGCTGGGCGTGCTCGCCGTGTGCCTGATCGGTCCCTGCAACGGCTCGACCTACATGCGCTATCTGTATCCGGTCATCGCCTGCATGCCCTTTGCCATCGGCGCCACGATCACCCGCAGCGACCTCCTCTGGTCCTAACTTGGTGCATTGGGGGGCAGGTTATTTTGCACCAAAGGGTGGCATCATCACGACGCCTTCATTTTGGGGTTTATCTCGCAGGCCAGTAGGTATATCATAACGACGTTTGTTTATATTGCCCGAGCATCTGCGCTGGGCTTTAGGTCGAAACCGATAGGAGACACGTATGTCCGGACACTCTAAGTGGGCCACAACCAAGCATCGTAAGGGCGCGCAGGACGCCAAGCGTTCCGCCCTCTTCTCCAAGCTGAGCCGCAACATCACCGTTGCTGCCCGTCTCGGCGGCGACCCGCTGCCCGAGAACAACGCCAGCCTCGCCGCTGCCGTTGCTAAGGCCAAGGCTCAGTCCATGCCCAAGGACAAGATCAAGTCCGCTATCGACAAGGCCTTCGGTTCGGGTGCCGATGCCGCCGTCTACGAGAACATCGTGTACGAGGGCTACGGTCCCGCCGGTGTCGCCGTCTACGTTGACTGCCTGACCGACAACCGCAACCGTACCGCCGCCGATGTCCGTTCCGCCTTCTCCCACGCTGGTGGTAACCTGGGCACCTCCGGCTCCGTCGCCTTCCAGTTTGAGCGCAAGGGCCAGATCGTCGTCGCCAAGGAGATCCTGGACGAGAACGCCAAGAAGGAGACCATGATCGCCAACGGTCCTGCCGGTGACGAGGATGAGTTCATGATGGCCATCGCCGAGGCCGGTGGCGAGGACTACGAGGACGCCGGCGAGGAGTGGATCGTCTGGACCGCTGCTAACGACGTCATGGCTGTCTCCAAGGCGCTCGAGGAGCAGGGCGTCCAGGTCAAGGGCTCCGAGACCACCATGGTCCCGACTACCCCGACCGAGGTCTCCGGTACCGACGCCAAGAAGGTCCAGCGCCTCATCGACCGCCTTGAGGAGCTCGACGACGTCCAGGATGTTTACAGCACCATGGACATGACCGACGAGGTCATCGCTGCCCTCGAGGAGGAGTAGCGCCCACACGGGTTAAGCCGTGCATATCTGGGCATAATGAAGCGAGCATGCAAGCCTCGTGGAATAGATGAGCCGGATCCGCGTGCGTATGGCACCGGACCCGGCTCTTTTATAATGATGCGAATCGTTTTGCATTCTGTGGACCGAAACCTGAAGGGAGCGCGCGTGCGCGTACTCAAACGAGCCCTAGCGATCGTGTATCTTGCCGCCGCCATCGTGGCGCTGGGTACGCTTGTCTGCCAGTTCTGGGGACCGTATACGTATCGCTTTATGCTGCTGCTGCGTGACGCCATGCCTCGCGTCGTCGTTACGGTGTGTGCCGCTATCGTGGCGCTTGGCGTGCTCATCGGTTTTTTCCGCCTGATGTTCGCGCGTCGCGAGCCGTCCTGCGTGCATCCGGCGGGGGAGCGCAATATCGAGGTCACGCTCGCAGCGCTTTCCTCGTGCGCCCGTGCCGCGGCAGAGTGCGATGATCGCGTGATGGTTGAGCATATCGAGGCACGCGTTCAAGGCTCCGACGAGTCGCGCGTTCGTTTTAAGGTCGAGGCCATCGCGCTCGATGACCGGGACGTGGCCTCTCAAGCTATCGCGATGCAGCAACGTATCGAGAAGGCCTGCGACACCATGCTCGGCACGCCGGGCACGACCGCGCGCGTCCGTTTTTTGCCGTCCAAGACTACCGTCCAGACCGTGGAGGTTTCCGGTGAGTGATACCAATCAAGACAAGACCGCCCGCACGCCGCGCCTGACGATCGACCAGAACGCTACGCCGGCAGGCGAGTCCGCCGACACCAAGCCCGAGGCCGGCGAGCAGCACGACAGCGCCGCCAACGACTTTGACGAGGCCATGGGTCTCATCAAAGGTACGGGCGCTGCTATCTGGAGCTACGCCGTGCGCCACCCCAATACTACGCTCGGCGCCTTGGCAGGCTTTATCCTCGCCGTGCTGGTACTTACGTTGGGTCTGTGGGACACGCTCGTCATCGCATTCTTTGTGCTGATCGGCGCCGTGATCGGCCAGATTCGCGACGGCGAGAACGGTATCGTCAACTTCTTCGGCCGCCTGTTTAGCGGCCGCTAATATGTATTCGACTGTCGCATCTGCGGCAGGCATAAGGAGGAACCATGGCTTTTAACACGAAGGTCGATGTAGCCGATACCGAGCTCGAGGCGAATGAGGCCGTCGCCGCCGAGGCGGAGGACGTAACGCTCGAGGACGAGGCGCTCGTCGAGGCCGAGTCCGATGCGGATGAGGACAACGAGGAGGCGGACGAGTCCGAGGACTCGCTGACCTATTCCAACGGCGTGATCGAGAAGATCGTCGCCATGGCCACCCGCGAGGTGCCGCACGTCCTGGGCATGAAGGGCAACCTCATGCACTTTGTGCAGGAGCAGTTTGGTGCCGAGAACCTGACCAAGGGCGTGACGGTTGAGGTCACCGATGACAACCGCGTGGTCGTCAACATCTCGGTCATCATCGAGTACGGCGCCTATGCGCCTGCGATCTTTGACGACGTTAAGGCGCGCGTCACCGAGCGTCTGGCCGCGATGACCGGCCTTGAGGTGGCAGGCGTCAACCTGCGCATCGAGGATGTCATCACCCCCGAGGAGTACGAGCACCGCACCAGCCAGCACGAGTAACCTACCAAATAGGGACAGGTTTGTTTCGATAGGTTTTACCTGCGAAAACGCTAAACGGTCGACCGCGCAAGCAAAAGTGCGGTCGACCGTTTTCTATATGCCCCCGATGCAGGCATACCGCTCGTCTAACTAAGGGTTGCATTCGCTGCGTTCCGCGTTACCCTAATGGGCACATTGTTTCCAAATTGTTAACGAGGGGTTGCCGTAATGGCTGACGAACACGAGACCGAAAGCAAGGCATGGGCGATTGAGGCCGCTGCGGCAGAGGCGGCATCGCGTGCTGCCGAGGAGATGCATCGTCCTCCGGTGGTGCCGATGGAGCGCGTTGTCGGTCGCGAGGATATCGAACGTGGCGAGCGCGCCGGCCGCAAGCGCAGCCAGGAGCCCGGCTTTCCGCGCTTTTTTGCCGAGCTCAATCTGGGCCTAATCCTCACGGCGTTCGCCATCGTGGCCTTTAAAACCCCCAATCACTTTGCTTTCGGCGGCACCTCGGGCGTGTCGGTCATTCTTTCCACGCTGTTCCCGACCCTGCCCGTCGGCGTCTTTATGTGGATTATCAACGCGGTCCTGGTCATCCTGGGTTTTATTTTTTTGGAGCGCAAGGCAATCCTTTGGAGCGTCTTTGCCTCGTTTGCGCTTTCGGCCTACGTCTCGCTGTTTGAGCTCTTCATTCCGACGGATGTTTCGATGACGGGCGATATGTGGCTCGACCTGTGCTTTGCCGTCATCTTGCCGGCGCTGGGCAGTGCCATTGTCTTTGACATTGGTGCCTCGACGGGCGGCACCGACATCCTTGCCATGATCCTCAAGCGCCGCACGACGCTTGAGATCGGCCGTGCCCTGTTGCTGGTCGATATCGGCATCGTGACCATCGCGGCTTTCCTGTATGGCCCGCGCGTCGGCCTGTACTGTGTGCTTGGTCTGTTTGCCAAGACGCTCGTGGTCGATAAGGCCATCGAGAGCATTCACCTTCGTAAGGTCTGTACGATTATTTGCGCCGAACCGCGCAAAGTCGAGGAGTTTATCGTCAAGCATCTCAACCGCACGGCAACGATCAGCCGTGGCTACGGCGCCTTCTCGGGCAAGTGCGTCACGGTGATCATGAGCGTGCTGAGCCGTCGCGAGGCAGTGCAGCTGCGCCGCTATACCCGCGATATCGATCCGGATGCGTTTATCACGATCGTTGACAGCTCCGAGATCGTGGGCAAGGGCTTCCGCGGCACGAACTAGCGCGGATATATCCTTCGAATCATTGAATAAAACCGGCTGCGTTGCAAATCGGTCATCTTGGGGTATTTGTCCCCATATTGGGCGATAATGATGCCAAAGACATCGTTTGCGATCCAGGTGATTCGCTCTAGATACGAAGGGATGATTTCGATGTTCTGTTCGCAGTGTGGCGCCCCCATGGGCGATAACGACAAGTTCTGCGGCGTGTGCGGTGCCCCTAATACCGAGGTCAAGGCCGCCGGTCCCGCTCCGCAAGCTCAACCTCAGCCGCAGGGTCAGCCGTTTGCCCAGCCGCAGCCGCAGCCGCTCGTTGCGCCCCAGCCGGCTATGAACGCGCCCAAGGGTTGCATGGCTCAGGCCTTCAACGACATGCTTAAGGTTCCCGGCGCCTTGGTTCGCGTATGCCAAATCGCCTTTTTGCCGGCGCTGATCTGTGTTGTCTCGGTGCTGGTGCTGTTTATCCCCGTTATCGGCGGTATCGCAGCGGCCATTGGCTTTTTGCTCGCGTACGTGGCAAGCGTGTGCGGCGCGGGCTTTGCCATCGAGTGGGGTCGTGACCTGTCGCTCAAGGATGATAACGGCATGGAGCGTCCGCTGCTGCGCTCGACCTCATTTGGCCTGGGCATTTTCTCGTCTGTCATTACAGGCGTGCTCGAGTTCATCGCCGTTATCCCGGTGATTGGCGTGGTGCTTTCGGCGATCGAGAGCGCTGTGATCGGCACTGTCGGTTCGTATTATTTTTACGGGTCGCGCGGTCTCGAGGGCGCGCTTGTTGGGTCGATGGGTCTGCTCGTCTTTGCTGTGATTGTTTCGCTGGTGCTGGGCATTCTGTTTAAGATGTTTGGCGATGCCGCTGTGATGCACTTTGCAGTCGCCGGCCGCGTGGAAAGCGCGTTTTCGCTTGAGAAGGTTTGGAAGTCCTATAAGGCCAACCTGGGCAAGCTGTTCTGCGCCTCGATTCTCCCCGAGTTTTTGACGGGCATCGTGTCGCACATCATCACGTGGATCTTCACCGCCATCTTTAGCTTTGTTGCCGCGCTGGGCATTAGCAGCTATGGCTACTACGGCTACTATTCTCGTCCTTCGGGTCTCGAGGCAATCATCACGGGCGGCGGCATCACGCTCATTCTGTTCTTGATGATTGTTGCCTTTGTCACGGTGTTCCTGACTGTGTTTGGCAAGATGCTCAAGTATCGCGCCGTTGGCTATTGGGCGGCACGCCATGCCAGCGAGTGGTCCGACGAGGATACCGACGACGTCCTGACGTTTGTGCTCCCGGGTGAGAAGAAGCCTACTCCTGCGGGATTCAATCCCACGGCCGCCGCTGGTGCTGCACCTGCTCCGGCACCTGCTCCTGCACCTGCCCCTGCACCCGCGCCTGCACCTGCTCCGGCACCTGCCCCTGCACCCGCGCCTGCACCCGCACCGACGCCCGAGGCGACGCCTGCGGAGCCCGATTGGGATGCCGTTGCCACGCCGGCGGATGAGCCGGGCGATAATCCTGCTGCCGAAAACAATCAAACCGAATAGTCGGTCGAGGCGCCCTGGGCAACTGAGCCCGGGGTGCCTTTTTCTACTGCGAAAGCAAGAAAATGCCCGTGAAAACGGTTGCAGCAAAATTTCTCGGAAATTGGTCAATGTTGCGCAACAACGTCGCGGCTATTGTTGAGAACATAGACGCGTAAGGTTTGAAGGCGTGCAACGCCTTAGGAAAAGGAGAAGCTTATGTTCTGTCCCACTTGTGGTTCTCCCATTTCGGATGATGCCAAATTCTGCCCAGTCTGCGGTTCTGCCGTCGGTGCCGCTTCCGCTGCTCCTGCTCCGCAGCCTGCACCTCAGCCCCAGCCTGCTCCGCAGCCCACGCAGATTCAGCCCACTCCGGTTCAGGCAGTTCAGCCTCAGCCTCAGCAGCAGTACGCCGGCCAGCAGCAGTACACCGGTCAGCAGCAGTATGCTCAGCAGCCTGCACCTGCCCCGATGGGCTATGCTCCGATTAAAACCGACCGTGGCGTGATCGGCTGGCTCCTGCTTTCCATCGTGACCTGCGGCATCTATTCATATTACTTCCTCTATTGCCTCGCCCGCGACATCAATGTCATGTGCCAGGACGACGGCGATTCCACGCCGGGTCTGGCAGCATTTATCCTGCTGTCGTTCGTGACCTGCGGCTTCTACGCACTCTACTGGTACTACAAGATCGGCAACCGCCTGCAGGCTAATGCTCCTCGTTATGGCCTGATGTTCCAGGAGAACGGTACCACCGTTCTTATGTGGCAGATCGTCGGCGCGCTGCTGTGCGGCCTTGGCCCCATCTTTGCCATGAACATCATCATCAAGAATACCAATGCCATGGCAACGGCTTATAACGTCCGTCTTGGCGCTCGTGCCTAACGATAAGAGCGGCGTGAACAGCTCCCAGGGACATAAGGGCGCGGCGGAACTCATTCGCCGCGCCCTTTCTTGCATCGGCGCGCTCTTTGTCGCCTGGCTCGCACTCTACCTGCTCGATATCGGCTGCGTGTTTCGCCTGATGACGGGCATTCCCTGTCCGGGATGTGGCATGACGAGGGCCTGGCTGGCAGCACTGCGCCTCGATTTTGCGGCGGCCTTTGCCTACCATCCGCTGTTTTGGGTGGTGCCGATTGCGTTTGTGCTCGCGTTCGTGCGCGAGGAGGTGACGTCGAGCAAGCTAAAGCGCGGCATCGACATTGCGGTTATTGTTCTGTGCGTGCTGGTCGTTGCCGTATGGATCGTGCGCCTTATCAACCCGGCAGACGCGGGCCTGCTCTTTGGTGGTCACGCTCCCGCCGGAGTTCCCACCGATATCATCCACTTCGAAACCCCACGCTGGCTCACCATTCTTCACTCTTACCTGTCGTGACGGAGGACGCGCTAGAAAAGCGGTCGACACATAAGCGGGGGCGAACGTTGAGATAACGTTCGCCCCCGCTTTGCTCTAGCTAGGTTGTTATGGGTGGGCGTGACGGCTACTCGTCGCGCTTCTCCTCGTGGCGAGCGGCGGCACGGGCATCGTGAATGCCCTTGATGGCGGCATGGCGGGCGGTGCGGGCGTCGTGCACGGCGTCGCGGGCCTCGGCGGCCGTTGCCTTGGCAGAGCGCAGCTTGGCTGCCAGGTCGGGATTGGTCTCGGCAACCGCGGCGATCGTGGGGCCGTCGAGCTCTTCTTGCGTGGGCTCGGCCAAAAAGTCGATGGCATACTGAGCGGCTACCATGGAGCCCTTGGCGAGCACGCTCTCGTCGATCTTATAGAAGCAGGAGTGCTGGGCATAGGTGGCGCCAATCTGGGGGTTGCGCGTGCCAACAAAAGCGAGCACGCCCGGTACGCGGCGCAGATACTCCGAGAAGTCCTCGCCCGAAAGCGTGCCGCGGTAATGGCCCTCGCTCGCGGGACCCAGGCACTTGAGCACAGCTTGGCGGCAGCGTTCGCTCGAGGCGGCATCGTTTTCGACCTTGTAGTTGGCGATGGTGTAGTCGGTGAGCTCGGCCTCGGCGCCCAGAGCAGCCGCGGTGTGCTCCACGATGCGGCGCATAAGCTCGGGCATCTCCTCATGCGTCTTGTCGCCATAGGTGCGCACCGTGCCGGCGAGGTACGCCGTGCCGGCGATAACGTTGCGCGCGGTGCCGCCATGCAGCTCGCCGACGGTGATGACGGCAGGTTCGTAGGGGCTAATCTCGCGCGAGACGATGGTCTGCAGGGCGTTGACGATTTCGGCGGCAACCATAACGGCGTCGTGGCCGCGCTGGGGCATGGCGCCATGGCACGAGGTGCCGCGGACGTCGATGCGGAACCAGTCGGTGTTTGCCATGCGTGGGCCGGGCTCGCAGCTTACGGTGCCGGCGTCGACCTCGCTCCAGATGTGCGCGGCGTAGGCGCCGTCGACGCCGTCGAGCACACCCGTGCCGATCATGAGTTTGGCGCCCTGGCCGTTTTCCTCGCTGGGCTGGAAAACGATGCGAATTTCGCCGTGGATGTCATCGGTCATGTGGCGCAGAATCTGCAGCGTGCCGAGCATCATGGCGATATGGCAGTCGTGACCGCAGGCGTGCATGCAGCCCTCGTTGACGCTGGCGAACTCCTCGCCGGTCTGCTCGGTGACAGGCAGAGCGTCGATATCGGCGCGCAGCAGGATACGGCGGCGCGGCGTGCCGTCCTCGCGGTAGGCATCCGGCGCGGTACCGCGAAGCGTCGCCACCAGGCCCGTCTTGAGCGGACGCTCGTAGGGGATATTCATGGCGTCGAGCTGGTTGGCGATGTCGGAAGTCGTGCGCTCCTCGGCAAGGCTCAGCTCCGGGTGCTTATGGAAGTGCCGGCGCTGCTTGATGATGTAGGGTTCAAACTCGGCGGCGATATCCTGGATGGCCGCGGTGACGTCGTCTGCCGCGCGAACCTCGGTTGCCGCCATAATCTGCTGTGCCTTGGTCTTCGTCATGGTCGATTTGCTCCTTGTTGGCTCGATCGCAAAATCGTACAGGCTCTCTCCAGTATGCCACCTGCCGCTAGGGCTGGTAAAGTTGCCGTTTGCCGCTTGGGGTTTTGTTGCAAGGGCGGGGGAGTACACTCGGGGGTGTTGAATTTCCTGCCAGAGATGGGGATGCCCATGCAACATATCGATCGGATTATCCGCTCCAAGAACGTTTTTACCGCCCAAGACGGCATCGATACCGCCCGCGAGCTGGCGATTGCCATTGCGGGCGATCGCATCGTCGCGGTCGGCGCACCCGATGACGTGGTTGCCGCCGCCCCTGCCGCCACGCCGGTGGTCGATTACGGCGAACAATTTATCTGCCCCGGTTTCCATGATGCGCACCTGCACTTCTTCCATACCTCGGTCGGTTCCTCGCCGTACATGCTCATGGATATGGGCACGTCAGAGGCGGCACTGGTGCAGCATGCGCTCGAGTTTTCCCAAGGCTTGCCCGATGACGCCTGGGTCGTGACCCAGGGCTGGCGCGATTACCGCTGGGATCCGCCCGAGCACCCTACCAAGGCTTCCCTCGACGCCGCCTTCCCCGATCGCCCCTGTGTTATGTATTCGGGCGATGGGCATACCCTGTGGCTCAACAGCCGCGCACTCGAAGCCCTCGGCGTGACGCGCGACAGCGAGCCTCCGGCGGGTGGCAGCTACGACAAGGATGCAAATGGCGAACTCACAGGTATCGCTCACGAGGCTGCGGCCATGCGGCTGCTGCCGCGCTGTCTTGAGTGGCTGGGCGAGGACCGCATCGAGAGCGCTTACGCCGTCCAGATGAAGCGTATGGCCGAGCAAGGCATCACCTCGATCTGCGATATGTCGCTCATGCCCATGCCGGGCTGTGACTTTATTCGCGACGATGTTTACGACAAGCTGCAGGCCGCCGGCAAGCTGGGCATCCGCGCCCATCTGTTTCCCACGCTGCTGGATGACCAATCGCGCTTGGAAGAACTCCAGACCCGCTATGCGAACAACGCGCTGCTCTCGGCGCCAGGCTTTAAACAGTTCTTCGACGGCGTGTCGAGCGAGCATACCGCATACCTCACTGAGCCCTATACCAACCCGCGCTTCCCGGGCGACCAGGGTCGTCTGACGGTTCCCGTCGAGCGCATGCGCAAGTTGGTTCTGGCGGCAGCCGAGCGCGGCCACACCGTGCGCATCCACGTTATCGGCGATGGTGCCATCCATGCTGCGCTCGATATCTTTGAGGAGGTGGCAGAGCTCTACGGTCTGCCCCCGCACGGTCATAACACGCTTGAGCATCTGGAGAATCTGCTGCCCGAGGACATCGATCGTCTGCGCAAACTCAACGTCATTGCCTCGAGCCAGCCTTGCCACATCACGCTCGACCCGGGTGGCCCGGAGCGCGACCTGGGCCTGGAACGCAGCCGCATCATGTGGCCGTTTGCGACCTATAAGCAGCGCGGCATCCGTCAAGCTTTCGGTACCGATAGCCCCATCACAGCCGTTACCAGCATGAACGTGCTCTACACGGCCATCACGCGCCAAGACCCCCGCAGCCACTGGCCCGAGGGCGGCTGGCTCCCCAGCGAGCGCATCGACGCGGCTACAGCTCTGCGCAACTACACCCTGGGCAGCGCCTACGCAGCAGGTGACGAGCAAAACCTCGGCAGCCTAGAGCCCGGCAAATACGCCGACCTGGTAGTCCTGGACCAAAACCCGCTCACCATCGACCCCCAAGAGCTGCAAGCCACCAAAGTTCAGGCAACCTATCTGGCAGGTAACTTGATTTACGAGCGCTAATAATCATGCCGTACCGTTAAACGCGGCTCGGGCAGCCTATTTTGGGATGGCGCTCGAGCCGCGTTTGTATATCGGTGGGGACTCGCTATGAGCGTCCCTGCTCTGCTTGATTTGAGCGTGGGGTGGGGCGCCGCTGCCCCCACGCGCTCAATTTGGACATCAGCAATGCGGTCTCTTGGTGTTTTGCATACTTTCCATTACAGATTGCATAAATAGACTGGGATGTTCTTTCTGGTCCTGATGTACCCCCGCCTGGGCCGTGCAAAAAACGGAGTATTCAGCAACACAAGCCCCGCCGGCGCCGCTGCAGTCAGGTAGTATCGCGGAGCTCGATGACAATTTGTGGTCTGGTACGGCGCGAAGTATGCCCATTTGTTCCAACGGGGTCTGCCCACCGACCAAAACCGCCCGCTGAAAGCATCCTTGGGACCAAAAAAGTATGTCCGGCGCGTATGCATTTACCCTGGCCTGCTGAATACTCCTAAAAATGCACGGTGCTCCCCGGGGGACCCGTGCGCGCGGCGAAAACCATGCCCATGTCGCTATCCGCATCGCCATTTTGCTGCACTGACTTTTCTGAATGCCGGGCCCGAGTTAGTCAACCTGGCTCCCGGGGCGGACCGGAGGGCATGAAGTTTGTCGCGAGTTCCGCACGCAAAGGAAAGCACTTAATGTGCTTTCCGTCTTGCGCAGGACTGTAGAGCAGCAAACTTCATGCCCTCCGGTCCGCCCCGGGAGCCACTGCCAAGTTATCCCCCGGCATTCAGAAAATCTAAGTGCCAAAAAATAAGATTTTTTGACTCCGTGTTGTATAACCCGCCATTCGTGGGTACCATTCAACGCGTACGCAAACAAAAAGGGTTAACCCGCGCGGCATGACCGCGCGGCCCACAAAGGAGGAAACAAGCATGTCGTCTTTGAAGCCGCTTGCAGATCGCGTCCTGGTCAAGCCCGACGAGGCCGAGCAGAAAACCGCTTCTGGTCTGTACATCGCCAGCAACGCTCAGGAGAAGCCGCAGCGCGGCACCATCGTTGCCGTTGGCGCCGGTAAGGTTAACGACAAGGGCGAGCGCATCCCCATGGACGTTCAGGTCGGCGACGTTGTCATCTACGGTAAGTTCGGTGGCAACGAGGTCAAGGTCGACGGCGAGAAGTATCTGCTGATGCGCGCCGACGACATCTACGCCGTCGTCGAGGCCTAGTCTCGTCAGAATCTCTGATTCGTCTTTGAACGCGTCCGCCGCATAGGACTCGGAAGCGGCGACGCGAGTCACATTTCTTTTGGAGGATTACCTACCATGGCAAAGAACATTACGTTCAACACCGATGCCCGCGCCAAGCTCGCCAAGGGCGTCAACACTCTGGCCGACGCCGTTACCGTCACCATGGGCCCCAAGGGCCGTTACGTCGCTCTGCAGCGCACGTTCGGTGCCCCGACCATCACCAACGACGGCGTTTCCGTCGCTAAGGAGATCGAGCTCGAGGACAACATCGAGAACATGGGCGCTCAGCTGGTGAAGGAGGTCGCCACCAAGACCAACGACACCGTGGGTGACGGCACCACCACCGCAACCCTGCTCGCTCAGGCTATCGTCAACGACGGTCTGCGCAACGTCGCCGCTGGCGCCAACCCGCTGGCCATCCGTCGCGGCATCGACAAGGCCGTCAACGCCGCCGTCGCCGAGATGAAGAAGCAGGCCAAGCCGGTCGAGACCAAGGAGCAGATCGCTTCCGTCGGCACCATCTCCGCTGGTGATCCCGAGGTTGGCGAGAAGATCGCCGAGGCCATGGAGGTCGTGGGCAAGGACGGCGTCATCACCGTCGAGGATTCCCAGACGTTCGACATTACCATCGACACCGTCGAGGGCATGCAGTTCGACAAGGGCTATGTCTCCGCTTACTTCGTCACGGATAACGACCGCATGGAGGCCGTGATGAAGGATCCGTACATCCTCATCACCGACCAGAAGATCTCCAGCGTCCAGGACATCATGCCTGTTCTCGAGGCTGTCCAGCGCGCTGGCCGTGGCCTGCTCATCATCGCTGAGGACATCGACGGCGAGGCTCTGCCGACCCTGGTCCTCAACAAGATCCGTGGCGCCCTCAACGTCTGCGCCGTCAAGGCTCCGGGCTACGGCGATCGCCGCAAGCGCATCCTCGAGGACATCGCCGTCCTCACCGGTGGCCAGGCCGCTCTGGACGAGCTGGGCGTGAAGGTCGCTGACATTACCGCCGATATGCTCGGTACCGCTAAGTCCGTCACCATCTCCAAGGACAACACCGTCGTCGTCGGCGGCGCTGGCTCCAAGGAGGCCATCGACGCCCGTATCGCTCAGATCAAGGGCGAGATGGAGAACACCACCTCTGACTTCGACCGCGAGAAGCTCCAGGAGCGCCTGGCCAAGCTCTCCGGTGGCGTTGCCGTCATCAAGGTTGGCGCTGCTACCGAGTCTGAGCTCAAGGAGATCAAGCATCGCGTCGAGGACGCCCTGCAGGCTACCCGCGCTGCTGTCGAGGAGGGCATTGTCGCTGGCGGCGGCGTCGCCTTCATGGACGCTGCTCCTGCGCTCGACGCTGTTGAGATCGACGACCCCGAGGAGAAGATTGGCGTCGATATCGTCAAGAAGGCTCTGACCGCTCCGGTCGCTACCATCGCCAAGAACGCTGGCTTTGAGGGCGCTGTCGTGGTCGACAAGGTTGCCGAGCTGCCTGCTGGCCAGGGTCTCAACTCTGCCAACGGCGAGTGGGGCGACATGATCGAGATGGGCGTCCTCGACCCCGTCAAGGTCAGCCGCGTCACCCTGCAGAACGCTGCTTCTGTCGCCAGCCTGATCCTCATCACCGAGGCCACCGTCTCCGATGTGCCCAAGAACACTCAGCTTGAGGACGCTATCGCTGCTGCCACCGCTGGTCAGCAGGGCGGCGGTATGTACTAAGGCCGACAAGGTCTAGAACTCCCACCGGGAATCCGGGGGCGGGATGGGGGTTTCTCTCCGGAACGTCCTCGGACATGCAAAGAGGCTCCGCATCGCGCTTCGCGCTGCGGAGCCTCTTTGCGTCCTGCGGAATGTTCCGGAGAGAAACCCCCATCCCGCCCCCGGATTCCCTGCGTTTACGGCCTTGAGGTCGGCGGGCGGAGAAGGACGTGGTTGATAGGGATACGTGTCCCCTTCGCTGTTTCGCGCTTTGCGCGAAAGGCGCGTTACTTTGGGATGGGTGGGGAACGTGGTTGTTACGGCAACTGATCACCACCATAAATTACCCTTGGCATACTTGCGCGAAAACCTGCCCGTGCTACACTTGCAATTGCTGTTTCAGGGCGGGGTGAAATTCCCCACTGGCGGTAAATCGGGCGGTGTCAAAGGGACGCCGTGGCGCAGGCGAGATGCCTGCGACCGAGCCGATGAGTCCGCGACCCGTGCGTGCGTTGGTTCGCATGCCGGCTGAACTGGTGAGATCCCAGTACCAACGGTTAGAGTCCGGATGAAAGAGGCAGGTGATCTTATGTCTGAACAGTCGCAGCATATCCATTTTGAGAACACGAATAGGTGGAGCACCAAACAGCTCGTTACCATGGCGTTGATGTGCGCCTTGGGAGCACTGTTTATGTATGTGCAGCTGCCCATCCTTCCTTGGGCGCCGTTTTTGACGTATGACCCGTCGCTGGTGCCGGCGATGGTGTGTGGATTTGCGTATGGTCCTGGTGCCGGCACTGCCGTTGCCGCCATGGCGATCGCCATTCATGCGCTTACCACGGGCGATTGGGTTGGTGCGCTTATGAACTTGGTTGCCACGCTGGGCTATATTCTGCCCGCGGCTATCGTCTACCAGAAGATGCATACCTATAAGGGTGCCGTGATTGGCCTGGTGCTCGGCGTTATTGCCGCTACGGCGTTGTCTATGGCCGCAAACCTTACCATTGGTGTTTGGTTCTGGTATGGCTCGGTCGATGTGATTTTGCCGCTCATGATTCCCGCCGTGCTGCCGTTTAACCTCATCAAGACCGTGCTCAACTCGGTGTTGACGCTGGCGGTGTATAAGGCAGTCTCCAACCTCATCACGCCTAAAAAGGACCAGGTCAAAGGCCGCGCATGATTGAGTGTCGGGGCGTTTCCTTTAGCTATGACGGTGCTGCGCTGGCGCTCGATGGCATCGATCTGAACATCGAGGATGGCGAGTTTTTCTGCATTCTCGGCGGAAACGGGTCGGGCAAGTCGACGTTTGCCAAGCATTTGAACGCGCTGCTGCAGCCCGATGCGGGAACGGTGTGCGTCAACGGCATGGACGCGTCCGATTCCGAGCTAGTCTACGACATCCGCTCGACTGCGGGCATGGTGTTCCAGAATCCCGACGACCAGCTTGTGGCGACGCTTGTCGAGGACGATGTTGCGTTTGGTCCCGAGAACTTAGGGGTCGAATCGGCCCAGATCGCGCAGCGCGTGCGCGAGGCGCTGAAGGCCGTGGGTCTGGTGGGCTTTGAGCATCACGAGACCCACGCTCTCTCGGGCGGACAAAAGCAGCGCGTGGCGCTTGCCGGCGTGCTCGCCATGGAGCCGCGCGTGCTCATATTGGATGAGGCCTCCTCGATGCTCGATCCGCGCGGGCGCAAGGGCCTTATGAAGGCCTGTCACGCGCTGCACGAACGCGGCATGACCATCGTGATGATTACGCACTTTATGGAAGAGGCCGCTGAAGCCGATCGCGTTGCTGTCTTCCAAGCGGGCCGCGTTGCCATGCTCGGTACGCCCGAGGAGATCTTGACGCGGGCGGACGAACTCGCGCGGCTGAACCTGGATATGCCGGCATCGTGCTGTCTTGGCAGGGCGCTTCGCGCAAAGGGCGTGCCCATTTGCGTACAGGTGCGCGAGGCGGATATGGTCGCCGATATAGCGCAGGCTTATGCCGAGCAGAGTAGGACAGGCATCGCCGGGCGGCCTTTTGCATCCGATCCTCGTATTCCCGACAACGTCTCCTCTGCAATCGATGGCGCAGACGCGCTGGAGCCCGTCATCGAGATTTCGCACCTTTCGTATAGCTATTCGTTGAGCGCCCGCGAGCGTCGCCGTTGGCACAAGCGCTCAGCCGTCGAGGGTGCATCGAACAAACAGGCCCTCTGGGGCAACGACCCTAGCAGCCCCTGGGCGTTGCGCAATGTGTCGCTAACGGTGCGCCGTGGCGAGTTCCTGGGCCTTGCGGGCCATACCGGTTCGGGTAAGTCGACGCTGGTTCAGCATCTCAACGGCCTGATTCGTCCCCAAGAGGGTTCCGTTTACGCGTTGGGGCTCGACCTGGTAAATAAGAAAGATGCCGCCGCTGTTAAGGCAAAGGTCGGCGTGGTGTTTCAGTATCCAGAGCGTCAGCTGTTTGCCGAGACCGTGGCACAGGACGTGGCATTTGGCCCGCATAACCTTGGCTTGTCGCAGGCCGAGGTTGCCCGCCGCGTTGAGTCATCGCTCGCGCGCGTGGGCCTTGACCTGGCCACGGTGGGCGACAAGAGCCCCTTTGAGCTCTCGGGCGGGCAGCAGCGGCGCGTGGCGTTTGCTGGCGTGCTTGCCATGGAGCCCGAGGTCCTGGTGCTCGATGAGCCCATGGCGGGGCTCGATCCGGCGGCGCGCAGTGATTTTCTGGAGCTCATCGATCGACTTCACCATGGGGGCCTGACCGTCGTCATGGTCTCACACAGTATGGATGACCTAGCCAATTGCTGCGACCGTATCGTCGTAATGAACAAAGGTGCGGTGTTTGCCGAGGGCACGCCCGCTCAGGTGTTTGCGCATGCGGATGAGCTTAAATCAATCGGCTTGGGCGTACCTGCCGCTCAGCGCATGGCGCTGGCGCTTGCGAAGGCAGGCGTGCCGCTGCGCTTTGACGGCCTCTATACGGTTGAGTCGCTGGCAGACGAGTTGGTGGACCTGCTAATCGGTCGCTCGGACGGTCCTTCTAACGTCGCGGACAAGGCTAAATCCAAGACGGTCACGCGAGAGGAGGGCTGTTAATGGAGGCGTTTTCGTTTGGTAGCTACTATCCCGGCGATAGTGCAATCCACCGCCTGGACCCGCGAACTAAGTTGCTCTTGGGCTTTGTGTTTCTGATCACGACACTCACGGTCAGCAGCTTCCGCGGACTGGTCCCGATCGCAATCTTCGTTGTCCTGATCTATGCCGTGTCCCGGGTGCCGGCTCGTCGCGTCCTGTCATCGATGGCACCGCTGCTGGCGATTGTCGCGGTGGTCGCGGTGCTCAACCTGTTTTCCGACCAGAGCGGGCGCATTCTGTGGCAGCTCGGCTTTTTGCAGATAAGCGAGGGCTCGCTGCATTCCGCCGCCTTTATGGCGTGCCGCCTGACCTTGATGATGGCCGGTATGAGCGCTATCACGCTCACCACACCGACGCTCGACCTCACCGCGGGCTTTGAGCGCCTGCTCGCGCCGTTTGCGCGTGTGGGACTTCCTGCGCACGAGCTCGGCATGATTATGGGTATCGCGCTGCGCTTTATGCCGCAGTTTGCCACCGAGATGAAGCAGACGGCCGATGCGCAGGCGAGCCGCGGTGCGCGCGTGACGGGAGGCCCGCTCGGCGGCGTGCGTATGCTCGGCAGTGTGGCGATTCCGCTGTTCACGGGCGTGTTCCGTCATGCCGAAACGCTGTCTGCCGCCATGGATGCCCGTTGCTATCATGGCGAGCAGGGCCGCACACGTCTGCATGCGCTTACATTTGGCCGCGGCGATGCGTTGGCGGCGGTGGTGACGGCGTTGCTGCTCATCTGCGTCATCGTCATCAATCTTCAACTTGTTTAGGCGCGATTCGAGCGCAGGAAAGGGGTCCCTATGACCGACAACGACCGCACGGCGCAGCTCGAGCGCGCCTGTTCGTATCTTAGGCGTATTCCGGCGTGGTATCTCGCCACGATCGACGTGACGGACGGACATCAGCCGCGCGTGAGGCCGTTCTCGTTTGCCATAGTCGATGATGGCAAGCTGTGGTTTTGCACCTCGCGCGATAAGGACGTGTGGGCCGAGCTCAGCGCGAACCCCAAGTTTGAGGTTTCGGGTTGGAAACCGGGGGAGTGTTGGATTGTGCTGACCGGCGAGGCCGCGCTCGAGGACGACGCGGTCGTGAGCGACCGGGTGCGCCAAGCCGGCTTTAAGCACATGGTGGGCATCGGCGAAGACCACGAGGGCGCCAACGACGGTCGCCTTGCGTTTTTCTCGGTGCGCAATATCGCCGCCCGCTTCTGTGATATCGATGGCAGCGAGGAGCGCCTGGAGCTTTAACCCTAGGGCAGCTAATTTGGGACGGGGCTATTTTAGCTACTTTGGGCACATGGGATGATCAGGAGGACACATGGACGGATTGAATACGGTGTTGGAGTATCTGACGTCGGTGCCGGCATGGTATTTGGCGACGAGCGTTGACGGACAGCCGCATGTGCGTCCGTTTTCGTTTGCGCAGATTCAGGACGGCAAGCTGTGGTTTGTAACGGCGCGCACCAAAGATGTGTGGCAAGAGCTGCTGCAAAATCAACGCTTTGAGGCCACGAGTTGGTGGCCGGGCCATGGCTGGCTCATCTTGCGCGGGCGTGCGGGTCTGGATGACCAGGCCGCTCCCGATATGCGCGAGGCCGGCTGGAAGCATCTGGAGCGCCTAGGCGAGCACTACGAGGGCGCAGGCGATCCCACGCTCGTCTTCTTTAGCGTGGAGGAACCCGAGGCCTTTATCTGCAACCATGACGAATGGGTGTCGATCGAGCTCTAAACGAGTCTCTCAGCAAGCTTCGACAATTCAAATTCTCGCATGTAGCGGGCCCCACATTGCAACGTCACCGTAAGGCGCACTGGGCAATATGGGGCCCGCATTTATTTGTCAATTCCTTCGAGTGAATGTGTCGGGACTGTTTCAATGCATGAATATGCAAAAGATTTGCGTAGATATGCATCTTTTGGTGCTAAAGTTTCAACCCACTTCATAACGACGGCTGCGGGATGCGCATTGGTGCATAACTGCAGACAAGGAGTCTGATATGTCTTTAAAGGTTGGAATCGTCGGTGCGGCAGGATATGCCGGTGCCGAGCTCATTCGCCTCGTACTCGGCCATCCCGAGTTTGAACTTGTCGCCATCACGTCCAACGCCGATGCCGGCCAGCCGCTGTCCGCGGTGTATCCGAGTTTCGCCGGCGTGAGCGATCTTGTCTTCACGACGCACGATGCTCCCGAGCTTAAATCCTGCGACGCTGTCTTTTTGGCCGTGCCGCACACGGCTGCCATGGCACAGGTGCCCGCCCTGCTTGCCGCGGGAGTCTCCTGCATTGACCTCTCGGCCGACTATCGCCTGAGCGATCCGGCCACCTTTGAGGCCTGGTATGCCGCCGAGCATACGAGCCCCGAGCTGCTCAAGACTCGCGCCTTTGGTTTGCCCGAGCTGTTCTGCCAGGACTTGGAGACCGCCGCATCCGACCACGCCGACGGCAAGCCCGTGCTGGTCGCCTGCGCCGGTTGCTATCCCACCGCGACGAGCCTTGCCGCCGCGCCTGCCGTGCGCGCCGGCTGGGTTGCCCAGAGCGGCCCCGTGATCGTTGACGCTATCAGCGGCGTAACGGGTGCCGGTAAGTCCTGCAACGCCCGTACGCATTTTTGCAGCGCAGACGAAAACCTGGAGGCCTATGGCGTGGGCAAGCATCGTCACACGCCCGAAATCGAGCAGATCTTGGGCCTAACCGATCGCGTCGTCTTTACCCCGCACCTGGCACCGCTCAAGCGCGGTCTGCTCTCCACGGTGACGATGCCGCTTACGCCGCAGGCCATCGACACGCTGGCCCTTGAGGACGTTGTCGACCATTACAAGCAGTTCTACGCCGGTCGCACTTTTGTGCGCGTGCTCGATGCCGGCCAGCAGCCCAAGACGGCTTCGGTCGTCGGCACCAACGCCGCCCAGATCGGCCTCGCGCTCAACAAGCGCGCGGGCGTTCTGGTGGCTACGGGCGCCATCGACAATCTGTGCAAGGGTGCAGCAGGCCAGGCGGTCCAGTGCGCCAACATCGTCTTTGGTTTTGACGAGCGACGAGGCTTGCCCACAGTGGCGTGCCCGGTGTAGCACATTCGATTGTTAGCGATTTGGTAGTCGGGCATCGAGTTGGGCGCCACTTTTAAGCTGGTCTCATGATTGTGGCTGGCATGGCGCTCCAACCGATGCCCATTTTTTGTTTGACATAAGGAGTCATAAAGACGATGAATGCTGAGCAGTTCGATATCAAGATCCGTGCCGTAGAGGGCGGCGTAACGGCGGCAGCCGGCTTTAAGGCGGCGGGCATCCATGCCGGATTCCGCAAGAATCCCGAGCGCCTGGATTACGCGCTCGTCGTGCCCGATAAACCCTGTCCCGGGGCCGGCGTGTTTACGACTAACCGCTTTTGTGCGGCGCCCGTGCAGGTGAGTCGTGCCAACCTGGGCGGCGCCGACAAGGGCTATGGCATCATCGCCGGTGTTTCTATCAACTCTGGCAACGCCAACGCCGCCACGGGTGAGACCGGTCTTGCCTGCGCGCGCGAGACCTGCAACATCGCCTCGCAGGTCATCGGCTGCGAGCCTCAGCAAATCCTGGTCGCCTCCACGGGCGTAATTGGTCAGATTCTTCCGATTGACACGTTTGAGACTGCCGTTCCTGCCGCCTACGAGGCGCTCTCCTCCCACGGTGGCGCCAATGCCGCTCGCGCTATCATGACGACCGACACGCACTCCAAGGAGTACGCCGTGTCCTACGTCAGTGAGGCTGCGGGACACGCGGGCAATGCCTATACGGTGGGCGGTATGTGCAAGGGCTCGGGCATGATCATGCCCAACATGGCCACCATGATCGCGGTCATCACTACCGATGCCCCTGTCGAGCCGGAGGCTCTCCACTCCCTGCTGCTCTCGACCGTCAAACAGACCTTCAACAAGGTAACGGTCGATTCCGACACCTCGACCAACGACACCTGCATCATGCTTGCTTCCGGCGCTGCCGCGGATGCCGAGCCCATTGTCGAGGGCTCTGACGCCTTCGACGAGTTGGTCTTTGCCGTGCATGAGGTGTGCGAGAGCCTGGCGCGCAACATCGCCGCAGATGGCGAGGGCGCATCCAAGCTCGTGACGGTTAACGTCACCGGCGCCGCGAACGACGAGGAGGCCGATGTCGCGGCGCGCGCTGTTGCAAACTCGCCGCTCGTCAAGACCTGCATCGCCGGTCACGACTGCAACTGGGGTCGCGTTGCCATGGCGCTCGGCAAGTGCGGCGTGCAATTTAACCAAGAAGATGTGTCCATCGATATGATGGGTATGCCCGTCTGCCGCGACGGCCTGACCGTTCCCTTTGACGAGGACGAGGCGCTGCGTCGCTTTGAGGCGCCCGAGATCGTGATCTCAGCAGACCTGGGCGCGGGCGACGCGGCAACCACCGTGTGGACCTGTGACCTCACGCACGAGTACATCTCCATTAACGGCGACTACCGTTCCTAGACTCCCGATGTGCCGCGCGTCCCGCTGCAATCGCGGGCAACGAGGTACGGCGCGATAGCTACACGAAAGACGAGGCAGACTATGAAGTTCGCACGCGATTGCCGCTCGAGCGAATCCAACGAAGTTACCGCGCAGCTGCTGTTCGAGGCGCTGCCGTGGATTAAGAACCTGACCGGTAAGACGGTCGTTATCAAGTACGGCGGTGCCGCCATGGTCGACGAGCAGCTGCGTCGTGACGTGATGAGCGACATCGTCCTGCTCAAGATTATCGGCATGCGCCCTGTTATCGTGCACGGTGGCGGCAAGGCCATCAACGAGGCGCTCAGCCACTACGACATCCCCGTCGAGTTTAAGAACGGCCAGCGCGTGACTACGCCTGCCACCATGGACATCGTGCGCGAGGTACTGGGCGGCAAGGTCAATCAGGAGCTGGTCGCGGCGCTCAACCACCACGGCAACCTGGCCGTGGGCGTGTCCGGCAGCGACGCCGGCACCCTTATCGCCGAGCCACTCGACCCAGAGCTCGGCCGCGTAGGCAAGGTCACGCACGCCAACACCGACTATATCGAGCGATTGCTCGACAGCGAGTATATTCCTGTTATCGCCACGGTCGCGGCGGGGGAGGACGGCGGCTTCTTTAACATCAACGCCGATACCGCCGCCGGTGCCGTCGCGGCGGCGCTCCACGCGCATAAGGTGATCTTCCTTACCGACGTCGATGGCCTGTATAAGGACTTTAGCGACAAGGATTCGCTCATCTCCAACCTGACGCTCGACGAGGTTAATGAGATGCTCTATGGGGGCGAGGTCGACAAAGGCATGATTCCCAAGCTACGCGCCGCTGTCGATGCGCTTGCCGCTGGCGTGTTCCGAGCCCACATCATCAACGGCACGACGCCGCACTCGCTGCTGCTGGAGCTGCTGACCGATGCTGGCGTCGGTACCGTGATCCATTCCACCGAGACGGCGTACGAGTTCGATACGCACCCGCACCCGCTTTCGACCTTTGCGGCACGCCTGACCGAGAACCTCGACGAGGTCGAGAAGCTCCAGACGGTCTAGCTGACCCGCAGTCGTCGCGTCCCTGCACCCATAGCCCTGCGCCGTACGGCGCTCAACGAAAGGCATCCCATGTCACTTGCAACTCAACAATCGCTCGAATCCCATTACGTTATGCATACCTTTGGTCGCTCGCCGGTAGAGTTTGTCGAAGGTCACGGCATGAAGCTCATCGGCGATGACGGCCGTGAGTATCTTGATTTTCTTGCTGGTATTGGCGTGTGTAGCCTAGGCCACGGTAATCCTGCCGTGCTTTCGGCGCTCGAGGCGCAGACCAAAAAGCTTCTGCATGTGTCTAACTACTTCTACATCGAGCAGCGTGGACAGGTCGCGGCGCTGCTGTCCAAGCTTGCCAACGACGACGTAGATGGTGCGCGCGTGATTGCCGATGCCATTGCCGCCGGCGATGAGACCACGGCAGCTGCGCTCGGCGCTCCGACGGCGGGCGAGCAGGTGTGGGAGACCTTCTTTGCCAACTCCGGCGCCGAGGCAAACGAGGGCTCGATGAAGCTCGCACGTCTGTACGCCAAGCGTGCTGGTAACGGCGGCAACACCATCGTATGCATGCGCGGCGGTTTCCACGGCCGTACGCTTGAGACCATTGCCGCTACCATGCAGGATTGGCTACAGGACAGTTTCCGTCCGCTGCCGGGTGGCTTTGTGGCCTGCACGCCCAACGATGTCGATGAGCTGCGTGCAATCTTTAAGCAACTGGGAAGCGAGGTCTGCGCCGTCATGCTCGAGCCGATTCAGGGTGAGAGCGGTGTGCACCCCATGACCGAGGAGTTTATGGCGGCGGCGCGCGACTTGGCACACGAGGTGGGCGCCGTTCTTATCGCCGACGAGGTCCAGTGTGGCATCTTCCGCTCCGGCAAGCCGTTTGCATTCCAGACCTATGGCGTGGAGCCCGACATTATGAGCCTTGCCAAGGGCATTGCCGATGGCGTGCCCATGGGTGCCGTGGTGGCAAAGAAGGAGATCGCCGACGTGTTTAAGCCGGGCGACCACGGCTCGACCTTTGGCGGTAGCTGCTTGGCTGTCGCGGCGTGCGCCGCGACGCTCTCCACACTCGTGCGCGGCGATTATGGCGAGCATGCTGCCAAGGTGGGCGCTTATATGGAGGCAAAGCTCACCAAGCTACCGCATGTGGTCGAGGTACGCGGTCGCGGCTTAATGCTCGGCTGCGATCTGGATGACGCTGCGGGCGATGCGCATGATATTGTTGCCTGCGCGCTGGCCGCCGGTGCCGTGATTAACGCTACGGGTGCCCATACGCTGCGTTTCCTGCCGCCGCTCGTCTGCGAGGAAGCCGACGTGGACAACCTGATCGAGATTTTGTCGGACGTTTTGGCGTAGCGAGAGTAAAACATAGCCAGTTTGAACGGGTTCCAGATCGTCGGTGCGTCATTTGATGCATGGTTGGACGGTCTGGAACCCTTTTTGCCATAAATCTGCAATGGCCAGGAGAGCCTTTGGACAAAAATGCCAAATATGAGTACTGTCACCAGTTGAATGTCATATTTGGCATTTTTGGCCACGGCCTTCGTGGCAGACGTGTTGGTGGGTCGAATCCCATGCGCCGGGCCAAACAAAAACGGTCCCCTTTCGAGGACCGTTTCCAATTCAATGGTGGGCGATGAGGGATTCGAACCCCCAGCCTTGTGCGTGTAAAGCACCTGCGCTAACCGTTGCGCCAATCGCCCGTGCGGAGAGAGTATAGCAAAACAATCGCCCCATTCACCTCATATCCATTAAAGGTAACCGGCGCGTGTCGGCGCGGAGCTGATTCAGTTGAGATTGCCTGAACATTCCGTCCCTCTTTACGCCCTCGGGTATACTCAAAAGCTACTGATTCGATTTGATACCCAGCAACAGCAGAGGGGATAGTATATGTGCGGTTTTGTCGGTTTTGTCGGTGGGACGGATAACCAATCCGAGGTGCTCACCAAGATGATGGACCGCATCGTCCATCGTGGTCCCGACATGGGCGGCCAGTTTATCGACGGCCGCGTTGCCCTGGGCTTCCGCCGCCTGTCGATCCTCGACCTGACCGAGGCCGGCGCTCAGCCCATGGCCAATGAGGACGGCAGCGTCGTCATCGTCTTCAACGGCGAGATCTACAACTTCCAGGAGCTCCGTTCCGAGCTCGAGGCCAAGGGCTATAAGTTCCACTGCGGCGCCGACACCGAGAGCCTCCTGCACGGCTACGAAGAGTGGGGCGAGGCCGTACTCAATCGCTTGCGCGGTATGTACGCCTTCGTCATCTGGGACAAGAAGAAGAACAAGCTCTTTGGCGCCCGCGATATCTTTGGCATCAAGCCGCTCTACTACTATCCCATGGCCGATGCGGGCGACGGCGCGCCGGGTGTGCTCTTTGGCTCTGAGATCAAGAGCTTCCTGGACTATCCGCACTTCCACAAGGCGGTCAACAAAAAGGCCCTGCGTCCGTACATGACGCTGCAGTATTCGGCAACCGAGGAGACCTTCTTCGAGGGCGTCTACAAGCTGCCGCCGGCGCATTACTTTACCGTAGACATCCCGACCGGCAAGATGAACATCGAGCGCTATTGGGATTGCGATTACTCCGCCGTCGAGAAGCCGTTCGAGGAGTACGTCGACGAGCTGGATGAGGTTGTGCACGAGAGCGTCGAGGCCCATCGCATCGCTGATGTTAAGGTCGCTTCCTTCCTCTCCGGCGGCGTCGACTCCAGCTATATTGCCGCTTGCCTTATGCCCGACAAGACCTTCTCGGTGGGCTTCGATTACAAGAACTTTAACGAGACCAACTACGCCAAGGAGCTTTCCGATAAGCTCGGCGTCGAAAACGTTCGCAAGATGATTACCGCCGACGAGTTCTTCGGTGCGCTCGAGGACATCCAGTATCACATGGACGAGCCGCAGTCCAACTTGTCTTCCGTGCCGCTGTGGTTCTTGGCCGAGATGGCCCGCAAGGACGTTACCGTCGTGCTTTCGGGCGAAGGCGCCGACGAGCTCTTTGGTGGCTACGCCTACTACGAGGACACGGTCCCGGTGCGCAAGTACAAAAAGATGGTGCCGCTGCCCATCCGTCGCGCGCTCGGTAACCTGGCGCTGCATATGCCGTACTTCAAGGGACATAACTTCCTGGTCAAGGGTGCCGAGATCCCCGAGAAGTCGTTCCTGGGACAGGCTCTGGTATGGCCGGAGCGCGAGGTCGACGGCGTGCTCAAGCCCGAGTACAACACCGGCGATGGCGCCTTCGAGCTCGCTGCACCCATCTATGCGCGCGTGAAGGGTCAGCCCGAGCTGGTCAAGAAGCAGTACCTGGACATGAACATGTGGCTCCCGGGCGACATTCTGCTCAAGGCCGACAAGATGTGCATGGCACACTCGCTGGAGCTGCGCGTGCCCTTCCTGGACCGCAAAGTCATGGAGTTCGCCGAGCACATTCCCGACCGCTACCGCATCAACGAGAACGGCAACAAACAGGTACTCCGCCACGCTGCCAACAAGTCGCTGCCCGATGAGTGGGCCACCCGTCCCAAGGTGGGCTTCCCAGTACCGATCGTCTACTGGCTGCGCGAGCAAAAGTGGTACGACTACGTCAAGGAGTACTTCACCGCGCCGTGGGCAAGCGAGTTCTTCAATACCGACGAGCTCATGCACCTGCTCGATCTGCACTTTGCGGGCAAGGGCGATTTCCAGCGCAAGATCTATACGCCGCTCGTGTTCCTGGTGTGGTACAAGCGTTTCTTTATCGACGAGGGCCAGCCTTCTGTTAAGGCTGCCTAGTCTCGGCTTACGAATGCCTGTGCGTAACGGCTCCTCCGGGAGCCGTTTTTGCGCGAGCACGTTTCAGTTACTATGAAAACCGTCCCTGCCAAATGGCTGAGAAAGGTGAAAGATGCACCATTCGGATTCCGCGACCGTGACCACGGTCGATACGCTTGCCAAGCTGCTCGATGTGTGCGGCGAGCTGCGTGCTTCGGAGCAGGTTGACGAGCGCGCCGTGACCGGCTGTTCGTTTGATTCGCGCGCGGTTTCGGCGGGTGACGTGTTCTTTTGCAAGGGCGCTGCCTTTAAGCCCGCGTTTTTGAGCATGGCGCTCGATGCGGGCGCCGTCGCATTTGTGTGCGAAGAGTCGCTGGTCGAGTCTCTGGAGCCGCTGGCGCAGGAGAGCGGTGCTGCAATGTTGGTTGTTGATAGCGTACGCACAGCGATGGCGCTGTTGCCGCCCGAGGTCTACGACCGTCCCGACCATGACGTCAAGATCGTGGGCATCACCGGTACCAAGGGAAAGACCACGGCCGCTTTTATGCTCCAGTCCATCATCAAGGCGGCGGGCGAGTCCTGCGGCATGATCGGCTCGGTGAACACCGACGATGGTATCGAGTGCTACGAGAGCACCAACACCACGCCCGAGGCCCCCGAGGTCTGGCGCCATATCGCCAACTGTCGCGCGTCTGGTCGCCAGTCCATGGTCATGGAGGTCTCAAGCCAGGCGCTCAAGTACCAGCGCGTCGAGAACCTGCCGTTTGACGTAGCGTGCTTCCTCAACATCGGGCGTGACCACATCTCGCCGATTGAGCACCCGACCTTCGAGGATTATTTTAAGAGCAAGCTCAGGATCTTTGATCAGGCTAAGACCGCCGTAGTGAATCTGGGCACCGATGAAGTCGAACGCGTGCTGGAGGCCGCGTCGACGGCCGAGCGCTTGGTGACCGTTGGCGTCGAGCATCCCGAGGCGAGCCTGTGGGCAAGCGATGTCCGCATGGTCGGCTTCAACATCGAGTTTAACCTGCATGGCATGAGCGCCGACGAGCCCGAGGAGGGGGAGAAGGTCCTGCTGGGTATCGCGGGAGACTTTAACGTGGAAAACGCGCTGGTCGCTATCGCCGCCGCGCGCGAGATTGGTATCGGTATCGATGCCATCAAGAAGGGCCTCTCCAAGCTGCGTGTGCCGGGCCGCATGGAGGTCGTGGAGTCGAAGGATGGCCGCGTGGTTTGCGTTGTTGACTACGCTCACAACCAACTTTCGTTCCGCTCGCTCTTTTCGTCGGTCAAGCGCGCGTTTCCCGCCAGCCCGGTCATTGCGCTGTTTGGTGCCGCTGGAGGCAAGGCACAGGAGCGCCGTGAGCAGCTTCCGCGCGAGGCCGCACCATATTCTGATCTGCTGATCTTTACCAACGAGGATCCGGCTCACGAGGACCCGATGAAGGTCTGTCGCGAGCTTGCCGAGCATGTTCCCGACGATACCCCAAACAAGATCATCCTCGATCGCGAGGCTGCTGTGCACGAGGCGTTCAAGGCGGCGCGTGAGGAATACGTCAGCCCCGATGCGCCCACCATCGTCTTGCTGTTGGCAAAGGGCGACGAGGAGCTCATGCACGTGGGCGATGAGTTCGTGCCCATCGAGAGCGATCTTTCGCTTGCCAACCGTTTAATCGATGTTACCCAGTTTGACTAATGAACTGCGATGAGGGCGGCGTCCTGAGCGCGCTGCCGTTGCAAGCGCGTTTCCCCTCAAGCGAGGCGCGCCGCCTAAGACCAGAAGCCCCTTCTACGTAATGGAGTGACCATGTCCCACAATACCCTGCCGACCGTCGCTGAGCTTTCGGGCGAGATGCGCGAGCGTCTTGCCAAGGTTAAGTACGTCTTTACCGACCTGGACGCCACCATGCTCGCGCCCGGCTCGTGCGTGCTGCGCGACAACGACGGCAACCCCTCGACCAAGCTCGTCGAGGCTGTCGTGGCACTTGCCCGCGCCGGCATCCAGGTGGTTCCCACCTCGGGCCGCAACCGCACCATGATCCACGAGGATGCGCGCGTGCTCGGCCTCAACTCCTACATCGGCGAGATGGGTGGCCTGGTCATGTACGACCTCAAGGCCAACGATTGGGAGTATCTGACCGGCGATATGCCCTACGACCCCGCCTGCGGCCTCACGCCGCATCAGGTGATCGAGCAGACCGGCGTGTGCGAGAAGATTCTCGCCCGCTGGCCGCATAAGATCGAGTACCACAACGACATGTCGACTGGCTACAAGTACCGCGAGGTCACCGTCGGCATGCGCGGCGATGTGCCCGACGACGAGGTCCAGACCATCCTGGACGAGGCCGGCTGCGGCCTGGTCTGGGCCTGCAACGGTCACCTGACGCATCTGTCCAAGCCGACGACGCTCGAGCTCGAACGCGTCGAGGATGGCCGCGCGTTTAACATCAATCCCGCCGGCCTCAACAAGGGCGTTGCCATCGCACGTTTCTGTGAGCACCTGGGTATCGAGCGCGAGGAGACGCTGGCGCTCGGCGATTCCGAGTCCGACTTCTACATGGCTGACCACGTGGGCACGTTCTGCCTGGTCGAGAACGGTTTGACCAGCGCCGGCGCGCCCGAGTTCCTGGATGTTTGCGATAACGCCTACGTCACGCGCGGCAAGATTGTCGATGGCTGGGCGGCAACGGCAGAGCTGCTCGTCGCGGCCCGCTCGTAGTGCGGTCCTATCGTTCTGAGCCATATCTTTTCGAGAGAGAATCTGGTGAGGTAATGTCCGATATCGAGAATCTGGCTGGTGACACGCGCCCGATTGGCGTGTTCGATTCTGGTCTGGGCGGTCTGACGGTTGCACGCGCCATCGCAACGGCGTTGCCGCACGAGTCCGTCTACTACTTTGGCGACACCAAGCGCTGCCCCTACGGCACCCGCACCGAGGACGAGGTGCGCTCGTTTGCACTGCAGGCGGGCCGTTGGCTGTCGAAGCACGACGTCAAGATCATGGTCATCGCCTGCAATACGGCGACCGCTGCGGCCTTGCGTTTGGCCCAGCAGGTGCTCGACGTCCCCGTCATCGGTGTGATCGCACCGGGCGCACGCGCGGCAATCAACAGCACCCGCACGCGCCGGGTGGGCGTGCTCGCCACCAACCTCACCATTCGCTCAGGAGCTTACACGCGTGCCATCCAGGACCTGGATGCCGGCGTCGACGTATACGGCTGCCCTGCCTCGAGTTTTGTCGAGGTCGTTGAGCACGAGCTCGCCTCGGGCGCGCATCTGCAAGAGCAGTGGCTCGAGAACGAGGACATCTTTGATACGCCTGCCGTACGCGCGCTGGTCGGTGCCACGGTTGAACCGCTGCGCGACCACGGCATCGATACCGTGGTGCTCGGCTGCACGCATTTCCCGCTGCTCGTGGGACCTATTCGCCATGCGCTGGGTCCCGGAGTGCGCGTGGTGAGCTCCGCCGAGGAGACCACGCGTGAGTTGACCGATATTCTCACGCGCCGCGAGCAGCTGGCGGGCGACGCAGCCGAGCCGCAGCATCGTTTTGCAACGACGTCCGATAACATTGCCGAGTTTGCGGTGGCGGGCAGTTTTATCTTTGGCCAGCCGCTCAAGAGCATCGAACATATCGATATCGACGAACTGAAATAGATGTAGGGTTACCGTCCAAAGACTTGCCCCTTCTTTTGCCGAAAGGATATTTCTATGGAGTACATGCAGGTCAACCGCGCCAACGGCCGCGCCGCCGATGAGCTGCGCCCCATCAAACTCACTCGCGGCGTCATGAAGCACGCCCACGGTTCGTGCCTGGCCGAGTTTGGTGATACGCGCGTGCTGTGCGCTGCCACCATCGAGGAGGGCGTGCCGGGCTGGCGCAAGGGCGCCAAGGCCGGTTGGGTAACGGCGGAGTACGCCATGCTGCCGGCATCGACCGGCAAGCGCTGCAAGCGCGAGCATGCCAACCGCAAGGGCCGCTCCATGGAAATCGAGCGCCTCATCGGTCGCAGCCTGCGCACCGTCGTCAATATGAAAGCACTCGGCGAGTACACCGTTACCGTCGACTGCGATGTAATCCAGGCCGATGGCGGCACACGCACGGCGAGCATTACCGGCGCCTGGGTGGCACTGCACGACGCCCTTGCCATGTGGGTCGAGGCGGGCAAGATTGAGCGCATCCCGCTTATCGGCCAGGTGGCTGCCATCTCCATGGGCGTTGTCGACGGCAATACGCTGCTTGACCTCGATTATTCCGAGGACAGTCACGCCGAGGTCGACATGAACCTTGTCGCCACCGATACCGGTGAGATGATCGAGCTCCAGGGCACTGGCGAGCAGGCTCCCTTCGACCGCAAGCGCCTCAATGCCCTGCTCGATTTGGGCGACAAGGGCATTGCCGAGCTCATCGAGCTCCAGCGCCAAGCCCTCGCCTAACCTGCCAAAAAGGGACAGGTTTATTTTGGCAGGTTTTATCTGGGGAAACGCCGAACTGTAAGGCTGCTGCTGCGCGAGGGGAGGGGCTTGAGAGCCTAATTACCTTTTGTGTGGCGTTGTTATAAGAACAAGGAGACCATTCATGGCACTTGAGAAGATTGACATCGACACCCTCGACCCGGCGGCGACCATCGTCGTGGCAACGGGCAACGCCCATAAGCTCACCGAGATCGAGGCCATTTTGGGCAAGGTTATGCCCGAGGTTCGCTTTGTGGCGCTCGGCCAGCTGGGCGATTTTGAGGACCCCGAGGAAAACGGCACGACGTTTTTGGAGAACGCCATCATCAAGGCCCAGGCTGCGGTGGAGGAGACGGGCCTTATGGCCATTGCCGACGATTCGGGCCTGGTCGTCGACGCGCTGGACGGTGAGCCCGGTGTGTATAGCGCGCGCTACGCGGGCGTTCACGGCGACGATGCCGCCAACAATGCCAAGCTGCTCGTGAATCTGGAGGGCGTGGCCGACGAGGACCGCACTGCGCGCTTTATGAGCGTCGTCGCGCTCATCGACACGGACGGTTTGGTCACCTATGGTGAGGGCGCCTGCGAGGGCGTTATCGCACACGAGGGCCGCGGCGATCACGGCTTTGGCTACGACCCGCTGTTCCTGCCGGTCGACACGCCGGGCAAGACCATGGCCGAGCTGACGACGGATGAGAAGAACGCCATCAGCCATCGATTCCATGCGCTCGAGCACCTATCCGCCAAACTGACGGGCGAGGAGTAGGCCGTGCGTGCGGTGGTGCAGCGCGTGCTCAACGCCGGCGTGACGGTCGACGGCGAGTGCGTGGGCAAAATTGGGCGCGGCTATCTGGTGCTGCTGGGCGTGGGCCACGGCGACACGCGCGCCGAGGCCGATAAGCTGTGGGGCAAGCTCCGGGGCTTGCGCATTAACGAGGACGAGAACGGCAAGACCAACCTGGCCCTTGCCGATGTCGACGGCGAGGTTCTCGTGGTGTCGCAGTTCACGCTGTTCGCCGATTGCCGTCACGGCCGCCGCCCATCGTTTACGGATGCCGGCGCCCCCGATGTCGCCAACGAGCTCTACGAGTACTTCCTGACGCTTGTGCGCGAGGACGTCGAGCACGTAGCGCATGGCATCTTCGGCGCCGACATGAAGGTCGACCTCGTCAACGACGGTCCATTCACCATAGTCCTGGACACCGATAGCCTGTAAGTAGTCAATTTGGGACGGGGCTTATTTAGCTACTTGCGTATGGCCACAACAGGGTGCTATAGTATTAGAGTTTTGTCTATCTTAGGGGTATTATCCCCTTTTTGAATTGCACCTTCTGGAGGCCCTGTTCATGGAAGAGATGGAAGTCAATCACGTCGACGACATCCACGAGAAGCTGACCGATATGGTGGGCGATCGCGTTAAGGTGAAGGCCAACATGGGCCGCACCCGCGTCGTCGAGCGCATGGGCACCATCAAGAGCGTCCATCCGGCAGTCTTTATCGTCGAGGTCGACGAGCGCCGTGGCCGCAAGTCGCGTCAGTCCTACCAGTATATTGATGTTCTCACCGGCCAGGTCGAGCTGTTTGACCCCGAGAGCGGCGAGCACATTTTTACTCCGCTCGGCAATCAGCTCGAGGAGCACTAGCGGTGACCGATTGGTCCCTGACCCTTTCCGCGCCGGCAAAGATCAACCTCTATCTGGGGGTTCATACCGAGCGCGACGACCGCGGCTACCATAAGGTCGATTCCCTGATGGCAGCCGTCGGTCTTGTCGATACCGTTACGGTTACGCCGACACAGGCACTGACCGTCCAGACGATTCCGGCATCCGATTTTCCCATGCAAAAGAATACGGCGTATCGTGCGGCCGCTGCTATGGCCGAGCATTATGGTCGCGAAGCCAATGTCTGCATCACGATCGAGAAGCGCATCCCGTTGTGTGCCGGCCTGGGCGGTCCTTCGACGGATGCCGCGGCGGTCATTGTCGCCTTGGCAGAGAGTTGGGGCATCGACCGTGCCGATTCCGCGCTGGACAACATCGCGCGCGGCATTGGCGCTGACGTTCCCTTCTTTTTGCATGCCAGCCCTGCATTTTACGTGGGCGGGGGAGACGTGCTGGCAACCGAGTACCCCGCACTACCCGCGACACCCGTCGTGCTGGTCAAGCCGCGCGAGGCAAGCGTTTCAACAATTGAAGCCTATCGACGTTTTGACGAGACCCCTGCGCCTGCGGACAAGCCCGGAGCGATCGCATCTGCCCTTCGCTCGGGAGACGCAGAGGTGGCCTACGCGCTCGTCCACAACAACCTGGGTGTCATTTCCGCGCAGATGGAGCCGCGGATTCAAACGGTGCTCGACTGGCTTCGTTCGCAGAACGGTACCGTTGCCGTAAACGTGTGCGGTTCGGGTGCCTGCTCGTTTGCTCTCTGCGATAGCGCCGCCACGGCAGTCAATCTTGCGGCAGCCGCTCAACAAAACGGCTGGTGGGCTTATGCAACGGAGCTCGTTTCCGACACGGTTCGCATTGAAGCGCCAAAGAAGTAAAAATTTCTCTGGCACACGACGGAAATCTTTGTTACTATAGTCGAGCTAACGGGTTGTGGCTCAGTTTGGTAGAGCACTGCGTTCGGGACGCAGGGGTCGCTGGTTCAAATCCAGTCAACCCGACCAGAGCATGAGGAGGGACCGCTTCTTGCGGTCCCTTTTTTTAGCTATTGTTGTGATACCGCGATACCCGCGGTATACTCATTCGAGCTTGTCTCGCTGTATTGTGGAGGTCTACATGTTTGGACTGAGGGCTCCTGAGCTCATCATTATTCTCGTTGTTGTCCTGATTATCTTTGGGCCTAAGAACCTGCCGAAGCTCGGTAAGTCCCTCGGCTCTACCGTCAAGAATATCCGCGAGGGTATGGAGGGCGACGATAAGGGCGAAACCAAGCAGGCCGAGGACGTTGTGGTCGAGGAGTCCAAGGAGGACAAGGAGATCGCAGAGCTCGAGGCCAAGCTCGCTGCTGCCAAGCAAAAGAAGGCAGAGGACAGCGACGCGGACGCAGAGTAGTCCCATCCCTTTGGGGTGAGCACCTGACCGGCTTGCCCGCAGGCTAGCCGGTCTTTTTCGTTTTTGTTGACAGTTGATCGTTACATCATAGTTGGGGAGATATCCGTATGGACGCAAGCCAGATCGTACTGACCGCTGAGGGCCGCCAGAAGCTCGTCGAGGAGCTCGCTTGGCGTGAGGGCGATTACGCCAAGGAGATCGTCGAGGACATCAAGGAAGCCCGCGCGTTCGGCGACCTTTCGGAGAACTCCGAGTACGATGCCGCCAAGGACAAGCAGGCCCAGAATGCTGCTCGCATCGCCGAGATTCAGGCTATTCTCGCCAACGCCCAGGTTGCTGCCACCACGGGTGATCTGACCGTCTCCATCGGTTCCACCGTTTCGTTGATTGATCCCAACGGTGAGGTCATGGAGGTCACGCTTGTCGGTACCACCGAGACCAACTCGCTCGAGCACAAGATCTCCAACGAGTCTCCGGTCGGCCACGCCATCATTGGTCATGGCGAGGGCGACTCCGTCGAGGTCGTTACGCCTTCCGGCAAGACCCGCATCTACACCATCGCCAAGATCGCACGCTAGACCACGGTCCCGCGTAAAGGTATGTTTTCGCTCCCTGGGACCGAATCCTGGGGAGCGTTTTAGTTTGAGGAGCTAACTATGGCAGAAAACCAGAACGCCGCCGATCAGGCATCGACGCTCAACGACGAGCGCGCCACCCGGCTGGCAAAGCGTGCCTCCCTGTTCGAGGCGGGCCAGAACCCGTATCCCGAGCACTCCGAGATTGAGGACTACGTCGTCGACATCGAGACTAAGTATGCCGAGCTCGCCGATGGCGAGGACACCGAGGACGTCGTGAAGATCGGCGGCCGTGTGGTCGCCAAGCGCGGTCAGGGCAAGATTATGTTCATCGTCGTGCGCGACGCGACCGGCGAGATCCAGCTGTTCTGCCGCATCAACGATATGGACGAGGCCGCCTGGAACACGCTCAAGGCACTCGACCTGGGCGATATCCTGGGCGTGACCGGTGTAGTCGTGCGCACCAAGCGTGGCCAGCTTTCCGTTGCTCCCAAGAGTGCGACGCTGCTGTCCAAGGCCGTTCGCCCGCTGCCCGAGAAGTTCCACGGTCTCTCCGACAAGGAGACCCGCTATCGTCAGCGCTATGTCGACCTGATCGCCAACGACGACGTTCGCGAGACCTTCCGCAAGCGCTCGCAGATCCTCTCCACGTTCCGCCGCTTTATGGAGTCCGATGGCTACATGGAGGTTGAGACCCCCATCCTGCAGACCATCCAGGGCGGAGCTACTGCCAAGCCGTTCATCACGCACTTCAACGCGCTCGATCAGGAGTGCTACCTGCGTATCGCCACCGAGCTGCACCTCAAGCGCTGCATCGTCGGTGGTTTTGAGCGCGTGTTCGAGATCGGTCGTATCTTCCGCAACGAGGGCATGGACCTTACCCACAATCCCGAGTTCACCACGATGGAGGCCTACCGCGCCTTCTCCGATCTCGAGGGCATGAAGGCGCTCGCCCAGGGCGTCATCAAGGCCGCTAACAAGGCTATCGGCAACCCCGAGGTTATTGAGTATCAGGGCCAGACTATCGACCTGTCCGGTGAGTGGGCAAGTCGCCCCATGACCGATATCGTCTCTGACGTGATTGGTAAGCAGGTCACCATCGACACGCCGGTTGAGGAGCTTGCTGCCGCCGCACGTGAGAAGGGCCTGGAGATCAAGCCCGAGTGGACCGCCGGCAAGATCATCGCCGAGATCTACGATGAGCTGGGCGAGGACACCATCGTCAACCCCACCTTCGTGTGCGATTACCCCATCGAGGTTAGCCCGCTTGCCAAGCGCTTTGAGGATGACCCGCGCCTGACCCATCGCTTTGAGCTGGTCATCGCCGGCCACGAGTACGCGAACGCGTTCTCCGAGCTCAACGATCCGGTCGACCAGGCCGAGCGCTTCGCTGCCCAGATGGCCGAGAAGGCCGGCGGCGACGACGAGGCCATGGAGTACGACGAGGATTACGTGCGCGCCCTCGAGTACGGTATGCCTCCCGCGGGCGGCATCGGCATCGGTATCGACCGCGTGGTCATGCTGCTCACCAACCAGGCTTCCATCCGCGACGTGCTGCTGTTCCCGCACATGAAGCCCGAGAAGGGTTTCCAGTCCGGTGCCGCTGCTGCCAAGGCTGCCGAGGCCGGCAACACCGCGAGCCCCTTCGTCAAGCCGCTCAAGCCCACGGTTGATTATTCCAAGATTGCCGTCGAGCCACTGTTTGAGGAGTTCGTCGACTTTGATACCTTCTCCAAGAGCGACTTCCGCGCCGTGAAGGTCAAGGCATGCGAGGCCGTCAAGAAGTCCAAGAAGCTGCTGAACTTTACGCTCGATGACGGTACCGGCACCGACCGTACCATTCTCTCCGGTATTCACGATTATTACGAGCCCGAGGACCTGGTCGGCAAGACCCTGCTCGCCATCACCAACCTGCCTCCGCGCAAGATGATGGGTATCCCCAGCTGCGGCATGCTCATCAGCGCCATCCACGAGGAGGAGGGCGAGGAGCGCCTCAACCTGATCCAGCTCGATGCCTCCATCCCTGCCGGCGCAAAGATGTACTAGGGGGTTACGCGGTTCTACGAACCGCGTAACGGCCCGACGCTGCGCGGGCCGCATTTGGACAATCTGACGTTCAACTTCAAGGGCGCGACCAGAAGGTCTGCGCCCTTTCGTTTCACGTCACCTTGTCTCAAATGCGGCCCGCTCGCTCTGTCGTTGCCAAAACATCGATGTAGTCATTGGGGACGTTCTTAAACGACTAGTCGTTGGGGACGTTCTTAAACGACTAGTCATTCAAGAACGTCCCCAATGACTACTCAATGGCTATTGCGCGCATGGCTCGCATGACAGCCGTCTCTTTTATGTTTCCTTTAGCCGTCGCTGTCTAGGATGGGGGTTAGTCGATAGGAAGGGAGCACCGGGATGGACGATGCGAGCGAGCGTGCAATCGAAGAGGACATGCTCGATCAGTTCAATTACTTTGATGATGAGGACGAGGAGCTGATCGACCGTCGCGAGCCAGCGCCGCTTGATTCCTTTGATCTGGTCGATGAAGAGACTGATGAGATTGAGGACGAATCAACGGAGCCCCCACAGTCTTCGCGCCTTAACTCGCTGCTTTCGAGAGCCCCCATGCACCACGGTGTTCGTGCCGGCGCGCTCCATATGAAAACTGACTGGCACCAGATCGTGACGGCAGGCGATGAGCTTGCCGTCGATGCGCCGCTCACCGATAAATCATCCATCATCTGCCGAACCGGCATGCTTATGCTCGCGAGCGGAACGGGTGCCTGGCGTGTTCGCGATACCATGAATCGCGTCGCCGCCGTACTCGGTGTGACCATCCACGTTGACTTAAGTCTCCTGTCGTTTGAGTGTACTTGCATCGAAGATGGCCACTGCTTTAATGAGGTCGTCAGCTTGCCCACAACGGGCGTCAATACCCATCGCATTTGGATGATGGAGAGTTTCCTCAAGGAAATCGAGACCTATGGTCGTCGCTTCACGGTGCACGAGTATCACGAGATGCTCAAGACCGTTGAGAGTTCAAAACCTGATTACGCGCCTTGGCAACAGGGCCTTGCGGCGGCCTGCGCCTGTGGCGCCTTTGTCTTTTTACTTGGTGGCGGTCCTATTGAGATGGCATGCGCGTTCGTAGGCGCGGGTGTCGGCAACTTTGCCCGCTCCCATATTCTCAAGCAGGGCCTTGGTCAGTTCAGCGCGCTGACGACCGGCGTTGCGCTCGCTTGCGTTTCGTATCTGCTGGCATTGCTCGGCCTTGGCCAGGTCATACCGGGGGCAATGTCGCACCAAGAAGGCTATATCGGCGCCATGCTCTTTGTGATTCCCGGCTTTCCGCTCATTACGGCAGGCCTCGACATCGCTAAGCTCGACATGCGAAGCGGTATCGAGCGCCTTTCATATGCCGTATCGATTATTGTGATGGCGACCCTCGTAGGTTGGATGGTTGCCGAGTGTGTTGGCCTAGCGCCGGACGACTTTGCCCCACTGGGCCTTTCGCCGCTTGCCCTTACGCTCCTGCGCGTGGTGATGAGCTTCGTTGGCGTATTCGGCTTCTCGGTGATGTTCAACAGCCCGGTAAAGATGGCCGCGGCAGCTGGGTTGATCGGCGCCGTGTCCAATACCCTGCGTCTGACCCTTGTCGATGCGCCGACGATGATTCCCTTCCTGGGCCTCAGCACGGGAATGCCTCCCGAGGCAGCAGCGTTTATCGGCGCGCTGGTATCGGGGCTGCTCGCAAGCTTGGCTGAAGTCAAGCTCACCTACCCGCGCATCGCCCTCACGGTGCCTTCGATTGTCATTATGGTGCCGGGCTTGTATCTCTATCGCTCTATGTATTACATGTGCACCTTCGACACGGTCAATATGCTCGGCTGGTTTGTGCGTGCAGTGCTCATCGTGGCGTTTCTGCCCGTTGGCTTGGGCGTGGCGAGAACCCTCACCGACCCCCGCTGGCGCCACACCAGCTAATTGGTGCAAGGGGGACAGGTTACTTTGCACCAAATGAGTTGCGGTGAAATAGGGACTGAATTGCTGCTTAAAGGGTCAAAACAGTCCGTATTCCACCGCAACTTATGGGGTCGGGGGATTATCGGTGCCCTGCATCTTCATAAACTCAACGCTTACGAAGCGCATGCGTTTCGTGCTAGGCTGGTTCCACCACATAAGTAGTCGCAGACGCACGTACCACGGGCGGGCGAGATGAAGTCCCAGTAACTCCATCTTGCCCGCCCGTTTTTGTTGGCGGTGCCGCGACGCAACACGGAAAGGAATCTGCCCTTCATGCCTATCAACAAACGAGAGAGCCTGCTGTTCACCTTTATCATGTGCTTTTGCATGGTGCTCTGGATGAGCATCTACAACGTTGCCCTGCAGCATGGGGCCATCAACGGCGAGGTTGTTGCCGCCGCGTGGCTCGGCTTCCCCGTTGCCTATATTTTTGCCATGTGCTGCGACTGGTTCGTCGCCAGCCCGCTCGCCAAGGGTTTCGCCTTTAAGTACTTGGTCACGCCGGGCAAGAGCTCGCCGCTTGCCATGACGCTCGCCGTTAGCTCCTGCATGGTCGTTCCCATGGTTATCATCATGTCGCTCTACGGTGCGTGCGAGGGCCTGTTCCATATGCCCGGCGGCCCGCTCGCAAACCTGCAGATGCTGCCGATGATGTGGCTCATCAACATCCCGCGCAATTTTATCATGGCCCTGCCCTGGAACCTGCTGGTGGCCGGTCCGGTTGCTCGTTTTGTCTTCCGCCGCGCCTTCCCTGTGGGGACGGTTTTCGAGGAGGAGCATGCCGAGCTCTTGGAGCAGGCTATGGCTCCTGAGTGCGAGTAGCTCGCTTAGGGATCTGCTGAGCGCGGGCGACTTGCTTGGTTGGAGCCCTAAGCGTGGATAGCTCTCTCGGCGACATCGCGGGCGTGAGCGGTGCGCATGACCGGAGGGCCCGTGCTGCTCCGTTGCCCGACGTGCTAGCGCGCAGAACAATCTGTTGGTGCATTCGGCGGCTGCTGAAGCGTTTCGGCAGCCGCTTTTTATACGGAGTTTAAATACAACAGTCTGTTGTATTACGTAGAGTGGTATATCTCTAGCAGGAAAAATGCGAGAGACGGAGCATCATGGCGTTGCTAGTAGGACTGGACGTAGGGTCGACGACGACCAAAGTTTACGCGATGCACGAGGATATGACCGAGGCGTGGTGGGGATATCGCCGCCACGGGGCGTGTCAGACAGCGAGCGTGCGCGCCATGCTCGGCGAGCTCGCCGAGCGCTTTCCCCATGAGTCGCTGCGCGTTGCGGTGACCGGCTCGGGTGCGCGCGATATCGCGACCGCGCTGGGCGCCTCGTACGTTCAGGAGGTGGTCGCCAACGCGCTCGCGATCAGCAGGTTCTATCCGCAGACGCGCTGCGCCATCGAGCTGGGCGGCCAAGACGCCAAGATGATCTTCTTCCGCACCAACGATAAGGGAGACATTGAGGTTGCCGACATGCGCATGAACGGCTCGTGCGCAGGCGGTACCGGTGCATTTATCGACGAGATGGCAAAGCTCATGGGGGTCGGCACCGAATCGGGCGAGTTCGAGCAGCTCGCAAGCCGGGGAACGACCGTCCACGAGGTCTCGGGCCGCTGCGGCGTGTACGCAAAGACCGATATCCAGCCGCTGCTCAACGAGGGCATTCCTACCACCGACCTGGCGCTTTCGGCGCTTCACGCGGTCGCCCGCCAAACGATCGGCGGTCTGGCCCAGGGTATCGACATCGAGCCGCCGGTAATCTTCGAGGGCGGTACGCTCGCCTACAACCCCACGCTGGTCCGCGTGTTCCGGGAGCAACTGAATCTATCGGACTATCAGGTTATCGTCCCGCGCGATCCGCAGATCATGGTCGCGCGCGGTGCCGCCCTGTCGCTGACCGACATGTTCGCATCGTCCCAACCGATCGACCTTCCCGACGCTTTTGTCCGGCTGGATAAGCTCGAGACGGTCGCGCCCGCAAGCGGGGAGGGACGTCTTGCCCAGCCCTTTTTTGCCACACCTGCCGAGCAGGCGGATTTTACGGCACGCCATGGCAAAGAGACGCCGGCAAAGGGTCCGGATGCGTATGCGCCCGGAGAGACGGTGCGTGTGGCGCTCGGTATCGATTCGGGGAGCACGACGACCAAGTTCGCCCTGGTCGATGAGGCGGGTGAGCTTGTCGATTCGTTCTACGCGTCTAATAACGGCAGACCGCTCGACGTCGCCCAACAGGGTCTTGTCAGCTTGAAGAACCGCTGGGAGACAGCGGGAGTCACGCTTGCGATCGATGCCGTGGGCACCACGGGATACGGCGAGGAGCTTTTCGCGCGCGCGTTCCACGCCGACTACCATACGGTCGAGACGGTCGCGCACGCCCGCGCCGCGTGTACATGCGTTCCCGATGCGACCTTCGTGCTCGACATCGGCGGACAGGATATGAAGGCCATCTGGCTCAACCACGGCGTGCTGACCGATATCGTCGTCAACGAGGCGTGCTCTGCGGGCTGCGGCTCGTTCCTCGAGGGTTTTGCCAAAAACCTCGGAATAGCCGTTGAGGATATCGCGACCGAGGCATTTTCGTCCAAAGCCCCCGCCGTTCTCGGCAGCCGCTGCACGGTGTTCATGAACAGCAGCGTCGTTTCCGAGCAGCGGCGCGGTAAGGGTCCGAGCGACATCATGGCCGGTCTCTGCCGTTCGATTATCGAGAACGTGTTCACCAAGGTCATTCGCGTTTCAAATCTCAACCGTCTGGGCGACAAAGTCGTCGTCCAGGGCGGCACGTTCCGAAACGACGCGGTGCTGCGCGCATTCGAGCAGTATCTGGGCAAACCCGTCACGCGTGCGCCCCACCCGGGGCTGATGGGCGCTATCGGTATCGCCCTGCTCGCGCGCGAGGAATGCCGCAAGGGCGACGCCGGCACGTCGTTTATCGGGCTCGATGCCGTGGAGCGCTTCGAGCATCGCGAGTTCGGCGGCGTTACCTGCCGTCGGTGCAACAACCGCTGCCAGCGCGCGGTCGTGGCGTTTGGCGACGGCTCGCTTTACGTCACGGGCAATCGCTGCCCGCGCGGCGGCGCCATCTCATGGGATGAGCTCGTGCGCAAGGTTCCCGCGGCGGAGGAGCTGCGTCCGCAGGGTGCTTGCGAGGCACAGGCGCCCGGCACGGGGCGCGACCGGACCGCGGCTGCCCCCAATCTCTTTGTCGACCGCGAGAAGCTGCTGTTCGAGTCGTACCCCACGGTTCTCGTCTGCGGGGGGCGCGATGTCACGATCGGCATTCCCCGTGTGCTCGAGTTCTGGGACACCATGCCGTTCTGGTCGACGTTCTTCAGCACGCTCGGCTTTAAGGTGCGCGTCTCGGGACGCAGCACCAAGGCGATGTACGAGCGCGGTCTGGCGCACGTCACATCCGACACCGTGTGCTTCCCGGCCAAGCTCGTCCACGGGCACATCCGCAATCTCGTCGACGCCGGCGTCGACCGCATCTTCATGCCCATCATCACGACGGTGCCCACCGAAAACACCGCCTCTACCAGCGAGTGGATGTGCGCCGTCGTAAAGGGATACCCCTACGTGATGCGCAATTCCGATAACCCGGAGGAGCGTTTCGGCGTTCCGTTCGATACGCCGCTGTTCCACTGGTACGACGAGGGCGACCGAAACCGCCAGCTCAAGGCGTGGTGCAAAGAGACCTTCGATATCGATGCCGACCTGGTTGCCAAGGCGACCGAGCAGGCGGACCGCGCGCAGCAGACGTTTGAGAACCAGCTGCAGCTGCGCGGCAGGCAGGTGCTCGAGAACCTGCGCGAGGACGGCGGCTACGCGGTGGTGATCGCTTCGCGCCCGTACCACAACGACCCGCTGGTCAACCACGGGCTGCCCAAGCTCTTCTCTGAGCGCGGCATCCCCGTGCTGACGCCCGATGCGGTGCCGGGGGTCTGCAACGTCGACCTTTCCAACAGCCGCATCGACATCGTGAACAACTACCATGCGCGCATGCTGTCGTGCGCGGTCATCGTCGCATCGACGCCCGAGCTCGAGCTCGTGCAGATGGGCAGCTTCGGCTGCGGCCACGATGCGTATCTCACCGACGAGATCGCGCGCATGATGGGCGAGATGGGCTCCAAGGTTCCGATGATGATCAAGCTCGATGAGAGCGACGTCGCCGGTCCCATGGGCATTCGCGTGCGTTCGTTTATCGAGTCGGTCAACCGTCGTCGCGCGGAGGAGCGTGCCGAGGGCGCCCGGGTGCACGCGGTCCATCCGCTCGACGACCCGTATAAGGTCAAGTACACCAAGCGCGACCGGCACGACAAGATCGCGCTGGTCCCCAACACCTCCCATGCGTTCTGCAGGCTCATGACCGCGGCGATGCGCAATCAGGGCGTGCGCGCCGAGGCTCTTGATATCGGGCGCGAGGATGCCATCCGCCTGGGCAAACGCTATGTGCACAACGACATCTGCTTCCCCGCGCAAATCGTGATCGGCGAGGCGCTCGCGGCACTCAAGAGCGGTAAGTACGACCCGCACGACGTCGCCGTGGTGACTGGCAAGTATATCGGCGACTGCCGCCTGACGCACTACATGCCCCTGCTGCGCCGCGCGCTCGACGACGCGGGATACGACTATGTCCCGGTGCTCACCAACGACGACGTCGATGCCCACAATGCGCATCCGGGCTTCAAGCTCGGCCTTGGCCCGAGCATCCAGATCGCCTACGGTCTTCCCATGATCGATGCCCTCGAGGCCATGCTTAGGCGCATCCGTCCCTACGAGCTCGAGAAGGGCGCGGCGGACGCTGCGTTCGACCGCGCGCTCGATGAGGTTATCGAGGGCATGGAGCGCTCCGGGCTGAGAGGCCAGGCGACGGGCTTCAAACGCGCGCTTGCGATCATGGACGCCGTTCCGTACGACCGCTCGAACCCGCATCCGACCGTTCTCATCGTGGGCGAGTACCTGCTCAATTTCCATCTCGGCGCCAACCACGAGATCGAGCGCTACCTCGAGGACAACGGGCTCGAGGTCATCGAGGCGCGCATGACCGACGTGATCCGCAAGACCTATTTCTACAAGCATGCGCAGTCGCGCGAGTTCCACGTCGACCTGTCGCTGCCCGAAAAGGCCTGGTACGCCACGGCGGACAACCTGTTCGAGCTCGCGCACGACCGTTGCGACCGCCTGGGCGCGGCGAGCCCGCTCTACGAGCCGCCGACGCGCATGCCCGAGCTCGTGCGCGCGAGCGATAAGATCCTGCACCATACGTTCGATGCGGGCGAGGGCGTGCTGATTCCGGCGGAGATCCTCGAGCACGCCAAGCGCGGCTGCCGCAACTTCGTGATCCTGCAGCCGTTCGGGTGTCTGCCCAACCATGTCGTGGGGCGCGGGCTCATCCATGCGCTCAAGGAGCAGTATCCCACGGCGCAGTTCCTGCCGCTCGACTACGATCCCGACGTGAGCTTCGCCAACGTGGAGAACCGTCTTCAGATGCTCATCATGAACGCCAAGGCGCAGGGGTGCGGTGAGGCGCATGGCGAGACCGCGTAAGGACGCCGATGCGCCCGATGCGCGCACCCGTATCATCGAGGCGTTTTGGGAGCTCATCGAGAACAACAGCATCTTCGAGCTGTCGGTTGGCGAGGTGACCCGCGTCGCCCAGTGCAATCGCGGAACGTTTTACTACTATTTTCACGATTTCGATGAACTCGTCGCCATCGCCATAGCCCAGCTGCTGCAGGATAACGAGCTCATCACCGATGTCCTCTGGCATTTTTCGAGCGAGGGCGACCTTTCGGCGTTCGACCGGCGCGACGTCCGCTGCCTGCTGCGGCGCATCGTCATCACCATGAGGGCGGGTGCCGCCGAGCAGGTCGTGCAGGGCATCCATACGATCATCATCGACCGCGTGAGAGAGATCGTCCACCCCGACGGAGAAGAGCTCAAGGCAGATTCGAGCTTTGCGGTGGGCTTTCTGGTCTCGGGCATCATGGGCTTTGTGATGGCGGTCGGCTTTGCCCGGGAGGGCGGCGAGGAGATAGACCTCGAGCAGCTGGGGGACAGCGCGTGCGCGTACCTGAGGGCGGTCGCCATGCAGACGGTGGAAACGGTCGCGCAAGTCGAGGGCGTCGATACATCCGAGCTGCTCGAACGCGTCTCCAAGGAGGCCGATGCCTATCGCGCATCGCGTGCGACGAGTCCCGACGTGGTGAAAGACGCCTAGGGTTTCTCTTGCGGGGCGCCTGTCGCGCATCGCGCGGTGAGTCCCGCGATGCGGTCATAACCTGCATTCATGTGAGCCGGGTTTATAGATATTCCTCCAGCTGTTAACATAGACAACCTGTGGGTAAAGAGACAAAAGCGCCGCCGACGGGCGGGCGTTTTGATTTCGATGAACTCATGTAAGGAAACGAGCATGTTAGATAGATTTACCGATCGAGCGCGCAAGGTCATGTCGATGGCCAAACAGGAGGCGCTCGATCTTCATTCAAATAAGGTGGGCACCGAGCACCTGCTGCTCGCGCTTGCCAAGGAGGACGAGGGCATTGCCGCCGAGGCGCTGCGTTCGCTCGACATCTCCTACGATGACATCATGGATACTCTCAAAGAGGTCCAGACCACGGTTCCCGAGCCCAGTGAGGAGACCGAGGCGGCCAAGCTCGCCTTTACGCCGCTCGTCATTAGCGTGATGGAGCGTTCGTTCCGCGTGGCGCGTGAGAACAACCAGACCTACGTGTCGACCGAGCACTTGCTGATCGGCATCGTCGAAGAGGGCAACGGCATGGCCATGGACATCCTCATGCGCCTGGGTGTGTCGTCCGCCTCCATCAAAAAGGCTATCGAGAAACTCACCGCCAAGGACCAGGACAAGAAGCGTCCGCTCGCCGGCGCCGGTGCCGGTCGTCCCGGTGCGGGCCTGCCGTTCTTTAGCGGCTCGGATGCCTCTCAGCAAAAGGGGAGTGGCACCGATACGCTTAAGCAGTTCGCGACCAACCTCACGCAGAAGGCGCGCGACGGCGAGCTCGACCCTGTAATCGGTCGCGAAAAGGAAGTCCAGCGTATGATGGAAATTCTTTCGCGCCGCACCAAGAACAACCCGCTCATTCTGGGCGACCCCGGCGTGGGCAAGACGGCCATCGTCGAGGGCCTGGCTCAGCAGATTGCAGCCGGCAACGTGCCCGAGAACCTCATGAACCAGAATATCTGGACGCTCGACCTGCCAGGCCTCGTTGCGGGTGCCAAGTATCGCGGCGAGTTTGAGGAGCGCCTCAAGAACGTGATCCAGGAGGCCACCGAAGCCGACGACGTCATCCTGTTTATCGACGAGATGCACACTATCATCGGTGCCGGTTCTGCCGAGGGCTCCATCGACGCGAGCTCCATGCTCAAGCCCGTGCTCGCGCGCGGTGCCTTCCAGATTATCGGCGCCACCACGGCCGAGGAATTCCGCAAGTACCTCACCAAGGACCCGGCCTTCGAGCGTCGCTTCCAGACCATCGATGTCGAGGAGCCGAGCGTCGAGGACACGGTCAAGATCCTGACCGCGCTCAAGCCGCGCTACGAGGAGCACCACCATGTGCGCTATACGCAGGGTGCTATCGAGGCCGCCGCGAACCTTTCCAACCGCTACATCCAGGATCGCTTCCTGCCCGATAAGGCTATCGACCTCATTGACGAGGCCGGTGCCCGCGCTCGCATCGCCGCGAATCGCGCGCCCGAGCCGGTGCGTGAGGCCGAGCATCGCGTGGAGGAGCTTAAGGCCGCCGCGCAGGAGGCCACCGAGAGCGACGACATGAACAAGGCCGCCGAGATCACTGAGCAGCAGAAGGCCGCCGAGATTGAGCTCGCCGAGGCCAAGGCCGCCTGGACCGCCGAGCTCGACGCCAGCCCGCTCACCATCGATGTCTCCCAGATCGCCGACATCGTGTCCGTGACTTCGGGCGTGCCGGTGTCTTCGCTTACCGAGAGCGAGAGCCGTCGCCTGCTGCAAGCCGAAAGCGTGCTCAAGACGCGCATCATCGGTCAGGATGAGGCTGTCGAGGCAGTTGCCAAGGCCGTGCGCCGCAGCCGCTCGCCGCTCAAGGATCCGCGTCGCCCCGGCGGCAGCTTTATCTTCCTGGGTCCCACCGGCACGGGCAAGACCGAGCTCGCCAAGACGCTCGCCGAGTACCTCTTTGGCAACAAGGATGCGCTCATCAGCTTCGACATGTCCGAGTTCGGTAGCGAGTTCGAGGTCTCCAAGCTCATCGGTAGCCCTCCGGGTTACGTCGGTCACGACGAGGGTGGCCAGCTCACCAAGGCCGTTCGTCGCCATCCGTACTCGGTCGTGCTGTTCGACGAGATCGAGAAGGCGCACCCCGATATCTTCAACATCTTGCTGCAGGTGCTGGAGGAGGGTCGTCTGACCGATAGCCAGGGCAAGACGGTCGACTTCCGCAATACCGTGATCATCATGACGTCTAACGTGGGCGCCCGCGAGATTGCGCAGGATGCAAGCGTTGGCTTTGGCACCACCGGCGAGCAGGGCCTCACCTCGAGTGAGATCCGCGGCCGCGCGATGGGCGAGCTCAAGCGCCTGTTCCGCCCCGAGCTGCTCAACCGTATCGACGACATTGTGGTGTTCCAGAAGCTCTCGGGCGAGAATCTCACCAGGATCGCGCACCTGCTGGTGGACGACCTACGCCAGCGTTTGATTGCCAACGGCATGAACATCAAGCTCACCGATGCGGCCTATGACAAGATCGTGGCCGAGGGCACCGACCTCACCAACGGTGCGCGTCCGCTGCGCCGTGCCATCCAAAAGCTCATCGAGGACCCGCTGTCCGAGGAGCTTCTGGCCGGCGAGTGGGGCGAGGGCGATACCGTTCTGTGCGACGTGGCCGATGGCAAGTTTGTCTTTAGCCACGGCACGGGCGAGATCCCGGCACCGCGTCCGGCGGGCACGCTCGGTGGCGATACCGCCCCGGCGGCACCGCACACCGGCAACGCCGCGCCCGTGAGCGGCGGCGTGACCTCGGGCCCCGGCGGCATGATGCAAGCCGGTTCCGGCGCGCTGTAGGGATTAAACATACCTTGTATAACGGGGGCGTTTCCGATAAGGAGGCGCCCCCGTTTCTATTGAAATGTTCTTCAATCTGCCGTGCTATACTGAAATTGAGATTCAGTATAGCAAAGGAGTTGATATGCCTACATCAATACTCGACACGCGGCCAGTTCAGATGAACGTGCGTATAGATCGCCAGCTCAAAGAGGCAGGAGACGCCGTACTGACTCATATTGGCATGACGCCGTCACAAGCTGTGAGGGAGCTGTGGCAGTACTTGACCGAGAACGGTCATATGCCCGTCGCAAAAAAGAATGATGACGAAGTCCTGCCTGACGACATACGATCGAAGGCGAGTTCGTCCCGCGTCTCGGAAGGGGCTGCGTTAATTTCGAATTTTTATGAGCGGTTCTCGATTCAGAGGCCGAGCCCCGATGAAGCCTTTGATTACGACGAGTTATACGATCAAGTGATGAGCGAGAGATTCAGCGATTGGATCGAATTATGAGCGGCGTTGGAACGAAACGTGTGCTCAAGCTGTTGATCGACACGAACGTCTGGCTAGATTACTTTCTCGCTCGTACGAATGCGACCAGGCCGATAGTCGAGCTCCTTTCTCGCGCGGCGGAAGCGGAGGATATCGTCCTCTTCTCGTCCTCCCTGTCTGTCAAAGACGTCTATTACATTCTGGGAAGGACGATGAAGGCCGACGCCCGCCGTGAGGGGGCTCTCACTCCCGAAGCCATCGCCGGTGCCGACGAGACAGCGTGGGCGTGCGTTCGCCTGATTCGGCAAAAGTCGATTATTGCCTCGGTCGGTGCAGACGAGGTCTTCGACTCCTTTGTGTTCAAGTATCATCACAACGACTTTGAGGACGACCTGATGCTGGGCGTCGCCAATCGCATTGATGCCGATTACGTCGTGACAGAGGACAAAAATCTCATCAAACATACCAATGGTGTATGCATTAATGTTCAACAGGCGTTGAAGTTGGTTGAAGGGTCCAACGTCCCTTCGGCACGGCCCGTCTAACATGCTTTATCTTGATAAAGTGGCGTTTCCTTGCCGTTAGCCGATGATGCGAGGGCGCTCGGCGTTTTCGACTGGTTTATGCACGCAAAGTCTGGGAATATACAAGTCGCATGTCTTACTGTCTAACCAGTTGCGCCAAGGAGGCACCATGGACTACAAGATTACCGGCTACGAGCCCGCCCAGCTGTTCCATTTCTTTGAGGAGGTCAGCGCGATCCCCCGTGGGTCTGGCAACGAGAAGGGCATCAGCGATTTCCTGGTCGCGTTTGCCAAGGAGCGCGGTCTCGATGTGTATCAGGACGAGGTCTACAACGTTATCATTCGCAAGCCCGCATCTGCCGGTGCCGAGAATGCCCCGACCGTGATGCTGCAGGGCCACATCGACATGGTGTGCGACAAGCTGGGCTCCGTTGAGCACGACTTTACGACTGATGGTATCGACCTGGTCGTCAAGGACGGCGTCCTCACCGCTAACGGCACCACTCTGGGCGCCGACAACGGTATTGCCGTCGCTCTGATGCTCACTGTTCTCGATGACGATTCGATCGTTCACCCCGCCCTCGAGTGCGTATTCACCACCGACGAGGAGACTGGCCTGGTCGGCGCCGAGACGCTCGACAAGTCCCAGATTAGCGCCCGCACCATGATTAACCTTGACTCCGAGGAAGAGGGCGTTGCTACCGTCAGCTGCGCCGGCGGTGTCGTCGTTACCTACACCTGCCCCATCGTGCGCGAGCACAAGACCGGTAGCACCCTCACGCTCGACATCTCCGGCCTGCTGGGCGGCCACTCCGGCAGCGATATCAACCTGGAGCGCGGCAACGGCAACCTCATCATGGCCCGCATCATCGACCGCCTGATGGTTGCCGGCGAGCCCGCCATCGTCAGCTTTAACGGCGGCACTAAGGACAACGCTATCAACCGTGAGTGCAAGGCTGTTCTGGTCTACGCCGACCACGCTGCCGCCGAGGCCGCGGCCCAGATTGCAAAGGGCATCATCGCCGACGTCACTGCCGAGCTCGAGGTCTTCGACCCCGGCTTTACCTGCACCGTCGAGATTGCCGACGACGCCGAGGTCGAGGCCATGGACCAGAAGTCCGCGCTTGCCCTCATTCGCGCCCTGCGTCTTGCCCCTAACGGCGTGATTCGCCGCAACGTCGCCACCGACGGCTCCGTCGAGGTTTCCTCCAACATCGGTGTGGTTGCCACCTCTGACGACGAGGTCAAGATCATGCTGTCCCCGCGCTCCTCGATCACCTCGCTGCAGAACGAGTTCAAGGACCGCCTGCAGACGCTGGCCGATGTCCTGGGCTTCGACGCCAAGTTTGAGTTCGAGTATCCCGGCTGGAGCTATGCCGAGCATTCGCCGGTCCGCGACATCTTTGTCGAGAGCTATCGCGAGCTCTTTGGCTCCGAGCTACGAATCGAGTCCATTCACGCCGGCCTTGAGTGCGGTCTGTTTGCCGAGGCCCTGCACGGCCTGGATGCCATCGCCGTGGGCCCGACGCTCTCCGATGTCCACACCCCGGACGAGAGCATGGAGCTCGCTTCTGCCGAGCGCTTCTACGAGCTGCTCATCGACGTCCTCAAGCGCCTCGCTGCGTAAAGGTTGCGCTAACGGCAGTCCGAGCCACGTGCTAGCGGATTGCAAATGACATTACGAGAGGGGGCACCCGGTCTTTGCGACAGGTGCCCCCTCTCTTCTTTTGGGAAATGGGAAATTGCGGGCGTCTAGCCCATATCCGCCTTGATGAGGTCGAGGGTGCGCTGGCAGTTTTCGCGGACGGGGCCGAGCATATGCTCGCGCAGGTCCGCCATGCCGGGCAGGTCGGCGTATTCGTCCATGACCTCTTCCATGCAAATGGGTACCTCGTAGGCGAGGTCCATCATGGTCGCAAAGCAAAACTTCTCGGATAGCCCGGCATCGGTGAGCGCCGCCTCCAGCGCGGGGTCGCCCATACCGTGGTATCGGCGAATTGCGTTGGGTCCGATGCGCCCCACACGGTTCTCGCCGCCAACGCTCATGGCGAGGCGCGCTTTTCGCCGCATACGTTCGTATGCTAAGCCCGATGCGGCATCGTACATGGGTGCGAGCGCCGCGTTTGTGCCTTTGCCAAGGATGAGCGAGTAGTTTTTAGCGTGTGCGTCAGGCGCTCCGATAATGGCGTTATAGAACAACATATAGGTAAAAAGCACAAGATTCATGTGGTGGGGGACTGTGTTAATCAGTCGTTCTTGGATGTCTCGTGTAGTTGGTCCTCCGTCGGCGGTGTATTTCTGGCTTGGCAATACACCGAGCGCTTGGCAAAAGTCCTCCTGATGCAGCCTTTCGATATTTCCGCTGCTATTGACCATTCTGTCGTACCGTTCAACGACGAGCGCGGCTTCGTCTTCAAATGTGCAATAGGAGACGTTGGCAGTTGGAATGCCAACACGCCGAGCTGTTTTCATGCAGACGAATTCGTTTAAGGCCTGATGTTTGAACCCAACGACACCATTTTTGAAGATATGGGTAGTGGGGGATGACCCTAGACATTCGCACCATTGGCCATCATGCCGAGCTAGTGCAAATTTGCCTTGATTGCCGCCCAGGGACCAGCTTTCGTTGGAGCCCATCCATGTCTCTCTTTCGTCATCGCGAATTGCTTTGAGCTTGTGAGCGATTTGAGAATTGGTAAGCGGGCGGTATGCCGAGACCCTGCCGCGGGCGGCGTCTAATTGATCGGCTCGACAAAACTGAACGGCCCCCGCGCAGTCAAGACCGATATGGCACAAGAGGGCGACGGGGTTGTTGGATGCAACATCATGCTCGGTGGCAATAGCGCGACGCTGCTCTTGACTGTCGGGCAAAAGGCCAAATAGGAACGGGCGGACGATGTTATGGCCATACGTGCGATTGGAAAGCGGCATTGTTAGCGATAACGGTGCTCCGCGATAGGTTGGGGCGTATGCAAAGCTGCAGAGTCCATGCTCGTCTTGCCGGAGAGTGCCGGCGATTTCGCCACAAATGAGGGTCGCGAGCTCCATCTCTGCCATTTATTTCACAACCTTACAGCCAAAGGAGAGGTTTGAAGTGCCGGAAAGGCCTTGCTCGGCTGCGATTTGGGCCAGCAAGGCACCATAGGAAGATGGCGTTCCTTGTCGAGTGGGTCGTCTGCCTACGCTTGGCTTTGGCAGGGTATTCGAGTTCGCGATAGGGAGGTTCACTATCGTCGTCGGATGTTCGGAGGGCGATGCGATGGAGTCGTTATCGCTTTGCGCGAAGAGACCTATGCCGAGTGCGTTAAAGACGGTCAGCAACTTGTCGAGTCGAATGCCGGTGGCGTCTCCTAGCTCGAGCGATGCGAGCAGGCGCTCCGAAACACCGGCCTTTTTAGCGAGGACGGCACGGGTGATCCCTTGCGCCTCGCGTGCCCGGCGCACGTAGACGCCAGCTTGGCGTGGTGTGGTGATGGGAAGGGTATCCACGGCGATCTCCTAACGTGCAGACTTTTGCATATCAGTATGACATGCAAAAGTCTGCATGAAAAGGCCTCATGCAAAACTCTGCATGAGACCTTGCCCGGACGTTTAGTTTTGAAGGGTGTTTTACAGCGCCAAAAAACCCAAGTGTTCCAGCAGAATCTTGAGGCCGATAAGGATGAGCACGACGCCACCCACGATGGTGGCGGGTTTTTCGTAGCGCGCGCCAAAGGTGTGGCCGATCGCTACGCCGGCGACGGAGAAGATAAACGTTGTGACGCCGATAAGCGATACAGCGGGCACGATGTCAACCGAGAGCGCGGCAAATGAGATGCCCACGGCTAGGGCGTCGATTGAGGTGGCGATAGCGAGGATCAGGTACTCGACCAGGTCAATCTTTTCGGCATCCTTGCCGTCGCCTTCATCCTCGTCCTCGGTAAAGGCCTCCCACAGCATTTTGCCGCCGATGAAGGCGAGCAGGATAAAGGCGATCCAGTGGTCGATGGGGCCGATGATGCCCATAAATTGACTGCCGAGCGCCCATCCGATTACGGGCATGCCGGCCTGAAAGCCGCCAAAGAACAGGCCGAGCACTACGGCGACCTTAAGGTTGATCTTTTTCATGCCAAGGCCCTTGCAGATGGAAACGGCAAAGGCGTCCATCGAAAGGCCAACGGCGAGCAGCACGAGCTCGGCGAGTCCCATAGTCTGGCTCCCTCTCTGCGGGCGAACCCGCGTGTACTTCTGGCAGGGGAGCAACAAAAAAGACCCGTGGCGTACGCGTTGCGCGCACAGCCACGAGTCTCGTTCATTAAGGCAAGCCAGGCCGCATCGGCCAGTGTGTTGACTTACCGCGCCACCGGAGGCGAATCCAGTCACGCGACTACTCCCTCATTTATGCGAATCCCGATGCTACCACATAAGCAGCCCATTTGGGTTGGGCTCTCAGCTGTGTTCGCTCATTCTGTAAGCATCGGATTTCGCAAGCGCCGCGGGGACAAACCGTGAGAAACTATTTAGCGTTTATGGAGCGTATACGATGGGAGCGATGCCTTGGATAAGAACGAGCTGCAAAAGCGTATGGAACAGGCCATCCGCCTGACGGCACCTGGTCAGCCGATCCGCACCGCCCTCGACATGATCATCGCCGGTCACCTGGGCGCCCTTATCTGCGTCGGCGACACCGAAAACGTGCTCGCTGCCGGTAACGACGGCTTCCCGCTCAACATTTCGTTCACCTCGAACCGTCTGTTCGAGCTCTCCAAGATGGACGGTGCCATCGTCATCGACGGTGACCTCACCCAGATTCTGCGCGCCAACTTCCACCTCAATCCCGATCCCTCGCTTGCCACGAGCGAGACGGGCATGCGTCACCGCACCGCCGCTCGCATGTCGGTGCTCACCGATGCCATCGTGATCTCGGTCTCGGCCCGTCGTGCCGTCGTTAACGTGTACGTTCACGGCAAGAGCTACGAGATCCAGCCCGTCACCACCATCATGAGCTCGGTCAACCAGCTCGTCGCCACGCTCCAGACCACCCGTCAGTCGCTCGACCGCTCCCTGCTGCGCCTGACGGCCCTCGAGCTCGACGACTACGTTACGCTCGCCGACATTACCGGTATTTTCTCGAGCTTCGAGATCATGCAGCAGGCAAAGACCGAGCTTAAGGATTGCATCGTCAAGCTGGGCAACCAGGGCAAGCTCGTGCAGATGCAGCTCGAGCAGCTCGCCGGCTCCAGCATGGATACCGAATACGACCTGATGATTCGCGACTATGCAAGTGATTCTTCCGAGGCTAATGCCGAGAAGATTCGTGCAGAGCTCGCTCGCATGACGCCTAAGGACCTGTCCGACCCGCAGCACGTGGCGGCAGTTCTGGGCTACGACGATCTGGACGAGGACTCCGTCATGACGCCGCTGGGCCTGCGCACGCTTTCGCGCGTGTCCGTCGTGCGCGACGGCGTGGCCGAGAAGATCGTCGACGAGTACGGCTCGCTGCAGGAGCTCATGGACGACATCAGCGAGGATCCGGAGCGCCTGGGCGACTTTGGCGTCAACAACCCTGCCATTCTTGCGGACTCCCTGTACCGCATGAAGGGCACCAAACAGGGGAACGCATAATGGCGCCCGTATGCGCCGTGGTCGTTGCCGGTGGCAGCGGCCAGCGCTTTGGTAACCCCGGTGGCAAGCAGCTCGTCAATGTAGCGGGCCGTCCGCTCATGAGCTGGTCCATCCGCGCGTTCGACCGGAGCGACAAGGTCGGCCACATCGTGGTGGTGTGTCCTGCCGAGCGCCGTGCCGAGATGCGCCGCCTGGCCATCGACCCGTTTGACTATGACACGCCCATCAGCTTTGCCGATGCCGGCGATACCCGTCAGGATTCCACCCGTGCCGGCGTGCATGCGGCTCCGGCGGGTTTCGAATATGTCGCCATCCACGATGGCGCTCGTCCGCTCATTACGACCGAGGCCATCGACCACGCTATCGACGTGCTCATGGGTGACCGCTCGCTCGACGGTGTCGTGTGCGGTCAGCCCGCGATCGACACGCTCAAGATCGTCGACGGCGATAATATCGTCGAGACGCCGCCGCGCGAGCTCTATTGGGCCGCGCAGACGCCGCAGATCTTTAGCGTCGACGCCATGAAGCGCGCTCACGCCGCTGCTATCGCCGAGGGTTTTATCGGTACCGACGATTCATCGCTGGTCGAGCGCATGGGCGGGCGCGTCCGCTGTGTCCAGAGCCCGCGCGATAACCTTAAGGTGACGGTGCCCGAGGACCTGCGTCCCGTAACCGCGATTCTGCTTGGCCGTATGGCCGAGGGAGAGGACCTTCCCCATGTTCAGTAACCTGCGCATTGGCCACGGCTACGACGTCCACCGTTTGGTGGAGGGGCGTCGATGTATCATCGGCGGGGTCGACATTCCCTACGAGCGCGGCCTGCTGGGCCACTCGGATGCCGATGTGCTCGCGCACGCTTTGGCCGACGCCATTCTGGGCGCCTGCCGCGGGGGAGACATCGGCAAGCTATTCCCCGACACTGATCCCGCCTACGAGGGTGCTGATTCGATGGTGCTGCTCGCTCGCGTGATGGACTACGCGCGCGAGCTGGGCTTTGAGTTTGTCGATGCCGATTGCACCATTGCCTGCCAGCAGCCCAAGATCACCCCGCACCGCGATGCCATGCGCGCCAACCTTGCCCAGGCCCTGGGCGTTGACGTCGAAAACGTGGGCGTCGCCGCCACCACGACCGAAAAGCTCGGTTGGGAAGGCCAGGGCGAGGGAATCGGCGCCTGGGCCGTCTGCCTGCTACAGAAAACCGTTAAGGAGTAACGAATGCGTATCTACAACAGCGCTACCCATAAAAAGGAAGAGTTCCAGCCCATCGAGTCCGGCAAGGTCCGCATGTACGTGTGCGGCCCCACGGTCTACGACAACATCCACATCGGCAATGCCCGCACGTTCATCAGCTTTGACGTGATTCGTCGCTGGCTCATCGCGAGCGGCTACGAGGTCACGTTCGCCCAGAACCTCACCGATGTCGATGACAAGATCATCAAGCGCGCCAACGAGCAGGGCCGTACGGCTGCCGAGGTCGCAACGGAGTTCTCGGATAAGTTCATTGGCGTCATGCGCGCCGCCAACGTGCTCGATCCCGATGTGCGCCCCCGCGCCACCAAGGAGATCGGCCCCATGATCGCCATGATCAAGACGCTTATCGAGCAGGGCCACGCTTACGCAGCCGATAACGGCGATGTGTACTTTGCCGTGCGCAGCGATCCCAACTATGGTCAGGTCTCGGGCCGCAACATCGACGACCTGATGGTGGGTGCGCGCATCGAGGAGAACGAGGACAAGAACGACCCGCTCGACTTTGCCCTGTGGAAGGCCGCCAAGCCCGGCGAGCCCAGCTGGCCGAGCCCCTGGGGCGAGGGCCGTCCCGGTTGGCACACCGAGTGCGCCGCCATGGTGCATCGCTACCTGGGTACCCCGATCGATATCCACGGCGGTGGCTCCGATCTTGCTTTCCCGCATCACGAGAACGAGTGCGCCCAGGCCACCTGCGCCTGGCACCAGGGCTTCTCCAACACCTGGATGCACACGGGCATGCTGCTGGTTGACGGCGAGAAGATGTCCAAGTCACTCGGCAACTTCTTTACGCTGGCCGAGGTCCTCGAGCAGCACTCCGCTGCCGCCCTGCGCCTGCTGATGCTGCAGACGAGCTATCGCTCGCCGCTCGACTTTTCTTGGGAGCGCCTGGAGGGTGCCGAGAACTCGCTCACGCGTATCGCCGGTACGGTCGAGAACCTGCGCTGGGCTGCGGACCATGCGACGGCCGATGCCGATGCGGCTGCCGCCGAGGCGTTTGCCGCCAAGGCCGCTGAGACTCGTGCCGCCTTTAAGGAGTGCATGGACGACGACTTTAACACCGCTGGTGCCATGGGTGCCGTCTTTGGCTTTGTGACCGAGTGCAACCAGTACCTGGAGCAGGCGGGCGACGCTGCCGACAAGGCCGCCGCGCTTGCCGCCGCCGACACGCTGGCCGAGCTGCTCGATACGCTTGGCGTCGAGCTCCCCGAGCCCAAGGTCGAGTTGCCACTGGGCCTGCTGGGCGTTGCCGCCGGTTTGGTTGCCTACACGGGTGACGACGTGGACGAGGCCGCTGCCAAGATTCTCGAGGCCCGCGCCGAGGCCCGCGCCGCCAAGAACTGGGATCTGGCCGACGCCATCCGCGACCAGCTCAAGGACCTCGGGCTGACGATCGAGGATACGGCCGCCGGCACCCGTATTAAGACTCTCTAATCCCTGCGGGTTTCCCAAGCACCCGACCTTGCCGTTCAAACCGTCGCTCGCGTACTCAAGTACGCGTCGCTCCTCTTTCACGGCAATCTCGGGCACTTGGAAAACCCGTACCGACCGCCCGAATTAATATTCATGGGCGGTCGTTTATTTTGTTTCGTTTGATAGTTGTATTTAGGAGGTCGCTTTATGGCCGACAATCGCAAGCGCGCGTCTCGTGGCGGCAAGCAGGCCGCTTCTGGCTCGCGTCCGATTCGCCGTAACGACCGCGCTGCCGCTTCCAAGGGCCAGCGCGATCGCACCCAGGCCGCACGTCCTCAGCGCGATCGCAACCGCGACAACGTTCAGGTCCCCAAGGGCGAGTTTATCGAAGGTCGTCGTGCCGCCGCCGAGGCGCTGCGTACCGGCTTTCCCGTCAAGTGCGCACTCATTGCTGAGGGCGGGGAGCGCGATGCCGCCCTGTCTCGTCTGGTCGATGACCTCAACGCCGCCGGTGTCCGCATTAAGTATGTGCCGCGTGCGCAGCTCGATGCGCTGTCGAGCCATGGCGCTCACCAGGGCATTGCGCTCGAGGTTGGTAACTTCCCTTACGCTGATGTTGCCGATATCCTCGACCGCGCGGGCGACGGTCCGGCGCTTGTCGTTGTGCTCGACCATGTGACCGACGACGGCAACTTTGGTGCCATCGTGCGCTCCGCCGAAGTCGTGGGCGCGGCGGGCGTCATCATTGCCAACAAGCGCGCTGCCGGCGTGACCGTTGGCAGCTACAAGACTTCCGCCGGCGCCGTCATGCACCTGCCTATCGCGCAGGTTCCTAATATCGCCCGTGCGCTCGACGACCTCAAGGCCGCTGGCTTTTGGGTGGGCGGTGCTTCCGAGCACGCCGAGGGCAGCTGCTGGGATGCTCCCTTCGAGGGCCGCGTGGCGCTCGTCATGGGCTCCGAGGGCGACGGCATCTCGCGCCTGGTGCTTGAGAAATGCGACTTTTTGACCAAGCTTCCCCAGCGCGGCATGACCGAGAGTCTCAACGTTGCCCAGGCGACAACGGCGCTGTGCTTTGAGTGGCTGCGCCGCAATGTCGGCGAGCTCATGGGGGAGGAGTAGCGCATGTCCAAAAAGAACCGTGCCAAGTCCAAGGCCAAGCGCTTTGGCGAGGGCTCGGCCAAGCCGATTGTTTCGGCCGCGACCTACGGCGTGGGCGGCAATGCGTTTGCGCAGGCTATCGCCGACCCAGTCTCGACGGTGCACTCCAACAAGCCCGAGCTGCTGGTGGTCGACGGTTACAACGTGATTCACTGCACGCCGCGCTACGAAAAGCTCGTGTACGACCATTCCGACGATCCGTATTCCAGCGACGTTCACGATATGGCGCGCACCGCGCTCGTCAACGACGTCGCCGCCTTTGCCCAGGGCCGCTACGAGGCCGTGATCGTGTTCGACGGCGCGGGCAATATCTCCAACGAGCGCCCCAACCTGCCGGCCCGCGGCGTGCGCATCGAGTTTTCACCGACGGGCGTATCGGCCGATACCGTGGTGCAGAAGCTCTGCATCGAGGCACGCGAGGAAGGCCGCGCGTGCTCCGTGGTGTCGAGCGACGGCACGATCCAGGCCGTCGTCATGGGCAAGGGCGTCACGCGCATCTCGAGCCGTATGCTGGTGGACGAGATCAAACAGATCGATAACGACGTTCACGAGGCAGAGGAAGCTCCGCAGATTAAGATGACCCTGGGCAGTCGCCTAAGTCCCGATGCGCTGGCCAAGCTCAAGGCGTTGCGCGGGAGGTAGGGGATTGTCCATAGAGACCCGTTTCCCAATTGGCCAGCCCGTTGATTTGTAATCAATGGGCTGCGGGCTTACCGTCGCCAAAACGAATAGTTTTTGGTTCTGGCGAACAGATAAAACTATTCGTTCTGACGAAGGGTTTTGAGATGTGGTCGGTCAAAGGGTCTGTTGCGCCTCGTCCGCAATTCCTTTATTCTTAACTGGCTTCGCGTGAAAGCGCCAAGTGTGCCAGTGTGGCGCAACGGTAGCGCAACTGATTTGTAATCAGTGGGTTGCAGGTTCGATTCCTGTCACTGGCTCCATGAGTTTTCGCAGGTCGGGGGCCGTATGGCTCCCGATTTTGCATTTTCATGCAACAGCTCATGCAACAAACATGCAACAATTAAATCGGAATTGCATTTATGTGTGTTTTGTGACCGATGTCCAATGTCCATAAATGCGTGCAACGAAGCAGGAAAAGCAAAGCTTACAGTTGCTGTCTCCATTAGAGTTTTGGGCTTTGTTTCTCCAACTGGGATAGGGTGGAAAGTGACCAAGGTGCCGAGAGCTCCGATGCTGCCTCTCGAAAGATCGCGCGCCGTGCGCGGCGCTCTTTCCTGTAGCCCATGGGTATTACTATAGTCTAGATTTAATTCGGCGCGAGAAATCAAGGGCGACAAGGATTTCCCGTCGTTTGTGAGCAAGGTGATTGAAAGGACTCATGATGATTAATAGCGTAGAGGACCCAACGGTTGCCAATATTCTGTCGACCGATATGCTAAAAATCTATGACATTCCTCGTTACCAGCGCGAATACACTTGGAATCAGCGCGATTGGGCGAATCTCTATGACGATATCACCCAAAACGATGCCGGATACTTCCTGGGCTCGTTTATTGTCGTGAACGGGACTGTGAATTCCAAGATGGATACCATTCACTATGAAGTCATCGATGGCCAGCAACGCCTGACGACGCTCAGCCTTCTCCTTGCTGCCATCTACGCTCGCGTTATGGAGCATAAGGATTCTATCGACGATGACCTGATGCTGGACGATGTCCGCCCTCTGCGCAATCGCCTTATCTTGAAATCCGACAAGTCGAGGACGCGCGTTATTCCTCAGGTTCAGAATCATAACCTTGAGGATTACCGCTGGATCTTGAAGGAACATATCGGTTTAGACGTCGTTATGCAAAAGCCGAAGTTCCTCGGTCTGAGAAAGATGTCTAAGGCATTCAACTATTTTTACGATCGATTGGGCGAGGAAGTTGAAGACGGGAGCGGGATCGAATGTGTTCATGCCCTGCTTGATATCTGCAAGCTGGTGTGCTCCGCAGTCGTGGTCCAGATTACCGTCGATAGCCATGCGGACGCCTATACCCTGTTCGCGTCCCTTAACAACCGCGGTGTCCCCTTGAGCGCCGTTGACCTCATCAAAAACATGCTTCTCGGCAAGGTTGCCGGGGTGGATGACGGACGGATCGACTATTACTTTGAACGCTGGCAGGAAGTGCTCCGCAATCTCGGCGATGACTACAAGACGCAGGAGCGCTTCTTCCGCCAGAACTACGATGCCTTCCGCCGGGAGGTAAATAAGCCATTTATCGGCGAATCAGGTTCCCAACTCCCCCTCGGTTCCGTTGCCACACGTTCCAACCTTCTGAAAATCTACGAGAAGCGGATGGAAGCCGATGACGGCGCCCTTAAGGTGTTGGACGAGCTGACCGAGAATTCCGCACTCTACTCGAAGATCATTGGGCTCGATCAAGAGAGCCCGGATTCCGAGCTTTCGCATCAGCTTTTGGAGCTTTCGAGAGCGCAGGGCGTCGCATCTTACCTGATGCTGCTGTTCCTTTTCAAGAAGCAGGACCAGTTGGAGCTAAAAGATGAAACCCTCGCGCTTCTTGTTAAGCTCCTTGTCTGCTTCTTTGTCCGACGCAACCTTACCGATACGCCTCCCACGCGTGACCTGGAGAGGCTCTTCATCAGTATTTGCGAGAGCCTCGAAAGCGAGGGTCTCAAGGGCATTGCGGCCGCGGAATACATCAAGAAGCGCCTCGTCGACGTGTCTGCCAGTGACGCTTCCTTCAAAGAACGTCTTGAAGGGCCGATTTACGATGTCAATCCCGATATGACGCGCTACATCCTGACCGTTATTGCATCACCGAGCGTTACGAAGGAGATGAAGCCACTTTGGGATCGATATGACTCCGGAAACTACGTTTGGACAATCGAGCACATCTTTCCCCAAGGTAAGAACATTCCCGACGAATGGGTGAAGATGGTTGCGGACGGCGACGTTTCCAGGGCGATTGAGGTGCAGGAGAAGCAGGTTCATACGCTTGGAAATCTGACTATCACCGGATATAACTCAAAGCTGAGCAACATGCCCTTTGTGACCAAGCGAGACCGCAAGGATGCGAACGGGGCGAACGTCGGATACCGCAACGGGTTGAACCTGAACGACGAGTTGGTAAACACGGATACCTGGACCAGCGAGCAGATTCAGGAGCGCACAGACAAGCTCGTTGGACTCACTTTGATAGCTTTTGACTTTGACGAGATTGAGTTCTAGTGACCGCCAGCCAATATCTTGGGGACATTCGGCCCAAACGATTCAATCTCAATCTGTAACATCTAGACCGGTATTTCTCTTCAAGCTGTTACAGATTGAGATGTTAAGACGGGTTGGCGGGTAATATCTCTATCTGTAACACGAAGAGGCTGAAAACCTTTCTTACTGTTACAGAATGAGACGGAAGTCGGGGCTACTGCGTAGTATCTCAATCTGTAACAGATAGGGGAGAAAATGTTCTCTAAATGTTACAGATTGAGACATAGGCCGGACCGGTCCAAGTCACCCTGGTCGAGCGAGGATTTCCGGACATACGAGCGCGGAAAATCTCCCGCCTAGTGAATGGGCGTGGATAATCTCCCACTTTGGGCTCGAAGCCACGCCAAAAGTGGGAGATTATCCACGCTCGATTCTGTCTGGGAAGCTCGGTCTCGACCTATATATAGGTGCAAATGAGTCGTTATCGAAGTAATATTCTACAGGCTCACTCCACTACGCAAAAGTGTTCCCTCGGGAAATGTCACCGCTATATGCAAATTCACCGTCCTTCATATCCAAACTCAGCAAAACCGCAGGTCAAAAGCATATAGATACGCCCGGCACCGTGTATCTAGAGGTTTTCGTTGACAGCCCCCAAGGTGGCATCGTATTATCTTCTTCGTTCGCGGGGGCGGCGGTCCAAAAGACCAAAGGACCTGCGGATACTTGAACGATTGGGAGTTTGCCCGAGTGGTTAATGGGGACGGGCTGTAAACCCGTTGGCTCTGCCTACATAGGTTCGAATCCTATAGCTCCCACCCGTCAAGTGCCTGTATAGCTCAGTCGGTAGAGCACTTCGTTGGTAACGAAGAGGTCACCAGTTCAAGTCTGGTTGCAGGCTCCATCCGGCGGTGTAGCTCAGTTGGTTAGAGCACACGGTTCATACCCGTGGCGTCACTGGTTCGAATCCAGTCACCGCTACCATAGGTAACACGGTGGCTTCTCAATAGTATGTTGAGAGGCCACTATGGTATAAAGGCAAAGTCCCGTCCGGGGACGACCTGTTTAGAGGAGGGCTTTATGGCCAAAGAGAAGTTTGAGCGCACTAAGCCGCATGTTAACATCGGCACCATTGGTCACGTCGACCACGGCAAGACCACGCTGACCGCTGCCATCACCAAGGTTCTCTCCGAGACCGAGGGCTGCAAGGCTGACTTCACTGCGTTCGAGAACATCGACAAGGCTCCCGAGGAGCGCGAGCGCGGCATTACGATTTCCGTCTCCCACGTCGAGTACGAGACCGCTGCCCGTCACTACGCTCACGTTGACTGCCCGGGCCACGCTGACTACGTCAAGAACATGATCTCCGGTGCTGCTCAGATGGACGGCGCTATCCTGGTCATCGCCGCTACCGACGGCCCCATGGCTCAGACCCGCGAGCACATCCTGCTCGCCCGTCAGGTCGGCGTTCCCTACATCGTCGTCTTCCTGAACAAGTGCGACATGGTCGACGATGACGAGCTCATCGACCTCGTCGAGATGGAGACCCGTGAGCTCCTCTCCGAGTACGATTTCCCCGGCGACGACATCCCCGTCATCCGTGGTTCCGCTCTGGGCGCTCTCGAGGGCGACGCCAAGTGGATGGACGCCATTCGCGAGCTCATGAAGGCCGTCGACGAGTACATCCCGACGCCTGCTCGTAACAACGACCTCCCGTTCCTGATGGCCGTTGAGGACGTTATGACCATCTCCGGCCGTGGTACCGTTGCTACCGGCCGTGTCGAGCGCGGTGAGCTCAAGCTCAACGAGCCCGTCGAGATCGTCGGCATCAAGGATACCCAGAACACCGTCGTTACCGGTATCGAGATGTTCCGTAAGTCCATGGACTTCTGCGAGGCTGGCGACAACGTCGGTCTGCTGCTCCGCGGCATCAAGCGCGAGGACATCGAGCGCGGCCAGGTTCTCTGCAAGCCCGGTTCGGTTACCCCGCACACCAAGTTCACCGGCGAGATTTACGTTCTGACCAAGGAGGAGGGCGGCCGTCACACCCCGTTCTTCGATGGTTATCGTCCTCAGTTCTACTTCCGTACCACCGACGTTACCGGTACGGTCAAGCTCCCCGAGGGCACCGAGATGGCTATGCCTGGTGACCACATCACCATCGAGGGCGACCTCATCCACCCGATCGCCATGGAGGAGGGCCTGCGCTTCGCTATCCGCGAGGGTGGTCACACCGTTGGTTCGGGCATCGTCTCCACGATCATTGAGTAAATTAGCTCTTTGATATAGCTGACTTAGAGAACCCGGCACTTATATGGGTGCCGGGTTCTTTTCTGCAATGGATATTGAGCCGTTGCTGGTGTCGAGAGGATCGATTATGGTCCTGGGTGCACCGTCGATTAGATCTCGTTGGCTCCATTGATGTGTTCCAAATATGAATGGGTTCACCGAGAACCAATTGATTCGAGGTTTTCGTTGACAGCACTTACGTAGAGCTGATAAAGTATCAACTCGTGCCCGTACGGGGCGGAAATGAAAGGTTCAGGATACATGCGTACTCTAGTTACTCTTGCGTGCACTGAGTGCAAGCGCCGCAACTATACGACCACCAAGAACAAGTCGACCATGCCTGATCGTATGGAGATCAAGAAGTATTGCCCCTGGTGCCGTCACCACACGCTGCACAAAGAGACTCGCTAGTCTCTAGTCACATACGCCAGTAGTTCAATTGGTAGAGCATCGGTCTCCAAAACCGAGTGTTGAGGGTTCGAGTCCTTCCTGGCGTGCCAGTCATTATTCCGTAAGCTCCCAATTGGGGGCTTACGGTTTACTCATGTATAAGCGCATTGCGCGGAGGTAACCCAAATGGCCAACAAGAAGAACAAGAAGAAGGCTCAGCAGCAGGCGCCTGCCAACAACGCTGCCGCCAACTCCAAGGTTGAGGCCAAGAAGGCCGTTGCCAAGAAGAACGAGAAGGCTGCGAAGTCCAAGAAGAACGAGAAGCCTGGTTTCTTCGCCCGCACCAAGAAGTATTTCGCTTCGGTCAAGTCCGAGATGAAGCGTGTCACGTGGCCCGATAAGAAGGAGCTCGTGAACTACTCGGTCGTCGTTTGCGCTTCTCTGATCGTCGTCGGCGTCGTCATCGCTCTGCTCGATGCTGGCTTTGGCGAGGCTCTTGCTCTGTTCTCTGGATTGAGGGGCTAAACCATGTCTAAGCGTTGGTACGTCGTTCACACTTACTCTGGATACGAGAACCGCGTTAAGTCCGATCTCGAGCATCGCATCGAGACTATGGGCATGCAGGACCGTATCTTTGATATCGAGATTCCTATGGAGCGTGTCACCGAGATTAAAGAGGGTGGCAAGCGTGAGACCAAGGATTCCAAGATCTTCCCGGGTTATGTCCTGGTCCGCATGGAGATGGATGACGATGCTTGGACGTGTGTTCGTAACACGCCTGGCGTCACCGGTTTCCTGGGCGGCAACGGCAAGCCCGCTCCGCTTTCCCGCGACGAGTACAACAAGATGACTCGTCGTCCCGGTAAGGGCGATTCGCCCAAGCGCACCTCGGTTGATATTGAGGTCGGCACGTCCGTCCGCGTCACCGATGGTCCGCTTACCGACTTTGATGGCAAGGTCTCCGAGGTTAACACCGAGGCTGGCAAGCTCAAGGTCACGCTGATGATCTTTGGCCGCGAGACGCCTGTTGAGCTCGACTTTAACCAGGTCGCTGTCATCGCTTAAGTTTTCGTCCGTTCGCGCGAGCGTGCTTCTTCTGTGACTGCTCATCTCAGGAGTGCTTCTAACACGTGCGTGCTTACGATATAGCAAGTACTTCACACTCGTGATTCGAAAGGAATGACCATGGCTGAGAAGAAGGTTGCCAACGTCATTAAGCTCCAGATTCCTGCTGGTGCCGCTAACCCCGCTCCTCCCGTCGGCCCCGCCCTGGGCGCTGCTGGCGTGAACATCATGCAGTTCTGCCAGGCCTTTAACGCCGAGACGCAGGACAAGAAGGGCGACATCATCCCCGTTGAGATTTCTGTCTACGAGGACAAGTCCTTCTCCTTCATCACCAAGACCCCGCCGGCGGCTCACCTCATCAAGAAGGAGCTGAACCTCAAGTCTGGTTCCGCTAAGCCGCAGGCCGACAAGGTTGGTCAGCTCTCCCAGGAGCAGCTCACCAAGATCGCCGAGATCAAGATGCCGGACCTCAATGCCAACGACATTGACGCCGCCAAGAAGATCATCGCCGGTACCGCCCGCTCCATGGGCGTCACCATCGCTGAGTAGCGATTTCTTTAGGTAATGACGGGTGCTCCGACCGGGGCGCCCGTTATATGTGTGCAATAGGGCACACGATACGATGTGGGAGGGCTCACGCCCGTTTAACCACAGGAGGTAATGCACATGGCTAAGCATGGTAAGAGCTATAACGCCGCTGCCGAGAAGATCGACCGCGCCACGCTCTACACCCCCCTTCAGGCTGCCAAGCTCATCAAGGAGCTCGACACCGCCAAGTTCGACGAGACCGTCGAGGCCCACTTCCGTCTGGGCATCGATACTCGTAAGGCTGACCAGAACATCCGTGGTTCCATCTCCCTGCCCCACGGCACCGGCAAGACCGTTCGTGTTGCCGTCTTCGCCGAGGGCGAGAAGGCCCGCGAGGCCGAGGCTGCCGGCGCCGACATCATCGGTTCCGACGAGCTCGTCGCCCAGATCCAGAAGGGCGAGATCAACTTCGACGCCGCTATCGCTACGCCGAACATGATGGCCAAGGTTGGCCGCATCGGTAAGATCCTTGGTCCCCGTGGCCTCATGCCGAACCCCAAGCTCGGCACCGTGACTATGGACGTCGCCAAGATGGTCTCCGAGCTCAAGGCCGGCCGCGTTGAGTACCGCGCCGACCGTTACGGCATCTGCCACGTGCCCCTGGGCAAGAAGTCCTTCTCTGAGCAGCAGCTCGTCGAGAACTACGCTGCCCTGTACACCGAGATTCTGCGCGTCAAGCCCTCTTCTGCTAAGGGTAAGTACGTCAAGTCCATCTCCGTGTCTTCCACCATGGGCCCTGGCGTCAAGGTCGATCCCGCTGTCCAGCGTGACTTCCTGGCTGAGTAACTTTTAGTTACTGCCTGAGCAAAGCAAGCATTGCTAAAGAAACCCGGTTCTGCCTCGTGCAGGACCGGGTTTCTTGCTATCTCGGGCCAAAACCACCACAAAGGGGACAGGCACCTTTGTGGTGGTTTAGGCACTTTGGCGTCAATGTTATGGCATCGCAGCGAGCCGGTTCCAAGTGCCCCAGGTCGCCCCGAAAGAGGAGCGACGCGTACTTTTGGTACGCGAGCGACGGCTTGAGGGGCGAGATGGGGCACTTGGGGCCGGCGCAGCATCAAGCCTTAAAAGTGGTTACCAGGGTGTTCTGGCGGTTGAGGACTCGATGGCCTCGTGGCGCTTGAGCTCGCGGCGCATGGTTTGCGAATTGAGCCAAGCTGCCTGCCAGCCACGGATGGGGTAGTGCGTTTCGTCAAGTTCAAATTGCGTATAGCCGCAGGCGTTGATAATCGTCGTCCCGCACGCGTGTTGCCGCTCGCGCTGAAAATCGGGACCGTAGCTCTGATGCACATGCCCGTGCACCATGTAGTCGGGATTCCAGGACTCGAGCGCTGTGTTAAAGCATTCGAATCCTCGATGTGCCAGATCATCCAGGTCGCCCATGCCGGCGGCGGGTGCATGGGTGAGCAAGATGTCGCAGCCGCCGACCATCCTCACTTTGCGGGACAGCTTGCGCATGCGCTTGGCCATCTCGCGCTCGGTGTACATGTTGGCACCATCTCGATAGCGCATGGAGCCGCCAAGCCCCGCAATGCGGACGCCTCGATACACGTACACGGTGTCTTCGACGCAGATACAGCCGCCCGGTGCATGACGTGCGTAGCGGTCATCGTGATTGCCGCGCACGTAGATGAGCGGTTTGTTGATGACGGTGACCAAAAACTCAAGATAGTCCGGGTCCAGATCGCCAGCGGACAAAATCAGGTCGACACCTTCAAAGCGCTCCTTGCGAAAGCACTCCCATAGGCATCGTTCTTCGGTATCGGCTATGGCAAGGATTTTCATAGGGCGTGGACTTTCGGCTCATCGTCGAGTTGCGGAATGGTGCCCACCACGTTGTCGGCCAGCCAGTCCATCTCGACGATTTGCGTACTCGGCAGTGGGGGAAAGCCCTCGATCTGCACCACGCCGTCTTGGCTATGGAGCTCGCCGCCAAATGGATTGATGGAGCCCTCGACGATGCCATTGCGGAGGAGTTGAACAAGCTTGCGCGTCTGATAGGGCAGGCCCGGAGCGTAGCGAATGTCGATAACGCCCGAGCTCATGCCGTACCAGTAGTTGACGGCGCGAACCTGGCTGGCGTCACTGGTCTCATCCCAGGTGCCATGCAGTAGACTTCGCACGATAAGCTCGTAGTATCGGCCCCAGTTCCATACCGGCATGGCAATGCCGGTAACCTTGCCATCGACCAGGCGGTGAAGTCCGTAGGCTGTGGGGTCTTCGAGCGACTTTGACATGTCGGCGCCGGTCATGACGCTCACGCCTTCGCGGCACATGGCCTCGGCAAGACCGCCGGCGGGCACATCGCCCCAGGTCAGGATAATTTGCGCACGGGGGTCGAGCAGCGAGGCGCCAATCGCAAAGGCGTTGATCTCGCTGAGTGCGCCCGAGGCGAAGACCGACGCGTGGTAGCCAATGCGATGGTTGTCCGCCATGCTGGCGGCAAGGGCGCCCAGGAGAAACTTGGCCTCGTACATCTTGCCAAAGTACGAACGCACGCTTTGGTGGGGAAGGCCGATAGAGCAGTTGAGGAATCGCACCTGGGGGTACTCGACGGCGGCCCTGAGCGTATATTCCATCAGGCGGTGTGAAGTCGAGAAGATGGCCTTCGCCCCGTGCTTGACGGCGGTCTCCACGGCGGCGTAGAACACGTCCGGATTGTGGCAGTCCTCGAATGCCTCGGTGCGCACGATGCCGCCAAAGTGCTCGTCGAGATACTGACGCCCTTGGTCGTGCAAGCTGTCCCAGCTCGACGATGCACAGGGGAATTCATGGATAAAGGCGATGCGCAGAGGGTTGGCCGCCGAATAAACGGTCTTGCCCATAAAGAAGTTGAGCACGCCGGAGGTGGACTTGGCGGGCGCCTCTTCCTCATCGACGCTCGGTGCCTCGACAAGATCGACCTTGTCCTCGTCATTTTTGCCGGCAATGACCAACTCGCGCCAAATCTTGCACAGGCGGTTTACGACGATGTCCGTCGGCGTGTCCAGCAGACGGTCTTGGTTGTACACATTGAGGTATACGAGCATGGCGTCGGCGGGTGTAATGTCCAGATGGTCGCCGCCGGCGCGAAGGTAGGCGCGCTTAAAGAGCAAGAAGGTGTGGCGCAGGTAGTCGACCCTTTTCTGCGGCCATTTTTCGATAAGGTTATGACCGAGCATCTTGGCGAGTGTCTCGTAGCTTCCCTCGCGCGAGAACTCGATCTCGTATAGGGGACAGACGCGCCAAAAAGCGCAGAATTCACCGTACAGGCGGCTTTCGACGGAGTCCCATTTGCCGGGGTAGAGACGGGTGACCTTGGCCGAAACCGTTGGGGCGTCCAGGAATTTGAGGACGCTGACGCGCTTGTTGCCCTCCTGGACATAGAACCGATGCATGAACTCGGTGACGATGATGGGGTCGCGATAACCCTCGGTTACCTGGATGTCGTAGAGGTTGGACCACTTGCGGGCGAACTCGGTGTTAAACGGCAGCAGGGGCATAAAGTTACACGAAAAGGCAGACTGACGGCCTTTGGTGACCGTGCCGACGACCATTTCGAGCGGAATGTCCCTCAGGCCGACGCTCTCTCGCTGACCTAAGGGGAGCTGGGCAACGAGGCCGTCGAGGTCCGTAAGGTACGGGTGCTCGCTTTGGCTGATGGCGCGACGGCGTCCCTGCTCGCCGCGCTTGCGTGCTTGACGATAGGCCTCTTCCATGGTGTCTACTCCCTTAGTCGTTTAAACAACGATATGAACCATGGTACCACGATGCGAAACTACCACAAAGGTGCCTGTCCCCTTTGTGGTGGCTTTAGGCGATGATGGGGGCGATGGCGCGGATGCAGGCGTCGGCTGCCGTAAAGGTGGTGCTGTCGTCACTGACGATAAAGATGATCTTGCCCTTGATGCCAAAGTCGCCGATCTCGCTAAAGAGCACATACGGCTCCTTGTCAAAGCCCGAGATGGGCGAGACGGCCGTTTTGGTTGCGCTCGTGAGCTCGTCTGCCAGCGCGTCCAGTGAGGCCCACTTGGACGTGTCCTTGACCGCGACGGGCACGGCCACGCGCCCAAAGGGCATCAAGTGCACGAGCGTGTTCTTGGAGATGTTGGAGTTGGGGACGATGATGGTCTGCCCACAGGCGTCCTCGATGGTCGTATGGCGCCAGGTGATGTCTTGGACCACGCCTGACACGCCGCCGACCTCGATATTATCGCCGGGCTTGATGATGCCCATAAAGGTCACCTGCATGCCACCGATAAGGTTTGACAGCGTGTCCTGAAAGCCGAGCGAGATGGCGATGCCGCCGACGCCAAGAGCGGCGACGAGGGCGTTTGCGTTAATGCCAAAGCAGTTGTCGAGGATAAAGCTGCCGCCAATCATCCAGATGATGGCGCGCGCGATGTTGATGAAGATGCTCGATGAAGGGAGTGGGTTATCGTCGCGGCTAAGCAGGTGGTGCAGGGTCTTGGACGCGACCTTTGCGGCAACGGCGGTGCCGATGGCCAAGATACCTGCCCAGATGATGTTGTGGACCCATCGTTGTGCAAAGAAATGAAGAATTGGCTCAAACAATTCCATGTAGGGAAACCTCCTCATGATCATTCAACCATGATACCCACCAAAAAGCCCGTCCGATCACATCGGACGGGCTTCTGTGCTTGATATAAGGTCTGCACGGCGGGGCTGCAAGGTCCGGCGGTGTAGCTTAGCGGCGGCGCTTCCAGATAATGCCGAGCATGATGACGAAGATGCCGCCAATGAGGCATGCGCCGACCACGGCCAGCGTACGGTCTCCCGTTGCGGCAAGCTTGCCGGTGGTCTTCTTGGTGGTGGCCTGCGTGGTCGTCGTGTCCGTCTTAGGTGAGGGCTTAGGCGTCGGGGCCGGTGTAGGCGTGGGATCCACGGCTGCGGAGCCGAAGCTGATGGTGCCGGCGAGTCCGGCCATCTTGTTCTCCCAGCCATTCTGTCCAATCAGTGCCCTCAGCGCTGACTCGCAGGTGCCCCACTCGGTGTGCTTGGTGGCGTTTGCGAAGGTGGGGAAGTCGGTCGTGTTGGTGATAATGTAGTTGTTGGTGGCGACGGTATAGGTCTTGGCGGGGTCGAGCGTGCTGCCGTCTTTGGTGAGCGTGGCACTCACGATGCGCTTGCCTTCAGACTGCGTCCAGTCGATTTTTACGTTGATGCCGCCAAAGGAAAGAACGCTGCCGGAGTCGTTGGGCCACTTGTACATGTCCTGGGCTTCCTGCTCGGTGTGGCCGGCTGCGACGTAGGCTTGCTGAAGTTCGTAGCTGTCATTGCATTTGTCGCTAATTTCCAACGAGTGCTCAAGCGCTGCGAGGAAGTCCGCGCCGGTCATGGTCCAGGTCTCCAAGGTGTTGCCGTAGGGCGAGATGGCGATGACGTTGCCGGCGGTCACGTTGCCCGCCGCGATGCCGCCGCGGATGCCGCCCGCGTTTTCGATAGCGAGGTCCGCGCCCGTCAAATTAAGATAAGAACCGCAGATCACATGTCCGATGGTCTGGGCTTTAGCGGTGTCGCCTGCTTCGCTGGGGCGGAAATCGGTAGTGCGCACCATCTCCCAGCCATGTGTACCCGCCGCGTCCTCGCCATAGAAATAGTTGGCGGTGGATGTGCCGAGTACCTTGTTCGATTCGATTTCAAAGGCGTCGTCGAGCGGCTTGATTTTGTTGTTGCGGACCTCATCAAGGATGTTCTGGTTGTTGGGGTCTGCCAAAAGGTCGTCGACGTCCTTGGCGGCGTAGAGTGTCTCAGCGCTGTCGCCTGCGGAGACCGTCACTATGTCGTCGTTGGTGCTTTCGGTACCCTTGGTGTCGCACTCATAGGGAATGGAAAGCAGACCAACCTCGGCAAAGGCGCTGCCCGCCTCGACGACGCGGACCGGCTTGCCATCGGCCCCCGTTACGTTCTCGTTTAAGTTGATGTGCTCGTGGCCTGCGACCAGGGCATCGACGCCACGGAGCCGTGTGGCAAAGGTCTTTGCGTCGAGCGTGTGCGCGATACACACAACAACATCGCAGCCCTCCTTGCGCAGCTGCTCTGCCTCGGCATTGATGGCGTTCGCGGCACTCGAGAACGACGTACCCGCGACCAGGTCCGCGCGCAGCGAGGATTCCAGCGACTCATCCATGGCACCGATGACGCCGACCTTGATTTTGTAGTCGAATGTGGAGTGATCTTCGCTATCCTCCCAGGTGCGATCGAGCGTCTTCGTGATACTCGAGCTCCATACGCCGCTCGTAGACTTCGCGTTCGCGCAGAGCATGGCGAAGGGCGTGCCGGTGGTGCTGTAGCCGGTCATGGTGCGGAGTTTGTCCGCACCGTAGCTCCAGTCGTGGTTGCCTGGCGTGGTCGCGTCGTAGCCGTCGGCGTAGAAGGTGTCCATGAGCTCGGCGATGCTCTTGCCCTCGCTCATGGTGGCGAAGGACTGCCCGTGGAAGGTATCGCCTGCATCGAGCAAAAGATCGGGGGCGCTGCTTTGGGCGCTATAGAGAACCGCCAGTCCATCAAAGCCCACAGTGCCGGTGCCCTTGCTTTCGTTGTAGCTGTACTTGTAGCTGCCGTGGATGTCGTTGGTGTGCATGACGGTCACCGAGCCGTCAATAGCGGCGGGCAGGTTTCCTGCGAAAGCGAGGCTTGGGATGCCTGCGAGCGCGCCGGCAAACAACGCGGCGGCTAATGCAAGGCGGGGGAGTCTTTTCATGACAGTTTCCTTAGTCCTTAGCCAGAATGTCTGGTTGAATATCGGATTATCGACATAATATGCGAAAACCGCCGCAAGGGCGTCTGTCCCTTTGCGGCGGTTTTGACGTTTGAGCAGGTAAAACCTGCCAAAATAAACCTGTCCCTTTTCGGTAGGTTTAGCTCAGTAGCATGCGGTCGTTGGCGAGCTCGCCGCCCGAGACCTCCTCGAACTTCTGGAGCAGGTCGGCCACGGTGAGCGACTTTTTCTCGTCGCCGGCCACGTCGTAGATCACATGGCCCTCGTGCATCATGATCAGACGGTTGCCCAGACGGATGGCGTCGTTCATGTTGTGCGTGACCATGAGCGTGGTCAGGTGGTTCTCGTCGACGATCTCCTCGGTCAGGTTGAGCACCTTAGAAGCCGTCTTGGGGTCGAGTGCCGCGGTGTGCTCGTCAAGCAGCAGCAGGCGTGGCTTGGTGAGTGTGGCCATCAGCAGGGTGAGTGCCTGGCGCTGGCCGCCCGAGAGCAGACCGACCTTGGCGTTGAGGCGTGTGTCCAGGCCAAGGTCCAGGCGTTTGAGCAGCTCAACGTACTCGTCCTTCTCGGCCTTGGTGACGCCCCACGAAAGACCGCGACGCTGGCCGCGGCGCTTGGCGAGGGCTAGATTCTCGGCAATTTGCATGTCGGCTGCGGTGCCGCGCATGGGGTCCTGGAACACACGGCCCAGGTACTTGGCGCGCTGCGACTCGCTCAGACGAGAGATATCGTTGCCGTCGAGCTCAATAACGCCCGAATCGAGCGGATACACGCCGGCGATCATGTTGAGCAGCGTGGACTTACCGGCGCCGTTGCCGCCGATCACGGTCACGAAGTCGCCGTCGTTAAGGGTGAGGTCGACGCCGGTGAGTGCGCGCTTCTCGGTGACGGTGCCCTTGTTAAAGGTCTTTTTGACGTGCGAGAGCTTAAGCATCTGCCTCATCCCCCTTCGTGTAGGAGCTGCGGAGCTTATAGCGCTCCCAAACTACGGGCACGCACAGGGCCACGGCAACGATCACGGCGGAGAGCAGCTTCATGTCGTTGGCGTCCATGCCCAGCTGCAGCACGATGGCGCGAATGAGGAAGTACACCACGGAGCCAAAGACGGCAGAGGCAAGACGGACGCTAAACTGCGTCAGACCGCCGGGCAGCAGGCGGCCGAGCACCTCGCCGATAACAATGGCGGCAAGACCGATAACGATGGCGCCGGTGCCCATGCCAATGTCAGCGTACTTCTGGCTCTGGCAGATGAGCGCACCCGAAAGGCCGATAAGGGCGTTGGAGAGCACGAGGGCGATCATTTTGGTGGAGTTGGTGTTGACGCCCAGGGCGCGGATCATGTACTCGTTGTTGCCGGTGGCACGCAGCGCCGAGCCGATCTCGGTGCCAAAGAACCAGTACAGGATGGCGACGATGGCCACGGCCAGCACAATGCCCAGGATGATGGCAACGGTGGACTGCGGCAGGCCCGTCATGTGGCTGACGGATGAGAAGATGGTGCCCTTGGCAAGGATGGGCGTGTTGGATTTGCCCATGATGCGCAGGTTGATGGACCACAGACTGATCTGCGTAAGGATTCCGGCGAGGATTGCAGGAATCTCAAAAACGGTGGTCAAGATGCCCGTGACAGCGCCCGCGATGGCGCCGGCGCACATGCCAGCAAGCACGGCGAGCAAGGGGTCGACGTTATTGTTGACGATGAGCACGGCGCAAACACAGCCGCCGAGGGCAAAGCTGCCGTCGCAGGTCATATCGGGGATGTCGAGCAGGCGGAACGTGATAAACACGCCAAGCACCATAATGCCCCAGAGGACACCTTGGGAAACGGCGCCCTGCAATGCAATGAGCATGCTTCATACCTCCTAGGATAGGGTGGACACGTGATTTTCCATAATAGCGGTAACAATGCATAAAAGAGCTGCGGACGGATGTTTTGTCTTATCCGAAACAAGCAGGGCGAACGCCGGTCTTTAGCGTTCGCCCCAATGACTCAGATATTGAATAACGCAGCTGTGGCGCGCGTGCGGGCCCTAGACGCGTCACCGCGCATGGCGCTATTCGTCCAGAGCGGAAAGGTCGATACCCAGAGCCTCGGCCATCTCGTCGTTTTTGACGACGACCAGGTCCTTGCTCGAGAGGTGCTTGATCGGCATATCCTCGGGCTTGGCCTCGCCCTTCAGGATCTTAACGGCCATCTCGCCTGCAGCGTAGCCCAGGTCCTCATAGTTGATGGAGAGGGTGAACAGGCCGCCGGCCTTGCACATGCCCTCCTCGCCAGTCACGAAGGGGAGTTTGTTCTCCTTGCAAATCTGGCCGACCTGCGAGGCGCCCGCGGCGATGGTGTTGTCGGTGGGGGAGTACAGCGCGTCGACCTTGCCCACGGCGGACTCGACGACGGACTGGATCTCGTTAGAGCTCGAGACGGTGAAGTCAGTGTACTCGAGGCCCAGCTTGTCGAGCTCCTTCTTGGCGGCCTTGATCTGGACGTCGGAGTTGGACTCGGCGGTGCAGTAGAGCAGGCCGACCTTCTTAACGTCGGGCAGGACCTTCTGCATCATCTCGAGCTGCTCGGCGACCGGGGTGAGGTCGGAAGCGCCCGTGACGTTGGTGCCGGGCTTGTCGTTGTCCTGAACCAGGCCGGAAGCGGCGTAGTCGGTGATGGCGCAGCCAACGATGGGGATATCAGCGGTGGCGCCGGCGGCAGCCTGCGCGGCGGGCGTAGCGATGGCATAGATCAGGTCGACGCCGTCGCCTACGAACTTGTCGGCAATGGACTTACACGTGGACTGGTCGTTCTGGGCGTTCTTCTGGTCGATCTTGACCTTGAGACCGCTCTTCTTGATGGCCTTGACGAAGCCGTCGTTGGCGGCATCGAGCGCGGAGTGCTCGGTGAGCTGTAGAACGCCGATGGTGTAGTCGGAACCGGCGGCAGCGGAGCCGGAACCAGAGTTGCCGCCGCATCCGGCGAGCGGAGCGAGCGCGAGCAGGCCAGCGGAGACAAGAAGGCTCCTGCGGCTGATGGTGATGTCCTTCATATCATTACCCCCAGTATAAAAATGGCTGGAAACACTGCACTAGGAAAAAGTGCAAGTGGGACTATAGTAACGCCGATGTCCATTTTTACAACATCCTGGCGAGTTTTTTAATACTGAACCGGATGGGCGGTGCCGAGGAACGACGGACGGTCACGGGGCTTACGCTGCGGGCGCGGGGCTGTCTTCTTCGTCTAGCGCGGCAAAGAGTTTCTTGCCGTCGAGCAAACGCGTGCTGACGTTTCTCATGCGGCTGACCTCAACGGTGCGCAGGGTGTCGTCGGCGCCTCGGGTGTCGTAGACCGTTCCCAGCAGATACGAGACGCCATCGCGCTGTCTGATGGCAAAGGGTCGGACCGTCATCCGCACTACCTCGGTTTCGCCTCGGGTCAGGACGTTTGAGATATCAAAGCTGACAGTTGTTCCATGGTCGATGGCCTGTTCGACGAGCTCGCACGTGTCGATACGCTTGGCGCGCGGACGCGTTGTCTTGACGGGCGCGTCGTTGGCGGCCGGTGTCGGTTCGGGCATATCGAGATAGCCGCGAACATCGGCGCTCGCCATGGCGACCAGGTGCTGCGCCATGCTCTTTCGAATGGCTATGGGCGTCGATCGGTTGCGCATGACCATGCCGTGGAGCCGTATGATCTCCTCGTCAGCAAGCGGGCGGGTGAGGAGCCGATAGCCCACGCCGCGTTTATAGTCGATTTCGTATCCGGCGTGACGAAGTGCGGATATCGAGGTATAGATGCTGCGGCGTGCCGCCGAGATGGGCATGCGGGCGGGGTCGTCGGGATGGGCGAGGAGCTCGACTAACTCGTCGGAAAGCAGCGCCTTGTCCTCGCCGGTGTTCTCGCTCAAGAGCTGCAGGATGCGTACGGCGCGATAGGCTGCCATCGAGGCGGAGCCCCTGGTCGTGGTCTCGTAGTTTTCAACAACGGCTTCGGTCATAGCGCCCACGTCCTTTCCTTTTTTGGTGATGGCAGATCAGAGCCTAGGGCGCGGAGCCTGGCCAAGGACGCGTGACGCCTTGGACGGTCGATGGTTGCCGGCAAACGGCGGGTCGAGTTTTCAACAACCCTGCCTAACTGACCAAAACCTTGCCAAAAGCTTGACGGATGCTGTTGAAAAAAGCGCCCCTCGGCAGATGTCGAGAGGCGCTTGTGCGATGAGCGTTGGCACGTGGCGACGCGAGCTGGCGTCCGACGATTAGAAGTCGGCGTTGCCCACGGTGCGCGGGTGCGGCAGGACGTCGCGGATGTTGCCCACGCCGGTGAGGTACATCACCAAGCGCTCGAAGCCCAGACCGTAGCCGGCGTGCTTGCAGGAGCCGTAGCGGCGCAGGTCAAGGTAGTACTTGTACTGCTCGGGATTCATACCCAGGTCCTTGATGCGGGCCTCGAGCAGATCCAGGCGCTCCTCGCGCTGGGAGCCGCCGATAATCTCGCCGATACCGGGAACCAGGCAGTCGGCGGCGGCGACGGTCTTGCCGTCCTCGTTCATGCGCATGTAGAAGGCTTTGATCTCGGCCGGGTAGTCGGTTACGAAAGTCGGGCGTTTAAAGTGCTCCTCGGTCAGGAAACGCTCGTGCTCGGTTTGCAGGTCGATGCCCCAGCTCACGGGATAGTCAAACTTGTGACCGGCGGCGACGGCCTGCTCCAGGATTTCGACGGCCTCGGTATAGGTGACGCGGGCAAAGTCGGAGTTGGCGACATGGTCCAGGCGCTCGAGCAGACCCTTGTCCACAAACTTGTTGAGCATATTGAGCTCGTCGGGACAGGTGGCCATGACGTCCTTAAGGACGTACTTGAGCATGGCCTCGGCGTTATCCATGTAGTCGTTGAGGTCGGCGAAGGCCATTTCGGGCTCGATCATCCAAAACTCGGCGGCATGGCGCGTGGTGTTGGAGTTTTCGGCGCGGAAGGTGGGGCCAAAGGTGTACACGTCGCCAAAGGCCATGGCAAAGTTTTCGGCATTGAGCTGGCCGGAAACGGTGAGGCTCGCATGCTTGCCAAAGAAGTCCTGACTCCAGTCGACCTCGCCGGCCTCGGTGAGGGGCGGGTTTTTGGGGTCGAGCGTGGTCACGCGGAACATCTCGCCGGCGCCCTCGCAGTCACTCGTGGTGATGATGGGGGTGTTGACGTAGACAAAGCCCTGCTCCTGGAAGAAGCGGTGGATAGCGGCAGCCGCGACAGAGCGGATGCGGAACACGGCGCGGAACAGGTTGGTGCGCGGGCGCAGGTGCTGCTGGGTGCGCAGGAACTCGACGGTTGCGCGCTTCTTCTGCAGCGGGTAATCCGGGGCGCTCGTGCCCTCGACCTCGATGGAGGTGGCAGAAAGCTCGAAGGGCTGGGGCGCATCGGGGGTCAGCTTGACGGTGCCGGTGCAGATGAGGGCGGCCGAGACGTTTTGGTGGGCGATCTCGTCGTAGTTGTCGAGTGCCTTGCGGTTCATGACGACCTGCAGGTCGCGGAAGCAGCTGCCGTCGTTGAGTGTAACGAAGCCAAAGTTCTTCATGTCGCGGACGGACTTGACCCAGCCGGCAACGGTGACGGTCTGGCCACCGAGCGACTCGGCATCGGCATAGAGCTGCGCGATTTTGGTGCGGTTCACGTATCCTCCCATAACGGTTGTACGGATTATTTCCAAACAGTTAACCATTCTAACCCGCGAGTGGGGGCGTAGCAAAACATCGGGTGTGATGTATGGGCGCGACGTGGGCACCGCGCAAGCGCGGATTTTGCGGTGCCTAGTGCCCGCAGATGGCTTGGCGTATGAGGGCAGCGTAGGTGTCGATTCCCGCCTGGGTGAGGTGCGTGCCGTCGTCGACGAGGTATTCGCTGTGGCCCTCGGAGGCGCCATTCCAGTCGATGACGCCGGCGTTGTCGTTTTGGGCGCAGACGTCACGAATTGTCTGGTTATTGTGGTCCTGTAGCTCGAGCGGTACGCGCACGGTCACAAAGTAGATGGGCTTGCCGCCCACGGCATTAATCACGTCCTGCACCTGTTGGGGGTCGCGGATGAGGCCGTTGGTGCCAAGCGCGCAGATGACCACACTCGGGTCGTAGTTGGCGCTGTCCTGCGCATAGACATCCTGGAAGGTGTAGAACTGGCGGCTTACCACGCCGTCGATGTAGGCGTTGGGAAGCGCCGCCTGAATACCGGACTGTGCGCCCGCAGTGACCGAGTCGCCAATCATGAGCACGCGGGCATCGCAGGTCCCGGTCGCCTCGTCGTAGGTAAAGCTCTTCCAGTCCAAGTTCTTGGGGACCTTTTCGGCGATAGGCCCTTCTTTGGGTTTTTGCTTGGTGGCGTTATCGGATGCGGTGTCGCTGGGCTGGGAATCTTTACCGGATGTGGGCTCGGCGCCCTTGTCGTTGGCTCCGTTGTCCTGGGACGAGGTCGCGTTCTGGGCAAGCTCGGGACGGAGCTGCTCGGCGCGGGCGGTGGCGATGCCTGCCCAGTCAAGCGGCGCGAAGGCAAGTGCGGCGACGCATGCGGCGCCAAGCGCGGGGAGCACCATGGCGGGCGCGAGGACGTGCTTTCTTGCCGTGCAGTCCTGTTGGGCCGGCTTGTGGGACCAAGGGCGTTCGACTAGGCGATAGAAAACCTCGGCTACCGCAAGAATCAGTACAAGCTGTAATACCTGCTCCCACCAGGCGATGCGGGTAGTGCGGGTTGCGGGGTTCATAAGAAGCAGTAGGGGATAGTGCACCAGATAGACCGAGAACGAGCGCTGACCCAGCCAGACGAGCGGCTTGACCGACAACAGGCGACGCACGATGCACTCCGTATTCTGCACGCAGATGATGAGGAGTCCGGTGACGAGGGCAAGCAGCAAAAAGCCGCCGCGGTAGAGCCAGGCGCTCTCTCCGGTCAGCATGAGTGCGCCGGCTATAACGGCAACGAGCCACGCGACGGAGACCACGTTAACCTTCGAGATGCCCTTGCCGGCGCCGGGGGTAGGGATGTCACCGCTCAGCATTTCGCGCAGGCGCGGCGCGGCGATGGCGGCTAAGGCTCCGCATAGAAGCTCGGCGGCACGGGCGTCGGTTCCGTAGTAGACGCGCGATGTGTCGGCGGTGGGATTAAACATGAGGACCATGGCCGCCGTCGATACAAGCGCGAATGCGATCGTGATGCCGATGGCGGTGTTGCGCGACCTGGTTTTGCTGCACAGCGCCATAAGGATGACCGGCCATACCAGATAGAACTGCATAGTGACAGCGCAGAACCACAGGTGCGTGAGCGGCGAGGGGAGCCCCGCGGCGGCGAAATACGAGACGTTGCGGAAGATGTAGAACCAGTTGCTCAAAAAGAGTGCCGATGGCAGGGCGTCCTGCTGCACCTTAGGGAGTAGGCTCGGGGCCGCGATGTAGGTGGCGACGGCGGTAAGCGCGATGGTCACGACGATCGGCGGCATCATGCGTGCAATGCGGCGGCAGATATAGCGCGGGTACGAGAATCCGTCGCGTGCCGTGGCTCGCATAATGCTTTTGGTGGCGAGATAGCCGCTCAGCGTAAAGAAGAGTGTAACGCCCAAAAAACCGCCGGTCAGGCGGCTGGGGCGAAGGTGATATAGGACGACGCCGGCGATGGCGAGGGCGCGGAGCCCGTCGAGCGCGACGATGCGTTGGCTGCGTTGAGGCGCGGCATGTACGGCGCCCGTGGGTGTGTTTTGCATCGATCTTTCCTCCAATGTCGACCTAGCAGTCTAGCGCTCTGCGCGGACAAAGGAAGGGGGTTCGTGCGGTTGAACAACATGCCGCGGCTCGATGCTTCGCTACGCAAAAGCCGCACCTGCGTTGATGCTCAGCTGCCTATATAGAAACGTTTCAGAAGCTCTACATAGGCAAAACAACAACACAGATGCGGCAAAGATGCACGGGTGGTTGACCCGTTATGTGACGGCAGTCTGCTACTTGGTCTTGGCAACCAGCAGCGGATCGCCAAGCTTGACGAGCGGATTGCCGCCGATAAGCGTGCCAGACTCGCCGACATGGTCGATGCTCTTGAGGCGGTCGAGCTCAGAGACGATGACGGTCACGATGTCCTCGTGGCCGGCAGCCTTGATAGCGTCGCGGTCGAAGCTGATGAGCGGCTGGCCGGCCTTGACCGTGTCACCCATCTCGACAAAGCGGGCAAAACCCTTGCCGTTCATTTCCACGGTGCCCAGGCCAACATGGATGAACACGCGAAGGCCGTCCTCGGTGATCATGCCGATGGAGTGGTTGGTGACGGTGGTGGCGCCGATACGGCCGTTGGCGGGGGCGTAAATGGTGCCGGTAATGGGCTCGATGCCGTAGCCCTGTCCGAGCATGCCCGAGGCGATGGTCTCGTCGGGAACCTCACTCAGATTGACAAGCACGCCGTTGACGGGAGCGTAGATGACGCCTTCGCGGGTGGCGAAGCTTGCTGCGGGCGGAACGGACGCCTCGCCCGACGAAGTGAACGTGGACTTGAGCGAATCGAGCAGACCCATAGATGCCTCCAACGTATCAGGCGCGCATGTTGCACGCGTGTGGTTTGCCGGAAACGTTTCGTACGTGTTTCCCAGCACGGTCAGCGCCCCTATTTTACGCTGCCTAACGATACCTCTGAACAGCGATTTTGTGATATATCAGTTGAAGGCTAACTTATTGCGGGGGGTGTTTCTGCGCCGCGGGCTCAAGTGGGGTACGCTAAGGTGCGAAAAACGAGTGCGCACGAATCGCACGGAGGGAGCACCTATGATTATTGAGAACCATGCGCTGTGGGGCGAGGAACCGACCGAGGATTATCCGGCGACGTTTACGTATCTGGGTGCCGAGCCGCTGCCCGACAAGCCCAATGGCCGCCGCCCCGCGGTGATCATCTGCGGCGGAGGCGGGTTTACGCATATCGCTCCGCACGAGCAGGACCCGGTGGCGTTTGCATTTTTGGACCGTGGCTACCAGGCCTTTGTGCTCAACTATGTGACGAGCGCCACGGGCGACGTGAGCTTTCCACACCCGCAGGCGGACCTCGCCAAGATGATCGCTACCGTGCGCGCCAACGCCGACGAGTGGCATGTCGATTCCAAGCGCGTGTGCATCGTGGGCTTCTCGGCGGGCGGCATGATTTGCGCCTCGTTGGCAACGCAGTGGAAGACCGGACCCTTCGCGGGCCTTGCCGGGGCTCGTCCGGAGGATATTCGTCCCGACGCCGTGGTGCTGGGCTATCCGTTGCTTGACCTTGCCTATGTGCGCGATATGCAGACGCGCGACCCGCGCATCGACCTGCGCGTGCCCAAGACGGGTGGCAAGACGGGGCGCGATTTGCTCAACGACTATCTGTCGATGGTGACGGGCGGCGAGGCGACCGATGAGCACCTGACCGACATTTGCCCTACCACGCACGTTTCGCGCCAGATGCCCCCGACCTTTGTGTGGGGCGTTTCGGACGATAAGACGGCGCCGATCGCGCAGGTCTACCCGTTTGCGCAGCGCATGGCCGAGGAGGGCGTTGCATGCGAGATGCACGTCTTTGACCAGGGCGGTCACGGCCTTTCGCTCGGCAACGCCAATACCGCGGTTGACAACGAGGACAAGCAGGTTTCCGTCCGTCCCTGGATCCGTCTGGCCTTCCGCTTTTTGGAGCGCCATCTGTAAGAGGACGGACATCCCCTCAATAACTTGCGGTGAAATAGCTCCTATTTAAGGCCTCAACCAGTCCAAGCGGGAACTAATCCACCGCAACTTTGTTTTGATGCCCCGCCCGGAAACTGCATCCCTGTTTTGCCCTCGAAGGCGGGATGCAGTTTCCCATAGGGCCTCAACTGGGAAAGCGCGTCCCGTTTCGGGCGGGGATTCCGGGATGTATTTTCCGCAAGAGGCCTGTTTGGGAAACCATATCCCGTTTCGAGCCAGAATTCTGGGACGCAGTTTCCCCGAGAGGCCTCATCGAGAAACGGTATCCCGGAATTCGCCCGGATGGTGGGATGCGCTTTCCAGAAGGGCGTCGCTTGGGGAGCTGTGGTCCGTGATCCGTCGGGGACGGAGGAAAGCGGACCATTTTGGGTGGCGGCGGTCGGCTATTTCAGCGTAATGCAGGATGCGAGGAGGTTGGCGTAATCATCGCCGCTCATTCCGAATGGCCTATCGTCGATTGTCTTTCCGTTCCACTCGCCATATGACCCGCCCCAGACTCGAACTGTATGGCCCTGTGTATCGCCGAGCTCCTTATAAAAAGCGCATCCAACACCGGGCAGGCCATTTGTGTCAGCACAGATGCCGAAGTTTGGACATAAGTTTGGGTTGTTTTTCCCGTTTGGATAAAAGCTATCTTTTGCGGTTACTAGGACCATGGTATATGCACCCATCCCATCCCCCTGGTCTGCATGGTCGGTTGTTTGAACCGTAAACTGATCGATGGGGAACCAGTCGGGAAGGACCATAGTGAAGTAATCGGTTTCGATGGTCCTTGCCCGTTTTGCCTCCTCGGTCTTCCTCGCCTCTTCCTCCGCCTGGCGCCTTGCCTCATCCTCGGCCTGCTTGGCTGCCACGGCGTCGTCGCGGCGCTTGGTCGCGGCGGTCGAGAGCGCCTCGGCGTCAATATTGAAGCCGGCCTTCTTGGCGTCCTCGTCCTCCTCGGCGTACTTTTTTGCCGCGGCGATCTGGTCGTCGGTCACTTCGGACGCCTCGACCGGCTCCAGCGCCACGTCGCCCGCATCGACGATCTTCTTCTCGGTGGCCTTCTCGCCCAGCTTGATGCTGAGCTTTTCGGCGGGGACGGCGTAGACCGTGCCGTCGGCCGCGATGGGGGAGGCGGCGACCTCCACCTTGTAGCTGCCGCGGCGAAGCTCGACGCCCTCGCCGCTGCTGTCCACGTAGCGCACGGCGTCGACCTTCTTGCCGCGCTCTTCCTTGCCAGTAATATGAACCGGCAGTCTGCTCGCGCCTGCCGAGGTGTCCCAACCCTGGGCCGAGACGCTAAAGCGCACGGCGTGCTTCGCCGCGAGCGCCTCCTGCTCTGCCACCTCCCGTGCCTGCTCGGGGGCGTAGATGCCGAAGTAGTAGCCGGCGCCGCCGCCCGCGGCGAGCAATGCGGCCACGACCGCCGCGATCACGAGGGGCTTCTTTGAGCGCTTGGCCTTGGCCGGCACCGGCGTCGTCGGTCGCGCCTCGGCTGCCGGGGCGGATTGATAGTCGGTGTGCGATTCGGCCGGGGCTTCATGTTCGGCGGCGACGGGCTCTCCACACGCGGGGCAGAACCTGGCCCCGCCCTCGACCTTCGACCCGCAATTTCGGCAGAACATGGGCAAACTCCCCTCGAACGATGCCCGCGCGAATACCGGGCGCATTTCCTTCTGCCCTCATGCTAAGGGCGAACGCTCGCCCGTTGTTGCGCAACATTGCCGGGCTCTCCGTTCGGAAACTGCGTCCCGTTTCTGCTGCGGATTCCGGGATGCGCTTTCCTCTAGAGACCTCAACCGGAAAGCGCATCCCGTTTTGACGTTTCAGAGTGGGACGCAGTTTCTCCGAGAGGCCCCATCGGGAAATTGGGGACCGGAATTCGTCTGAGTAGTGGGATGCAGTTTCCGCAGCAGACCTGTCTGGGAAACGGCGAACCGGGCCCCCTCGCGCCTCGTTGCTCCGCATCCTGTCTATTTGCGAAAAGCAACCTGCCCCCCCTTGCAACAATCTGTCGATTGAACATCGTTGTATGTTCGCGCTATCATGCATGGATAAATTGGTTAGCCATGGCAAACGGTTAGCCATGGTGAACATAAATGCAACGCCCTGTGGGCGTCGGGGGAGGAACACGGACGTGAAGCTCGATACGCTCGAGATTGGAAAGGACGCCGTTGTCGCATCGGTGGCATCGGACGACCAGGCACTCCGACAACATATTTTGGACATGGGCCTAACACCGGGCACCGAAGTCACCATGATGAAGTATGCCCCCATGGGCGACCCGCTCGAGATTCGCCTACGCGGCTACGAGTTGACGCTGCGCAAGGACGATGCTGCTCGCATCGAGCTCGTAGATGTCCACGACACAGATACGGGCCCGCGCGCTAACGCCGCAATCGGCACGACGGAGCACCCGGCACTCGGCGAGGGGACGTATTCGCCCCGTGCGGCAAAGACGGCCGTGCCCGAGGGCGCGCCCCTGCATTTTGCCCTCGCCGGCAACCAAAACTGCGGCAAGACCACCCTGTTCAACCAGCTTACGGGCTCCAACCAGCACGTCGGCAACTTTCCCGGCGTGACGGTCGACCGCAAGGACGGCACCATCCGTAACCACCCCGAGGCGAGCGTTACCGACCTGCCCGGTATTTACTCCCTGTCGCCGTACACAGGCGAAGAGGTCGTGAGCCGTCAGTTCATCCTCGACGAGCGCCCGGACGCCATCATCGATATCATCGACGCCACCAACATCGAGCGCAATCTGTACCTGACGCTGCAGCTTATGGAGCTCGACCGCCCCATGGTCATCGCGCTCAACATGATGGACGAGGTGACGACCAACGGCGGCGCCATTGACGTCAACCTGCTCGAGAGTCTGTTGGGCGTGCCGGTCGTCCCCATTAGCGCTGCCCGCAACGAGGGTATCGGCGAGCTGGTGGACCATGCCTTGCATGTGGCGCGTTTCCGCGAGCGTCCCGGCCGCCTGGACTTCTGCGCACCTGATGGCCCAGACGGCGGTGCACTGCATCGCTGCATCCACGGCATCGCCAACCTTATCGAGGACCATGCCGCGACGGCGCACATTCCCGTGCGTTTTGCGGCGACCAAGCTGGTTGAGGGCGACGAGCTGGTGACCGAGGCGCTTCACCTGGATCGCAACGAGCTCGACGCCATCGAGCACATCATTACCCAGATGGAGGGCGAGGCCGGCACCGACCGCCTGTCCGCGCTGGCCGATATGCGCTTTAGCTTTATCGGCGACGTGTGTGGGCGTTGCGTCGTCAAGCCGCACGAGAGCCGCGAGCATGTGCGCTCCGTCAAGATCGACCGCATCCTGACAGGTCGTTACACAGCCATTCCGGCGTTCCTGGTGATCATGGGCCTCGTCTTTTGGCTGACGTTTGGCGTGATCGGCGCGGCGTTGCAGGGACTCATGGAGGACGGCATCGCTGCCGTCATCGCCTCGGCCGATGCGGGCCTCAAGGCGTTCGGCACCAACGACGTGGTGCGCTCGCTGGCTGTCGACGGCGTGCTTACGGGTGTGGGCAGCGTGCTGACCTTCCTGCCGATTATCGTCGTGCTCTTCTTGTTCCTCTCCATTCTGGAAGACTCCGGCTACATGGCGCGCGTGGCCTTTGTCATGGATAAGGTGTTGCGTCGCTTTGGCCTGTCGGGCCGTAGCTTCGTGCCTATGCTCGTCGGTTTTGGCTGCACCGTGCCGGCTATCATGTCGACCCGTACGCTCCCATCCGAGCACGACCGCAAGATGACGGTCATGCTCACGCCGTTCATGAGCTGCTCGGCCAAGTTGCCGGTCTACGGTCTGCTGTGCGGGGCGTTTTTCCCACAGGCGACGGTTCCCGCCATGGTCTCGCTCTATCTGATCGGTATCGTGGTCGGCTGCATTGCGGCTTTGGCGCTCAACCGCACGGCATTTAAGGGCGATCCGGTGCCGTTTATCATGGAGCTCCCCAATTACCGCCTGCCGAGCGTCAAGACGACGGTGATGCTGGCATGGGATAAGGCCAAAGACTTTATTACCAAGGCCTTTACCATTATCTTTGCCGCTACCGTGGTCATCTGGTTCCTTCAGACGTTCGACATCCGCTTTAATGTGGTCGCCGATCAGTCGCAGAGTTTGCTTGCGGGCCTCGGCAGCATCATCGCGCCGGCGCTGACGCCGCTTGGGTTTGGCGACTGGCGTGCATCCACGGCGCTCGTCACCGGACTTATCGCCAAGGAGAGTGTCATCTCGACCCTCACGGTGCTTTTGGGTGCAACGTCACCCGCGGCGCTGTCGACCATGTTTTCGCCGTTTACTGCTTACGTGTTCCTGGTCTTTACGCTGCTGTACCCGCCCTGTGTGGCAGCCATCGGCGCCGTCAAGAGCGAGCTGGGCGCGCGCTACGCCGTTGCCGTGTTCGCGTTTCAAGTGACGGTCGCCTGGATCGTGGCGTTTGTCGTGCATTCGGCGGGCATATTGCTGGGGTTGGCTTAGTTTTTTATTGACGGCGCGACCTCTGTGTATCGAATTGTTTTCGGCCCCGCATTTGTTGCTGACGGATGCGGGGCCGTTGCTATATAATCGCCTCCACTCAAAATGATTGGAGACGTTATATATGAGTCAGGCAAGGCAAGACGGCATCACGCTCAGGCAGTGGCTCCCGCTCGTCGGGCTCACCTGCTGCGCGTTCGTGTTCAACACGTCGGAGTTTATGCCCATCGGCCTTTTGACTGATATCGCCGCGTCGTTCTCGCTCACCGAGGCCCAGGCGGGCATCATGATCTCGGTCTATGCCTGGGGCGTCATGCTGCTGTCGTTGCCGCTCATGGTGTTCGCTTCGCGTTTCGAGTTCAAGCGGATGCTGCTGGGCGTGCTCGCCGTGTTCTCGCTGGGCCAGTTTCTGTCCGCTGTGGCGCCGACTTATCCCATCCTGGTCTGCGCGCGCCTGGTGGTCGCTTGCGCACATGCCGTGTTCTGGTCGGTCGCCTCGATTATGGCGTCGCGCCTGGTTGACACACGTCACGGGGCGCTCGCCATCAGCATGATCGCCACGGGCTCTTCCATCGCACAGATCTTCGGCCTGCCGCTCGGCCGCGCCATTGGCCTGGCTGTGGGCTGGCGTATGACGTTTGCCGTGGTCGGAGCACTGTCTGCTGTCGCGGTCGTCTACCAGGCGACCGTGTTTCCAACCATGCCGGCGGGCGAGCGCTTTACCGTCAAGCAACTGCCCGAGCTGCTCAAGAACCCGTTACTGATCGCGCTCTATGCGGTCACGGTGTTCATGGCAACTGGCTATTACACGGGCTATAGCTATATCGAGCCTTTCCTGGCTCAGGTCGCGCATGTCGACGCAAGCGCCATCACTATGACGCTGACGGCGTTCGGCTGCTCTGGTCTGCTCGGAAGCTGGCTATTCGGCCGACTGTTCGATGGGCACCGCTTCCCGTTCCTCGCGATTACGCTCTCCGGCGTGCCGGTGGCTCTGCTGCTCATGGGTCCGGCCGCATCCTCGCTCGTGGCAGTGCTTGCCGTCTGCGCGCTGTGGGGCTGCTGCGCCACGGCCTTTAACGTGGCGTTCCAAGCCGAGCTCATCAAGCACACGCCGGCAGATTCGTCGGCCGTCGCCATGTCGATCTTCTCGGGCCTGTTCAATCTGGGCATTGGCACGGGTACCGCGATCGGCGGAGCCGTGGTTTCGGGCCCCGGTATCGCCTGGATCGGCTACGCGGGCGGTGCGATTGCTGCCGTGGGCGTCATCTTCGCTATCACGGTGATGTTCCCAGCCATCCGCCGCGCCAAGCCCGTCGCCTAGCCACATCCTCCTCATCAGTTGCGGTGGAATAGTTCCTGTTTAAGGCCTCTGAAGGCCCAAGCAGGAACTATTCCACCGCAACTTATTTTGGGGAAGAGGATACAAGCCGGGCATACAATGGATGTCGTTGTGTTGAGCTTACCGGGAGGTTGCTATGTGGGCATACGAGACGACGTTCTATCAGATCTATCCGCTGGGCTTTTGCGGAGCTCCGCGCGAAAACGCCGCCCCCGTTGCCGAGGATGAACTATCCCAAGCTGCCGTCGCCGCGCCTAACCCCGATGCTCCCATTATGAAAATCGCCCAATGGGCCGACTACCTGCAGGAACTCGGTATTGGAGCTGTGCTCATCAACCCGCCGCTCGAGTCTGATAGCCACGGCTACGATACGCGCAGCCTGCGCCATCTCGACCGTCGCCTGGGCGGGGATGCCGATTTTGCCGCCGTGTGCGAGACGCTGCATGCCCATGGCATTCGCGTGGTGCTCGATGCCGTCTTCAACCACGTCGGTCGCGGCTTTTGGGCTTTCCGCGATGTGCAGGAGCGCAAGTGGGACTCGCCCTACAAGGATTGGTTCCACATCAGCTTTGACGGCGACTCGTGCTACGGCGACGGCTTTTGGTACGAGGGCTGGGAGGGCCATTTTGAGCTTGTGAAGCTCAACCTGCAAAACCCCGCCGTGGTTGATTACCTGCTTGAGTCCGTGCGTCGCTGGGCCGAAGTCTTTGGCGTCGACGGTCTGCGCCTGGACGTCGCCTATATGCTCGATCGCGATTTTATGCGCCGCCTGCACTCCTTTACCCGTGAGCTCAAGCCCGACTTCGTGCTGATCGGCGAGACGCTCCACGGCGACTACAACCAGATCGTCAACGACGAGATGCTCGACTCCTGCACCAACTACGAGTGCTACAAGGGCCTGTACTCCAGCTTTAACTCGGTCAACATGTTCGAGATCGCCCATTCGTTGCACCGTCAGTTTGGCGGCGACCCGTGGTGCATTTATCGCGGCAAGCATCTGCTGTCGTTTGTCGACAACCACGATGTGCCGCGCCTGGCGAGCATCCTCGCAGACAAGTCCTGTCTGCGTCCCGCCTATGGCATGCTCTTTGGCATGCCGGGCATTCCGTGCGTCTACTACGGCAGCGAGTGGGGGATTCCTGGCGAAAAGGGCGGCCCCGATGGCGATTGGGCGCTGCGTCCTGCGCTCGATGAGCCTGCGCCCAACGAGCTGACGGCCTTCATCAAGCAGCTCGCGCACCTGCGCTCGGCAAACGACGCGGCGGCTCGTGCCCTCAACTACGGTGCCTATCGCAACGTGGTGATTCAGAACAAGCAGCTGCTGTTCGAGCGCGCCTGCGACGACGCGACGGTGCTCGTGGCGGTGAACGCCGTGGACGAGCCCTATACCTTTGGGGCCGGCGAACTCAACGGCTCCTTCGTCGATCTGCTTGCCGATAATGCACCCACGGTCGAGCTTACGGGTACCCTCGAGCTTGCACCCTATGAGGTGCGTTATCTGCTGAGGGCATAGCTCGTGGCCGCGCCGGACGAGGGCTATCAACATATTGAGCATGGGTTTGAACCCGTGTTTGACGAGCGCTCGCGCGTTTTGGTGCTGGGGTCGTTTCCCTCGGTGCTCTCGCGTGCCAATGCCTTCTATTACGGCAATCCGCAGAACCGCTTTTGGCGCGTGATGGCCGCGTGCCTCGGTGCGCCCGTGCCGCCCAACGAGGGCGATCCTTTGGCAAGTGGTGAGCCCGCGACGCTCGATGCCTCGATTGCCGCCAAGCGCTCCATGCTGCTGAACGGCGGCGTGGCCCTGTGGGATGTGATCGAGAGCTGTGACATCAAGGGCTCAAGCGACGCGAGCATCAAAAACGTCGTTCCGGCGCATGCCGAGCGTATTACCGGCGCAGCTCCTATCGAGGTCGTTGTCTGTAACGGCGGCACGGCAGGGCGGCTCTACAAGCGCTACCTGCAAGAGCGCACGGGACTGCCGGCCATCGTTCTGCCGTCGACAAGTCCCGCCAATGCGGCGTGGCGCCTGGAACGCCTTGTCGAGCGCTGGCGCGAGGCCGTTGGCTGGGGCGCTCTGTAATTTAGATATCTGATTGGGCGCGGGTGCCGAGGCGTTTCATGATGGCGCGCCAGATTGGTGCGGGCACGGCGGGCCTGGCACGCACCATGCCGTCGGCATCGACGCTACCGGCATTGCCACCGCCAAGCAACTGCGCATGCTCAATGGAACAGCCCATGCGCACGGCGCCCACAAGCTTATCCATCGCTTCCGAAAATGGCCGACGCAAGAGGCCCATACGCGGGGAGTGGCGAAGTGCTGCGATGCCGCTGCCGGAACAGATGACAACGCCGTCGCACCATGGCAGGTCACGTAGAAGACATGCCCGATACAGGCGGTCGAGGACTTCGTCCGCCTGCTTGTTGTTTTTGGACGCGGCCTGGACGACGACATAGATGCGTGTCTCTGTATTTCCAAGGCGATCGAGTGTCTGCTCGGCAGCGATCATAGCCTCATCGTCAAATGCATCATCAACAGCGAGCACCATGCCATCGACTGCACCGGCATCATCCGTCTTCAAGTCAACCGGGTGGGGGAGTACGGTGTCGGAAAGCCGGGCATAGGCCGCGATGGCATCTTGCAGGTCCCAGAGCAAAAACTCAAGATCGGAGCTATTGGGAATGCTGATATACGCAATGGTTTGCAGCGTTTTTGGTACATCGCCGCGTGCGGTCGTCTCCATGCCGCCTCCTTTCCGGTTGGTTTCCGTTTAGGTTACACCGTCTGGCGGCGCCTAGCCGCGCTATCCTAGTGCAACCCTTACGAAAGGAACGCCATGCGCCTGCCCATGAATACTTCGCTTGCCACGCTCAAGCCCTCCGGCATCCGCCGAATCAACGCGCTCGCTGCTCAGCATCCGGGATGCATTGCGCTTGCGCTCGGCGAGCCCGATTTTCCCACGCCCGATGTGATTAGTGCCGAGGTGACTGCATCGCTTGACCGTGGCGACACGCACTATCCGCCCAACAACGGCCGCCCCGCCCTGCGCGAGGCGCTGTCTGCCTACATGGGGGACGCGGGCCTTACGTTTTCGGCCGACGAGGTCATCCTGACCGACGGCGCGACCGAGGCCCTGTCGGCTACGTTTATGGCCATGCTCAACCCCGGCGACGAGGTCATCATTCCCACGCCGGCCTTTGGCTTGTACGAGAGCATCGTCGTGGCCAACCATGCCAAAGCGGTCTTTTTGGATACAGAGCCCGCGCAATTTCAGATTGACGAGGAAGCGCTTCGCGCCTGCGTGACCCCGGCGACCAAGGCCATCGTTATCTGCTCGCCCAACAATCCCACGGGCTGCATCCTCGACGCAGCATCGCTCGATGCCGTGGCGCGCGTAGCGGAGCAGGCGGGTATCTACGTAGTCTGCGACGACGTATACAACCGTCTGGTCTATGTGGACGGCTACGAGCGATTTGCCCAGCGCCACCCGGAGCTACGCGAGCAGACGGTCATCATTGAGAGCTTCTCCAAGCCCTGGGCCATGACCGGCTGGCGCCTGGGTTGGCTCGCAGCGGCAGCCCCCGTCATCGCCGAGATCGCAAAGGCCCACCAATACTTAGTATCGAGCGCCGTCTCCTTTGAGATGGACGCCGCAGCGCGAGCCCTCACCGTCGACCCCACCCCCATGCTCAAAGTCTACCGAGCCCGCCGCAAACGCGTGCTCGCAGCCTTAAACGCTATGGGCCTCGACGCAGTAGAGCCCGCAGGAGCCTTCTACACTTTCCCGAGCATCAAAAAGTTCGGCCTAACCAGCGAAGCCTTCTGCATCAAAGCCATCAAAGAAGCAAACGTAGCCCTAGTCCCAGGCGACTGCTTCGGAACCGAAGGCCACATCCGCCTAAGCTACTGCGTCTCCGATAAAGATCTTGACGAAGGACTAGCCCGCCTGTCCAACTTCGTTTCAACCCTGTAGCCCTCAGGGATGCAACACATCAGCCCACCGACCCAAGCATTATGAGCGGGGGCGTCAGCCAACGAAAACCCGGGCTGCCCCAAAGTCACCGCAGGCCGCGCCGCCGAAGGCCAGGCGCAAGGTTTTCGTAGATTCCGCACGAGCCGAAGGCCACTTAATGTGGCCTTCGTGCGAGCCAGGACTTGACCGAGCGAAAATCTCAACCCGGCCCCTCGGACCGGAGCGTATGCAGGGTTTGTGTACGAATCCTCGCGCCCGTTGACCGACGCCGGGGTCCCCGCCATAATACTTTCGGTTCACGCACGAATCCGCTGCCAGAGACAGCCGGTGCAAATGGGCATCGCCCGCGAGCTTAATGGGATATCCCGCCAGCCGAGGTGGTCGAGTAGATATGTCTTCTCGCCCCCGTCGCTCATGCAGCGCGGGGGCTTTCTTTTTGGACATGCCCCCGTCACGTCCTTGTGGCGGACCGTGCCCGGAAAGAATTCGAGGAGGTGTAATTCATGCCCCAGCAGTACAAAATCGACAAGGTTGCAGAGATCGAGTCCCGTATCGCCGAGAACGCCGGTCTGTTCGTCGTCAACTACAACGGTCTGACGGTTAAGCAGGCTCAGGAGCTGCGTCATCAGCTTCGCGAGTGCGGCGCCGAGATGAAGGTCTACAAGAACAACCTGGTCAAGATCGCTCTCAAGAACCAGGAGCAGCCCGAGCTCGACGAGATCCTCGCCGGCCCCGTCGCTTATGTGTTCTACGAGACCGAGCCGGTCGAGGCCGCTAAGACCCTTAAGGACTTCTCCGCTAAGTCCAAGGGCGTCCTTGAGATCAAGGGCGGTATCTCCGACGGCAAGGCCGTTTCCGCTGATGATGTTAAGGCTATCGCCGAGCTGCCCACCAAGGATCAGCTTCTCGGCCAGATCGCCGGTCTCATCTCCGGTTTCGCTCGCGACATCGCTGTCTGCGTCAACGGCGTTTCCTCTGGTCTCGCTCGTTCGATCCAGCAGGTCTCCGAGCAGAAGGCAGCCTAGTCGCTGTTTTCACCCGCGGCGGCAACGCCGCACCCCTGGCGCATTCGCGCCGTGTTTTAACTGATCTCCGTGCATCCGCACGGAAACCGAAAGGACTTAGAAATGGCTAAGCTTACCACCGATGAGATCATCGATGCTCTTAAGGAAATGACCCTTCTCGAGGCTTCCGAGCTCGTCAAGGCTATCGAGGACACCTTCGGCGTTTCCGCCGCTGCTCCTGCCGCTGTTGTCGCCGCTCCCGCTGCTGGCGCTGCTGAGGCCGAGGAGAAGACCGAGTTTGACGTCGTGCTCGAGGGCTTCGGCGACAACAAGATCCAGGTCATCAAGGCCGTCCGTGAGCTCACCAACCTTGGCCTGAAGGAGGCCAAGGAGGTCGTCGAGGGCGCTCCCAAGGCTGTTCTCGAGGGTGCCAAGAAGGAGGACGCCGAGGCTGCCAAGGAGAAGCTCGAGGCTGCTGGCGCTGCTGTCACCCTCAAGTAATCAGGCTTTCTCGTCAGATTTCTTTGCAGACGGGGTTCGCATTGCGAGCCCCGTCTTTTTTGTTATGTCCCCTCATTCCCATTGCTCGGCACGCAGAACACCGTTGTCTTCGCCGTGCCAACCCCGTTACCGCTGGGGCGTAAAATTGCACCATTCGAGCAATAATTTGCGTTGACCTGCTGAAGAATTACGTTTGCCTTACGGTGACGTATGTCTCCGGCGGTAAGATACTTCGGTATCGCAATTTGGTCTGCGGCCGCCGTGCCGCACGCATAGGGCGCATTCTGCGCCTGCGAAAGGATCCTTGAATAACATGAAGGCAATCATCCCCGCCGCCGGCCTTGGCACGCGTTTTCTGCCTGGCACTAAGTGCACGCCCAAAGAGATGCTGCCGGTGCTCGACAAGCCGGTCATTCAGTATGTCGTTGAGGAGGCGCTCGACCCCGAGGAAGTCGACGACGCCATCATCGTTACCTCTCCCGGTAAGCCCGAGCTGCTGAGCTACTTCCAGCCCGATCGCTCGCTCGAGAACCTGCTGCGCGAGCGCGGCAAGAACGCCTATGCCGATGCCGTCGCCCACGCTGGCGGTATGCCGGTCGACTTCCGTTATCAGTACGAGCCCAAGGGCCTCGGCCATGCTATCCGCTCTGCTGCCGACGCCGTGGCAGGGGAGAACTTCCTGGTTCTTCTGGGCGACTACGTTGTGCCTAACCGCGACATCTGCGACAAGATGCTCGCCGTTTCCAAAGAGCACGGTGGCGCTTCGGTTATCGCCGTCGCTGCTTGCTCGCCCGAGGAAGTCAGCCGCTACGGCGTTATCGCCGGCGAGCGCGTCGGTTCGCTCGAGGGCGCCGAGGGCGTTGCCGATGCCGAGCCGGGCGCTGTCTGGCGCATCGGCGGTCTGGTCGAGAAGCCCGCTCCCGAGGCGGCTCCGTCCAACCTGTACATCGTCGGTCGTTACCTGCTGAGCCCGCTGGTCATGGACCTGCTGGCCGATCAGCAGGCCGGCAAGGGCGGCGAGATCCAGCTCACCGACGCCATGGCCCGCTCGCTCGACCGCGAGGCCATGTACGCTGTCGTCATCGACCCGCTCTCGGGCTACGACACCGGCACCCCGTCTGGCTGGATGGCAACCAACGCCCTCATGGCCGCAAGCGATCCTCGCTTTGCCAGCGCCTTCTGGGACGCCATCGACGAGCGTGGCGGTTTGATGCGCAAGTAAGCCTTCGGGCATCGACATTTACGGGTGCGGACTTCGGTCTGCACCCGTTTTTTCAGCCAATGTGACAAAGGGACAATCCCTTTGTCACATCCTGCCGCTTCACCTGATTTCCTTCCAAGCAAAAGGGCCGTCCCGTGAGGGGCGGCCCGATTTGGCTGTGGGTTTGCTTGTCAGGTGCTATTCAACCGGATGGCCGCACTTGGGGCAGAACTTGGCTTCTGGTACGAGTGGGGTGCCACAGTGGCGGCAGAATTTCGAGGCAGAAGATGCGACCGGCTGCTGGGGCATGACTGTGAGGGGCTCCCCTGACGATTGCCATTGTGTATCAAATGTCGAACCAGCAGAAGGCTGTTGAGCGACCTGTCCCTGCTGGGCATACTTCTTGTGGCGGCTGCGTTTGTGCTTCTTTGCTTTGGGTGCGGTGCCAGCGATGTTTGTTTGAGCTGCGGCACGCTTTTTGCGACGGACGCAAATGACTGCGATGCCGCCGATGATCATCAGGACAGCCGCAATCCCGCCGCCAACAACGATTGGCATGTTGTCCTGGGCAAAGAAGATGAGTTTTTCGATCGGGCTATAGTGGATATTCGACTTGTAGACGTCGATGTGCATCTTCGTGGGGTCTTCGGCATCGGAATAGTCCACAACGATTTTTTGGTCGTTATCGACGAACTCGGGGATGCCAGTGCTATCCGATTTAATTTTACAGTCGACTCTCTGGCCCGTCTTGGTGTCGATGAGGCGGATTGCGCTTGAATTATCGTGCGAGACTCTGGCCAGTGCGATATCGCCATTCCTCGAGATATCGCTGATACTATCATACGAGTCCTCGTCGTCATTCCTAATTACATAGCGGATTTGCTTCCCAGAATGCGAATCGATGACAATAGTGTCGAAGTTTTCGCCAGTAAGGGCTAGGATATTATTTCCCCAGCCATAGATATGAATTTTATGACCGTCGGCTACTTTATCGATGTTGTTGCCATCGTAATCCGCCATGAAATAGGTTGTATATAGCGAATCGTCATCGTCGCTGGTAGTCTCTATGAGTAGTAGTTTATCGGACCCGTCTGCCGTAGTTACCCCATCACATTGGGCGTTGCCTGGTATCTCTTTAATTGACGTGGAGCCATCGGGAATGTCGATTATCTTGAGCTTTCGATTCGAGCAGACATACAAACGCTTTCCATTCCTTGAGAGGACGGCATCCAAATCGTCTTTTTCGAACTTGTAGGTAAATGATTTCTCATTTGATTGCAGATTGAAAACGCAAAAATCCCCGTATTTGCCATTCGAACAATAGGCGGTCAAGCTGTTTCCGTCTTCATTAAGCTCGATGCGGTTGACCTCTGATTTCTTTACTTGTATAGAGTGGGCGACCCGCTGTTGATCTTCGACGGAATAGACGATGACCTTGTCGTCTTCCAGCCAATAAAGATACTTGCCGTTCGAAGTACTGCAAACATCGGATAGACAGGATTTTGGTATGTCGATTGGAGTGACTTCACCGCTCTTAAGATCAAGCCGCGAATAACCGTAACATACATCATTAGCGTCATCGTTATAGTTATCGTCAAAGTCATAGTCTGCGATGATGGCATAATTGCCGTCGTCTGTGGACCACGCAGACGAATCTTGGCCTTCGACGTCAACAGTTAACGACTTTTCCAGCTCCGGTGTCGGCAGGCCGTCAGCTAATGCTGCGGGGGGGGGCAGCCAACGGGGTCAGCGCCGCTACGATGCCGATTGTGGCTGCGGCGATCCTCCCGCCTTTTCGGATGCTCTTGAACATGGCGATCCTTTCTTTAGGCTATAAGTAACTATCCAGTATCTTCATGCCGGATTCGAAAAATCTGTTGCGCAACATTGCCAAACGGATGCAACAAGGCGGCAGCCCCTTTGCCATAACCTGCCGGAAAGTGCGACCCACAATTTGGTCGAATTCTGGGATGCGCTTTCCGGTTGGGGCCTCTAGCGGAAACTACGACCCGGAATATCGGCTCAGAACGGGACACGCTTTCCCGAACAGGGCTCAATCGGAAACTGCGTCCCAGTTTGAGGTCTCAAAACGGGACGCAGTTTCCGCCCGGCCAACCCTCGCCGCCATTCCGTCATTCAGCGGTCGGCACCAGCAGTCTCGTTCACAGAAAATATATGAACAGATGTTCGATGTACACCTATCTACCTGCGCATTTTCTGTCGAAAAACTTTGCTACTCCAAAAACTCAATCGCGTCAAGGCTTTTCTTGCCCAACGGTCGGTACCTGATAAACTATTAGGTTGCGATAACTGGCGAAGCTATGCCTCGCCAACCCACCGAGCATTTCCGTGAAGGAGGAAAAACCTGGTGACCTACGCATACACTGCCACTGAGCGCAAGCGCGTCAGCTTCGGGAAAATCCCGGAGGCCATGGAGCTCCCCAACCTTATCTCTGTTCAAAGGGAATCCTTTGAGCGTTTTAAGGACGAGGGCCTTCGTGAGGCGTTCAAGGAATCCAGCCCCATCCAGAGCCAGAACCATGTTCTCGAGGTTACCTTCGGCGAGCATCAGTTCGGCGACCCCGCGCACACCGTCGAGGAGTGCCGCGAGAAGGATATGACCTATCAGGCTCCGCTTCTGACCGACGTTCGTCTCACCAACAAGGAGACCGGCGAGATCAAGGAGCAGCTCGTCTTCATGGGCGATTTCCCCATGATGACCGATCAGGGTACCTTCATCATCAACGGTACCGAGCGTATCGTCGTCTCGCAGCTCGTCCGCTCCCCGGGCGTGTACTACAGCTCCGAGATGGATTCGGGCAAGCAGATCTACAAGGCCCAGATCATCCCGTCCCGCGGTGCCTGGCTTGAGTTTGAGGTCGACAAGCGCGACCAGCTCATGGTCTCCATCGACCGTAAGCGCAAGCAGAGCGCCACGATGTTCCTGCGCGCCCTTGGCATCGCCGTCACCAACGACGACATCATCGAGCTGCTCGGCAACTCCGATGTGATCAAGCGCACCCTGGAGCGCGACACCGCCCTCACTCGCGAGGACGCCCTCATCGAGATCTACCGTCGCCTGCGCCCGGGCGAGCCTCCCACCGTGGACGCTTCCCGCAGCCTGCTCGAGGGCCTGCTCTTTAACCCGCAGCGCTACGACCTGGCCCGCGTCGGTCGTTACAAGGTCAACAAGAAGCTCAACCTCACCACCGAGGAAGAGGTCACGGTGCTCACCGACGAGGATATCGTCGCGACGCTGCGCTACCTCCTGTCCCTCGCTGCCGGCGAGCAGGGCTTCAAGGTCGACGACATCGACCACTTCGGCAACCGCCGCATCCGTACCGTCGGCGAGCTCGTCGCCAACCAGTTCCGTATCGGCATGAGCCGTATGGAGCGCGTCGTCCGTGAGCGCATGAGCTCCCAGGACATCGACGAGATTACCCCGCAGTCGCTCATCAACATCCGCCCGATCGTGGCCTCCATCAAGGAGTTCTTCGGTTCCTCGCAGCTCTCGCAGTTCATGGACCAGGCGAACCCCCTGACCGGTCTGACCCACAAGCGCCGTCTGTCCGCACTCGGCCCTGGCGGTCTTGCCGGCCACAAGTCCGGCTCCAGCCGCCGCACCAACGTGCCGACGGCCGTCCGCGACGTTCACAACTCGCACTACAGCCGCATGTGCCCGATCGAGACCCCCGAAGGCCCCAACATCGGCCTGATCGGCTCGCTCGCCCTCTACGCCCGCGTCAACGAGTATGGCTTTATCGAGGCCCCGTTCCGTCGCGTCGAGAACGGCGTTGCCACCGATCAGATCGACTGGATGACCGCTGACGAGGAAGAGAAGCACGTCATCGCGCCGGCCAACACGCCGCTCGATCCCAAGACCAACGAGTTCATCACGACCGATGCCGAGGGCAAGATCGTCCGTCCGCACACCGTGATCGCCCGTACCCGCGACTTCGACGGCTCCTTCGGCGCTCCCGCCGACGTGCCTGTCGAGGACGTCGACTACATGGACGTCTCGCCGCGTCAGATGCTCTCCGTCGCAGCAACGCTGATTCCGTTCCTGGAGCACGACGACGCCAAGCGTACGCTGATGGGCGCTAACATGCAGCGTCAGGCCGTGCCGCTGGTTCACCCCGCCGCTCCCTATGTCGGTACCGGCATGGAGCGTCGCGCCGCCCTGGACTCTGGCGAGGTTACCCTGGCCAAGAACGCCGGCGAAGTCATCTATGCCGACGCCTCCAAGATTATCGTCAAGCATGCCGGCGGCATGGACGAGTATCACCTGGCCAAGTACCAGCGCTCCAACCAGTCCACCTGCATCAACCACCGTCCGCTCGTGCGCGTCGGTGACACCGTTGAGCAGGGCGAGCCTCTGGCCGACGGTCCTTCGACCGATCATGGCGAGCTCGCACTGGGCCAGAACCTCACCGTGGCATACATGCCGTGGGAAGGCTTCAACTACGAGGACGGTATCGTCGTGTCCGAGCGCCTGGTGGCCGAGGACCTGCTGACGACCATCAATATCACCCGTCACGAGATCGACGCCCGCGACACCAAGCTCGGCCCCGAGGAGATCACTCGCGAGATCCCGAACCTCTCCGAGGACATGCTTGCCAACCTCGACGAGGACGGCATCATTCGCATCGGCGCCGAGGTCGGCCCTGGCGACATCCTGGTCGGCAAGGTCACGCCTAAGGGCGAGAGCGCTCTGACCGCCGAGGAGCGCCTGCTGCGCGCCATCTTCGGTGCCAAGGCTCACGATGTTCGCGACACCTCCCTTAAGATGCCTCACGGCGCTTATGGCCGCGTCATCGACGTCGTCCGCTTTAGCCGCGAGAACGGCGACGACCTGGCCCCCGGCGTCAACGAGCAGGTGCGCGTCTACGTCGCCCAGCGTCGTAAGATCCAGCAGGGCGATAAGATCGCCGGTCGCCACGGCAACAAGGGCGTTATCTGTAACGTTCTGCCGGTCGAGGACATGCCCTACATGGCTGACGGTACCCCGATCGACGTTATCCTCAACCCGCTGGGCGTTCCTTCGCGTATGAACGTCGGCCAGCTGCTCGAGTGCCACCTTGGCTGGGCTGCTGCCTGCGGTTGGGATACCGAGGATGCCGACTCCGACAAGTATGTCCCCGGTCCGTTCTTCGTCTCGACGCCCGTCTTCGACGGCGCCAAGGAGGACGAGATCGCCGAGGTCATCCGTCGCGCCAACAAGAACATGCTCAACAAGGCCACCGCTGCCTTTGGCGATCACATGCGCCCCGAGTTTGTCACCCAGCTTGACGAGCGCGGCAAGACCCGCCTGTTCGACGGCCGCACCGGCGAGGAGTTCCGCGAGCCCATTACCGTGGGTACGTCCTACATCCTCAAGCTCGGCCACATGGTTGACGACAAGATCCACGCCCGTTCGACCGGCCCTTACAGCCTGGTTACCCAGCAACCGCTGGGCGGCAAGGCTCAGTTCGGCGGCCAGCGCTTCGGCGAGATGGAAGTTTGGGCACTGTACGCATACGGTGCTTCCAACGTCCTGCAGGAGATTCTGACCGTCAAGTCCGACGATACCGTGGGCCGCGTCAAGACCTACGAGTCCATCGTCAAGGGCGAGAACGTCCCGGTTCCGGGTATCCCCGAGTCCTTCAAGGTTCTCGTCAAGGAGATCCGTTCCCTCGCACTGGACATCGAGCCCATGCACGATGCCGACGAGGACGCCTCCGCCCCTGTGACCGCCGAGGAGACCTCTGCTCTCGACGACCTGGCTGCGCTCGCCGGCGTTGACGCCGACGTCGAAGCCCAGGATGCCGAGACCGCCGAGGCACCCGAGGCTGTCGCCGCCACGACCACTGATAAGGAGTAGTTGACTGTGGCAGATTTCGAAGCTACTGATTTTGACTCGGTAAAGATCTCCCTTGCCTCCGCCGACCAGATCCGTTCCTGGTCGCACGGTGAGGTCAAGAAGCCGGAGACCATTAATTACCGTACCCTCAAGCCCGAGAAGGACGGCCTGTTCTGCGAGAAGATCTTCGGTCCCGCCAAGGACTGGGAGTGCTCCTGCGGCAAGTACAAGGGCATCCGCTTTAAGGGCATCGTCTGCGAGCGCTGCGGCGTCGAGGTCACCTCGGCCAAGGTGCGTCGCGACCGCATGGGCCACATCGAGCTCGCCGCTCCCGTGTCCCACATCTGGTACTTCAAGAGCCCCACGAGCTTCCCGATGAGCCGTATGCTCGACATCAAGTCCAAGGACCTCGAAAAGGTTCTGTACTTTGCCAGCTACATCATCACCGAGGTCGACTATGAGGCTCGCGAGGCCGACGCTGACGACCTGCGCGAGGAGCTCGCCGCCGATCTGGAAGAGATCGATGCCGAGTGCGCCCGCCAGATTGAGTCCCTCAAGGAGCAGGGCAACCCCGAGAACTTCGACGAGTTCTCCGACGAGGAGCCGCTGACCCCCGAGGAGATCGCCTCTGGCATCGTCGACATCGAGGAAGAGTGCAAGGACGAGAAGCAGCTCCGCACGGACGCATTCAACGCCTTCATGAAGCTTACCGAGCGCGACCTCATCTCCGATGAGCCGCTGTTCCGCGAGATGACCCGTTACTACTCCATGTACTTCAAGGGTGGCATGGGTGCCGAGGCCGTCCGCGACCTGCTCGCTGCCATCGACCTCCCCTCCGAGGCCGAGAAGCTCAAGGCCATCATCGCCGACGAGGACTCCCAGAAGCAGAAGCGCGAGAAGGCCGTCAAGCGCCTCGAGGTCGTTGACGCCTTCCTGAAGGGCGGCAACAGCCCCGCGAACATGATCCTGGACGTCATCCCGGTCATTCCGCCCGATCTGCGCCCGATGGTCCAGCTCGACGGCGGTCGCTTCGCCGCGTCCGACCTCAACGATCTGTATCGTCGCGTGATCAACCGTAACAACCGACTCAAGCGTCTGCTCGACCTGGACGCCCCCGCGATCATCGTGAACAACGAGAAGCGCATGCTCCAGGAGTCCGTGGACGCCCTGTTCGACAACGGCCGTCGTGGTCGCCCGGTCTCTGGCCGTGGCGGTCGCCCGCTCAAGTCGCTTGCCGAGGCCCTCAAGGGCAAGCAGGGTCGTTTCCGTCAGAACCTGCTGGGTAAGCGTGTCGACTACTCCGGCCGTTCGGTTATCGTTACCGACCCCAAGCTGCTGCTGCACCAGTGCGGTCTGCCCAAGACCATGGCGCTGGAGCTCTTCAAGCCCTTCGTCATGAAGCGCCTGGTCGAGCTCGGCAAGGTCGAGAACATCAAGGGCGCCAAGCGCGCTATCGACCGCGGTGCCACCTTTGTGTGGGACATCCTCGAAGAGGTCATCGACGGCCGCGTCGTGCTGCTCAACCGTGCACCGACCCTGCACCGTCTGTCCATTCAGGCCTTTGAGCCGGTGCTGGTCGAGGGCAAGGCTATCCACCTGCACCCGCTGGTCTGCTCGCCCTTCAACGCCGACTTCGACGGCGACCAGATGTCTGTCCACGTGCCGCTGTCCAGCCAGGCTCAGGCCGAGGCCCGCGTGCTCATGCTCTCTGCGAACAACCTGCGCTCGCCGGCATCCGGCAAGCCGGTCAACATCCCCTCGCAGGACATGATCATCGGTGTGTACTACCTGACCCAGGTCCGCGACGGCCTGCCGGGCGAGAACCACGTGTTCTCGAGCTTCGACGACGCGCTGCACGCCTATGACTGCCGCTCCGAGGTCGACATGCAGGCCAAGATCCAGGTCCGCGTGTCCGCCGAGAACGCCAACGTCATCAACGAGGACGGCACCCGTATCTTCCGCGTCAAGAACGGCAAGAACGAGTTTGTCGACTACGACGTCACCGGCAACAAGACCGCGCGCTTCGAGACCTCTATCGGCCGCATCATCTTCAACCGCCAGTGCCTGCCCGAAGACTACGAGTTCATGAACTACAAGATGGTCAAGGGCGACGTTGCCAAGCTGGTTGCAGACTGCTGCGATCGTTACCCCGAGGCCAAGGTCGGCCCGATCCTCGACGCCATCAAGTACTCCGGCTTCCACTACGCTACCCGCGCCGGCCTCACCATCTCGGTGTGGGACGCTCTCATCCCTGCCGAGAAGCAGGAGCTGCTCGACCGCGCCCAGGCCAACGTCGACCAGATCAACGAGTACTTCGAGGAGGGCTTCATCAACGAGACGGAGCGCCACATCGAGGTCGTTAACGAGTGGACCGCTTGTACCGACAAGGTCGCAGCGCTCATGCTCGACATGTTCGACGAGGAGAACCCGCTCTACATGATGGCCGACTCCGGCGCCCGTGGTTCTAAGACCCAGCTGCGTCAGCTCGGCGGCATGCGTGGCCTGATGGCAGACATGTCCGGCGAGACGATCGACCTTCCCATTAAGGCGAACTTCCGCGAGGGCCTGCTGCCGCTCGAGTACTTCATTTCGACCTACGGCGCCCGTAAGGGCCTGGTCGATACCGCATCCCACACCTCGGACTCTGGTTACCTGACCCGTCGTCTGGTCGACGTGGCCCAGGACGTCATTGTCCGCGAGGAGGACTGCGGTACGCACGAGGGCGTTACCTACAACCTCATCATCCCCGGCACCACCGACCTCAACACCGACCTCGTCGGCCGTTGCTTCATTGAGGACGTCGTGGCTCCCGATGGCACCGTGCTCTTTGAGCAGGACGGTTACATCGAGAAGGTTGCCGACATCCAGAAGATGGTCGATGCCGGCCTTAAGAAGGTCAAGCTTCGCGCGCTGCTCACCTGCCGCTCCAAGTACGGCGTGTGCCAGAAGTGCTACGGCTGGGATCTTTCCACCCGTCGTCCGGTCGCCATCGGTACTGCCGTCGGCATTATTGCCGCCCAGTCCATCGGCGAGCCCGGTACGCAGCTTACGATGCGTACCATTCACTCCGGCGGCGTCGCTGGCGTCGACGATATTACGCAGGGTCTGCCTACGGTCAGCCGTATGTTCGATATCGTCGGTAACGTCAACGAGAAGATCCTGGGTCGCGAGGCCGAGCTGGCTCCGTACTCCGGCCACCTCTCGATTAAGCCCGAGAAGTCCGAGTATGTGCTGACGCTCACCGACTCCGAGGATCACACCCGTGTTCTCGACGAGCGTCGCGTCCCCGCTTCGGTGCGCTTTATGCCCGAGATCGAGGACGGCTGCGAGGTTCGCGCCGGCGACCAGATCACCAAGGGCTTCGTCAACTTCCGCAACCTGCGCAAGCTGACCGACATCGAGTCGACGATGCACACCTTCGTCGAGAGCGTCAAGGACGTCTACACCAGCCAGGGCGTCGACCTGAACGACAAGCACATCGAGGTGCTCGCACGTCAGATGCTGCGTCGCGTTCAGATCACCAACCCCGGTGACTCCAAGTACCTGCTTGGTCAGTACGTCGACCGCTACGAGTTCGCCGACGAGGTCGAGCGCGTTGCCCGTCTGGGCGGTCAGGCTCCCGTGGCCGAGCCCGTCATCCTGGGTACGCTCAAGGTTGCGTCCAACATCGACTCCTGGCTGTCGAGCGCTTCGTTCATCCGTACCGCTGGCGTCCTTACCGAGGCTGCTATTGAGGGCAAGGTCGACCACCTGCTCGACCTTAAATCCAACGTCATCGTCGGTAAGAAGATCCCTGCTGGTACCGGCCTCAAGCCGTACGCCAATGCCAAGCTGACGTATCGCACGGCCGACGGCTATGTCGACATCGATGGCCCGGCTTCGCCCAACGCCAAGTCGCTGCCCGAGTGGGCTCCCGTGGAGCTCAAGGACCTGGACGAGCAGCTCCCGCAGCAGCTCGACTGGGCCGGCTACGACGAGTTCGGTGGTGCTGACGGTTCGTTCACCCGCAACGGCCACACCATCTCCGCCGAGAAGGCTCGCCTGTACCTGTTCGACGACCTGGGCGTGTCGCAGCGCTGGACCAACAAGTTCAGCGAGGTCGGCATCGAGACGGTCGGCGACCTGGTCGGCAAGTCCGAGGAGGATCTGCTGCGCATCGATGGCATCGGTGCCAAGGCGATCGAGGAGCTCCGTGACGGCCTGGAGGCCCACGACCTGCTCTACATCCTCGAGAACAACGACGACGTTGCCGACGAGGAAGACCTCTCGCAGCTGCTGCAGATGGTCTTTAGCCCCGACGGTCCGGACGACATCCTGCTGGGCACCTCCGCTGCGCCGACGCATCACGCCGACGCCGACGAGGAGCTCCTGGGCGCCCCGATCGACGACAAGAAGGCTCCCGCCAACGGTGCCATCAACGAGGACATGGCGTCCCTCGACGAGCTGCTCAACCAGCTCGTGGACACCGACGACGCCGAAGAGGCCAAGGACAACGACGAGGAGTAATTTCCTAGTACGTTAACCGTCCTTCCAAAGACCCGCTTCCCAACAGGGGAGCGGGTCTTTTTTGTTGAAGAAAACCTGCCAAAAAGGGACAGGTTTATTTTGGTAGGTTTTTCCTGCTTGAATTTGAAACAATCCGTTCGGTCAAAGCGTATCTATGGTGAGGGCCTCATCAAGAACCATTAACGTCACCGGGAGGTGATTATGGAAGAACAAGCTTTTAGACAGGCGGTCGAAGATCACCGGGATGTCGTGTTTCGGATTGCATTGACGTACCTGCGCGATCGTGCCGATGCCGACGACATTGCCCAAGATGTCTTTCTTAAGTTGCTTAAAAGCGATGGACACTTTGAAAGTTGGGAACATCTTCGTCGCTGGCTTATCCGGGTCACGATCAATGAATGTAAATCGCTCTTTCGAAAGCCATGGAGGCGCGTGGAGGATATTGAGAACCTGGCCGATTCGCTTTCGGCGGCGCAGGATGAGACCAAGGCGGTCCTGTCAGACGTTATGCGACTTCCGGAGCGATTCCGTGTCCCCATCGTGCTCTATTACTATTTGGGCTTTTCGACCTCAGAGATTGCCGAGTTGTTGCATGTACCAGCCGCGACCGTTCGAACGCGTTTAGCTCGCGGTCGATCGAAGCTCAAATTCATCCTAGAGGAGGGCGACCGTGAAATCCAATCAAATCAAGCAGGCCTTCGAGTCCATCCAAGCCGATAGCGATCTTGCCGACCGTGTTATTGATGCTGCGGCAGGCGAGCCGCTTCATCGAAAGGGCCACGCGAAGCCTCTCTATGTTGCCGTAATCGGATGTCTTGCCGGAGTGTTGGCGACCGGAGGGGTCGCCTACGCCGTTGTCAAATCCGCCTATTTTGCCTCAGCCTGGGGAAACCACGGCAACGGGGATTCCATTACCTGGACTAATGGCGGCTCATCGGGGACTAAATACACCTACACCAGAGAGTTTGGTGACGGCATTGCGCCCCAAAGCCTGGAGGGCACAGTCCAGAAGGTTAATCTGTCCGTCGAGGGTAACGGCTATACGCTTGATATCCATGAGATGGCTATCGATAAAAACGGTTGCGGTGCCGTGACGTTTACGCTGTCCAATCCAAATGGCGTTAACTACTACAAGCCGGCAGCAGAGACAGGCGAAATTGTTCTCTATGGTGAAGAAGAACGAGGCATCGGCACGCCCAGCATGAACTTCGGCGAGGAATGGGCTGACACACGCTGCACCATTGATAAGGACACATCAAGCGATACTGTCATTAATGGCACGATGTACTTTGCTTCTATGGATCGCGAGCGAGGTTTTCAACATGCGGTCACCTGGAATATCTCGTGGACCGAGGGCGAAGGCGAGGATGCGAAGCCGTTCGAGGCATCGACGCCCGAGTTTAGCGTTGGAGCGTACGTCGATACAAAGGAACTCCGCTCCGATGACTCGCCTCTCGAGATCAGCCCGTTTTCTATCCAGACACACATCGATGATCTGGGCATTGACGCAGTCACGAAGAAGTTGACGGTTACCTACAAGGATGGATCGGAGCAGATTATCGAAGATGACGACGTGGGGGCGTTCAACTTATATTTTTCTTATACGCGCAATAGCGGAGAGAACATCTGGGTGTCAACGAAGTTGATTGATGTCGACCAGTTGGTCTCAGTAACGCTTGAGGGCACACGCTGCACTTCAACAGGGGGCGCGGAAACGTCGGAAACCTTTACTATCGTCTATTCGTAAGATTTGGGGCCGCTTCCTGCTAGGGGAAGCGGCCTCTTTTGCGTTAAATGGGCGGTTAAAACGAGCGATATACTTCCGAAGACGCCGCCGGTTTCCATGCGACAGATGAGAGCAGATCAACGCTGGAGCGCGACGTTTCCCCAGATAAAACCGACCAAAATAAACCTGTCCCTATTTGGAAGGGAACGTTGCCCCGACAAGCACGTCGGATTCCCGGTCCGGGCGGCCCGCTGTTTAAGTTTGTCGCGAGTTCCGCACGCAAAGGAAAGCACTTAATGTGCTTTCCGTCTTGCGCAGGACTGTAGAGCAGCAAACTTAAACAGCGGGCCGCCCGGACCGGGAATCCGCCCATGCGCGCAGAAGGGGATTCCTTTTGTGTAGGCTTTGCGGAAATGTGCCAATTTTGGGATACGCCCGGCGGCGTGGTCTGTTGACGGCACAGCTAACGCCACGTATCCTATCGAACTGCGTGTTTCGTAGGGGGATGCTGACCCCTCGATTCAAGCCGTTGCACTTTACAGAAAGCTGGAATCATTCGAGAAGGAGTACGCTTTGCCTACTATTAACCAGCTGGTTCGCCAGGGCCGTCGTTCCGTGCCCAAGAAGTCCAAGAACGCTGCTCTGCAGCACAACTCCCAGAAGCGCGGCGTGTGCACCCGCGTCTTCACCACGAGCCCCAAGAAGCCGAACTCGGCTCTTCGTAAGGTTGCCCGTGTTCGCCTTGTCAACGGCATCGAAGTTACTGCTTACATCCCGGGTGAGGGCCACAACCTGCAGGAGCACTCCATCGTGCTCGTCCGCGGCGGTCGTGTCCGTGACCTCCCTGGTGTCCGTTATCACGTCATCCGTGGCGCCTACGACGCTGCTCCGGTCCAGAACCGTATGCAGGCCCGTTCCAAGTACGGTGCTAAGCGCCCCAAGGCTAAATAAGCCAGATAACGTTTTGATACTTTCGCCGTGTGCCGCCTAAGCGCCGCACGGTAGACACTTAAGGAGATTTCACATGCCGCGTCGTGCAGCAGCTAATCGTCGTGAGGTTCAGCCTGACGCCGTTTACAACAACCGCCTGGTGACTCAGCTCATCAACAAGGTCCTTCTTGACGGCAAGAAGGCCACCGCTGAGCGCATCGTTTACACCGCTTTCGAGATCGTTGCCGAGAAGTCCGAGGGTGGCGACGCTCTCGCTACCTTCAAGAAGGCTATGGACAACGTCAAGCCCACGCTCGAGGTTAAGCCCAAGCGTGTCGGTGGCGCTACCTATCAGGTCCCGATGGAGGTCAACTCCCGTCGTTCCACCGCTCTGGGTATCCGCTGGATCGTCAACTTCTCCCGCGCTCGCAAGGAGAAGACCATGGCCGAGCGTCTCGCCAACGAGATTCTCGACGCCTCCAACGGTCTTGGTGCTTCCGTCAAGAAGCGTGAGGACGTCTTCAAGATGGCCGAGGCCAACCGCGCGTTCTCTCACTATCGTTGGTAAGTTAAGGTAAGGAACTAACATGGCTAAGCCTAAGTACAAGCTTTCCGATACCCGTAACATCGGCATCATGGCTCACATCGATGCCGGTAAGACCACCACGACCGAGCGTATTCTTTACTACACCGGTAAGACCCACAAGATCGGTGAGGTCCATGAGGGCGCTGCCACCATGGACTGGATGGTTCAGGAGCAGGAGCGCGGCGTAACCATTACCTCCGCTGCTACCACGTGCTTCTGGAACAAGGACGGTAAGGACTACCGCATCCAGATCATCGACACCCCGGGCCACGTTGACTTCACCGCCGAGGTCGAGCGCTGCCTGCGCGTCCTCGATGGCGCTGTCGCCGTCTTCGACGCCGTTGCCGGCGTTCAGCCCCAGTCTGAGACCGTTTGGCGTCAGGCTTCTACCTTCAACGTCCCCCGCATCGCCTTCATCAACAAGTATGACCGCGTGGGCGCTGACTTCTTCAACGCTATCGAGACCATGAAGGATCGTCTCGACGCCAACGCTGTGGCCGCTCAGGTCCCGATGGGCGCCGAGGACAACTTCTGGGGCGTCATCGACCTCGTCACCATGACCGCATGGGACTTCAAGGCCGACGACAAGGGCATGACCTACCCCGAGCCGATGGACGAGATCCCGGCTGAGTTCGCCGACATCGCTGCCACCAAGCGCGAGGAGCTCCTCGACGCTGCTGCCAGCTTTGACGACGAGCTCATGGAGAAGATCCTCATGGAGGAGGACTTCACCGTCGAGGAGCTCAAGGCTGCTCTGCGCAAGGGCGTTCTGGCCAACGAGCTCAACCTCGTCTTTGTGGGCTCCGCCTACAAGAACAAGGGCGTCCAGGAGCTGCTCGACGCTGTCGTCGACTACCTGCCCAGCCCGCTCGACGTCGAGGCCGTCACCGGTACCGATCCGGACACCGGCGAGGAGATCGAACGTCATCCTTCCTTCGACGAGCCCTTCTCCGGCCTGGTCTTCAAGATCATGACCGACCCGTTCGTCGGTAAGCTCACCTACGTCCGCGTTTACTCCGGCCGCGCCGAGTCCGGCTCCTACGTTGTCAACGCTTCCAACGGTCAGCGCGAGCGCCTCGGCCGCATCCTCGAGATGAACGCTGCCGAGCGTATCGACCGTGACGACGCCGCTGCCGGCGACATCGTCGCTTGCGTCGGCTTCAAGAACTCCACCACCGGTGACACCCTGTGCGCCGAGGGCAAGGAGATCGTCCTCGAGAAGATCGAGTTCGCTAAGCCCGTTATCGACGTTGCCATCGAGCCCAAGACCAAGGCCGAGCAGGACAAGATGTCCCTGGCTCTGACCAAGCTCGCCGAGGAGGACCCGACCTTCCAGGTGTCCACCAACCACGAGACCGGCCAGACCATCATCGCCGGCATGGGTGAGCTGCACCTCGAGATCATCGTCGACCGTCTGCTCCGTGAGTTCAAGGTTGACGCTAACGTTGGTAAGCCCCAGGTTGCTTACCGCGAGACCGCTGGTCACGACGTCGAGAAGGCTGAGGGCAAGTTCGTCCGTCAGTCAGGTGGTCGCGGTCAGTACGGCCACGCCGTCATCAAGCTCGAGAAGATGGAGGAGGGCTTCGGCTACGAGTTCGTCAACGCTATCGTCGGCGGCGTCGTGCCCAAGGAGTACATCCCGTCCATCGACAAGGGCATCCAGGAGGCCCTGAACACCGGTGTTATCGCCGGCTTCCCGGTCCTCGACGTTAAGGTCACCCTGTTCGACGGTTCTTACCACGAGGTCGACTCCTCCGAGGCCGCCTTCAAGATCGCCGGTTCCATGGCTATCAAGGACGCCCTCAAGAAGTCCGATCCGCAGCTGCTCGAGCCGATCATGGCTGTCGAGGTTGAGACCCCCGAGCAGTACATGGGCGACGTCATGGGCAACCTCTCCGGTCGCCGCGGCAAGATCGAGGGCATGGAGGATCGCAAGAACAGCAAGCTCATCCGTGCCAAGGTGCCGCTGGGCGAGATGTTCGGTTACGCTACCGACCTTCGCTCCCAGACCCAGGGCCGTGCATCCTACACGATGCAGTTCGACTCTTATGAGCCCGCGCCCAAGTCCATCGTGGACGAGGTCATGAGCAAGAACGCCTAAGTTCGAGCTCCCTGTTACGTAATCCTGCGAGAACATCTCTCGCACTCTTTGGAGGTTTAAGTTGGCTACCCAGAAGATCCGCATTCGCCTCAAGGGCTATGATCACGAGGTCGTCGATCAGTCCGCGAAGCTCATCGTCGAGACCGCTCAGAAGACCGGCGCTCGCGTTTCCGGTCCTGTCCCCCTGCCCACCGAGCGCAACCTGTACACGGTTATCCGCTCGCCGCACAAGGACAAGGACTCCCGTGAGCAGTTCGAGATGCGCACCCACAAGCGCCTCATCGACATCCTCGACCCCACCTCGGGCACCGTTGATTCGCTCATGCGTCTCGACCTCCCCGCTGGCGTCGACATCGACATCAAGCTCTAAGCGATATCGCTCATAGCTTACAGAGCCCCGCTGCCATTACGGTAGCGGGGCTCTTTTGTTTTGAATGGCGGCCTTGGGGGCCCGGGTAATGCGGCCGAATGGGTGGCTATGGCGCCTTATTTTCCCATGGGACGCAGCGATGCCTCCTCAAAATGGAAGGATCGCAAGTCGTCTTCCGTCTTGATGCACGCCCGACCAAAGTCATCGACGGTTTTAAAGATGCCTCGCGCCAGCTCGTCCCCAGCGGGGGAACGGGCGATAACGTGATCCCCAATCCAATTGAGATGACCGATGTATTCGCCGTGGACGGGCGCGAGCGGTCCGGCGTCTTCTTCCATGGCGTTGAGACGTTCTGCCCATGTTTCTACAGCGTTCATGACCGCGTGATAGACCTCATCGAGGAGCACATCGACGGTGGGAACATTCTTGTTGAGGTCTGAGAGGCCAATTGCCGCCAGGCCGCCATCGGGCACCTCCTGGGGCGTGTAGTTTACGTTGACGCCAATGCCGCAGACGGCGAAGGGCCTGCCCTCGTTGTCACGAGCCGCCTCGACCAAGATGCCGCCGAGCTTATGTCCTCGCGCGACGAGGTCGTTGGGCCATTTGAGGCCGATCTCGTTTGCAAGACCTTGCGCCTCGAGCGCCTCGAGCACCGCTAGGCCGCTGACGGCGGCAAGACCAGAGTACTTTGCAGGATTAACGCATGGACGCAGGACAATCGAAAGCAATAGGTTGCCGGCGGTTGAATCCCACTTGTGGCCGCGCCGGCCGCGTCCTGCTGTCTGAGCCCGGGCGGCAAGTCCTGTGCCGTGCGGCGCACCCTGTTTTCCTGCTTCGAGCAGGTCATCGTTGGTCGATCCGGTTACGTCGATTATCGTTAATTTGGCATCCATAACGGCTGCTACCTCCTTAATGAATAAGTGAATAACGCAATGGTGTCGAGAGACAGACACAATGTGAAGCCTTTGTCGCATTTGGACAATTTAATGTTAACACGTCAACAATGACTGAAATGCGCTATCCTCTCTTGGTCGATGTAAACACGTCAACAACTCAAAGGAGGTTAGTGATGGGTTTCACGATACTGGGAACGGGCTCGGCTCTTCCCGAGCGCAGCGTTTCCAACGACGAGCTGTCCGAGTTCCTGGACACCTCGGATGAGTGGATTTTTACCCGCACGGGGATCAAGAGCCGCCATGTGTGCAGCACCGAGTCACTCGACGACCTTGCCGTGGCAGCGAGCGAGCAAGCGCTCCAGACGTCCGGAATCGATGCGAGCCAGTTGGATCTTATCGTCTGCTCGACGACGACGGGCGATCATCTCGTTCCTGCCGAAGCGTGCGCCGTTGCCGAGCGCCTGGGTGCCACATGTCCTGCCTTCGACGTTTCGGCGGCTTGTGCCGGCTTCGTATTTGCGCTCGATGTCGCCGAGGGCTATATCGCCCGCGGTCGCGCCAAGCACGTGCTGGTCGTAGCCGCCGAGCAGATGACGCGCGCGCTCGATTGGACCGACCGTGCCACGTGCGTGCTCTTTGGCGATGGCGCGGGTGCTGCGGTCATAGGGGCTGGGGGAGAGAATCCCCTTGCTGTTGAGCTTTCGACGTCGCCTGACGTCGAAACACTGCGCGTCCCCGGATTGGCGGGCTCCTCGCCGTATAAGGCGGCGCAGGACCGCGAAAGCGTGCTTTCCATGAACGGCCGTCGCGTCTTCAAGTTTGGCGTCAATGCCATCTGCGACACGGTCAACAAGCTCGCCTGCGACGCGAGCATCGCGGTCGAGGACATCGACCACTTTGTATTCCATCAGGCTAACGAACGAATCTTGAGCCAGGCGGTCAAGCGCCTCGGTGTGCAGGACGACCGTGTGGTGCGAACGTTGCGTGAAACCGGCAACATCTCGAGCGCCTGCATTCCGCTTGCTCTCGATCGACTGGCAAATACCGGCGCGCTGCACGCGGGCGACACCATCGCCCTGGTCGGATTTGGCGCCGGCTTGGATGTAGGTGGCTATCTACTTCGCTGGAAGTAGTTGCACATAGGAAATGAAAACGCCCCTGGGGCACAAACAAAGGAGAACTACCATGGCAGATCAGAAGACCTTCGAGCGCGTTTGCGACGTTATCCGCGAGACCGCCGGCCTTGACGATGTCGAGATGAAGCCCGAGTCCACGCTCGAGGAGATTGGCCTCGACAGCCTGGGTACCGTCGAGATCCTCGTTGCCGTCGAGGACGAGTTTGGCATTGAGCTCGATACCGAGGAGAACCCCAAGACGGTCGGCGAGTTCGTCGATACGGTCGAGGCGGCATTGGAGAAGTAGTGATGCTCAAGTCTCCTCTCTGCGATCTGCTCGGCATCGAAAAACCCGTGTTCCAGGGTGGCATGGCCTGGATTGCCGATGCCTCGCTGGCATCTGCCGTGTCCAAAGCGGGCGGCTTAGGCATTATCGCGGCCATGAATGCCGACGCAAACTGGCTGCGCGATCAGATTCACGAGCTGCGCGCCAAGACGGATAACCCCTTTGGCGTCAACGTTATGCTCATGAGCCCGTTTGTCGACGAGGTCGCACAAGTGGTGATTGATGAGCAGGTGCCCGTTGTGGTGACCGGCGCCGGCAATCCCACCAAGTACATGAAGGCCTGGAGCGATGCAGGCATGAAGGTTATTCCCGTCGTGGCTTCGGTGGCGCTGGCGCGTCTCGTGGCGCGTCGCGGAGCAACTGCCGTGGTTGCCGAGGGCACCGAATCAGGCGGCCATATTGGAGAGACCTCGACGATGGCGCTGGTGCCGCAGGTTGTCGATGCGGTCGATATTCCCGTGGTTGCGGCTGGCGGCATCGCCGATGGCCGCGGTGTGGCGGCCGCCTTTATGCTCGGCGCTGCCGGCGTCCAGGTGGGAACACGCTTTCTGGTCGCAAACGAGTGCACCGTATCCGAACAGTACAAAGAGCTGGTGCTCAAGGCGGGCGACACGTCGACGCGTGCGACCGGTCGCTCGACGGGACATCCGGTTCGCGCCCTCAAGAGCCCCTTCACCAACGCGTATGCCAAGAACGAGGCGGCGGGCGCAAGCCCCGAGGAGCTTGGGGCCATGGGCACGGGCGCGCTTCGTAAAGCCGCAAAGGACGGTAATTACGAAGAGGGTTCGTATTTGTGCGGACAGATTGCCGGCATGGTCAACGAACGCCAGAGCGCACGCGAAATCGTCGACGATCTGGTCGATGGCGCCGAGCATGTCCTGAAGGGTGCGTCCGCATGGGTAGCGTAGCGTTTCTGTTTGCCGGTCAGGGTGCCCAGCATCCCGCGATGGGCGTCGACCTCATCGAGGCATCACCGGCGGCTGCCGAGGTGTTTGCGATCGCCGACGAGGTGCGTCCGGGAACTAGTGAGCAGTGCCGGAGCGCCTCCAAGGAGGAGCTCTCGCAGACCGAGAACACGCAGCCTTGCGTGTTCGTGCACGACTTGGCTGTCGCCGTCGCCCTGCGCGAGCGCGGCGTGGTGCCTGCCGCCTGTGCGGGATTCTCGCTGGGCGAGGTCGCCGCGCTCACCTTTGCGGGGGCGTTCGATACGCGAGCAGGCTTTGAGCTCGTGTGTGAGCGCGCGGCATTGATGGCCACGGCGGCTGAGCGTCACCCCGGCGGCATGCGCGCCGTCATCAAACTCGATGCGGCGCAGGTCGAGGGCTTGGCAAAACAGGCCGGCGAGGACTGTTGGCCGGTCAACTACAACAGCCCCCAGCAGACGGTTGTGGCAGGAGCGCCCGATGCGTTGCAGACCCTCGACGTCCTGGTAAAAGAGGCTGGCGGCCGCGCCATGAAGGTCGCGGTGTCGGGTGCATTCCATAGTCCCTATATGGCCGAGGCGACTGAGGGGCTGGCGAGGTATATCCAAGCCGGTCACGCGCCGTCCCCGTTGCTCATTCCTGTTATGGCAAACATGACGGCGGCGCCCTATCCGGCCGACCCGCAGGCGGCATCGGAGGTGCTGGCCAACCAGGTGAGTCATGCCGTGCGCTGGGTCGACACGCTGCATGCTCTGCAGGATCAAGGCATCGACACGTTTATTGAGGTCGGCCCTGGCAAAACGCTGTCCGGCTTGGTCAAGCGTACGTTGAGCGACGTTCATGTGTATTCGTGCGAAACGGCCGAGCAGGTCGCAGCTATTGCCGACGAGCTCGCATAGCCCACAGGGCTGTAACCCGAAAGGAACGACATGGGCAACTTGAACAACGGCGCGCTCGAGCGCGACGGATCGCGCCGCGTGGCACTGGTCACGGGCGGCTCGCGCGGCATCGGTCGCGCTTGTGCCGTGGGCCTAGCGGAGGATGGCTACGATATCGCCGTCGTTTATGCCGGCAGCGTCGATGCGGCGCACGAGACGTGCGAGGCCTGCGAGGCGGCTGGCGCCACGGCGCGCGCATATCAATGTGACGTGGCCGACCCCGCCGCCGTCAACACATGCGTGGAGACGGTCCTCGACGACTTTGGCTCCATTTGGGCGCTCGTCAACAACGCCGGCATCACGCGAGACGGCCTGCTCATGCGTATGGGCGACGATGCCTTCGACCGCGTGCTCGATGTCAATCTCAAGGGCACGTTCAATACGACGCGCGCGCTCACCAAGACCTTTATGCGCCAGCGCGGCGGTTGCGTCATCAACATGAGCTCGGTTGTGGGCCTGATGGGCAATGCCGGACAGGCCAACTATGCCGCCTCCAAGGCGGGCGTCATCGGTCTGACCAAGGCGGTGGCGCGCGAGCTTGCGCCCCGCGGCGTACGAGTGAACGCGGTCGCACCCGGGTTTGTCGAGACCGATATGACGGCAAAGCTATCGGATAAGGTGCGTGCGGCGTGCGAGGAGCAGATTCCCCTAAAACGCATGGCGCGCCCCGAGGAAGTGGCCGGCGTGGTGCGCTTTTTGGCGAGTGATGCGGCTGCCTACATTACGGGCGAGGTCGTGCGCGTCGACGGCGGAATGGCGATGTAGAAACCAGGGCCGAACAACGGCTTGGATGAGGAGACCAAGATGGAACAGAGAGTTGCAATCACCGGTATCGGTGCCGTATCGCCACTCGGCAATACCGCGCTTGCCACCTGGGCGGCCATGTGCGCCGGCACGTGCGGCATCGGTACGATCACGCACTTCGATACCGATGCGTTTGCCGTTAAGGTGGCGGCCGAGGTCAAGGGTTTTGACGGCAACGAGTACTTTGGCAAGCGTGATGCCAAGCACCTGGACCCCTGCGTTCAGTTTGCCCTGGCAGCGTCGGACGAGGCCATGCACGATGCGGGCTTTGATGTCGAGGGCGCCATCGATCGCGAGCGCCTGGGCGTCTACGTGGGTTCAGGCGTGGGCGGCATGCAGACACTTGTCGACAACGTCCACACGATCGCCGATCGGGGACCCCGCCGCGCATCGCCCTATATGATCGCGATGATGATCCCCAATATGGCTTCGGGCAATATCGCAATCCGCCACAAGGCAAAGGGCCCGACCCTGCCCGTGGTGACCGCCTGCGCGACCTCGGCCCATGCCGTGGGCGAGGCGTTCCGCGCCATCAAGCATGGCTATGTCGATGCGATTCTCGCCGGCGGCACCGAGGCCGCCATCATCCCCGATGCCGTTGCGGGCTTTACATCCTGCCGTGCTCTCACCACTAATCCTGACCCGTCGACGGCTTGCCGTCCGTTTGATGCAGACCGCGACGGCTTTGTGATGGGCGAGGGCGCCTGCGTGCTGGTTCTCGAGAGCATGGAGCATGCGCAGGCGCGCGGTGCGCACATTTATGCCGAGGTCGTGGGCTACGGCAACACCGATGATGCCTATCACATTACGAGCCCCGATCCCGAGGCTGCCGGCATTGCCCGTGCGATATCGCTGGCGGTGGCCGAGGGCGACGTTAAGCCTTCCGAGGGCCTCTACATCAACGCTCACGGAACCTTGACTAAACTCAACGATTCGTCCGAGACGGCGGGCATTAAGCGTGCGCTCGGCGAGGACGCGGCACGCGCCGCGCACGTCTCGTCGACCAAGTCGATGACCGGCCACATGATCGGTGCTACGGGCGCCATCGAGGTCATGGCCTGTGCCATGGCGCTCGAGCAGGGCGTGGTGCCCCCGACCATTAACTACCACACGCCCGATCCCGTCTGGGATCTTGACTACACGCCCAATCGCGCGGTTCGCGCCGACCTCACCTGGGCGCTTTCGACCAACCTGGGCTTTGGCGGACACAATGCCGCCATCGCACTGCGTAGATATGCAAGGAGCTAGAGCATGGATTCCAAAAGACTTGCCGAGATAGCCGATGTTATGGAAGACCGCGGCCTCACGCGTGTGCGCGTTGAGGAGCCCGATGGCACCGCGGTCGAACTCGAGCGCGCGAGCGCCGCACAGCCGGTTGCCGTGCCCATGCCTATGCCGGGTGCCATGGCTGCTCCGGCGGTGGCTCCTGTCGCCATGCCTGCCGCCGCACCGGAGCCCAAGGGCGCCGAGGTGACCGCTCCCATGGTCGGCGTGTTCTATGCTGCCCCGGCGCCGGGCGACGAGCCGTTTGTGCGCGTGGGCTCCAAGGTCAAGGCCGGCGAGACCCTCTGCATCATCGAGGCCATGAAGGTTCTCAACGAGGTGACGGCAGAGGCGGATGGCGAGGTACTCGAGATCTGCGTGGCCGACGGCGACCTCGTGGAGTTTGGCAGCTGCCTCATGAGGATCGGATAGGTGATATCCATGAACAAAGAAGAGCTCAAGAAGCTGTTGCCGCATCGTGAGCCGATGCTTTTGCTCGACGAAGCCGAGCTAGTGGGCGACGAGGCCCACGGCAAGATCACGATTACGGGCGACGAGTACTTTTTGCAGGGGCATTTTCCGGGAAACCCGGTCGTCCCCGGCGTGATTCAGTGCGAGATGCTCGCCCAGAACTGCTGCGTGCTGCTGATGGGCGATGAGGAGGCGCGCGGCGCGACGCCGTTCTACACCAGTCTGGACAAAGTGCGCTTTAAGCGTCCGGTGCGCCCGGGCGACACGGTTGATCTGGTGTGCTCCATCACGCGTGCGCGCGGGCCGTTCCGCTTTGCGACGGGTACTGCGAGCGTCAACGGTGAGGTTTGCTGCCGCGCCGATATGTCTTTTGCACTCATGCACGAAAGTTAAGGAAGGCTTCATGTTCGACAAAGTGCTCATCGCCAACCGCGGCGAGGTCGCGGTCCGTGTTATCCGCGCGTGCCGCGATATGGGCATCAAGACCGTCGCCGTCTACTCCACGGCCGATGCGGACGCGCTGCACGTGCAGCTTGCCGACGAGGCGTATTGCATCGGCGGCCCGCGTCTTGCCGAGAGCTACCTCAACGACGATGCTGTGCTCACCTGTGCCGTGAAGTCGGGGGCAAAGGCAATCCATCCTGGCTACGGTTTCTTTTCCGAGAAGGCGAGCTTCGTGCGCGACTGCGACAAGTATGGCCTGGCGTTTGTCGGTCCTTCGGCCGAGGTGATCGACAGCATGGGCGACAAGGACGCCGCACGTCGAACGGCTGCCGCGGCGGGCGTGCCCATCGTGCCAGGCTGCGATTTGCTCAAAAGCCCCGAGGAGGCAACGGCCGAGGCCGAGCGCATCGGCTGCCCCGTGCTCATCAAGGCGCGCGCGGGCGGCGGCGGTCGCGGTATTCGCAAGGTCGAGCGCGTGGAAGACGCGGCAAAGGCCTTTATTGAAGCACGCGCCGAGGGTGAGGCCGTTTTTGGCGACGGCGAGTGCTACATGGAGAAGTTCGTCGCGCCGGCGCACCACGTTGAGGTGCAGATTATGGCCGACAAGCAGAGCCATGTGTTTTCGCTCGGCGAGCGCGAGTGCTCGGTGCAGCGTCGCAACCAAAAGCTGATCGAGGAGAGCCCCGCGCCGTGCCTCGACGGACATGACGACATTCGTGCTCGCATGCACAAGGCAGCGCGTGACCTGGCTCGTGCCGTCGGCTACGAAGGAGCCGGTACCATCGAGTTCCTGTATTCGGACGACGGCAATTTCTACTTTATGGAAATGAACACGCGCTTGCAGGTGGAGCATCCGGTTACGGAGTTTGTGACCGATGCCGACTTGGTCAAGTGGCAGCTGCGCGTGGCAGCCGGCCAGCCTCTGCCCTTTGAGCAGGAGGACATGCCGGTCCGCAACCACGCCATGGAGTGCCGCATCAATGCCGAAACGCCGGACTTTCTGCCGTCATGCGGAACGGTCACCGCGTTGCGCGTACCGGGTGGTCCGCGCGTGCGCTGGGATTCGGCCATGTTCACCGGTGCGACAGTTCCGCCGTACTACGACTCCATGCTCGGCAAGCTCATCGTGTGTGCGCCCACGCGCGACGGCGCCATTCGCAAGATGCGCTCGGCCCTGGGCGAGCTCGTGATTGAGGGCGTGAGCGAAAACAGCGAGCTTCAGCTCGACGTGCTGGCAAACGACGAGTTCTTGTCGGGCATGTATCACACCGATCTGATGGGGCATCTCTATGCTGATGAATAGAAAAGCGAAGACGGTCAATGTCCTTGAGGGGCCGATAACCGAGTCGTGCGCCGAGTTTCCCGCGCGCCACGTGTTTATCAAGTGCCCGGAGTGCCGCCGTGTGATCGATGAGGCACGCCTACACGACAACCTCGAGGTCTGCCCTCGTTGCGGCAAACACTTTCGCGTGAGCGGTCGCGCGCGCATGCGCATGACGGTCGACGAGGGCACGTTTGAGGAATGGGATGCCAATCTGGCGTCGGAGGACTTCCTCTCGTTTCCCGGCTATGCCGACAAGCTCAAGAGCGTGAGCGAGCGTTCGGGCGAGCGCGATGCCGTTGTGTGCGGCAAGGGCAAAATCTGCGGTTGCGATACGGCGCTCTTCTTTATGGACGCCAACTTTATGATGGGCTCGATGGGCTCCGTGGTGGGCGAGAAGATCTGTCGCGCATTTGAGCGTGCGACCGAGCTGGGATTGCCAGTTGTCGGCTTTACCGTTTCGGGCGGTGCGCGCATGCAAGAGGGCGTGACCTCGCTTATGCAGATGGCCAAGATTTCTGCGGCGGTTAGGCGCCACAGCGAGGCGGGCGGCCTGTATATTACGGTGCTCACCGACCCCACGACCGGAGGCGTAACCGCGAGTTTTGCCATGGAGGGCGACATTATCCTGGCAGAGCCGGATGCGCTGACGGCATTTGCCGGCCCGCGCGTGATCGAGCAGAACATGCACAAGCGCCTGCCCAAGGGATTCCAGCGCTCCGAGTTTTTGCTGGAGCACGGCTTTTGCGATGCCGTTGTTCCGCGCGGCGAGATTGCGCTCACGGTAGGCGAGCTGTTGGCGCTGCACGAAGGGCATGCGCCCAGCCTGGGGGCACCGCATGAGATTGTGCATGCGGGTCGCCGCGGCAAAAAGCTGGGACACTTGTTTAAGCGCTCGGCGGCACCAAAAACCGCGCTCGAGATTGTCAAACAGACCCGCTCGGCAGATCGTGCCACGGCGGGTGAGATAATCTCGCTGGGCTTGGACGGGTTTGTGGAGCTGCATGGCGACCGTTACTTTGGCGACGACGCTGCTGTGGTGGCTGGCATTGGCTGGAAAGACGGACGTCCCGTAACGGTCATCGCCATCGAGCGCGGCACCACGACCAAAGAGCGTATGCGCCGCAACTTTGGCATGGCGCATCCCGAGGGCTACCGCAAAGCGCGTCGCCTTATGCGCCAGGCCGAAAAGTTTGGTCGACCGGTTCTGTGCCTGGTCGATACTTCGGGCGCGTTTTGCGGCATCGGTGCCGAGGAACGCGGTCAGGGCGAGGCCATCGCCCAGAATCTCATGGAGATGAGCGGCCTTAAGACGCCGATTGTCTCGGTGGTGACAGGCGAGGGCGGCTCTGGTGGCGCGCTGGCACTGTCCGTGGCCGACCGCATCCTGATGCTCTCGAGCTCGGCCTATTCGGTCGTGAGCCCCGAGGCCTGTGCGTCGATCCTGTGGAAGGATACCGAGCGCGCGAATGAGGCCGCCGAGGCGCTGAAGCTCACGGCCCCCGATCTGTTGGCGCTCGGCATCATCGACGACATTGTCGACGATAGGGGCCTGTCGCATGAGGAGATCGCCGGTGCCGTCATGTCCTCGGCATTTGATGCCTTCGATACGCTTGGGCGGCTCGACGACGCGACCCTCACAAACCTCCGCTACGAAAAGTACCGCGCAATCGGTCAGTACCGCACGATGTGACAAAGGGACAGTCCGCATGTCACATTGGGAAAGGCGTTCCATGCCACAAGTTTCTAACACCTCGTTTACGACGACGGTTTCATCAAACGCCATGGCCGTGGTGGACTATCTGTCCAAAAGCATGATGTCGGCGCTGCCGTTTATTGTCTGCGCGGCGTTGTTCCGCACCGTCGCCGTCATTATGGGCGAAGGCATGCTGGGCCTATGGTCTGCCGATTCCGAAATCTATCGCCTGTTCTACAGTTGGCTCTATAACGCCGGCTACTACTTTTTGCCCATTTATCTTGGTTGGGCGGCCGCCCGCCAGCTCGGTTGCTCGGAGCAGCTGGGCATGATGCTGGGCGGCGTATTGATTGCGCCCGATCTGCTTAAGCTCGTCGATGCCGCATCGACGACGGGGGCATCGATGACTTCCGTGTATGGTCTGCTTCCCGCGCCGGTCAACGATTACACGACGACTGTTATTCCGGTTCTCATCTCGGTACCCGTGCTTTGGCGAGTGGAGTGTTTCTTTCGGCGCGTTATCCCTAAGGCCGTGGCGTTTTCGTTCGTTCCGTTTGCGACTATGCTCGTCATGGTTCCGGTTTCGCTGTGTATTACGGCGCCGGCGGGCAGCTATCTGGGCATGCTGTTGGGCCAGCTTATGTTTATGCTTGGCAATTCCGGTGGCATCGTGTCGCTGCTCACGCTCATGGGGCTTGCCGCGGGCTGGGAGTTCCTAAAGATCGCGGGCGTCAGCAACGTTGTCCTATCGCTCGCCTATGCGCAGTTTATGAGTGTGGGAACGGATTCGTGCATCCTGATCGCCGCGACGATGGCAACGTTCGCCGTTTGGGGCATGCCCTTTGGCGCGTCGCTCCGCGTTGCGGATAAGGACGAGAAGGCGCTCATGCTGGGCTATTCAATCTCGGGCGTGCTTGGCGGCGTAAGCGAGCCGGCGCTGTACGGTTGCGGCTTTAAATACGGCAGGTGCCTGACGTGCATGGCCATTGGTGGTGCCGTCGGAGGCCTTGTTGCGGCCGTGGGCCACGTTACGGCCTATACCATCGGCATGACGAATGTCCTCATGGTCATTGGCTTTGCCGCAGGTGGTTTTTCGAACCTACTGTGGTGCTGCGTTGCCGGCGGTGTGGCATTTGCGGTGTCTGCGGCGCTGAGCTACTGCTTTGGCGTGGTGCCGGCGAAGGGGCAGGCGACGGGGGACGGAGCCGATTCGCCCGAAACAGTGGCGAGCGCTGCTGAAGTAAGCGCATAAACCTGTGCGACAAAAGGACGATCCCTTTGTCGTGTTCCAAGGCCGCGGCCCGTGTGGGCTGCGGCCTTTTTGTATCTGGGGGACAAAGTGGCTACACTACAATCCGGTCAAGCAATAGATATATAAGTAGTACCGTGGGGGCGGATGCAGATGGTCGAGTGGATTGTTAAGCGCGCGCAGGGCGATCGTGCACGTGTGGGCACGTTAGCGGGCATGGTGTGTATTGTCGCCAATGTGGCGCTTTGTGCTGCAAAGGGTGCCATTGGTGTGGTTTCGGGATCGGTTTCGATTGTGGCGGATGCCATGAACAACCTGTCCGATGCCAGCTCGAATATCGTGAGCGTGCTGGGCTTTAAGCTGGCGAGCAAGCCGGCCGACCCCGAGCATCCTTACGGCCACGGTCGCTACGAGTATCTCTCGGGTCTGGTCGTGGCGGCACTCGTGCTGCTGATTGGCGTTGAGCTGGTGAAGTCCTCGGTCGAGCGCGTCATCCACCCCGAACCTGTCGAGTTCTCGCTTGCCCTGGTGGCAGTTCTAGTGCTTTCGATGGTCGTAAAGCTCTGGATGGCGGCCCTCAACCAAAAGCTCGGCGATCGCATTGAGTCCGAGACGCTGCATGCGACCGCGCAGGATTCCAAGAACGATGTTCTTGCCACGGGCGCCGTACTGGCGTGCGCAATTGTTTCGCAGGTGACGGGCATCAACCTTGACGCTTGGGTCGGCCTTGCCGTTGGTGCCTATATTGGCTGGAGCGGTTTTGAACTCATCCAGGATACGGTGAGCCCGCTTTTGGGCCAGACGCCCGATCCTAAGCTGGTCAAGCACATTCGAGACAAGATCATGAGCTATCCCGGCGTTTTGGGCGTTCACGATCTGATGGTTCACGACTATGGCCCGGGCAGGAAGTTCGCAAGCGCTCACGCCGAGATGGCAGCCGAAGCCAGTCCGATGGAAAGTCACGACACGCTCGATAACATCGAGCAGGCGTTTAGGAACGAAGACGGCATGATTGTCACGCTCCATTACGACCCCATCGTGACCGACGATCCCAATGTGGCGAGCATGCGTTTACGCATTAACGCCATGGCTCAACAGATCGATAGCCGCCTTACAATTCACGATCTGCGCTGTGTGCCGGGTCCCACGCACACCAATGTGATTTTTGACTGCGTGCGACCCTCGGATCTGCAGATGAGTGCCGAAGACTTAAAGCACGCGCTGGCACAACGGGTCGAATCGGAATACCCCAAGTCGGTCGCCAAAATCACGATCGACGAAGACTACGTAGGCCATACCCACGAGTAGGGCTGCGCCGGTAAAGCTAGGTATACAGAAGGGGAGAGCATGAAGCGTCTATATCTACTTCGTCATGGTCAGACGGAATTCAACGTCAAAAAGCTCGTCCAGGGTCGCTGCGATTCTCCGCTCACCGATCTGGGCCGCCAGCAGGCACGGGCGGCAGCCGCATGGCTCAAGGCCCACGGCGTCGTTCCCGACAAAGTGGTCTCATCACCCTTAGGCCGAGCCATGGACACAGCTCAGCTCGTCGCATGCGAGCTCATCGGCCCGGACGCAGCAGTCGAGCCCTGCAAAGGCATTATCGAGCGCTGCTACGGCACCTTCGAAGAGGGCCCCCACGACGCCCTTCCCACCGACGTCTGGGATCCGGGCGAGGACCTGGTCCCCTTCGGAGGAGAAGGAAGCCGCGCGCTGCAAGAGCGCATGGTAGACACTCTCACCAATCTCATGAGTGCTAAGGACACCGAAACCCTACTAGCAGTAAGCCACGGCAGCGCCAGTCGCCAATTCATCAAGGCTGCAGCCCCAGAGGGCTTCGAGCTCCCAGCAAAACTCCCCAACTGCGCCATCATGATCTTTAATTTCGATGAGGCAAAGCCACAAGCAGAAGGCGAGTCTCATCAATGCAAGTTCACCCTCCAGCAAATAGTGGACCCCCAACAAAGTCATTAGCTGAGTGAGCAGAGTTAAGCAGACATCAACGTGTCGTCTCCCGAGCTTGGCAGAGGGGCGGCGAAATATATTAAGTTTGTCGCGAGTTCCGCACGCAAAGGAAAGCACTTAATGTGCTTTCCGTCTTGCGCAGGACTGTAGAGCAGCAAACTTAATATATTTCGCCGCCCCTCTGCCAAGCCCAGGCGACTCCACGCACTTTACCTGCGTAAACAATGTGAGTGAAATATGAATCTCGATGGATACGCCCGCAGCCGTGTATACTAATCAGCTGTGTGTAACCAGGGGAGTATTCTGGCTGGACAAAATGCCTGCTTAATAGGGTTGTCAGGTAGTCCGGGCGAAATACAAGGCTGGGGAGCACGTCGTGTAAGTAGTGGTCCTCTAGGGGCGTACGCTCGGTGGTGTACGCATTGTCCCAAGACCACGCGAGAGTTGGGATCATATCTTGATCAGCATGATTCTCGGCCGCAAGATTGGCATGACCCAGGTTTGGGACGAGGACGACAACGTCGTTCCCGTCACGGTCATCCAGGCTGGCCCCTGCGCTGTCTCGCAGGTTAAAACTCAGGCAACCGACGGCTATGACGCCGTCCAGATCGGTTTCGGCGACATCAAGGCCAAGAACGTGAACAAGCCCATGGCTGGTCACTTCGCCAAGGCTGGCGTCGAGCCTGTCCGCTTCCTTCGTGAGGTCCGCGTCGAGAACGGCGAGGAGCACAAGGTCGGCGAGGTCGTCACCGTCGCTGATTTCGCTGATGTCGAGAAGGTCGACGTCATCGGTACCTCCAAGGGTAAGGGCTTCCAGGGTCGCATCAAGCGCTGGGGTCAGCGCCGCGGTCCTATGACGCATGGTTCTCACTTCCAGCGTCACCCCGGTTCTATCGGTCAGTGCGCCTATCCTGCGCGCGTCCTCAAGGGCGTCAAGATGGCCGGTCACATGGGTAACGAGCGCGTTACCGTCAAGAACCTTTCCGTTGTCCGCATCGATGCCGAGCAGAACCTCATCTTGGTCAAGGGCGCTGTCCCGGGTGCCAAGAATGGTCTCGTCGCCATCCGTATGGCCTAAGGGCCCAGCCCATTTAGCCCAGCGTCATACCAAGGAGAACACTTAAATGGCAAAGTTTGAAGTAAAGAACAGCGAGGGCAAGAAGGTCGCCGAGGCCGAGCTCGCCGCTGAGGTGTACGGCATCGAGCCGAACATCCACGTTATGCACCACATCGTCAAGTGCCAGATGGCCTCTTGGCGTCAGGGCACCCAGTCCGCTAAGGGCCGCTCTGAGGTTTCCGGTGGCGGCAAGAAGCCTTGGCGTCAGAAGGGCACCGGCCGTGCCCGCCAGGGTTCCATCCGTGCTGCCCAGTGGCGTCACGGTGGCGTCGTCTTCGCCCCCAAGCCCCGTTCTTACGCTAAGCGTATGAACAACAAGGAGGTCAAGCTGGCTATGCGCTCCGCGCTGTCCGCCAAGCTGGCCGATGGCGAGCTCGTGCTCGTCGACGACTACGGCTTCGAGAAGCCTTCCACCAAGGCTGCCGTCGCCATGCTCAAGGCTCTCGGCCTTGAGGGCAAGCGTCTGACCATCATCGTTCGCGATGAGGACGTCAACGCCTACCTGTCGTTCCGCAACATTCCCAAGACGTTCATCATCACCGCTGACGAGGCCAACACCTACGATCTCGTCAACAACAACGCTGTGCTGATGCCCGCCGACATCGCCGCTCACTTCGGGGAGGTGCTTGCATAAATGACCGCCCACGAGATCATCATCCGTCCGATCGTGTCCGAGCGTTCCTTCTCCGGCATGGAGCTGAACAAGTACACGTTCGAGGTCGCCAAGGATGCTAACAAGTATCAGATCAAGGACGCTGTCGAGGAGATCTTCGGCGTCAAGGTCGTTCGCGTGAACACCCTGACGGTCAAGCCCAAGACCAAGCGCGTGCGCTATGTCGCCGGCAAGACCCGTTCTTGGAAGAAGGCCATCGTCACGCTGGCCGAGGGCGACACCATCGAGGTCTTTGGCAACCAGGCCTAAGACTCGCTGCTGTTGAGTGAGCTCATGCCTCCCAAATAGGGGAGGCGAGAGCTCAAGGTTTTGGGCGTATAAAATGGACACGCCCGGAACCGTGTATACGTCCGGTGTCATCGCACCCGAGGCAGAACCTCGAATCCCTGTCTGCGATGGCTAACGGATTCCTATTGAAAGGGATTGTAATGGCTGTAAAGCACCTTAAGCCGACCTCCGCTGGTAGGCGTTGGCAGACGATCTCCGACTTCTCCGAGATCACCTGCACCAAGCCCGAGAAGTCTCTTCTCGAGCCCCTGCCCAAGAAGGCCGGTCGTAACAACAACGGCCGCATCACCACCCGCCACCAGGGCGGCGGCGTGAAGCGTCGTTACCGCGTGATCGACTTCAAGCGCAACAAGGACGGCGTGCCCGCCAAGGTTGCCACGATCGAGTACGATCCGAACCGTTCCGCTCGCATCGCTCTGCTGCACTACGCTGACGGTGAGAAGCGCTACATCCTGGCCCCCAAGGGCCTCGAGGTCGGTCAGACCATCATGTCCGGTTCTGACGCCGACATCAAGCCGGGCAACGCTCTGCCCCTCGCCGACATCCCCGTCGGTACGCTCATCCACGCCGTCGAGTTCCAGCCGGGCAAGGGCGCTGCTATCGCCCGTTCCGCCGGTAACTCCTGCCAGCTGATGGGTAAGGAGGGCAAGTACGCTATCGTTCGTATGCCTTCCTCCGAGATGCGCCGCATCCTCGTTACCTGCCGCGCCACCGTCGGTGAGGTCGGCAACGCCGATCACTCCAACATCGTCATCGGCAAGGCCGGCCGTAAGCGTCACATGAACGTGCGCCCGACCGTCCGCGGTACCGTCATGAACCCTGTCGACCACCCGCACGGCGGTGGCGAGGGCAAGAACCACACCTCTGGTCGTCCCTCTGTTACCCCCTGGGGTAAGCCGACGAAGGGCCTTCGTACGCGCAAGAAGAAGAAGGTCTCGAACCAGCACATCATTCGTCGCCGTAAGAAGTAATTTCGGATACCGAGTTTTAGGAGAAAGCACTTATGAGCAGAAGTCTCAAAAAGGGCCCGTTCGTGGAGACTCGCCTTCTCTCGCGTATCACCGCGATGAACGAGGCTGGCAAGAAGGACGTCGTGAAGACCTGGTCCCGCGCGTCCACCATCTTCCCCGAGATGGTTGGTCACACCATCGCCGTCCACGACGGCCGCAAGCATGTGCCCGTGTATGTTACCGAGTCCATGGTTGGTCACAAGCTCGGCGAGTTCGCGCCGACTCGTACGTTCCGTGGCCACAAGGCCAAATAGGGGGTTAACCGTAAATGGCAACTAAGTCTATTGAAACTGAGGCCACCGAGGTTCGCGCCGTCGCTAAGTACGTGCGTGTTTCCCCCAGCAAGGCCCGCCTGGTGGTCGATCTGATCCGCCGCAAGCCTGTCGCTCAGGCCTTCGACATCCTCCACTTCTGCGACCGCGCCGTCGCCGTGGATGTCGAGAAGGTTCTCCGTTCCGCCGTTGCGAACGCCGAGAACAACAACGGTCTGCGTGCCGACAACCTGGTTGTCGCCGCTGCCTATGTTGACGAGGGTCCGACGCTTAAGCGCATCCGTCCCCGCGCCAAGGGTTCCGCTTCTCGCATTCTGAAGCGTACTTCCCACATCACCGTCGTCGTTGCTCCTCGAAAGGAGGCGTAAAGCTGTATGGGTCAGAAAGTCTACCCCACCGGCTTCCGTCTTGGCATTACCGAGAACTGGCGCTCCCGCTGGTTCGCAGAGAAGGATTACGCTAAGACCCTCGGTAACGATCTCGAGATCCGCAAGTACCTCGAGAAGCGTCTTTCCCGCGCAGCTGTCTCCCGCGTCGAGATCGAGCGCGCTGGCGACAAGGTGAAGGTCATCATCCTCACCGCTCGCCCCGGCGTTGTCATCGGTAAGAAGGGTGCCGAGATCGATACCCTCCGCACCGAGCTCGAGAAGGTCGCTGGCGTCTCCAAGGGCCAGCTCTCCGTCGACGTTGTCGAGATCAAGCGCCCCGAGCTCGACGCCAACCTCGTTGCTCAGTCTATCGCCGAGCAGCTCGAGGGCCGCGTTGCCTTCCGTCGCGCTATGCGCAAGGCTGTCCAGTCCGCCCGCAAGGCCGGCGCTAAGGGCATCCGTATCCAGTGCTCCGGTCGTCTCGGCGGTGCCGAGATGGGCCGTCGTGAGTGGTACCGTGAGGGTCGCGTGCCTCTGCACACCCTCCGTGCCAAGATCGACTACGGCACGGCTGTCGCCAGCACCACCATGGGCGCTTGCGGCGTGAAGGTCTGGATCTACCTGGGCGAGAAGCTCCCGGGCCAGCCTGTTCCCAACCCTGCACTCGAGGGCTCTTCCCGTCCTCGTCGTCGTAACTCCGAGAGGAGGGGTCAGTAGTGCTTGCCCCTAAGCGTATTCTTCACCGCAAGGTGCAGCGTGGCTCCATGAAGGGCCAGGCCAAGGGTAATACCGAGCTGCATTTCGGCGAGTTTGGTATCCAGGCTCTCGAGGCCCATTGGATCACCAACCGTCAGATCGAGGCCGCTCGTATTGCCATGACCCGCTACATGAAGCGTGGCGGTCGTGTGTACATCACGATCTTCCCCGATAAGCCCATCACCAAGAAGCCTGCCGAGACTCGCATGGGTTCTGGCAAGGGTAACCCCGAGGAGTGGGTGGCCGTCGTCAAGCCCGGCCGCATCATGTTCGAGGTCAAGGGCGTGCCCGAGGAGGTCGCTCGCGAGGCTCTGCGTCTTGCACAGCACAAGCTTCCCATCAAGACCAAGATTGTTGCTGCTAAGAACGCTGAGCAGCGCATCGAGAAGGAGATGGCTGAGGAGGCCGCTCTCGAGGCCAAGTGGGCTGCTGAGGACGCCGCCGCCGCCAAGGAGGAGAACTAATGAAGCCCGCAGAGATTCGTGAGCTCTCGGACGCTCAGCTCGTTGAGAAGCTGAAGGAAATGCGCGCCGAGCTCTTTAACCTTCGTTTCCAGATGGCCACCAGCCAGCTGGACAACACCGCTCGCGTCAACACCGTGAAGAAGGACATCGCTCGCGTCCTCACGGAGCAGCGCGCCCGCGAGATCGCAGCGGAGAAGTCCGCTGTCGCCGAGTAGGACCTAAGGAGAGAACATGACTGATTCGCGTAACTCGCGTAAGGTCCGTACGGGTGTCGTTACCTCCGTCTCCGGTGCCAAGACCATTGTTGTCACCATCACCGAGCGCAAGCGTCACCCCAAGTACGGCAAGATGATGACCAGCTCCAAGAAGCTGCACGCTCACGACGAGGAGTGCACGGCTGGCGTGGGCGACACCGTCCGCGTTATGGAGACCCGTCCTATGTCCAAGATGAAGCGTTGGCGCCTCATCGAGGTCGTCGAGCGCGCTAAATAAGCAGTCGCTCTTACGACTTGTACGTTTCCGAAGATGTGCGTATGCCTGGCTTGCATACCACAGGCCGTCTAAAGGCTGCGCACCTCTCTTCGGTTCTTAGTTCGGAGGAACATCTACCATGATTCAGATGCAAACCATGCTGAACGTCGCCGACAACTCCGGCGCTCGCAAGATTCGCTGCATCAAGGTGCTTGGCGGTTCCAAGCGTCGTTATGCAGGCATCGGCGATGTGTTCATCGGTGCTGTCCAGGAGGCTACCCCTGGCGCCAACGTCAAGAAGAAGGACGTTGTCCGTTGCGTCGTCGTTCGCACCGTTAAGGAGATCCGCCGCAAGGATGGCTCCTACATTCGCTTTGATGAGAACGCCTGCGTTGTCATCAACAACGATGGTTCGCCCGTCGGCACCCGTATCTTCGGGCCCGTCGCTCGCGAGCTTCGTGACAAGAAGTACATGAAGATCGTCTCGCTCGCTCCCGAGACCCTGTAGTTAGGGGAGATATATGTATATCAAGAAGGGCGATAAGGTCCAGGTTCTCTCTGGTAAGGATCGCGGCAAGCAGGGCGTTGTCCTGCGTGCTCTCCCCGCCGAGAACAAGGTCGTTGTCGAGGGCGTTTCGGTCGTCAAGAAGGCCGTCAAGCCCAACGCTGCCAACCAGCAGGGCGGCATCGTTTCGCAGGAGGCTCCCATCGACGCCTCCAACGTCAATCTCGTTTGCCCCGAGTGCGGTAAGGTTACCCGCGTCGGTCACGAGAAGGACGGCAAGAACAAGCTGCGCGTCTGCAAGAAGTGCGGCCACAAGTTCTAAGCTGCCCGCAACATCAAGTTGCTAGCAAAGGCCCGGATGCCCCACGGCACCCGGGCCTTTTTCTATCCCTACTCATTGGGGACAGGCTTAAATGAGTGGCCGTTGTTTGGTGATCATTGGGGACAGACTTAAATGAGTGCTGTCGGCAGCTGGGGGACGTTCCCCATGTGCCGGCAGTTTGGGGCGGTCCTTTGATGTCCGATGCCCCCAGAGGGGTCGAGTATCACGGACTACTCTGTCCTTTAGGGCTTCGGTGTTCCGCTTCTTTATGTTTTAAAAGGATCCTCGCATGCGCATTATCGCGCATAGTATTGCGTGCTAATGCGTATGACCGCGTAAAAATGCGCAAAATATGGCTAAATAATGACCGACAAGCAAATAAACACGCAAATACGAGCAAATGCGCGCGCATTTGTGCGAATATAGGGCTGTTGGAAATGAAGAACTTCCGATGATTCAGGAGGCACATGATGGCAGATTCCAAACAGGCTCCACTCGACTCCGCGGCAGTCGCAAAGGCAGCGTTCGCTTCGGTCCAGGGTAAGCCATTCCCCGATGATATCTTTACGGCTCCCGAGCTTCGTTGGGCTGTGATCGGGTGCGGTGTTATCGCCAACCAGATGGCCCAGTCTCTCGCCCTTGCCGGTCGCAAGCTCGCGGGTGTCGCCAACCGTACGCTGTCCAAGGCCCAGGCTTTTGCTGAGCAGTATGGCGTCGAGAAAGTGTACGAGTCGGTTGAGGACCTCTACGCCGATCCGGACATCGACGCCGTCTATATCACCACGCCGCACAACACGCATATCACCTATCTGCGTGCCGCGCTGGCTGCCGGCAAGCACGTACTCTGTGAGAAGGCCATTACCCTCAACTCTGCCGAGCTCGACGAGGCCCGTGCCATCGCCGACGAGCATAACGTGGTCCTCATGGACGCCACTACGGTGCTCCACATGCCGCTGTATCAGGAGCTGCGCCGTCGCATGGATGCGGGCGACTTTGGCCGGATGAACCTCGCCCAGCTCAACTTTGGCAGCTATAAGGAGTACGGCGACCTGACTAACCGCTTCTACAACCGTAGTCTTGCCGGCGGCGCCATGCTCGACATTGGCGTGTATGCCCTGTCCGTCATGCGCCTGTTTATGGCCAGTCAACCCGCGGAGGTCGTGTCTCTGGGCAACACCTGTGAGACCGGTGTCGACGTTGCGGGCGGCATTGTCTGCCGTAACGCCGAGCAGCAGCTGGGCGTCGTGAGCCTTACGCTCCACTCCAAACAGCCCAAGCGCTCGGTCATCAGTTTCGATAAGTGCTATATCGAGGTCAACGAGTATCCGCGTGCCGACCACGCGACCATCGTGTGGACTGCGGACGGCCACCGCGAGGAGGTCCACGCTGGCACCGAGGCATACGCTCTGTGCTACGAGATGGCCGACCTGGAGAAGGCCGTTGCCGGCGACGACTCCAAGCGCGAGCTTCTGGGCTATGCTTCCGATGTTATGGAGCTGATGACCAAGCTCCGCGCCGATTGGGGAGTCGTGTACCCCGAGGAGGAGTAAGCGATGCTTGCGGAAGATAGGCTCAACGCGATCGTGTCGATGGTGCAGCAGGCTGGCTCGGTTACTGTGCCAGAGCTTGCCGAAGCCCTGGGCGTGACAGCGTCTACCATTCGGCGCGACCTGCAGACGCTCGACCGCGCGCACCGTATCGCCAAGGTGCACGGAGGCGCGACGAGTCTGGAGCGCGCGCACGTGACGCGCGATCTGACGATTGGCGAGCGCAGTGATCTCCATAACGATGACAAGGAGCGCATTTGCGCTCGTGCCGCGGCCCTGGTGGAGCCCGATAGTTTTGTGTATATCGATTCGGGCTCCACGACGCTCAGGCTCATTGAGCATCTTCCGCGCCTTGAGGGCGTCACCTATGTGACCGATTCCGTGCTCCATGCTCAGCATCTCGCACTGCGCGGCATGCGTACCGTGGTGCTGGGCGGCGAGCTCAAGCCCGAGACCGAGGCGCTCGTCGGCCCCGATGCCTTGGCAACCCTGGACCGCTATAACTTCAACTGCGGCTTTTGGGGTTCCAATGGCATCGCCGCCGAGCAAGGTCTCACCACACCGGATATCGAGGAAGCGCAGGTCAAGCGTATCTCGATGCGCCATACCGCCAAACGCTTCGTAATCTCGGACGCCAGCAAATTTGGCATGGTGGCGCCCGTCAAGTTCGCGGACTTCCGCGACGCAACGATTATTACCGTGGGCGAGGTGCCAGCCAAGTACCAGTCGATGGACAACGTCATCACGGTCTAACAACAGGGGACGGGCTAAAGCCAAAGCCACCACAAAGGTGCCTGTCCCCGCTGCGGTGGTTAGTAACGAAAACCGAGTAGTTTTCTCAATAGAAAAGCGGCAACGTCCATTACGGGCGTTGCCGCTTTTGTTGTCTACCGGTTTTGTCTAAGTCTGTAACAACTGGACCGTTAAAAGTGGGTTAGATGTTACAGATTGAGATACTTCCGAACCGCGCGGTCCCTTTGTCTCAATCGGTAACATCTGGGACCGATTTTGCCGAGTTATTGTTACACATTGAGATTTTCCCTTAAGGGGGATTCGAATATCTCGATCTGTAACAGATAGACCGGAAAATGGGTTCTAACTGTTACAGATCGAGACGTTTTGGGACCGTGGCTGAGCTGTTGCGACAAAGCCACCACAAAGGTGCCCGTCCCTTATTGGCAGGTTTTAGGGCTCCCAGGGGCAAGGGGCTTCGATGTGGATGTGCTCACCGGTTACGGGATGCGTAAAGGACACGCTGTGGGCATGGAGCATGAGGCCGCAAGGACGCGGCGTGCCGTACAGGTCGTCGCCAACCAGGGGATGGCGCTCGCTTGCCAGATGCACACGGATTTGGTGCTTGCGGCCGGTGAGCAGCTCGACATCGATATACGAGCGCGTGGGCAGGCCACGACGGCTCTTAAGACGCTTGAGCACCTTCACGCGCGTTTGAGACGGCTTGCCGCTGGCGCCGACGCGCATCTTTCGGCTGTCGTGACGGTCGCGGGCGATGGGCTTGTCGATGAGCTTTTCGTTCCAGTCGATCTTGCCCTCGGCGAGCGCCAGGTAGTGCTTTTCGAAAGCGCGGTCGATGACCATCTGGTCAAAGGCGGGCTGCGTCTGCTTGTCGAGCGAGAACAGCACAACGCCGGTGGTGTCGCGGTCCAGGCGGTTGAGCGGCTGCATGTCGGTCGCGGCAAAGCCGTCGCCCATCGCCAGCAGCAGGTCGCTGGCGTAGTCGGTGAGCGTGCGCTCGCCGGTGCCGTCGCCGTGGACGATCATGCCGGCGGGCTTGTCGATGGCCATGAGCCAAGCGTCGCAGTAGAGGACTTGAGGTTCTTCGTTCACGTGTAAGCCTTTCGGTTAGCTGATTCCCACAAACATGCAGCCTGAGGTGGCGCCGCGTAGGCGGGCGGCGGGCTTGCGGCCGGCCTGAGCCGCCTCTACGGCGCGACGGACGCGAGCGACGGCACGGCCAATGTCATCGGCCTCGAGCAGGGTTCCGTCGACCATAAGACGACGGACGCCGGCGTCGAGCAGCTGTGGTACCTGCGGCGTAAGATCGATGGGGTAGGCATCGTACAGGCGAGAGCGGCCGTGGATGTCGGTGCGGACGGGCATGACCTTTCCGTCGATATTCTTGAGCGAGAGCTTGCGGGCACGCAGACGGCAGTTGGCACAATCGTGGATGCAGCCGTTGGCAACCTGCAGAATGCAATGCTCGCTTGTCATGACCCGGGGGCGGCCAAAGACGGTGATGCCCAGAGCCGCGGGCGCGGCGGCGCCGAGCGAGACAATCTCGTCGAGCGTGATCTCGGGCGAGAGCCAAAACGCACTGGCTCCGCGCTCGGCAAGCGCCTCCATGCAGGGTGTGTTGTGCACCGGCAGGCAAGAGCGAATCTCGGCCGTGGCGCCGGCATGCGCGGCTACGGCGAGCTCGGAGATATTGCCGACGGCGACGGTGGCTTCGGCATTGATCCAAGGATCGACGCGCTCGTGGTCGACGGCGCGGCAGACCTCGTCGAGTACGGGCACGATACCCTGCTCAAATGCATCGGCAGGGGAGAGTCCGACAGCCTCGAGCGCGTCGGTGGTCATATAGATGCGCGCGGCGCCCTCGGCGCGAGCCGCCTCGGCGGCTTCGAGCGTGGTGACGGCGGCGCAGATCTGCGGCTCATCGCGGTAATGTTCGGGCATGGCGCGCGTACATTTGTCGAGCACCGGAATCCCGAGCGTTTTCGCGCGCTCCTCGTACGGCGACAGAATGGCCTCCTCCAATGCTTTACAGGCGGCGGCGCGCACCTTGTGCACGGCGGAGAAGCCCATACCGCAGCCCTCATCGAGCGCCACGTCAAAGCTCGCTGCCTCGAAGGGCGAGGAGCCCATGCGGCCCACATGTTCAACCAGGTCTGCCGCCTCGACGGCGCGGGTCTTGGCGGCCTCGACGGTGAAGCCCGTGGCGGTGGCGGTGAGCGCGGGGTTGTCACAGCAGGTGAGTGTGATAGTAAACGGTTCGCCCAGGCGCGCCACGACGGACACATCAACAGCTCGGCGGCGCAGCACGTCGCGCTTGAGCGCAGCGCCGGCGGCGTCGATGGCACGCTGACTGCGAATCACGCGGACGCGGCAGCCCTCGGGCATGCTGCGGGGCACGCGACATTCGATGATGTCCCCCGCGGTGGCATCATCGGCGGCAATGGTGGTCAGGAACTGGTCAAACTCGTTATCGTGGCGAAGCTCCAGCAGGTCGCCCTTGCCCACGGGCTCAAACAGCTCAATGCGGGCGATGGCGGCGCGGCGACGGCGGTCGTCGGGCTTGAGGCCGCGCACATCGCGGTTGGCAGGGCGGCTGCCCAGCACCGTGCCCACGATCTGGCCGCGGTTGTTGGAGCGTTCATAGCTCATCATCTCGTCGCCCGAGGTGCCGTCCTGATAGGCGTGCGTAAAGTCGCGGTTGAAGCAGCGTTTGAGCTGGCGCTGGCGGGCGGCTTCCTCGTCCTTGGCAACGGTGGCTCCGGATAGCATGTCGTCAATTTCGTGACGATACACATCAACGATGGAGTACACGTAATCGGGCGCCTTCATGCGGCCCTCGAGCTTGAGCGACGCGGCGCCGGCGTCATACAGACGGCGAACAAGCTGTGAGGTGTTGGTGTCACGCGGGCATAGCGCACGCTCGCGGCCGGCGGGGGAGAGCGCGCGACCGTTCTCGTCGATCAGCTCGTAGGGCAGGCGGCAGGGCTGGGCGCACATGCCACGGTTGGCCGATCGTCCCGCCATGGCAAAGCTCGACAGCAGGCATAGGCCCGAGTAGCAAAAGCAGATGGCGCCATGGCTGAAGACCTCAAGGTCCACATCGGGCGCGGCATCGTGAATGGCGGCAATCTCGTCGATGGAAAGCTCGCGCGAGAGGGTCACGCGGTCGGCGCCCTGCTCGCGGCACCAGATGGTTCCGCGGTCGTCGTGGATGTTTGCTTGGGTCGAGATGTGCGTCTCGATGCCGGGCATCGTGCGCCTCACCTCAAAGAACAGGCCCCAGTCCTGGATGATGAAGGCGTCGGCGCCCAGCGTGGAGCAGCGATGGATGAGTTGCAGCGCATCGCCCATCTCGGACTGCTTGATGACGATGTTGACCGTGACGTAGACGCGCGACCCGGCTAGATGCGCAGCGCGGCAGGCTTGCTCAAAGGCCTCGTCGGTAAAGTTGGTGGCCTTGCGGCGGGCGTTGAAGCTGCCCATGCCGCAGTAGATGGCGTCTGCTCCGGCGGCGAGTGCGGCGGCAAAGGGCTCAGGCCCTCCGGCGGGCGCCAAAAGCTCGGGTCTGCGGTTGGTGGTTCGACTGGCGGTTGCGGTCATATCCTGCCTTTCAAAATGCTCAGATACTCAAAAGTATAGTGGCGCCGTCGCGATGGGCGATGCCCGCAGCCTAAGCAGGATAAAGTCTTCAGCAGCCCTTGCAGCAAAAATGATCCGTTTCCCTCCGTCCCCATCGGATCAGGTGATCCATAGGGGACGGAGGGAAACGGATCATTTTGAGCTTCACCGTCCGGTCGTGCCGTTCAGCGGCCACCAGGCACCGTTGGGCGATAAAATATTCTCGCAACGTGATAATAATCTTGCATCGCGCGGAAACCTTGAGTACTATCCCAAATCAAGCGCGGTGTTCAGACCGAATTGTGCCTCCCGGTGCGAACGCCGCGCTCACGCTCTCTATCTGATCGTAAGGAGAAAAACATGAGCAAGACCGTCGTGTCTTCCGATAACGCACCCGCAGCCATTGGCCCGTATTCCCCCGGCATCCAGACCGGCAATATGGTGTTCCTGTCCGGCCAGCTGGGCATCGACCCCGCAACCGGTAAGATGCCCGAGGGCGTCGAGGCTCAGGCCAAGCAGTCCCTCGCCAACGTCGAGGCCCTGCTGACCGCTGCCGGCGCTACCTTTGCCGACGTCGTCAAGACCACGGTCTACCTGGCCGACATTGCCGACTTCGCTGCCGTGAACGAGATCTACGCCTCCAAGTTCGAGGCTCCGTTCCCCGCGCGCAGCGCTTTCCAGGTTGCCGCCCTTCCGGCCGGCGGTCTGGTCGAGATAGAGGTCGTTGCCGCTCTCTAAGGCGTTGACAACAACTAAACATGACATGCAAAAAGACCCTGCAGCGCGAGCTGCAGGGTCTTTTGTCAAGCGACGGATTACTTGTGGAGCCACCAAGGGCAGTCCATTTTGCTTGTTAGCCTTCCTTGCGGACTTTTTGCAGGTAGCGGTAGACGCTGGGCTCCGAAATGCCCAGCGCGGTGGCGGCGCAGGCCACGGCGCCCTTGAGCATGAACACCCCGTTGCCGTTGAGGTGGCGAATGACGTCCACGCGGTCGCTCTGACCAAGCGACGCTACATCCAGCCCGCGCGCGCTCAGCAACTCGGTAATGCTGCGGTCGATGAGCTCCTGTGTAGACTCCGAAAGACTTTCGACTTCGATAGACGCAGGCTCCGCCTGCCTTGGCACAGCGTCGAAGCACGCCATGAGCTGCTGCGCCATGGCGTTGATGGAGCGCACGGTCGAGAGGTCGGTGTTGACGCAGAGCATACCGACGATCTCGTCACCCTCGCGGATAAAGTACGTCGCTGACTCCAACGTCTTGCCACCGGCACCGCGGCCCTCGTAGCCCGTAATAAACGGCAGGTCACGATACTTGGCGTCGTGCATGATCTTGAGAGCCAGATCGGTGGCGGGGCCGCCGACCTTGCGGCCGCTCACGATGCCGTTGCGAATATCGACGATGGCGTGGTCGGGATCCGAGAAATCGTGCAGCACGATTTCGCTGTTCTTACCGAGTACCTGCTCCAGGAAATCGACCATCGGCAAAAAGCGACGTACGGTCTCGTTCACGGGCAACTCCTTGGGGTGAAATCGGAAATGTTCATAACAATTTTTTCTCATGGTAACACGCTGTTCGTCATCTCGCATATTCGCAGGTACATTGCGTAATACAGACGAACGGTAGGAATTTGGCGGTAAACGGTCGACCAAAAGAAAAGTTAGATGTTATTTTGACCAGACACTTTCCTGACCTGCGGAAATGCATTGTCTCAGCTCAAGAATAGTCTGATAACAAAAAATTATTATTGAGAATGAGAATCATCTTTAATACGATATGCAACGAAGGCACAACCTCAACCCCGCACTGCGTCACAATAGAGCGTTAGATGCGAAAACAACTATTTCGAGGATTGGTGGTCAAATGACCCAGGAGACGGTTACGAACGGCACTGAAGCCCTGTTCACTCGTGAAGGCATGCCTCCCGTTAAGGAAATGATCCCGTGTGCCCTTCAGCACGTACTGGCTTCGTTTGCCGGTATCATCACCCCGGCTGTCATCATGGCCGGCGTCTACGGCTTTAATAGCCAGCAGAGCACCGACATCATCCAGGTCGCGCTCATTCTTTCGGCAATCGACACGGCCCTTCAGGCCTTCGCTCCCTTCCGTCGCATCGGCGGCGGCCTGCCCATCGTCATGGGCGTTTCGTTCGCGTTCCTCCCGGCCCTCCAGGCCATGGGTGCCTCGGGCTTTAGCTTTGGTGCGCTGCTGGGCGGCGAGATCGTCGGCGGCGCCGTCGCGGTCCTCTTTGGTTTGGCTTACAGCAAGATCAAGTGGCTGTTCCCGCCCGTCGTGACCGGTACGGTCATCTTCTCCATTGGCGTCTCTCTTTATCCCACGGCCGTTAAGTACATGGCCGGTGGCATGGGCACGCCGCTGTGGGGCACCCCGCAGGCGTGGTGCGTCGCTCTCATCACCTTCGCCGTGGTCTTTGCGCTCGCCAACTTTGGCAAGGGCACGCTCAAGCTGGGATCCGTGTTCTTTGGCATGATCGTCGGCATGATCGTTTCGATCCCCTTTGGCATGATCGACTTCTCCAGCGTCGCCACCGCTCAGGTCTTTGCCCTTCCCAAGCTCATGCCCTACGCGCTCGAGTTTGATCCCGAGGTCTGCATTACCCTCGCCGTCGTGTTCCCCATGGTTGCCATCCAGGTTATCGGTGACGTCTCCGCCGCCTGCCTGGGCTCCATCGACCGTATGCCCACCGAGCGCGAGCTCTCCGGCGCTATCGTGTCCCAGGGCCTCACCTCTATGGTCGGCGGCCTGCTGGGCGGTCTTCCCACCAGCGCCCTTGGCCAGAACGTGGGCATCATCTGCTCCAACAAGGTCGTCAACAAGTGGGTCTTTGTGATTATCGCTGCCGTCTTTGCCATCGCCGGTCTGTTCCCGCAGCTCTCTGCCGTCCTTTCCGCTATCCCGCAGCCCGTCATCGGCGGCGCGACCGTCGGCGTCTTTGGCACCATCACCATGAACGGCGTGCGCATGTTCACCCGCGAGGGCCTCACGCAGCGCACCACCACCATCGTCGGTACCTCCGTCGTCTTTGGCCTGGGTATCTGGATGGCCAGCGGTTGCCTTGCCGGCGAGGGCATGCCCGCCTGGGTGTCCACCGTCATCGGCTCCAATGCCGTAACCCCCACCGCCATCATGGCCATTGTCCTTAACCTGATTCTTCCGCAGACGCCGGTCGTGGCTCAGCACATCGATGCCGCCAAGGACGCTGCCGTGGATCTGGTCTTGCCCGAGAGCAAGAAGTAACCAATTCGGTGCCATTCGTCGGCGGGCGCATCGCCTCGTCCGCCGACGTCATGCGGCGCCAAGCCGCACTTCAAAGGGTTTGTCCCTTTGGTGAAGCGTTGACGGGAGAGGGCCCGTTTCCGGTGTAGGCCGGCGCTTCGCACTCCGCCATGTCAGAGGTGTCAAACCCCGCCTCTGATGTCGAAGGGAGCATCCATGCTTCTGGTCGCTAACGGTTCCGTCTTTACCCGCAACGCTCAGGCCCCGTTCATCCCCAACGGTGCGGTCGCCATTGACGGAGATACGATCGTCGAAGTGGGCCCCGAGTGCGAGCTCAAGGCCAAGTACCCGGATGCCGAGTACGTCGACGCCCGGGGCAACCTCATCATGCCCGGACTCATCAACTGCCACACCCACATCTACTCGGGTCTGGCCCGCGGCCTTGCCATTAAGGGCTGCAACCCCACCAACTTCCTGGAGAATCTTGAGCAGCAGTGGTGGAAGATCGACGACAACCTGACGCTCGACGGCACCAAGGCCAGCGCCTATGCCACAATCTTGGACTCCATCCGCGACGGCGTCACCACGATCTTCGATCACCACGCGAGCTTCTGCGAGATCCCGGGAAGCCTCTTTACCATTAAGGACGCCGCTCAGGAGCTGGGCATGCGTTCGTGCCTGTGCTACGAGGTCTCCGATCGCCGCGGCCAGGAAAAATGCGACCAGGCCATTGCCGAGAACGCCGAGTTCGCCCAGTGGGCCGCCAAGGAGCGTCGCGATAACGACAACCACATGATCGCCGCCATGTTTGGCGGTCACGCCACCTTTACGCTGTCGGACGAGACCATGGACAAGATGGCCGAGGCCAACAACGGCCTGACCGGCTTCCACATCCACGTGTGCGAGGGCATGAACGATGTGTGGGATTCCCGCCTCAACCGCGGCGGTATCAGCCCCGTCGAGCGCCTGCTGCAGCACAACCTGCTCGGTCCCGACACCATGCTCGGCCACTGCATCCACGTGACGCCCGCCGAGATGGATATCGTCAAGGAGTCCGGCACCTGGCTGGTCAACAACCCCGAATCCAATATGGGCAACGCCGTGGGCTGTGCCCCCGTGCTCGAGTTCTTCCGCCGCGGCATCCCCGTGTGCATGGGCACCGACGCCTACACCCACGATATGCTCGAGAGCCTTAAGGTCTTCCTGATCATTCAGCGCCACAACGCCGCCATGCCCAACGTGGGCTGGTGCGAGGCCATGACGATGCTGTTCGAGAACAACGCCAAGATGGCCAGCAAGTACTTCGATCGCAAGCTCGGTGTGCTCGAGGCCGGCGCCGCTGCCGACGTCATCGTTATGGACTACAAGCCCTTTACGCCGCTGAGCGAGGAGAACATCGACGGCCACATGCTCTTTGGCATGATGGGCAAAAACTGCCGTACCACCATCATCAACGGCCGCGTCCTGTACAAGGATCGCGAGTTCGTTGGCATTGACGAGGAAAAGATCAACGCGTGGACCATGGCTGAGTCCAAGAAGCTCTGGAGCACGCTCAACGATCGCACCTACTAATAACAAGTAGATTCACGCGCGCCGGATGTTTCGCCGCATCCGACGCGCGTATAGGCGACCTCCGCGGGGTCGCCGGCGCTGTGCTAGCGCTACACCGTATTTGCGCCCGCCGCGCGGTCTCGCCGGGCGTTACAGAGAGGAGCTCATTATGAGCGACATCATGAGGCCGATCCCGTTTTCGCAGCTGATGAACTGGATCATCGAGGAGCACAAGACCCAGGGCGCCGTCTTTGGCGTGCGCAAGATGGTCACGGCCAACCAGGAGGGCGCGCTTCCCATTTTTGACGAGCGCATCGAGACTCCGTTTGGCCCGGCCGCCGGCCCCAATACGCAGCTTGCCCAAAACATCGTGGCATCCTACGTTGCCGGTTCCCGCTTCTTTGAGCTCAAGACCGTTCAGGTTATGGACGGCGAGGAGCTCTCCAAGTGTGTGAACAAGCCCTGCATCGTGGCGCAGGACGAGTGCTACAACTGCGAGTGGTCGACCGAGCTCGAGGTTCCGCAGGCCTTTGCCGAGTACGTGAAGGCATGGTTCGCCTGCCATCTGATCGCTCGCGAGTACGGCCTGGGAAGCCCGGACGGCTTTGTCTTCAACATGTCCGTGGGCTATGACCTGGAGGGCATCAAGAGCCCCAAGGTCGATGCCTACATCGAGGGCATGAAGGATGCCAGCGGCTCCGACGTCTGGAACGAGTGCCGCGCATGGGCGCTTGCCAACCTGGACAAGTTTGAGAATGTCGACGCCCCGTTTGTCGAGTCCATCCCGGCACGCGTCTCCAACTCCATCACCGAGTCCACCCTGCACGGCTGCCCACCGGCCGAGATCGAGCGCATCGCGACCTACCTCATCACCGAGAAGGGCCTCAACACCTACATCAAGTGCAACCCCACGCTGCTGGGCTATGAGTTTGCCCGCCAGCGCCTCAACGAGCTGGGCTTTGACTACATCGTCTTCGATGACACGCACTTCCGCGAGGATCTGCAGTGGGCCGACGCCGTGCCCATGTTCGAGCGCCTGATTGCCCTGTGCGCCGAGCGCGGCCTGGAGTTTGGCGTCAAGCTCACCAACACGTTCCCCGTCGACGTGACGAGGAACGAGCTGCCCTCCACCGAGATGTACATGTCCGGCCGTTCGCTGTTCTCGCTGACCATCGAGGCCGCCCGTCGCATTACCGAGCAGTTTGACGGCAAGCTGCGCATCAGCTACTCCGGTGGCGCCACGGTCTACAACATCCGCGCTCTGTACGATGCCGGCATTTGGCCCGTCACCCTGGCGACCGACGTGCTCAAGCCCGGCGGTTACGAGCGCTTTAGCCAGATGGCTGGCGAGTTTACCGACCTGGATGGCAAGCCGTTCGCGGGCGTCTCGCTCGAGGCCGTGACCGCGATCCAGACCGACTCGCTCACCAACCCGCTCTACAAGAAGCCGCTGCGTCCGCTGCCCGACCGCAAGGTCGCCGGCAAGAGCCCGCTTTCCGACTGCTTTACCACGCCGTGCCGTACGAGCTGTCCCATCCAGCAGGATATTCCCGCCTACCTGGCGGCTGTTGACGAGGGCCGCTACGAGGACGCGCTCAACATCATCATCGAGCGCAACGCCCTGCCGTTCATCACCGGCACCATCTGCCCGCATCCCTGCGGTCGTGCCTGCGAGCGTGCATTCTACGAGCCCGAGGGCGCCCAGATTCGCGCCAGCAAGCTCAAGGCTGCCCGCGAGGCCATGACCGCCGTGCTGCCCAAGCTGCGCGCCCAGGCCATTGCCAACGACGGCGAGCACAACGTTGCCGTTATCGGTGGCGGCCCGGCCGGTCTGGCGACGGCGTTCTTCCTGACGCGTGCCGGCGTGCCCGTCACCATATTTGAGGCCCGCGATTCGCTCGGCGGCGTGGTCCGTCACGTGATCCCCGAGTTCCGTATTGCGAGCGACGATATCTCCCACGATGCCGAGCTCTGCCTGGCCTTTGGCGCCAAGGTGCAGCTCAACGCTCGCGTGGATTCCATTGAAGAGCTCAAGGCCCAGGGCTTTACCGACGTGGTCGTGGCCACCGGTGCCTGGATGCCCGGCTCTGCGGGCTTGGGCGAGGGTGCCGAGCTCGACGTGCTGGAGTTCCTCGAGACCGCCAAGAAGGGCGAGAAGCTCGAGCTGGGCGAGGACGTCGTGGTTATTGGCGCCGGCAACACCGCCATGGATGCTGCCCGCGTGGCCAAGCGCCTGGCTGGTGTGAAGAACGTGCGCCTGGTGTATCGCCGCACCAAGAAGCAGATGCCCGCCGACGAGGAAGAGCTCAATCTTGCTCTTGCCGACGGCGTTGAGTTCTGCGAGCTGCTGGCGCCCAAGGCACTCAACGGCGCCGTGCTGACCTGCGACGTTATGGAGCTTGGCGAGCCGGATGCAAGCGGCCGCCGCAGCCCCGTCGCCACGGGCGAGACCGTCGAGCTTCCCGCCACCACGGTGATCTGCGCCGTGGGCGAGGGCATCGATGCCAGCCTGTACGATGCTGCGGGCGTCGAGCACGACCGTCGCGGCCGCCTTGCCGCCACCTCCACCGGCGTCGAGGGCGTCTGGGCTGCAGGCGATTGCCGTCGCGGTCCGGCCACCGTGGTCGAGGCTATTGCCGACGCCGCCGAAGTCGCCCGCGCCATCGCCGGCGTGGACTTTAACAAGTACGCCGACTGCAACGAGCAGGCCGGTCGCGAGGGCACCTGCTACGAGCGCAAGGGGTCGCTGTGCCGCGACAAGCGCAACTGCACCAAGACCCGCTGCCTGGGCTGCGGCTCGGTGTGCGAGGTCTGCTGCGACGTGTGCCCCAACCGCGCCAACGTGGCAATTAAGGTGCCGGGCCTGGCCAAGCATCAGGTCGTCCATGTCGACGGCATGTGCAACGAGTGCGGCAACTGCGCCGTGTTCTGCCCCTACCAGGAGGGTCGTCCCTATAAGGACAAGCTCACCCTGTTCTGGAGCGAGCAGGACATGGAGAACTCCGAGAACGAGGGCTTCCTGGCCGTGGACGAGGATCACTTTAAGGTCCGCGTCGCCGATACGGTCCGCACCGTCTCGGTCGATGCCGTCAACACCGGCCTTCCCGAGGCCGTCCGCCTGACCATCAAGGCCGTGCGCGACAACTATCCGTACCTTCTTAAGAAATAGGCGAGTCTCTTATGGCCAAATCCATTCAACATAACGTGGCCTACGTTGCCTGCGGAAGCGGTTGCGCCTCTGCAGGCGGCGACGCCCGCTGCAGCGAAGGCTGCATTGGCTGTGGCGCCTGCGTCACGGCCTGCCCCCACGGCGCCATTGCGCTGGTCGATGGCGTCGCCCGCGTGGACCGCTCAAAGTGCACGGGCTGTGGCCTGTGCGGCATGGCATGCCCGCAGCGCGTGATTGCCTTCGTTCCCGGCTACCAGAACATTCTGGTGCGCTGCAACAACACCGATAAGGGCGCCATCGCCCGCAAGATCTGCGACACCAGCTGCATCGGTTGCGGCATGTGCGCCAAAAAGTGCCCTGCCGGTGCTATCCGCATCGAGGACAACTGCGCTCATATCGACGGTGCGGACTGCCTGTCGTGCGGCATGTGCGCCGTCGTCTGCCCGCATGGCGCCATCCACGACCGCACCGGCATCGCCGCCGGCGTGTAGAGGGGAATCACCATGGCACAGGAATTCACTTTTACCGTTAACGGCGTCGAGCGCACGACGACCCAAAACAAACCGTTGCTGCGTTATCTGCGCGACGACCTGCACATTCACTCCGCCAAGGACGGCTGCTCCGAGGGCGCCTGCGGTACCTGCACCATCCACGTGGACGGCGCGGCCGTCAAGGCGTGCGTGCTGACCACCGCTCTTGCCGCCGGCCGTAACATCGTGACCGTCGAGGGCCTGCCCGAGGACGTGCGCGAGGCCTTTGTGTATGCCTTTGGCGCCGTGGGCGCCGTGCAGTGCGGCTTTTGCATTCCCGGCATGGTCATGGCGGGTGCGGCGCTCATCGCCGAGGACCCCGAGCCCACCGAGGAGCAGATCAAGTACGCCATCCGCGGTAACGTCTGCCGTTGCACCGGCTACAAAAAGATCATCGAGGGCATTTCACTGGCCGCTGCGGTGCTCCGCGGCGAAAAGCAGATTGACGAGGATTTGGAGCGCGGCGACGACTACGGCGTGGGCAAGCGCGCCTTCCGCATCGACGTGCGCAAGAAGGTGCTCGGCGAGGGCAAGTACCCCGACGACATCGACGAGCTCGATCAGCCGGGCCTGACCTATGCCAGCGCCGTTCGCTCCAAGTATCCGCGCGCCCGTGTGCTCTCCATCGATACCTCCAAGGCCGAGGCCCTGCCCGGCGTGGTGGGCATTCTGCGCGCCGAGGACGTGCCAGTCAACCAGGTCGGCCACCTTATCCAGGACTGGGACGTCATGATCGCCCAAGGCGATATCACCCGCTGCGTGGGTGACGCCATCGTGCTGGTGGTTGCCGAGGACGAGGCGACGCTCGAGAAGGCCAAGAAGCTCGTAAAGATCGATTACGAGCCGCTGGAGCCCGTGCGCAACATTGCCGAGGCCAAGGCCACCGACGCCCCGCGCCTGCACGACAGCTTCTTTGCCTTTGGCAACACGGTGGAGCTCAAGGACAACGTGTGCCAGAGCCGTCACGTGACGCGTGGCGACGCCGCCAAGGCGCTGGCAGAGAGCGCGTTTACCGTGACGCAGCGCTTTACCACGCCCTTTACCGAGCATGCCTTCTTGGAGCCCGAGTGCGCCGTCGCCTTCCCGTACAAGAACGGCGTCAAGGTGCAGTCGACCGACCAGGGCGCCTACGACACGCGCAAAGAGTGCGCCCACATGTTTGGCTGGGATAACGAGCCCGAGCGCGTGGTCGTCGAGACCATGCTCGTGGGTGGCGGCTTTGGCGGCAAGGAGGATGTGTCCATCCAGCACCTGGCCGCGCTCGCCGCATATAAGTTCCAGCGTCCTGTGAAGTGCAAGCTCACGCGCGCCGAGTCGCTTGCGTTCCATCCCAAGCGCCATGCCATGGACGGTACCTTTACGCTGGGCTGCGACGCCGAGGGCAACTTTACCGGCCTGGACTGCGAGATCAACTTTGATACTGGCGCCTACGCGTCGCTGTGCGGCCCGGTGCTCGAGCGCGCCTGTACGCACGCCGTCGGCCCCTACAAGTACCAGAACACCGACATTCGCGGTTTTGGCTACTACACCAACAACCCGCCCGCCGGTGCGTACCGAGGCTTTGGCGTTTGCCAGTCCGAGTTTGCGCTCGAGAGCCTGATCGACTTGCTGGCCGAGAAGGTCGGCCTGGATCCGTGGGAGATTCGTTACAGAAACGCTATCGAGCCGGGTGAGGTTTTGCCCAACGGCCAGATTGCCGATTGCTCCACGGCGCTTAAGGAGACGCTGCTCGAGGTCAAGGACGCCTACTACGCGCATCCCGGCCACGCCGGCATTGCCTGCGCCATGAAGAACGCCGGCGTGGGCGTGGGCCTGCCCGATGCCGGCCGCTGCAAGATTCGCGTCGAGGATGGCCGCGCCGTGGTCTACGCCGCCACGTCCGACATCGGCCAGGGCTGCAACACCGTCTTTTTGCAGGACGTTGCCGAGGCATGCGGTCTGCCGCTGAGCTGCATTGCTAACGGCGAGTGCTCCACCGAGAACGCTCCCGACTCCGGCACCACGTCTGGCTCGCGTCAGACGGTCGTGACCGGCGAGGCCGTGCGCGGTGCCGCCTTCCTGCTGCGCGATGCCATGCTTGACATCGAGGCCGGCAAGCATGCACCCGATGCTCCTGTGAGCGCCCATGGTGATGGCGTCAAGATCGAGTACGACGACGGTCGCGCCTATCAGCTGCACACACAGGAACTCGTCGCCGGCCAGGGTATGCATCCTCAAGATCCCGCTGCCGCCATCAAGGCGCTCGAGGGCTGCGAGTTTGGGTACGTGTACCTGGAGCCGACCGACAAGCTGGGCGCCGACGTTCCCAACCCCAAGAGCCACATCTGCTACGGTTTTGCCACGCATGTGGTCATTCTGGATGATGACGGCCGCGTGAGCGAGGTCTATGCTGCGCACGATTCCGGCAAGGTGGTCAATCCCATCTCCATCCAGGGTCAGATCGAAGGCGGCGTGCTCATGGGTATGGGTTATGCACTGACCGAGGACTGGCCGCTCAAGGACTGCGTGCCCCAGGCAAGGTACGGTACGCTCGGGCTGTTCCGTGCGCCCGAGATTCCGGATATCCACGCCATCTACGTGGAGAAGGACGAACTGTTGCCCGTGGCATACGGCGGCAAGGGCATCGGCGAGATCGCAACGATCCCCACGGCGCCCGCCGTGCAGAACGCCTACCGCGCGTTTGACGGCAAACTGCGTCCAGATCTGCCCATGGTGGATACGCCGTACAGCCGCGCCCGTCACCGCGGGTAGGGTAGAGCGCGGACGGTCATTACTGACGGGCTGTTCGCGCTGAGCATCAACTACATACGCTGCGCCTTTGGCCCCAGCTCCATCGCGAGCTGGGGCCTTTTGTTTGGAGCGGAAGCCGCGTCCCAGAATTGGCGTTCAGAATGGGATGCGCTTTCCGGAACGGTCCACGTGCGGTGGTGTACCGCCCCTTTTGCGTGCGCCGCTTGTCGGATTACGTTATAGCTAGCTGTATTATATGAAGGTATAATATAGCTAGCTATAACGTAAAGGAAGGACGGCCTATGTTTATCGGAAGAACAGCGGAAATGTCCGAGCTCAATCGACTGTATGACACGGACTCCTTTGAGATGCCTGTGATTTACGGCCGTCGTCGTGTGGGCAAAACGCGCCTTATCACAGAGTTCATCCAAGGCAAGAAGGCTATTTACTTTCAAGCTCGTCGTACCAATGCAGAGGCAAATCTGCACGGCTTTAGCCAGGCGATACTTGCGGGTTCGGTTGGTGCTGCAGGTGTGTCGTTTCGTAGTTTTGACGAGGCGTTCGATGCATTGGCCACCATGGCTCGCACGGAACGTTTGATTGTCGTAATTGACGAGTATCCCTATCTCGCCCAATCGAATCCCGAGATCAGCTCGTTGCTGCAAGACAAGATTGATCACCTGTACAAAGAGACCAGGCTCATGCTGATTCTATGCGGCTCGTCTCTTTCGTTTATGGAGGAACAGGTGTTGGGCTACGAGAGCCCGCTATACGGAAGACGTACAGCCCAGTTTAAGATCATGCCGCTCGATTTTACGACGACCCTCGGCCTGTGGCAGAGCATGGGTCGCGAAGACGCTGCGGTTTGCTACGGCATGACGGGCGGCATTCCTGCATATATCGAGAAAGTCGACCCTGCCGTATCGCTCAAGGACAACATCAAACGTCTTTTTCTTACTCCTACGGGCTATCTCTTTGAGGAGCCGAGTAACCTGCTATTGCAAGAGTGCCGCAATCCCGAGCAATATGATGCGATCGTGCAGGCAATTGCCCAGGGGCGCTCGAGAATCTCGGAGATTGCGAGCTCCACGGGAATCCCTGCGAGCAACGTTAAGAGCTATGTGGATAAGCTGGCGTCGCTTGGGATTGTCGAGCGCGAGCTGCCCCTAAACGAGACGAGCAATAAGCGAGCCGTGTATCTGCTGAGCGACCAGATGTTTAGGTTCTGGTACAAGTTTGTGCCGCAGAACATCGGGCTGATTCAAAACGATATGGCCGAGATGGCGTATAAGCGCATTGAGCCGCACATATCGGATTACATGGGTACGGTCTTTGAGCTTATATGCAGACAATACGTGTACGAACTTGCGCGGGCGGGCCAGTTCGATGTGGTTCCGGCGAGCGTCGGGCGTTGGTGGGGGACGGATAATCGCACACATACGCAGGAAGAAATCGACTTGATTGTTGACGATGGCGAGGGCGCTGCGTTGTTTGCGGAGTGCAAATGGCGCAATGAACTGGTGGGCGAAGACGTGCTGCAAAAGCTCGTATACCGAAGCGAGCTCTTTAGGCGGCAACGAAAAAGCTATGCACTATTCTCAAAAAGCGGCTTTACGCAGGGATGTCGGGATGCAGCGGAGAGTAAGGGAGACGTCAAGCTGATCTCGTTTGCCGAGATGTGTGAGCGGGGATAATGAAGCGCGTCCTGATTTGATGCTGGGAATGGGATGCGCTTTCCTTTTGCGACCTTTGGCGGAAAGTGCGTTCCAGATTTCGGCTTCAGAATGGGATGCCGTTTCCGGATCGGCCCTCAGGCGGAAACTACGACCCGGAATTTGGCTCCAAAACGGGATATGCTTTCCCGGTGGCATCTCTAGCGGAAACTGCATCCCGGAATGAGCTCTCGGAACGGGACACGCTTTCCCATCGGGGCTTCAAACGGAAACCGTGTCCCGGAATCGAGCCTCAGGGTGGGACGCATTTTCCGGTAGAGGCCTGGGACGGAAGGCGTGTCCCAGAATCCGGCTAATCCGATGGCCAAGTGGTTGAGCGAGCGAGCTCCGACGCTCCATTACTGAAAATTCATTTGTTAAACCTGGCAACCGTGGGTAGAATAAAGTCGACGGCAGCCCAAGGGTGATAGCTGGGCAGCGCCGTTACTTAGTTCAAGGGGTCAATGCCTTAACGGCGTCGACCCCTCTTCTTTTGCTTCGTACGCTGCTTAAGTGCCTCGGAAAGTCCGATAAGCGCCGTGAGGAGCGAGACCAAAGCGGTCAGGAGCTTCACGAAATCAGTCAGATCGGTCATGGGCATCACCCCCCCGTCGCATGGAGGGTGCTGCCCGGCACATGGAGCTGCCGTCAACAATAACCAGTCTATCAAACTGCAGTCATAAATACGAATATATGTTCGCTAATAACAGCGACGTGGCCATCTCAAAGCGCGGCTTTACGCAAGGGTGCCGGGTGGCCGCGCTGGGCGATTTCATGTCCGCGCGGGTGCCTATCCTTACGGCAATATAGCCGCCTATGTAGCTATGTAGCAGGCGGCAGACGACGGAGAAAGGCCATAATCGTGTCAGCTGAAAAGACGCCGTGTATCTCGGCTATCGATACGACGAACTTTGCGCGCCAGATCGTGCTGGACTTTGAGTTTGCGCCGGTGCCAAAGCAGCGCCAGCGCCGTGGACTGCGCAATGAGATTATCGAGGTCGGCGCGGTCAAGCTCGATTACCACGGCAACGTTATGGGCGAGTTCTCGCAGTTTGTGCAGACGGAATTTACCGAAGGCGTTGCGTTTCCCGTCCGCGAGCTTACGGGGATATCGGCTGTGGACACCGCGATGGCCGATCCGCTCTATGTGGTGATCAAAAGGCTCGGCGATTGGATCGGTCGCTACTCCGCCCAGATAGTTTGCTGGAGCGGGGCGGATCGTCGACAGCTTTTGACCGAGTGCCAGGCAAAGCGCATCGACCTTTCCGCATTTCCTACGGACTGGGCCGACCTGCAGGCGTTTTACACCTCGATTATGGACGTGGGCAGCCACGGGTGCGTCTCGCTGGGCGACGCGGCAACGTGGTTTGGCATCGAGTTCGACGAGTCGACGGGCCACGCCCACAGCGCTCTGGCCGATGCGCGCGTAACCGCCAAGTTGCTCAAGCAGATGATGGAGGGGGACTATCACGTGAGTCCGCACGCCCAGGAAGTCCGTCAGCGGTGGGGGATAGGCGAGCGAGCCCAGACACGCCTTTCCAGCAAGTGCCCCGAGCTGGGCGACCTGCTGCTGAAGCTGAAGGCGGAGGGGAGGTAGGCCTTTTGAGAACGCCATTCGGTTTGGCATGGCGGAGCTGTAAGCGCGACTCCGCCATGCTGTTTGAATCGAAGCGTCAACCAGTATGACGAGCTGTCTGGTCTGTCTGCCTACACCCCCGCGATCCCGCGCGCCGCGCTCAGCAGCTCATATTCCCTCTGGCTCCACTGGCGCAGCTCGGCAGCCTCGACGGCGTCGCGGCACAGGTTCAGGAATACCTCGGCTCCCTCGCAGAAGCACTCGCGGGCAAAGGCGCCGGATCCGTCCGCAACGCACTTGCCGTCGGCAAAGAGCTTCCAGCTGGACGGCTCGCGCGAGTCGTCTCCGAGCAGCTTGATCTGCAGTGCGTGCGGGTTGCCAGCAGCACAGAGCTCTTCCTCGAGCTTCTGTACCGTAAAGCGCATCTGGTGGGAGAGGCTGCTCTTGACCATGGTCGAGGCGTAGCCATTCGGCTCGTCCAGAAGATGCATTCGTTTTGGTTTGGATGCCAGGTTGTGGAAATTGCGCTCACTGCGCACGGAGAAATTGTCCATATGGACTCCTTTCATCGATGTTGGCAGGGCCACCGTGCCTTTTGGCCGGTTGGCGTCGGGATCGTGGAGCCAACTCTCTACCCCGACTCTGGATAAAACGCGCCCGCTCCTTGCGGGCAAGATGGAGTCTATCAGCGCACGCGGACAGAAATCAAGCGCCGCCTGCGAAATGATGTGCAGACGGCGCTTGATTACGCGGCAATTATTCGGCCAACAACCGGAAAAGTGTCGAAATCAGCCGTATGAAAGTACGGAAAAGTGTCAAATTCGAGCCGCCCAAATTACGGAAAAGTGTCGAAATGGGCGCGTGGAAATCACGGAAAAGTGTAAAACTGCACGTAAACAGGGGTGCGGCATAGCTTATGCTCCAACCTAGCTGTTGGGGTCGCCCTTGAGGGTGTTGATGTCCAGGTACTGGTTGTCGTCCTCTGCTTTCTGCGTTGCCGATTCGGATGCGGTTGGGCCGCGGAATAGTTGGAATCCCTCAAACGCAATCACGCCGAGCAGAGCGATGATGATGGCGATAAAGACAACCTTTGCCGCATGCGAAAACTCCGAAAAGCGCGGCGGTTCTTCGTCGGTGTGGTAATCGGCGGCGCGCTTATCGTCGGTGCCGTGGGTATACGACGATGCCGAGGCTGCCTTTACGCTCGCTTGGTTGTAATCGGGGGCGGGCGTGGCAGCAAACGGGTCACGAGAATAGCCGCGCGACGCTTGGCCGTAATCCTCGGTTTCGATGCGGCTGGCGCGAGGCTGTTCGCTCGGGCGGTTGGCGTATGCTGCGGTGCTGTCGTATGCGGAGTCGCGTTCCTCGGCAGCCGCAAACAGGGGGTTTACCGGAATGTTGAGCGCCGGCATACCGCCCGAGGTCTCGTCCAGATCTGCCGCCGCCCAGGAATCGAAGGCAAACTGGCGGTTGGAAAGATCATCCAGATCCATGACGGGCGGCTCGAGCTCGGGCTCGGGAGCCGTGTATGCCGACTGCTGCGGGGCAGCGTAGCGAATCGTGCTGTCTGCCGTGGGGCGCTGTGCCGCTGCAGCGAGAAACGCCGCCGTCTCGGACGGATCGCTAGCAGGACGGGGTGCAGGGGCGGCTTTACGCGTCGCCTGCACGATGGGACGGGTGGCAAAGTCGTCCGCGGGCACGGATGCCGGCGCGGGCGTGGCGGAAGGTGCGGGCTTTGCACTTGTCGGGCGAGCCCCGCCGCCCATGAGTTCCTCGGCGGTCCAGGGGCGGTCGCTCATCACGTCGTCGAGGCTCAGCGCAAAAAGGCCCTCTTCGCCCTCGTCAAACGCGTGTTTCGCATGCCTGGCGCCAGAAACGGTGCCTCCGCGGCCGTTGCGTGATGCGTTGCTCGACCCCATCTTGTTCCATCCTTTCGAAATGCTCATATTCATCGATTATATGGAACTTGCCTTGCGGCCGACTCTCGGATTCGTGCATTCCAGAACTCGCGCCCAAAAGGGGAGGGGCTCAGGCGCGCTGACTACTTGTCGCCGGCGGCAGCCTTTGCCTCGTTGAGGTAGCTATAGAAGCTGTACTTAGAGATGCCAAAGAACTCGCAGGCGCGTTCGCTCGACTTGGAGATGAGGAAGGCGCCGCGACGGTCGAGGTAGCCAATGGCGCGGATGCGCTCGTCTTTGGTCATGAGCGCCGCGGGCTTGCCCACAAACTGTTCGCACTCGCGCAGCAGGTCTTCGAGCAGGTCGCCGATGTTTTTGGTAATGGGCTCGGGCTCGGTGTAGCCCGTGCCGCCGATGCCGGTAAAGGCGTCGAGCGAGCGCTCAAATGCCTTCATGAGCGTAATATCAAAGTTAATGCCCAAAATGCCGACGGGTTTGCCCTCATCGTTGCGGATAAAGATCGTCGAGGACTTGAGCAGCTTGCCATCGGTGGTTTTGGTGAGGTATGGCTCGCGGTCATGCACGTCGGTGGTGCCCTCGTGCATGGACTCAAACACAATATGGCTGGGGCCGTCACCCAGTTTGCGCCCGCTGACGTGGCCGTTTTCAATCACTACGATGGAGTGGTCCACGTCCTCGGTCTCCAGATCGTGGACGACGATTTCGCAGTTGGGGCCAAACTGGAGCGCCAGGCCGTGTGCAAGGCGCTTGTAAAACTCAATCTGTGCGGGGGTCATGGGTGCCTTCCTAAAAATTAGTTTGGGCTCACTTTGCCATAAACCCCACTTGTTCGCAAATAACGAAAGCGTCGCTGCGTTATGTAACCGTTCGTCGGCGAAAAGGTACCGATTACGGCAACAAACAATTTGTTAGGTTTACCAATCAAAAAGTGTGATAGAACAGTGCTAACAAACTTTTTGTTTGGCATCCACATAAAAGTTCAGTCGCAGGAATGGGAATGGGCTGAAACGCGTATGCGGGGGCCGGCAAGAGAGAACTTAAGGAGTTCACCGTATGGCCGATAAGATCCAGTGGGCGGGCAACACGATGCCCAAGAGCGATGACAAGCACTTGGGAATCATGAGCCTCGACCACGTGAAGAAGGCCCGCGCCTTCCACCAGTCGTTCCCCCAGTACACCGTCACTCCGCTTGCCCGCCTGGACGGCCAGGCCGCGCGCCTGGGCCTGTCCAACCTGTGCGTTAAGGACGAGAGCTATCGCTTTGGCCTCAACGCCTTTAAGGTTCTGGGCGGTTCGTTTGCCATGGCCAATTACATTGCCGACGAGACCGGCAAGGACGTTGCCGAGTGCACCTTCGATTACCTGATCTCCGATCAGCTTGCCAAGGATTTTGGCCAGGCCACCTTCTTTACCGCCACCGACGGCAACCATGGCCGCGGCGTGGCATGGGCTGCCAACAAGCTGGGCCAGAAGGCCGTCGTGCACATGCCCAAGGGTTCCACCAAGCCCCGCTTCGATAACATCGCCGCCGAGGGCGCCACGGTGACCATCGAAGAGGTCAACTACGACGAGTGCGTGCGCATGGCCGCCGCCGAGGCCGATGCCTGCGAGCGCGGCGTCATCGTTCAGGACACCGCCTGGGAGGGCTACGAGAAGATCCCGTCTTGGATCATGGAGGGCTACGGCACCATGGCTTCCGAGGCTGCCGAGCAGCTGCGCGAGATGGCCATCAACCGCCCGACGCACGTCTTTGTCCAGGCTGGCGTGGGCTCGCTCGCCGGCGCCGTGGTGGGCTACTTCACCAACCTGTATCCCGATAACCCGCCCACCTTCGTTGTGGTCGAGTGCGCTCCTGCCGCCTGCCTGTACAAGGGCGCTGCCGCCGGCGACGGCGACCCGCGCATCGTGGACGGCGACATGCCCTCCATCATGGCCGGCCTGTGCTGCGGCGAGCCCAACATCCTGGGCTGGGATATCCTGCGCAACCACACCACCGCGTTCGTGTCCTGTCCCGACTGGGTCACCGCTCGCGGCATGCGCACCCTGGGCGCCCCCGAGAAGGGCGACCCGCGCGTCATCTCCGGCGAGTCCGGCGCAGTGACCACCGGCCTGGTCGAGACTCTCATGCTCGATCCCGAGTACGCCGAGCTCAAGGAGCTCATCGGCCTGGACAAGACGAGCTCCGTGCTCTGCTTCTCCACGGAAGGTGACACGGACCCCGACCAGTATCGCCGCATCGTCTGGGAGGGCGAATACCCCACTTGCTAATACTGGGCGGAGTAAATAGGTATCGCTCCGCCACCTCACAGGTAGATCCCTTCGTATGAAAGGTTATGAACAATGGCTAAAGAACTCGATTTCGACGCTATCAAGGCTGCTGCTGAGTCCCATCGTGCTGATATGACGCGTTTTCTTCGCGCTATGATCTCCCACCCCTCTGAGTCTTGCGAGGAGGGTGAGGTTGTCGCTTGCATCAAGGCCGAGATGGAGAGCCTTGGCTATGACGAGGTCAAGGTCGACGGCCTGGGCAACGTTATGGGCTTTATGGGCGAGGGCGACAAGATCATCGCCATCGACTCCCACATCGACACCGTCGGTATCGGCAACATCGAGAACTGGGATGCCGATCCCTATGAGGGCTACGAGACCGACGAGATCATCTACGGCCGCGGCGGCTCCGACCAGGAGGGTGGCATGGCTTCTGCTGCCTACGCTGCCAAGATGATGAAGGACATGGGCCTCATCCCCGAGGGCTACAAGATCATGGTCGTCGGCACCGTCCAGGAAGAGGACTGCGACGGCATGTGCTGGCAGTACATCTACAACAAGGACGGCATTAAGCCCGAGTTCGTCATTTCCACCGAGCCCACCGACGGCGGCATCTATCGCGGTCACCGCGGCCGCATGGAGATCCGCGTCGACGTTCACGGCACCTCCTGCCACGGCTCCGCTCCCGACCGCGGTGACAACGCCATCTACAAGATGGCCGACATCATCGCCGACGTCCGCGCCCTCAACAACAACGGCTGCGACGAGTCGACCGACATCAAGGGCCTCGTCAAGATGCTCGACCCCAAGTACAACCCCGAGCACTTCGAGGACGCTCGCTTCCTGGGTCGCGGCACCTGCACCGTCAGCCAGATCTTCTACACCAGCCCCAGCCGCTGCGCTGTCGCTGACTCCTGCGCCATCTCCATCGACCGTCGTATGACCGCCGGTGAGACCTGGGAGTCCTGCCTGGACGAGATCCGCAACCTGCCGGCCGCCAAGAAGTACGGCGACGATGTGAAGGTCTCCATGTACATGTACGACCGTCCGTCCTGGACCGGCGAGGTCTACGAGACCGAGGCTTACTTCCCCACGTGGATCAACAAGGAGACCGCTCCGCACGTCAAGGCCCTCGTCGACGCCCACAAGGCCATGTTCGGTGACGAGCGCATCGGCTGCGAGCCCAGCATGGACAAGCGCACCGGTCGTCCGCTGTGCGACAAGTGGACCTTCTCCACGAACTGCGTTTCCATCCAGGGCCGCTATGGCATCCCCTGCGTCGGCTTTGGCCCGGGTGCCGAGTCTCAGGCTCACGCTCCCAACGAGGTCACCTACAAGGACGACCTGGTCACCGCTGCCGCCATGTATGTGGCTGCCCTGAACCTCTACGATCCGAGCCAGGCCGATGGCGACGCCACCGTGTTCCGCGCCGGTCTGACCAACAACAAGATCGACTAGTCCCATTCCTCGATTTTGTTGAGCCGGGGACAGTTTATGCCCCCGGCGCCTCCTGTTGACTTGGGGCCCGCGGTCGTTATCTCCCATGCTTCCTCAACGGTGGCGGGTCCTCGTCATGGTGCTCCGCATGTTCTAGCCACACGCGCATGCCGGAGCACATCTACTCATTGCGATCGTTTCATCTTTAGAAAGGACATTTCCATGGACGCTAAGTTTACCGAGCTCGTCGAGCAGCTGAACGGCCTCGATTTTAAGGGTATGTACGGCAGCGACTTCCTGCACACCTGGGACAAGACCACCGATGAGCTCAAGGCGCTCTACATCGTCGCCGACGCTCTGCGCGAGCTGCGTGAGAACAACGTCTCGTCCAAGATCTTCGACTCGGGCCTGGCTGTCTCCCTGTTCCGCGACAACTCCACCCGTACGCGCTTCTCCTTCTCTAAGGCCGCCAACCTGCTCGGCCTTGAGCTGCAGGACCTGGACGAGAAGAAGTCCCAGATCGCTCACGGCGAGACCGTCCGCGAGACCGCTACCATGATCTCCTTCATGGCCGACGTCATCGGCATCCGCGACGACATGTACATCGGCAAGGGTGACGCCTACATGGCCGAGGTCTCCGAGTCCGTGCAGCAGGCCTACGAGGACGGCGTTCTGGATCACCGTCCCACGCTCATCTCCCTGCAGTCCGACTCCGATCACCCCACGCAGTCCTCTGCCGACATGCTCTACCTCATCAACGAGTTTGGTGGTCTTGAGAACCTCAAGGGCAAGAAGGTTGCCGTTACCTGGGCCTATTCGCCCTCTTACGGCAAGCCGCTGTCCTGCCCGCAGTCGCTGATCAGCCTGCTGCCCCGCTTTGGCATGGACGTCACCCTGGCTCACCCCGAGGGCTACGACCTCATGCCCGAGGTCGTCGAGCGCGCCAAGGGCTATGCCGCCGAGTCCGGCACCACCTTTAAGCAGGTCAACACCATGGCCGAGGCCTTCGAGGGCGCCGATATCGTGATCCCCAAGAGCTGGGCTCCGTTTGCCGCCATGGAGAAGCGCACCAACCTGTACGCCGAGGGCGACGACGCCGGCATCGCCGCGCTCGAGAAGGAGCTGCTCGCCCAGAACGCCACTCATCAGGATTGGTGCTCCACGACCGAGCTCATGGAGAAGACCGCCAACGGCCAGGACACCATCTTTATGCATCCGCTGCCCGCCGACATCTCCGGTGTCTCCTGCGAGCACGGCGAGGTCAACGCCGACGTCTTCGACATGCACCGTGTGGGTATGTACAAGGAGGCCAGCTACAAGCCGTACGCCATCGCTGCCATGATGTTCCTGCAGAAGGTTGCCGATCCCGCCGCTACCCTCAAGGCTCTCGACGAGCGCAACACCGCCCGTTGGTTCCAGGCCTAAAGCTGGGCTGAGAAATGGCTAAGCGTATCGTTGTCGCCCTGGGCGGAAACGCCCTCGGCGCCAACCTTCCCGAGCAGATGGAGGCCGTCAAGACGACTTCCAAGGCCATTGTCGACCTGATCGAGGAAGGCAACGAGGTCGTCGTCGTGCATGGCAACGGACCCCAGGTGGGCATGATCGCCAACGCGATGGCCGAGCTCACGCGTTCTAATCCTCAGAAGTACGTTCCCTGCCCGTTGTCCGTTTGCGGCGCCATGAGCCAAGGCTACATTGGCTATGACCTGCAAAACGCCCTGCGCGAGGAAATGCTCGACCGCAATATCGACAAGGGTGTCGCCACCGTGCTCACCCAGGTCGAGGTTGCGGCAGACGACCCGGCCTTTGCCGACCCGGTCAAGCCGATCGGTCCGTGGATGAGCGAGGCCGAGGCCAAGGAGCTGGAGGCCGATCGCGGCTATCAGTTCATCCACGACGAGAAGCAGGGCTTCCGTCGCGTGGTTGCCTCGCCCAAGCCCGTGAACATCGTCGAGCTCGACACCATTAAGTCGCTCGTCGAGTCCAACCATGTGGTGATCTCCTGCGGCGGTGGCGGCATTCCCGTCACCAAGTCCCAGGGCAACCACCTTAAGGGCGCTGCCGCCGTCATCGATAAGGACTTTGCGGCCGAGAAGCTTGCCGAGCAGCTCGACGCCGATGCCCTGATCATCCTGACGGCTGTGGAGAAGGTTGCCATTGGCTTTGGCACCGACCACGAGCAGTGGCTCGACACGCTGACCGCTGCCGACGTTAAGCGTCTGTCCGAGGCCAACGAGTTCGGTCGCGGCTCCATGCTGCCCAAGGTCCAGGCCGCCTCGACGTTTGCCGAGAGCAAGCCGGGCCGCACGGCGCTCATCACGCTGCTCGAGAAGGCTCGCGATGGCCTTGCCGGCAAGACCGGTACCACGTTTACCGGCGACGCTGAGTAGGCATATCTGCACCATTGAGGAGGGTGCCCTGCGTCGCGGGGTGCCCTCCTTTGCGCTACAGAGAGCCGAGGGGTGCTCGCTCGAAAAACGAGCGCGTGCCTGTTCCGACGGAGTGCGAGCTTGGTATGGTGGGTATAGCAACTATGGTGTCCAAGGCAGCCAGGGGAGGTTTGCGGAGATGAAACTCGGTTGCGTCATTATGGCTTCGGGCGAGGGCAAGCGGTTTGGCTCTAACAAGATGCTTGCCGATATCTATGGCGAGCCGCTGATTGCCCGGACCATCGATTCGGTTCCCCAGGGCTTTGACGTCGTGGTTTCGACGCGTTGGCCCGAGGTCGATCAGATTTGCGAGGATAAGCATTGCCCGTGCGTGCTGCACGATGGCGAGCTGCGCAGCGAAAGCGTCCGTGCGGGCCTTTCATGGGGAGTCGAACGCAACTGGAAAGGTTGCCTCTTTTTGCCGGGCGACCAGCCGCTTGTGAGCGCGGATTCTTTTGAGGCCATGGTCCGCGCGTTTGACGAGCGTGGCCGCAAGCATCCGGTGCGTCTTGCGTGCAACGGTGAGCCTTCGAGCCCGGTGCTCTTTCCGGCGGAACTGTTCGATGCACTTATGTGTCTCGAGGGCAAGGACGGCGGCGGTTCGATCCTCAAGGGCCGTATCGACGTGGTGCTGGTCGAGGCGCGTGCCTACGAGCTGTGGGACGTCGATACCGCCAAGGGGCAGCGACGCATAACGGAGCATATCGCTGCCTGCTCGTATTTTGATCGCGTGGCCAACTGTATGAATCAATAAGGAGCAACATGATCATCATCAAAAACGGCGCGCTCGTGACGCCACAGGGACTTCGCCGCGCCGATCTTGCTATGGAGGGCGATAAAATCGTGCGGATCGCCGCGGCGATTGAGCCGGCCGAGGGCGATACCGTCGAGGATGCCGCGGGCTGCTGGGTGTTTCCCGGCTTTATCGACGGCCACACGCACATGCAGTGCTGGACCGGCATGGATTGGACAGCCGATAGCTTTGAGACCGGCACGCGCGCGGCTGCCTGCGGCGGCACGACGACCATCGTGGACTACGCGACGGCCGATCGCGGCGTGACTATGCCCGATGCCCTTGCCGAGTGGCATCGCCGCGCCGACGGAACCTGCACGGCCAACTACGCCTTTCATATGGCACTCGCCGAGTGGAACGAGCGCAACCGCGCCGACCTCTCTGCCATGCGCGAGGCGGGCGTGTCGTCGTTTAAGACCTACTTTGCCTATGACCACCTGCGCTTGGACGATGCCGAGACGCTCGAGGTGCTCGAGGAGCTCAAGCGTATTGGCGGTATCCTGTGCGTGCATTGCGAGAACGGTACGCTGGTGAATGAGCTGCAGAAGCGCGTGTTTGAGCAGGGGGTCCATGGGCCCGAGGGTCATGCGCTCAGCCGTCCGGATGTGTGTGAGGCCGAGGCCGTGAGCCGCCTGCTGTACCTGGCGCACTTGGCCGGGGACGCTCCGGTCAACGTGGTGCACCTTTCGACCAAGCTGGGGCTCGAGGCCATTCGCGCTGCCAAAGCGCGCGGGCAGAAGAATATCTATGTCGAGACCTGCCCTCAGTATCTGATGCTCGACGATACTTGCTACTTGGAGCAGGGCGAGGACGGCTTTGCGGGTGCCAAGTATGTGATGAGCCCGCCGCTGCGCCATGCCGGCGACCGTGCGGCTCTGCGCGAGGCACTTGTGGCCGGCGAGATCGATACCATCGCCACCGACCACTGCAGCTTTAATCTGCACGGGCAAAAGGACCGCGGGCGCGACGACTTCCGCGCGATTCCCAACGGCGGGCCCGGCGTGGAGCATCGTCCCGTCGCGATTGCCACGAGCTTTGAGGGGCAGCTGGGCCCCGAGGACCTCTGTCGCTTGATGAGCGAGAACCCGGCGCGCGTGTTTGGCATGTATCCGCGCAAGGGCTGTCTTGCCGAGGGCGCCGATGCCGACGTGTGCGTGTGGGATCCCCAGGCGCGCTGGACCATTAGCGCGGCGACGCAGCATCAGGCCGTGGACTACACGCCGCTCGAGGGCTTTGAGGCACATGGCCGCGCCAAGGCTGTGTTTGTGAACGGCGTGCTGGCCGCGCGCGACGGCGAGCCCACCGGAGCCCAGCCCGGCCGCTACGTGCCTCGCTAGCAGGAAGATCACCGGATTCCCCTCCGCAGTTGCGGTGGAATAGTTCCTGTTTAGCCGCCAAATAGGCCGTTTCAGGAACTATTTCACCGCAACTTATAGGTCTGCTGGGGCAGCGCCGGCTATTTGAGGCTGGTGGCGACGACGGGGCGGCCGAGGGCAGTCTCAAAGCGGCCTGCCACGGCCGGGTCGGCAAGCGTGTCGACTTGGTTGAGCATGATGCGGGCATTGTTGAGGTTCAGCATCCGCAGCTCGGCATTGAGCACCATGGCGACGTGCTCTGGGGTGGCAGCGTCGGTGGGCTCGCAGCCGCAGCGCTCGCAGAAGAGCTCGGGGCGGTGGACAACCTCGGCGACGGGCTTGCCCAGCCCCGAGGCGCCGACGACCCAGACAACGTTTGCCGTGGCGGCGGGAATTACCGGCTCCCAGGCGGCATGCGCCTTGAGCGGGAGTCGCTTGCTGCCATCTGCCTCGGCCAACACATAGTCAAAGCGCTGCGCCAGCTCGTTGAGCGGCTCGGCGGGGGCGGAGAGCTTGCCTGTCTCCGGGTCCAAAACACCCGCCTGGCAGATACTTCCGCGGCTCATGCCAGCGCATGCCTCGCAGGTGCAGCCGGGAACATGCAGTGCCCCCGGCTTCCAAGGCACGGCGTCCAGGCGACGGCTCGACCCGTCCCATGGCACACCGGCGACGGGAAACATGTGCGTGGTGGTGCAGAGGAGCACGCGGCCGCCAGCGCGCATGAGCTCAAGACCCAGCGTCTTTAGCAGGGTCGACTTGCCACCGCTGCCGATAGTCGCGGTAATGCCCGGCTCGATCTTGAGCGCGGAGGCAAGGTTTCCACTCGTCGTTTCCATCTGTTCACCGCCGTATAATACTGTGATAATAAATAATCATCAGAGTAGCGGTCGAACCGCTTTTGCTCTGCTCAAACCGTAGCACAGGGAGGTGCCCCGGGAATGCTCGTTTATGTTCGCGGCGCCGGCGATATCGCCACGGGCGTCGCCGCTCGCTTGGTGCGCGCCGGCGTGTCGGTTGTCATGGCCGATATCGCGGTCCCCACGTGCATCCGTCGCACAATCAGTTTTTGCGAGGCCATTCGCCTGGGCGAGGTCCAGGTCGAGGGCATTCGCGCTCGCTTGGCGCGGACGCCGGCAGAGGCGCTTGCAATTACCGAGGCCGGAGACGTCGCCGTCGTGGTAGACCCCCAGGCCAAGATGCTCGATGAACTGAAACCAGCTGCCGTGGTCGACGCGATTCTGGCTAAGCGCAACTTGGGCACCACGCGCGATATGGCGCCTGTCGTCATCGCCGTGGGGCCGGGCTTTACCGCGCCGGTCGATTGCGACGCCGTGGTCGAGACCATGCGCGGTCATTTCCTCGGCCGCGTCATCACCCAGGGCTCGCCCCAACCCAATACGGGCGTGCCGGGCATCATCGCCGGCTATGGCAAAGAGCGCGTTATCCACAGCCCCGCCGCCGGCGTGTTTCGGTCCGACCGCGCAATCGGCGACATCGTGAGTGCCGGCGACGTGATCGGGTATGCGGGTGATACTCCCATGGTCACGCAGATTGACGGCTGCTTGCGCGGTCTTTTGGCCGATGGCGTTCAGGTGATCGAGGGCTTTAAATGCGCCGATGTCGATCCGCGCGGCGATGCCAGCTATATCAACTACATTTCGGACAAGGCGACGTCGGTCGGTGGCGGCGTGCTCGAGGCACTCGCTATGCTCACCGATGTCTTTAGAGGATAGAAGGCGGCAATGGAAAAGCTCGATGTTGTGAATGCGGCGCTTGCCGCCCTGCGTGCTGGCGAGACATGCGAGCTCGTGGTCGTGGCCGGTACGGCGGGGTCATCGCCGCGCGGCGTGGGCGCCTGGATGGCCGTCTTTGCCGATGGCAGCCAAGCGGGTACCATCGGCGGCGGCAAGATCGAGCTCTTTGCGCTGGATGAGGCGCGCGAGCTCCTGAGCGCGGGACAGTCGCGTCTGGTCCGCTACACCATGGGCGGCGAGAACTCCGATACCGGCATGATCTGCGGCGGAGCCATCTGCCTGTGCTACCTGCATCTGGATGCGACTCAGGCGTCGTTGTTCCAGGAAATAGCCGACGTCTTGGCCTATCGGCGCATCGGCGACTTCGTCATCGACTTTGAACCGTTTATCGCGAGCGTGCTCGAGGGCGATGTGGCCGAGTACCATGGCGAGGAATCGCGCCGCACCATTGCGGGCTGCCCCGGGCTTTCGCTGGTGGAGGAGGGGAGTAAGGTCACCTACACCAACGCAGCCTCCGAGATTCCCGCGGCGCACATCGAGACGCTCTGCCCCGAGGGCCTGACCTATATCTTTGGCTGCGGCCACGTGGGCGCCGCGACGGCGCGGGTGCTCACGGCGGCGGGCTTTGCCGTTGTGGCGTGCGATGACCGCCCCGGCACGCTGACCCCCGATTGGGTGCCCGGTGTCTACGACCGTCGCCTGGTCGACTACAAGAACCTGAGCAAGCAGTGCCCCATCGGTCCGCGCGACCTGGTGGTCGTGGCCACGGCGGGTCACAAGTCCGATATCGACGTGGTGATTCAGGCCATGCGCGCCAAGCCTGCCTACCTAGGCTGCCTGGGATCGCGTCGCAAGACGGCCTTTGTGCGCGCCCGCCTGGAGCAGGAGGGCTTTACGCAGGAGCAGATCGACGAGCTGCACCTGCCGATCGGCTTTGCCATTCAGGCCGAGGACCCCGAGGAGATCGCCATCTCCATCGCCGCCGAGATGATCCACCTGCGCCGCACCAAACTCGTCCCCCGCAAGCGCTAGTCGCATCCCCACCAATAAGTTGCGGTGAAATACGGATTGTTTAAGCCTGTTAGGCCGCCAAACAGTCCCTATTTCACCGCAACTGCTTTTTGGGACCCATTTGTGCGGGGGAGTTGTGGAGTTGTGCAGGCAGACGAGGTTTTTCTGGAAATACGCCCCCGATGCGCGTATAGTACCGATTGTTTTGTCGGCTCCTGCTGCGTCGATTCCAAACCGCGAAATGCCATGAGCGGCGCGGATGCAGCCAGGAGGCACGAGGACAACCCATCGTGGCCACGCCCCGTGCTTAAAACCCCAAGAAGGAGTGAACAATGGCAGAAGAGAAGTATGTGCCGCGTCTGAAGACCAAGTACAACAACGAGGTCAAGCAGCAGCTTCAGGACAAGTTCCAGTACGAGAACGTCATGATGATCCCCAAGTTTGAGAAGATCGTCGTGAACATGGGTGTCGGCGAGGCCGCTACCGATTCCAAGGCCATCGACGGTGCCGTGCGCGACCTGCGCGCCATCACCGGCCAGCAGCCGATGATTACCCGTGCCCGCAAGTCCATCGCTACCTTCCGCCTGCGCGCTGGTATGCCGATCGGCTGCAAGGTTACCCTGCGTGGCGACCGTATGTGGGAGTTCTTCGATCGTCTGACCTCCGTCGCGATCCCCCGTATCCGCGACTTCCGCGGCATCTCCGCCAAGAGCTTCGACGGCCGTGGTAACTTCTCCATGGGCGTCACCGAGCAGCTCATCTTCCCCGAGATCGACTTCGACTCCGTCGATCACCAGCGTGGTATGGACATCACTTTCGTGACCACCGCCAACACCGATGAGGAGGCCAGGGCCCTTCTGGACGCCTTCGGTTTCCCGTTCAAGAAATAGGTTCACCTGCCCTATAAGCGCCGTTCCCACAAGGGGGCGGCGCTTGGGGCGAACAATACTCTATGTGAGGAGGATATAAGTGGCTAAGACATCGATGATCGTCAAGTGCAATCGCAAGCAGAAGTTCTCTACTCGTGAGTACACGCGCTGCCAGCGCTGCGGCCGTCCGCACTCTGTGTACCGCAAGTTCGGCCTGTGCCGTGTCTGCTTCCGTGAGCTTGCACTCAAGGGCGAGCTTCCCGGCGTTAAGAAGGCCAGCTGGTAAGTCACTACCAGCGTTTCAAGCATCCGTTTGGAACAGGGAAAACGCGCTAGTTAGGCTTTGCCGTTAAGGGCGGCGAAGAACCAAGAGCACGTGTTCATCAAGAACGAAGGAGAATCTGTATGAACCTTACAGACCCGATCGCAGATATGCTTACGCGCATCCGTAACGCTAACTCTGTGAACAAGGCCACGGTCTCCATGCCGAGCAGCAAGAAGCTCGTCGAGATCGCTCGTGTTCTGCACGAGGAGGGCTACATCGAGGGCTACGATGTCGAGGACACCGTTCCCCAGAAGACTCTGCACATCACGCTTAAGTATGGGCCCAAGAAGGCTAAGGTCATCAACGGCATCCGCCGCATTTCCAAGCCGGGCCTGCGTAAGTACACCGGCGTTGCCGACATGCCCCGCGTCCGCGGTGGCCTTGGTACCGCCATTATTTCCACCAGCCATGGCGTCATGACCGACCGCGATGCTCGCAAGCACAACGTCGGCGGCGAGATCATCGCTTACGTCTGGTAATTCGCTCGGTAGGTAGAAGGAAAGGAGATCACCGTGTCTCGTATCGGTAATAAGCCTGTCCAGATTCCCGCCGGAGTCGAAGTGGCAGTCAACGGCAACAACGTTGTCGTCAAGGGCCCCAAGGGCCAGCTCGAGCTCGATGTCTTTGAGAAGCTCGCTATCAACGTCGAGGACAACGTCCTCACCGTTTCCCGTCCCGACGACGAGCGTGAGACCCGTGCCCGCCACGGCCTCACCCGCGCCCTCATCCACAACATGGTTGTTGGCGTTTCCGAGGGCTTCGAGAAGAAGCTTGAGCTCGCCGGCGTCGGTTACCGCGTGCAGCAGAAGGGCAAGAACCTCGAGTTCTCCCTGGGCTTCTCGCACCCCGTGATCGTCGAGGCTCCCGAGGGCATCACCTTCGAGGTTCCCGACAACACCCACGTGAACGTCAAGGGTATCAACAAGCAGCAGGTCGGTCAGATCGCCGCTGAGATCCGCGGCCATCGTCCTCCCGAGCCTTACAAGGGCAAGGGTATCCACTACGTTGGCGAGCACATCCGCCGCAAGCTGGGTAAGGCCGCCAAGTAGTCGTAACCGACTCACTCGCATAAGACCAGCACCCCGTCAGGTGCTGGCAAGATCAACCTTTTTAGGAGTTTACGTATGAACAAGCATAAGGCGAAGCTGGAAGGCCTCAAGCGTCGTCAGCGTCGTGTTCGCGGCAAGGTCTCGGGTACCGCCGAGCGTCCGCGTCTGCGCGTGACCCGTACTAACGCCAACATCTATGCCCAGATCATCGACGACAGCAAGGGCTCCAGCCTGACGCTCGTCTCCGCCTCGACCCTCGAGGCCGAGTTCAAGGGCACCCACACCTCGAACAAGGAGGCTGCGGAGAAGGTCGGTCAGCTCGTTGGCAAGCGCGCCATCGAGGCCGGCATCACCAAGGTCGCCTTCGATCGTGGTGGCCGTATCTACCATGGCCGCGTCAAGGCCCTCGCCGACGGTGCTCGTGCCGCCGGTCTCGAGTTCTAGGAGGTATGTAGCACATGGCTCGTAATCAGAAGCAGCAGCGCGAGGCCTCCGAGTTCGAGGAGCGCGTCGTTTACATCAACCGCGTGTCGAAGACCGTCAAGGGTGGTCGTCGCATGAGCCTCGTCGCTCTCGTCGTCGTTGGCGACGGCAAGGGCAACGTCGGCGTTGGCATGGGCAAGTCCGCTGAGGTGCCCCTGGCCATCTCCAAGGCGTCTCTCGATGCCAAGAAGAACATGTTCCACGTGCCGGTGACCGATCAGGGCACCATTCCGCACGAGGTTCTCGGTCACTTTGGTGCCGGCCGCATCATCATCAAGCCCGCTGTCGAGGGTACCGGCGTTATCGCCGGCGGCGCTGTGCGCCCCCTCTTCGAGCTTGCTGGCATCAAGAACGTCCTGTCCAAGTCCCTCGGTACCGACAACGGCCTTAACATCATCAAGGCTGCCGTCGAGGGCCTCAAGGAGCTCTCCAGCCCTGAGGACGTCGCGGCTCGCCGTGGCCTGACGGTCTCCGAGATGTTCGTCGGTAAGGAGAACTAAGCATGGCTGACACCATCAAGATCAAGCAGGTCCGCAGCACCAACGGTTGCAAGCAGGACCAGGTCCGTACTGTCCGTGCCCTCGGTCTCCACAGGATCCGCGAGGTTCGCGAGATTGCTGACAACGAGTCCGTCCGCGGCATGATCTTCAAGGTTAAGCACCTTGTCGAGATTGTAGAGGAGTAGCAAATGCAGCTTCACGATCTTACTCCCGCGCCCGGTTCCACCAAGAACCGCAAGCGCGTTGGCCGTGGCAATTCTTCGGGTCACGGCACCACTTCTGGCCGCGGCCAGAAGGGCCAGGGCTCTCGCTCTGGTGGCACCAAGGGTGCCGGCTTCGAGGGTGGCCAGACTCCGCTGGCTATGCGCCTGCCCAAGCTTCCGGGCTTCCGCAACCCCCGTCGTATCGAGTACACCGCCGTCAACGTTGAGCGTCTCGAGCGTAAGTTCGAGGACGGCGCTGTGATCGACGGTGCCGCTCTTAAGGCCGCTCGCATCACCAAGAGCGAGTTCGAGCCCGTCAAGGTGCTCGGCAATGGTGAGCTCACCAAGAAGTTCACGGTCAAGGTCGACAAGGTCAGCGCTTCTGCGCAGGCCAAGATCGAGGCCGCCGGCGGAAAGGTCGAGCTGCCGTGCTAAATGGTCTTAAGAATGCTTTCCGCATCAAAGAACTGCGCGAAAAGATTCTTTTTACCATAGCTATGCTCGTCGTGTACCGCATTGGTGCGCACGTTCCTGTGCCCGGCATTCCCTTCCAGGGGATGCTGGGCCTTTTCTCGACCGGGAGCAACTCGGTCGCCGCAGGTGCTATGGCCCTCCTGAATCTTTTCTCTGGTGGCGCGTTGAGCTATGTCTCGGTGTTCTCTTTGGGCATCATGCCGTACATCACGAGCTCGATTATCCTCCAGATGCTCCAGGCCGTCGTGCCTTCCCTGCATGAGCTTGCCCGCGAGGGCGAGGTCGGTCAGACCAAGATTACGCAGTATTCGCGTTACCTCACCTTGGCTCTGGCTATCCTCAACTCCGTGGGTTACCTCTTCCTCTTTAAGAGCTTCGGCATTAGCTTCAACGGTGCCGGTGCTCCCGAGATCATCTTTGACCTCATGATCGTCGGTACGCTCACCGCGGGCGCCATGCTGATCATGTGGATTGGTGAGCTCATCACCCAGCGCGGTATCGGCAATGGCATGTCGCTGATCATTTTCGCGAACATCATGGCCGGTCTTCCGCAGGCGATCTTCTCCAGTACCGAGGGTAACGCCGGTGGCATCATCACCATGGTGATCATCTGCGCCATCATCTTGCTGGTCATCCCGCTGATTGTTTTCCTTGAGCGCGGCCAGCGCCGCATCCCGGTCTCCTACGCCAAGCGCGTCGTGGGCCGTCGCATGATGGGTGGCCAGACCACCTACCTGCCCATCAAGGTCAACACCGCGGGCGTCGTGCCGATCATCTTCGCTTCGGCGCTGCTGTACTTCCCCGCTCAGATTGCCGTGTTCTTCCCCGGCATCGGCTGGATCCAGGCAGTTGCCTCTGCGCTTTCGACCGGTTGGCTCAACTGGGTGCTTAACGTTGTCCTCATCGTGTTCTTCGCGTACTTCTACACCTCTATGGTGTTCAACCCCGATGACACAGCCGACAACCTTAAGAAGCAGGGCGGCTTTATTCCGGGCGTCCGTCCGGGTAGGGCTACCGCGGCCTACATCAAGAACGCGCTCAACAAGATCACGCTTCCCAGCGCTGTCTTTTTGGCGCTCATCGCCATCGTGCCTTCGATCATCTTCTCCTTCACGGGTAACCAGCTGATCCAGGCATTTGGCGGCACGTCCATCCTCATCATGGTCGGCGTCGTGCTCGACACGGTCGACAAGCTCGAAGGCCAGATCAAGATGTATGATTATGATGGATTCTTTAAATAGGCTAGAGGAGGATTGCTCATGAACCTCGTATTGCTCGGAGCTCCGGGTGCCGGTAAGGGCACCGTCGCACAGGAGCTCGTCGCCGAGTTCGGCGTCGCTCACATTTCCACGGGCGATCTGCTGCGTGCTGCCGTCAAGGGTGGCACCGAGCTTGGTATTCAGGCTAAGAAGTACATGGACGCCGGCGAGCTCGTTCCCGACCAGCTCGTAATCGACCTTGTCAAGGAGCGCCTTGCCGCCGATGACGCCCAGCAGGGCTTCATCCTCGACGGTTTTCCGCGCAACACTGCCCAGGCTGTGACGCTCGATTCCGAGCTCTCCGCCATGGGTCGTGAGATCGACTGCGCCCTTCTGGTCGACGTGGCCCCCGAGGTCATTATCGACCGTCTGTCTTCGCGTCGCACCTGCCGCGCGTGCGGTTACACCGGCACCGTTGCCGATGCTACCTGCCCCAAGTGCGGTGGCGAGATGTATCAGCGCGACGACGACAAGCCCGAGACCATCAAGAACCGTCTCGACGTCTACGAGAAGTCCACGAGCCCGCTCGTCGACTACTATCGTGGCCAGGGTCTGCTCAAGTCGGTCAACGGTGACCAGGCTCGCGAGACCGTGTACGGGGATGTCAAAGAGGCTCTCGGTCTATGATCAAGATTAAGTCTGCAACGCAAATCGAGCAGATGAAGAAGGCAGGAGCGCTATCTAAGATGGCGCTCCGCCACGTTGGAGCCATGGTTCGCCCTGGTGTTTCGACCTTTGAGCTTGATCAGCTTGCGGAGCAGATTATCCGCATGCATGGTGGCACCCCGGCCTTTAAGGGCTACGGCGGGTTCCCCGGTACCATTTGCGCATCGATTAACGATGCCGTGGTGCACGGTATTCCCAATCCCGACATGATCCTGCGCGATGGCGATATCATCTCCATCGATACGGGTGCCGTTGTCGACGGTTGGGTCGGCGATAACGCTTGGACGTTTTTCGTCGGTACCCCCACGCCCGAGGCCAAGGCCCTGTGCGAGGTTACGCTCGATTGCCTTAAGGCTGCAATCGAGCAGGCTGTTCCCGGTAACCATATTGGGGACATTGGTTATGCCGTCCAGTCCCTCGCCGAGTCTCACGGCTATGGCGTGCTTCGCGATTATGTGGGGCACGGCATTGGCCATGTGATGCACGAGGACCCCAATGTTCCGAATTACGGAAAAAAGGGGAGGGGCGTTCGTCTCCAGGCCGGTATGGTCATTGCCATCGAGCCGATGGTCACGATGGGATTCAATCATGTGAGCACGGGCTCCGATGGTTGGATCGTCACGACCAACGATCACCTGCCCGCCGCGCACTACGAGAACACCGTCGCCATCACCGATGACGGCCCGGTGATCCTCACCACCGACGCACAAGGCGCTTGGTGCTCCTTGCAAGGTGGCGAGATGTAGAGGCCGCGTTCAAATTCGTCGGCATTTACATTTCAAAGTAACAAGTTTCACTTAGTTGTGGAGCCATTACGAAGATATTACGATACGTGCACGCGTATTGTAGAATACTCAATCGCTGTCGTTTTCTAGAGAAAGATGATTGCTTGTGAAGAAGGAAGACGCAATTGAGCTCGAGGGTACGGTAAAGGAACCGCTGCCCAACGCCATGTTTAAGGTCGAGCTCGAGAACGGTCATTCGGTTCTGTGCAACATTTCTGGCAAGATCCGAATGAATTACATCCGTATTCTCCCCGGTGACAGGGTTGTCGTGGAGCTTTCCCCGTACGACCTGACCCGCGGCCGCATCACCTATCGCTATAAATAGCGGCACGCATACACGCACTCCTTTTCCGACTGCAGGCTTAGCTCAACCTACGGTCGGATTGTGTGTGAAGACCAGCCATAGTTTTAAACGCCTGCGGCTGGGCGAGTAGATAGTAGGGAAGTAGTTTGAGCGCTACCGAAAGGAAGAACGATGAAGGTACGTCCTTCGGTCAAGAAGATGTGCGATAAGTGCAAAATCATTAGGCGCCATGGCAAGGTCCTCGTCATTTGCGAGAACCCCCGTCATAAGCAGCGTCAGGGTTAAGAGAGGAGACTACGTTGGCCCGTATTAATGGTGTCGACCTCCCGCGTGAGAAGCGCGTTGAGATCGGTCTGACCTACATTTACGGCATCGGCCGCACCACTGCGACGAAGATTTGCGTCGAGTGCAACGTTAACGTGGATACGCGCGTTAAGGACCTCACCGAGGATGAGGTTAACGCCATCCGCGATTATATCGACAAGAACCAGATCATGGTTGAGGGCGACCTCCGCCGTGAGCGCAACCAGAACGTCAAGCGCCTTATGGACATCGGCTGCAACCGCGGCCTTCGTCACCGCAAGGGCCTCCCGGTCCGCGGCCAGCGCACCCACACTAACGCTCGTACCCGCAAGGGCCCGAAGCGTCAGATCGGTGCTAAGAAGAAGAAATAAGGAGCGCTAGATAGATGGCTACTGCTAAGAAGAACGTTCGCGCTGCCCGTCTGAAGCGCGCGGACCGTAAGAACATTTCCGTGGGCCAGGCTCACATTCGTTCTACGTTCAACAACACGATCGTTTCGATCACCGATCCCCAGGGCAACGTCATTTCCTGGAAGTCGGCTGGCCAGGTGGGCTTCAAGGGCTCCCGTAAGTCCACGCCGTTCGCTGCCCAGATGGCTGCCGAGGCTGCTGCCAAGCAGGCCATGGAGCACGGTATGAAGAAGGTTTCCGTCTTCGTCAAGGGCCCCGGCTCCGGTCGTGAGACCGCCATCCGCTCCCTCCAGGCTGCTGGCCTCGAGGTCTCGAGCATCCAGGACAAGACCCCCATCCCGCACAACGGCTGCCGCCCCAAGAAGCGTCGCCGCGTGTAACTGAAAGGATCGTATCAATATGGCAATCGACAGGACTCCTGTTCTTAAGCGCTGCCGTCAGCTCGGGATCGATCCCGCTGAGCTCGGTTACAGCAGCAAGAAGGAATCTATCCGTCAGCCCAAGCGCCGTCGCAAGGAATCTGAGTACGGCATGCAGCTGCGCGAGAAGCAGAAGGTCAAGTTCATCTATGGCGTTCTGGAGAAGCAGTTCCACGGCTACTTCAACAAGGCCCGTAAGATGAACGGCGTCACCGGTGAGAACCTCATGATCATCCTTGAGTCTCGCCTCGACAACGTCGTCTTCCGTCTTGGCTTCGCCCGCACCCGCAAAGAGGCTCGTCAGTCCGTCCGTCACGGCCACTTCACCGTGAACGGTAAGCGCGTGGACATCCCGTCCTACCGCGTCAAGGCCGGCGACGTCGTCGCTGTCGGCGAGAAGTTCCGTGACCTCCTCCCCATCAAGGAGGCCCTGATTTCCTCCGAGCGTTTCGAGGTCCCTGGCTGGCTCGAGGTCGATATCGAGAAGCTGTCTGGTAACGTGCTCGCTCTGCCGACGCGTGAGCAGATCAGCGGTGATATCAACGAGCAGCTCATCGTCGAGCTCTACTCTAAGTAGTCCATCCGGGCTGCTGAGGCTGGAGGTAATACATGTCAGAATTCATTAGGCCTCAGGTTCAGGTCGAAGAGATTAACGAGACGTCTGCTCGTGTCTCCGTTGAGCCGCTCGAGCGTGGCTACGGCGATACGCTGGGTAACTCCCTTCGTCGCGTTCTTCTGTCCTCGCTCGAGGGTGCCGCCGTCGAGGCTATTCAGATCGATGGCGCGCAGCACGAGTTCATGACCATCCCTAACATGGTCGAGGATGTTACCGACATCGTCCTGAATGTCAAGGGTCTTGTCTTCAGGGCTCTCGGCACGACCGACGAGGCGACCGCCACCATTTCGGTTGACGGCCCCTGCGAGGTCACCGGTGCGGACTTCTTTATTCCGTCCGAGTTTGAGCTGGTCAACCCCGAGCAGCACATCGCTACGCTCACCGAGGGTGGCCATCTCACCATGAGCATGCGCATCGGCTATGGCCGCGGCTATGTCTCTGGCGAGGCTAACAAGCGCGACAACGATCCCATCGGTGTGATCCACGTCGACTCGCTGTACTCGCCGGTGTCCCGTTGCGCCAAGCTCGTTGAGGCTTGCCGTGTCGGTCAGCACACCGACTACGACCGCCTTGTCCTCGAGATCGAGACCAACGGCTCCATCGCTCCGCGCGACGCCGTGGTCCAGGCTGCCAATATCATCAACCAGCATATGGCTGCCTTTATGAACCTTGCCGAGACCCCCGAGGTCGAGGAGGAGGCTTCGATCTTCGCTCCCGAGGTCACCAACGACAACGCCGAGCTGGACAAGCAGATCGAGGATCTGGACCTTTCCGTCCGTTCCTACAACTGCCTTAAGCGCGCCAGCATTCACTCGGTCCGTCAGCTCGTTGAGTTCTCGGAGAACGATCTGCTTAACATCCGTAACTTCGGTGTTAAGTCGATCGAGGAAGTGAAGGACAAGCTTGAGTCCATGGGCCTTAGCCTGAAGGCTTAATGCTTCGCATATTTGAGGAGAAACTAGACCATGCGTCACAACGTTAAGAAGGGCCTGAAGCTCGGCACCGATGCGAGCCACACCAAGGCCATGAAGAAGAGCCTGGCCAAGGCCCTCTTCGAGAACGACCGCATCAAGACCACCGAGACCCGCGCTAAGGCGCTGCGTTCGGTCGTCGATCCGATCATCACCTGGGCCAAGAAGGGCGACCTGCACTCTCGTCGTCTGGCCATCGCCAAGCTCGGCGATAAGCAGCTCGTTGCCGAGATCTTCGACAAGGCTGCTCAGGGCATGTGGCAGGACCGCAACGGCGGTTACACCCGCATCATGAAGCTCGGTAACCGCAAGGGCGACAACGCTCCCATCGTTATCATGGAGCTCGTCACCGAGCCTTGCACGCCTAAGGCCAAGAAGGCTGCTCCGGCCCCCAAGAAGGCCGCTGCTCCCAAGAAGGTCGAGGCCGTCGAGGAGGCTCCTGCTGAGGAGACCGCTGAGTAGACAATCCGTCTGCATAGGCTATATTCGAGGGGTACGTTCGCGTACCCCTCTTTTTTTTGTCGCAATACCGTTGATTGTTTGTTGGGAGCGTCCATGACCGCGCCGTCTGATTTCAATTCGATTCCAGAGCTCGATGCCACGCTCGTATTCCGTGTTGCCTATGATGGCTCGTCCTATAGCGGATTTGCAGAGCAGCCGGGTCAGACGACCGTTGCGGGCGAGTTGCGCCGCGCTATCGAGACGCTGCTGCGCCGCCCGATCGATCTGACGTGTGCGGGGCGTACCGATGCCGGCGTGCATGCGGTGGCTCAGTACATTAGCGTGCCCGTAACGGACGCTGAGCTTGCTCTGACGCGCCGTAGGTGGCTGAGGGCTATGGATGCCCTGTTGCCCAAAGATATCGCCATAAACGAGGTCTACAGGGCCCGTAAAGGCTTTTCTGCGCGCTTTGATGCGCGGTCCCGTACGTATACGTACCGTATTGCCGATCGCGATGCGCGCCCCGTGCTCTCGCGCGGCGCTGTGTGGTGGCATCGCTATCCCCTCGACGTCGATGCGATGGCGGCCGCCTGCCCTGCGCTTTTGGGCGAGCAGGACTTTAAGAGCTTTTGCAAGGTGGCATCTGCCGTGGGCAAGCCCACGCATCGCTGCGTGATGCGTGCCGAGTTTGGCCACGAGGTCGCTTTTGGCGAGGATATCCTGACCTTCACCATCGAGGGCAATGCGTTTTTGCACTCGATGGTGCGTACCATTGTAGGAACGCTCGTGGAGATTGGCATGCATCGTCGCGATCCCGAGTGGATGCGCGAGGTCATTGATGCCTGCGACCGTACCGCCGCGGGTCCCACGGCGCCTGCCTGCGGCCTTACGTTTATGGGTGTGGATTACGGCCCCGACGAGCTTGTCGTACTCGACTAGGGGAGTGCTCGGCGCGTCCGTACCTGACACATACTATGTGTGAGCTGCGCGTGTGCAACATCTGTTCTTGGCGTGCAACATGTTAGGCGGCTCGTTGCTTTTATAGCTCGGGTGTACCATGAACGACAGTTTGATTTGGCGCTATCGAGAGGATGGAAAACTTGGTTCGACGTGGTTCGCATCCGCGACTTTCGGTGATCCTTATTGTTGAGGGTTCGCCCAGCTATGCGATGCGTGCGCTCGAGAGCGTCCAGAACCAAGACCTCTATGATTTGCAGATTGTCATCGTATGCCGCGATGTTGCACCGGGTGTGCGCCATTCGCTCGAGGTTGCCGCCGGCAGAGATATTCACATCGATTTGATTGACGTCGAGGATTCGGCGCGCGGAGCATGTCTCAAGGCCGGTTTTGCCGCCTCGCGTGGATTGCAGATTGTTGCCATGAACGCCGACGAGTGGTTTGCCCCACAGTCCCTTTCCAAGATGGTCGATGTTGCGTGTGATGCTGCGGCAGACATGGTGATTCCCACGGCATCGCTCGACCGCTACGATGCTCATCGTGAGCGCCATTCGCGTGTACTGGATGCCACCTCTCTTGCGATCGATGACCGTGCTTCATTGGCGGCCGGTCTGTCTCAAATGATTTCCGGCGGCCTGATTGCCCAGACTCCCGGTGTGATGTACAGTCGCACGCTGTTCGAGACGTGTTTGTCGCGCGACCGTGCGTTTCGCTCGATTGGGTTTATGACATGCGCTCTTTCGCAGGCGCAATGCATATCCGGGTGCGGTGATGCCTGTTTCCATGCGGTGGCGCCACGGCTTACAGATGCTTTTGACCCCACATTGTTTGCCAAGCTTACCGATGACGCCCGGGCGCTCGACGAGCTTATTGATTCGCTGGCAGAGGCGAACGGTGACGCGCAGCTAAAGGTGGCGAGCCATATGTTTTACTTCGCCGGGCTGGTCGCCTGCATCGAAAATTTGTGCTTGAGCCCGCATGGGGTTTCTTCAATTGAGCGTTCCGCCCGCATGCGTGATATGCTCGAGGCATCTCGAACTCGTCAGATGGCTGCGGCACTCAAGGGCAACCATCGTGGACTCGGCTTGTTGTTTGGACCGATTGCCAGTGCCAAACCTACGCGTTGCGTGATGTATACGCATCTGGCCGCTTTTTTTAACCGGACGGGCGTCAAAACTGCTTAAGACGGCTATTTTCGAAACAATCTTGCATGTAATTGTTTCGAAATGCGTTCTTATTCACAAATACCCTCAAATAGCGCTAAACTATTCAATTACTGATTGATTGTCTCCGCCATCTATGGAGTGAGGTTTAGTATGGCTAAAAAACGCAATGGGCGCCAGGATGCCATCAGAGATATCGTGCGCAACAAGGATGTTCGCACGCAGCGCGTGCTGGTGGACGAGCTTCGTGCCATGGGGTTTGATTGCACGCAGGCGACCGTTTCGCGCGACATTGCCGATATGGGGCTGCGCAAGCTCCCCGAGGGTATCTATGTCCTGGCCGAGGACTTGCATCTGCAGCGTATGGTTTCCGAACTGGTAACGGGCGTTCTGCGCACCGACAACTTGGTTATGATCAAGGCTCAGCCCGGTACCGCTTCGGGCATTGCCGCTGCGGTCGATGCCGCCGAGCTGCCCGACGTGCTCGGTTCGCTCGCCGGTAACGACACCATCTTGGTTATCGCCCAGACCGCCGAGGACGGCGAGCGCCTGGAGGCCCTCATCAACAAGCTGAGCAACTCTCGTAAGTAGGCAAGGCGGCGCGTGAGGATAGCGCCGTACGAGCGCATATAGCGACTTTTATGGGGCGTCGACGATGGTCGGCGCCCTTTTTTATTGTCGCATCGTGTTGGGGCGCATGCGAGGTTCCTCGTGACAAAAAGGCGCCCGAGCAGCATTTGAACTGCTCGGGCGCCTTTGATTGGCTATGGCTGGGTGCCTACTGACCCGTAGAGGGATCGGGCGTGGGCGTAGGCGTAGGCGTTGGAGTGGGGGAGCCACCCTCGCCGCCGCCTTCGCCACCGCTACCGTCGCCGCCCGTCGAGCCGCCGGTCGTGCCGGTGCCACCGGTGGTTTCGCCGCCCGTGGTCTCGGTGGTCGTGGTGGTCGTCGTCGTGGTCGTGGTGGTCTCTTTCTTGTCCTCTTCGTTCTCGTCCTTGGACTCTTCCTTCTTGGCGTTGTTGGTGCCGTAGAACTTCCAGACGTTGTTGTTCTTATACGTTGGGGCAGTGCCCGTCGGGAACTCCTCGCGGTCGGTGCCGGCAAGGACGGTGTTCATGAACTTCTTAAAGACGGGCAGGTTGGTGCTGTCGCCCAGCAGGTCCGTGCCGTACTTTTGGATGGGAATCTCACCTGCGGAGTAGCCGGTCCACAGGGCGCATGCCAGTTGCGGGGTATAGCCGCAGAACCACAGGTTGGTGGTGTTGTCGGTGGTACCCGTCTTGCCGGCATAGGGCTGGTTCACGCTCAGAGCGCCGGCGGCACCCGTGCCGCTGCCCTGCATGACTCCGGTCAGGACGTCGGTCACTGCCGCGGCCTCGCCGGCGGAGAGCACCTGCGAGGGGTTATCGGTGTGCTGGTACAGTACCGAGCCAGTGCGCGAATCAATCTCGGTGATGGCGATCGGCTGGCGATAGTAACCGCCGTTGGCAAACGTGGCATAGGCCGCGGCCATCTCGAGCGGCGAGATGGAGCCGGTGCCGAGCGTCATGACGGGAACGTCCTCGATATTGTCCTTAGAAGGATCGATGCCGAGCTTTTTGACGAGCGACATGATCTTGTTATTGCCGATGGCCTCTGCAACCTGGATATAGCCGGTGTTGGAGGAGTATGCCGTAGCCTGCTTGAGCGTAATGGTGCCGTAGCTTTGGTTGGCGTAGTTTTGCACCTCGGTCGTGGTGCCCTTGGCTTTGAGCGGCGAGTTGCAGTTGAGGGTGACGTTGGGGTTCATGCCGTTTTGGATGGCAGTGGCCAGCGTAAAGGCCTTAAACGTGGAGCCCACGGGACGCTTGGCCGTGGCGTGGTTCACGTGGTTCTCGTCGGCGTTATAGTCGTAGCCGCCCACCATACACTTGATGTAGCCGGTCTTGGGGTCGACGACGACCATGCCCATGTCCAGGCCGTCGAGCGAAAGCGTGTCGAGCTGGGCGCGCACGGCCTCCTCGGCAGTCTGCTGCATCGTGGGGTCGATGGTGGTCTTGACGGTTAGGCCGCCCTTAAACAGCACGTCGGTGGAGAACTCCTGCTCCAGCAGCTGCTTAACATAGGCGACAAAGTAGGGCTGCGAATACACGTCGACGCCGCTGCCCGAAATCTCGGTTACGTTGAGGGTGATGGGCTCTGCCTGCGCGGCGTCGTGCTCCTCCTGGGTGATGTGGCCCAGGCGCAGCATGTTGTCGAGAACCTTGTTGCGGCGAGACAGTGCCAGATCGGGATTGACCGTGGGGTCGTACTGCGAAGGCGAGTTGGGAAGGCCGATGAGCAGCGCGGCCTCGCTCAGGGTGAGGTCGGCGGCGCTTTTGGACAGGTAGGTCTCGGCTGCGGCCTCGATGCCGTAGGCACCGTGGCCGTAATAGATGGTGTTGAGGTACATCATGAGGATCTCGTCCTTGGAGTACATCTCCTCCATCTTGATGGCGATGTAGGCCTCGCGCACCTTACGCTCGATGGTCGAATCGAACTGCTCCTCCTGCAGGATGGTGTTGCGTACCAGCTGCTGGGTGATGGTCGATGCACCCTCGTGGCCACCGGAGACGGTTGCCACGGCAGCACGCGCGATACCCCACAGGTCGATACCGCCGTGCTCGTAGAAGCGCTCGTCCTCGACGTCGACGGTGCCCTGCAGCACGTACGGAGAGACCTGGTCCTTGGTGACGGACTTGCGGTTTTGCGTGTAGAAGCTCGCGATCTTGTTGCCGTTGCAATCGACGATCTCGGTGGGTTCACTCACCAGATAGGCGTTGGCGTCGGTATAGTCGGGCAGATCGGACAGCCAACGGTTGACGTTGCCGATCATGCCGATGCCAAACGCTACGCCCGCGATGAGCAAAAAGCCCAAGAACGAGAGCAGGATCATGGGCAGGGCATGCGTCTTGGAACGACTGCGTCCCTGTCGTTGGCGAGGACCCATATATTGACCTCCAGGTATGTCGTGCCGGGCGGCGGGTGCGCCGCTGGGGCAGGATGGACATAAGTTATTACACGATAAACCAAACGAGGCGCGCGAGGCCTCGTGTATGCTGGATGACGGCATTTTTCAGAGTGAATGCATACCTTGTTGGTAAGGAGTTTGCCGATGGCGATTCGGGCGATGGGGCCGAGTGGACAATGCGATAACGAGCCGGGGGCTGCCGGGATGGCGCTGCCCGAGCTGTTGGCGCCTGCGGGCGGGCTCGATCAGATGCTCGCTGCCATCGCGGCGGGCGCCGATGCCGTCTATGCGGGCCTGGGCGGGTTTAACGCCCGCGTGAGCGCACACGGCTTTACCGACGACGAGTTTTTGCGCGGCTGTGCCGTGGCGCATGCACATGGTGTGCGCGTATATGTGACGCTCAACGTGTTCGTGTTCGATGACGAGTTGGCCGACGCGGTGGCGCTGGGGGCGCACGCGCGTGAGTTGGGTGCCGATGCCTTGATCGTGGCAGATGCCGGTCTGGCCCGCGCGTTGCGCGCGGCGATTCCCGGGGTCGAGATTCACCTGTCCACGCAGGCGGGCGTACATAGCGAAGGCGCCGTGCGCCTGGCTGCCGACGAGCTAGGCGTCGAGCGCGTGACGACTGCCCGCGAGCTGGCAGTCGACGAGATTGCCGCCCTGTGTGCTACCGGCGTGCCTATCGAGGTGTTCTGCCACGGCGCGATTTGCATTGGATATTCGGGCGCCTGCGAGTTTTCGGCCCTGCGGCGTGGACGATCGGCGATGCGCGGCGACTGTACGCAGCCGTGTCGCTTGGCGTACGACCTGGTGGACGAGGCGGGAGAGAGCGTCGTTTCCGTGGAGGGCGATCGTCTGCTGTGCCCGCGCGACTATCTGGGCATTGCGCACCTGCCTGAGCTTGTTGGGGCCGGGGTGGCGTCGCTCAAGATCGAGGGCCGCATGAAAAACCCCGACTACGTGTTCAACGTGGTGCGGGTGTGGCGTCGTGCGCTCGATATGCTGCGCGATGGCGCGTGGGATGCCGCTGTCGTGTCGGCGCTTGAGCGCGAGCTGGGCAGGTCGTTCAACCGCGGGTTTACCGATGCGTATCTGCGGGGACGATCGGGTGCTGAGCTCATGAGCTTTGAGCGTGCGATTAACCAGGGCGTACGCGTGGGCCACTTGGTGACGGTGGGTCACGAAGAGGTGACCGTCGAGCTCGATGCCGCCGTGGCCGCGGGCGACACGCTCGAGATCCGGTTCTATCCGGGTGCCGATGCACGCCCCGATGTGCCCAAGCGCTGGCCCCAGGTGCCCTGCCCGGTGGATGCGGCGGCGGGGGAGCGCGTTGTCGTGCACTGCAAGCGTAAGGTGGATGCGGGATGCGAGGTGTACCTGATTCGCAGCGCTGGCGTGTTGGGGCAGACGGCAACGGCGCTGGAGCACATGCGGGTCGAGGCGGACGCGGTCGTACCCGTAGCACGAGCCGTTGAGATACTGCCCTTTGAGGGCGCCGTGACTGTTGACGACGTGCCCGAGGCGGCGTTGACGGAGCCGACGGAAAAGGGGGCTTCCGCTCGCATGGTCTTTGCCTGGCAGCTGATGGATGCCGACCCGTGCGGCGAGCGCGATCTGTCCGATGCGACCGTGGTGCTCGACGAGGTCTGCCGCGCAGCTGATGCCTCGCGTACCCGCTCGCTTATGCGGCGTGCCGGGCGCGTCGTCTGCCGTAATCTGGGACAGGTGGCGATGGCGCGTGAGCTGGGCGTGGCGTTTGACGTTGCGGCACCGGTGTTTTGCGCGAACCGGGTTACGCTTGCCTGGCTACGCGGGCTCGGCGCGGGCCGTGTGTATTTGCCTGCCGAGCTTGCCGCCGACGACGCGGAGCGTGTTGCCGAGCTTGCCGCTTGCCCCGGTGTCTTGGGGCCTGTCGACGCCCACCGCCCCGAGCTCATGGTGTGCGAGCACTGCTTGCTGACTGCCGAGGGCGCCTGCGCCACGGATGCGACGGGGCAGGTCCGTTGCCGTGACTGCTCGCGCCGTCAGCAGGCGCGCTTTTTGGTCGAACGCGACGGCACGCGTTTGCCGGTCGCCGTTGACGCGTGCGGCAGGACGAGGATTTTCCTGTCGTAGGTGTTCGGTCGCGCCGTTTTGGTTATTATTAGTGGGTTTATGAACTTCGAGCACCGCCGTATCCGGTGAGGGTGCTATAGCAAAAGGAGGATACCCAATGCTGTCTGTCGACGAGCAAATGCGTATCATCACCTCGGGCGCAGCGCAGATCGTCCCCGAGGCCGACCTTCGCAAGAAGCTTGAGAAGGGCGAGCCCCTCAACATCAAGCTCGGCGTCGATCCCACCAGCCCCGACCTGCACCTGGGCCATGCCGTGCCCCTGCGCAAGATGCGTCAGTTCCAGGACCTGGGCCACAAGGTCACCCTCATCATCGGTAATGGCACCGCACTGATCGGCGATCCTTCGGGCAAGAACTCCACCCGCCCGCAGCTTTCGCAGGAGCAGATCGAGGCCAACGCCGAGACCTACGTGAGCCAGGCCATGAAGATCCTGGATCCCGAGAAGACCACCATCGTGCACAACGGCGACTGGATCCTGTCGATGGATCTGGCCGGCCTGCTGCAGGTGTGCTCCAAGTTCACCGTCGCCCGCATCCTCGAGCGCGATGACTTTACCAAGCGCTACCAGTCCCAGACGCCGATCGCCCTGCACGAGTTCCTGTACCCCGTGATGCAGGCCTTCGACTCCGTTCAGATCAAGGCCGACGTGGAGATGGGCGGCACCGACCAGCTCTTCAACTTGCTCGCTGGTCGCGAGCTCATGGAGAAGATGGGCATGGAGCCGCAGATCGCGCTTACCATGCCGCTGCTCGAGGGCACCGATGGCGTACGCAAGATGTCCAAGTCATACGGCAACTACATCGGCCTGACCGATGCTCCCAAGGATATGTTCGGCAAGACCATGTCCATCCCCGACGAGATGATCGGCAAGTACTATCGTCTGGCCAGCTCGCTCACTCCGGCCGAGGTCGACAAGATTGACGCTGCTCTGGCCGACGGTTCCGCCGACCCCTATGAGCTCAAGCGCGCGCTGGGCCGCGACCTGTGCGACACCTATCACGGCGCCGGTGCCGGTGACGAGGCTCAGGCCGAGTTCGACCGCGTGTTCAAGGAGGGCCAGCTTGCCGACTTCCCCGAGAAGCATGTCGAGCTGACCGTCAACGACGAGGGCCAGATCTACCTCGCAGGCCTGCTTAAGGACCTGGGCCTTTCGGCGAGCGCCGGCCAGGCCCGTCGCGACATTGACGGCGGCGGCGTCAAGATCAACGGCAAGGCCGTTGCTCCCAAGAGCTACAACATCGACCCGAGCGCCCTCAAGCTGGGCGACACCCTCTCCGTAGGCAAGCGCAAGGGCTTCAAGCTGGTTTAGCAAGTAGGTCAACCTAACATGTGCAATAGGGCCGCAGCCGGGATTCCCGACTGCGGCCTTTTGAGTTGCGGTGAAATAGTTCCTAAAAATGCCATACGGGCGTCCAGGTAGGAACTATTCCACCGCAACTTTTTTCCTCCGTCCCCAAGGGATCATTTGGCGGTGCCGTTAAGCGGAGAGGCGTATTGTTGGCCCATCGTTTGGGCATACAATGGCTGTTGGCTTGCTGCGGTGAAGGCTCGTCCGCTCCGCAGTTATTTCTACAGTTAAAGGAGTATGTATGTCCGTTGAGGTCATGAGGTCTGTGATTGATGCAGCCGAGGGGCGCGTGCCCGTCGACACGCTGTTTGCCAATGCGCAGATTGTCGATGTATATGGCCAGCGCGTGGCGCCCGGTAGCGTTGCCGTCAAGGATGGTGTAATCGTCGGCGTGCTCTACAACGGTCGCGACGATGCCGCCGGCACCTACGAGGCGACCGAGGTCATTGACTGTCAGGGTCGCTATATCGCCCCCGGCTTTATCGACGGACATCTGCATATCGAGTCCTCGAACATCCGTCCCGCCGAGTATGCGCGCATGGCGGCGACGCGCGGCACCACCACTGCCATTGCCGACAGCCACGAGATCGCCAACGTTTCCGGTCTGGACGGCCTGCGCTTTATGATCGAGGACGGCCGTCGCGTGCCCATTTCCATCAAGTACATGATGCCCTCGTGCGTGCCCGCGCTGCCCGATGAGCAAGCGGGCGCTGTGATTACCGCCGCTGACATGCAGGCGTTTTTTGCTGAGCATCCGGGCGATGTCTTTGGTCTGGGCGAAATGATGAACCTGCCGGGCGTCTTTATGGCCGATCCCGAGACCTGCGCTCGCATCGATGCTGCCAACCAGACGCCGTCCAAGCAGGTCGACGGCCATGCGCCGCTCGTTGCCGGCAAGGACCTCAATGCCTATGCCGCGGCGGGCATTATCGCCGACCACGAGTCGACGATTCCCGAGGAGGCGCTCGACAAGCTGTCTCGCGGCATGTATGTCATGCTGCGCGAAGGTACGTGTAGCCACGACCTGGCCAACCTGTCTCCGATGCTGCTGGAAAACCCCGCTCGTGCCCGCCGCTGCTGCTTTGCGACCGACGACCGCGCTCCCTCTGATGCGCTTTCGACCGGCATGATCGACAATGCCTGCCGCGTGGCTATCGAGGCCGGTATTGACCCCGTGGTTGCCATCTCTATGGCGTCCCTGTCTACGGCTGAGGCGTTTGGCCTGGACCACGGTTGCCGCGACCCACACGAGCTGCGTGGTGCGATTGCCCCGGGCAAGCGTGCCGACCTGCTGGTGCTCAATGACCTGACGTTTGCCAAGGCTCCGCATCGTGTTTATGCCGCCGGTGCTTTGGTGGCGCAGGACGGCACCTTTGTGGGCGAGATTGCACCCGAGATGGCCGAGGTTGCGGCCCTTGCCGATGAGCTGCGCGCCTCCGTTAAGCTGCCGAAGCTTTCGCTCGACGTGTTCGACTATGCCTTTAAGCCGGGCGAGGCTGTGATCGACGTGGTGCCGGGCAAGGCCATCACGGGCATGGCTCGCCCCGAGAGCGCCGAGGGCCTGCGCCGCATTATGTTGATTGAGCGTCACGGCCGCGGCGTGTCGCTGCAAGCCGAGGGCGCCGACGGTGATGGACCTGCGGGCCTGGGTCTTGTTGGCAAGCACATTGGTCGCGGCTGGGTGCGTGGCTTTACCATCACCGGTGGCGCCATTGCCTCGACGATCGGCCACGACTCGCACAACGTGTGCGTGGTGGGCGACAACGCGGCCGATATGATGGCTGCCGTCGAGGCTGTTGGCCAGGGCGGCCACGTGCTGGTGCACAACGGCGAGGTCGTGGCACGTATTCCGCTGGCGCTCGGTGGCCTGATGAGCGATGGCACGGCCGAGGACGTGGCAGCACAGCACGACGACTTTATGGTCAAGGCGCGCACCATGGGTATTGAGCCGCCGCTCGACCCCATCATGGGCATCATCTTCCTGCCCCTGCCGGTGATCCCGACGCTCCGCATCCGTCCCGAGGGCATGTTCGACGTCACCACCTTCACCTACGCCGACTAGTCATCGGGGACGTTCTTAAACGACTAGTTGTTGGGGACACTCTTTGACGTGTCGCCTGACGCCGCGACCGTGGGACCTCTGGCGCGCGTGTGCTATTTGCTAGGTCCATGTAACGTTTGCGCCCGCGGAGTCTTACCTGAGCTCCCTTTGGGTACGTTGGAATTGGATACACGTTCGATTCCAACAAGCCCGAAGGGAGCTTTTCTATGTTTAAACTGATTGCATCCGATATGGACGGCACGCTGCTTGACGAAAACGGCCAGGTGCCTCCCGAGACCTACGAACTGATTCTGGCGCTACACGAGCATGGCGTGCATTTCGCCGCATCGTCAGGTCGTCGCTACGATCGCCTGTGCGAGTTCTTTGCGCCCGTTCGCGACAAGATGGACTTTGTCGCCGCTAACGGCGCCCAGGTCTACGCCGACGGTAAGATGGTAGACCGTGAGGTGTATTCCCACCTGGCGATTCGAAGGCTCGCCCAAGCCGTCAGGACGTTTCCCAATCTGCATCTTGCGCTCTTTGACCGAACCAAGTCCTTCCTGCTCGATGACGAGTGCAAGTTCGTGCGTGAGGTCGATAAGGACCTTCCCAATGCCGAGCGCATTTGGGAGCTGCCCGATCCCAGCGTAAATATCATCAAAGCGAGCATCTTTTGCGACGACAGTGCGGTTATGGACAGTGCGTACGTGCTACAGCGCGAACTTGGTCAGCTCTTTACTTTTGCGCCTTCGGGCAACGCGTGGATCGATGCCATGCAGCCTGGTGTGTCGAAGGCCTCGGGTATCGCGCAGCTCGCGGAGCATTACGGCATTGGTCGCGACGAGGTCATGGCATTTGGCGACTCTATGAACGACTACGAGATCATTCGCTTTGTCGGCACGGGTTGCGCGATGGAAAACGCGCGCCCCGCGCTCAAAGCGGTTGCCGATCGCGTCGTTGGCTGCAACCGCGACCACGCCGTTCAACAGGAGCTTCGTCGCGTGCTGGAGAGTCTCGCCTAATCCGGCAGATGGGGACGTTCCTTTTCTGCCGGCAGCTGGGGACAGTCCTTGCGGCGCCCCGCGAAGAGTGTCCCCAACGACTAGTCATTCAAGAACGTCCCCAATGACTAGTCGTTTAAGAACGTCCCCAATGACTAGGCGAGGGCAGCCATGATGGTGCGGGCGACGCCGTCGTGGTCGTTATCGTATTCGGTGATGGCGTCGGCGGCGTCACGGTCCTCGGGCTCGGCGTTGATCATGGCCATGCCATGGCCCGCTGCCTGCAGCATGGGGATGTCGTTGATGTTGTCGCCGAATGCCCAGGCGTCGGCGAGGCGCTCGCCCAGGTGCTCGCACAGCCACGTGAGTGCCGTTCCCTTGGTGGCTCCCTCGCCCATGACCTCGATATTCATGGCGTACGAACGCGTGACCTCAATGCCTCCGAGCGTGTCGAGCTCCGCCGCGATGGCGTCGCGATCGGCTGGGTCGTGCCAGTACATGGCGATGCGTTCGAGTGTCTCGACCTCGTCGATCTTGTTGTCGATATCCATGTCGATCGGCGTGCGCGTGCGCTTGAGCGAAGCCGCGATGTGGGGGTCGCCGCCACAGAACTCGTCCAGGCGCGTGTAGAGCGAGCGGGGGAGGAAGCACTGCCCGTCCGCGAAGATATCGAAGGTGACGTCATGGCCGGCGGCAATGCTATGGACGCGGTGGGCGATGGCGCGGTCGAGCGGTCGGCTCAAAATGCGCGTAGCACGTGAGGTATCGGTGGGCATGCCGTCGTCGAGCTGCCAGACGCTGGCGCCGTTGGCGCAGACCGCGTAGTGTACGGCGGGGTGGGCGAGGATGGGCTCAAAGACGCCCGACAGCGGGCGCCCCGTGCAGGGCACAAACTCAATACCGCGTCGCGCAAGCTCGTCAAGCATCGCCCAGGTGGCGTCGCTCATCTGCTTATCACTCGTCAGCAGCGTTCCATCCATATCGGAAAACACAATCATTTGCTGCGATCCTTTCTACTGGCATAAAAAGCGTGGCCGAGGGCGGTGATGCCCTGGCCACGCTCGGGTTCTATAACGGTCCGCGTCCTAGCGGTCGGCGAGCGGCTTGTACTCCAGCGGCTCGATAACCGGGCGGTAGGCGGGGCGGATGATGCGGTGCGCGCAGAAGAGCTCTTCCATGCGGTGCGCCGACCAGCCTGCCATGCGGGCGACGGCGAATAGCGGCGTAAAGAGCGTCTCGGGCACGCCGAGCATCTTGTAGATAAAGCCCGTGTACAGGTCGATGTTGGCACAGATGGGCTTGGTCATGCCGTGGTCGCGCATGACCTGGGGTGCCAGGCGCTCAATGCGCTCGATGAGTGCGAACTCTTCGCCCAAGTCCTTCTTGGCTGCCAGCGAGCGCGCGTAACGGCGGCATACCTCGGCGCGTGGGTCGCTCAGCGTGTAGACGGCGTGGCCCATACCGTAGATGAGGCCCGTGCCGTCGAAGGCCTGCTTGTCGAGGATCTTGCCCAGGTAGGCCGCGACCTCGTCCTCGTCCTCCCAGTTGGAAACATGCGCGCGGATGTCCTCGTGCATAGACACGACCTTGGCATTGGCACCGCCGTGGCGCGGGCCCTTGAGCGAGCCGATAGCCGCGGCGTAGGCGGAATACGGGTCGGTGGCCGAAGACGACAGCACGCGGCAAGCGAAGGTGGAGTTGTTGCCGCCGCCGTGCTCGGCATGCAGCATGAGCATAACGTCGAGCAGCATCGCCTCATCGTGGGTGAACGCCATGCCGCCGCGCAGGACCTGTAGGATGGTCTCGGCGGTGGAGAGACCGGGCGTGGGGTGCGGCACATGAACCTCGGAGCCGCGGCGCTTGGCGACCGAGGCCATATGCGCGAAGGCGGCGATACGGGGGAGACGGGCGAGCATGGAGATAGCGACGTCGATTTCGTGCTCGGGCGTAATTACGTCGGGCTCGGCATCGAAGGCGTAGAGCAGCAGCACGGCGCGCTGGAGCACGTTCATGATGCTCGACGACACCGTGGTCATGGGGAACTCTTTGACGTACTCGTCGCTCAGATGTCTAAAGGCACCTAGGCGCTCGCAGAAGCCGTCGAGCTCTTCCTTGTTGGGTAGCGAACCCGTGATAAGCAGATAGGCGACTTCTTCGTAGCCGTAGCGATTCTCGGCCTGGGCATTGTTGACCAGATCCTCGATGCTGTAGCCGCGAAGCGTGAGTTTGCCCTGATCGGGCACGACCTTTCCGTCGACCTTGTTGTAGCCATGCACATCCGAGATGCGGGTAAGGCCCGCGACCACGCCCGAGCCGTCGGCATTGCGCAGGCCGCGCTTGACGTTGTGCTCTACGAACAAGCCCTCGTCGTACGGGGCGGTCGGCAGGCCGTGGTAGAGGTTTTCGCTTTCGGGCGAAATCTGACGGCTCGCCTCGTAATCCAGAACCAGGCGGCTCAGGTGATCGTCGAAGCGGTAGTAGATTTTCTTGGCGTCGTAGGCCATACGCGCTCCTCTCCGGTCCGCTTGGGGGCCGCGCGCTTGGACGATATGGCGTCAAGCTGCCCCGAGCGGCTTGTTCGCTACAGGCGGTACATAAAGTTAAAGACGTCCTCGCGCTGGATGGACACGTTGACGCCCGAAAGCTCGCCGGCCTCGGCCAGGGCCTTCTGCAGCTCGGCGAAGTCGAGCTTGGACTCGGCGGTGTCGGCCAGCATGGTCATGGTGAAGATGTTCTCGATAATGGACTGCGTAATGTCGCGGATGTCGACGTTGGCCTCGCCCAGAACACGGGTGACGCCGGCGACGATGCCGGGGCGGTTCTTGCCAAGGACGGTGATGACGATGCGGGAGGACGAGATCTCGGCCATGGGAAACCCTTTCGCGTGGTTGCGGCGCGCGGGGGCGCTCCGCTACGGTACAGTGTTCATCATTGTACCTGTCTGGCGCCAAAAGGGGCGTGCTTACTGCGGCGTTACACGTCTGCAACATGGACGAAGGTTCGATGGGGTGCGTGCTCGCTGAGGTTGGGCATATCGCATTGCACAAAGACCGTGAACCTTTTGTGGGACGTGCGGTGCCGTGGTACCATAGCCGAGTTTGTTGTCTTGGTCGGAAACCAAGACGCCTTATGCGCTGATCGGTAACCAGCGCCTGACCAATAAGGAGTCCTACCATGAAGCAGGGTATCCATCCCCAGTATGTCGAGTGCACGGTGACGTGCTCCTGCGGCAACACCTTCAAGACGCACGCAACCGTGTCCGAGATGAAGGTCGAGCTTTGCAACGAGTGCCACCCGTTCTACACCGGCCAGCAGAAGTTCGTCGACACCGGTGGACGCGTCCAGCGCTTCGCCGACAAGTTCGGTGGCGCCGCTGCCGCCCAGCTCAAGAAGGCTGAGGAGGCCAAGGCCGCCAAGGCCGCCAAGGCTGCTGAGGCCGAGGCCGCTCGCAAGGCCGCCGCTGAGGCTAAGGCTGCCGAGAAGGCTAAGCGTGCTGCTAAGTTCGCCGAGGAGGCTGCCAAGCAGGCCGCCGAGGCTCCCGCAGAGGCTCCCGTCGAGGAGGCCGCTGCCGAGGTCGAGACCACCGAGGCTGCTGAGTAAATAGCTCGCCGCGGAATCGCTCGCATTCATGGCATAAGGGCCGCGCATCCGTTTGGGTGCACGGCCCTTTTCTATTGGTGCAAACGAACCTGTTCCCATGGCACCAGATTGGTGCGAAGGGGACAGGTTGGTTTGCACCAAATGGCAGAGATACAGCGTTTTCCCAGATAAAAGCTGCCAAAATAAACCTGTCCCTTTTTGGCAGGTTGGTCGTAGTTATTACGTGGCGGTCGAGGTCGACCGTATAGGCCGCGCCTTGTTTGGCTAAAGTACATTTATCTGTGTTTAACTCGCCCAAGGCTGCATGGCGTGGGCGATGGCCAAAAAGGAAAACCACATGGGATTCATGTCAAAGCTGCTGTCCTTTGGATCCGATAAGGACCTTAAGCGCTACTACAAGATCGTCGACCAGATCAACGGTCTTGAGCCCCAGTTTGAGAAGATGACCGAGGAGGAACTCCGCGCCCAGACCGATAAGTTCCGCGAGCGTTACGCCAACGGCGAGTCGCTTGACGACATGCTTCCCGAGGCTTTTGCCACTGTGCGTGAGGCTTCAAAGCGCATCACGGGCATGCGTCACTTTGACGTGCAGCTCATCGGCGCCATGGCACTGCACGAGGGGCATATCGCCGAGATGAAGACCGGCGAAGGTAAGACCCTGGTCTCCACGCTGGCCGGCTACCTCAACGCTATCGCCGGCAAGGGCGTGCATGTCGTTACCGTCAACGATTACCTGGCAAAGCGCGACTCCGAGTGGATGGGCCGCATCTACAAGTACCTGGGAATGACCGTCGGTCTGCTCCAGAACAATATGCCGCTCGAGCTCAAGCGTCCGGCCTACCAGGCAGACGTCACCTACGGCACCAACTCCGAGTTCGGTTTCGACTACCTGCGCGACAACATGGTCACCCGCCCCGAGCAGCGCGTACAGCGTGGCCACCATTACGCCATCGTCGACGAGGTCGACTCCATCCTGATCGACGAGGCGCGTACCCCGCTCATCATCTCGGGTGCCGGCACCAAGTCCGCCAGCACCTACAAGGATTTCGCGCGTGCCGTGCGCGGCCTTGAGCGCGGCGAGGACGTGTCGCACGACATGCTCACCGCCACCGAGGACGTCGAGCCCACGGGCGACTACGTCATGGACGAGGCCAAGCACACCATCGCCGCCACCGAGCGCGGTCTTAAGAAGATCGAGCGCCGCCTGGGCATCGAGGACATCTATGCCGACCTTTCGGGCCAGCTGGTCAACCACCTGCAGCAGGCGCTGAAGGCTCAGTACATGTTCCATCGCGACAAGCAGTACGTGGTCACTAACGGCGAGGTCAAGATCGTCGACGAGTTCACCGGTCGCATCATGGAAGGCCGCCGCTATTCCGAGGGCTTGCACCAGGCCATCGAGGCCAAAGAGGGTGTGCTCGTGCGCGAGGAGAACCAGACCCTTGCCACCATCACCCTGCAGAACTACTTCCGCCTGTATGACAAGCTCTCCGGCATGACCGGTACGGCACTCACCGAGGATGCCGAGTTCCGCGAGATCTACAAGCTGCCCGTCGAGGTCATCCCCTCCAACAAGCCCGTTCAGCGTGTTGACCACGAGGACCTGGTGTACCGCACCATCCAGGCCAAGTACAACGCCGTTGCCGACGACGTCGAGCGACGTCACGCCAAGGGCCAGCCGGTCCTGGTGGGCACCGTCTCCATCGAAAGCTCCGAGAAGCTGTCGGCAGCCCTTACCAAGCGCGGCATCGCGCACGAGGTCCTCAACGCTAAGCACCACGAGCGCGAGGCTCATATCGTTGCCCAGGCCGGACGCTACGGCGCCGTGACCATCGCTACTAACATGGCCGGTCGTGGTACCGACATCCTGCTGGGCGGCAACCCCGACGAGCTGGTGCGCGAGCGCCTTGAGTACGAGGGCCTGACCATGGAGGACGTGACGCCCGAGCAGCTTGAGCAGTTTAACGCCGAGGCCAAGGAGACCTGCAAGGCCGAGCGCGAGCGCGTGCTTGCTGCGGGCGGCCTGACCGTCATCGGCACCGAGCGCCATGAATCCCGTCGTATCGACAACCAGCTGCGCGGCCGTTCCGGTCGTCAGGGCGATCCGGGCGAGACCCAGTTCTACCTGTCGCTCGAGGACGACCTCATGCGCCTGTTCGGCGGCGACAAGATGGACCGCGTCTCCAAAATGATGGTCACCGCCGACATGGGCGACGACATGCCCATCCAGCACAAGATCATCTCCAAGGCCGTCGAGAGCGCCCAGCACAAGGTCGAGAGCATCAACTTCTCCATGCGTAAGAGCGTCCTTGAGTACGATGACGTCATGAACAAGCAGCGCCAGGTCATCTACGCCGAGCGCAACAAGATTCTGGACGGCAAGGACCTGACCGACCACATCACCGAGGTCATGCACGACACCGTGTACCGCTGCGTGCAGGAGTTCTGCACCAAGGACAGCCACGAGGGCGAGCGCGATCTCGAGGGCCTTCGCAAGTGGGTCGTGGAGCTGACCGGCCATATCGATACGCCCAAGTTCCCCGACGAGGATTACGAGGCCCTGGCTGCCGATGTCCTGGCCTATGTTGAGAAGTGCTACAACATGAAGGCCGAGCGCCTGGGTGAGGACCTCATGCGCGAGCTCAACACCCAGGTCATGCTGCGCGTCATCGATACCCGCTGGATGAACTACCTGCAGGAGATGGATTACCTCAAGACCGGTATCGGACTGCGCGGCTTTGGTCAGCGCGACCCGCTGGTCGAGTACAAGACCGAGGCTTATGGTGCCTTCCAGATGCTCGTCGACACCATGTACGAGGATTACCTGCGCACCGTCCTGCGTATCGAGATCAAGGCCGCCCCGCACGCCGTGGAGCACAAGGAGGACCCCGCGCTCGAGGGTGCGCGCTTCTCCGGCCCCGCCGATGTCGATGGCGACAACGGCAACTCGGTGCTGCGCAAGCAGGCACAGGTTCAGGCTCGTACGGCTGTCCAGGGAGGCCCGGCTGCTGTCAACAACGGCGGCAAGGTGACCACCTACCGCAAGGACGAGAGTGACGATCCGTACGTCAACGTTGGCCGCAATGACCTTTGCCCCTGCGGCAGCGGCAAGAAGTTCAAGTACTGCCACGGCAGGAATCGTTAATGGCCGAGGCTTTAGAGGTAACGCCCGCCGAGCTGGACGCGTTTGCGGACCGGCTCGGCGAGGTCGAGTCGTATCTTCATCTGGACGAGAAGCGCACGCGTGTGACCGAGCTCGAGGCCAAAAGCGTGGCCCTCGGCTTTTGGGATGACGCCGACGCCGCTCGCGCCACCATGGAGGAGATCGCTCGCGCCAAGGAAGATATCGCTGCCGTGGATACCGCGCGCGGCGAGCTATCTGACGCCCGTGCGGCGCTGGAGCTTGCCGAGGAGATGGGCGACGACCCCGATGCCGCCGCATTGCGCGAGGAGGCTGCCGCTACGGCAGAACGCCTGGCCCGCGCTATCGATGATCTCGAGCTTTCGAGCTGGTTTACCGGTGAGTTCGATCACGGCGACGCGATTGTGACCATCAAGCCCGGACAGGGTGGCCTGGAGGCGCAGGACTGGACCTTCATGCTCTTTAAGATGTACATGAAGTACTGCCAGCGTCGCGGCTGGAAGGTCACCATTAACGACTGCCCCGCGGCTGAGGTCATCGGCATCGACCGTGCGACCTTTACCGTCGAGGGCAAGGACGCGTTTGGCATGCTGCGTGCCGAGGCCGGTGTGCACCGCTTGGTGCGCATTAGCCCCACCGACGACAAGAAGCGCCGCCAGACCACGTTTGCCGGCGTCGAGGTCATCCCCGTGCTGCCTGACGATATCGACATCGAGATCAGTCCCGACGATATCCGCGTGGACGTGTATCACGCGAGCGGCCCGGGCGGCCAGGGCGTCAACACCACCGACTCCGCCGTACGCGTGACGCATTTTCCCAGCGGCATCGTTGTCACTTGCCAAAACGAGCGCAGCCAGATTCAAAACAAGGCCGCGTGCATGCAGATTCTCAAGGCCCGTCTGTACGAGATCGAGCTCGAGAAGCGCGCCGAGGCGCTCGACGAGATTCGCGGGCCGAAGACTACGATCAGTTTTGGCAACCAGATTCGCAGCTACGTGCTCTACCCGTATCAGATGGTCAAGGACCTGCGTACGGGCGTGGAGACCAGCAACGTCGAGGCCGTTCTCGACGATGGCGATCTGGATCCGTTTGTGATCGGCTACCATCGCTGGGCGACTGGCAACGCCGATGCGGAAGGCTCAGGCGCCTAGGCACATGGTAGGCTCCGGGTCGATGCAAACACTTCGCAGGGGTGGTATTTGCTCGGTGAATCGGTAGAATCGAATACAGCAAGAAGTTCAAAGCGCACTCGTTTGGGTGCGCTTTTTTGAGGGAGGCAGCATGGCATATCGTCTGGACATCAAGCGCATTCTTTCGCTGAACTTCTTTCATGACTTGCCCAAGATTATGCTGGGCTGCGCCCTGGCAGCTATCGCGACGGACCTGTTTCTGATTCCCAACGGCCTTGCCGCCGGCGGCGTTACGGGTCTCGCCACCATTATCCAGGCAGTCGGTGCGTCTCATGGCATCTCGCTGCCTGTCGGTATCCAGACCATCGTGATGAACGCCTTGCTGCTGCTGGTCGTTATGCGCGAGGGCGGCATGTTCTACGTGGTGCAGACGGCGACGGGTTTTGTGCTGCTGGGCTTTTTCACCGACCTGTTCGCTCCGTTTGTGGCGCCGCTGGCACATGCCGACCTAATGCTGCCCGCTATGTGGGGCGGCATTATCACGGGCATCGGCTACGGCATGGTGCTGCGAGCCGGTGCCAACACTGGCGGCTCTGACACCATCGGTCAGATTATCTCGCGCAATACGTCACTACCGGTGGGCTCCACCGTCATGGCGATCGACGTTGCCGTGTGCGCGCTGTCGGCCCCGGTCTTCTCGGTCGAAAACGCGCTGTATGCGGGCCTTTCGATGGTCATTAGCGGCTACGTGATCGATGCCGTGGTCGACGGCGGCAACAGGCGCCGTATGGTACTCATCATCTCGGACAAGTTTCCCGATATCGCGGCCGACATCATGTATGGCCTGGGTCGCGGCTGCACCAAGTTTAAGGCGACCGGCATGTACTCGGGTGCCGAGAAGCCGGTGATCATGGTAATCGTGAGTCGTCGCGAGCTCAACACGCTCAAGACCATTGTGCGCGAGCGCGACCCGCGCGCCATCGTGACCGTGGCCGACGTTACGGAAACCTTCGGCGAAGGTTTCAAGGACATTAACGCGTAGGGTCGACTGCGTTCCATCCAAAAGACGTTCACATTGATAAACCGTTTCATCAGCGGTTCTGCCTGCTCAATTGTTCAAATAATGATAAACACTCTGGTAAAGCTTCCAGTTTCCAGCATAATGAATGGCGTACGTGCATCGCGGCTGGGTTGGGACGACCTTCTGTGCCGTGCGCATCTTGTCTAAAGAGGATGAAAGGAAGGCACAATGAGCGACGAAGAGCTCAAAAAGGTTGCCAACGAGGTAAGGAAGGGCATCGTCACCGGCGTGCACGCTGCCAAGTCCGGCCATCCGGGCGGTTCGCTCGGCGCTGCCGACATCATGACCTATCTGTACTTTGAGGAAATGAACGTCGACCCGGCCGACCCCCGCAAGGCCGACCGCGATCGCTTCGTGCTTTCCAAGGGTCACTGCGCGCCTGGTCTGTACGCCGTGCTCGCCGAGCGCGGATTTTTCCCCAAGGAGGATCTCGAGACGCTGCGCCACATCGGCAGTCACCTGCAGGGTCACCCCAACATGAACGACACCCCGGGCGTTGACATGTCCACCGGTTCGCTCGGCCAGGGTATCTCCGCCGCCGTGGGCATGGCCGTTGCCGCCAAGCACTGGGGCGACGACTATCGCACCTACGCCCTGCTGGGCGACGGCGAGAGCGAGGAGGGCCAGGTCTGGGAGGCCGCCATGTTTGCCGGCAACCAGCAGCTCGACAACCTCTGCGTGATCGTCGACCACAACGGCCTGCAGATCGACGGCCCCGTCGAGGAGGTCAACGATCCCATGCCGCTCGCCGACAAGTTCCGCGCCTTTAAGTTCCACGTGGTGGAGCTCGCTGACGGCAACGACTTCGACCAGATCCGCGCCGCCTTTGCCGAGGCTCGCGCCACCAAGGGTCAGCCGACCGCCATTATCGCCGAGACCACGAAGGGCAAGGGCGTCTCCTTTATGGAGAACCAGGTGGGCTGGCACGGTAAGGCCCCCAACGATGAACAGTTTGAGCAGGCCATGGCAGAGCTCACGGCCGCCGGAGAGGAGCTCTAGGATGGCAGACGTCAAGAAAATCGCCACGCGCGTAAGCTACGGCGAGGCCCTCGTCGAGCTCGCCAACGAGCACGATGACTTTGTGGTCCTCGACGCCGACCTGGCCGCCGCCACGCAGACCGGCAAGTTCAAGGCGGCCTGCCCCGACCGCTTCTTCGATGTGGGCATCGCCGAGAGCAACCTGATAGGTGTTGCCGCCGGTATCGCGACCACCGGCCGCGTTGCCTTCGCGAGCAGCTTTGCCATGTTCGCTGCTGGCCGCGCCTTTGAGCAGGTCCGCAACTCCATCGGCTATCCGCACCTTAACGTTAAGATTGGTGCCACGCACGCCGGTATCTCGGTGGGCGAGGATGGTGCCACGCACCAGTGCTGCGAGGATATCGCCCTGATGCGCGTCATCCCCGGCATGACCGTGATTGTTCCCGCCGACGATGTCGAGGCCCGCGCCGTGACGCGCGCCGCCTACGAGTGCGACGGCCCCGTGTATATGCGCTTCGCCCGTCTGGCCTCGCCGGTTATCAACGACCCCGAGACCTACAAGTTCGAGGTAGGCAAGGGCATCGTCATGCGCGAGGGCACCGACGTCACCATCATCGCCTGCGGCCTGATGGTCGGCGAGGCGCTCGAGGCCGCTGAGCAGCTTGCTGCTGAGGGCATCGATGCCGAGGTCATCAACATGCACACCATCAAGCCCATCGATGCCGACCTGATCGTCAAGAGCGCCACCAAGACCGGCCACGTCGTGACCGTCGAGGAGCACTCCGTGATCGGTGGCCTGGGCAGCGCCGTCGCCGACGTCCTGTGCGAACAGTGCCCGACGCCGCTTAAGAAGATCGGTGTCAACGACACCTTCGGCGAGTCCGGCCCGGGCGCCGAGCTCCTGCACAAGTACGGCCTGGACGCCGCCAACATCGTGGCGACCACCAAGGAGTTCTTGGCCTAAGGCATTTTGCTTTGGCCTTGACCTGAGAGCCGTTCCCGCGCTGGATAATAAATAAGCCGGGGTGCCTTTCGTGTGGGGGCACCCCGGCTTTGTGTTTGGGGGAGGAGCGGTTAGAGGAGCTTCACGGTCGGGGCGAGGGCGTTGGCAAAGATATCGTCTGGCCAGAATACCGCTGCGACATTAGCGTCATTTGCCGCAACCATATCAGCAAGAATGGAGTCGTAAGAGATTGTCCCCAACGATTGGAGGTCGACTATCTCGCGTGCGGCATCATCTGAACACAAGTTAAGACGATATTCAGCTTTTGATAAATGGTCTTGCCCCGCATCAAGGGCCCAACGATAAATTACTAGTTTTACATAGTGGTTTTCGTCGAGCTTGATGTCGCGAATACGGCCGCACTCGATATCTCCCGCGTTTCCATACGGTTCATTTTTCATGGCAAGATATCCAAGCTCTTTATCTGGAAAGGCAGTCGAGTACAGCCCTATCACATCTCCGTCGACTTCTGCTGTCACCCTACCATCCCAGTACTCGGGCAGGTCGACACTGAAGGTTTGGGCCTCGATGTGGCGTGCGGCGGCTTTGCGCTGTTCCTCGGCTTGGCGCGCCGCTTCCTCTTCGGCGGCTTTCTTGGCCGTTACGGCGGTGTCGCGGCGGTTCGTTGCGGCGTGTTGCAGTGCATCGACGTTGGGCGCGTCCTTGCCCTTGTATGCCATGGCGAGTGTCACGGCGTCGTTGATCTCGTCGTCGGTCACGTCGACAGCATCGATGGGTGTAAAGTCCAAAACCGAATCCTGCTCGGCGAGTTCTGCCAAGTCAATCTTCTCGCCCTTGGCAAAAGCGTCGTCGAGCGTGAGCTCGGCCTTTGTGCAAGGCACCTGGTAGATAGTGCCATCGGCGGCGATGGGGGAGCCTGCCGCCTTGAACGTGTACTTGCCCTGGATAAGTTTGATGCCCGAGCCGTCGGAGGCAACATATTCGACCTTGTCGACCTTCTTTCCGTCGACCGTCTTGCCCTTTACGCGCACCGGCACACGAGAAGCGCCGTTATCGGTGTCCCAACCTTCAGCCTTTACACTCACCACGAGCGCATGCTTGGAATGCGCCGACTCATACTGCTCCTGCTCCTGAACATGCTGCTGATACAGGTGATACGCCAGCCCACCGCCCACGCCAACAACGATTACCGCCGCGCAGACGATAGCGATCACGACGCCTTTCTTGGGCTTTTTGCTGGGGGCGGGCGAACCCACAGGTGCCGGCGCAACCGCAGGGTTGGCTACGGGTATAGCCTGTGTCCCGTCAAGCGCAGCCCCACATCCCACGCAAAATCGTGCACCATCAGCAAGCTCAGCACCACAATACGGACAAACCATACCAACCTCCAGCGAGCCTAGAACCATCCATCTATCTAACTCAACTGTAAAGCGATATCCCTAACCAAAGTTGCGCAACAATGAGCCCCAATATAAGTTGCGGTGAAATAGGGACTGATTAGGGCTTTTAACTGCTAAAACAGTCCCTATTTCACCGCAACTTCTAAAGAGACCTTATCAAGCAAGGCTTCTATTGGGAAAAGGGCCCAGCACGACAAAGTGCAATTCAGACCCTCCCAACTTTGTATGCACAGCATCACAAGGTAGATGCGCCGGTCCCATAGTAGCCGCAGGCCGGGCGCAGGGTTACCTCCCAAATCTTTCCGCAGCGCAGGCCGGCGTTTGTCCGCAGCTCCGCAGGAGCAGGACAAATGCCGGCCATGCGCGAGGACGATTTGGGAGGTAACCCTGCGCCCGGCCGGACAGATCCCAAAGCCCGCCATGCTTCTTATGTGCAGCAAAGGCAATCCTGCTAAAATACAAAGCGCTCATGTAGTTTAAACGCACGACGATAAGGAGCACCAGTGGGTAACCACTTCCGTACCTCCGGTGCGGGCGATGAAGCCCCCAAGACGCAGCCGAGCGTCGCGGGCAGTCGTTTCGCCACTCCGGATTCAGAGGATCAGCTGTTTAGCCCGATCCCCGCACAGCCGGCAGATCAGGCACAGCCGGCGGCAGATCCCTTTGCCTACAACCCCAACAACGATGTTGCGCTTTCCGGCACGGCTGGCTTTGAGCCCGTTCAGACGGTGACCGCCCGCGTGGCTCAGCCTCAGACGAGCGCTGCCACGCCGCAGCCTACCATGGCCGGCATCCCCGATCCCATGGCCTCTGCGGCTCCCGCGCCGCAGCCCGCGCAGTCCGGTCTTTTTGCCGGCATTCCCGACCCCACGCAGCCTGCGGCTCCCGTGGTCGAGCGCGATCAGGCCGCCGAGGTCGCAAGCCTCGACAACGCGCTCAACAACCCCGACTTCACGTCGGTGTTTGCGCCCATCGACCCGCAGGCCAGCCGCAAAAAGATGGCCAAGCAGGCCGGTGTCGAGCCTGTCATCCTTATGGAGCACGTCACCAAGATCTATCCGGCGCAGCCCAACAAGCCCGCACTCGACGACATCAACATCGAGATCTATCCGGGCGAGTTCGTCTTTTTGGTCGGTCACTCCGGCTCGGGTAAGACCACGCTGCTGTCGACGCTCAACCGCGACGTCAAGCCCACAAGCGGTCGCATTTTGGTCGCCGGCCAGGACCTTATGAAGATCAAGAACCGCAAGGTTCCGTTCCTACGTCGTCAGATTGGCGCCGTGTTCCAGGACTTTAAGCTCCTGCCGCAAAAGACCGCCTACGAAAACGTGGCGTTTGCCCTGCAGTGCATCGGCAAGCCCAAGGGCGTCATTCGCAGCCAGGTGCCCGAGGTGCTGCGTCTGGTCGGTCTGGCCGACCAGATGGACTCGCTGCCCGATCAGCTTTCCGGTGGCGAGCAGCAGCGCGTGGCCGTTGCCCGCGCTATGGTCAACCGTCCGCCGCTGCTGATTTGCGACGAGCCCACGGGTAACCTCGACCCGGCGATTTCGCTGGGCATCATGAAGCTGCTCGAGCGCATTAACCGCACCGGTACCACCGTGATCGTCGCTACGCACGACCGCGAGATGGTCGATAGCATGCACCGTCGCGTGATCGCCCTCGAAGGCGGCCACGTAATCCGCGACCAGGAGAGGGGAGGTTACGGCAACTATGGCACCAACTAACGTGGGCTACTCGCTCAAAGAGGCAATCAGCCACTTCTTCCGTAACTGGACCACCTCGCTCGGCGCCGTCATCACGATTTTCCTTTCGCTGTTTATCATCGGCCTGTTCATTATGGGTTCCGCGATGCTGAACTCCGTGATCGGTACCGTCGAGGATCAGGTCGTCATCAACGCCTTTATTAGCGATGACGCCGACCAGGCAGATGTTCAGGCCTTTGAGGCCGAGCTTAAGACGTGGAGCAACGTCAAGTCCGTGACGTACAAGGACAAGGACGACGCGCTGGCCGAGTACACGAGCAAGATGTCGGGTAACGCCGACGCTACCATGAGCGCGCTCGACGGTCAGAACCCGCTGCCGGCTTCGTATGCCATCGAGATGGACGATCCGTCCATGGTCGAGAGCACGGCCCAGAAGCTCAAGAAGAACGCCGATTTTCAGAAGATCGCGGACGACGGCGACGTTAACGCGAGCGTTCTGTACGGCCAGGAGGAAGTGAGCCGCCTGTTCCAGGTGACGAACTACATCCGTATCGCCGCCGTGGTGCTCGTCGGCCTGCTGACCTTTATCGCGTTCATCTTTATCAACAACACGATTCGCCTGTCCATTACGGCGCGTCGTCGTGAGATCGCGATCATGCGTCTGGTGGGCGCAAGCAACGGCTTCATTCGCGGGCCGTTTATTACCGAGGGCGTGCTGCAGGCCATTTTGGGCTCGCTGCTTTCCATCGGCGTGCTTGAGCTGCTGCGTAACCTGATGGTTCCGCGCCTGCAGGAGAGCATCGGCTGGATGTCGTTTGCGCTGCCGATGCAGTACTACCTGGTGACCTACGCCGCACTGGTTTTGGTCGGCGTCATTATCGGTCTCTTTGGTTCCGCCATCGCCATGCGCCGCTATCTGCGCGTGTAGGCGTGCTTGGAATTCGTTCCTTCAACGGGTCGTCTCTTTTGGGGACGGCCCGTTTTTTGATCCCTAGGGGACGGCAGGATCGCAGATCATCGTGGCGCTAGTCTATCTATGTGACCCGCAATCCTGCCGTCCCCTAGGGATCATTTGGGTAGACTCTTGGGGTGTAAACGGCCATCGATAGTAAGGAGGCGCCATGGGGCGCAATAACAAGCATAAGCGTGGAGCTCGCAATAAGCGCGGGCCGGTGCGCAGCGAGCGTCGCCCGAGTCTGACCGGACGCGTGCAGCTCCATGAGCACAGCGCCTACGTTGTAACCGAAAACGGCGACTACAAGGTCATGGGCCGCGGCAAGCGCGAAATTATGGACGGCGATACCGTTGCCGTGAGCATTAAGAACAGCCCGCATGGCGAGCGACGCGCCGTAATCGAGGGCGTCGTCGAGCGTGCGGCCATTAGTGTGGTGGGCACGTACCAGACCGCCGGCCCGCTCGGAGTGATCGAGCCACTTGATTCTCGCCTTAAGGCCGATTTCTTTATTCTGCCGGAGGACACCTCGGCGGAGCGCTTGGGCGTTCATCCGGGTGATGCAGTCGTCGCACGCATTCTGACATATCCGACGCGCCTGGAATCGGGCACCGTGACGATCGAGCGCCGTATTGGCGGCGATGACGCGCCCGATTTGGGCGTTCAGTATGTGATGGCGCGTTATGGATATACCGACAGCTATCCCGAGGCCGCACTTGCCGAGGCCAAGGCACTTTCGCTCGATGTGGCCTCGGCACTCAAGGACCCACTCCGCCGAGACCTGCGCGACCGCTTTGTCATTACGATTGACCCGGTCGACGCGCGCGACTTTGACGACGCCATCTCGCTGGAGCGCACGCCCGAGGGTGGCTACAAGCTGGGTGTCCATATTGCCGACGTTTCGCACTATGTTGCCTGGGACGGACATATCGATCTGGAAGCCCGCCATCGCACGACGTCGGTGTATCTTGCCGATCGCGTTCTGCCCATGTTGCCCGAGCGCCTGTCGAACGATTTGTGCTCGCTGCGTCCTGACGAGGACCGTTTGGCGTTTACCGTCGACATTGAGCTCGACGCGCAGGGTCGCGTGCGCCATTACGATCCCTATCCCAGCGTGATCCGCTCGCGTGTGCGCATGGACTACGACGGCGCCGAGGCGCTGCTGGTGCGTGCCGGTGCGGTGGAGTATTCGGTGCTGGAGGGTGCCGCCGAGGATGTTGCCGCAGTTGAAGCCTCGCGCGAGGAAGCGCTCGAGCGCGGGCTTGCGTGCGAGGAAACCGCTCGCGGCTATAACGTCGACTTGGGGGATTTCCTCGTAGCTGCCAACGAGCTCGCCGAGCTTCGCCGTCGTATTCGTCGCGCGCGCGGTTCGGTCGACTTTGATACGGCCGAGATCCGTGCGCTGTTGGGCGAGGACGGTGTGCCCGTGCAAATCGTGGCCCGTGAGCGCTCGTGCGCCACGTCGCTGATTGAGGAAGCCATGCTGCTGGCCAACGAGTGCGTGGCGGAGTGGCTGGCCGACCGCGATATCGAGGCCTGCTATCGCGTGCACGACGATCCCAGCCCCGACAGCCTGCACGGTGCCGCCGTGGCGCTGGCACAGCTGGGTATCATCGATGACCGTCGCGCGGCAGGCATTGCTCTGGGAAGCCCCGACGAGCTGCAGGCGGCGGTTGATGCCGCAGCCGGTACGGCCAACGCGCCGCTCGTCAACACGTTGCTACTGCGCAGTATGCAGCGCGCACTGTACAAGCCGCGCAACGAGGGCCACTTTGCACTTGCCGCGCCGTGCTATTGCCACTTTACGAGTCCCATTCGCCGCTATCCCGACCTGGTGGTGCATCGCGTGCTCAAGCTGCAGCTGGCCTACGAGCGGCTGGGCGGCAAGGACGCCTTGGTGCGTACGCCGCGGCTGATCGGTAAGGGTCGCGAGTCCCTGCCGCGCATCCTGCCGCAAATCTGCCGCGCGTGCAGCGATGCCGAGCGTGCGGCCGATGCCGCCAGCCATGCGACGCAAAAGATCAAGATCGCCCAGTACTACGAGGGCCGCCTGGGTGAGCGCTACGCCGGAACGATCTCTTGGGTCAGCAGCATGGGCCTCTTTGTGCGCCTGGATCTGACGCAGGTTGAGGGTCTGGTTTCGATCAAGAGTCTGGGCAACGAGTGGTTCGAGTTTGACGAGGACGCGCTCACGCTCACGGGCGCCGATACGGGGACTCGCTATGAGCTGGGGCAGCGCGTGATCATCGAGGTCTCGCGCGTCAACACCACGCGCGGGCACTTGGATTTCAGGCTTATTCATTAGCCGGAATTTGGTGATTGATAGAGAATGGGGCGGTCTTTTGGGGCCGCCTTTTTTGTGGCGCATCAATCGTCTTGCCGCTCGCGCGCCTGCGTCTTCCGCCTGCTATAGGGGAGATAAAACCAACCAAAATAAACCTGTTCCTTTTTGGGAGGTTTACGAGAGAGCGGGGATGAGATGACAACGGTGTACGGGTATGCGCGGGTGAGCTCGCGTGATCAAAATCTGAATCGGCAGCTGGATGCGCTGGGTGCCTATGGCGTGGAACCGGCGAATATCTTTGCCGATCATGCGAGCGGCAAGGACTTCGATCGACCGCGGTATCGCGAGCTGCTGTGCGCGTTGGATTCCGGTGATGTGCTGGTGGTACTTTCCATTGATCGGCTGGGCCGTAACTACAGCGAGATCCTCGAGGAATGGCGGTGCATAACCAAAGAGCTCGGCGCCGCCATCGTGGTGCTGGACATGCCATTGCTCGACACGCGAGCCAGAGACTGTGGTGGGTCGGACGTGACGAGTGCGTTGATTGCCGATATTGTTTTGCAGCTGCTGAGCTATGTGGCGCAGGTGGAGCGCGAGAACATTCACCGGCGCCAAGCCGAGGGCATTGCGGCGGCGCGAGCGCGCGGCGTGCGCTTTGGCCGGCCCCGCAAGCCCTGTCCTCCGCAATTCGAGCTGGTGCGCGATACCTACGAGGCGGGTGATATCACGCGGAGTCAGGCGGCAAAGCGGCTAGGCGTGTGCGTGGGGACGTTCGATCGCTGGATGCGCGAGATGGAGTAGGGGCGCCACGGTCCTTTGGCGCCCCGATTCGAACATTTTGGATTTCGCTACGGCGACAACTGCATTTGGGGGGTACACTCGCTGCTGCTCAAAAAATGACGGAGGCTAGCCCTTGGCGCGTGTGAAGCACATAGTCGGATGGATTTCGGTTGTCCTGCTGGTCGTGACGCTGGCAAGTATTTGGATGCTGACGGAGCAAAACGTGGAGCAGACGTCGTCGCTCAGCGAGTCCACTGCGCGCGCGGTGGAAGGACAAAGCGTCAGCGTGCAGTCCGAGACTGCGGGGGAGACCCAGGCGGGAGATGCCGTCGGGGGCGCGGGCTCAACGACTGCCACCGTTCATCCCGACCCGCTTGCGCCCGTTCGTCTGTGGATGGGTGCCAACATTCGTCGCGTCGCACATACCGTTGAGTTCTTCTTTGTAGGACTGTTTGCCTCGTTGGCGGTGGTGTGCTTGGATAAGCGCGTGTCGCCCACTCGATTGTGGCGTGCGTCTGTCTTAGCCTTTTGCGTCGTTTGCTCCGTCGGCGATCAGGTGCATAAGATTTTTGTTCCCGGAAGGCATTTCGACGTAGTCGATTTGGGCTTTGACGCCGCTGGCTACATTGCCGCCATGCTGTTGGTACTGCTGGCGGCGGTACTGGTTCAGCGCGCGACCTGTCCCATTGGCGCCCATGCGAAACGTCGTTAACAACCCTGTTACGAATAATGCGACCTCGATGAATCATTTTGTGTCGCGCGTATTTCCGAGCGGTCGGATTTGAGGGGCGAGCGGTAGAACGCTCGCCCTTTGTGCGCCACGATGCGGCACAATGTACCGTAAAAGCTGCTTATATCCGGTACGAATCGTTCGTTGGTCTTTAATTCTTCTCAACGGAGGTGTTTGAGATGACAAACGGATTGCTTTTAAGGCTTCGCGAGCGTGAGCTCAGCGCGAGTCCGGCGGAACGCAATGTCATCGCATACGTGAGTGCTCATCCGCATGAGGTGGTCGGGCTGTCCGTCCGCGGTCTTGCCGATGCCACGTTCTCCTCGCCCTCGAGCATTTTGCGTTTTTGCAAGCGCTTGGGTTTTGCGGGCTACAAGGAGTTCCAGCGCGAACTGATTGCCGAACTGGCGCTCTTGGGTGACAAGAAAGACGTTGCCCTCGAGGACATCTCCATGGACGACAGCGTCGAACGTATCGTGGGGAAGGTGATGAAAAGCAACGTGCGCACAATCGAGGCAACGGCGCGAACGCTCGATTACACCGTCTTGGAGCGATGCGCGGCCCATCTTAAGCGGGCACGCGCGGTCAATCTGTTCGGTATCGGTGCCTCTCGTTTGGTTGCGCACGATCTAGCGCAAAAGCTCATGCGTGTTGACAAAGAGTGCCATCTGTACGACGACTGGCATGATCAGCTCCTGTGTGCCAAGAACATGCATGAGGGCGATATGGCAATCGCCTTTAGCTACTCGGGCTTAACGCAAGAAGTGCTGGACTGCACCGTCGAGGCTCAACGTCACAACTGTCCCGTTGTGGCCGTGACCAAGGTAGACGGATCGTCCAAGCTTGCCACCATGGCCGATGCCGTGCTCGGCGTTGCTGCAAGCGAGCCCTTGGTCCGCAGCGGTGCCATGGCCTCGCGTATGGCCCAGCTTATGGTTGTCGATGCCCTGTACGCTGCTTACGTTGCCAGCGACTACGAGCGGGCGACGCATGTCATTAAGCAAAACTACATCGAGAAACAGGAAAGATGAGGTGAATGAAATGCTCGATTTAACAAAATTCACGACTGAACAGCGTAATCAAAGGTCAATGGACCTCGATACGATGACATCGCTGCAAATCGTCACGACGATGAACGATGAGGATCTTCGTGCCGTCCAGTCGGTCACGAAAGTGTTGCCCCAGGTTGCCACAGCAATCGACTGGGCTGCTGAGGCACTCGAGCGCGGCGGGCGCGTCTTTTACATGGGTGCAGGCACCAGTGGTCGTCTGGGCGTGCTCGACGCTTCGGAGTGCCCGCCCACGTTTGGTGTGTCACCCGATCTGATTGTTGGGCTCATTGCCGGAGGCGAGACGGCGTTTATCAAGGCTGTCGAAGGTGCCGAAGACAGCGAGGAGCTTGGCGCGAGCGACCTGCGGGAGCGTGGACTTTCGGACAAGGATCTTGTCGTTGGCCTGGCAGCAAGCGGTCGTACTCCCTATGTGGTGGGCGGCCTTGTGTACGCCAAAGCAACTGGGTGCAAGACCATCGCAATTGCCTGTAACCAAGGGTCGAAGATCGGGGAGAGTGCAGATCTTGCCATTGAGCCCGTGCCCGGTCCCGAGGTGCTGACCGGCTCAACGAGGCTCAAGGCGGGAACGGTCCAAAAGCTCATTCTCAATATGATTTCGACCGGTGCCATGGTCAAGATTGGCAAGGTGTACCAAAACCTGATGGTCGATGTGCAGCAGACGAACGAGAAGTTGGTGGTGCGCGGCCAGAACATCGTGATGGAGGCGACCGGCTGCACGCGCGAGCGCGCTGTTCAGGCGCTTGCAGATGCCGGCGGCCACGTAAAGACCGCTATTGTCTCGGTGCTGCTGGACTGCGATGTCGAGCAGGCTGCGGTGGCTCTTGAACAGGCACGCGGGCATGTCCGTGCTGCGGTGAGTGGCCATGAGAAGGGCAACGCCGATGTCCAATAGGTGCACGGCGTGAGCAGATATGACATCAAGAAGAGATGCCCAATACAAGGAGGAGTTATGACGAACAAAGAGCTGGCTCAAAAGCTGCTGGACCTTTTGGGCGGTAAAGACAACGTGCTGGCAAACGCGGCGTGCATGACGCGCCTGCGCGTGACCGTCAAAGACACGGGCAACGTCGACACGGAGGGTATTAAGGCACTCGACGGCGTGATGGGCCTGGTCGAGGGCGACACGATGCAGATTGTGCTGGGTCCGGGCAAGGTGAATAAGGTGCTCGAGGAGTTCTCCAAGCTCACCGGCCTTGCGAAAGGCGTTGCTGATGAGAGCGTGGTTGACGCTGCGGCCACAAACAAGGCCGCGCAGAAGGCCAAGTACGAGTCCAAGCCGGTTCAGGCCTTCCTCAAGAAGATTTCCAATGTCTTCGTCGCCCTGCTTCCCGGCATCATTGCGGCTGGCCTCATCAACGGTATCTGCAACGTCATTAACGTCTCGACGGCAGGCGCGCTTGCAGGCGAGTGGTGGTACCAGGGCATTCGTTCCATGGGTTGGGCCCTCTTCGCCTATCTGCCCATCTTGGTGGGCTATAACGCGGCACGCGAGTTTGGTGGCTCCGCTGCGCTGGGCGGTATCGCCGGCATGATGTGTATCGCCAACAGCGCCATGCCCCTGCTTGCGCCTGGCGCTGCTGATCCTGCCACTGCCATTCTGCTGCCGCTCACCAATGCGCAGTACAACCCCGCAGCGGGCGGCATGATCGCGGCTCTCATCGCTGGTGCGTTTTTTGCCTGGATGGAGCGTCAGATTCGCAAGGTCATGCCCAACGCGCTCGATACGTTCCTGTCCCCGCTGCTGGTGCTCATCATCGGCGCCTTTGCTCTGATGCTTGTCATCCAGCCGGTTGGCGCTTGGCTGACGACCGCGATCTTTAGCGTCCTCACCTTTATCTTCGAGAAGCTGGGCGTCCTGGGCGGCTATATCCTGTCGGCAGGCTTTTTGCCGCTGGTGTCCGTCGGCCTGCATCAGGCGCTCACGCCGATCCACGCTATGCTCAACGATCCCGACGGCGCTACCAAGGGCATCAATTACCTGCTGCCCATCCTTATGATGGCTGGCGGCGGCCAGGTCGGTGCCGGTTTGGCGCTGTACTTTAAGACCAAGAACGCCAAGCTCAAGAAGTATGTCGCCGAGTCCATCCCCGTTGGCATCCTGGGCGTGGGCGAGCCTCTGATGTATGCCGTTACGCTGCCGCTCGTTCGTCCGTTTGTGACGGCCTGCCTGGGTGCCGGATTTGGCGGCGCGCTCGCGGCGCTGCTTCACATCGGCACGGTTTCTCAGGGCGTTTCCGGTCTGTTTGGCCTGCTGATCGTCGTTCCTGGCCAGCAGCTCGGCTACGTTGCCGCTATGCTGCTTGCCTATGCCGCCGGCTTTGTCCTGACGTGGTTCTTTGGCGTCGACGAGCAGAAGATCAACGAGTTTTTTGGCGAGTAGCCTGATGCTGCGCGCCATGTCATTCGAACGTCTTGACGTGCCGCAGATCTCTTGATGCTATGGTTGTGCCGGCGGGGCTAACTGCTCCGCCGGCCTTTTTTAAAGGAGCGTTGAAGCGTGAAAACGGGTATTTCGATTTATCTTTCCAGCCCTCTGCAGGATATTGAGCGGACGATTGAGCGTGGTGCCGCGGCGGGTGCGCGCTATGCGTTTACCTCGCTGCATATTCCCGAGGATGGGGGAGCGGCATATGCCGATAAGGTCCGTCATGTGCTGTCGCTGCTTTCCGCCCGCGGCATTGCGCTCATTGCCGATGTGGGGCCGCGCACGTGCGATTTGCTCGGGCTTGAGCGTATCGAGGATCTGCGTGACCTGGGGCTCGAATACCTTCGTTTGGACTATGGCTTTAGCGCCCAGCGGGTCGCGGAGTTGTCCGGTGTATTTCACATTGTGGTCAATGCATCGACGGTGAGTTCTGATGAAATCGCATCGTGGCGAGAAGCCGGTGCCGATGTGACTCGTTTTGCCGCCTGCCACAATTTTTATCCCAAGCCTTATACCGGTTTAGCTCTGGAAGACATTGCTCGGACGAATCTTCGTCTTGCGGCGCTTGGCTTCGAAATCATGGCTTTTGTGCCGGGTGATGCCAACGTTCGCGGGCCGGTATTCGAAGGACTGCCGACGGTTGAGGAGCAGCGCGGTCGCGCGTCAAAGGTTGCCCTCAACATGCTTGAGCTTGCACATGGCGCCGATTGCGACATTGTGTTGGTCGGCGACCCCGATCTTTCCGATGCGGGCTGGGCGCGGTTTGCTCAAGTTTCTGCCGGATACGTGGATTTGCAATGCGAGCTTGACCCCGGCTATGCCTATGTGCGCGGGCAGATTCATCACGACCGGCCCGATTCGAGTACCCTCATCTTTAGGTCTCAGGAGTCGCGCACGACGCTTAAGCCGGATTCCGTGCCGACGGATACCGGTGCCGGCGTGCCGCGAAAGACGGGGTCGATCGCTGTGAGCAATAGTGGCTATGGGCGCTACGAAGGCGAGCTTGAGATTGCGCGGGTTGATCTTCCCGGTGACGAGCGCATGAACGTTGCGGGCCATATCACGTCCGAGGCAATGGAGCTGCTGCCGTTCATCAAACGCGGATTCGGGGTACGCTTCGTTTAGCGTGTGACCCGTGGGCTACAATTGGCCCATCATGCTAAGGCGCCTCGTATGGTGCGCACCTGCGTTGGCCGATCTATATTCGGAGGATTCCCATGACCGTACTGTTTGTTGAATACCCCAAATGCTCGACGTGCAAAAAGGCCAAGGCCTGGTTGGACGAGCATGGGGTTGAGTACGTCGATCGCGATATTGTTACAGACAATCCTTCGGCTGAGGAACTTGCGACCTGGATTGCTCGTTCGGGGCTGCCGATGCGACGCTTCTTTAACTCGTCGGGCATGAAATATCGAGAGCTGGGCCTGAAGGCGCGTCTGGATGCGGGTATGACGGACCAGGAATGCTATGAGCTGCTGGCAACTGACGGCATGCTGGTTAAACGCCCGCTGCTGGTGGGCGATGACTTTGCGATTCCTGGCTTTAAGGAAGCGGCTTGGACCGAGGCGTTGCTGTAGCGGCTGCGGAAAGCACGTCCCGTTTCGAGCGCGGGCCTGCCCCAGTCAGTCCTCCAGTTGCGCCCATTCGTGTGGGTCGTAGATCTTTACGTGCTTGTCGGGCGTGTCGCTCCAGTACTCTTCGTCCATAAAGGGCAGGTATGCCTGAATGCCGGGGCAGATAAACGGAATCCGTTGCCGCTGCAGGCGCTCGCGCTGCCGCCGCTCCAGGTTCGTCTCGGATATGACGGTCGGCATGCCGGACAGCTCGACGAGGCTTGCCTGGATGCGCTTGAGGTCGGGGAGCGCCGCATGCCATGACGTCCGCATGATCAAAAATGAGGCACGGCGGTAGTTTGCCTGCATCACCGTGATGGCGGGGCGCAGTGTGGGATGGATTTTGTCCCGTTCGGGCCAAAGGTCGGCAGTGATCTCGAGGCCCAGGGTCTCCCATAGGTAATCAAGCTCTTCGTCCATGGCGCCTCGATATCTACGCGATCATTGATACTTCGATTGTGTTGCCTGGTGCTATCGTTTTCGCGGTAGAATCTGCCAACGGTTGACGGCTACCGCTCGCGGCGTTTTGCCCTTCGTGTATAGCGGTCGGCTTCACAGGTCCTTCACGGGTTGGACGAAATTAGGCCAATTTGACCGAATTTCAAAAAAGTCAAAATTGGGGCTTGCGTCATGGCGGGACTTCCCGTATATTTCTTTCTTGCGCAAAGGCACAGCCGAGCGCAGCAATGCAGTCATTGGGATGTCGTCTAATGGCAGGACAGCGGATTCTGGTTCCGTCAATGGGGGTTCGACTCCCTCCATCCCAGCCATTGCATTTGCTACATATGGCCCGTTCGTCTAGCGGTTTAGGACGCCGCCCTCTCAAGGCGGAGATCACCAGTTCGAATCTGGTACGGGCTACCACAAAATGAACGCCCGGGCCTCGAAAGAGACCCGGGTTTTGTGTATTGACCGTATATGCGGCATCTGCCGTGTTTCGCTCAGATCGAGGAGTAGCCATGGATCTGCCCATCAGCTTGCAAGACATCACGTATGCCGAGAACTATCTGGCGCAGGGCGACCTAGCTACGGCGACGCCGCTGTTGGAGCGTCTGGTGGAGCTCGCCGAGGAGTATATCGACGCCGAGTGCAAGACGGAGGAGAAGCGCCAATACTTTAGCTTCGATAGCAAGTTTGAGCGCTTGGCCTATCGCCGTGTGGAGAAGGATCCGCGCGAGCTCGTGCAGGTCGAGGTGCCGTTTGACCGCCTGTATTCTGACATGGCGTTTGCCTACATTCGCCAGCAGGATTATGTGAGCGCTCGTAATGCCCTGATGCAGGCTGTGCGTTGGGACCCCATGAACTGCAACTATCGCTTGGACCTGGCCGAGCTGTTCCGCGCACTCGAGGACAAGCAGGAATGGGCATCGCTCTCGTTTTCGGTACTGGAGCGTGCGAGCGACGGCAAGTGCGCCGCCCGCGCCTATTCCAACCTGGGCCAGTACTTCTTGGAGCCCGAGACCGAGAATGTCTCGGCCGCCGTGGGTTGCGCGCGTCTAGCACTGCGCTTAGCGCCCAACGATGCACACACGACGCGCCTGCTCAACAAGATTCATACCACCTATCCGGATGCCGCCGAGGAGAGCGACGAGCACGTGATGGGTGAACTGGCCCTGCAAGGCGTGCCGACCTCGCCTTCGGCCGAGATTGCCATCTGCCTGATTATGTGCGCGACCGATGCTGCAAGCGACGGCGACAAGCAGGAGGCGACGCGCCTGACAGTGCGTGCTCGCGACCTTGTGGGCGAGGAGGCCTGCGCGGCGATTATCAAACTGGTGCGCGAGAGCGACGCCGAGCTCAATGCTGAGCGCAAGGCAAAGCGCGACGCCGCGGGCTCAAACGTCGATGGGACCGAGGAGGCCAGCGATGCCCAGTAAGCGCGAGCGCAAGCTCATCTCCAAGAATCGCTCGGCACACCACGAGTACTTTATCGATGAGACCTTTGAGTGCGGCATTGAGCTGAGTGGCACCGAGGTCAAGTCGATTCGCGAGCGCGCGTGCCAGATCACCGACACCTTTGCACTGATTCGTGGCGGCGAGTGCTGGCTCGTGGGCCTGCATATTCACCCTTATAGCCATGGTGGCGTGTGGAACCGCGACCCTGATCGCCGCCGTCGTCTGCTGCTGCACCGCAAGGAGATTGATTTTCTTGACGGTAAGCTACGTAATCGCGGCTATGCCCTGGTGCCGCTGGAGCTCTACTTTAATACCGACGGTCGCGTCAAGCTGCTGCTGGGCCTAGGCCGCGGCAAGAAGCTTTACGACAAGCGCGAGGATATGGCCAAGCGCGATGTCCAGCGCGAGATTGACCGCGCCCTCAAGGAGCGTAACCGCTAGGCGCTCTGTATAAGTTGCGGTGGAATAGTTCCTGCCTATCGGGTATTTGGCTTTAATCAGGAACTATTTCACCGCAACTGCGGGCGTTTCATCTTGCTTACTGTTCTGACACATATGTCTCAAAGGCGGCGTCCGTTATGGGCGCCGCCTTTTTGTGGGTACATACATCCATGAGGTTCCAACCCGGGTTAGGGGAGTGATCGTTATGGACAAAACTGCGTTCTTTACCATGCCGAGCGGTCTGTACGTGGTGAGCGCCGCGGCAGATGGGCTGCGCGCTGGCTGCGTCATCAACACGGCGGTGCAGGTGACGTCCATGCCGCCGCGCATTTCGGTTGCCGTGAACAAGGACAACGTCACCTCGGGCGTCATCGCATCGGCCAAAGCGTTCGCACTGACCGTTATCGATCAGACCGCCGACATGCTCTACATCGGTAACTTTGGGTTCCGCACCAGCAGCGATTATGACAAGTTTGCCAAATACGAGACCCGCGAGACGGCTCTGGGCATGCCCTATGTGCCCGAGCACGCGGCGGCCCTGTTTAGCTGCCGTTTGATCGACGCTGTGGATGTGGGCACGCATCTGCTGTTTATCGGCGAGGTCGAGGATGCCGAGCGCCTGAGCGACGAGACACCGCTCACCTACGATTACTATCACAAGGTTCTGAAGGGCAAGACGCCTCCGAAGGCCTCGTCCTATCAAGGCTAGAAATGTTTTAAAAACACTTGCATTATATTATTGAGAACATATACTAATAAGTGAAGTACATCACCAGTCACGTTCGAGAGGAGAACATCATGGCTGAGGAGAAGAAGACGTATAAGTTCGTGTGCGTCGTTTGCGGTTACGAGGTTGAGGTCGATACGCCCGAGCTGCCCGAGGATTATGTGTGCCCGGTGTGCGGCGTCGGTCCCGATCAGTTTGAGCTCGTCGAGGAGTAGCTCGCAGGCACACGGCGAAAGCCGAACATAGCTCTGTCCAAGGGCCCCGGTCGGTCATCCCGGCCGGGGCCCTTTTGATTCCTCCGTCCCCAAGGGATCACGGTTGCTGTTGGCCGATCCTGTCTGTTGTGAGTCCGGCCGACCTTTTGTCTCAATCTGTAACGTCTAACGGCTCAAAACGGGTCTTCCTGTTACAGATCGAGACAAACCAAAACCGTCCGGCAGAAGATCTCAATCTGTAACATCTAGACACGTAAAACCCCTCTATCTGTTACAGATTGAGACAAACGGAGCTGTCCCTCGGAATGATTTCGATCTGTAACATCTAGACATCAAAAGCGGGTCTAGATGTTACAGATCGAGACGTTTGCCTGGGTAGGTGCCCCGCCCCATTACATCCCTGTCAGCAACACGACATCGAGAATCGTCACGATGGCACCGATCCCTACGAGCAGCGCGTTGAGCGGGCGCGAGTTGGCGTATTTGCCCATGACGCGGGTCGAACTGGTGAGCCGTATGAGCACAAAGACCGTAATCGGCAGCTGAAGCGACAGCAGCGCCTGGCTCCAAATGAGACCTTCAAAAGGATTCGGGACGACCAAGCACGCCGTCACAGCGCCGACGAAACAGGCCGCTACCCCGATCGAGGAATGTCGGTCGTGGATGTCGTATTCCTCGTCGAACATGCCCGCGGTGATGGTTCCCGCCGCCATGCCCGCTGTCACGCTACTCGAGAGTCCCGCGAACAGCAGCGCTACCGCAAAGATGGTCGAGCTCGCCGGACCCAAGATGGGGGAGAGCGTGGCCGCTGCGACGGCGAGGTCGTCTACGACAATGCCGTGCGCAAAGAAGGTCGTTGCGGCCAGGATGACCATGGCCGAGTTGATTGCCCAGCCCACGCTCATCGAAAAGAGCGTGTCGAAGAGTTCGTAGCGCAGGCGTTCTTCGATAACTTGCTCGCCTTGGCCTTCGAAGTGCATAGATTGGATGACCTCGGAGTGCAGGAAGAGGTTGTGGGGCATAACGACCGCGCCTAGGACACTCACGATAATCGCGGCCGAGTCGGTGGGCATGCTGGGTGTGATCCAGCTTGCGGCGGCCTGCGGCCAATCGACCTTGACCAGCGCAAGCTCGGCCAAAAACGAGAGTCCTACCACGCCTACGAAGGCGATGATCCATCGCTCGGCGCGCTTGTAGGAGCTCGTCATGAGCATCGCCATCGATACTGCCGCCACGATGACGCAGCCCGCGCGCACGGGCAGCCCAAAGAGCATTTGAAGGGCAATCGCGCCACCCAGGACTTCGGCCATGGCGGTGGCGATGGTCGCGAGATAGGCACTGCCGAGCACCGCGCGCCCAACGAAGCGGGGGAGGTAGCGCGTCGTGGCTTCGGCAAGACAGGCGCCCGTGGCGATACCCAGGTGTGCCGCGTTGTGCTGCAGCACAATGAGCATAATCGTGGACAGCGTGACGATCCACAGCAGCGCGTAGCCAAACTGCGAGCCCGCGGCCATATTGGAGGCCCAGTTGCCCGGGTCGATAAAGCCGACAGTCACGAGCAGCCCGGGGCCGATATGCCGCGCAATGTCCAGGCCTCCGTGACCACCGGTGCGTCGGGAGCCAAAGTGTTGTTTGAGATGGTTGAGCATGGCTGGTTCCTACGTCGGAGTGGCGCGGCGCTGCACTTGGGTTGCGCGGCGCCGCGCCCTGGGTTTAGGTTGGGGCTACTTGTGCGCTTTGCCCTGATTGGCCACGGCGTCAATCTTGGCGGCGATGGTCGCCGGGTCGCCGATGTAGCGCTTGTCGAGGACGTTGAAATCGGTGTCGAAGGTGTAGACGAGCGGCACGCCGGTGGGGATGTTGACCTTGAGGATCTCCTCGGGCGTGAGGTGCTCGAACTTCATGACGAGTGAGCGCAGGGAGTTGCCGTGTGCGGCGATGAGTACGCGCTTGCCGGCGAGCATCTGGGGGCGAATCTCGTCTTCGAAATAAGGCCAGGCGCGGGCTATCGTGTCCTTGAGGCATTCGGTATAGGGCAGCTGGTCGGGTGCGACATCACGGTATTGCTCCTGTGTGTGAGGGTCGCGACCGTCGCCCGGCTCGAGCGCCGGCGGGCAGACATCGAAGGAACGGCGCCAGATGAGCACCTGCTCGTCGCCGTGCTCCGCCGCGGCATCGGCCTTGTTGAGACCCTGCAGCGCGCCGTAGTGGCGCTCGTTGAGCTTCCAGGATTTGATGACGGGCAGCCATTCGCGGTCCATCTGGCCGAGCACGATGTTGAGGGTGTGGATCGCGCGCTTGAGGCGCGAGGTGTAGCAGATGTCAAAGTCGAAGCCCGCTTCCTTGAGGGCGCGGCCGCCTGCCGCCGCCTCTTCGCGGCCCGTGTCGGTGAGCTCGACATCGGTCCAGCCGGTGAACAGGTTGAGCTTGTTCCACTCGGATTCTCCGTGACGGATAAGGACGAGTTGCATCGTCTGCCGGTCTGCCTGGTTTGCCATAGGGGCCTCCTTAATGTGGCACGGGACGCGTGCCGTTTGTTTGACGCCGCAAAGGATACCCGTTTTAGGCTAAAAAGTTAACCACGACTAACAAAATTGTTGTATTTGAATGAGATGGTGAAAGGGGATTGCCGAAATGTCTTGATCTGTAACAAGTAGGGATGGAAATTGGGTCTTCCTGTTACAGATTGAGATGTTTGAAGCGGTGAGCTTGCAGGCCGAACTTGGGGCCCTTGTTGTCGCCCTTGAGGTCGGCGGTGTCCACTCGTGGGGCGTGCGTTACGCGATTGTTTCGAAACGGGTGGGAAACACAACGGGCCGGCGTTGCTCCTAGTATGCCTATTCAATTGACTGTCTAAATATCTAGGGGAGGATCGCGATGCAGGCAGATTCCGCTCAGCAGCAGGGCCTTTATCGCCCCGAATTCGACCACGATGCATGTGGCATCGGCGCGCTTGCCGATATCAACGGTGAGCGCCATCACCAGATTCTGGACGACGCGCTGTCCATTCTGGTCAACTTGGAGCACCGCGGCGGCACGGGACTCGAGAAGAACACCGGCGACGGCGCTGGCATCCTGTTCCAGGTTCCGCATCACTTTTTCCGTAAAGAGGCTCAAAAGTGCGGCCAGATTCTGCCGGCAGAGGGCGACTATGGCGTGGCCATGTTGTTCTTCCCGCAAGACGACAAGGGCGTAGAGGATGCCCGTCGCGTGTTTGAGGAGGGCTGCGCCGAGGCCGGCGTGCCGCTGCTCTTTTGGCGCGAGGTTCCGGTCGACCCGCACGACCTGGGCGAGACAGCCCGCGCCTGCATGCCTACTATCCTGCAGGCCTTCCTGGGCCGCCCCGACGACACGCCCGCCGGTGATGCCTTTGAGCGCCGCCTGTACGTGTGCCGCCGCACTATCGAGAAAAAGGCCGACGCCGAGTTTGCCCTGCGCGACAAGATCTTCTATGTGTGCTCCATGAGCTCGCGCACTATCGTGTACAAGGGCATGCTGGTCGCTACGCAGATGCGCCGCTTCTTCATCGATCTCAACGACGCTGCCGTCAAGACGGCCGTGGCGCTCGTCCACTCGCGCTACTCCACCAACACCACGCCCAGCTGGGAGCGCGCGCACCCCAACCGCTTTATCATCCATAACGGCGAGATCAACACCCTCAAGGGCAACGTCAACTGGATCCGCGCCCGCGAGCCCAACCTGTACAGCCCCGTGCTGCAGCACGATCTTGAGCGCGTGATGCCTATCATCAACCGCGAGGGCTCCGATTCCGCGATTCTGGACAACGTGCTTGAGTTTTTGGTCATGAACGGCCGTCCGCTCACGCGTGCCGCGTCCATGTTGCTGCCCGAGCCGTGGGACCACAACGACAGCCTGAGTGAGGAGCGCCGCGCCTACGACGCTTACCAGTCCATGCTCATGGAGCCGTGGGATGGCCCGGCGGCCATCGCCTTTACCGACGGTCGCACCCTGGGTGCCGCCCTCGACCGTAACGGCCTGCGTCCCGCCCGCTACTATGTGACGCGCGACGGTCGCTTTATGCTGGCAAGCGAGGTGGGCACCATCGAGGTGAGCCCCGAGAACATCCTGACGAGCGGCTGTCTGGGGCCGGGCCAGATGCTCGAGGTCGACTTTGCCCGCGGGCGCGTTATCTACAACGAAGAGCTGCGCGCCCGTTACGCCAAGGAAAAGCCCTACCGTGATTGGATTGCCGAGGAGACGCTGACCGTCGACGCGCTCGATAGGCCTGCCGCGGCAACGCCCGCCGAGGACGCCGAGGTGCCCGCCGCCGTGCGCATGGCCAAGCTCGGGTATCACTGGGATGACGTCGATGAGGTCGTGCGTCCCATGGCCCAGCAGGGCAAGGCCCCGCTCGCCTCGATGGGCATCGATGCGCCGCTGGCCTGCCTGTCCAAGAAGACGCGCTCGTTCTTTGACTACTTCTATCAGTTGTTCGCCCAGGTCACGAACCCGCCGATCGATGCCCTGCGCGAGCATATGGTCACCTCGACCACGCTCTACCTGGGCAATCACGGCAACCTGCTCGAGGACTCCCGTACGGCCTGCCAGCTGGTGCGCCTGGAGCGCCCGTTGCTCAATGAGGAGGAGTTCGAGCGTATCTGCGCCATCGCCCGCGTGGGCTTTAAGACCCGCCGTTTCCGTACCGTGTACCGCCGCGATGCCGGCGAGGGCGCGCTGCAGGCTGCGCTCAAGCAACTTGCAGAGGACGTTGAGGCTGCGGTCCGCGACGGCGTGAACATCGTGGTGCTGAGCGATCGTGCCGCTGCGGGCGAGGTGCCCGTGCCGTCGCTGCTCGCCGTGGGCTGTGTGCACAACCACCTGATCCGCGCCGGCGTGCGTACCTTTGCCGACATCGTGGTGGAGTGCGGCGACGCCGTGTCCCCGCACGACTTTGCGGCACTGGTGGGCTACTCCGCGAGCGGCATCTATCCGTACAACGCACATGCGTGCATCCGCGATCTGGCGGCGCGCGGCGACTTGGACGTGACGGCCGAGCAGGGCATCGCCAACTACAACAAGGCTGCGACCGCCGGCATCGTCTCCATCATGTCCAAGATGGGCATCTCCACGGTGCAGAGCTACCACTCCGCGCAGATCTTCGAGGCCGTGGGCTTAACGCCGGAGTTCGTCAACGCGTACTTCGCCGGCACGGTGAGCCGTGTGGGCGGTATGGGCGTCGAGGACGTTGAGCGCGAGCAAAACGAGCGCTACGACGCCGCACTCGCAATCCTTAAGAGCCCGGCTCCCGGTCAGCTGCCCACGCTGGGTCTGACCAAGTGGCGTCCGCTCGGCGGCGAGGATCACCTCATCGATCCGCAGACTGTCTACTTGCTGCAGACCGCCTGCCGTGAGGACAGCTACGACACCTTCAAGGAGTACAGCGCCCGCCTGCACCGCACCGGTCGTGCCGTGCGCCTGCGCGACTTGCTCGACTTTAATGCCAGCGGCCGCACTCCGGTGGCACTCGACGAGGTCGAGCCCGCGCTCAACATCGTTCGCCGCTTTAACACCGGTGCCATGTCGTACGGCTCCATCAGCAAAGAGGCACACGAGTGCATGGCCATCGCCATGAACCGCCTGCACGGCCGTTCCAACTCCGGCGAGGGCGGTGAGGATCCGCGTCGCGAGACCCCGCTGGCCAACGGCGACTCCAAGAACTCCGCCATCAAGCAGGTGGCAAGCGCGCGCTTTGGCGTGACGAGCCGCTACCTGTGCAGCGCCTTCGAGATTCAGATCAAGATGGCCCAGGGCGCCAAGCCCGGCGAGGGCGGACACCTGCCCGGCAAGAAGGTCTACCCCTGGATCGCCGAGGTCCGTCAGTCCACGCCCGGCATCGGCCTGATCTCGCCTCCGCCGCACCACGACATCTACTCCATCGAGGACCTGGCGGAGCTTATCTTCGATCTTAAGAACGCCAACCCCGGTGCGCGCGTGTCGGTCAAGCTGGTCAGCGAGGCCGGCGTCGGCACCATCGCCACCGGTGTGGCCAAGGGCGCTGCCGACAAGATCTTGATCAGCGGCCACAATGGCGGCTCGGGTGCCGCTGCGCGCGATTCCATTTGGCACGCCGGCCTACCGCTGGAGCTCGGCCTTGCCGAGGCCCAGCAGACGCTGCTGCAAAACGGCCTGCGCTCGCGCGTGGTGCTCGAGGCCGACGGCAAGCTCATGGACGGCACCGATGTTGCCGTCGCCTGCCTGCTGGGTGCCGAGGAGTTTGGCTTTGCGACCATGCCGCTCATCTCCATGGGTTGCCTCATGCAGCGCGACTGCCAGCAGGACACCTGCCCGGCCGGCATCGCTACGCAAAACTGCCGCCTGCGTCGCGGCTTCCGCGGCAAGCCCGAGCACGTTGAGCACTTTATGCTCTTTGTTGCCGAGCAGCTGCGCGAGGTCATGGCGAGCCTGGGCTTCCGCACCGTCGACGAGATGGTCGGCCATCCCGAGTGCCTGCGCCAGATCGAGGTCCCGGGTAACCGCAAAGCAAATCTGCTCGATCTGTCGCCCGTGCTGGCGAGCGCGACCTGCGAGTTCGGTGCCCATATTCCGGGCGCCGACGGTCGCCACTTCCTGCCGCAGATGGCCGCAGACAGCGAGCTCGACAAGACGCTCGACTCCACGTTGTTTGTGCCCTATACGGCCGATGCCCGTGCGCACCTGCGTCCGATTCGCTTCCGCGCCGATATCGCCAACGTCAACCGCTGCGTGGGCACTATCCTGGGCAACGCGGTGACCAAGGCGCATCCCGAGGGCCTGCCCGCCGGCTCCATCACCATCGATTGCGATGGTTCGGCCGGTCAGAGCTTTGGCGCCTTCCTGCCGCGCGGCGTGACGCTCAACGTGTGCGGCGACGCCAACGACTACTTTGGCAAGGGCCTTTCGGGCGGCGAGGTGTCGGTGCGCCCCAACCCGCATGCGACCTACAAGTTCGACGAGAACATCATCGTTGGCAACGTTGCGTTCTTTGGTGCCACGAGCGGCCGCGGCTTCATTAACGGTCTTGCCGGCCAGCGCTTTGGCGTGCGCAACTCCGGTGCCACCGTGGTGGTCGAGGGCTGCGGCAACCATGGCTGCGAGTACATGACGGGCGGCCTGGCACTCATCCTGGGCGAGGTCGGGCAGAATTTTGCCGCCGGCATGACGGGCGGCGTGGCCTATGTCTTTGACCAATACGGCACACTCAGCGCCCGCGTGAACCACGAGAGCGTTGAGCTCAAGGCCCCGACGGCCGGCGAGCTGGCGCAGATTCGCGAGCTCATCCAGGAGCACGTGGACGCGACGCAGAGCCCGCGCGGCATTAAGCTGCTCTACAGCTTTGAGACGATGAGCAAGCACTTTGTGAAGGTCATTCCGACCGAGTACGAGCGCGTGCTGGCGATTGTCGCCGCGGGCGAGGCTGCCGGCAAGACGCATGCGCAGGCCGAGGAGCTGGCATTTGACATCGTGACCGGTCGCGCGAGCGCCGCAGATGTCGCTCGCTTTGATGTGGCGGGCGGTGCTGCGGGCGCTGCGTCCGTGGCTGCCAGCTCTGTTGCTTCGACCAAGAAGGAGGCGTAAGTGCCATGGGTAAGCCCGGTGCTTTTCTTGATATCGATCGCGTGACCCACGAGCTTCGCCCCGTGGAGGAGCGCAGCCATGATTTCGATCCGCTGTACGTGGAGCTCGATGACGATGCACGTCGCGCCCAGGCGAGCCGCTGCATGATGTGCGGCGTGGCGTTTTGCCAGATGGGCGCGAGCTTTGGCAAGGCGCGCCCGAGCGGCTGCCCGCTGCACAACCTGATTCCCGAGTGGAATGAGCTGGTGTATCGCGGCCGCTGGGACGAGGCTGCCGAGCGTCTGTCGCTCACCTCGCCCATGCCTGAGTTCACGAGTCGCGTGTGCCCGGCGCTGTGCGAGGCCGCATGCAACCTGGGTTCGGTCGATGGCCAGCCCACGACGATCCATGACAACGAGCGTGCGATCAGCGACCATGAGTGGGCAAATGGCGGTCCGCGTCGCTTTGAGCCGGCAGGGGAGGGCGCACCCACGGTTGCCGTGGTGGGCTCCGGTCCTGCTGGTCTGGTGGCGGCATGGGAGCTTGCGCGTCGTGGTGCCCGTGTGACGGTGTTTGAGCGCGACGACCGCCCGGGCGGTCTGCTCATGTACGGCATTCCCAACATGAAGCTCGAGAAGTCCGTGGTCGAGCGTCGCGTGGCGCTCATGCGTGAGCTGGGCATTGTGTTTGAGCTGGATGCCGATGTGAACGATCCCAAGGTTGCCGCCAAGCTCGATGACTTTGACGCCGTCGTGGTGGCTGCCGGCGCTCGTTCGCCTCGCGGTCTTTCGGCTGTGAACGTGGACGCTCCGGGCGTGGTGTACGCCGTGGACTACCTGACGGCTTCGACCGTCTCGGTGCTCGATGGCGGTGAGCCCGCGGTGAACGCGCGCGGCCTGGACGTCGTGGTCATTGGCGGTGGCGATACCGGTAACGACTGCGTGGGCACCGCCGTGCGCCAGGGTGCGCGCAGCGTGCGTCAGTTTGAGTTCTTGCCGGCTGCGCCCGATGAGCGCGCGGCGAGCAACCCCTGGCCGCAGTGGCCCAACGTTAAGAAGACCGACTACGGCCAGCTGGAGGCTATCGCTGCGATGGGTGGCGAGATGCGTGCCTGGGGCGTGGATACGCTCGAGGTGCTGCTGGACAAGAAGGGTGCGGCTGCGGGTCTGCGCGTGGTCGATCTGGACTGGTCGGCGGGAAAGCCCGAGCGCATCGCGGGCTCCGAGCACGAGGTGCCGGCGCAGCTGGTGCTCATCGCCTGCGGCTTTACGGGTCCCGAGCATGGCGTGTTCGATGCGGTGAGCGTGCCTGTTGCCACTGCTGGTCGTCCGCTGCCGGTGATGGCTGCCGAGGGCTCGCACCTCGCGGCCCGCACGGAGGGTGTCGCCGCGGATGCCGCGCCGGTGTATGTGGCCGGTGACGCCCGCAACGGCAGCTCTCTCGTTGTGAACGCCATGGCCGATGCCTTGGCCTGCGCAGCCGAAGTCGCCGAGGCGCTGGAGCTGTAAAGTAGTCATTTAAGAACGTCCCCAATGACTAGTCATTTTTTGTCTAGTCGTTGGGGACGCTCTTTGCGAGCAATTTGCTCGTTTGTCGACGTACGGGTGTTCATTTGTCGACTTCTTGGGCTGTGGTTGCCTGTTGTTTCTGTGGTGGCTGCGGGCATCTGGCTCAAAAGGGCGGGTTGGCCGTCTATGTCTACCTGCGGTTTCTTTGCGGTGCGCTCATTCGGTCAAGTATCCCGTCAAGTGTTTGGTTAGCATCTGGTTTGCAGCCGGAGGCCTATTTTGCCCGCGCTGGTCGTGGCTGCCCACCCTCCTCGTAAGCTCAAATTGAGGTTCATCAGTTTGAGGAGGATGCCATGACTGACCAAGTTTTTGACCGAGCACAGCTGGCCGAAGCCGTCGGCAGCGATATTGCCGACATGGCTCACTTTTGGATGCTGCGGAAGTTTCAATTCCTGGAGCCGGCGCGCGAGCAGTTCGAGATTATCGTCGATCCGTGGCTCAGCTATTGCGAGGAACCTTCTCAAAACGAAATCATGGCCTACAACATGGCGTTTACCGATTGGCTGCTGTTTGAGCGCCCCTATTACCATGGTAAGACGCTGTTGGAACTGTATGTGGACGAGCCGCCAGCGTCAATTTCTCCAGCTTCGCTCGGGCGACTTAAGCGGGTGCGTGACACGCAGTATTTCTCGCGCTTTGGCATTTTGGACAAGGATCCCGCGACTGGCATGGTCGTGCTGAAGGATACGCGCACCGACCGTCGCTTTGACGTCTACGACCCACATATCGTGCAAAAGGAGCACTGGAACGATGGCGCGATTGCGGTGCGGCTCGCGTGCGTCGACGATGTCTGGCTGACGGCGGGGCAGCTCTACCTGTATGACATCGCGCGCCTGAACGACACGGCGGTCGACGGGCCGGGCGCGGTGCATCCCGAGGACCTAGAGGACGGTTTCGACACCTCGTGCATCAGCTTCTTTTTGCGCCTGGTTCGCGACATCATGGGCGCTCAGGGACGCTACGTGAAGTCGCTTAATATCTACGAGCAGGAGTGGGAATAGGGGGGCGGGCTGTTGTCGCCTGCCTTGCCTTCTGCCTTTATGTCTCGATCTGTAACGTTTAGGGACAAAAAACCGGTCTACCTGTTACAGATTGAGACAAAAGTTGGACGCACGACTGAAAATCTCGATCTGTAACAACTAGAGGTTCAAAGACTGTCTTCCTGTTACAGATTGAGACGTTTGCCGATAGCGGCAATGGCGGCGATGGTCCATTTCTCCGATGTGGTGGTGATGGAAGTGTCTAATACTGTTTTCAAACACAAGCATGCAACACGTAACACCTTGGCGCGGAATAGGATGCTTGCCAGGCTCACGGAGGCGGCTGAACAGGGTGTACTGCTTGTGACACACGACAATGCCGAGCTCATGTGGCTGCGGCGTCATGTGGGAACCGATGATATTGCGGAGCCCGAGTCGTATCTGTTTTGTTTTCAACATGATTGGGATGCGTTGACACCGGCGGAGCGAGCACTGCGGACCATCAAAGGGCTTGCGGAGTTTCATCCAGACTGGGCGTTTTGGGGCTATGACGCGGCGCTTTTGTGGGGTCTGGAGGTGACGAATGATCTGCTTGGGCCGCGATTTCTTGTTAAGACAGGTTGCTCGGTGCCGCTGAGTGCGGGATGCCGGCTGTTGCGTCCACAGGCGGCGGGTGCGCTTGAACAAGTCGACGGCGTGCGGGCGACGCCGTTTTGGCGCACGGTAGAGGACTGCCTGCTGCGCGCGCCGTTTTCGTATGGCCTGGCGATTGCCGATTCTGCGTTGCGAGCAAAGGGCGTATCGCGCGATGACTTTTGTGAGTGGCTTCGTATGGATTGTGAAGGCAAGCGCGGGTATCGCAGAGCGCAGGTGATTGCGTCGTATGCGGACGGGCTGTCCGAAAACGGCGGCGAGTCTCGTTTTCGGGCATTCTTTATTGCGTACGGTTTTCCGGTTCCGGAGCTGCAGGTGGAGTTTCGCGACCCGCTCGATCCGAATCAGGTATTTCGAGTCGACTATTTCTGGAGGCTCGAGGACGGGACGTGCGTGATTGGCGAGCTCGATGGAAAGGGAAAGTATGCCTTACAGAACGACGAGGGTCGGGAGTCGGTCGACCCATTCGTGGCAGAACGTCAGCGAGAGTCTCATCTGACGATGCTCGGCCACAAGGTGCTTCGGTTTACGTTTGATGAACTCAAGAACCCAGGGAAGCTGGCTGAAAAGATGAGACTGGCGGGAATTCCACAGCGGACCGATTTGGCTGAGGAATGGAAGCGTCAGTGGTATGGACACTGAGGGGTACGACTAACGCGGATGTGGTTGTTCCTGCCGAGTTTGTCTCGATCTGTAACAACAAGGGACCGCTCAGCCTCGCAACTGTTACAGATCGAGACAGAAGGTTGGCTGCCGCTAAAAGATCTCAATCTGTAACATCTAGAGGCCGAAAACCCGTCCACCTGTTACAGATTGAGACATTTCCCGGATGTCGCTGGGGTGGGACTGCAACGCATTCCGTTTCCCGCATCTCCTCCTTTCTCCGTTAACCGATATGTCCGCAGCAATCCCGCCCCGCTGGGTAATAATGGACAAATGTTGAAGTTTTCTGAGAGGGAGGAGCTCGATATGGCGACTGCCGATCGTCCCACGTTGTTTATCAATGCGACCGTCTTGGATGGCTCGGAGCATATGGAGCCGCAGCCCGATATGGCCGTGGCCGTTGAGCGCGGTGTCATCACCTGGATGGGGCCGAGCGCTGTGGCGCAGGCGCCTGCAGGTGCCGAGGTCATCGACCTGACAGGTGCGTATCTCATGCCGGGTCTCATCAATATGCATGTGCATCTGTGCGGGTCGGGCAAGCCGGTTTCGGCGGGAGATGCCGGCGCGCTGATGAAGAAACTCGACAATCCCGTGGGGCGCGCCATCGTGCGCCATATCCTCAAGGGCAGCGCTCAGCAGCAGCTGGCAAGCGGCGTGACCACGGTGCGCGGTGCGGGCGACCCGCTGTTTGCCGACATCGCCGTACGCAACGCCATCGATGCCGGCAAATATCAGGGCCCGCGCCTGGTAGCGCCGGGAACGGGCGTTACGGTGCCGGGTGGCCACGGCGCGGGGCTGTTCGCGCAGGTGGCTAACAGTCCCGCCGAGGCGGCCGAGCAGGTGCGCGACCTGTATGCGCGCGGTACCGATGTCATCAAGTTGTTCGTGACGGGTGGCGTGTTCGATGCGACCGAAGTAGGCGAGCCAGGCGTGCTGCGCATGCCGGTCGAGGTTGCCGCTGCGGCATGCAAAGCGGCGCACGAGGTTGGCCTTCCGGTCATGGCTCATGTCGAGAGCACCGAGGGTGTGAAGGCTGCGCTTGAGGCCGGCGTTGACACGATTGAGCACGGCGCTCCGATGACCCCCGAGATTTTGGAGCTGTATCGAGGCGCCGTGGGTACGCAGCTCGAGGGACGCGCACCGAGCGTGACCTGCACGATCAGTCCGGCGCTGCCGTTTGTGTTGCTCGATCCAGAAAAGACCCATTCGACCGATACGCAAAAGAAGAACGGCGACATCGTGTGCTCGGGCATTATCGAGAGTGCTCGTGCGGCGCTAGAAGCCGGTATCAAGGTAGGCCTGGGCACGGACTCGAGCTGCCCGTTCGTGACGCAGTACGACATGTGGCGCGAGGTGGCCTACTTTGCCAAGTACGTGGGCGTGAGCAATGCCTTTGCACTGCACACGGCCACGCAGGTCAATGCTGAGCTACTGGGCCTGGGCGGTGAGACCGGTACGATCGAGTGCGGCAAGGCAGCCGACATTTTGGTGACGCGCGAGAACCCGCTCGATGACCTGTGCGCTCTGCGTGAGCCGATGCATGTGATGTGCCGCGGTGACTTGGTGCGCAAGCTGAATGTGAAGCGCATCTCCGAGGTTGACACCGAGCTCGACGCGATTATGGCCATGCCGGCAGAAGCCCTGGCAGAGGAGCTTGCCCGCGACGGCGTAGCTTAGGCACTGGCGCGACGGGGCGACAGCTTCATCGAATGATGTCGCCTCATGCAAAAAGCCGAGGTCTCAACACGAGGCCTCGGCTTTTATTTTGTCCTATGGTGTAGCGGCTAGGAGCGCGTTTCCATCTTGGCGTGGCACTTGGGGCAGGTGACGCGGATTTTGCCCTTGCCCTTGGGGACGGACAGCATCTGACCGCAGTTGGGGCACTTGAGGTAGGCCGTGGTCTTGCGGCCCTTCCACATCTTCTTGGCCGTTCGCTTGGCGCGCTCAAAGTCTTCCTTGCTGGTGCCGGCCGCACGCGAGGCGTTGGCAGCTGCAGTTCCGCCGCCCAAGCTGGCGACGAACTTGCCTAGGCCGGGGACGTTTGCGGTCGCCGTGACAAAGGCATCGTTCTCCTTGCGGCGCGCATCGATATTTTTGGACAGACCGCGCAGCACGCCGAGCACGATAACGGCGATGGCGATCCAACTGAGCCACTGGATACGGGCCATCGATCCGATCATCGCGATGATAATGCCTGCGAAGCCCATCACGATGGTGAGCTCGTCGGCGCCGTTGCGACCCTTCATAAAATCATTCATGCGAATTGCCTTTCGTTCGATATGCTGCACGCCTTTATACCCCTTTTGGTGCATTGGGGACAGGTAAATCTGCACCAAGGTGGTGCAAACGTACCTGTCCCCCTTGCACCAATTATTTGGCGAGCTTGTCGACGACGCGCTCTATCTCGGCGAGCTTGGCGGCTTTGAGCTCCTCGTCGCCCGATTCGATGGCCGAGGCGACGCAGCCCTCGATATGCGCCTTGAGCACGTCGGCATTAATGCGCGCGAGGAGCGCCTGTGTGGCCATGAGCTGCGTGGAAATATCGACGCAGTAGCGGTCCTCCTCCACCATCCGCAGGATACCGTCGATTTGCCCGCGTGCCGTTTTGAGCATGCGGGTCACCGATTTATGGTCTGCCATCATGGCGGGTCCTCGTTTCTGGTCGATGGGATCGAATGCCTCTGGTAGCTGCTACGCTGCGGTCACGGACAGGGCGTGGAACTTCTCGCCGGCGCCCTCGACGGCGGCGGCGAGCTGCTCGGCGGTCACGGTGTCGGCGCACTCTACCTGGACGGTCTGGGTCTCGTGATCGGCGTCGGCATCGGTCACGCCGGCCACGTTGAGCAGTGCCGTCTCGACAGTAGCGTCGCAGTGGCCGCACATGAGGCCCGAAGTCTTGATTGTGTAACGCATGGGTGTACTCCTTATCGATTGAGATTATCTGACAGTTTAGTCGTGAACAGCGTCATCTTAAAGGTGCGCTGAGGTGCCCGAGATTGCCCCGAAAGAGGAGCGAAGCGTGCTTGGGTACGCGAGCGACGGTTTGAGGGGCAAGGTCGGGTGCATCAGTGCACCGTCTTAGGCTTAAAGGTTCGCAGGCGCAGCGCATTGCTTACGACGCAGACACTCGACAGGCTCATGGCCGCGGCGCCGAACATCGGCGAGAGCTGCCAGCCGGTGAGCGGGAAGAACACGCCCGCCGCCAGCGGAATGCCGATGCCGTTGTAGAACAGCGCCCAGAACAGGTCCTGCTTGATGTTGCGAATCGTGGCGCGCGAAAGTTCGATGGCTCGCGCAACATCCATGAGGTCGCTGCGCATGAGCACCACATCTGCCCCTTCTTTGGCGATGTCGGCGCCGGTGCCGATCGCAAGGCCCACGTCGGCGCGCGCCAGGGCGGGGGAGTCGTTGATGCCGTCGCCCACCATGGCGACCTTGCTGCCCGCATCCTGCAGCTCGCGCACGTGGCGCTCCTTGTCGGCGGGAAGAACGTCGGCGATAACCTGCTCGCTGGTGAGCCCCACGCGGCGGGCGATGGCCTCGGCCGTCACACGGTTGTCGCCGGTGAGCATGCGCACGTCGACGCCGAGCTTGCGGAGCGCGGCGATGGCCTCGGCGCTCGTCTCCTTGACCTCGTCAGCTACAGCGATGGTGCCGACAAGCTCACCGTTCTTGGCAAAGAACAGCGGCGTTTTGCCCTCGGTGGCAAATTGCTCGGCAAGGTCTGTAGGCACGGCGGCGCCCAACTCGCCCATGAAGCGCACGTTGCCGGCAGCGATGACATTCTGCCCCTCGCGCGCCGTAACGCCTCGTCCGGGCACGGCGACAAAGTCCTCGACCATGCGTGCGACGATTCCGCGCGTCTCGCACTCGGCCATAATCGCCTCGGCCAGTGGGTGCTCACTCTGGCGCTCTAGTGCGGCGGCCAACTTGAGCAGCGCCTTTTCGCTCATGGCGGGCGAGCCGTCAGTGCGCGTGGCTACCACGATATCGGTCACGGCAGGCTTGCCGCGGGTGACGGTACCCGTCTTATCGAGCACCACGGTGCCCACGCTGCGCAGGTTCTCCAGCGCCTCGGCGCTTTTAAACAGAATGCCCATCTCGGCGCCCTTGCCGGTGCCCACCATAATGGCGACGGGCGTGGCCAGGCCCAGCGCGCACGGACAACTGATCACCAGCACAGCGACAGCGGAGGTGAGCGCCTCGTTTACGCTTCCGGTCAGCGCCATCCACACCGCAAAGGTCACGGCCGAGATCACAAACACCACGGGCACAAACACGCCGGCGACCTTGTCGGCCAGGCGGGCGATAGGCGCCTTGGTGGCGTTGGCGTCCTCGACGAGTTGGATGATCTTGGCAAGCGACGTGTCGGCGCCCACGCGTGTGGCACGGAAGGTAAACGATCCGGTGCGGTTGACCGTGGCGGCGTTGACGGTGTCGCCGGCGGTCTTTTCCACGGGGATGGACTCGCCGGTGAGCGCACTCTCGTCCACGGCCGACGCGCCCTCAAGTACTACGCCGTCGACAGGGATAGACTCGCCGGGGCGCACACGCAGGACCTGGCCGGGAAGGATGGCGTCGACGTCCACAGCGGTCTCGGTGCCGTCGTCGGCAACGACGGTCGCGGTCTTGGGTGCCAAGTCGATGAGCGCCTCGATAGCGCCGCCGGTTTTGGACTTGCTGCGCGTCTCGAGGTATTTGCCAACGGTGACGAGCGACAGGATGGTGCCTGCGCTCTCAAAATACAGGTTGTCCATGCTCGTCATCATGGCCTCGTGCACCTGACCTGCGGCTAGCTGGTCGGCCATGATGAACATGGCGTAGAGCGACCAGGCGATCGACGCGGTGGCGCCGACGGCGATGAGAGCGTCCATGGTGGGCGCGCCGTGCACGAGTGATTTGAAGCCGTTGATAAAGTATGCGTCGTTTACGTAGACGATGGGGATGAGCAGGACAAGCTCGGTGAGGGCGAGCGTCATGCTGTGGGTGTGGTCCGTGAAGATGCCGGGCAGCGGCCAGCCGAGCATGTGTCCCATACCTATGTAGAACAGTGGGATGAGGAATACGATCGAGATGATGAGTCGGGTGCGCATGGCGGAGGCGGTGGCCTCCAGCTTTTTGGTAGGCGACTCCATATGGGCGGCACCGGATCGGGCTTGCACGTTGCCGCTTGGGCCGGCGGCATCGGTGCCCGTGCTGATGGGCGAGGCCGAATAGCCCGCGCGGTCGACGGCGGTGCAGATATCGTCGGGGGAGACCTGCGCGGGGTCGTAGTCGACCATCATGGAGCCGGCGAGCAGATTGACCGCGACGCTTTGGACGCCGTCGAGCTTGCTGACGGCGCGGTCCACGTGCGCCTGGCAAGCGGCGCACGTCATGCCGCCCACGTCAAACTTATCTTGAGCCATGGCTTCTCCTTTCTGTGGCGTAGTGTTGGAAATGTTAACCTGCCGATACTATACACCCATACCCCCTGGGGGTGTCCAGTGCAGAAAGAAATGTATGACATTCCGATACAGATGAGGGCGGCTGCCCAATCGTTGGCAGCCCCTGTCAAACATCTCAATCTGTAACATCTAGCAGGGAAAACGGCCCTTTTCTGTTACAGATCGAGATTTTGTTTTGCGAGGTTTGGGTTTGTCTCAATCTGTAACACTAAGACCGGTTTTTGCTGAGTATTTGTTACAGATCGAGACGTTTCGTCGAGCTGCAGCTCAACATCTTAATCTGTAACAGTTAGACCGGTTTTTGGGCTTCAGATGTTACAGATCGAGACGAACCTTCAGCAAAAAAATTAATGTCTCAATCTGTAACATCTGGAGCCGATTTTGCAGGGTTACTGTTACAGATTGAGACAAACCGTCCGACGATGACTCAATATCTCGATCTGTAACATGTAGACTCGATTTTCCTGAGTAACTGTTACAGATCGAGACAAACGCCGGGTCCGGAAGCCCCGCCGCGGTCCACCGCCCCCTAGATACAGAATCCAGGAATCACGCAGGTCCGCTTGTTGGGCTTGCTCGCAGGGGTGGCGTACGTAAAGACGTCGCCGTCGTGCCCCACGCGGTTCATGTAGAGCGTGCCTTCGCTCTCCGATGTGTCGGGGCTCGCCGTTCGTTCCCACCAACAGGCGTCCTTGCCCTTCCACTGGCGAACCAACGTCTCGTTCGTGGTATACGGACTTACCTTGAGCTCGCGGAAGAGCTGATACTCCTTGCCCTCGCCGTTGTAGATATCTGCCAGGTAGTGAAAGTCCTCGGTAAATGACTCGGGTGGCTGATTGCCGCAGAGCTCGACCATGGCGGGAAGCCAAAGGGTCGCGGGCAGCTCGCTCAGACACGATGCGCTTCTGGCGGCGCCAACGTTATTCGAGATCTTTTTGACGTCTTTAATATATGCACGCAACTCGTTGGGCAGCAGTTTAAGGCCGTCGTTGTCGAGCCATTCCCGCAGCTCGCAATCTGCCCAGCCGGCGCTCAGCGGTTGGGCCGCGGCGTCGCGTTCGGCAATGCCGGCATCGAACATAAACGTCAGTCCGGCCTTGCCCGTCCCGTCCAGAAGCTCGTCGTGGCGGATGCCCACGAGTTGTGCGCCGACCTCCAGCCCATTGGTGAGCGTGACGCGCTTGGTGCATGGATAGGGGATATGACCGTCATCGTCGAGCAGATGATAGCGCTTGGCGATCTCGCGTGCCTCATTACGCGTCTCTGCCGCCTTGATCTTAAGCGAAATCTCCTGCAGCTGATCCCAAGTGTAGTCGTCAAGGGAGCTGCGGATACCGTCGAGGTAGTCGGGAATGCCAAAGCCGTGAGTGGCGGCTCCGATGACGCCGAGTCCTGCGACGACTGCGACGACGCCGCCGATAATAAACCGGCGACGGGTCATGGCATCGCGACGGGCCTGCTCCAAAAGCGCTCGGGCACGGTCACCGGCGACGTCGACCTTAAGGTGCGCGCCGGCATCGATGTTGATGGGCTGGTTGGAGAGACCCGGCGTGCTTGCGGCCGATTCGCCCAGGTCGGGAGCGAATGCCAGCAAACCCTCGTAGAATTCGCGCTCGCTGGGGCGCGATGCCTGGTCGGTCACGAGGCAGGACATGATGAGGTCGGCAAACGCCTGGTCGTCACCCTTGTGGGCGACGAGCGGCTCGGGCTCGTTTTGCGTTTTGAGCAGGTAATACGAGCTGACTTCATGCGCTTGATGCCTAGCCGCCCTAAAGGGGGTGTGACCGCTGTAGAGCTCGTAGAGAATGCTTGCGATGGCGTACACGTCGACGGAGGGAGAGCGACGCAGCTCGGCAACGTTGGGGATATCGCGAGTGAGCATTTCGGGCGCGGCGTATGCCGGCGTGGCATAGCGCCAAATGTCGGCGCGCTGCGTGAGCGTGTCGCTGCCCAGGGCCGGGACCGAGGAGCCCATATCGACCAGACACGGCTTAAACGCCAGGGCCTGCACCTGCTCTTCGATGCCAAGCTCGTTGGTGCGGAACATGATGTTCGCAGGCGACAGGTCGCGGTGTACAAGCGGCGTCTCGAGGTTTTGGGTCGACAGCAGCGTACCCAGGACAGCGCAGCCTACCGATGCGGTGGCGGCACAGGTCACGCCCTCGCCGTCGTGCGGCAACATACTGGTCACTTTGTCGAGCGACGTACCCTCGATCCACTCCATAAGGATGAGCGGTTCACCCTGGCACGTGCCATAGCCGTAGACGTGGGGAAAACCACGCAAGTGTGACACGCGGCAGAGGTTTCGGTATTCCTCAAAAAGCGCGGCGGTGTTTGCCAGATGCATGGCGGATTCGTCTGCCGTACGCGACGGGGTATTGGTTCCCAGCGCACGCATGAGCGTGTTGTCCGCGAGCACTTTGACAGCGAATCGCTCGTTTGAGGTGTTATGCGCCTGCAGCACAAGGCCCGTGTTGCCATGCGAAGAGCGGTCGGCTTTGACCATGAGTGTCATAAAGCGGCGTTTGGCGAGCTCCTCGTCGGCGGGATTGACGGGGGCAGCGGTATCGAACGACTCGAGCTGAAAGAGGACCGTCATCGAATCGGACTGCGGAGTGGTATCTGCCATGGTGACCTTACCTTGTGGTGTCGCGGGCGCGGGCGCACCGCTTCTTACCAGATAGACGTTGTGCCCGGTACGCTACGTACGGCGCCGGGCACAATGCTAAATTGCGAGTTTCATAACCAAAAAACGGGTCGTGGCACCCAAACAAATAGTGTCGCTGTGCCACAGGGGAACGGGCGGGTATTCGACGCCGGGTCTGCGTGTATGGCGCGGCGGCTCGACCACGTGCTGGGACATATCCGCGCCCGAGATGAGCACGGTGCCGTTGGTGGAACCCAGACCCTGTACGTACCAGTAACCGTCCTTGGCAAAAACGCGTGCGTGTCGGCGCGAGACATCGCGGTCGACATCGGTGATGGCGCCGGTGCCCGTGGCGAGCGAGCCGATCACGGTGCCGCCCTCGCCCTCGTTGAGCGGGTACAGCGGAGGCTTGGCGGCGTTACCCACAATGCGGATAAGGCCCAGGCGCTCGGCATGCTTGACCTCGGGCTCGACGGCGGCGGTAAAGCCTTCGCCCACGCTGAGCTCGGTGGTGGAGAAGTGCCCGCCCATCTTGTCGGCGATGAGCGTCTCGGTCACCTGTACTGCGGCTTGGGGGTCGCACAGGCAGCCGCAAGCCACAAACAGTGTGACGAGCGGCAGGGCGCAGTCGGCGGCTGTGGTACCAGGTGCGGCGATGCGGTCGCAGGCGTTGCGGTAGATGCGGTCGTCGAGTCCATAGGCGCTCAGCGACTCGCGCATGGCGTCGGCAGCCTCGCCGCTGTAATGCTCTGCCACCATGGCACGAGCCATCTCGCTGCCACCGAGGTTGGAGATCAGACGAGCGGTGATGTTTTGGGCTGTTTGGGTAATATCGGCAAACAGTTCGGGGCGCGGACGCTCGACGGGGGCGTGAACAACCTCGCGCGATAGGAACGTTCGCTCGTCCACACGGTCGCGTGGTGCTTTGCCACCGGCCATAGGGGTGGAGCGCAGCAGCATCCAAGCGGTATCACGATTGGTGATTCCGCCGAACTTGCGCAGATCGTCGAACATGACGGAGCGCGGTGTCTCTCGATCCATTGGTCCCCTCCTTGCGGTTGCAGCACGCAGACCGAACTTGCATGCAGTTTGACAGTTCAATCTACTATATCCGATTGGGCGGACTAAAACATGCACGTCAACGCCGTCTTTACATTGCTATAAACGGGCTAGGGCGCTGGCGCTAGATAATCGCATCGAATTTGGGCATAACGCGCCAGTCGCCGGCGTCGTCGAGCACGCCCCATTTGCCGCTTTCGTTGTCCTGTACAGGCAAAAAGACGTCGGTGGAGGTGTAGAAGATGTCGCCCATGGCACGGAACTTGGGCTCGACTTGCCAAGCGCCACTCACCGTCGAACAGCCCCAAAGGCCGGTCGCCTGGTCCTTGACGGGTGCCCAGCCGTTGGCGAACTCGCGCGCCTCGGCAAAGGTGGCAGAAAATGCGCGCGTGCCGTCGGGCAGAATATAGCCCCACGAGCCGTCGTCGAACTGCACGGCGGCGCGATTGCTGGCAAAGCGGCGTGCGGATTTAAACTGCGGCTCGATTTTCCACTGTCCATAGCCGTTGATGTAGCCCCAGGTGGTGCCGTCCTGCGTCGCTGGCCCCAGGCCGTTTGCCGAATCCCAGCCGCCCAGGCCCCTAAAGGTCGGCGGCACGTCGTTGCGCTTGCCGGTCTTGATGTAGATGTAGCCCCAGCTGTCCTCTTCGTTGCTGGAGCGGTAGGGGACAAAGTTGCCCAGCACCATATCGCCCATGGCGTAGTACTTGGCCTCGACGATCCACTTTCCCTGGCGGTTGAGTACGCCCCAAAAGCTGGTCTGCGCATCTTGGGCGACAGCACCGTAGTCGTTGAAGGGCCGGGTGTCCGAGAACTGCGGCTCGATGGCCCAATTGCCGTCCTGGTCGATATAGCCCCACATGCCGGTGGCAGAATCGAGCGCGGCAGCGAGGCCGGCACCGTAAAGCCGCATGTCGCTGTAAGCCGGTTTGACCTTCCAGGCGCCGGTGTCGTTGATCAGGCCCCATTTGCCGTCGCTTTGGGCGGCATAGCGCATCTCCACGCTGATGGTATTAGACGACGTTGCGGAGGCGTCGGAGCTGTCCGAAGTGTCGGAGTCGCTGTCTTTTTTGCTTTTGGACGAGCTGTCGTCGCTTTTGGCGTCTGCCGCAACCGCGGTGTCGTTGCCGTTGTGTAGGTTACGCGACAGCAGGTAGGCGCCGCCACCGACAAGTGCCGTAAAGGCGAGGCCCCCCGCCGCGAGAAAAGCGCGGCGCGAGACGGACGTTGCCGCCGCGGCCGTCGTGGTGGCAGCGGACGCTGTCGAGGAAAGGCCGGCAGAGGCGACGGAACCAGCGGAGCCAGCGGATGCAGAAGGGCCTGCCGCTGCGCCGCCAAAAATCGCGTTTTGTGCGACGGGCGCGGCGGTGCCTGCCGCGGGGGTCGCGGGTGCGTGCATGCTCGGCGTTGCGGACGTTGCCGGGGCGGCGGGCATGCACACCGCAGTCGACACGGCGGCATCGGCGCCATAGGCCGCCCGGGGGGTCTCGAGCACAACCGGTACGGGCAGGTAGGATGCGTGGTCCCGATGTCCGTGGTCCAACGGGGCATCTTCGGCAGCGGCATCAGGCGCGGCCGTAAACGGGTCAACCGGAGCAGCGGCGTCATCGTCCAGCGGAAACATGACCGGCTGTGCGGTGTCGAACGTGGCTGGCACGGGCTCGTCGACGCTTGCCCCCGGGCCGATATAGGTCGTCTGGGCGTCCATGACTCTGCTGCCCCAGACCGGCTCGGGCGTGGGCCAGTCGCCCAGTTCGCTCGATTGCCAACGGCGCAGCAGGTCGAGCATCTGCTCGACGGAGGGACGCCGCTCCTGATCGACGGCGAGTCCCGCCACGATGATGTTGACGAGCGCCTCGTCGGCGGCCGTACGGCCCTGCGGTATCTCAAAGGCCGTTTCGGTTTTGACACGGTAGGGAGATGCGGTGCCTAGCGCCTGCAGGTTAAACGGAGTGTGTCCGCAATACAGCTCGTAGAGCACGCTCGAGAGCGCGTAGATGTCGACCGTGGGGCTCAAGCGCCTGGTCTCGATGCCCGCGATGTCGTGGGTGAGCATCTCGGGCGGCGCATACTCGGGCGTGCCGCCGCGCCAGACGTCGGCGCGCACGGTAAAGGTGGGGTCGATGGGATTGAGCGCCGTGGAGCTGCCAAAGTCGATGAGGCGGATGTCGAAGTCGAGCGTCGCGATTTGGTCTTGGAGCGAACGCTCGCTCGTGGCGATCATGATATTGCGCGGCGAGATATCGCGGTGGGCAACGCCCGTGTCCAGGTGCCGTACGTTATTGAGAATGGAGAGTACGGCAACACCGATGGCCGCTACCGCGTCGCCGCGCACGCCGCCGTCCTCGTGGGGGAGCTGCGGGGTGATGTGCTTGAGCGTGGAGCCTTCGACCCATTCCATAACGATGAGCGGCTCGCCGTTGCTGGTGCCATAGCCGTATACGCGTGGAAAGCCCTTAAGGTGCGAGACGGTGAGCTGGTTGCGATATTCCTCGAACAGCACGGCGCGCATGCCGGCGGCGATGCGCTCGTCTGTGGTGTCGCTCACATGCAGGCGCTTGATGGCAAAGATCTCGCCGGCGGTGTTGGTGGCACGCTGGACTACGCCCGTGCCGCCCTGGCCGGCCTCGCTTTGGACGAGGAACATCGAGAAGCGGCGGCGCGATTCGTCGCGCTTGGCGGGATCAAAGGCAACCGCGGGCTCAAACGTGTCGAGCACGATGAGCTCCTGCTGTCCTTGATTGTCCATCTTCGCCCCCTTGGGTGTCGGTCGTGATGAGGCGCGGGCGGCGACGGCGCAATTGCCGTCCGCTTTCGCGCGCGATGTCCAATAATATGGCTAGTTTCTCTCATTCGCGGTTGCGGCGCTGTTGAAAAACACCGTTTTGCGTGCAGATGTGCTGCCGCTGTGCGATGATGGGCGCATTTGAGAGGGGGCCACCGCGCCCTTATACCAAGACGAGAAAGGACCCACCATGGGTTTTCTTGATGAGATGCAGGCATCGCTCGATCGTACGGCTTCGGATGCCAACCGTGCCCTGCAGGTTAACAGGATCAAGAGCCAGATGAATGACGCCCTTAAGCGCCGCCAGCAGCTTGCCGGCCAGCTGGGTGCCAGCCTGTACGAGGCGACCAAGGACAACATCGAGCTGCGTCAGGGCCGCGAGGAGCTTTTTGACGGCATCGCCGCAATCGACAACGAGCGTGCTCAGCTCCAGGCCCAGATCGACGAGCTCGAGCGCCAAGCGCAGGCGGTGGCCTATGCTTCCGCATTCATCGATTGTCCGTTTTGCCACAACCGTCTGCAGCAGTCTGTCATGTTTTGCTCGGGTTGCGGTAAATCGATGGCCGAGATCCAGGCCGAGCTGGCACGCCAGACTCAGGCGGTCCCCACGCCGGTCGAGGCTCAGGTTGCTCCTGCCGATGGTGCGGCCGTATGCCCCGCGTGCGGCGCGCCCATCCAGGCGGGTCACGCCTTCTGCATGAATTGTGGCCACAAGTTGGCGTAATCGGCAGTGTCTGACCGTGGCTTAGACGGTCGGGGACGATACCTCAAAAACTTTTTCATGTTGCGCAACAACTTTGCGGCAGCAGCGGTGAATATGGTCGTGCGGGCCCCAAAGGTCCGCACGACTTGTTGTTTGACCCCAAGGAGGTACCCGATATGTTCTGTCCCGGTTGTGGCGCCAAGATCGACGACGGCGCTCGTTTCTGCCCTGTTTGCGGCCAACAGATCCAGGCGGCGACCACTGCCCCGGCTCAGCCCGCCCCCGCGGCTCAGCCCGTATCTGCCGCCCAGCCCCAGCTCGGCTCCGCCTTTGCTACGGCGCCCGCCATGCATGCGGCTGCCCCCGCCTCTGCCGTGCATCCGGCCCTGTCCGTTACCCGCATCATTCCCTGCGCGCTCGCAGTCATCGCCATTGTCTTTTCTTTTATGCCGTGGTTTAACACCTCGCCCTGGGTGATGCAGGCCTCGAGCTACGCGAGTCAGGGCGCCAATTTCTTGAGCCAGCTCGCCGGTCAGAGCACCGACTATTCGTCGAGCCTGGGCTTTGACGAGAGCTATAACGTCTGGAGCCTTGGCAAGGCCGGCGAGGTCGCCGTTACCTACCAGAGCATGTACGACTCGGCGTCCGACCTCGCCAGCTCGCTGAGCAGCTCCTACTACGATGACTATTCCGACTCGGGCCACGGTCATGCCGTGAGCATCACTAATCCCAATTACGGCAAGGTTTCCTCCGGCGGCGTCTCCTTTATCTCGATGGCCGTCACCGCCTTTTGGGCCCTTGGCATGCTCGCCTCGATCGCCGGTATCGTGCTCTACCTCACCCAGGGTCTCAAGGTCGTGCTTCCCGCTGGCTGTGGTCTCATGGTGCTCTCGGTGCTGGCCTTTGAGCTGCTGTACGCCAACATGATGAGTGCTATTGGCTCTGCGGCGACCACCCCCATCTTTACGGCGCTGTTTGCCATTGCCGCCGCCGTGCTCACCTTTGTGCTGCGCGAGCAGACTGCTCCGTCGGCTCACTAGAAAACCGGAGCTCAATACGACCGATTCGTGACCCATAGCGGCCGAGGACAACATCCCCGGCCGCTTTTCTTTTTTGTCTTTACCCTCGCTCAGCAGGCAAAACAAAAAAATTTGCGATGTGAGGCAATGTTGCGCAACAACTTTTTGATTTTTGCCTTCATGGTATTGGTAGCAAAGAAAGGCAGGTGCTTACCAAGATGGATCAGACGACCGATAAGAAGAACGTCGCGGCGGCCCCGATCGACGCCAAGGTCGACATGGTTGCCAAGCTTGCCGGCGTCGACGGGCTCAAGCTCGTCTCGAGCGCGGCGGGCGGCACGCAGGTCTTTGTCGGTTCCTGCACGGCTGACGGGCTGCGTGGCACCTCGTGCTCGCTCAAGCTCATCCGCGGCGACATCGATCACCTTCGTCGCCAGGGCGACTTCTTCTGTCGTGTCTCGGACACGCAGGCCGATGCCGGCGGTACCCTCACGCCCTCCTCGCATGGCTTGGCGCGCGTGCTCTTCCACGAGCTCGTCGCCCTGCCCGGGGATGACGCCGTGTTGGCCGTGGTGACCGTCATGGTTCCGGGCGTGTCGTTTGCCGACGTGGTGCGCACCTGCGCCACGGGCGTGCGCACCCTCTCGTTTGCGCAGTCGCTTTTGCTCGTGTCCTCGTGCTTTAAGGCACTTGCCCAGGCGCAGGCCGCCTTTGGTGGGACGTTTGTCCATCAGGACCTCAAGCCCTCCAACATCGTGTTCGAGAGCGACCCCTTTGATCTGGCGCCCGACCTTTTGGGAGATATTCCCCGGGCCGCCCTCATCGACCTGGACTTTTCGTTTTTGGCCGAGGAGGGGGCGTATCGCGCCCGCCCGCATGGAACGCCGGGCTATCTGGCGCCCGAGCTGCTACTGGGGGAGGCCGATGGGGCGCGCTACGCCCTGCCCGCGTCCGATGTGTTCTCGCTGGGCGTTCTTGCCCACGAGGCGCTCTGCGGCAGCCTGCCGTACCTGCCGGGTGCGCCCGACGTCGGTGGCTCCGGCAGCGCGTGGCGGGATTTCCTCGGGGCTTGTCGAGACACGGGCGCCCAAGCCATTGCGGTGGACGAGGGCCTGCCGGCGGACGTGCGCGCCGCCATCGCGGCGTGCCTGGCCAGCGACCCCGATGCTCGTCCAAAGGCGGCTCAGATGGCCCGCGTGTTTGACGACCTAGCTCGCCGCCACGTGCAGCTTAAGGGCGACTTTATTGGCGATCGGCACGTGATGGATGTGGTGACGCCCGTCACGCTGCTGTAATGCCGCCCGCACCGGCGGCGATGTTGAGTTACTGGACTGTTCCCGAGGTGTTGCGCAACAGCGCGGGAATGCGGTGGCCCCTAAAGTCTGGGGTACCGGGGAGTTAGGAAAGGGGGCCTCATGGCGAGCTCCTCTCAGGTTTGCGATTGCGTTCACGAGCATGGTTGGGACAGTGCGTTCTACCGTTTTGCCGAGACCATCAGAAACCTGACGTGCGGCGGCTGCAACCACAAGCACATCTACGCGCTCGTGGGCACCCGTGGCAGGTATATCAACCACAGCAACCCTGTCGTTCGTAAGCGTACGGCCGCGGCGCTGTCCCGCTTGATGCATTCGAGCCGCTATGCAGCCGATATGCAGCAGGGCTATGCCGACGACAGCTCGGTGTTCTCCAAGGCCGCGACTTCGTTGATCGAGATGCTGCACGAGACGACCAAACTGGACGATGCGGAGCTGTTTGACTACGCGCTCCACACCTCGTGGCCCGAGCTGCTGCGCGGACTGGAAAGCGAGCGTCGCGCCGGCCGCGAGGTCGATCCGCTGCGCATGGCCTGCGAGTCGCGCGAGGTGGTGCGCTGGGGCGAGCAACAGGCCGCTTGCGATCGTGCCCCGCTTGCCGAGCTCTTCGCTGCCTGCTTTCGCACCATGGCCTTTGGCTGCCTGGACGACCGCTTTGCCCGCACGCTTTGTTCTCGTACGCCTGCGGAGTCCGATGACTCGCCGGCGGCGTGCGGCGAGCGCGTGTCCGAAGGCGCTTGCCTGGTGCGCACCACGGCCGGAGACGGACCGTGTATCTCTGGCGTGTGGTGCGTGGATGCCGACCGGCCCTTTTCGATCGGGCGCTTTAGCAGCTGCGACGCGATCGAGGCCGACCCGGTGGTCTCGCGTCTGCACTGTCGCGTGTTCATGCTCGACGGCACCTGGTTTTTGGAGGATGGCGGAAGCACTCACGGCACACGCGTCCTGCGCGGTGCGGATGATGCCCTTTCCTGCGTTTTCGACAGCGGGGGAGAGAAGGGCCCCCGGGCCTTTCCGCTCGAATTCGGCGACCGCATTGTGCTCGCCGGCCGAATTACCTATTGGTTTTGCGCGCGCGACGCGCATGTTCTGACGATTGGTTAGCCAAATGGAAAAACGAGTTATTCAGCAGCGTGACGGTTCTATGGCGCTCGGCTACGTGGTCGCCGACCAGCGTCAGCTCGACAAGCGTCTCTATGAAGCTGTAACCGGCGGCGTCGTGCCCTACCTGCTGCCCGGCGCGCTTATGCGCTACCCCGATGGCGTGCTCGAGATGCGCTATCGCATTGCCGGCGAAACCTTGGAGCAGCGTCTGGCGCGCCCCTTTGACGGTGCCGAGACCTGTGAGCTGCTCGAGAGCATCTCCAGCGCGCTTGATGCTCTGGTTGCAGGCCAGATGCCGCTTATGAACTTGCGCTTTGCCGCCGACGAGGTGGTTATGGACGCCGCCGGCACCGGATGCCGCTTTGTGTTTTTGCCCATGACCGGCATCAAGCCCAACCTGGACGGTGTCCGCGTCTTCTTTGAGTCGGTCGCCGCCGCGGTCAAGCCCGCCGACGATATTGCCCAGAACGCGCTGACGTCGCTGAGCTCTTTCTTTAAGAAGTCCGGCCCCTTCGACATCTTGGGTTTCTCGCGCCATCTGAAGCAGGTGAGCGTGAGCGCGATGCTCATGGATGCCGGCACCACCGTGCTCGACGATGGCGATGGCGATGACCACGGCACCACGGTGCTCGATAGCGGTGATGACCACGGCACGACGGTGCTCGATGACGGCGAGGACCTGGACGTGTCCGCCCCCGACCCCGTGCTGGGTACGGTCGTTCTTTCCGATTTGGAAGACGAGCCGATCGCCGCTACCGAACCTGCACCTGCGCCGGAGCCTGAGTCGCAGCCTGCTCCGGAGCCTGAGCCTGAGCCTGAGCCAGAGCCGGAGCCCGAGCCGGAACCGGAGCCCGAATCCGAGCCGGCGCCTGAGGACGAGGACGACCTGGCCGACGCGCCCATCGCCCAGTCCCGCCCGGATCGCACTGGCGTGCTCAACCCGATCGACTTTAAGGTCGCCGAGGGTTACGAGTCCCTGTTCTCCCAGGATACGGTCGAGCGCCATGGCTCCCATGCGAACGACGCCAAGGCGCCTGCGCACGCCGCCCACGCTCCCGAGCCCGAGCCTGCTCCTGAGCCCAAGCCCGAGCCCAAGCCCGAGCCCGCGCCTGCGCCTGAGCCCAAGCCCGCTCCCAAGTCCGAGCCGGCCCCCGCACCCGCAGCTCCCGAGCGCCACCTGCGCTTCTACCTCACGCGCATTGCCACCGGCGAGCGCTTTGAGGTCCGCGGCCGTCGCTTTGTGGTTGGTAAGTCCAAGCACAGCTCGTTTATGGTCAAGGGCTCCACGACGGTTTCGCGCAGCCACGCGATCTTCGTTACCGACGGTGCTACCTGCACCATCGAGGACGACAACTCGCGCAACGGCACCTTCGTCAACAACGAGCGCATCGATCCGGGCTTCCCGGTTGCACTCGTCGACGGCGACACCGTGCGCATGAGTGACGAGAACTTTGCATTCGAGGTCCAGCCCGCCTAAGGGCGTGCGACCCACGTCTAGATATTCGAGAAAGGAGCGCAGATGCTTTTCGAAGGGGCCGGTTACTCCAATGTCGGCCGAACGCGCGAATCCAACCAGGACAGCTACCTGATCAAGGTCGCCTCCACTCCCGTGGGCGATGTTGCCCTGGTCGCCGTTGCCGATGGTATGGGTGGCCTTGAGTGCGGCGAGCTCGCCTCTGCCGCGGTCATCAACATGCTGTCCGATTGGTTCGACAACAAGCTGCCCGTGGCCCTGGAGGCCATGGAGAGCTCCGTCGGCGGTTTCGAGAACTTCGTCGACGGTCAGTGGGGCGGCCTGGTTCAGGACATGAACATGGCGCTGATTCGCTATGGCATGGCCGAGCATATGAACCTGGGCACCACGCTTACCGCCATGCTCGCCATCGGCGGCCGCTATTCTATCGTGCACGTGGGCGACACGCGTGCCTACGAGCTCACCGAGTCGGCAACCAATCAGCTCACCGTCGACCAGACCTTTGTGCGTCGCGAGGTCGAGGCCGGCCGCATCACCCCCGAGGAAGCCCTCACGCACCCGCGCCGCAACGTGCTGCTGCAGTGCCTGGGTTCCACCAAGGAGGTCGTGCCCGACCTGATTCACGGCAACCTCGATCGCGATGCCATCTACCTGCTGTGCTCCGACGGCTTCCGCCATGTGCTCACCGACACCGAGCTTCGTCGTCGCCTGGGCCCCGACGCCCTGGACGCCAACGCCTGGGACGCCGAGCGTCGTCGCGGCGCCTATGCCGCCTGCACCGCCGCCGACCTGGACCGCGAGGAGCGCGAGGGCTTTGAGCCTGGTTGCGTCACGCAGCGCATCGCCGAGACGGCCCAGCTCGTCATGGATCGCAAAGAGGCCGATAACGTTACCGCGCTGGTGCTGCGCGTCCAGCCTCAGGGAGGTCGATAGCCCATGCCGTCTACCAGAAGCAGGCGAGAGGTCGACGCGCGCCGTAAGCGCGTGGGCGACGTCATCAAGGGCCGCTACAAGATTCTGTCGGTGATCGGCAAGGGCGGCATGAGCCGTGTCTACCTGGCCGCCGACCTACAGCTCACCAACAAGCAGTGGGCTGTCAAAGAGGTCGACCGCAACGCGACCGACCCCACCGGCCGCCCCATCGAGCAGTCGCTGGCAAGCGAGGCCGAGCTGCTGTCCAAGCTCGATCACCCCAATATCGTCGACATCGTCGACATTGAGAAGACCGAGGACTTCATCTACGTCATCATGGACCACGTCGAGGGTACGTCCCTGGCCGACGTGGTGCGCCGCGAGGGCCCGCAGTCCGAGGAAGACGTGCAAAAGTGGATGCTGCAGGTGTGCGACGCCCTGGGCTATCTGCATCGTCAGGACCCGCCCATCGTCTACCGCGACATGAAGCCCTCCAACATCATGCTGCACCCCGATGGCTACATTAAGCTGATCGACCTGGGTGTTGCGCGCGAGTACAAGGACGAGGCCCGCAAGGACACCATCGCCTTTGGTACCACGGGCTACGCCGCGCCCGAGCAGTACGGCAAGGCCCAGACCGACGCCCGTACCGATATCTACGGCATCGGCGCCACCATGTGGCACCTGCTGGTGGGCGAGGCGCCTCCGGTCGAGTTCCCGCTGCCCAACGTTCACACCAAGAACGAGAACGTGGGCGAGGGCTTTGCCGACGTCATCATTCCCAAGTGCTGTGAGCTCGAGCGTGCCCGCCGCTACCAGGACTGCGACGAGCTGGCTGCCGACCTGGAGATCTACAAGGAACTCACCCGCGAGTTCCGCGATAAGCAGGCCCGCAAGGTCAAGACCTTCTTTGGCTGTGTCATCGCGTGCGTGGTGTGCCTGGTCGTGGGCATTGGCAGCATGGCGCTGCGCGAGTCCACGATTACCGAGAAGTTCGACTACCAGATGAAGCTCGGCCGCGACCAGACCCAGTCGGCTCCCGAGAAGGCCGAGAAAGCCTACCTCGCCGCCATTGGCTATCGTCCGGGCGACGTCGAGGGCTACGAGGGCCTCATCGATGCCTACAAGGCCGACGGCACCTTTACCACCAAGGAGAAGGCGCAGCTCGACGACGTGTATCAGCAGAACTTGACCGAGCTCGAGAATTCGAGCAGGTTCTCGGAGCTGTCTTACGAGATGGGACGTCTGTACTGGTACTTCTACTCCTATGGCGGCAGCAAGGACGACGAGGACGCCAACCGCACCACGCGCATCAAGGCGTCTGCCGAGTACTTTAAGAACGCCGCGGAGGATCCGTCGTTCGAGAACCGCGACAAGGCCAAGATCTACAACGGCATTGCGCAGTTCACGACCAAGATCGCCATCGCGGTCAAGACCGACGACGATTCCGATTCCATGTACAAGGAGTACTGGGGCAACCTGGAGGACCTGGCCAACGAGATCGCCAGCGAGTCCAACGAGACGGTGCGCCTGGACAGCTACGCGCTGATCTCCAACGCCATGGAGACCTACATGGATAAGTTCAAGGCCGCCGGTATTAAGAAGTCGCAGGCCGAGAAGCTCTACAAGAAGGTCGATTCGGGTCTTAAGTCCGTCTCGCCCAAGGATGACGATGCCGAGCAGCGTCGCGACGAGACCATTCAGCGCCTGGAGAACGAGGTCCAGCGCAAGATCACCACGGTGTATTCCAACGCCGTCGTCGCCGAGGATTAAGGAGGGGCGAACATGGAAAACGTTTACTTTTACGTAGCGATCGCCGCGTTTGTTCTCGCGGCCGTGCTCGCCGTCGCCGCGGTGGTTGTGTTTGTGAAGATGGATGTCATCAACGCCATCCGCTTCCTCCAGGGCAAGCGTGTGCCCACGTCTGGCGAGGGCACACGCCGTCGTGCGACGCGCGGCTCGCGCGGTGCCGGTGCTAAAAAGTCCGGCAACCCCGCCCGCTCCGTGCTTGGTGGCCTCGAGGGCGACGACCGTGTGACCGACATTGCGCATGAGGGCCCCGAGGGCGACGACAACCTGACCACGGTGGTCGCGCCCATCAGCGACGAGCCCGCATCCGCCCATCACGCCAAGGCGCACGCCGCCACGGTGGAGAAACCCGTCCGCGATGAGAGCGACGACGAGGGCTTTGCCGGCAGCGAGACCCCGACCGAGGTGCTGACCGAGGACGATCTTGATACCGAGCGTCCGACCGGCGTGCTCGTGGAGGACGAGGAAGATTCCGAGCGACCGACCGGCGTTTTGGTTGAGGACGAGGAAGATTCCGAGCGACCGACCGGCGTCTTTACCGAGGACGAAGAGGATTCCGAGCGTCCGACGGGTGTCCTGGTCGAGGACGACGAAGAGTCCGAGCGTTCTACGGGCCTGCTCGTGGAGGAGGACGAGGAGTCCGAGCGCGAGACGGGTCTGCTCGACGAGACCGACGAGGACTCCGAGCAGGAGACCGGCCTGCTCGACGAGGGCGCCGAGGCGTCCGAATCCGAGACCGACATGCTTGATGAGGGCGATGTTTATGAAAACATCGGTTCACAAGGTGTTGCTCAACACGAGGATGACGGATTCCGCTTCATACTCAAACAGAATGTGATCGTAGTTCATACCGACGAGTCTCTCGATCGGGTTTGCAACTAGGGAAGGAAAATCGAACGATGTCTGTGTTTGATAAACTCAAGGCGTATTCACGTAAGCCTGCAGCCGTGATCCTCGCCACCGTGATGGCCACCTCGACCATCCCCACCACCCCGATCGCCCAGGCCGTGACCGCCGCGTATGCCGCGGAGAGCTCGACGGCCGAGCCGGCGAAGGGTGCCGAGACGTCGAATAAGGGTGAGGTGTACGGTAGGTTCGATAAGGTGAACACCGTATCGCTTGGTTTTGACGCTCATCCCGCCAAGGGAACTGACGGAACGGCTTCCTGCTCCATCTCCAAAAAGGATCTTACCGAGTGGCTCGTTGGCAAGCTTAAGACTGAGGTACTGCACGATAAGACGGGCAGCTACGATGCCATCCTCAACGATGCAAAAGCAAAAGCAGAGGCAGCACATCCTGGCGCTTCGATCACCGATATCATGATTACGGACATTTCTGATGCGGTTGCGGGAAATCCGACTTCTGACAACGCTGGTGTTAAGGCTGAGATGAAGGACGGGAATCTTACCATCACCTCTAAAACCGCATGCAGTGCAAAGGTTAACGTCCCTGTTGCTTCGGTGAAGTATAAGTTTACCTACTTCTATACTGATCAACCTTCCGAGGGCTCTAAAGAGGATACCGGTACCGGCGAGTCGACTGGGGCTGAAGATGCCGGCTCGACGACCAAAGAGGAGAACAAGAAGGCTCAGCAGAAGGTGCCCACTCCTGTTCCCAACCAAGAGGGGGAGTATGCTCCCGTTGACGCAAAGAGCTACATTCTTGATGTAAATTCATCTGATATCTGGGCGAATGTTGTAGACAACCTGTCTGACAAGGCCATTGAGGGGCTTGTCTACAAGGGCGAGGATAAGTCTGTTTCCTTTGCTACCGGCGCTGTGACTTCTGGCCTGGTGCCCGAGCCTTTGGAAAATTATCAGGATTCGGATAAGTGCTTTACCGCCAAGGTCGATGCAGATACCTATACGGTAACCGTTAGCCCCGTCAAGGCCTCGAAGCATACCGACCCTGTGAGTTTTGATGTCAATTGGCTCTATCCTGACAACACTGTCGCTAAGACCACGAAAGTCACCGTGCAGCCTGTCGCGAGGGCGACGGTCAAACTTGAACTGAATGATAGCTACGCCGCCCGTATCCAAGAGAAGCAGCAGGAATTCGTCAAAGACAGCGCCAACAAGGCCGTGAAAGACGAGATTAAAAAGCAGTACGGCGATGATGTTAAGGTCGATTACTTTAGCAGTGTCACCTTTGATGGATTGAAGGTTGCGGGTGGCAGCACTAAGACTACCTTCCACGAGGCGGAAGGCGTCAAGGACGATGCTTACTCGAATTACCAAATTGAAGTCCCCGATACGGTGACAATTTCCCCCGTTGACGAAAAGGCATGGGCTACAACTGGCATTATTGCGTATGCCGATAATGGCGGAAATAATAAAGAGATGACTTCCAAGCAGTACGAGGAGAATGCGACTTACTGGTTAAATGGTACCGGCAAGGATGAAAAGATTGCTCCGGTTACATTCGGCTGGGAAGATCACATGCTTACGACGGCTGATGATCCTACTGCAATTACCTCCGAAGAGCTAAGTAAAAACAAGAACAAAAAGGTCGATCCGGGCAACACGGCTATCGATGGCGATCACGGCGGTATCCATCTTTACTCAATTGATGCGGATGGCGTGATTACCCAGACGAGCAACCTTGCTTATCGTCGAGACACTGTTGCTCCCGTGCTGAAGACCTCCGCCTTGATTTCTGACTTCAATACTCGCAACCCGAAAACCCATGACAATCTGACAAACGATTCCAAGTTTGTTACTAAAAAACTGGGGCTTACGGTTGACGTGTTCGATCCGAATGGAGATAACGGTTCAGGCCTTTCGGGCACTCCGGAAATCTCATATGTGTACGGCAAAAATGCCAAATCAAGTGGAAGCGAGAACTCGGGCTCTGGTAATCCTGTCGGTAAGCCGAATGGCAACCTCTTTACCTACGATCTTTCGAGCAACGCTTCCGATCAAAAGGTGTATGCCAAGAACATTAAGGTGAAGACATCCGATGTTGCTGGCAACAAAATGGAGAAGGCTGTTACTCAGGCCGATTCTGATGCCAAGATTGCTGATATCGAATTAATCCAGAACGCTTCGGCGCCAACGATTACTTCTGGTTTTGATAATAACAACGTCCAGCGCGAGGCCAATGGCCGAGGCTATTACAACGCTAACCGTACTTTTACTATTACTGTGACGGATCCCTTCGGTGACTACGTGCAGAAATACGATCGCGATCAGGTTATTACCACGATTACCGACGGTAACGACACCTTTAATGTCACCGCAGGTGATCTCAAGGATGCGGGTAACGACACTTGGACGTTCTCCTACACCTTTGGTGTCAAGGGCGATGCGGACTGCAAGGTTTCTGCGGTTAGCTATGCGAATCTTGCTGGCACTCCGGCTGCCTCTGCCTTCTCTGGCGACACCTTCACCATCGATAAGACCGCTCCTAAGCTGAACGTGTCTTGGAACACTGAGGCTGCTCAGAACGGTAAGTATTACAACGCTGCTCGTACGGCTACCATTACGGTTGAGGAGCACAACTTCGATCCGAACCTGTTCAAGATCGAGGCTCCGGTCTCTGCCGGCAACGGTGACGAGGCTACTCCTGCCCAGATCGGCGGCTGGTCCAGCAACGGCGATACCCATACCGCTACGGTGACCTTCCCGGGTCAGGGCGTCTACACGCTCTCCGTCTCCGGTGAGGACCTGGCTTCCAACAAGTCCGAGTCCTACACCTCGCCTGAGTTTGTGATCGACACCATCAAGCCCAAGATCGACATCCAGAATGTCGTCAACCGCACGGCCTACGCCGGTGAGGTCGCCCCGACTGCTGCCGTTCACGACACCAACCTTGCCGATGGCACCTCCATCGAGGTTTCCAAGATCAGCTACCCGCTGTCCAAGGACGATCCGAACCCCTATGCGGGCGCCGCGATCAACACCTCGGCTACCGACAAGTCCGTGAGCTACCTCAACCCGGCCAAGACCAAGGGCAACGACGGCGTCTACACCCTGACCGTTCAGGCTATCGACCTGGCCGGCAACACCGAGTCCGAGGCTGTCACCTGGTCGGTCAACCGCTTTGGTTCGACCTACGTCATCTCCGATAACACCGGCAAGATGCTCGACCAGTACCTCAAGAGCTCCAAGACCACCGATGTTAAGGTGACCGAGATCAACCCGTCCGGCCTTGATGACAACAAGACCTCTGTCGAGCTGACCCGCGACACCAAGAACACGACGCTCAAGAGCGGTGACAACTACACCACCGATTCCGACACGTCGAGCGGTTGGAGCGAGTACAACTACACCGTCAGCAAGTCCAACTACGACAAGGACGGCGCGTACCGCGTGCTGTTCCACAGCGAGGATGCCGCTGGCAACTCCTCCGAGAACACCATGGAGGGCAAGAACGCCAAGAAGTCCGGTGCCGCTGCCGAGATCAACTTCGCCGTTGACGACACCGCGCCTATCGCTTCCTTCGTCGACCTTGCCTCCAACGGCAAGTACGAGGAGTCCTCGCACAAGGCCAAGGTGAGCTTCGAGGACAACCTCAAGCTCTCGAAGGCTCAGATCAAGGTGAACGGCAAGACCGTGGCCACCTTCACGGCCGACCAGCTCGAGAAGAGCCCGATCCGCGAGTTCACGCTCGACGGCAGCTCCTCTAAGCAGGACGTCACCGTTGTCGCTTGGGATGCCGCGGGCAACAAGTCCAAGGAGCTTAAGGCCACGGGCGTGCTCGTCACCAACGACTCCTTCGTTCTGTGGATGAACAACCTGCCGCTTATGGTTGGCACCATCGTCGCGATCGTTGTCGTCGCTGGCGGTATCTACATGGTCGTCGCCAAGAAGCGCAAGGAGAACGAGGAGAAGTAAGCTCTTCGCAAGACGCTTGTGCATCTGTGAGCTTTACGGCGCCTTGCCCCACTGCTGGGCGGGGCGCCATTTTTGTTAGGAAAGGATTGATCGATGAGTTCCAAACAGGCACTGTGCCCGTTTTGCGGACAGCCGGTCGATGAGGGAATGCGTTGCTGCCCGTTTTGCGGGGCGCCGCTGAGTGCGGGCGAGGATGCTGCGGTGGGTGTTGGGTCGCACGCTGCCGGCACTGGCGAGGCTGCCGATGTTGCCACGCAAGCTGCTGAGCCGGCCGACGAGTCGCCCGCGAAGAAGCCTGGCCGTCGGTTTGCGAAGACTTCCGCGCCGACCGCAAACCCTGTCGCACAGGCTCCGACGGGGGAGGACGCGCTGTTCTCGCTCGATAACCTGGATGGCGATGCGGGGGTCAACCCCAATGCCTCTGCTGGTAAGGGCGCTGCGGCCCCGCGCATGACGCCTCATCTGGATAACGCGCGCGCCGCGGTCCGCAAGCCGCTGGCGAAAAAGATTGCGATTGTCGTGGCTGCCGTGCTGGTTGTTGCGGTGGTCGTGGGCGTTGGCGTGGCTTGGAAGGGCGATCAGGATCTTAAGCGCGAGGCGCAGCAGGTCTCGGCCCAAAAGAAGAAGTCCGAAAGCAAGCTCGACCTTATGGGCGGCGACCGCAAGATTAAGGCGCAAGCCAAGGCGGGCCTGGGCGGCGACGCGATGGTGTGCGACGGCTCGTATCTGTATTGGGCGGATGGCTCGCATATCCTGGCGCGCAAGGCTTCGGGCACCAAAGCCGTGGATGCGACTGTGCTTACCAAGACCACCGCGAAGCACCTGAACGTTTGCGACGGCGATCTGTATTATGCGGACGGTGCCAGCGTCATGAAGATTGAGGATGTTGCCGAGTGCGCCAAGCAGGCGGGCGGCAAGGACAAGTCCAAGGTCAAGGTCAAGACGGTGGCGACACTCGAGGGCGATGTTGAGGGGCTTGTCGTGCGCGATGGCACCGCCGTTGCCATGACGCTCAAGGACGGCAAGGCCTGTGTGTGGCGTCTCGACAAGGACGCGGCACATCTGGTGGCCGCCCAGCCGGCATCGAGCGCCTGGCTGTTTGCCGATGACGCCCATTGCGATGTGGTGGTTGCCACCGATACGGGTTGGACCGTGTGCGAGGCGACGCTCGGCGATGTTTCGTCTGCTGCGGAGATTACGCTTGAGCAGGAGAATGCCGAGGCTGAGGCAGAGCATCCGCAAGAGACGCACGGCCCCTTTGGTTCGTACGTTGCCGGCTCCGAGCAGCTCAAGAATGCCTTCTTTGGCGAGGGCACGCTCTATGCCGTGCTGACGGGCGCCGATGGGCACACCACGCTTTCGCGCTGCACCCAGGGCGGTACGTTTAGCTCGTTTGACGCTTATGCCGATGCGGGTATCCTGTGGGCCAATAGCCACGGTTGCGCGCTCGTGCTCTCGGGGGGCGAGCTCGGTTGGATCGATGCGAGCTCGGGCCTTTCGAGTGACTACGACAAGGTTGCCGACAAGGCCGGACTCGACCTCGATCCTTCAACTTCGGCGTTGTGGCTCAACGGCACGACGCTCTTTGTGGCAGATAATAGTGGCAAGTCTTCTACGCTTTGGGCGCTCGACACCTCGGCCGAGAACCCCAAGCTCGTCAAGATCGCACAATAAGGCGCCTGGCGCCGGAAAGGACCCATCATGTTTTGTGGTCACTGCGGATACAACAACCCCAATACCAGCAAGTTTTGCTTAAAGTGCGGCTCTGAGCTTGCCAAGTACATGCCCGGTGGCGCCTCTGCCGCCGCGGCCACGCTTCGTACTCCTGCTCAGCAGCAGCGCCCCGTGCAGGCGCCTGGTGCGCAGACGGGCATGGGCGCTCAGCGCCCCGCTGCGGCTCCGATGCCGCAGACGGCTCGTCCTGGCGTGGCACCCATGGCGCAGCCCCAGATGCCGCAGGCTGGTCGTCCTGCTGCCGGCATGGCTCCTCAGCAGCCGGTGCAGCGCCCCGCCCGTACTTCGCACAACCGTCCGTCCAACATCCCGGACGCCGGTCCTGCCGTGCGTCCCGGTTCGCATCCTGCTGCTGCCCCTACGGCCGCTCCTGCCGGGGCCAACGGTAACGTGGTGATCCCTCGTGGCCCCGCGGCTGGCGCTAACCAGCCGGCTGCCGGCTACAACCAGCCCCACGCGGTCTACAACCGTCCCAGCACGGGCGTGACGGTGCTCGACGATCTCATGGCGTCCTCGGATCATCCGTCGTCCTCGGAGCTGCCCCGCATCGCCTCCGATGTGCCGCGTTCTGCCTATGGTCCGCGTATGGCACTGATCCGCGAGCGCGGAACCCGCTATGACATTACCGAGTTCCCCGCCACGGTGGGCAAGGGCTCGGCGGCAAATGTCCGCATCGAGGGCAACACGGCTATTTCGCGCGTGCACTTGCTGGTGCGCTACACGGGCCAATGCTTTGCCGTGGAGGACAAGAACTCTACCAACGGCACGTGCATCAACGGCAACCGCCTGGAGCCCGGCGAGCTCGTCAAGCTCAAGAACGGCGATAAGCTCAAGATGGGCAATGAGGTCTTTACGGTCGAGATTCGTTAACAGATAACGGTCTGTACCAGGTAAAACGTTGTAGACGAGCGACGGCAGGTAAAAAACTTGCCGTCGCTTTCCATGTTGCGCAACAACTTTCGAGTTTTTGGACGGATGATTCTAACTGTCAAAGGTGAACGAGCGGACGCGGTATCGAGCCCGGCCGCTCCCTTAAGAAAGGGGAATGAAATGTTCTGTCCTCATTGTGGAGCCCAGCAGCCCGATGGCGCGGTCTTCTGCGGTAACTGCGGTCAGTCTATGGTTAGTGCTTCTTCTGCGCCGCAGGCAGCTCCTACCCGTCAGGCTCCGGCTCCGCAGCAGCCTTTTGCCGCGCCCGCACCTGCACCCTCCGCGCATCACGGGCTTGGCAGCTCCGGTTCCAACTTCCAGGGTACACTGTCGGCGGCGACGGGCTTTGGCAAGCGTTCCCTCGCCATGCTTGGCGGCGCCGTGGCATCGTTCGTCTGCATGTTCCAGCCGTGGGTCGCGCTGCCGTTTGCCGACAAGGGCCTCGACTATGCCCTGCAGCAGGCTGCGAGCGGCTCGAGCACCGCTATGATCGAGCAGCAGCTGGGCGGCGCCTTCAAGGCATTCATCAACACCTCGTTCGATATGCCGCACGTCTTTAGCCTTTCCGGTAGCCTGCGTGGTATCGCATCGGCGGCCAATACCTATATTACGCAGATGTCGAGCTATGCCGATCTTCCGGCACTGCAGCAGGCCCAGAGCGCCGTGGGCTCCATTAACCTGGCGGCCAACGTCCTCACCATCTTCTTTGTGCTGTGGGTTGCCTGCCTGGCTGCACTGATTGCCGGCGTCGTCCTCAAGTTTGTCAAGAAGAACGACGTCGTTCTGATAGCCGCTTTTGGCGCCACTGCCGCCATTTCGCTGGTCTGCGTGATCGCGTCCTTTGTCGTTAACGGTCAGATCGAGAGCAACCTGGTTTCGGCTTTTACCTCGATGGGTAGCAGCAGCACTGCCGGAATCATCGCGTCCATCAAGCCGTTTATCCAGCCTGCATTCGGCGCCATCCTCACGCTCATCTTCTCGGCTGCCGGCCTGGTGTGCTCCTTTGTCCTCAAGGAGGACTAATTTCGTCGATACGCCTGCTGGCGGGCTAGACTCGGCCCCGTCTACAGGAGACTATCGTAGGCCCTGCGGATCTTCCGCGGGGCCTTTTGCTATGAGGTGGCTATTGTTGCGCAACGTTGTTGGCGGAGCGCGGGTTACACTCTGAGTTACGGAATTGTTGCAAGGGAGAACCTTATGTTTTGCACTAAATGCGGTTCGTACGTACCCGACGGCCAGCACTTCTGCATCAGCTGCGGCGCCCCTATGGAGGAGTTTGGGCCCGCTGATGCTGCTCCGGCACAGCCGACGTACCAGCAGCCTGGTCAGACGCAGCAGGGCTATGGGCAGCCTGCTTCTGTAACGGACGCCAGCGACTTGCCGCCCTATATGCCGCCGGTCGACGTGCCGGGTGTCTGCGACATGGGTGCAGGCGGTCCTGGTCCGCAGCGGCCCAAGAAGAACGGCAAGAAGGCTGCACTGATTACTGTTGGCGTGCTGGTGGCTATTCTTGCGGGTGGCGGCGCCGGCTATTACTTTGGCGTGTATCGCCCACAGCAGGCCGAGATTGAGCGTATCGAAAAGAAGAAGGAAGAAGAGGCCGTCAAGCACTCCAAGCACCCGGTGCGCATCACGGCGACCGGCATGCAGTGGGATACCGATACCGGCGCCACCAAGCTGCCGGTGCACGTGACGGGAACCGACGTTGACGGCAAGGACGTGGATACGGTCTTTTATGTCGATAGCGAGGGCAACGGTATCAAGCTCATGCAGGGTAGCTACAGCCTTGCAGTGGCCGCGTCGCCCTTGGGTGCTGATGGCGAGATTTGGGACGTACCCAACGTTTCGGTGAGCATTAAGCTGGGCGACGCACTCAAGAAGGGCGAGAAGCTCGATCTGCGCGAGAATGCCAAGTTTGAGCTCGGCGATCCAATCAATGCCGTGGACGTTGAGGCTGGCGAGATCACCATGGCGCAGAATTACGCGCGCCAGGGTGGCTGCGACGACAAGGACGAGGCCGACCGTCTGGCGGGCTTGGCTTCTTCGGCGCGTAACGGTGCGGTCGCGAGCTATAACGCGGCCGTCTCGGAGGCGAGTCGCAAGAGCCGCACTTACGACGGCGACGTGTTTACGTTCGAAGTTCCCGAGGACTGGGGGAGCGACTGGGACGTAAAGACCTCACAGGGCACGTACAGTGGCGTCAAGAACGGTTTGTGGGTCGATTACAAGATTGTCCACGATGGCAACACGGTGGGAACGCTGATGATCTCCAACCACTTCAGCTCGGGGTTTAACACGATCGGGAAGACGAACAACGTGGGTAAATCGACCAACTTGTGGCTTGGGTCGTACGATTCGCTTTCGGGCGACTCCGATTGGGAGTACATCATCGATTCGATCTACATTAAATAGTTTCGCTTACAAGAAAGTGCCCCGTTTCCCTGGTGGAAACGGGGCACTTCTTTGTGAAATGAGACTGTGGCGCTCGGCGCTACTCGTCGACGTCGGTGAACTCGGTGGGCGGCACGGAGTCCGTGGAGTCGTCGTAGCTATCGTCGTAGTCGCTGGAATCATCGTAGCTGTCGTCGTAGTCGGAGTCGTAGCCATCGTCGGAGTCGTCGTAGCTGGACGACTTGCTGGAGCTGCTCGACTTGCTCGACTTTTTGCTGGAGCTCGACTTGCTGCTGGACGAGTCGGTCGACTTGCTGCTGTTCGCATCAGCATCAGTATCGGTGCCGCTGATCTTGGTGGTGAGCGCCATCAAGGTCTGCTCGACGGTATCGACCGTGTTGTTGAGGTTGAGCTTGGAGGTGTCGATGGCGCCCTCCGGGGCAGAGGCGTCCTGGTCCTCCAGGTTGTCGCTGTAGCCCTTGATGAGGAAGGCACTCTGGTAGTTGAAGTCGTCGCCGTGGAACTCACCCTCGGCGGCCTTAAACTCAGTGCCGTCGTAGGTGAAATACTTGTACTCGGCATCGTCGTCAACGAGCACGGCCGTGTCGTCGGACATGAGCTGGGTCAGATAGACGTGATTGCTCGAGTCGCCGATCATGGTCTTAAAGGTTACAAATACATAGCCGCCGTTGGACGCCTCCGGTGAGCCGCTGTAGAGATTGATGACCTTCTTGCCGTTGTAGCCCCACACGTCGAGGACGTAGTCGCCGTTCGAAAGGCGCGTCTTCTTGTTGAAGGACTTTGCCTTGGTCTTGGAGTGAACGGTCACGAGCTCTTCGAGGCCGTCGCCGTTAAAGTCGACGAGCTGGGCAAACTGGACGCCGCTGATCTGGTAGTCGCTCGTGCCGGTCGAGACAAGCTCGGGCTCGCCATGCTTTTTGATCAGGCTGTTGAGCTTGCTCTTGTAAGCCGTGCAGGCCGCCTTGTACGTCGTGTCGTCAATCGTGGCGGGCGCGGTGGTGTTCGTGGTGTCCTTGGACGTGTCGGTCTTCTTGTCGGACTTGCTGGGCTTGGAGCTGCTCGTGCTGTCGCTCGACGTGCTTGAATCGTTCTCGGTCGCGGAGTCGTCCTTGCTGGTATCGTCGCTGCTGGTGTCGTCCTTGGAGGTCGTGTCCGAGGAACTGCCGTTGTCCGTGCTGGTAGAGGCGTCGTCATCCTTCTTGGGGGTGTTGACGGTCACGCTCTCGGCAGGCTTCTCGGCGCTGGTGTCGTCCTTCTTAACCACGGTGGTGTTGAAGTTTTGGACCGTATTGCCCTTGGTGTCCTCGATCTTGCAGCTGTAGTCGCCGGGTTTGACCTTGCCAAAGTCGCCGATGGTAAAGCCGTCGTCGCCCTTGACCTTGATCTTGTAGCTCTTGCCGCCGTTCTTGGGCGTGAGGGTCGCGGTGTAGCTGTGGATCACGCGGTCCTTCTTTTTGGGCAGGACCTTGGTGTCGACCGTGCACACGACGGCGTCCTGGCTGCCCGAGGTGATCTCGACGGCGTTGGCGTTGGGCGTGAGCAGCAGGATGGCTGCCACGGCGGCGCCGGCGGCGACCAGACCAAGGCCCGCGAAGACCGGCCAGCGGCGCTTCTTTTGCTGCGGCTGCTGGGACATGGGCATCTGCGGTCGGGGCTGCGGCTGCGGAATAGGCGCTGCCTGCATGGTGGTGTCGGTCATCTGCTGCTGGGGCAGGTCGACGACGGTGGCACCGGCCGTGGGGTGTGCCACGCCGAGCGATTCCATGGCCTCGGCGGTTGCTTGGGCATCCTCGTCGAACTCGGCGATGGTAGTGGGGTCGTCGTTGACGTTGACGAGCGTAGTGGGGTCGTCGGCGACGGCCGCGGGCTCGGCTGCATCGTCGCCGGGGAAGGAGACGGCGACGGCCGCGTTGTCGTCGGTCTCGAAGATCTCGTTGGCCTCGGCGGCGTCAACGGGCGCGGCGTCGTCGATGACGACGGGCTCGGCGTCCGACTCCGGGTCTGCGGCGTCGAGGGTCACCACGGTCTCGCCGGGATCTGCATCGACAGCGTCCAGCGTGACGACCGTCTCGCCGGGGTCGGTGACGGTCTCGGGTGCAGGTGCGGGCTCGGACGTCGGCTCAACGGCATCGAGCGTAACGACGGTCTCGCCCGGATCAACGGCGGGCGCCTCGCCGGGTGCAGGTTCAGCAGTCTGTGTCTCGGCGGGCGCCGGAGCCTGGGTTGCTGCCTTGGGCGCTACGGACGCTCCGCAATTGGTGCAAAAGCGTGCGTCGTCAGGCAGCTTCGTTCCGCATTGCGTGCAAAACATAAGGTGAGCTCCCTTCTTTTGATGGTTCTTGCGTTCGAATCTATGGTACCTGCGGTATAGGACAAAGTTGTTGCGCAACACTGCGAAAAACCTTGCGACGGCGCCAATAGTGATGTTCGTGTGTATAGATTTCGTCTCAATCTGTAACAACTGGACGGGATTTCAACCTCTACCTGTTACAGATCAAGATAGTTCTCCACCCAACACATCAAACATCTCAATCTGTAACAGTAAAGACCCGTTTTGCTCAGCAGATGTTACAGATTGAGATGTTGTCCGGAGGGGGATTCTTCGGTCTCGATCTGTAACACTAAGACTCAGTTTTGACCCGTAACTGTTACGGATTGAGACAAACCTGCTGCTGGCGGTGTGGAAACGACCGCTTGGAATTGTTGCGCAACGTCTTTCGCGATATCTCCCATATGCTTGCGCCAAGAAGAGGTTGAGGAGCTTACCAGCGCGTTCGCTCGCGTGGGTGGCTCTGCATTGTTGAGGGGAGATGCCATGAGGTGCTCAAGTTGCGGTAGCGAGTTGGTGCCGGGCACGACGTTTTGTCCCATTTGCGGCGCCCGGGTCATGGACCAGGGTTTTGACGAGCCGATGGCGAATACTGCCGATTATGCTCAGCAGTATTGGGATCAGTCGCAGGCTCAGCCGGAGCAGCAGTACTGGGCTCAACCTCAGCAGTTCCAGCCGGACTCTGCTCCGGCCCCCATGCCGATGGCTCCTGCTAAGAAGCCCCGTCGAGGAAAGAGGGTCGCTGTAGGCCTGGCCATCGCCGTTGTCGTTATTGTCATAGGCGTCGGCGGCTTTGCGGGATTCTCGTTCTGGCAGAAGGCTCAGCACCAAAAGATGGTCGACCAGACGACGGCGGCTGTCAAAAAGACGGTGGACGAGCAGTATGGCGAGAGTTTTGGCGGCTTTGTTTCCAGCGACTACGTCAATTCTTCGGCGTATAAAGTCAAGTCCGTCAAGGTGGACAACGTTACGGAGAGCAATGGTCTGGTGAACGGCTCAGCACAGGTGGTCACAGAGAATCGTAGTTTCCGTTCGACGATAGACCTTACGTTTACCGGCCTTAAGGGCTCGGGCGGCGTGGTGTCGAATGTGTCTTTGAAATCCAATAAGGTATCGACCGAACCCACAAGGGGCATCGACTTTGACGAGGAAAACGGACTGACGGACGTGGATTCCGAGCTCGAAGGCTCATCGTGCACGGTTAAACAAGATGTTCCCGGTGAGGTGCCTTGGTACTTTGACGATTCGTATCATCAGGAATATGTGTACTCCTTCGATGAGGCTACGGGATGGTGTTTCGATTATTCCGACCTTTGCGATGATGACGGCGACACGGAACCGATGGCTGACATCTCGGGTACTTACGAGGACTTCGATGAGGACGGTACGCCCGACACTTACCTCAAGATCTCTAACTTTGACGAAGTCGCCGGAACGATTTCTGTTGAGCTTTCGACGGATTATTCGCTTTCGAGGAAGGACCTGAGCGGTCACATGGTCTTTAAAAAAGATGACGTGAGTATTGAGGAAATCGGCGACAGCGGGTTTATGGGCTTTAGGATCGGTGAAGTCGACGACTATGACGACGACTATGACGAAGACTATGACGACGACTATGACGAAGACTATGACGATGACTATGACGAGCCTGCCAGCGCCGACGAGATTACTGGGGCCAAGGCTGGCCAGGCGACGCTGACGTTTGTGTTTAATCCCAGCATGGAAGGTGGCATCAGCGTATTTAAGGGCGACGATTACGGGCTTGAGGTTCAAACGGGTTATGACACTATGAGCGGAGTCACGGGCGGCATGATGAGTGAGCTGAGTAGATTTGACGCATGGAGGTTCGAAAACTACACGCCCACGCCGCAGTTCGTGAAGGAATAAGGGGGTCGGTGCCGCTGTCGGCGTTGGAGCCAGTGCTGCCCCGCCGGCCAATAATCTCAATCTGTAACATCTACAGCTCAATTTGCTCGATAACTGTTACAGATTGAGATGTTGTGTCCTGGGATAGCGGGTTGTCTCGATCTGTAACAGTAAGGACCGATTTCGCCGAGTAATTGTTACAGATTGAGACATTGCCTGACGGGGGAGTCTTCTGTCTCGGTCTGTAACATCTGAGACCCGATTTGCTCCGTAGATGTTACTGATTGAGATGTTGTCCGGCGGGAGTCTCTGCTCGGCCCCCGTTCGCCCCGTCATCTGTGGTTTACGTGGGGGCATGCGAAGCGCGGGTATACTAACCGGCGGCGAATCTGCTCCATCGCTTAGGGCCGCTGCGTCTGGACGGCGCGTGATAGGGCTGCCAAAGCGATCGCCAGCGTGCTGAGCAACGTCCTCTCTGTGCGCACCTGTTTTTGTATGTATTAGCGCACTACCAAGCACGCCCCGCGCGGCCGCATGCCGTGCCCATAACGCGTGCAGATAAGGAACAACAACATATGCGTAATTCTGTATCCGACGTCACCGACGCCGAGATTCTGGACGAGGCCCGCGAGGCCATGACCCAGGCTGCCTTCGATGCTGCCGACGAGGCCAGCGCCGCCGAGACCGTCGAGTCCGCGACCGAGAACCTGCCCGCCTTTGACGAGCTGGGTCTTTCGGACGAGATGCTTCGTGCTATCGAGAACCTGGGCTACACGGCGCCTACGCCTGTCCAGGCTGGCTCGATCCCCGTGGTGCTCGAGGGCCGTGACCTGCTTGCCGCCGCTCAGACCGGCACCGGCAAAACGGCTGCCTTTTTGCTGCCGACCATGAACAATCTGGAGCACATTGCTCCGCCCAAGCCCGTGCGCGAGCGTGGCGGCCGCAACCGCCGTCGCGGCGCCAAGAAGCCCGAGGGCAACGGCCGCGGCCCCGCGATGCTCGTCATCACCCCCACGCGCGAGCTTGCCCAGCAGATCGATGAGGTCGCCGGCAAGATTGCCGACGTCACCGGCCATGTCGCCGTGACCGTCGTGGGCGGCGTGAGCTACAAGCCCCAGACCGCGGCACTCAAGTACGGCTGCGACATCCTGGTCGCCACGCCGGGCCGTCTGGTCGACCTGATCGAGCAGGGTGCCTGCCACCTGGACGAGGTTAAGGTCCTGGTGCTCGACGAGGCCGATCGCATGCTCGACATGGGCTTTTTGCCCGCCGTCCGCCGTATTGTGCGCGAGACGCCGGCCGAGCGCCAGACGCTGCTGTTCTCGGCCACGCTCGACGAGGAGGCCGTGGGCGAGATCACCGACCTGGTGAGCGATCCGGCCCGCGTGGAGATCGCGCCCGCCACGTCGACCGCCGACACCGTCGACCAGTTTGTGTTCCCGGTGTCCATCGAGGCCAAGAACAACCTGCTGCCCGAGTTCCTCAAAAAGGAGGGCCCGGAGCGCACTATCGTCTTTATGCGCACCAAGCACCGCGCCGACAGCTGCTGCCGTCGTCTGGAGCGCAAGGGCATCAAGGCCGCCGCGATCCACGGCAACCGCAGCCAGGCCCAGCGCGAGCGCGCGCTTTCGGCCTTCCGCGACGGCACCGTTGACGTGCTGGTGGCGACCGACGTGCTCGCCCGCGGCATCGACATCAGCGACGTGCGCTACGTCGTGAACTTTGACGTGCCGGCAGAGCCGACCGACTACATCCACCGCATCGGCCGCACGGGCCGCGCCGGCGAGCTGGGCTGGGCCATTACGTTTGTGACCGAGCAGGACGTCGATGAGTTCTACGAGATCGAGAAGCTCATGGACAAGACGGCCGACATTTATGACGCCGGCGACCTGCATGTGGGTCCCAATCCGCCTGCAGTTGACCCCGAGCGCGACCCTGCGGCCTTTAAGGTGAAGAAGAAGACCAAGCGCGGCAAGTCCAAGAGCAAGAAGAAGCTTGAGCAGGCGCGTCGCGACGGCAAACGCAACGGCGACGATTACGGCGATGTTGCCGGTCGTTCCAACCGCGGTCGCGATGAGCGTCGCGGCGACGGTGAGCGCCCGAGCCGTCCCAAGCGTGGTGGCAAGACCCGCGTGCGCGAGGGCGTTCAGGCTCGCGTGGACGAGGCCGTGGAGAGTGTGGCCCGCGAGGTGGCTGCCGAGGAGCGCGCCGGTGCTGCTGCCGTCGAGCAGGCCCCGCGCGGCAACCGTGCCGAGCGTCGTGCCAAGCAGTTCCAGGGCGAGGCACACCGCCGCCGTCGTGAGGACGAGGACCGTGGCGGTCGTCGTCGTGTTGAGCGCGAGGACGAAGGCCGTGGTTCGCGCGGCGGCAAGCGCGGCTCGGGTGACCGTCGTCGCTCCGGTCGCGATGGCGAGCGCGATGAGCGACATGGCGGCGAAGGCCGTGGTTCGCGTGACGAGCGCGGTACCCGCGGCGGCGAGTCCCGCGGCGGCAAGCGCTTTGACGAGCGCGGAGGCCGCGAGGGCGGCCGCGGTGGTGAGCGTCGCGAGGGCGCTCGTGGCAACGGCGGCCGCAGCGGCGCCGGTCGTTCGAATGAGTCGCGCGATCGTCGCGACCCGCGTGCCAGCCGCGATCGTCGCGATGACTGGCGCAACTACGACGACACCCGCGAGGAGCGCCGTGGCGGCTATCGCGGCGGGCGTGGCGGCAACCAGGCCGGATCCCGCGGCGGTCGTGCCGGCGGTCGCGATAACCGTGGCAGCTATGGTAACAATCGTGGCGGCAAGCGCGGCGGCAGTTCCCGTCGCCCCGGCGACGGCGGCGGCAAGCGCAAGTAACATACGCGTCGCACACTAGAGCGAGGCGAACTAAGGGCCCGAGCAACTACGCTCGGGGCCCTTTTTGGTGCAAAGGGGACAGGTTCATATGCACCAACCTCTTGAAGTTGCGGTGGAATACGGACTGTTTTGGCCTTTTGAGCGGCTTTTCAGTCCCTATTTCACCGCAACTTATGATTGGTGCAAAGTAACCTGACCCCATTGCACCAAACAAGGAGTGTGCCCGGGTGCCGGCAGAAAAGGATCGGCCTCAAGTGCCGCCTAAATACCGTTTATCGAAGAAAAAATACCGTTCATCGGTCATAATGGTTGTTCCGGCTTTGGGCTTGTCTACAATAGCTCCCGTAAAAAGAAATGCGGAAGGTTACCGAGTCCCTCGGACGTGGGCCTAACCAAAGTCT